>NZ_JBIBUF010000007.1:368978-568237 GCF_043079125.1 Streptomyces sp. NPDC015242 | reverse complement strand
CGCGCGTCCTGCTCCGCAGGAACGACGCGCCGACGCTACGCGTCGGTTCAGCACCCGCTCCGCGGGTGCTGGGCTCGGTCCCTCCGGGACCGGATCCGCTCCGCGGATCGAGTTGGGTCGTCGGTGCGGTGTCCCGATCGCTCCGCGATCGTGCCTCCTCCCCGACTCGCCTTCGCTTTTCAAGTCCAACATGACTGGGGTGCAGGTTAATTCAGCTAGCAGCAGGGGGCGGCGGGCGTTGACCTACCCGACTGGGTGCTTGGTGACGGCTCGTCAGTTACGACTAGAACGTCGAGCCGTGCCAATCCTGTGTGCCGCTGCTTCCTTGTCTCCAAAACTTTGGAGTATTCGAGTTCTGCCACTCCCCCGCTCACTGGAGAATGGGACCCTGGAGCGGGCGAACGCGTCTGCTGTCGCACTGAGCTCAGCGGCCAAACCTCAGCCGCTTGATGGTCCGATGGTCCCAGGAGCACGGACCAGATCGATGCCGTGCTCGGCAAGGGTAGCGGACACCAACTCTTCTTGCTCTGAGGGGAGTTGATCATTGGTCAGCTTGGTGCGGACCTTGGCGAGCCAGGGACCGATCATGACACGGTCGCCGTCCACCTCGATCCACTCCCGGGCGCCGGGGGTGCGTCCCCACCGTGCCACGAAGAGCCCGAGGATCTCGGTGGTTTGCGCGAACGTGCGCCGCCGCGATGTGCTCGGCCTGCCCGCGGCGTGTTTCTGTTCCAGGAGGGCGCGGTCGGGGGTGATTCCCATGCGGGCGAGCAGGTCGCGCTGGCCGGGGTCGAGGTCGGGCCAGTTGGTGAGCTGGCGGTGTAGCCAGCTGCCCGCCTTCACTCCGTGGATGACCGTGTCGCGGCGCAGCGTGCTGGGGTGGTTGCCGGCTTCCAGGTGGCGGCGCAGCAGATGGTACTTGCGATGCCAGTCGGGGCCGTAGGGGAGTTTCCAGTCTGGGTCGAGGGCTGTGAGCTGGTTGTCGCGGTCGAGGGTGAGGCGGTCCTTTCGGGCTAGGGCGCGCTGGTCGGCAAGGAACTGGCCGCCGGGTAGTTGGGTGGGGATGGCAAGGTGGCCGTGTTCGGCGTGGAAGGCCTCGACGGTGGCCAGGTGGCCTTGCCAGGTGGCCTCGTGGTCGTCCCAGATCATGCCGAGATCCTCGAGCTCGGCGATCCATGCCGGATCGAGGGCGCCTGCCTGGTAGGCGGAGCGTTGGCCGGTGATGAATTGCCCCAGCCGGTAGCCGTAAGCGTCCTCGTAGTCGGCGCTCACGCGCAGGTGGCTGTGTTCGCTTTGGTAGCGGATGGCGGCGGCTAGGCCAGCGCGGCGGGGAGCAGACAGGACGGCGCCGCTGGCGGGCCACACCACCAGGTCGAGGGCGCGGGCGATCGCGGTGGGGTCGAGGGTGTGGTCGAAGCGGAAGCGGCGGGTGATGTAGGTGTGGGAGTCGCGGGCGGGATGCTGGTTCTTGGCCCGGGGGGCGCGGGCGGCGATGGTCTGGTCGTGGTGGCGCAGGGCGGCGGTGACCAGCCAGAGGGCTTCGTAGGGGGTGCCGAGGAGGTCGGTGGGGTCGGTGCCGGGCGGGATGTAGGCGGGGATGACGAGGCTGGCTGTCTTCGTCTTGAGGGTGGGTGGTTTGCGCAGGGCGCGGCCGAGCGCTTGGACGATGCGGCGGACGCTGGCGGTGCGGTCGGCGAAGACGACGGCGTCGACGGCCGGCAGGTCGACGCCTTCGCCTAGGACCTTGGCGTTGGCCAGCACGCCTCGCTCGGCGTTGCTGAAGCGGGAGATGGTGTCGGCGCGCCGGTGGGGGCTGTGGGTGCCGTCGATGGACTGCACGACGACGTCGTCCGCCCAGTCGGGGCGCAGTTCGTTGGGGAGGGTGCGCAGGGTGTGGGCGAACTGGCGGGCGAAGTCGGCGGCGTCGGCGATCTGCTGGAAGTAGACGAACACGTGCCGCAGGTCCTGCTCGCGCATGGCTTTGAGGATGGCCAAGTGCAGGGCGGTGGTGCGGCGCGCGGTGGGCCCGGCTTCAAGATCGGTGAGCGCGTTGTGCAGTTCAGTGTCGGTGACGGTGGGGACGACGAGCTGGTAGTCGGCGAGGACACCGTCATCGATGGCGTCGGCGTGGGAGTAGGTGTGCAGGCGGGGGCCGAAGATCTGCGGCTGGTCCATGGTCGCCAGCAGGGCTGGGTCGTCCCAGGCGGGTGCGGTGGCGGTGGTGCGCTTGGGTTGCGCTCTGGTGGTGGGCGGCTCGGTCAGGCGGGGGGCGTCCCACACATAGGGGGTGGCGGTGAGGTAGAGGCGGCGCTCGGCAGGGATGCGCTCGTTGTCGTGCAGCGCAGTCCAGTTCTTCTCCCAGGTGCCAGCCGTGGCGTGGGCTTCGTCCACGACCAGCAGGCCGAAGAGGGGGGCGGGGAAGATCGCGGAGTGCTGGGCCTCTTCGATCTTGGACAGCGAGTCGTAGGTGAAGAAGACCGTCGCTTTGGGGTGGCGGCCGAGCCAGTAGGCCAGGTACTCCCCCGCGTTGGCCGAGTCGACCTCGGCCTCGGCGAGCAACGGGTGGGAGGCGGCGCGTAGCGAGGAGACGGTGATCATCGGCTCGCGGCGGCCGTCTGCGCGGGCGGCCGCTGCCCACTGTGCGACCAGGTCCAGGCTGGGCACCGCCACTGCCAGGTGCCGCACGCCGAGTTCCTCGGCTACGCGCAGTGCGAAGAGGGTCTTGCCGGTGCCGCAGGCCGAGACGGCGTGCCCGCGGGTGCGCGGGCGGCGCAGGTGGCGAACCGTGTTGGCGAGGCCCTCCTGCTGGTCTGTGCGCAGGACCAGACGCCCGGGGTGTTCTGTTGCGGTGGGACTGGCGGTCATCGCGCGTTTCCTCGGCATGCAGGAGGGGCTGACTCGCGTTCATTCTCGCGTACAGCAGGGGTGCGGCGCAGTGTCTCTGCTCTGGCGGGGGCGCGCTGCGAGCCCATGCGCGCCCCATAATCAGTGTTGTCGGATGCGGATAGGGGGCGACGGCTCGGGGCTCGGGCTTTCTCCGCTTGGTTTCAGGCAGCCCGGCGGAAGGCTGTCTTGCGTGGCGTGGGCAGGCGCAGAAGGTCTTGCAGGGGCGTGCCGTGTTCGGCCCACCGGCGCAGGCGGTCCCGGTCGATCCAGTGCACTTGGTGGCGTTCGCCCCATGTTTTGGCGTCCCGGGTGAAGGAGCCGTTGGTGACCACGACTGCGATATCAGCTCCGTGCGCGGGGCCTGCGGTGCCTTTGACCTGGTACATCACTGGGGAGCCGACCTTGCCGGCGACGGTCGTGTGCTTGGCCTGCAGGACGATTCTGCCGCGTTGGCGGTCTTCGCCGATGACGTCTGCGGCCTGGTCTCCTTGTCGGCCGACCTGCCGTGCGTTCCAGCCGTCCCGGAGGAGCAGGTCACGTAGGGCGAACTCGAAGGCCCGGTCGTCCATGGCGTCGAGTTGCGCGAGCGTGATCCGGAGCCGGGCCAGCGTCTGGGCCCGCACCTTCCGGGCCTGCAGTTCACGGATGAACCGCCAGGCTGCGTAGCCGAGGGCGAGAGCCGCGAGGACGGCGAGCCATGGCCAGATGCGGACGGCTGCCTGCCATGTGGCTATGGCGATCTTGGCCAGCAGCCAGAGTGCGGCGCAGGCGACGGCCGCGGCGGCGGCCTGCTCCCTGCCGCCGCGGGGTGGGCGTAGCCGGGGCGCGCGGCGGGGCATCAGTGGCCCACGCTCGCTGACACTGATGGTGTAGGGGTTTGCGGTGTTGTCGGGGAGGCCTCTCCGAAGCCGATGAACTGGCTCCATAGCCACACCACCGCGATCAGCCCTGCGATCGACCAGCCGCTCAGTTTCTTCGCGCTGGGGCGGGGTTTGCGTCGGTAATGACTTCGCACCTTGTAGTAGCCCTCGGGCGGCTTCGCCACTGCTTCCTCCTCCGTGTCGTCAGGCCGCCAACTGCGGTCTGATCTCTGGGAATTGGTGTAGCAGCGGGCACTGACAAATCCGCCGGTTTGATCAGCGGAGGCCTTGGCAGTGCCTCGAAAACGCGCCGTGACGCGGTCACGGGTCCGGCGGTGTTCGAACATGCGGGACAGTGGTTCTCGGATCTGCGGAAACTCCTGTCATGCGGACTGGACTGGCGTGTTCTGGTACGGCTGCGGTGGCCGATGCAGGTGCTCATGCACCGCAGTGCTCTGTTTCCGTCACTTCGATCACATGCAGAAATGGCATGAAGCAGTACGTGTTCGATGCGCTCCTTCTGGGAGGCAGGTCGGATGCCTTCAGGGATGGGCGGCTTTCGACGCGGGAGCGCTGTGGGGCTGCCTTTCTCGGCGGGCCGAGAGGGGTACAGGCAGCCCCGGCGGTTGTGGCTACGCCTTGGGCCGACCGCAGGTTGAAGATCAGTGAGTGTGCGCGCCTGGGGCTTGCGTTTCGTCGGCGAGGGCGGGTCCGGCGTCCGTCGTGGGGTCATTCGGCCGCTTCGGTCAGGTGGGTGAGGGTGGAGCCGTCGATGTTCTTGGAGATGTGCAGGCGTTGGGTGATGCGGCGGCGGAGTTCGGGGACGTGGCTGATGAGTCCGACGGTGCGGTCGTGGGCGCGTAGGGAGTCCAGGACGTCGAGGACTTGGTGGAGGGTGTCTTCGTCGAGGGTGCCGAAGCCTTCGTCGATGAAGAGGGTGTCCAGTGCCTGGCCGCCGGCTTCGGCGGTGACGATGTCGGCCAGGCCCAGGGCGAGGGCCAGGGAGACGTAGAAGGATTCGCCCCCGGAGAGGGTGTCCGTGTGGCGTTTGTGTCCGCTCCAGGCGTCGAGGACCTTGAGGTCCAGGCCCGATTTGGCGCCTCGGGCAGCTCTGTCGTCGGAGTGGACGAGGGTGAAGCGGTGGTGGGACATGCGTGACAGGCGGGTGTTGGCGGCGTCGACGACGTCTTCGAGACGGGCTGCCAGGACGTAGGACTCCAGTTGCATGCGGAGCTGGTTGCTGGGGGAGCTGCCGCTGATGAGGCCGTGGAGGTGATCGACGATGCGGTAGGCGTCCTCGAGGGGTTCCAGGCGCTGGATCTGGGTGTCCAGCTGAGCGGTGAGGGCGGCCAGGGTGGTTGTCCGGTCGGCGGCCTGGGTGGCGAGGGCTGCCGTGCGGGTGTGGGTTGTGGTGGCGGTGTTCAGTTCGGTGACGGCGTGCTCGAGGTCGGCGGGTGGCTGGGTGATGGCTGCCTGCAGTTCGGGTTCGGCGAGCCGGGCGGTCAGTACGAGGCGCTGTTCACGCCAGTGGGTGATCTCTTTGTCGATCGCGGTGAGTTCGTCGTCGGGCAGGCGGGCGGCCGAGGCTTCGGCCGGGGAGGTGAAGCCTGCCGCGTGGGCTGCCTGCTCGGCGAGAGCGGCGGCGCTGTAGCGGTCTGTGGCGGTTGTTGTCACGGTGGCGGCGCACGCGGCGGCGGCCTCGAGGCGGCTGGCGTGCTGGGTGAGGGCGGTGATGCGGTCGGCGACTGTGGCGTGCCCGTTGAGGGCGGTGGCGAGGCGGTGGGTGAGCTCTTCGCGCTGCGTGTGCAGGCTGTCGTAGGTTGCGTCGGCGGCGCCCAGGCGTGCGGTGGCGGTGTTGCGGGTGTGCTCGGTTTCGGCCTGTTCCTTTTCCAGAAGGGCGAGTTGTTCGCTGGCCGGTCCGGCGTCGGATGCCTGGGAGAGGGCGTCGGCGAGGTGTTGTTCGAGGGCGGTGCGGTGGGCGGTGAGGTCGGCGAGGGGGGTGTCGCCGCCGGCTTCACCGCGTGCCGTGGCGGCCTGTTCGTTCAGGTGGGCCAGGGCCTCTTTGGCGTTGTTCTCACTCTGCTGGGCGCGGGTGTGGGCTGCTTCGGCGGCCTGTTCGTCGGCGGCGGTGGGCTGGCCTGGCTGGGCAGTGGCGGGTGCGGGGTGGGTGGGGGAACCGCATACGGGGCAGTCTTCGCCGTCGACGAGCCGGTCGGCGAGTTCGGCGACGATGCCGTCCGTGCGGCGGCGTCGGATGTCGATGTACGTTTTCGCGGCTTGCTCGGAGTCCTTCTCGGCCTGGCTGAGGACTTTGTGGGCGACGCTGATCTGCTGGTCGAGGGCGTCACGGCGCCTGGCGGCTTCCAGCTGCTTTTCAACGAGGTTGAGGGTGGGGGTGAGTTCGCGGCTGGTTTCCTGCGCGCTGCGGGCGGCTTCCAGACGTGCGGCAAGGTCGGCGCGGCGTTGTGGAAGGGCGTTGAGCCATTGCTGGGCGTCGGTGAGGGTTTCGGTGAGCTGCTGGCGCTCGCGGTCGAGTGCGGCCAGTTCTGCCGTGTGGCGCTGGAGGGTGGCCTCGTCGGGCAGCAGCGCCTGGACAGCGCCGGTGTCGGCGTGCAGCTGCTGCGCGGCGTGAGTGAGGCCAGCGGCGTCGAGGGATGTGTGTTCGGGCGGCAGCAGGGCGCGGGCGCGGCTGTCCTCGTCCAGGGCACGGGTGTGCTCGCGGTCGGCGGTGTGCGCGGTCTCCAGGACGGATTGCAGTTGCTGGGCTTTCACAGCGCGGTCGCGGCGTTCGGCAAGGAGGTCGTGGCGGGTGGCCTCCTCGTGGAGCAGGTCGAGCTCGTGTGCGGTGGTGCGGTGGGCCTGCTGGAGACGGTGGAGGTCGCGGACGGCCTGTTCTGTCAGGCGGGCTTGCGCCAGCTGCTGCTCGGCGGTCTCGGTGGCGGCGTCGGCGGCGTACTGGCGGGTGAGGGCTTGGTGGTGCAGGGCGCTGGCCCACGCGCGGGCGGGTGCGGTGAGGGTGGCGGGGTCGTCGGCCCGGGGGGCGTTCTGGGCGGGTTCGAGGTCGTCGCCGGCTGCCTGCTTGATGCGTTCGGCCAGGCGCAGGACGTCGGCGCGGGCCTCGTCGCGCGTCTTCGCGGTGAGGGTTTTGCGGTTGGCGAGGAATTCTTCGATGAGGCCGAAGCGGCGGGTGCCGAAGAGGGTGCCAAGCAGGATGCGGCGTTCAGATGCGTCGGCACGCAGGAACTTGGTGAACTCGTTCTGCGGGAGTAGGACGACCTGGCAGAACTGCTGCCGGGTCAGGCGCAGGAGGGACTTGATCTCTTCTGCGGCTTCCCTGTGGGACTTGATGACGCCTTCCCACCGGCCGTGTCCGTGTTCGTCGAGGACCCACTGGTGCAGGTGGGTTTCGGCCTTCTGGTCGACGAGTTCTGCGCTGTTGCGCAGGTGGGGTCGCTTCTGGGCGGGGATCCTGCGGATCTGCAGGCGCTTGCCGGCCAGGGTTAATTCCAGGGTCACTTCGGTCAGCAGGTCCGCGGGAGCGTGATCGCTGCGCAGCCGCATGTTGCGTTCGTGAGGCGGCAGGCCATACAGGGCGAAGCAGATGGCGGCGAACAGGGTGCTCTTGCCGGCGCCGGTGTCGCCGTGCAGGAGGAACAGGCCGTCGGCGGACAGGGCGTCGAAGTCGACGGTGTGCCGGCGGGCGAAGGGGCCGAAGGCCTGCAGGCGCAGGGAGTGCAGACGCATGTCAGACGGTTTCCTTCTCCTGGGCGCGCACGCGCATGTCGTCGACGGCCTCTTGCAGGAGGCCTGCCTCTGCGGTGGTGGGTGGGGTGCCGCGCACGGCGGTGATGAAGTCGTGGGCGATGTCGAGGTCGCCGCGGCCGCGTACCCGTTCGCGGTAGGTGGGGCTGTCGGTGGCCTGTGCCGGGATGCCAGCGGGTACGTGCCGCATGTCCAGCGTCTTGGAGAAGCGCTGTCTGAGTCGTGCCATCGCCTCGTACGGCAGGGCGGTGTCGGTGAGGGTGACCTGCAGCCAGGCTTCGCTGAGAGCTTCGTGCGCGGGGTCGGTCAGCAGATCCTCGATGCGGCCGGTCAACCGGGCCAGCGGCAGATGGAGGTCGGCCGGGATGTTGTGGCGGGTGATCGTGGGGGCTCCGGCGGCCGGCAGGTCGGCCAGGGTGATCGATTTGGTGTGGTTGGCCTCGGAGAAGGAGTAGGCCAGTGGGGAGCCGCTGTAGTGGATGCGGTCGTTGACGCTCTGCGGGCGGTGCAGATGGCCCAGGGCGGTGTAGTCGATGCCGTCGAAGAGGTCGGCGCCGGCGTGGGCGACTCCGCCGACGCTGATGTCGCGTTCGCTTTTGCTGGTGGTGGCACCGGTAATGAAGGCGTGGGCGAGGACGACGGAGCGGGCGCCCGGACGGGTGGCGAGGTCAGTCCGGATGCGGTCCAGTGCCGAGGTGAGAACGGCCTGGTGGGAGGCTGTCTCTGCGTCCAACTGTGTGCGTACCAGGGCGGGCTCGAGGTAGGGCACTCCGTAGACGGCGACGGGACCGTGCTCGTCGTCGAGGAGGACGGGGCGGGCAGCGTCGGCGGGGTCGGTGCGCAGGTGAACGCCGGATTTGGCGTACAGGCCGGAGCCAGTACCGAGACGGTGGGCCGAGTCGTGGTTCCCGCTGATCATGACGGTGGGGATACCAAGGTCGGCAAGCTGGTGCAGAGCCCGGTCGAACAGACGTACCGCGTCCAGGCTCGGAATGGCACGGTCGTAGATGTCGCCCGCGATCAGCAGGGCGTCCACCTTCTGGGTGCGGGCGGTGGCGCAGATGTGGTCCAGGACCTTGCGCTGGTGGTCGATCAGATCTTCCCCGTGGAACCGGCAGCCGAGATGCCAGTCCGAGGTATGCAGGAACCTCATGGGCCCAGACCGTAACCAGAGTGGTGGGAGCTACGGGCGGTTTTCCCGATAAACGGTCTTGTTTCGGGGGCTTGGGGCACGTAAGGGAAAGGTTTCTTCGTATGCGCCGCCGGGTGGCGGAGCCGGACGCGGCTCGCAGAGTGATTGTCAGTGGCAGGAGGCAAGATAAGCAGTGGGGGAAGGAGGATGTGATGTCGTTATCGCGTTCTGCCAGGACCGAGCACACTGTGGCGCCCGGGGGCTGCCGGTGGTGCGGAATCGAAGCCCGCGCGCACGCGCGGCAATGGACTGCGGAGGCCGGATGGCACGCCTGGACGGCGCCGACCACTGAGCAGCGCAAGGAGCGCATGCTGCAGCGGCGAACGCAGCAGCAGGTCAGCAGGCGAGGGCCTGCACCTCGGTGAAGATGTCCCGTAGCTGCTGGGGGACCTCTTCGGGGGTGGTAAGCATGGACACCAGTGCGTAGAGCATGTCGGCCTTGCCGTTGGGGCTGCTCTCTGCGGCCTGCTGTTTGATCATGTAGAGGATGCGCTCGCTGAACTTGCCGCCCCGGTGCTCGCTGAAGTCGTCGGCGCTCCAGGGCTGGCCCTCGGGGCGGGGCCAGTGGGCGTTGGCGGCGGCTGCCCACTGGAGGTCGCTGAAGAGCTCTTCCAGTTCGTTGTAGCCCTGGCTCTCGCCGACGTACGAGACCTGCTTGGTGAGGTCGAGACCGGCTTTGATGAGTTTCTCGGTTTTGAAGTGCTTATTTGCGCGGCTGTCGGCGTCGACCATCAGCATGACGGTGCGATGGTGCTTGACGAGGTAGCCCGCGAGGTGGAGTGCTCCCTCGTTGTTGTCGCAGGCCCACAGGGCGATGCCGGCCGCCTGCAGGGGCAGTCCCTGCGAGAGGCGGAAGAGCAGGGGCACGCACTGCTGCTCGGTGGGGCCTTCGACTGCCAGGAAGCAGCGTTCGTGCAGCAGGACGGAGTTGCGCAGTCCCACCGCGGCGGCGATCTGTCCGAGGTGGAAGTCGCTGCCGTCGTGGGTGTCGCCGTCGAGGCGCTCGACGAGGGTGCGGCCGCTGTCGCTGAGCTTGAGGTGGACGACGTCGGCGATGTCGACGCCGTCGATGAGGTTCATCGAGTGGGTGGCGACGATGACGCTGACGTGGGGCAGGGCGCACTGCTTGCGGATGATGTCCATGACGGTGCGCTGGTGGCGGTAGTCGAGGTGGGTGTCGGGCTCGTCGTAGACGACGATGGTCTGGGTGGGCTGCGGCTCGTCCTGCTCCCCCGTCGCGGCGAGTTCACTGCTTTCGAGGAGGCTGCTGGTCCACTCCCACACGGCGAGGGCGATGCGCCGGGTGCTGCCCTGGCCCGAGCGGGTCAGATCCACAGGCTCGCCGTCGGCCTTGGAGACCTCCAGCGGCGCTCTCTTGAAGCCGCCCTTGAAGGAGACCTCGGGCTTGACCTCCACGCCGACGAACTCACGGCAGTGCTGGCGGATGTGCCGGCACAGGGAGTCCGCTTCCTTCTCCAGCCGCTGCGTGATCTCCTTCTCGATCTCCCGGACCTGTCCCTGGAGGGTCTCGTCCTCCAGGTGGGTCTCGTAGCAGCTGCTCAGCGCGGTGCGCACCGCGTCGTCCGGGCTCTCGTCCTTGCCGCCGAACGCCAGCAGCCGCGGCAGCCGTGCCTCGAGGTCTTTCGGCAGCGGCTGCCACTGCTCGGTCTGCGGGACGGTCGCGGCGTGTGCGGTGAGCGCGGCCAGCAGGTCTTCCTTCAGCGTGCCCGACGGGGCGAGTCCGAACTCGGCGACCAGTTCGGTCAGGTCCTTCTTCATCAGCCGACCCAGGCCCTGCAGACGGCTGTCGGCGGGCTGCGATCCGAAGAACTCCCAGCACGCCGCCTCACCGGCCCGTGAGCGGCGCCGGATGCGGAGCTCCGCCGGTAAGGGGGCGGCGGCCTGCTCGACGGTGTCCAAGCGGAAGACGCCCTCCACCCATGTCTCCGCGCAGCGCTGTCCCTTGACGCCCTCGTCCTGCTGGTAGGTGCGGTCCTCGTCCGTCAGACGGTGCTCGCCCAGCAAGGAAGGCCAGCGCGGCCAGGACCGCGCTCTTGCCGCCGTCGTTGCGGCCGGCCAGGATCGTCGGGCTGCTGACCGGGATGTCCTGCACATGGGTCAGCGAGCGGAACCCGCACGCGGAGAAGCGGATGAGGTGCACGGTCGAGCTGCTCCGTATCTCCCCGCTCCGCCGGGCGACGGGCAGGGGCGTGGCGTGCGGGCGTTACGCGTGCGGATGAGGCACCTGAGCACTCATCGCGGGCAGTCATCCTAGAGGGATACAAAGCAACAGCTCCCCCTTTTGCGCCAGTTAGCGTCTCCCTGCTGTGAGGCTCACGGTCGGGTGATCACTGTGCGTACAGGCCGGGCGCATGCCACACGGTGGTCATCTCACAGGACAAGTCATCAGGACCACACCGTACGGCTGGACGGGCGTGACCTATGGTGGCCGAGGGAGAGGGGGCCAGGTGGGGAACGACAACGCCTACTGGGACTGGCGCGATGAGCAACTGAAGGCCGGCGAGCGCGCCAAGGGCGGAGAACCGTGTCAAGTCTGCGGGGAGCCGGTCCCGGCCAGGGCGCACTGGAAGCACCGCGACCGGCACGTGTGCTCGCCCCGCTGCAATCTGACTCTCAATCGGCGCTTCAACCGCCGCATCGAGCGCGGGGAAATCACCCGGCCGCCCGTGTTCTCGCCCGATCCTCAAGGCGCCCGGCCTGCGCGGGCGTTTCGCACTCTGCCTGCTGGCTCGCTCTTTCCGTATGAGATCCAGGGCTACTCGCCCAAGCCGGGCGACGTGGTGGAACGGCACGGTTCCGTCATCGCCGTCCACCGCGCCGTCGATCTGCCGGATTACGCCATCCCCTGGCAGGTGAGACCGCACAGCGGCAGCAGCTGGCAACTGGAGCAGGTGGCGCTGTCCGTCCACATGCAGACCGGCGCGGCGTTCTACTACCTGACTGACCATACGTGGACTCCGACGTCTTTGATCCTGGGAGCCTTCCTGGGCCTGAAGCCACTGGATGACACCTTCGGGCCCTTCGAGGCAGAGGGCGGGACGTGGCGGTGGTACACGGAAATCATCCGTGATGTGGACGAGACGGACCAGGAGTACACCTGGACAGCCTTCGTATGCGGCAAGGAGTCCGTGCCTCGGCTGTGGACACCCGCCTACGCAGCCCGGTCCGAGCGCCTGCAGCGCGTGTCGCGTGCGGCCGGCAGCTACGCCGCCCGGATGCGCGAGCTGGGCCTGGAGGCCACCGTCGAGCGTCTGGATCCTCTCGCGGTGTACGAACGCGACGGCTGGATCTGCCAGATATGCAAGACGGCCGTCGAGCGTGAACGGGCCTGGCCCGACATGTGGTGCGCAACCCTTGATCACCGCATCCCGCTCACCGCAGGGGGCGAGCACACGCTGCTCAACGTCCAGCTCTCCCACTGGATCTGCAATCTCCACAAAGGCGACTACTTTCCAGTGGACTTGTAGTCCGTCCGTCTGCCGGACGGCAGTCGGCCGGGCACGGCCAAGGAGGCCGACCAGTTCGCCTGGCGGCGACCGGAGCGGATCGCGTACCAACGTCGTTCGCAGAGGTCCGAACTGTACGACAATTCAGTGCCGGGCCTCTCGTGCAGCCCATCGAGTTGCGGACGGCGCGGGGGTCGTGCCGACGCTCAGTCCGCGCACCTGCCACCCCCGGTCCCCGAAGCAGCCACGCCGACCACACCCCACCACCTTCTTCACTGTGTGCAGGGCTGAGCGGCCGCTGAGGGAATGTCATGGCCCCGACACGCCCGCGTATCCATGGTGACCTGTGCCGACGCGGCGGCGCCAGGCGGGAGAAAACAGATGGCGCGAGGATCGTCCAGGGAACGCGAAAGAGCCCGGATCGTGTAGATCCGGGCTTCTTCGGCAGTAGCGGGGACAGGATTTGAACCTGCGACCTCTGGGTTATGAGCCCAGCGAGCTACCGAGCTGCTCCACCCCGCGTCGGTGTCCCCCACCGTACGCCATCCCAGCAGGCGCCGAAGACCACGTTTCGGCGCCGGCTCTATGCGGCGAAGCCGACGTTGGTGACGTACTCGTACTGGCCCCACTGCGAGCCGAGGTCGACGATCGTGTCCTGCCACGCTGCGTCGAGGCTCTGGTGGTCGCCGGCCGCCCAGGAGCCGACGATGCGGTCCCAGCGGCGCACGTTCATCGTCCGGTACTCCACCACGCGCTGCAGCTGCTGCGGCACCTGGGACTGGTTGAGCGGGTGGATCTCCACCCGGGTGCCGCGTCCGTCGCGGTTGAGGCGCCTGAGGAGGTGGCGGGCGACGTTGTGACGGCGCACCGTCCGATATGCCTGCTCGATGCGTTCCAGGCTGGTCTTGGAGGGGCGGCGTTTGCCCTCCAGCCAGGCCTTCAGCGTCCGGTGGGTCACGGTGAGTCCGGCGTCCTGCGCGGCCTTCAGGGTCGGGGTCGACTTCGTCAGGTAGTGCAGGCGCGCCATCCAGCCGCGCTTGGCGGTCACGGGAGTGGCGATGCCGCCCGCGAGTTCGTCGAGTTTGCGAGCGACGGCGTCGCTGCCCTTGATGCCCCGGGCGCCGAACCGTCCGAAGTCGATGTTCTTCCCTGGCACTACTCCCCCTCGTCTGCGTGCTCAGCGACGTCGCTTCCGGCGGTGTACGTGTCCTTGACCTTGACCTCGGTAACAGCTCGGCCTTCGGCGAAGACACGGCGCCAGTCACCAATGACATGGAGTTCGTCGGTGCCCATCGCCCGGACGACGGCCAGGCCCTCGTCATGGGCCTTGAGCGCCTTGAGCCACAGATTGGCGAAGGCCTGGCTGCGGATGAGGTGCATCCAGTCCGGCCGGTAGAGCTCCCGGTTGTAGTTCGACTCCCCCATCGTGGAGACGAACTTCGAGTACATCGCCTTCACGTACTCCAGCGTCACCGTGTCGCCCTGCTCGATCGCCGTGTCGCGGGCGTCCTTCAGGGCGATGCGGAACTTCTCCAGCAGGTTCTCCGTGGCCCCGGAGGTGTACGACTCGTGGATCTGAGGAGGGTCGCACAGCTGGTGCTTGGGGCCAGACAGGCGCAGCAAGAGGCGGAGCGTCGGCTCGGTGACCCACAGGGGACCGGGCTCGTCCCGCTGGCCGATCGGGTTGGGCAGCACCGCCTCGTGCTCCCACTCGGGCGGGGTGATCAGGTGGACTCCGGAGCGGCGGCGGTCGTGGGCGAGGCCGGTGGAGTGCTCGAGCTGGCCCAGGGGGAGGTGCGTCTTAAGGGCGGAGAGGTAGGCGCCGTTGATGTCGAGCGCGGTCACCTGATGCCGGCCGGGCGGGAGTTCGTGACGGGTCCACTTGGGGCGGGCTTCCCAGATCTGGTCCGCGCCGCGCGCGGTCTGCTTCTTGAGGATGTCGGGGATCCAGGGGTGCGCGATCATGTCGTATCGGGCGCCCTTACGGGTCTCGTCCAGCAGTCGCATCGCGTCCGGGATGGCCCGCTTCACCAGCGCCGCCGTGGCTGCGTCGACGTCGCCCTGGTGCTCGGCGAGCGCGCCCTGCACGGCCTCGCGGATCAGGTCGACCGGGCCGGACGTCTCCTGGAACGCGTGGCGGGCCGGGCCCTTGGAACGCTCCGTCGCACGCGCCGGACGTGTCGTGCGCAGCGGCGCCTTCGAGGTGTGCGCGGTGGGCTGTCCGGCTAGCGGGGCAGCTGGGGCCCCGGTGGCGGTGGGCTGGCAGTCGGCCGGGGTCAGGTGCTGAGCGAACCCCGCCACGCGTTGTCCGGCGGGACGGTCGCACAGCACACAGGGCTCAGGGGCGACGAGCAGCTCCACGTCGTCCCCTTCCTCGTCCTGGCCGAGGTCGAGCGAAGACAAAGGGGTGACAGTCGCGGCCGTGCCTGACGTGACGGGCTGCTCCGCAGCCGGCGCCGCCTCGGTCTCGGTCTCGCTCTCGGTGGCGAGCTTGGCGTTCAGCCCGTCCAGCAGGTAGGCGTATTTGGTGCGGATCTCGCCGGCCGGGTCCCGGCCGCTTTCCCATCCGCTGAGGGTTGAGGGGCTCACGCCGAGCGCGCGTGCCACCTGTGCCTTGGACAGCCGAGCCCGCTCCCGCAGCTCGCGGCGCACGTGGCAGGGCGGGAGTTCGGCCTGGGGGCCGACGGCGTCAAGTAGCGAGTCGATCGCGTCGAAGTCGCTCACCGGCCCGTCCCCCTTGCTTCGGTCCGCGCGGTACGGCGCCTGTCGGCGGGCAGCGCCTCGCACGCTCTGGTCGGACCCGCCAGGAGATCCAGCGCGCCGATGCCGTAGTGCTCGGCCAGGACGTCGACGTCGCGCAGGCTCCAGGAGATGGTGCCCGACTGCCGGCGCGACACCTGTGTCTGCGTCAGTCCCAGCACCCCTGCGACCGACCGCTGCGATTCACCCGTTACCTGCATCAACGCGGCCACCGTCAGCCGCAGCGACTCCTCCAAGCGCAATCCCATGCCACCATCTTACCTGAATCCATGCAACTTCCGCATCTGCATCAGCTTTTCACTATCATCAATGCAGAAAAGCTTTCAGCGTTCTGAGGGAGCTGAAAGTTCTCGGGCACCCGGTGTGTCAGCGATCCATGCCGCCGGGATCACGCGGAAGCCGTCGGGCCGCGCGCCGGGCTTCCCGATTCGCCTGGCGCGCCTGTTCCACCGCACGATCGGACAGGCACCGCGGGCACACGAGGTCCACGACACGGCGGTGCAGGGCCCGGCGCAGCCGGAGCCCGGGCGGTGGCGGCCACCCACGGCAGTGGCGGCGCACCGTACGCACTCCAGTGCCCAAGAGCGCGGCGACCAGGGAGGCGTTGCCGGCGTAGTTGGCCAGGAGGAACGCCATCTGCGCCTGGTGGCCGGCCGGGAACCGGGCCGCGAACTCGCTGAGCTCCTCGGCCTGGAGGAGGGTGTCGTGGCGTTCGCAGCGCGGCGTCTTCTTGTTGTTCCGGGCGATGCCCGGCGAGCTGATGTCCATAGCTCAAGAAGCCTGCCGGGGGCTGTCTGTGGACAGCGGGCTGCCATTGAGGGCTTCTCGCCTGCGCCGTCACCGACAGAGGCAGCCGCCCGTCCCTTGCAATCCGTAACGCTGCTCCCCGTGCATCTTCCCGGCGGAGGCTCCAAAGGCCCGGAACCCGCCCTGGGCATCACCGCGGTGGCTGAGGACCGGCCGATGTTTCTTGCGGATGCTCGTTGATCCAGGACAGGCCGCCGATGTCGAGGCGGTGCCGGGTACGGGTGACGGCTACGTAGGCCAAGCAGGCCTCCTTGTCGTCGATCCGGCGGACGGTTCCCTGCCCCGTGTCGTGCGGCGGCCCGTCGGAGGGTGGGGTGAAGTCGTCGGCGATCTTCACCTGCGCCCATTCCCGGCCTTTGGCCTTGTGCGCGGTGGAGACGGTCACCTCGGCCTGGTCTTCGGGCGCGAGATGGGCCACGGCGGCCAGGATGGCGTCCGCGCCGTGGGTGTCGACCAGGTCGACCAGGGGTTGCAGATCGCGGCCGGCGGGGTCGTAGGCGGCGTAGTCCTGCAGATCGCCCCAGGTGGTGAACAGAACCAGTTCGGGGTGGGTGGTGCGGCGTCCTTCTTTGAGGTCGCGGGCTGCCAGGGCCAGAGCACGCAGGCTGTCTCCTCCCCCGGCCAGCGCGACCCGGTGTCCGTCGGACAGCAGCTCCATGACCTGGGCCATGGCGCCGACGTTGGTACGGCACAGGACCGCGTCAGGCCGGGTGACGGGGCCGAGTTCGGTGGGCACGGTGTCGGCGCCGGTGAGACGGATGGGGGCGTCGGCCAGGTACAGCCAGCGGTTGGCTTCCTCGGCGAGGCGGGGGCCGAAGCGGAAGGACCGGGAAAGGGCAAGCTGGGTGCCGTCGAAGCCGGCCATGACGTCTTTGGCGCCGCGCCAGTGGTAGATGGCCTGAGCGGAGTCGCCGACCATGACCAGCTGGGCGTGGTCGCGTTGGGCAAGGAAGATCTTCTCGACGACGGGGTTGGTGTCCTGGGCCTCGTCGAGGAGCAGGAAGTCGGCGTCGATCTTCGGCTGGGTGAAGGCCCAGATCTTGAGGTAGTGGTCGTGGTCGAAGCGGACGGCGCCGTCGTCGGGGTGTTGCAGGTCCAGCCATGCCTTGCGGGCGAACGGGACGAGGTGCGCGGCGAGTTGCGCGTGCAGGCCGGGCTCTTCCAGGCCGCGCAGCTGGGGGATGTGGTGGCGGGTGATCGTCGCGTCGGCGGTGTGGCAGAAGCGGGCCACGGTGCGCAGGGTGACATAGGAGAGGGTCTTTTGGGACAGGTCGCGTTCTCCGACGCGGATGGCTTTGGTGATGCCGAGCGCTTGGCCGGTCTGCCAGGCGGGGCGGCGGGGGGCGCCCAGGCGGCTGGCGTAGCGGTGACCGACGGCGGCGTAGGCCAGGGCGTGGGCGGTCTTGCACAGGACGCTTTTGGGGAAGCGCCTGGTGGCGTCCTGGGCGATGGCCCGGTTGTAGGCGAGGTAGCGGCCGCGGCGCTGGGTGGCGTGGGCGAGCTGGGTCAGGGTGGTGGTCTTGCCGGTGCCCGCGCCGGCTTGCAGGGCCAGGTGTTCGCCGGCGTGGAAGGCGTCGGCCTCGGCAGCCTGTTCGTCGGTCGGGTTCAGCACGGCGCGGCTCCGGAGGTGCGGGTCAGGCAGTGCCCGACGGCCGCGAGGAGATGGGCTGGGGTGGTGTGGGCGAGCAGGTGCGGCAGGGCTCGTTCGAGGCGGTCGGCCTCGGCGTCGGCGTGCTGGGCTAGTGCCCGGTGAATGGCCAGCTCCAGGAAGCGCTGAGGTGTTTGTGCTGCTTGGTCGGCCGCTGCCCTGAGGGCGGTGTGTGCGGCGGGCGCGAAGGCGACGTTGAGGAGGACCTTGCCGCTTCGGTCGGGGTAGTGCGTGGTGAGGACGTCGACGGGCAGCCGTGTGCCGATCTGGCGACGCAGTCCGGTGAGGGCTTTTCCCGGGGTCTTGGCGCGCACGACGGTCATGAGCCGGGTGGCGTCGCGGTTGGGGGCGAGCGGCATCGTGCGGGCGGCGTGGTGGAGCTCGGCTGCGGTGAGGGGCCGGGTCAGGGTGATTTCCAGGGCATGGTGCGCCATCGTCACGCCTGGTCGCCGGGGGCGTGCGGGAGGCGGGTGCGGATGTGGGCTGCGTGCAGGAGGGGGTCGAAGACCTGCCATCCGTCCAGGGCGAGGTCGGCGGCGTTCGGCGCTGCGGCATGGGCGGGGCAGTGCTGGGTGCGCCAGCGCAGCTGCTCGCCGTACGGCATGCGGCTGAGGTCGTAGACGGCCATCGGTCCGGTGGGCATGGTGAGTTGGCCTCGCTGGGGGCCGGCGGGCAGGAGCTTCCAGACTCCTTTGGGGGTGCCGGGAGCCAGTACAGGCAGCGGACAGCGGCGACGGTGCCGGGTCTGGGCCACACACCGAATGTCCTCGATCGGACGGTCGGCGAGATAGCGGCCCAGCAGCAGTTGTACGACGGGACGGGCAGGCCGGGCGCTGCTGGCTTCCGGCTCGGGCGGGGGCAGCGCGGCCGGGGCGAAAACCCCTGAGTCGATCAGGCGGCGGGACCGGACACCGAGTTGGCGGCGCATCTCCTCGACGTGGGAGGTCAGGCGGAGCGTCGGGATGCGGGCCGGGCAGAGCACGGCGTGCGGGATGCGGCACCATGCGCTGCCGTCACCGTGCGGGTGGGCGATGCCGCAGCTCAGGTGCCAGCGGCAGGGAACGGGGACGAGGGCAGCGGCCAGTTCGGCGGGGTGCAGGGCGATGGGGCGCTGGTCTGCGCGCTGGTAGAAGTCGATGGGGCTGCCGCACGCGCGGCAGCGGCTGCTCTGGCCGGTGCGTAGCAGGCGGCTGGGGCTGGTGGCGGCCACGCGCAGCGGGCGTCGGGGCCGGGTGTCGCGGGGGCTGCCGTCCCAGCGGCATGCGGTGGAGGTGGAGTTGGGGCACATGGCGGTGAAGGTGCCAGGCGGCGCGCCGCCGCACCGGGACAGCTGCTCACAGTGTCCTGCGGATGGCGCAAGCCCAGGGAACACCCGCACGAGTGAGCGAACCTGTGATCGAGGACGGGTCGCCTGTTCAGGTGATGTCGCACCGGGCGAAGGAGGTGCCCGACGGGCGGTTCACAGTTGCGTCGGGCCGGGTGGGGTGTGGTCTGCGCAGAGGGAGCCGAGGAGCTCGTCGATGGGGACGCCGAGGGCGTGGGCGAGGGCGTGCCAAGTGGTGACGCTGCCGGTGGTGCGGCCGTGTTCCAGGTCGATGAGGGTGCGCCGGGCCAGACCGCTGCGGCGGGCGAGTTCGTCGAAGGTCCAGTTGCGCTCGACCCTCAGGCGCGCGAGCGTCACCCGCAGCGCGGCGAGGTCGGGGTCGGGCGGCAAGATCGTCATCCCACCATCCGACGGTGCAGAACCCTGCCCTGTCAGTGCAGACCTCTGCACTATTTGCTAGGGAAGGGGTGACAGTGGCGGTGCGGGGATCGCCGCTGCGAGGCGCTCCCCTCCCGTCTTCCGGGACGCGCCCGTTCGACGGCCCGCAGATCGGAGGGACAGCGAGCCCGATGAGGCTCCCCACGCACGAAACGGTGCAGCGCATCTGGACGGTTCAGTTGCACCCGCAGCCGGGCGGGCCGGTGCTGACCTGCCCTCAATGCACGCTGCACGGCTACCGGCTGCAGGCCGCCTCGGCCCGCTCCGTCGCCCTGACGCACCTGGCCCGCCACGCCCGGCGCGATGTGCTGCCCGGGCACTTGCGGACCTGCCAGTGCCGGGCGCGCAACTGCTCCTGGCATCCGCGCCACCGCGGCTGCGCCGGCCCCGTTCTCCTGGCGCTGACCTGCGACCGCAGCGGGCGCTGGTGGCGCCTCGCGGACGCATGCGCCGCCTGCGCGGCCGCCACCACCAACACCGCCGTCGTACCCGACACCCTGCCGGCCTCCGCACGACCACGGCCGGCCGGTGCAGCCGCCAAGCGCACTCGTTCCCCGCACGGACCGGGCGAACGGTTGCGCGTGCGGGAAATGCTCACCTACCTTGGGGTGGCGCTGCCCCGCTTCTCCTCCCCCGCCGCCCGGCTGCTGGCCCTGCAATGCGCCCTGCGCGCCGACGGCCGAGGCCGCGTCCGGCTCCCCAGAGGTCTTCTGCGCAGCATGCGGCTGCACGACCGTGCCGAGCTCTGGGCCGAGCTGGAACATGCCGGGTGGCTGCGCTGTTCCCTCCCGCGACGTGCCCACGTGGAAGCGCATCTGCTCGATGCGGACATGCAGACCCAGACATCCGGTCGTCGCGTCCGCGCCCGCGCATCCCACTGGGCCCTGCGCCCCATCCCGCTGGTCGCGCCGCGCGGGATGTCCCCCACGGTGCAGCTCACCGCTCTGGTCCTGGCAGCCCACACGTCCGACGGCTTCGGAAGCGCGGAAGTCGACGTCCTTGCCCGGCTCGGCGGTCAGTCCCCGCAGCAGGTGGAGGATCTCCTCGACCAACTGGTCCGCTGCCGTCTCCTGGCTTCCTGGCAGCACCTCAGGGAACACGACGAGATCTGCTGGCGCCTGCCCGAACGCTGCGCACCGAGCAATGCCACGCCAGGAAGGTGATCACCTGGCAGCCCTCGTCTCCCGCCGAAACGGCGCGGAAGGCAGCACGTTGAAGCCCCGTCCCGCCACGGTGAGACGAGAGACGCACGGCAGGTGGGCCGCAGCTCCCGGCCTACGGCGGCAGGAGTCAGATCCGGTCATGTTGTTTCGAGGCAGAGTGAGACACCCTGAGACGCGGGGAGACACCGGCGGACACCCATGAACGCCACTGAACGACAACGACCGCCAACACCCCTGGCCAGGAGTGTCCGAGACGGGACACCGGGTTGTTTCGACCTTGAGGAGGAGAGCAACACTTGCCGTTATGCCGAGCTTTCAGCAAAGGAAGGCCGTGGGCGACGCGCACGAAAAACGTGTCGCTGAGGAACTCGCCCTGCGCGGATGGGACGTCAGCCCCTGGGGCCAGGGCGTGCTGACCGAAGCGGTGCGAGTCGCCCTGCGGGGCACCGGGAGTTCGCTGCGGTGGACACCCGATCTGGTGGCCGCCAAGGACCGGCAGGTGTTTCTGATCGACTGCAAGAGCCGCATGACCAGCCGCATCACCCAGCGCCATGCGGTGGAACGGGCCGCCGTCATGGCGCACCTCCAGCTCGCCGCATGGACCCAGCTGCCGATCTGCTACGTCTTCGACAACCTCGACGTCCTCACTCCCCTGGACGTCCTGATGCTGGGCCGCACAGGTCCGCAACCTGCCGCAGGCTCAGGCTCCCCCTACCACCTGGTGCCCACGAGACGCTCCCTCGCATTCGACGAGGTGTTCGGAACCACGCAGCAGCTACACACCCCCGAACTCGGCGCCGCCTGACCCGGTCGGCATGCAGCTGCCAGCCAGGGCGCCCCGGTCTCCTGCGCCGTGCCCATCACACCCGAGCGGTTCACCACTCGGCCCGCCGCAGCAGACCAGATGGATCAGGCCGGCGAAGGCAGTGGGCCGCCTGGTGGTCAGGGAACGGCACGGGGCGGCAGTACCCAGCAGTTCCCAGCCCGGCCTGAGGTCCCCTCGCAGCTGGACGGCCCCTTGCCTTGCTCTCCGCTCTCACCCACAAGGATTCGCGTGGTTCACGTGTCCAGAGGCGCGACAGGCTGGTCCCTGCTGTTGCTTGCACACACCGTGCCGGTCCACCGGCTCACCGCTCGCGCGGCTCATGGGAAATGTGGAACCAGTCGCATAATGACGACAATTGACCACGTGCGCACATGGTCGGGTAAAGATCGGTCCCTTCTCGTTCACAGTCGCCGGGCAGCGCCGTGCGGACGCTAACGTCCACCGGAGTGCGCACTGCTGCGGGAGGCTGGCCGTCATAGTGGAAGCGACCCCGGAACTTCTCACCCTCAGAACGAACTACGCGGCCAAGATCGATGCCGACCTGGAGCTCGTCGAAAAAGACCGCGAGCGTGTCCGTACGGAAATCGACGCGTTGCAGGATCAGCTGCACACCCTGGAGGACAACCACGCCCTGCTGCTGAGCATACGGGAGGCCCTGTCCGGTCATTCCCCCGCCGCCTGCCCCGAACCAGGGCCGGACCGTGCAGCCACGACCGGCAGCGGTCCTGCCGCTGCGCCCGTGTCCGACGGTGCCGCTCCTGGTGGTCGCCGGGATGCCGGGGCACCGGATGAAACGCCGGCGGCCGCGCAGCAGGCACCGACGCTGCGGGATCTGGTGGCCGATGAGCTGAAACGGCGGGGCGAGCCCTGCTCGTCGCACGATGTCGCCACCGCGCTGGCCCGGGCGCACCCCGGCCGAAGGATCAAGGAGCCTGCGATGCGTCACGCGCTGGAGGCGCTGGTCGAGCAGGGGCGGGCGGCGCGGTCCAAGCGCGGCTCGCGCGTCTTCTACTTCGCGGCCGGCACGGGTAAAGGCTGACCTCCGGCCGCCCGGCGGAGCGTGGTCGCTGGTTCAGGCAGCTGCGTCGCGAAATGGCTGTGCGGGCGGCAGGAAGATGGGCATCGTCTCGAAGCCGAGAGCCGCCAGGCCCGCTTGCTGGCGGGGGGTCATCTGGGCGCTGTCCCTGCGCCGCCGCGCCAGCCAGGCACCGAGGTGCACGGGGTAGTCGCCGAAAACCTCTTCGGTGTGGTCCTTGGGCATGTCGAGGTGCCCGTGGCGTTGGTGGTACTGGCGTGCCGCGCGCAGGCCGCGGTTGAAGGCCCGCTCGCGCAGGCCGGTGGGACGGGTCAGCAGCATGGCGTGGGGGTGGGCGTCGGGGCAGGCGCCGGCCAGGGCGGCCAGGAGATGCCTCTGCTGGGGATCGAGCAGGTGGAAGTGGGTGATCTGGCGGTCCAGCCAGCTGTCCCAGGCGGAGTCACGGCTGTCGTGGCGGTGGTAGGTGCACCGCCAGGTGGTGGTGGTCAGACGGCGTCTGATCTGCGCGTAGGTGTACTGCCAGCGCAGGCTCCAGGGCGGGTTCCAGAAGGGGTCGACGGCGTTGAGGGAGGCGATGCGGGCAGGGGCGAGCTGGCCGGTGTCGGCGCGGCGGCGCATGGTCTCCAGCCAGGCGGCCAGGCGGCGGTCGCCGCCGTGGGCGTTCTTGCCCAGGGCGAGGGTGCCGTGGCGGGCGGCGCAGGCGGTGATCTGGGCCAGGTGGTGTTCGAAGCTTTCGGGGGGATGCGGCCAGGACAGTCCCATGCTGGTGAGGGCGGCGATGCGGTCGGCCGGCAGGGCGTCTGCGGCGTAGAGAGAGCGTTGCTGGCCGATCCACTGGCCCAGGGCCAAGCCGTCGCTGGTGACGTGTTCGCTGGGGATGTTCAGGTGATGGTGGCGGGTGCGGAAGGCCTGGGCTGCCTGCAGGCCGTCGTTCCAGAAGGCGTTGTTGGGGGCTTTGTGGGTGCGCAGTTTCAGGGTGCGGGTGATCTCGCGGGCACGGTGCGGGCGAGGTGCAAGGGGTTGTGGCCGCGCTTTCAAAAAGGGGCCGAAGCGCTGGTACGCCTTGGTGTCGTAGACGGCGAGGCCGTTGAAGAAGCGCCAGAAGTCCGAGAAGGAGGAGGATTCCATGGCCTGCCGGGTGGACTGGCCGGGTGCGATGTAGACGGGGATGAAGATGGAGGCGCACTTGGCCTGGCCCGGGGGTTTGCGCAGGGCCCGGCCGATGCTCTGGGCGATGTGGTTGGGGCTGCGGCGCGGATCGGCGATCAGGATGCCGTCGGTGTCGGGGGCGTCGACGCCTTCGCTCAGCACGCGGACGCTGGCGAGTACGGCGCAGTCGTGGCTGCCGGCGGTGCTCCCTGGGGTGTGGGCGGAGAAGTGCTCGAACTCGTGGAAGATCTGCTGGCGTCGCCAGGGCGCCTGGTGGCAGTGCAGGGCGTGTGCCCAGGGGTTGCGGATGCCGGTGCGGTCGGCGAGCACGTCGGCGGTCTCGGGCAGAGAGGCGACGAAGCCGCGGGCGGCGGCGATCCGGCCGTGGAAGGACAGTACCCGGCGCGCGTCGTGCTCGGCCATGGACATCAGCAGGGCCGCCTGCATCGCGGCCAGACGTAGCCCGTCCTGATGGGGGGTGGGCAGGGGGTCGTGGAGGATGTCGCGCAGCATCCTGTCGTGGACTTCCGGCACGATGAGCTGGTAGTCGGCGAGGATGCCGCGTTCGATCGCCTCGGCCAGGTCCAGGCGGTAGACGACGGGGCCGTAGATGGTGGGGTCGTCCATCGAGGCGAGTCGTTCGATCCGGGTGCGCGCCTTCGGGTTGGGTGTGGTGCGCCAGTTGCGGGGCGTGGCGGTCATGTAGAGGCGGTGCGCGGCCGGGATGGCGCGGTCGTCGTGGATGAGCGCCCAGCGCTTGTCCCAGTCGCCGCTGGTGCGGTGGGCTTCGTCGGCCAGGGCGAAGGCCCAGGGCGGCAGGCGTTCGCCGCGGTGGGCCTCGGCGATGGTGGGCAGGGAGGCGTAGGTGGCGAAGACGGCGATGCGTCCTCCCTCGGCGACGCGGCGGGCCAGGACCCGGGCGTCTGCGGTGAGCAGCAGACGGCCGCGCAGGCTGCGGTCGTGAACGCCGGGCAGTGAGCACACGCCGATGAGCTGGTCGAAGCCGCCGTCGGCCAGCCAGCGGGCCGCCGTCTGGGTCAGGAGTTCAAGAGTCGGGACGAGGACGAGGACGGGGCCCCGCGCAGCGAAGTGCTCGGCGACGCGCTTGCCGATGAGGGTCTTGCCGGTGCCGCAGGCGGCGATGATGGTCGCGGCCGCGTGTCGCGTGCCGCCCAGGGCGTCCACTCCCGCAGCGACGGCTTCTCTTTGGTGGGGGCGCAGCTGAACACGGCCGGACATGTGACGCGCTGACTCCCTTGCCGCGGAACTCCGTGCCCGCAGGGCACCTTCACCAGCCTTTTTGCAGTGGAGAGCCTGGCAGCTTTCCAGCAAGGTCCGGCCGACGCTGATCGAAGCTGCTCGTTGTTTTCTTCGCGTGTGCGTAAGGGGTCGCCTCTGGGACCGGGTGTAGGCCAGGTGGGACCATTTCGTGAGCCTGGGCTGCCTGCCGGGTGCGGCGGCAGTTAGATGAAGCCGCAGCCGGACATCCCGGAAGGAGCGCCGTCGTGGCGGAGAAGCGGGACCAATGGCTCGGGCGGCGCCGGATGCATCTGCGGCTGCGGTTCCTGCAGGGCGAGTCCACCGGCTCGTACGTGACGCGGCTGGCTGCCCGTAACAACCGCCCTACGGAAGAGGTGCTGCGGAGCATGGGCACTGGCCCGGTGCCCGTCGATCCCCAGTACACCGAGATGTATGTCAGCCGCTACGCGCGCGAGCGGCTGGCCACCCTGGCCGGCCACACCGTCGCCGAGATGCAGGAGCGTCTGATCGGGCTGCGCGACGAATTCCTCATGCCCAAGAACGCCAAGGACGACTGGGAATGGCCCTGGGACGCGCGGGCTGGCTACATCGTGCAGGCCTGCTCCCTGTGTGCGGCGCGCCGCGGCACCCGCTCGCCCGCCTGGCTGATCCTTCCCGACCCTTGGCAGGTGTGCCTGCGCCACCAGCGCTGGACGGACAACTCCCGCAGCACCGATCCCCCCTACGTCGATCTGAGCGAGCTCGCGGAGGTCGTGCGCGCGCAGCAGCGCTTGAACCGGGTGCGCAAACGCCTGGGCCCTGCCGGACGGTGGGTGTTCGCGGACGCCTGTTCCATCCTCGTGCGCTCCGGGTATCTAGAGGATCCCGCGCAGACGAAGCAGTGGGGTGTCCTTGCGGCGCAGCTGGGCGAGCAGCGGGTGCGGCCCCTGGCGCAGTTCAGCCGGCTTTCGCTGCTGACCCGGGACCTGGCCTGGCTCGAGGTGCGCCGCCTGAACGGCGTACTGTGCAGCACCGAGTACCAGGACTGGCTGCCGCGGACAACGCACCGGCACGGCTACCGGTTTATCGAGCCACTGACCGTCTGGCACCGTCAGCACCGGCCTCTGCAGCGGGGCATTCCGCAGCTTTCCAACGGGGAAGTGCCCGCAAGCGTCGACGTCCGAAGGGCGACAGGTCATGCCCTGCCCTCCCCTTTGGCGCCGGTGGAGGAACTGACATGCTTGCCGTGGGTGCGCATGCCCAACTCGATGGACCGGCTGTTTCTGTAGTCGTCCACGCCGCGTACGCCTGCTGTGGCATTGCCTGATCAGCGCCCAGCGGCTATCCAGCAGCAGGCAAACGCCGTCAAGGAAGCAAGGGCATCTGCATCCTTTCGGGTGAACCCCTGCGGCTGTGTCCCACGAGGCCGCAGGAGGCCCGGAGCCTGGTGGACATCTGCCGCGCAGCACGGCACGGCGCGGCACGAGGGGAGCAGCTCGTGGACTTACAGGTGCGCTACCGCGACGACATGGGCCGCGAGCGCCTCAGCATTCCACGGGCGCTGCGCGGACTTCCGGTGGAGGAATGGCCGGTGCTGCACGAGCAGCGCGCCTACCGGGGACGGAAGTCGAAGGTGCGCCAATGGTGGTCGTCCACCACAAAGAAGGACGTCAGCTGCCGGTCCCGGGAACACGCGTATGCGGCCATGTTCCTCGACCGCGATCCGTGCATCGTCTACCTGGCTGCACCGTCGCTGCAGGTCGAATGGCGCGAGGGTGAGCGTGCGGGGGTGGTGAACCCGGCGTTCATGGCACGCACCGTCGAGGGGCAGCAGATCATCTATCTGCACTCCCCCGACAGGAGGGAGCCGGACGATCAGGAATGGTCGGTGGCCCAGGCAGCCGCCGCGCAGGCGGGATGGCAGGTGGATGTCGCCCGCGCCCCGGGCGGCCAGCTGCGCCGCAATGTGTACATCGTCTCGCAGTTCCGTCACGACGAGTTCGCCGACGCCAGCGCCAGGGCCGTCCTGCTGGAGGCATTCGCCCGCCCTCTGCCGCTGAGCAGGGGCGCCGACGCGGTGGATCTTCCTCCGGGACAGGGCCGTGCCAGCAGCTGGAACTTGCTGTGGACGCAGGACCTGACGACGCACTGGGATGAGCCCCTGACCCCCGACAGCCTGGTGTGGGCGGCCGGAGCGGCAGCATGAGCGCCGTCCTTTCCCTGCCAGTCGACGCCCCGGACGCGCCAGCCGGGACGCTCCGGCCGGGAATGACGGTCCAATGGAAGACAGGCCGCTATCTGGTGGGCGCCTTGCAGGGTTCCACCGTGCACCTGGCGGCGATGGACGACGGCGGCCAGGACGCGCTGGTGGTGGTCTGCGTCCTTGTATCCGCCCCGGACTTCGCCGTGTTGAAGGCCGACGGGATGGCGCAGGAGCCGGGAGCGGTGCCGGACCTGTCCGTACTGGAGCGGCTGGATGAAGAACAGCTGAAGGACGTGCGCCGCTGGGAGGAGCACGTCCGGGAGGTGCTGACCGGCCGCCCTGTCGGCGCCCGGGACGGCGCCTTCACTGCGCGGCGCGGCTACGATCTGGCGACCACCACCCGCACCGCCCGCTACGCCCTGAAGGCGGCCGAGCTGAAGGCGGCCGGCCTGACCGGGTCGGTCGCTACCGTGCAGCGCAAATGCCTGGCCTACGAAGCACACGGGCTGCTCGGTCTGGTCGACAAGCGGTGGCTGCGCACGAGCACCGTCCACGGCAACGTCGACGAGCGGGTGGTGGCGCTGATCCAGCAGGAGGACAAAGCCCAGCGCGGCGCGTCGGCGGGCACCTTCTCCCGGCTGTACAAACGGGTGCGCGCGACGCTGCGACGCGCGCATCCGGATGAGTACCGCGACCTGATGCCGGCCCGTACCACCTTCTACGACCTGCTCAAGCGGCTGGGGATCTCGGCGGAGTCGCTGAAGGCGGCGCCCGGGCGGGGCAGTGATGCCACCGCCCCGCCCGAGCCTCCCTACCATCCGGCGCCGGTGTCGTTGCTGGGCGAGCGCGTGGAGATCGACGGCACCGGGCTGGACGTCCTGGCGCTCGGCGACGACGGGCGTCCCGTGGCAGTGGAGTTGACCTATGCCTTGGACGTTCTGAGCCGCAGCTTCATCGCCGGGATGATCGTTCCCAAGGCTTCGGGCCGGAAGAAGGGGCCGGGCAGCCGGCGCCGCGGCGGCCGCGGCACCAAGTCGCTGGATGCCGCGCTGCTGCTGGGGCAGGCGATGGCGCCGCTCGCGGCGCGCCCCGGTTGGTCGCCGCAGGCGCTGGCCGCCAACTCGGACCTGCCCTACGCCAAGATGCTGGCCGGCGATCCGCGGATGGCCGGTGCCGCGGCGCGGCCGGTGATCCGCCCGAAGACGGTGGTCGTCGACAACGCCAAGATCTTCAAGGCCCGGCACTTCAAGGACGTGTGCAGCATGCTGGGCATCGAGGTGGAGTCCGCCCGGGAGCGCACCCCCACCGACAAGGCGGTCATCGAACGCACCAACGCCTCGGTCAAGAGCATGTTCTCCCAGTTCGTTGCCGGCTACACCGGCAACAGCCTGGCCACGCGCGGCGACGACGTCGACAAGGAGCGGTTGTGGACGCTGAACGAGCTGCAGGATTTGTGGCACGAGTGGGTGGTCACCGAATGGCAGCGGCGGCCGCACGAAGGACTGCGCTCCCCCTTCCTTCCTTCTCTGGTCCTCACCCCGAACCAGATGTATGCGGCGGCGGTCGCCGTGGAAGGCGCCGTGCCGCGGCCGGTCACACCGGATGAGAGCCGCAAGCTGCTCCTCCAGGCGAAGCGGACCGTGACCCGCGACGGCATCAAGATCGGCAACCGTACGTATGTCAGCCATCGCATCCGGGAGTTCAAGAACCGGCACACCGGCATCAAGGGACAGGGCCGGCGCTGGCCGGTCTACTACAACCCCTACGAGCCCAGCCGGGTGTGGCTGTACGACCACACGGTCGAAAAGGACCCCGCCCGCAGTCCGTGGGTGCCCTTCGATTTCAAGTGCCAGCACCTGATCCGCGACTCGTGGACCCAGTACCTGTGGGAGAAGGCCGCCGACCTCGTCGCCGGTCTCGTCGGCCGGGAAGGCGGCGAGGAAGAAATCGCCCGGGCCGTGGACGATCTCCTGACCCGCGCACGGCGCGGCCCCTCCCCCACCTCCACCTCCGTCAAGCCGGTGGCCGCGTTCGTTCCGCAGCCCCTGGAGATCGCCGAAACACCGGCCAACCCGTATGCAGGGATCACCCGGGCCGAACCCGGCAGCGTGACGCCCGCACCGTCCCTCAACGTCGATGCCAAGGACCTCTTCCCGGGCCGCCGTGCCGCGCTGCCGGCCGCTGTGCCCGAACCCGCCGCCCCGCCGACGTCGCCGGGCCGGCCCCGGCCCCCGCGGCGCCGTCCCGCTCCGGCGGGAGCGCACAGCCTGGGCGGATCAGCCGGCGACATCTTCCGGGAACTGGCAGCGGATCCGTCCGAGCGGCCTGCGCCGCGGCCCCATCAGGACCCGCCCCCGCCCAGCCAAGACCCGCAGGAGACGTGATGGACGCTGCGCGCACCGCCCCGAAACCAGCCGCCCCCGCAGCTCTCGCTGCACGGTGGTCGCCGCTGGATCCCGAACTGCTCACAGTGCGGGAGGGGTTCATGGACTTCGTGCACCGCAAACTCGAGCCGCCGGACTTGCAGGACTGCGCCCCCAAAGGCACGAAGGTCACCGACACCGACCCGCGGATGATCTACCACGGAGAGATGATCCCCGTCTCCACCCCCGATGTGACCCAGGGGCTGAAGGACGCGCGGCGCACCCTGCGTACCAACCGATTCCGCCCCACCGGAAAACGCATGAGCATGATCATCGATGGATGTGCCGGCAAGACCACGCTGCTGCTCCAGATCGGCCGCGCCTACCAGGGACTACTGGAAACCGAGCGCAGGCCGGACAGCGAGTGGACCCCCGTCGTCTACATCAACGTCCCTCCGCGCCATGAAAGCAACATGGACTGGTCCCTGCCGCTCGCGGACTTCTTCGGCATGGACCACACCGTCAACATCGACAAGCGGACCTACCGCAGCACCGACATGACCGAACCGGTCATCCACGCCATGCGCGAAAGCCGTACCTCCCTGCTCCTCATCGACGGACTCGACCGCATCCACGACAGCGACCTGGCCGGTGCCTTCGACTACTTCGACTGCCTCCAGGCCCGCCTGCGCCTCTCGGTCATCTACAGCGGTCGCGGCGCCACCGACATCGTCAACGAGGGCCTGCACAACCGCCGCCGCACCGAACGGCCCCGCACCTCCGAGCAGTTCCGCAGCAGCCTGCCTGTCATACGGATCAACCCCATCCCCTTCCACGCGGGGCAGGAGGAGGGATGGCGCACCGTGCTGCGGGCCTACGACTCCAACCTCCGGCTCTATGACCACGAGCCCGGCTCGCTCCTGGACCTCGAGGAAGAACTCCACGAGCGCACCGGCGGCTACATGGACACCCTCGACCAGCTCATCTGCCAGACCGCCCAGCAAGCCATCGAAGACGAGACCGAAGCCATCACCAAAGAAACCCTCGACGACATGTTCGTCGGCCGCAACGACCCCGACGACGACTGACACCGCGCCGGTAAGGCGCGCCGTCCTGTGCAGCGTGCACGACCAGCCCGGCTGCCGCGGGCAGCCTGCTGCTTCGGCGTCGAACCATCGGGGGTGTTCGGCGGCCCCGCATCCGTGGCGCCGCCGACGGCCGGGACGCCGACGGTGAGAGCCCTGCCGCAGAGGCAGCCGTCGCCTGAGAGCTCTACGGTGCGGCTGGCCAGCCACCGGTGAACGGTGACGTGCTCTGCCGCCCCCGTTCTGAGCACCCGAGCTTCTTTCGGCGTCTCATCCGACAGAGCGGGAGAGCTGCAGTTGCACCGGCTCGATGCGGCCGAGGCGGCATGCCCAGGCTGCGCCCTCCCAACGGCCTGCCCGGGGAGCGAAGATCACCGCGATGACGCTGTGGAAGCCCAGTACCGGATCGTTGAGAAGTTTCCTGTAGGTGGCGGCGTCGCGAGCGCTCGGGATGGGGCGGCTGGTGGGGTGGGTGTGCCATTCGCCGACCCAGACGCTGCCGTCGCTCGCGAATGCCTCGTCGGCCAGTGCCTGGGCGTGTGCCAGGTCGCGGAGGAAGTAGGTAGGGGTGCGCACGGCGGCAGGTCCGGGGGTTCCGGCGTGGTGGACAGTGACGGTGTCGTGAGTGTGGTGTCCCAGCAAGATGCCTCCGGTCTCCGTGCTGTGGTCGGCCGTGCGCAGTTCGGTGGTGACGATCCGGGAGGCCTGTGCGGTGAGGTGCACGGTGGTGACGGGCTGCTGGGTCATGGGGCTTCGCAGGTGGGGCAGCCGGATCTCGGTGGTGTGGCGGGCAGCCAGCGCAGCTCGGCGGTGTGGCCGAGGTCGAAGGGTGGGGCCCAGTCGGGTTGGCGACGCAGGCCGAGCAGGGCATGCTCTCCCGGCAGTCGCTGGTCGGGGTGTCCGGCACGTTGGAGGACGGTGGCGACGGCGGTTTTGGCTGCGAGCTGGGCCACCAGGTGCAGGTCGGAGCCGACGGCGGTCATCGGCCGGTGGCGGGTGCCGGTGCCGTACCCGGCGTCCAGGGCGGGCTCGGGGTCGAGGCCGCCTGCCTCGGCGAGGGTCCGTCGTCTGCAGGTGAGGCAGCCGTGCTGGGGCCAGGGGCGCAGTCGCAGGATTTCGCCGAGGGCGCCGTCCTGCAGGACGCACGCGAACACTGCGGTGAGGCCGGCGCGGCGGGCCAAGTGGCCGGTGACGCGGCGCGGGGCTACTCCGTCTGCCGTGCATACGACGAGGTGGGTGTCCGCGAGGAGGGCCCGGATGTGGTCGGCGTGCTCGATGACATCGAGGGCCAGAGCGCTGACGGTGGTGTCGGGGCGCAGTGCGGCGAGTTCCTCGGCGAGGGCGGTGACTTTGTGCCGGCCGATGTGTCGGCGGGCGCTGGTGTGCCGGACGAGGTTGTGCCAGTCGAGGCGGTCGGGGTCGACGAGGGTGAGATGGCCGACGCCGTAGCCGGCCAGAGCGTGGGCGGTGGCCGAGCCGATGCTCCCCGCTCCGACCAGCATGATGCGGGTGTTCTGCAGTTCCTTTACGGGCCAGTGACCGCCGAGTTGCCGAATCCCGGTGGTTTCGGGCTCAGCCGACGCCTCGATGGGCTGGAAGCCCGCGCGGGTGACGTGCCAGGCGACGAGGTCGGGCAGACCGCTTTCGGGGAAGGCGTCCTTCACGCCGGGGGCGTGGGTGATGGCCACATAGCCGCCTTCTCCCGGCGTCTTGAAACCGCTGGGCACCGCGTCCTTGAACGCGTCCAGCTTCATGGACGTGCCCCGCCGTGCCCGCAGGAGGTACCAGAGCGCGTGCAGTTCACTCTTGGCCTGGTACCAGTAGCCAGTAGGACGGGAGTCGCAGCCAGCGAGCAGGCGAGGGGCAGGGGGCGGCGGGTCGACCGAGATGATGGAGCCGCCGCCCTCGGAGATGCCGCCCACCACCGCTAGGTCGTCCGGATGGCTGATACGCAACGACAGTCGGCCCCACGCGCCCGAGGCGCGGAGTGTGGTCGCGGCGTCCTGCGGGATGAGGATCAGCACGAGCAATCGTCCTGTCCGCCGGTGTCCAGCTCAGGGTGGTCAGTGGTGTCCTCGGGTGACGGGGGCTGGGCCAGGAAGTGGTCGAGGCGATCGTCGGTTACGATGCCGCTGCCGGTCATCTGCTCGATCGCCTGATGTTTCATCAACGCATACTCGATCCGCCAGCCGGCGGCCTTCAGCAACAGATCGACAACCGACTCGCGGCCCGTCCATACGTCGTCCCGCAGAAGGCACAGGCTGGCGTCGCCGTTGACGTGCCAGCGGTGCTGGGTCCATTCAAACGGTTCGGGCAGTGGATCCACGGGAACGAGCCGGGGCGCCACCATGGGGTAGGCCTGGCTGTACTCCAGACGCACAAGGAGCCCTTCCTCGCCGATCCAGGCGGTGAGATGCTCGGGCTCGGGCCTCTCGAAAGGCCAGCGGGGCAGCCTGCCCTCCCAACTCCCTGCTCCGGCCTCGTTCCAGAGGAGGCCGGGGAACTGAGCGGTGATCTCCTCATGGTCACGGTGCAGTCGGCGCGGTTCGCACGCCCACCAGGTGTGGTGGGTGCGGCCGTTGGGCGTGTGTGCGGTCGTCATCCCTGGGGTGCATCCTTGATGGGCCGCGGAGTGATGAGCGCGGGGGTCCCGGTGATCAGTGAGGCTGGCTTGGCCGGCGCGGCAGGGGCCGGGAAGTCGCCGCCGAAGATCCTCTGCCACAGCCGCAGCGCGTTGTCGGTGTCTCCCTCGGCAGCAGCAACGCAGGCCCGCTCCGCGAGGTCTGCGGCGTCGGCGAAAGCATCAGACAGACCTGCATGGTCCAGGTCCGGCTGGATCTGACCACACAGCCCCGCCGGGTCCCACACGCCCTCGTGGACGCGGACCGCGGCGGCGGTGAAGAACGTCCTCAGTGCCTGGGAGCGGTTGCCGGACCTGGGCATGCAGTTGAGGGCGAGGACCTCCATGACGAGAGACTTGATGCCTCCCTGGACCGGGGCGGTGAGCCGCCACTGTTTGAGGACCCTGACCAGAGGCCGGAAGTGCGGCCAGTCCCGCTGGTGATCGGCGACTTGGCCGATGAGGTATTCCGGGTTGGCCGGCACCCACCGGGTGTTCAGCTTTTCGGGGATGAGCAGCGAGCCGTCCTCCTGGCGCAGGGCGGCCATGACGTCGACGGTGAAGGCCTCCGGGTCCTCGGGGTCGTCCAGGAAGCACTTGACTGCGTGATTGCGCACGAGAGTGTGCCGGACCTCGTTGGCGTGGGTGCCGTTGGTCTGGCTCAGCAGCCGGTTGACCTGGGTGCGGACGTGCTCGAGAGCGTCCTGGGCGCTCGGGCCGTCGTTCCCCCACTCGGGGTGCTCGTCGGGGTCGTAGACGATCACGACATCGACGTCGTGGATGGGCTTGAGCTGCGTGCTGCGGCTCAGAGAACCCGAGCCGAACGTCTCCAGGACGTCCGGCTCGCTCAACAGCGCGGTTTTGAACAGGTCCCTGCGCTCGCGGGCCAGTCTGGTTTTGTCTATGTCTTCGTTGACGGTCTTCTGGAACGCGTCGAATGCGTCGTCGATCCCCATGCGGTGTGCCTCCTCGGGCGCGTCGTCCAGCCCGGGTGCACGCCGCGGCCGCCGACCCCGGGCTGGGGCACGGCGGCCACAAACAGGCATCTATGGCTGCTCGTTCACCACAGTAAGACCCACCACTGACAAACCCTCCTGCACCAGGACTAGTTGATCATTTACGGCAGCGGCCATCCGCATCGGAGCCGCGTGCTTGATGCAGGTGAGAGGGACCGTCTGAGCTGCTGCCTCGCATCGAGGACCCGCCGGGCCGGGCCCAGGCCCGATGCAAACCTCGGCTAACGGCAGGGGGACGAGACAGCCGGCCAGGGAAGACACACTCCTCGCATCTCCGGCGGGCATACCCCGAAGGGACAGCCCGGGGAGAGGGGGCTCAGCGTCTGGGCGGGACCGCTGCGGTGGAGGGGCTGTTGTTCTTCCACGGCCCGCTGCCGGTCGCCGTCGCGCTGGGCTGGCTCACGGCCCGCGACCGCCTCGCCCGGCTCCACCATGACATGCGCTTGGCACGCGGCACCACGACGCCTCCGGCGGCGGGACCGTAGGGGCTTAACGAGCCCTCATGCGTCGATGACGAAGGCCTTCTCATACACCTGCTGTGCGTTGACGTCCTCGTACACGGTGGTGGGGCGCAGCCGGTTCCACCGGTTGCCCAGCAGCAGGGCCAGGCCCATGGGGCCGGCCTGGAAGAGGTGGATCGCGGGATGTGCGCGGCAGGCACGGCGCAGCAGGTCCCGGATACCGACGGCCAACGCGCTGGCCGTCGCGGCATCCGGGATGGAGTTGTCCTTCGCCCCTCCGGGCGGGCGCAAGACCAGCAGCCGGGAGACGGGCACCCGATGCTCGCGCAAAAAGTCCAGCACGTCCTGCGTGGGGTCCGTGGCGACCGCGACGGCCACGGCGAGATCCGTTCCAAGGTCAAGGGTGTGCTCATCGACGGCTGGCGTCAGCGGAGAGTCGTACGCTGCGGTGGATGACCACAGCTGTTCACGCTGAGCCACGGCAAGGTCGGAGCCGGCCACCATGCGGAAGGCAGCACCGACCACGAAAGCGGGTGCCAGACGCAGGCTGCCGGTGACAGCGACCGTGGTGGTGCCCGGCGGCATCCGGTACGGCGCGGCCTCAATGTCCGCCTGCAACTGCGCCCAGGTGGCCGGGGCCAGCGGACGCCGCTTCACATACGGTGAGGCTCCCTCGAAGCGATCCACCCAGTCCAATGCGTAATCGGCGTCCTCCGCCATGGGATCCGGCTTCAGGGTGGCGATGGACAGCACCGGACGCGATGAGCCGGTTTCCAGGCCCAAGGCCCGGATCGCCTCCCTGATATCCGCCAGGGACAGGCGGCGCTGCCCGTCGGCGACTTGACGGGCCACCCAGTCCGCGCCGGAGTGCATGGCCTCCTCGCTGAACCGCAGCCCTGCGGCGAACATCAGCATCTGCAAGTGCTCATGCAGGTGCATCACGTCTCGTGCCAGGTCGAAGCGCAGCACCTTCAGCAAGTCCAGCAGCCTGTCCTCACTCAGCCCGGCACCGTCGGCCCAACGCCTGCGTGCCTCACCCTTCTTGGAGCCCGGGCCCTGCTGCGCCGCCTTCGGAACCAGAAGCTGAGTGCGGGAGTCCCTCAGCGAGATCAGCGGGTCTTCCGCATCCGGGGACCGGTTGCTCAGCAACGCGAGATCGACCGGAGTGCCGCCCTCGGTGAGCTTCTCCCAGGCTTGCGCCATCTTCCGCAGGATCGACGGGCCGCCGCGATCGCTGAGCTTGAGCAGGTAGTCACCGTTGACCGGGGTAGAGCTGTCCGCGGCGTACTTGACCTGCATGTAGGTGTGCGGCGGCACCTGCCGGTACAAGACGACATCGTCCAAGTTCCCCGCGTCGTCGACCTCGACGCCCACCGCCACCACCGGGTTGGACGCACGCAGCGCCGCATCCCGGACAGCGGCGACACACCCCTGCCACGCAGCCAGCCACTGATAGCGGTCACCAGCAATACGGACACCCGTCGAGCTCGGGGCAGGCAGGTCTCGCACTGAAACGATCTCCCAGGCGTCGGGCCGCCGCGCTTACGGCCATCGGCATGCTCAGCCGATCATCGCCGCAAGCAAGGCCAAGTGGGAAGCCCTCGCACCCACCGGCAGTCGGGCGGGGCCACAGGCTCTCGCCCGCTCACCGGCACACCGCCCAGGACCCCGAAAGCCTTCTCGGTCGCTGCTCCGCGTCCGAGAGCAGTTGATGTGTGTCCGGATCAAGTTGCGGCGTGCCAGGTCAGAGGACCTCGAATCAGAGAAGCAGCAGGTCAGACGTTTCAGAGAGTCGTCCGGCCCTAGTCGAGATCCCGCAGGCCAGAGGCTCTCAAGTCGTCGACGCAGGCCTCACCTCTGGCTGGTCGTGACACGCACCGGGCATACGGGCCCGGCGATGGCCGACGTGCCGGTCGACCGGGAGACGGTCGCGCGCGCGTTCGGGTTCCTGCTGATGGCCGAGCGGATGGCCGACCCGGTGCTTATCGCCGTGGCGCGGAGTCTGGACCCGCATCGCTCGGCTCCGGTGCTGTGGCAGAAGGTGGACTATCACGGCAGTGTGACCAGTCGTCACGGTAGCTACTGGGTGTGCGCGATTCACGCGCACGCCGACCCGTTCAGTGAGGTACCCGAACTCCGCTACGACCTGTGCGAGTTGCGCGGCATCATGGCCGTGGCGGTCAGGAACGTGCGTCGGGTGAGCATCACCCCCCTGTCTGAGTACCACAGGATGGAGTGAAAGGCCCAGGTCAGATGGGGATTCACACACCTCAGGAAAGGTCTATTATTTGATGTGTTGAGGGGCGGTGGCCCCGCCCCTCGGCTCCGCAGAAGTCAACGCAGCGTCCCGGGGGCGGTGGCCCCGCCCTCGTGACGCAACGAAGGGGAGAGCATGACTCAGCAGTTCGCCGAGCGCGCCGTGAACGTCGCCGCCCCGACCGGGGCCCGGAACGCGAACCTGGCCGATCTGGCCCGCATCCTGGAGGACCAGAACCGCCGCAAGCTGGACGTGATCGCTCCGGCCGCCGCGCTGCGCTTCCGTGAGGGCAACCTGCACGTTGAGGGTGTGGAGTCGCTGATCACCGAGGACGGCGTGACGGACGTGGACGGCGTCTACCGGCCCACCGCCGTCGCCGACGAGGGCATCGCCGACAAGCTGAAGATCCCGCTCGCCTACCTGCGCCGCATGCGCGCCGACAACGTCCCGCTGCTGGACGAGAACGTCAACGCGTGGCTGCGCACCGCCCCCGAGCGGCGTTTCATGCTCCGTGCGTTCCGGGGTGAGCACGGCCCCGGGATGCGGCCGGCCGAGGGCGTGGCCCGTGCGCTGCTGTCCGACAGCTACAAGTTGATGGACAACCTGGACATGCTGTTGGCCGCGCTGGACGGGGTGAAGCAGTCCGGGCACCCCACCCAGGTCACCGGCTGCGACCTGACCGACCGGCGCATGTACGTGCGGGTGGAGTCCGAAGCGGTCGCCGTCCAGGCCCGCACGCTGCTGCGCGGCTACCGCTCGCCGTTCGACGATCGCAGCGGTGACGAGCTGCCGATGATTTCGGCCGGGTTCGTCATCACCAACAGCGAAGTCGGGGGCGGGGCGTACACGATCACCCCGCGCGCGGTGGTCCAGGTCTGCCGCAACGGTATGACGATGGCCAAGGACGTCATGCGCGCCGTCCACCTGGGGGGCAGGCAGGATGAGGGCGTGGTGTCCTGGTCCGGGCAGACCCAGCGTAAGACGCTGGAGCTGATCACGTCCAAGACCGCCGACGCCGTGCGCACGTTTCTGTCGCGGGAGTACGTCGAGGCGAAGGTGCGTGAGATGGAGGACGCGGCCGGTAAGCCGCTGGCCGACCCGACGAAGACGATCGAGCACGTCACCAAGACGCTCAGCATCGGCGCCGAGGCCAAGGAGACCATCCTGGCGCACTTCATCCGGGGCGGGCAGATCACGGCCGGGGGTGTCATGCAGGCCGTCACGTCGACCGCGCAGACCCTCACCGACGCCGACCAGGCCGCCGCCCTCGAAGCGCTCGCGCTCCCGGCCCTCACGGCCGCCGCCGCACACGGCTAACCCACCAAGCCCCCGCGCGGGCCGGGGCATCCCCCCGCCCTCCCCTCCCCGGCCCGCGCGGGCCCAGCGCGCAGCGCCCCACCCGAGCTAGGGGCGCGCAGCGCGCCCGCCCCCTCCCTGCCGCACCAGGCGGCTGCGCAGCAGCCCGCCCGCCGGTCCCCGAAGCGCAGCGCAGGGGACCCCACCCCCGGCGAGCGCAGCGAGCCGCCCCCACTGCCCCGGGGCGCAGCCCCGGGGCCACCCGCTGCGCGGGGAGAGAGAAGCCGTTGTTGCGCCCCGGCCCATCACCCTTCAGGAGTGACACGCCATGTCTGCCCGCCCGGAGCTTGTCCGTCCCGACGACGCGGCCATCGAGGCCGCCACGGACCGCGCGATGACCGCCCTTGCCGCCGTGTTCGAGGCACTCGGCGACGGCATGCACACGCTCAACTTCGCAGTCGAGCGCACCGACAACGCGTTCGTCACGGGCCGCGCCGACCTCAGTCTGAACACCGACCCGGCCCGTCTGGCCGTGGTCGACGACGCCGAGTTCTACGCCCTCAGTGCGCTGTTGGTGTTCGCGCTGGAGGGCAGCACGGTGCGCCGTGCCGTCCTGGTGGCCACCACGGCCGCCGAGCCGCGCCCCCGGGCGTGCGGCTGGACCGTGCGTGACGGATGGCTGCACCCCATGAACACGGACGACGTCCGCCGCGCCGTCACCCCCTGCCCGGGCGTCAACGCCGTCCAGCGCGAGGTCTACCCGGCCCCGCCCCTGCCCCAGATCACCGACACCGGCGAGGAGAGCCACCACGGCTGAGAAGCCTGCCGTCACCAGCGCACACCGAGCGAAAGGCCCTGCCGCTCATGGACACCACCGTCAGCCGCGAACTGCACCTGCGGCTCATTCTGGCCGGTGACTCTTCCCTACCTGTCCGGACCGGTCTGCGATATGACACGGCCGACCCTTACGCCGTGCACGCCACCTTCCACCTCGGAGCCGAGGAGACCGTCACGTGGGTGTTCGCTCGCGAACTCCTCGCCGAGGGACTTCACCGCCCCACGGGCACCGGGGACGTCCGCGTCTGGCCGTCGCGCAGTCACGGTCTGGGCATCGTGTGCATCGCCCTGAGCACACCGGAGGGTGAAGCCCTGCTGGAGGCCCCGGTGAGGGCCCTGGAGTCCTTCGTGAAGCGCACCGACGCCGTTGTGTCACCCGGTACGGAACGCGACCACCTGTGTCTCGACGAGCAGCTCACGCGTCTTCTGGCGGAGAGCTGAGGCAAGACGCCCGCCCGTGCCGTCGCCGCAGGGTGACGGCACGGGCCGCGCAACAGCACGCCAGCGCCCCCGCCCTCTCTGCACCGGGCCCCGGCTCTGCTCGGGGCCGTCCAGGAAGCCAACCCCGGAACGACAGGAGACAGCGCCCATGACCGGTCCGAGCCTGACCGTAGAGACGCCCGCCGGCCGCGTGCACGCCACCGCCGGTCCCGTCCAGGACGACGCCGTCGTGTTCGAGCTGGGCGGGGCGATGCGCGGCAGCGTGTACGTCACCGGCACTCACGACCCCCACTACTGGGACCGGTTCACCGCCGTGCGTGCGTGTCTGGGTCCGGTGAACTCATTCCGGGCCACCGCCCCGGCCGAGGACGTGCCGCGGCTTGCCCGCAGCCGCACGGGCCACCGGGGCAGCCTGACCCTCTACCGCGACGACTTGGACCACCCGCAGGTGACGGTGTATCCGATGGAGTCCGCCGCCGGGCACGAGCCGTCACCGAAGACCGAGGCGACGCTCACCGCCGTCCTGCGCGGCTGCGCCGAGCACGTCGCCCAGCGCGAGGACCTGTTCGTGATCCTCGAGGGCGCCCGGCGCCGGGACACTCCGGCCCTGCTGCGCTTCCTGACGTGGTCGGTCGCCCACCACCAGGCCGAGGCGGCCCGTCTGGAGCGTGAGGCCCGCGCCGCCATGCCCGCGTGTCGGGCCGCCGTGGCCGCGTGGTGGACCGCAGCGCGCTGGTTCATCGCATGCCCGCACCCGGTACTGCTGCTGGTGCTGGGTGACTACCCCGGGTCGCTGTCCCGCGCTGTGGCCGTGGAGCAGTGGCGGGGTCCGTACTGCCGCACCGCGGCCGTGCGCGAGCGCGAGTACGCCCGCCGTGCTCAGGCCGAGGCCGACTCGCTGCGCGCCGCTCAGGCCCAGTCCCGCAGCCGCCGACCGGCTCCGCACGGTGCCGCGCCCGAAGGGGCGGAGCGCGCCTACTTCGTGGTCGGTCAGTGGAAGGGCTGCGGAGAGGTCGACGTGTGGCACGTGGAGGAGGCCCCGGACGATCCTGCCGCCCGGGCCGAGGCCCACGACCGGCATGCGTGCGACGCCGAAGACTCCTTCGGCAGCGTCGACGTCGTCTACGCCACCAGCCCTCAGGCCGCCGCCGAGCAGGCCCGCCGCGAGGCACGCCAGACCAGCGAGCGCATCCACCGCGACCTCACCCGCCCCTGACCTTCCCTGGGGGTGGCCCCACGCCGGGCCACTCCCGGCATCCCCGGCACGCATCGATGAGAGAGGTTCTGATCATGGGTTGGCTGATGAGTCTGGGCGAACGTACCCGCCCCGACGTCCCCCGGTTCGCCGAGTGCCCCGCTCCCGACGAGGCCCGCGCGCTGGCCCTGGCCGACGACTTCGGCCAGCTGCTGTTCATCCTGCGCCAGTGGCGCCAGGTCTACGGCGAGGAACTGACCGCGTGGGCAACCCGGGTGGAGGCCGACGACCTCAGCACCCTTCCCGCCGACCTGCTCGCCACATGGGAGTGGCAGCACGACTTCATCCGGCTGGACACCGAACCCGGCGGCTACGTGCGCGTGTCCGACTACCGGGACGTGCCGGCAACCCCACGCATCACCGCCCGCACCCACACCGGCCTTCAGGTGTGGACCACCGCCTCCTGAACCGAGAGGTGAAGCCGTGACCGGCCAGCCGCGCCCGTGGCGCCCCGAGGACTTCGACGAGCACTGCGAAACGTGCGGCGCCGCACCGGGCGAGCTCTGCAAGCCGTGGTGCGACACCGGCTACACCGCCGACGACTACCGCCGCGACGCCCAGCGCCGCGAGGGGAACGCCCCCGCCCACCGCCCCGCTGCGGGTCGACCACCCGCCTGAGGACGTAGAGGAGCCGCCGCCATGGCGCAGCAGTTGACCACGCAGAACGAGATGGACGCGTTCGCCGAGCAGGTGGCGCGCGAACTGGGCACGCACTGCCGCACCCGCCCCGGCTATCCGCACAAGATGGGACGGATCATCATTGACGACGAGAACCGGGGCCTGCGCCTCTACCAGTACGACCCCCGGCGCCCCGACCGGCTGCAGATCTACGCCGGACTGCCGGACGAGACCCAGGTTCAGGCGCCGTCCATCAAGGTAACGGCCATCAGCCCGGCCCACGTGGCACGCGAGATCACCCGGCGGCTGTACCCCCTGCACGCCCAGGCACTGGCGCAGGCCGCCGAACTCACCGCCCGCCAACACGCCGAAGCACGCGCCCGCCGCGCCGTCGCTGAGACCCTCGCCACCGCGCTCCCCGGCGCCCGCATCGAGGAGCAGCACCGGCGCAGCCGAATCATCTGGCAGCACACGCCCGAGCCCACCGGACAGCACCACCCCGCCCCGGTCGACAGTCTGTCCGTCACGGTCGGCCCCTCCGGGGAGCGAGTCCAGGTCGAGGCCGGCGGCCCACCCGACGCGGTACTCCCCATGCTCGCCGCCTTCACCCGAGCGCCCCAGGAGTAAAACAGCAGGTCAGGGGCGGGTTCACACCAACCAGCGAAGCACTATTATTATAAATGCGAGAGGGGGAAGCCCTCGGCCCCCTCTCGCACCCTCACGACGGCGGCACCCGCCCTCCCCTCTTGCTGCTTCAGCCCTCCCTCCTCAGGAGTTGCCATGCTGCGATCAGTGCGCCGCGCCCTGCGACCGGCCCGTCTGCGCATCCCCACCCGCCGCTTCGACGCCGGGATCGCCGCCCTGCCGCCCACCGCCCGCGAAGCGTTCGGCACCACCGTGAGCGCGGAGGAGGCCGTCGCCTACAACCGCAGCCGGGTCGCCACTGCCACCGCCGTCGCCCTCTACCGCAGCGGCTACCGACTGCCGATGCCGGACGAGCACCTGAACGACGCCGTGCGCGCCCTGGAGTTCCAGTACTCGGTGCCCAGCCCGGAGACCCGTGCCGCGATCCGCGCCGCGCTCGCCGTCCTCGACGCTGACTACACCGTCACCGTCACCCGCTGACAGGCCACCGCCATCGGGCCGCCCCAGGCGGGCGGCCCGCAGTTCCCGAAGGAGACCCGTGTTCCTGGTCGTACCGGACCCCGCTCACGGGCTTGTCGCCGCCCCTGAGTCTCCCTGTGACCTCACACCCGTCACCACGCAATTCCTCACCGGCCAGGGGTTCGCCTGGAACGGCGACATCGAGGCGTACACCCGTCGGACCGACCAGAGCCCCGCAGCCGTAGACCGCATCGCGGGCGTGCTGCGCGACCTCGGTCACTACGTCTTCTGCGCCCACCGGCCGCTGCCCACCCGCTGAGCGCGGCGCTCGCCCCAGTCAGGCAACTACCCCTGCTTCGACTGCACCGACGGAGGTCCGCCATGTCCCGGCACCACCGCCCCAAGTCGCCCGTCCGGTACGCCGCCGCCGAGCACGCGGGAGCGCACCAAGTCGTGGACCAGCTCCACGGGTACGCGCTCAGCAGCCACACCACCCGCGAGGCCGCCGAGGCCGCGGCGCGCGAGCTGGCCGCCGACCCCGCCGCCGCCATCGCGGCCGTGGAGGCACTCGACGCCGCCCAGAGCGGTCCCGCGGCCGCGGAGCGGCGCATCCTGCGCCGGTACGGCTACGCCTGGAGCGTGCGCCAAGACGAGATGCTGGATCTGATGCGGGAGTTCAGCTACCGCCGGCTGGAGACTCTCGTCTGCGCCGGCCATCTGGCTCTGGTGTTCAGCCCGGCCGGGCAGCCGTACTACACCACGCCCGAGCGCTTCGAGCAGCTGTCGCCGCGCTGGATCCGCGACGGGCAGGAGTCCTTCCCGGCCGCCGAACTGAGCCGCCTGGAACGCCCCCGCCCCGCACGGCAGGCCCTACCCCCGCGCGAGCGCTACGCACCATGCGAGCTGCACGGCATCACCCTGTGGCGATGCATGCTGTGCGGGCCACGCGAAAACTTCGAGTGCCAGTGGGGCGCCTGCACCGCCAACCGCATCACCGCCTACTGCGAGCAGTGCGCGCGACTCGACCCCCGGCGCCGCTTCACCCTGCCGCCGCTCCGCGACCACGACTAGCGGCAAAAGAGCAGTTCAGGGGATGGGTTCACACCAGACAGAAAAGGTCTATTATTTTAGTTGGGGCGAAGTGAAAGCCCGTCCGGCGTGTCTCGCCACCACCTCACATCAGGAGGGATGCCACCCATGAAGCCTCTGGAATTGGCCGGACTGCTGGCCGCACCGACCAAGCAGCCGATGCGTGACGCACTCCGCCACCTGCCACCCAGGCAGCTGGATGCACTGATCATCGAAGCTCTGGCAGTCACCGAGGAGGCATGGCGTCAGGTCGTGGTCGATCGAGTCGCGGTATTTGCGGCCGGGCAGGAGGGAGACCGTCCGGCGGTGGCTGCCTACTTCACGCCCATCGAGAGGGCGGAAGACGGCATGCGCGTCAGGTGGAGTCCGTTCATCGCAGCACTCACCAGCAGTGAGAACATCCCCGACCTACGGCACGCCACCACCACGGCCACCTTCGTACCGGTGGGCGAGGCGTCAATGGCCGAGGAGATGTTCGCCGACCCGGAATTGACCACCGCACTCAACCGACTCTCGGCACTGGACCCTCCGGGGAGCGAAGACATCCTGCGCGTCCACCTGCCCACCCGGCAGGTCGTCCGCCTGACCTCGACCTGACCTCACTCGCCTCATTACCCACGCTTCCGCAGCTCAATGGGTATCTAGCCCTCACAGCAAGAAGACCTAGTATTTGATTTAGGTCGGGAGGGAATCCCTCCCGACCGCGCTCATTCGCCACTACGGCAGGGAGAAGGAGAGCCTCATGGCTACCGCCGTCTCGACCCCGACCGAATCGCCCGCTCCTCCCGAGGAGAACACCACGCAGGTGGTGTGGCTGGACGCCGCACTGCTGGTGCGTGACGAGTGCAACGCCCGTGAGCACGACACCGAGCCGGACGAGAAGCTGATCGCTTCCGTGAAGGAGATCGGCGTCGAGGAGCCCATCAGCGTCCGACCCAAGCCCGACGGCACCTATGCCGTGTTCAAGGGCTGGCGGCGCGCGCAGGCCCAGCAGGCCGCCAACGCCACCGCCGAGGCGGAGAACCGCCCCGTGCGGCCCGTGAAGGCGTACGTGCGCGAGGACCTGGTGGGCCGCGACGGCTGGACGCGGTTCCTGTCCCTGGTGGAGAACGACCACCGCGAGGGCATGAGCGAGCGCGACACCCTCAAGGCGAAGGAACTGGCGCTGATCGGCATGGACGAGGTCGACCGGCGCAGGGCCGCCAAGGCGCTGGGGGTCGGGAAGAACGCGGCCAAGCAGGCGAAAGCGGCGCAGAAGCTGGACGACGCCGCGCTGCGGCGGGCGGCGGCCGGTGGGATGGATCTGGAGCAGACCGCTCAGCTGGCCGAGGTCCAGGACGTGGCGAACGCGGAGCGGCGGCTGCTGCGGGCGCTGGAGCGCGACCAGGCGGAGGGCAGCGGCGGGCGCGGTCACTGGGATCAGGAAATGGCCCTGCTGAAGGCCGAGCAGGCCGACGCCGCGAAGCGTGCCAAGGTGCTGGCGGAGCTGGAGGAGGCGGGCATCCCGCTGCTGACGCGGCCGTCCTACGGTCAGAAGGACCCCTCCCATCCCCTGTCGGAGCTCACCACCGGTCTGGGCAACCCGCTCACCGAGGACAACCACAAGGGCTGCCCCGGCCACAGTGCCCGGCTGGACGACGAGCACCGGCCCGTGTGGCACTGCTCCGACCCGGCCCAGTACGGCCACAAGGTCCGCCCCAAGCCGAAGAAGCCGCGCACCGAGCAGGACGAGAAGGCGGCTGAGGAGCGCCGGAAGGTCATCGCCTGCAACCGGGCGTGGAAGGCCGCTGTCGGGCCGCGCCAGGACTTCGTCACCCGGCTGGTGCGCATGAAGACCCTGCCGGACGCCGCGCGCGTCTTCGCGCAGGAAGTGCTGCTCACGCTGCCCTACTACTACAGCTCCTGGACCGACAAGCAGGAGTCGCAGACCCTCGCGCGGTTCCTGGGCATCAAGGAGCCCGAGAAGGCCGACCTGGCCGAGACGGCGGCGCAGCTTCCCAAGGCCCGCCTGGCCAACGCCCTGTTCGCGCAGGTCGCCGCCGCCTGCGAGTACGGCATCCGCGAGCCCAAGACCTGGTCCCACCTCGCCACCTGGCAGGCCCGCTACCTGCTCCTGCTGGAGTCCCTGGGCAAGGCCGACAACGGCAGCTACCAGCTCTCCGAGGTCGAGCAGCAGGCCGTGGCCAGCCACCGGCCCACCCCCGACAGCGCCTCCAGCGTCGAGGCCAACAGCGACGCCAGCGTCGACGCCTGACGCTCCCTCACCTGCCCGAAGAATCCGGCCGGGCACGCCCGGTGCCCGGCCGGTCGTCCCCTCCCCTCAGAGAGGAAGAACCACCATGTCCATCGGTATCGACGACGTGCGCACCTTCATCCGGCAGCTGCCGGATGCGGCCGCCGTCGCGCAGGTTCAGGAGGCCGCCGCCCGGCGGCTCGGCGAGATCGACAAGGCCGCCTACAGCGGCATCGTGGCCGGTCGCCGCGCCCGCATCAACGACTCGCTGCGCCCCGCCTTCCTGCGCCGCCTGACCGGCACGGTTCAGGAGCGCAACCGCACCGGCAGCCGGGCGGGCTTCCTGCTGGACGAGGAGTCCACCCGGCTGCTGCGCACCGACCCGCGCAACAACCGCTACCGCATCCCGGAGGGGACGACGCGCTACCGGCTGCCCGGCAGCGGCATCCCGGTCTCCTGCCTGGACCTGATCGAGGACTGACCGTCCCCGCGCTCGCCGGGCAGGGCAGGGCCCACGGCCCTGTCCTGCCCGGCGGCCCCGACAGCCGCCGGAGCGCGGCCGTTCCTTCCCTCAGACGTATGAGAAGCCGGAGAGCGACCATGGCCATCTCCTTGCGCACCGTTGCAGCCGCCCGGGCCTACGCCCGCGAGATGAGGGGCGCGCCCGTGCCCGAGCCGCCGAGCAGCGAGGCGGACGACGGCCCGCTGAAGCCGGCACACGAAGCGGCCTACTACCTGGCAGTGGCCGAGACGTTCCGCATCCACACCCGGCCCGGCGAGCCCGCCAGGCCGGACACCAAAGAGCTGCGTGCGGCCGTGCGGACCACCCCCGGCGGGGGCGCGTGGTACCGCCGCGGTGACGAGGCGGCCCGGCGGATCATCGCCTCCGACGACCGCATCCGCCAATTGCCTCAGGACCCCGACCAGCTGTGGGCGCTGCTGGCCGACGTGCTTCAAGCCCTGGACCAGCTCGGCCAGGCGCCGCAACTGGACGGCAGCAACCTGCGCCGTGACCACCTGCCCGGCCACCATGCAGCGATCCGCCGCACCTGTCCGATCGGCGGCTGGGGCCCGGTGCGGGTGACGTGGAATCCGAACGGCGCCCGCCGCTGGACCGACCTCCACCACGGCACCTGGCAGTGGCCCGTCCCGACAACCGAACCGGCCGCGCCCACACCGGCGACACCCCGCCCCTGACCGCCTGGTCAGCTCCGCACGGCCTGCGGGACCGCATCTCCGGCAACGCCGTCCGCGCCCGCCCTGGTGCTCTACCCGCTCAGCTGACCTCGTCGACGAGCACGGCACGTCCCGCAGAAGGCTGACCACGGCCCGGCGGCTGTGGCTGTTGCTACTCCCAGCCCATGTTCCGGGCGACGATCTCCCGGGCCCGTTCCAGGTCGCTCTCCGTCGTTCCAAGCGCCCACTCGTCGAGCTGTGCCAACAGATCGGTCAACGCCTGCTTTTCCGCTTTGTGGTTGACCGGCAGCCGGTCGAAGTCCAACTCCATGAGCCAGTGGAAGAGCACCACCACATCGGGCGCCCAGAGGCTGATATCGACATGAGAGTCAAGGTCCAGCGGGCCGGTCGCATCGTCGGTCATGACCGAACCATACGGCCGGCCGCGCCAACCACGATCTGCCTTTGCGGGGGGGCGGGGGGGGCGGCGCGCGGCCCGCGGGGGGCGCCGGGCGGCGCCGGGGGTGGGCGCGGGGGGGGGGGGGGGGCGGCCGGGGGGCGCCCCCCCCCCCGGCCCCCCCCCCGCCGCCGTGGATCACGGAGCAGTTCACCAATAGTGACGGCGGCCGGCGACGGCATGTCCCATGGAGCCCATGATCCACAGGATGGCGCCGATGACCGCGAGGATGATCCCGATCGTCCACAGGATGGACACGCCGGTGACGAAACCGATGACCAGCAGGATGATGCCGAGGAGGAGCATGATCGCCTCCGATGCCGAACGGTGTTGACTTCACTGTGTACCCCGGTTCGGCGCCGGGGAAGTGTCGGCGGGCACCTATTTACGGAGCGGCGGTCACCTTGAGGTGGTGCGGGCGGCGGCGCCGCTGCGGCTGGGCTCCGACAGGGCGATCCGCGCCGTGATGCGTTTGCCGACCGGCTCCTGCTCCATGAGGAGTTCCTCGGTGACCGCCTTGACGATCTCCAGGCCGTGCTGGCCGATTCTGCCGGGGTCGGCCGTCCGCGCGGCGGGGACCGTGGGGTCGCTGTCCCAGACGACGATCTCCACGGCCCGGGAGGTGAGCCGCAGTTCCATCAGGACCGGGCCGGGCGCGTACTTGCGGGCGTTGGTGACGAGCTCGCTGACCACCAGCTGGGTGAGGTCCCTCGCCCGGGCCGGGACGGGCAGGTGATGGTCACCGCCGGCCCGGTCCAGGAACGCGGCGGCGTGATGGCGGGCGTCCGCGATGCAGTGATCATCCTCACCCAGGGCGTACCCGGCGCGCATCACCTGCTTCTCCGGACCCGTACAGTCGTCACCGTCGGCATCAGATCCCATTGGCCTCGTCCTCGTTCCCCGTCATGGGCGCGCCAGTACCCCTCTGCCGTCGTGGCATGCAGCACGGATGGAGCGCTAATCGGTCACGTGGGTGCATCCGACCCCGTCCGTGGGGCAGAATCACCCGCGCGACCTGCCCCGAGGGGGCAAGCCTAGATTGCAGTCGAGGAGACCGTGGCCCACACCGAGCAAGCTGACCGGCCGAGCCGGCTCTCTACGGACCATCGCGTGGTCGAGGGGGTCCGTGTCGTCACCCTGCGGGGTGAGATCGACCACGACGTCCAGGACGTCCTCAGGGGCGCCCTGCTGGGTGAGGACGGCACGGGGCCGGCACGGATCGTCGCCGACCTCAGCGGTGTGACCTTCATGGACTCCAGCGGCATCAACGTCTTCGTGGCCGCTCACCAGCAGGTGAGCGGCGAGGACGGGTGGGTGCGCATCGCCGGCGCGCAGCAGTCCGTGCTGCGGGTGCTGCAGCTGGTCGGCGTCGACACGCTCATCCCCTGCCACCCCACCACGGAGCAGGCCCTGACCGCCTGACCACTCCTGGGCCGCGCGGCGTACCGCCCGAACGCCCCGGCTCCGGCGGCACCCGGAGTGGGTCATGTCCTGCGCCACTGGTCGATGACGGGCCCGAGGCAGTCCGTCGGAGGGGTGCGGGGACCTGCCACCCGTGGCGGACGTGGCCGAGTGCGGTCCCGTCGATCAGGGGGTACCCGTCGGGCCGTTCCAGGCTGTCCGTGACGAACTGCGGATCCGCGGCGGAACCCGGACGGGCTCCGCCGCGCCGCGTGCAGGTCGGCGACGCTCTCCGCGTTCGCCTCGTAGCCGGGTTCCCTGTCCCGGTCCTCCTCGGCGAACCGCCGGAACGTCATGGAGCAGCCGTCCCGCTGCACGGGCCCGGGCGGCACGAGCGGGCTCGGTGCGATCACCGGGACCGCCTCGCTCGTCGAGTCAGCGAGTGACGTCCGGTTCGCCCTGCCGGCGGCGGGCGAGGACTCGCCTCCACCCGTGGCCCGGCTCCGGCCATGACTCCCCCGCACGCGATCGCCGCCGGCGCGCCCGTCCGGCGTGCTCACGCCCGCGCGCGCCGCCGCGCAGCCGAAGGTCCCCGCGACCGGAACGCGGCGGACGGCCGAGAATCCCCGTGCGCTCACGGGCAGCGCCGGCGCCCGCCTGATCCGATCCACGCCAATGTCGTCCGCGCACCCGGCCCGAACGGCCGGCGGCACCCGCCCCGCGTGACCGCCCCGGCCCACCCGGCCCGCCTGGGCCGACGCGCCCCCGCCGCACCTCCACGTATCCATTACGTCACCTTCACGTGAGGAGCACTTCCAGCCGAGGTGCCGGCGGGGCCCGCGTCCCGGGGCAGACGCCCCGGGTGCCCGGTGCCTAGCCTCCCGGCCATGCGATCACCCCTGATGAGACGCCTCGGCCTCGGTGCCGTCCTCGCCCTCTTCCTCGCCGTGTTCGGCCTGGCCCCGGGCGCGAGCGCGGCCGACCCGGCCCGGGCCGAGCTGAGCTTCGCCACCGACAGCGCCACGACCACACCGGGCGGCACGGTCAGCCTGTCGATGACCCTCACCAACCACCACACGCACGACGTCTGGTTCGTGTACCAGACGATCGAGCCGACCTGGCTCACCACACAGCGCCCCGACCTCAAGTACGGCTTCTCCGGGTGCAGTCTGGCCACCGCGAACGGCGCCACGCCCTGTACCGGGACCGGCCCGGCCAACCTCGGCGCCAACTACGGCGCCACGATCCCGCCCGGCCAGAGCCGTACGGTCACCCTGCAGCTGGACATCGCCGCGGACTCCGGCTGCAACGGCAACATCGGCTTCTACTCCTACTTCTACGCCGAGTTCAGCGACTCCACGAACGTCAGTGGCGGCCCGGTCTACACCCCCGTGACCCGCGTGCTGTGCGCGTGACGCCGCCCGGCGGCCCGGCGGCACGGTGGCCGTGACCTGAAAGACGCTGCGCCCGGACATCCGGTCCGGTCTGGACCACTGGCATGACGACCGGCGGGCCCCGGGGGCCCGCCGGTGCGCCGCACAGGGCCCGGACCAGCGCCGGGATCCCGCGCAGGCATCGCAACCGGCTCTGGCCGGCGACCGGGAACGGGGCATCTCGCTTCCGGAAGCACCCGGTTCGACACCTGCGCTTTTTCGTCATGTTGCGCAACATGACCGCGAAATCTCCACACAGACATCACTATGTGACGCGAACGGATGCGTGACGAACCGGCTTCTGAGGGGGACGCCGGCGGCACGCAAGGGGGTGCGTCCGCTCCACGGGAGCCGTGCTCATCCCTGCCCGGGAGGGGACTTCACCGCATGAAGCGGACCTTACGCACCACCGTGCTCACGGTGGGCGCGCTCATCGCCGCACTGGGCCTGCCGGCCGGCCCGGCACAGGCCGACCCCACACCTCGCGTCGACCTCCGGGTGCTGGTGGTGAGCGACGGCGGCCCGCCCACCGACGCGATCGCCGCCGAACTGGCCGCGGCCGGCACGCCGTACACCCGGATCGACCTCACGCAGTCCGGCCGGACCGTGATCGACGCCGGCTTCCTCGCGGACACCGTCGACGGCCGGCCGCGCGCCAGGTTCCAGGCCGTGGTGCTGCCCAACGACAACCCCTTCCCGGCCGGTTCGGCCGAGATGGCGGCCCTCGCGGCGTACGAGCGCACCTACGGCATCCCCCAGGTCGACGCCTACACCTACGCGCGCCCCGAAGCCGGCCTGCAGTACCCGGTCCACGGCGGCTACTCCGGCAGCGTCGACGGCGGGCGGGCGGAGGTGACCGCCGCGGGCAGGGCGGGGCCCTTCGGGTACCTCGACGGGCCGGTGCCCTTCGAGGACAACGACCCGGCGATCGGCGAGAGTTACGCCTACCTGTCCCAGCCCGTGGCGGGAGCGGACTTCACCCCGTACGTCGAGGCGGCGATCCCCGGGCGGTCCGCCAAGGGCACGCTGGTGGGCGAGTACCGGCACGACGGGCGGCGCGAGCTGGTCGTCACCTTCGTCTACAACCGGTACCAGCAGCAGTTCCGGCTCCTGGCCCGCGGCATCGTGGAATGGATGACCGGCGGCGTGCACCTGGGCGCCTCCCGGAACTACTTCTCCGTCCACGTGGACGACGTCTTCGCGGCCGACGACCGGTGGAACAGCGCGCTCGACTGCACGCCGGGCGACGTCGACTGCACGGACCCGAACGCCACGCCCGACCCGATCCGGATGACGCCGGCCGACGTCGACCACGCCGTCGGCTGGCAGAACGACAAGGACTTCACCCTCGACTTCGCCTACAACGGCGCCGGCAGCGTCGACCACCGGCAGGACAACGGCGGCGCCGACCCGCTCGCCGACCGGCTGATCGCCCGGCGCGGCGAGTTCCGGTGGATCAACCACACCTACTCGCACCCCTTCCTGGGCTGCGTGCAGGACACCACCGTGGTGCCCTGGAAGTGCGCCGTGAACGCCGACGGCAGCACCCGGTGGATGAGCCGCGACGCGATATCCGACGAGATCGCCACCAACCGGGTCTGGGGCCGCGGCGCCGGACTGCCGCTGGACGACGGCGAGTTGGTCACCGGCGAGCACTCCGGCATGAAGGTGCTGCCGCAGCAGCCCGAGGACAACCCCAACCTGGCGCTCGCCCTCGCCGACAACGACATCGCCTGGCTCGGCTCCGACAACTCCCGTGAGCCCGGCCAGCGCCGGGTCGGCCCGGCCACGACCGTCCCCCGCTACCCGGTGAACGTCTTCTACAACGCCGGGCGGGCGGCCGAGCAGGTCGACGAGTACAACTGGATCTACACCAGCCGCGCCCAGGGAGGCAGCGGCATCTGCGAGGACCACCCGGACACCACCACCTGCCTGCCCGCGCCCCTGGACACCGCCACCGGCTACGCCGCCCACATCGTGCCGGTGGAGACGCGCATCGCGCTCGGGCACGTCCTGGCCAACGACCCCAAGCCGCACTTCATCCACCAGTCGAACCTGGCCGAGGACCGCATCGCGTACCCGGTGCTCGACGGCGTCCTGGACGGCTACGCGGCGCTGTTCGCCGCGAACACGCCTCTGGTGAACCCGCGGATGAAGGACATCGGCGCCGAGCTCGAGCGCCGGGCCGAGTGGCAGGACGCGCTCCGCGCCGGGCAGGTCACCGCCTACCGCGTCGGCGGCACGGTGACCGTCGAGGCGCCGGACGGGCTGGCGGTCACCGCGACCCTGCCCACCGGCACCACCCTGGCCGGCGCCGCGTACGGCGAGGCGTACGCGGGAGCCGTGTCCGGGTGGACGCCCTCCACGGGCACGCCGCTCACCCTCACGCTGCCCGCGTCCGCCACGGCTCCCGCCGCCGGCGGCACCGCCGGGCCCGCTTCCGCCACCGGCCCCGCGCCCCGCACCCGGGTCCCCGCGGGCGTCACCGATCCGGTGGGCCACTCCACGGACGGCTGAGCGGACGGCGCCTGCGCGCCCCGCCCGACCGGACGTCCCGGCCGCCCCGCGGCGGCCGGGACCGGCCCGAACCACCCCACACCTCAGCCGTGGAGCACAACGATGCCCGTTCCCCACGGCGCGCGACGCACCGCGACGACGCGCGTCACCCTGCTCACCGAAGGCACCTACCCGCACAGTCACGGCGGTGTCAGCGTCTGGTGCGACCAGCTCGTCCAGGGCATGCCGGACCTGTCCTTCGACGTCGTCGCCGTCACCGGCACCGGACGCGAGCCGGTCGTATGGGACCTGCCCGCACACGTCACGAGCGTGCGGTCCGTGCCCATGTGGGGCGCCCCGCCCGAGGGCCGCCCGCCCCGCGGCCGGGCCCGCAACCGGCTCGCCGCCGCCTACGAGCGGTTCGTCGCGGCCCTGCTCGACCCACGCGCCGAGGACGGCTTCGCGCCCGCCCTGTACGCGCTGGCCGGTGCGGCCCGGGACGGCGCCCTGAGTGCCTTCCTGCGCGGGGACCGGGCCATCGGCATCCTGACGGCGCTGTGGAACCGACCCGGTCTCGCCGTCCGCGAGGCGCGGCCGACCCTGCACGACGCGCTGACCGCCACCGCCCTGCTGGAGCACGCCCTGCGCCCGCTGGCCGCGCAGCCGCCCGACAGCGGGGTCGCGCACGCGGTCAGCGGCGGCGTCGCCGTCCTGCCGGGACTCGCCGCCCTCCAGGACCACGGGGTGCCCCTGCTGCTGACCGAGCACGGCGTCTACCTGCGCGAGCGCTACCTCGGCTACCGCACCGCGCCCTACCGCTGGCCGGTGAAGGCCGTGATCCTCGGGTTCTTCCGGCTGCTCGCGCGGGAGAGCTACCGCCGGGCGGCCCTGATCACCCCGGGCAACCGCTACAACCGGCTCTGGGAGGAGGAGGGCGGCGCCGACCCGGAGTCGATCCGCACGGTCTACAACGGCGTCGATCCCGCCGCCTTCCCGGCGGCCGGGCCCGAACCGGACACGCCCACGCTCAGCTGGGCGGGCCGCGTCGACCCCATCAAGGACCTGGAGACCCTCATCCGCGCCTTCGCCCTCGTCCGGGCCCGGATCCCGCAGGCGCGGCTGCGGCTGTTCGGCGGGACACCGCGCGGCGGAGAGGCCTACCGGGAGCGCTGTGAGGCCCTGGCCGCCGAACTCGGGCACGCGGACGCCGTCACCTTCGAGGGGCGCGTCGACGACATCAAGGACGCCTACGCCGCCGGCAGCGTCGTGATGCTCTCCAGCATCAGCGAGGGCTTCCCGTTCACGCTGATCGAGGCGATGTCCTGCGGACGGGCGACCGTCTCCACCGACGTGGGCGGGGTGCGCGAGGCCGTCGGCGACACCGGGCTCGTGGTGCCTCCGCGCGATCCGCGGGCGATGGCCGCGGCCGCCCTGGAACTGCTGGACGACCCCGGGCGGCGCCGGGCGATGGGCGAGGCGGCCCGGCTGCGGGTCATCGAGCAGTTCACGCTCCGGCAGACCGTCGACACCTTCCGCTCGGTCTACCGGGAACTGGCCGGACCGCAGCGGGAGCCTGCGGTCGCGCCCCCGCGGGTCACGGTGGCCGCCCCGGCCGCCGACGGCGCCGGAAGCCTCGCGCTGTGAGCGGGCCGATGTCCCTCGAACCCGCAGGCTCCGAACAGGACACGCTGGCCATCCGCCTGGCCGGCACCCGCCCGCCGCGCCGCCGCCCGCGCTGGGCCCTCGACGAGGCCACACTCGCCATCCGGCTCCCCCGGCGCGGCCCCGACGAGGAGGCCGTCAGCGAACTGGCCGCCGAACTCGCCGACCGCATCGGCCCCGCCGTCCACCCCTACGAGGTGGCCGCCCTGCTGGAGGCGGAGGGCCTGTCCGCCTCCGTGATCCACCAGCGGTACGGACACCCGAACCTGTTCTCTCTCGCCTCCGCGCTGTACGAACGCGTGCCGCGCACGTTCCCCGAACCCGCTCCGGCGGCCGACCCGTGGCGCCCCGACACCGTGCGCTGCCTGCTGCGCGGGGTGCTGTTCGCCCTGCCGGGGCTCGCCTACCTGCTCCTCGCGCCGCTGGGGGACGCCACCGGGTACGCCCCCGCGTTGATCGTGGCCGGACTCGTCTCCTGGGCGTGGGGGCAGGCGCTCGGCCACCGCGCCCACCTGCAACTGGCGACCGGACGCCGGGAGGCGGGCCGGACGCTCCTGGCGGGCGCGCCCGCGGGGGCGGCTCTGGCCACGGCGGTCGCCGCGCTCACCGGCGGCGGAGCGGTGACGCCGGCCGCGGCCGCGCAGTCCGTGTACCTGGCGGCCGCCGGCGTCCTGCTGGTGCTGGGCCGGGAGCGGCTGCTGCTGGCCGCGCTCAGCCCGCTCGCGGGGGCCGCCGTGCTGCCGTGGTGGGAGCCCGGCCCCGCGCTGCGGATCACTCTGCCCCTGCTGGCGCTGGCCGCCACGCTCACCGTCACCGGCCGGGTCCTGCGCGGCGCCCTCGCCGTCCCGGCCGTGGCCGGCGCGACCCGGCCGCGCCTGCTGGGGTCCCTGCCGTACGGCCTGTTCGGGCTGGCCGCCGGGGTGCTGGTGCTGCTGGAGGGGCGCGAGGAGCCGTACGCGGTGATGGTGCTGACCCTCAGCATGGGGCCGGCGGAGTGGCTGCTGTACCGCTACCGCGGGCTGTCGGTCGCCGCGCTGCGCGCCACCGCCACACCGGCCGGCTTCCTGCTGCGCTCGGCCGGCGTCCTCGGCCTGTGTCTGCTGGCCTATCTCGCCCCGCTGCTGCCCGCGGCCCTGCTCACGGGCGCCGACCCGGCCGCCCTGCTGCCGCTCGCGGCCGTGCTGTGGACCGCGCTGCTGCTCCAGGCGTTCGGGGCGGCGTGGCCGTCGGCCCTGATCTGCCTGACGGCGGCCGGCGGGGCCGGAGCCGTCGTCCTGTTCCGGCTGCCGCCGGGCACCGCCCCGGCCCTGCCGCTCGTCTGCGGCGCCGCCGCCCTGTGTCTGACGGCGTGCGCGCTGCGGCTGCTCGGCCGGCCCGCCCCGCACGCCTGACCCCGCACCCACCGACCGCCCGACCTCATGGAAGGACACCGCAGTTGACCTCCGCACCGCTCGCCGCCGTCACCGGAGCCGAGGGCTTCATCGGCTCGCATCTCACCGAGGCCCTGGTCGCCTCCGGGCACCGCGTGCGCGCCATGGCCCAGTACAACTCCTTCTCGTCCTACGGCTGGCTGGAGACCCTGCACCCGGACGTGCTGGACCAGGTGGAGATCGTCCTGGGCGACGTCCGGGACCCCGGCTCCGTCCGTGGTCTCCTCGAAGGCGCCGGCACCGCCTACCACCTGGCGGCCCTCATCGCGATCCCGTACTCCTACCAGGCCCCGCACAGCTACGTGGACACCAACGTCACCGGCACCCTCAACGTGCTGGAGGCGGTGCGCGCCCTCGGCACGCCCCGGCTGGTGCACACCTCGACCAGCGAGACGTACGGCACCGCCCGGACCGTGCCCATCACCGAGGACCACCCGATCAACACGCAGTCCCCGTACGCCGCTTCGAAGGCGGGCGGGGACCGGCTGGCCGACAGCTACCACGCCAGCTTCGACACCCCGGTCGTCACGCTGCGGCCCTTCAACACCTTCGGGCCGCGTCAGTCGATGCGGGCGGTCATCCCCACCGTCATCGGGCAGGTCGCGGCGGGGGAACGCACCATCACCCTCGGGGACCTGCGACCCACCCGGGACTTCACCTTCGTCAAGGACACCGCCCAGGCCTTCCTCGCCGTCGGCACCGCGCCCGCCGAACGGGTCGTGGGCCGCACCTTCAACGCCGGTACGGGCGGGGAGATCTCGGTCGGCGACCTGGTCGCGCTGATCGGCAAGGTGATGGACACGCCGCTGGACGTGCGCGAGGACGAGGCGCGCATCCGCCCCGCCAACTCGGAGGTCATGCGCCTCGTGGCCGACGCGAGCCGGCTCGCCGCCGCCACCGGCTGGCGGCCCGCGCACTCCCTGGAGGAGGGCCTCGCCCAGACCGTGGCGTTCTTCCGCGAGCCGGCCAACCTCGCCCGCTACAAGACCGGCATCTACAACATCTGACCCCGGCGGACCCCGTCACGAAGGAGGAGCCCCATGCACGCAGTGATCCTCGCGGGAGGCAAGGGCGTCCGGCTGCGGCCGTACACCACGGCGCTGCCGAAGCCGCTCGTCCCCATCGGCGACCAGCACGCGATCCTGGAGATCGTGCTGCGCCAGCTCTCCGCGGCCGGCTTCACCAGCTGCACCCTCGCGATCGGCCACCTGGGCGAGATCATCCGCGCCTATGTGGGCGACGGCTCCCAGTGGGGCCTGGCCGTCGACTACGCCACCGAGGAGAGCCCGCTGGGCACCATGGGCCCGCTGCTGGCCCTGCGCGACCGGCTGCCCGAGACGTTCCTGGTGATGAACGGCGACGTCCTGACCGACCTCGACTACGCCGACGTCCTGCGGCGGCACCGGGACTCCGGCGCGCCGCTGACCATCGCCACGTACGCCCGCAAGGTGCACATCGACTTCGGGGTGCTGACCACCGACGCCAGCAGGGTCGTGGCGTTCACCGAGAAGCCGAGCATGGACTACCGCGTCTCGATGGGTGTCTACGGCCTGTCCCGCGCCACGCTGGAGGGTTACACGCCCGGACTGCCGCTGGGATTCGACGAGTTGGTGCTGGACCTGCTGAGAGCGCGGAACCAGCCGCACGCCTACGAGTTCGACGGCTACTGGCTGGACATCGGCCGCCCGGACGACTACGACCAGGCGAACGCCGAGTTCACCACCCGCAAGTCGCTGCTGCTCAAGGGAGCCTGAGCACACCATGCGCATCCTCGTCCTGGGCCACACCGGCTATCTCGGGGCTCATGTCGCCGGACGGCTGCGCGCCCTGCCGGGCGCGCTGGTGCTCGGCGGCGGCCGGTCGCCGGACGCCGACCTCGACGTCGACCTCGCCGGTGTCCGCCCGGAGCAGCTGGCGAAGGCCCTCGCGGCGGCCGCGCCCGACACCGTGATCAACTGCGCGGGCGCCACCGGGGGTGACGCCGTCACCCTCGCCGAGGTCAACGCCCGCGGCCCCGCCGTCCTGTGCGCCGCGCTGCGCGAGGCGGCGCCGTCGGCCCGCCTGGTGCATCTGGGGTCGGCCGCCGAGTACGGTCCCGGTGTCCCGGGCGTCCCGGTGACGGAGTCGGCGCCCACCCGCCCGGTCGGCCCGTACGGTGCGACCAAGCTCGCGGGCACGGTCGCGGTGACCTCGTCCGGCCTGGACGCGGTGGTGCTGCGGGTGGGCAATCCGGTGGGCGCCGGAGCGCCGTCCACCGGTCTGCCCGGGCGGATCGCCGTGCTGCTGCGTGAGGCCGGCCAGGACCCGGAGGCGGTGCTGCGGCTCGGCGACCTGTCCGCCCACCGGGACTTCGTCGACGCGCGTGACGTGGCGCGGGCGGCGGTCCTCGCGGCGACGGCCCCCGGCCCGCTGCCGCCGGTCCTCAACATCGGCGGGGGCCGGGCCGTCCCGGTGCGCGACCTGGTGCGGGAGCTGTGCGAACGGGCCGGGTTCCGCGGCCGGATCGAGGAGAACACCGGGGGTTCGGTCCGTTCGGCGCCGGTGTCCTGGCAGTGTTCCGACATCACCGCCGCCGAGGAGGCGCTGGGCTGGCGCCCGGCTCGCACGCTCGACGACGCGCTGGGCGCACTGTGGGAAGGCGGGCGCACACCGTGAGCCTGCTGATTCCGCTGTACGTCCATCCGGCCGAGGACCCGGGCGCCTGGCACCGGCTGATCACCGCCGCGGCCCGCACCTACGGTGTGGTCCTCAACCCGGCGAGCGGCCCGGGCGAGGCGCCCGATCCGGCGTTCACCGCCGCCGCCGGTGCGCTGCGGGCGGCGGGGGCGCGGCTGCTGGGGTACGTCGACACCGACTACGGGGTCCGCGACCCGGCGGGCATCGCGGAGGACGTGCGCCGTCACCGGGAGTGGTACGCCGCCGACGGCTGCTTCCTCGACCGGGTGACGGCGACCGCGGACGGGCTCGCGGCCTGCCGGCGGCTGGTGCGGACGGTGCGCCGGCTGGGCGCCGGGACGGTCGTCCTCAACCCCGGGGTGCATCCGGCGCCGGGGTACGCCAGGCTGGCCGACCTGACCGTCACCTTCGAGGGTCACTGGTCGACGTACGTCTCCGCCTTCAGCCGCCCCGCGTGGACGGCGCGCCACCCGCCCGGGCGGCTGTGCCACCTCGTCTACGGCGTGCCCGGCGCGCTCGTTCCCCTGGCCGTGCGCACCGCGCACGAGCGCGGTGCGGCGGTGTGCGGCCCGGTCACGGGCGAACCGCCCAATCCCTGGGCGCGGTTGACACCGGCCCTCACCGGGGCGGAGCGGTGATCAGGAGTCTTCTGCGCCGCGTGGTCTGGCTGACCGTGCCGGCGGCCGTGGCGCTGACGAGCTGTTCGGGCGGCGGCCCCGGCCCGGCCGGGCCGCGCTGGACGCCCCGTCCGGGTCTCGCCTGGCAGTGGCAACTCGACGGCAGGGTCGACCCCTCGGCCGACGTGCCGGTCTACGACATCGACGGCTTCGAGAACTCCGCGGCGGACGTGGCCCGGCTGCACCGCGCGGGCCGGAAGGTCATCTGCTACGTCAACGTGGGCGCGTGGGAGGACTTCCGGCCGGACCGGGACGCCTTCCCGCGCTCGGTGCTCGGCGAGCCCAACGGGTGGAAGGGCGAACGGTGGCTGGACATTCGCCGGCTGGACGTGCTGCGGCCGATCATGGAGCGCCGCTTCGACATGTGCCGCGACAAGGGCTTCGACGCGGTGGAGCCGGATCTGGTGGAGGGATACGGCAACGACACCGGCTTCCCGCTCACCGCACGCGACCAGCTCGCGTACAACCGCACGATCGCGGCGATCGCCCACGAGCGGGGGCTCTCGGTCGGCCTGAAGAACGACCTTCCCCAGATCCCCCAGCTGGTGTCCCACTTCGACTTCGCGGTCAACGAGGAGTGCGCCCAGTACGACGAGTGCGACGCGCTGTCCCCGTTCATCGAGGCGGGCAAGGCGGTCTTCCACGTGGAGTACGCGGAGCCGCGGAGCGGTTTCTGCGCCGACTCCCGCCGGCTGGGTCTGTCGTCGATGCGGAAGAAGCCGGAACTCGGGGTGTGGCGAAGCCCGTGCTGAGGCGGTGACGGTCGCCTCCCCGTGCCGGAGACTGGTGTGATGGAGCATCAGTTCGTCGGCATACCGGAGTTGACCGCCGTTCCGCGTGTCGCGGTCGTCATCGACGTGATGCGCGCCTTCACCGTGGCGGCCTGGGCCTTCTCGCGTGGCGCCGAGCGCATCGTCCTGGCCTCGACGGTGGAGGAGGCACTCGCCCTGAAGGAGAGCGGTCCGGGCCGGCTGGCGCTGAAGGACGGGGCTCCGGCTGCGGGCTTCGACGCGGTCAACTCGCCCGCCCTGCTCCGGTCACGTGACTTCACGGGGCGCACGCTGGTGCAGAAGACGACGGCGGGGACCGTCGGCGCGCTGGCCGTCGCCGGGGCGCCGCTCGCCCTGTGCGCGAGTTTCGTGGTGGCCGGGCCGACCGCGCGGTTGCTCCGGGCGCGGGGGTGCGGGCCGGTGACGTTCGTCGTCACCGGCGAGGACGGCCGGGCGGAAGAGGACCTGGCCTGCGCCGAGTACATCGGCCACCTCGTGGCCGGGACCGACGTCGAGGCGGCCCCCTACGTCCATCGCGCGCGGACGTCCCGGGCGGCGGCGGAGCTCGCCGGCGCCCTGCGCGCGGGGAGCCACCCGGACGACGTCGCTCTCTGCCTGGAGACCGACAGGTTCCCGTTCGCGATGACGATCGGCCGGGAGGGCCCGCTGACGGTGGTCCGTCCGGTCACGGTGCCCGGCTCGGCCCCGGCCGGCGGGTAGGGAGGGGGATCGGGAGGCCCGCCCGCCGGCGGGACGCGTGTGCGGTCACCGGCACTGCCGCGGTTCGCGCAGGCACGGCAGGTGGCCCTTGCCGCGGATGGCGTTCTGGCTCGTCGACTCGTCGAGGTAGGCCAGGAAACCGGCGGCGAGGGAACCGGCGGGAGCGGGGCCGTAGGTGTAGGCGTACTCGATGTCCTTGTACGGGTAGTGGCCGGCGCCGAGGTCGATCCGTTCCTCGTGCGGCCAGTCGCCGTCCAGGGGCACCGGGCGCACCTTCCCGCCCCGCGCCCTGGCGAGTCCGACCTCGCTGTAGCCGATGGCGCCGGGCTGTTCGGCGACCTTGTCCAGCACGGCCCGGGTGGAGCCGAGTTCGCAGCGCGTGACGGTGTCAGCGGCGGCCCGGGCGGGCGGTACGCAGTCCAGGGACGTGCTCGGCGCCCGCTCCCAGCCCTTGAGCACCCGGTCCTGGAAGATCTGCCGCGTCCCCGACTCGTCCCCGCGGCTGACCAGGACGATCGGCAGGCCCGCGAGTTCCTTCCGGCCGGGGACGACCTCGCCCCAGCTCTGGTACTCGCCCGCGTAGATGTCCCGTACCTGCTGGGGGGTCAGCCCGCGCGGACCGAGGTCGACACCCCGGTGGACGACGAGGGTGAAGAACGACAGCGCGACCTCGCTGCCCGTGAGGTTCCAGCGCTCGCCCATCGGCCCGTCCGAGAAGGCGATCACGGACCGGGCGGCGCCCGGCGAACGCTCCCCCAGCTCCGCGAGCCCGGACACGCCGTCCTCGCTGCCCCGCGCCTCGACGGAGATGTCGGCGCCGGCGCACTTGTTCTCGTACTGGTCGGCGATCGTCCGGACGACGGGCTCGAAGGCGGTCGAGCCCGTCAGGGTCAGCTCGCCCTGCTCGCACCCGATCGGGTTGCCGTCCCGCAGCACGATGATCCCGGCGAGGGCGAGCACGGCGAGGGCCAGGGCGCCGCTGAGCAGCCGGGCGGGGAGGCTGAACGTGCGCTGCTTCTCGTCCGGCTTGGGCGCGCTGTTGCGGTGGACCCGGCCGTCCCTGAGGCCGCCGATCAGCTTGACCTCGCCCTCGGCCGGACCGCCGGAGAGCAGCACCAGCAGCTTGAAGTGGTCGCCCGGGTTGAGCGGGACGCGTGGGATGGTCACCGTGCCGCCGACGTGCTCGAAGCCGTTGGCGCTCGTGAAGTGACTGTTCAGGTGCTCGATGCCGGACGGCTGGGTGACCGCGACGGCCTGGACCGTGCGGCCGGTGAACTCGGCGGTCAGGCCGTGCACTTCGGAGGAGGTGTAGTCGTTGTCGGCGACGCTCTGCGAACCGTCGTTCTCGATGCGCAGCAGGACGAGCGACGCGTCGGCCATGTTGGGCACGTCGAAGTCACCGAGGCGGGGGTTGGACGACCCGTCGCCTATGGGGCTGTCCATCTGCACGCGGTAGCCGATCAGCTTGCGGCGTGGCACCCGGCGGTCGTAGAGGAACATCGCGACGGGCACGAGGAGACCGAGGACGGACGTGCCGACGGCGATGACGTTCTCGGTGTTCAGCCACTCCACTGGTGGTCCCCCGCCACTCCCAGAGCTCCGATGGTGGGGTCACCGTATGTGTGTCCGAACAGCCCGTCACGGCAGTGACGCCAGTGTTCGCTTGACGTTCAACTTCACCGGCGGGCTGGCCGGTGCGGGCCGCCGCGAGGACGGCGCCGTGCTCGCGCCGCGGGCGGTCGCGGCGTTCGAGGCGCCGGCGCGTCAGCCCGTCTCCTCGCCGGGCCGGCGAGGTTCCGGCGCCGCCGCCGTGTGAGCGCGGCGGAAGCTGCCCGGGGCGGTGCCGAACTCGCGCTTGCAGGCGTTGGCGAAGGCGGACTCGGAGCCGTAGCCCACCGGCCGGGCGACTGCGGCGAGCGGCGCCGCGGTCTCCCGGAGGAGCCGTGCCGCGGTGCTGAGGCGCCACCAGGTGAGGTAGGCCGCCGGCGCGCGGCCGACGTACGTCCGGAAGCGGGCCGCGAACGCCGTGCTCTCTGGGACGCCCCCGGCTGCCAGCCCCTCAAGGCGCTGCGGCGCAGGCACTCCACGGTGAAGGTGGTCGTGGCCCGGCCCCGCTGATCGGCGGTACCGGGTGGGAGGGGCCGCTGCCGGGGTAGACGAGGCAGCATGCCTGAAGTGATCCAAGCGGGCGGCTGGGGCGCCGTGGCCGGTTCCGCCCTGCTGCTGGGAGCGGTGCTCGGCTACCGGCTGCGCGTCCCGCAGAAGGTCATCGCACTGGTGATGGCCTTCGGCGCGGGCGTGCTGCTCTCGGCCGTCTCCTTCGAACTGGTCGGTGAGGCCTACGAGGAGGGAGGGCTGGCCCCGGCTGCCCTCGGAACGCTGGGCGGGGCCCTGGCCTACACGGCCGGCAACCTGTGGCTGGCCCGCCGCGGCGCCCGGCACCGCAAGCGTTCCGGCCACCACCCCGGGCAGGCGCAGCCCTCCGAGGCGGAGAACAAGGGCTCGGGGCTGGCCCTGGCGCTGGGCGCGTTGCTCGACGGCGTCCCCGAGTCCGCGGTCATCGGGGTGGGTCTGCTGCACGGAGGTTCCGTCAGCGCGGTCACCGTGACCGCGGTGTTCATCAGCAACATCCCCGAAGGGCTGTCCAGTGCGGCCGGGATGAAGAGGGCCGGACGCGGCAAGGGCTACGTCTTCGGCGTGTGGGGGGTGATCGCCGGGGCCGCCGCGCTCTCCGCCGTCCTCGGGTACGCCGTGGTCGGGGGCTTCTCCACGGCCGTGGTGGCGGCGGTGACCGCCGTGGCGGCGGGCGCGATCCTGGCCATGGTCGCCGACACGATGATCCCCGAGGCGTTCGAGGAAGCCCACCTGGCGATCGGGCTGGCCACCGTCAGCGGCTTCCTGGTCTCGTTCGCCCTGTCCCACGCGTGAGCCTTCACCTTCAGTCATTGCAATGCACAGCGCGCCCGCGTCATTGCGTTACCGATGCTCCCATTGCAACGAATCACCCGCCTCCACCTGCCCCTCTAGCCCAGAAACGCAATAATTGCTTTGCGGGATCCCTGAATGCAACGTAGCGTTTCGCAATGTAGAAACGAGGCCGCCAGGGGGGACATCATGGAGACAGCGCAGGCCGGGCACCAGGCGCCGCCCGGTACCCTCACGGCCTTCGCCCGCTTCGTGCTGTGCGGCGGCGGGGTGGGACTCGCCGCCGGCGTCGCCGTGGCCGCCCTCGCGTCCTGGATGCCCTGGATGCTGGCCAACGCCCTGGTCACCACCGTCTCCACGCTCCTCGCCACCGAGTTGCACGCCCGCTTCACCTTCGGTGCGGGCGGGCACGCGACCTGGCCTCAGCATGTGCAGTCGGCCGGGTCGGCGGCGGCCGCCTACGCGGTGACCTGCGCGGCGATGCTGGCCCTGCACCGACTGACCGCGGCGCCCGGCGCGCTGCTCGAACAGGCCGTCTACCTGTCCGCCTCGGGCGCCGCGGGAGTCGCCCGGTTCGCCGTCCTGCGCCTGGTCGTCTTCGCCCGGCGGCAGGCGCGGAGCGCGGCAGGCGGCCGCGCCGCCGTCCCGTGCTCGCCGGTGGCCCGCGGCAGGACGTCGGCCGTCCCGGCGCCGGCCGCGACGGCTCCGGTCGGGACGGCTCCGGTCGGCCCCGCCGCGCTCTGCCGCATCGCCTGAGCGGCGGGGCGGCGGCGTGCGGCTCGTCGCTCAGTGCGCCCGGCGCAGCCCCGCGACGAGGAACGCGACCATCCGGCGGGCGTCGTAGCGGGTGTCGCTGTCGGCCCCGATGCACAAGTTGCCGATGCCGCGCATGAGTGGGTAGGCGTCGAGGCCGGGGTGGATCTCGCCGGAGGCGGCCGCGGCGTCGAGGAGCCGGGCGCACACCGGCAGCAGACGGTCGAGGAAGTAGGCGTGCAGGGTCTCGAAGCCGGCACTGTCCCCCTGCATCGCGGCGGCCAGACCGTGCTTGGTGACCAGGAAGTCGACGAAGAGGCCGACCCATCGCTCCAGGGCGGCGTACGGTGTCGGACCGGCCGCGAGCAGGGCCGGACCGGCTTCGGCGCAGGCGTCGACCTGGTGGCGGTAGACGGCGATGACGAGGTCCGCCCGGGTGGGGAAGTGACGGTAGATCGTGCCCGTTCCGACACCGGCCTCGGCCGCGATGTCGCGCACCGGCGCCTCGACGCCCGAGACGGCGAAGACCGCCGCGGCCGCCTCCAGCAGTGTCCGCTGGTTGCGCCGGGCGTCCTTGCGCTTCGGCTTCGCCGGGCTCACCGCGCGCCCCTCGCTCTCGTCCACGACGGCTCCTTCCTCGCTCCTTGAAAAACGGAACGACGTTCCGTATCGTAAGTGGAACAACGTTCCGCTTCTCTCATCATGACAGAGCCGGACGCGGTTCGCCCATGCCGCCGCGGCGGCACTCCCGGACGCCCCGACGAGCGTCCGTCGCCACCCCTTCCGAGAGCAGGCACTCCCATGCCCGAATCCCGCCTCACGCACCCCCGCACGGCACCCGACGCGCCCGGCGCGCCCGCGACGGTGCTGTCCGCGAAACCCGTCGTCCTGCCCGCGCCCGGCCGCGGCGAGGACCTCCGGGTCCGCGTCTCCGCTCCCGCCACCGGTGACGGCCTGCCCGTCATCGTCTTCTCGCACGGCTTCGGCTCGTCGCTGGACGGCTACGGGCCGCTGGCGGACTTCTGGGCCGCCCACGGCTTCGTCGTCGTGCAGCCCACCCACCTCGACTCCCGCACGCTCGGTCTCGCGCCCGACGATCCCCGCACGCCGCGCATCTGGCGCTTCCGCATGGAAGACCTCACACGCGCGCTGGACGGACTCGACACGCTGGAGGCCTCCGTGCCGGGTCTCGCCGGACGCGTCGACCGCGACCGTGTCGCCGTGGCGGGGCACTCCTGGGGAGCGCAGTCGGCCAGCGCGCTGCTGGGCGCGCGCGTCCTCGACTCCGCCGGCGTCCCGGGCGAGGATCTGTCCGACCCGCGCGTGCGGGCCGGTGTGCTGTTCGCCCTGACCGGCCTGGGCGACAGCCTGACGCCCTTCGCCGCCGAGCACTTCCCCTTCATGAGGCCGGACTTCGCCACCATGGCCGCACCGGCCCTGATCGTCGCCGGGGACAGCGACCAGTCCCGGCTGTCCACGCGCGGACCCGACTGGTTCACCGACCCCTACACCCACAGCCCGGGCCCCAAGAGCCTGCTGACCCTGTTCGGGGCCGAGCATTCACTCGGCGGGATCTCCGGCTACGAGGCCGCCGAGACGACCGACGAGAGTCCCGCACGTGTCGCTCTCCTCCAGCGGCTCACCACGGCCTACCTGCGCGCCGCCCTCGGCCTGGAGGACACCGGCTGGAAGGCGGCGGCCACGGCCCTGGAGGAGGACCCCGAGCCGCTGGGGAAGCTGCGGAGCAAGTAGGCGGCACCCGGGCAGGGAGACGTCAGGCCGGTTCCGCTGCCGGCGCGACCAGCCAGGCCACCAGCGTGCGCCAGTGGTCCGGACGGTCGGTGTCGCGCGGGCCGATGAGGTACACCTCCTCGACCAGTTCCTGCGAGGCCAGGCCCGTCCGCCGGGCGTAGGAGCCCGCGGCGGCGTAGGCGAGGTCGAGGTTGTCGTGCGGGCCCGTGTGGGTGGTGACGACGGCCGTCCGCTCCGGCAGCCGCAGCTCCCTCACCCGGCCCGGCGCGCCCGGTGGCAGCGGTGTATCCGCGGGCAGGTAGACGGTGGCGCGGCCGTGGCCCTCGGTGAAGAGGGTGTGCTGGTAACGGCCGCCCGGCGGGAGGACCGGACGGGGGCCGGCCACCGCGTCCAGTTCCCGCATGGCCTCGTCGTACCAGTCCAGCCCGGCGCCGGGCGCGACGTCGAGGGACACGGCGAGGACACGCCGGGCCGGCAGGACGTCGAGGCCGACGGTCCGCGCGGCCTCCGGGTCGAGCAGTTCGCGCAGGGCTTCCACTGCCCGCTGCGTGCGGCCGAGCCGGTCCTCGAGGCGCCGCAGGTGGCCGGCGACGATGTCCTGCGCGCTGCGGCCGCCGGGCTCCCCGCCGGCGGACGCGGCTCGCAGGTAGCTCCGGAGATCCGCCAGCGGGAGGTCGAGCTCCCTGAAGCGCCGGATGGTCAGCGCCGGTCCGACCTGGGCGAGCGCGTAGTAGCGGTAGCCGGTGACGGGATCCACCTCGGCCGGCACGAGGAGGTCCTGCTCGTGGTAGCGCCGCAGCGCCCGGACGCTGAGGTGCGTGAGGCGGGAGAACTCCCCGATGGTCAGTCGCCGGTCCACGCCGGTCTCCTCCTCGTCGGTGTCCGGATCCGGTCGGGCCGGATCCGGACACCTCATGTCAGGGTGCGGGTTCGATGTCGAGCAGGGTGATCTTCCCCCGGGCATCGCGCTCGAAGGCGAACCGGAGGGTCACCGGGCTGCCGGGGAAGTCCCCGGAGACCGCGGCCACGGCCCGGCAGGCACCGGCGGTGCCGGTGACCTCGCGCAGGTCGTACGCCACCGCCGGAACCTCACCGCGCCAGCGGCGCACGGCCGCGAGCCCCCGGTGGGTGCGGCCGTCGTCGCGGACGACGGCGTCGTCGGCGAAGAGGGCGGCGTAACGCTCCTGATCGCCGTCCGCCGCCGCGGCGAAGTAGCGTGCGGCGACATCGCGTGCGTCGTTCATCTGTCACTCCTCGGGCTCACAGGGTCCGGACGGTGCCGCCGTCGACCACGACTTCGCTGCCGGTGACGGAACTCGCCCGGTCGGACACCAGGAAGGCGATGGCCTCGGCCACCTCCTCCGGCTCGGCGGGCCGACCCAGCGGAATGCCGCCGAGGACGCGCATGAGGTCGGCCAGCGCCGCCTCGCGGGTGATGCCGGCCTCGCTCATGCGACGGCTCAGCAGGCGCTCGGCACCGTCGGTGCGGATGAAGCCGGGGGCGACGGTGTTGACCCGGAGGCCGGCCGGCGCGACCTCGTTGGCCAGCCCTTTGCTGTAGGCGGCCAGGGCGCTCTTGGCGGCGGCGTACGCAAGGGTCGACTCGTGCAGCGGCATACGGCGCTGGATCGACGTCACGTGCACCACGGCGCCCGTGCCGCGAGCCGCCATGGCGGGCACCAGCGCGCGGTCCAGCCGCACCGCGGACAGCAGGTTGAGCGCGAGTTCCTCGCTCCAGGTGGCGTCGTCGAGCGCCGCGTAGCCCCCGGCGGGGGCGCGTGACCCGCCGACCAGGTGGACGAGGACGTCCGGCGCGCCGACGAGCCGGTCCACGGCCCGGGCGGCCGTCTCGGCACCCTCCGGGGTGCCGAGGTCGGCCTGGACCGACCGGACGTCCGGCTCCTCCACCGGGGTGCGGGCGATGGCCACGACCCGCGCCCCCGCGGCCCGGAGCCGGCGGACCGTGGCGAGACCGGCCCCCTTGCTGCCGCCCGCCACCACCGCGGTGCGACCGTCGAGTTCTGTGCTGTTCATGCGAGCGACCTTGGACTCTCCCCCGGGGAGAGGGTCAAGGACGACGCTGCGTGCCGAAAAGTTTCGCAGGGCATGCCGAATATTGCGAGGGCCCTTGACGCCGCCGGTCGGCCTCCTATGATCCAGGATGCTCGACGCGCCGATCGGTGTTCGTAATGTCGAACAGACCTGAGCCACCACCCCGGACAGCGGCACCCCCACCCTGAGGAGACGGACATGTCATGCCCTCGTCATCCTGTGAGCCGCCGGCACGCACTCACCGCCGCCACCGGCCTGGTCACCGGAGCCATGCTCCCGTTCGCCGCGGCCCCCCGGGCCTCCGCCGCCCCGGCATCCCCCCAGGCCCTCGATCCGGCGGCCGCCGCCACCTACACCAACCCGGTGATCTGGCAGGACTTCGCGGACCTGGACGTCATCCGCGTCGGCGACACGTTCTACGCCTCCGCCTCGACCATGCACTACTCGCCGGGCGCACCCGTGCTGCGGTCGTACGACCTCGTCAACTGGGAGATCGCGGGACACTCGGTGCCCGTCCTGGACTTCGGGGCCAAGTACGACCTGAACGGCGCGCGCGGCTACGTCCGCGGCATCTGGGCGTCCACGCTCGCCTACCGCCCGGGCAACCGCACCTTCTACTGGCTCGGCCAGATCGACTTCGCCCGCACCTACGTGTACACGGCGACCGCAGCCGAGGGCCCGTGGAGCCGGCTCACGACCATCGGCACGCCCTACTACGACGCCGGACTGCTCGTCGACAGCGACGACACCCTGTACGTGGCCTACGGCAACACCACCATCCACGTGGCCCAGCTCTCGCCCGACGGCCGCAGCCAGGTCAGGTCGCAGCAGGTGTTCTCGACGCCGTCGAGCATCGGCACGCTCGAGGGCGCCCGCTTCTACAAGATCAACGGGCAGTACTACATCTTCCTCACCCGCCCCGCCAACGGTCAGTACATCCTCAAGTCGTCGAGCGGCCCCTTCGGTCCGTACACCTTGCGGCAGGTCCTGCTCGACCTGCGCGGACCGATCCCCGGCGGTGGTGTGCCGCACCAGGGCGGGCTGGTGAGCACGCAGAGCGGCGCCTGGTACTACCTGGCCTTCGTCGACGCCTACCCCGGCGGCCGGATGCCCGCCCTGGCGCCGATCACCTGGACCGCGGACGGCTGGCCGGTCGTCCAGCTGGTCGACGGCGCCTGGGGCACGTCGTACCCGAGCCCGGCCGTGCCCGCCCCACCCCGTCAGGTCGCTCCCCTGACCGGCCCCGACACCTTCGACCGCGCCGCGCTCGGCCCGCGGTGGGAGTGGAACCACAACCCGGACAACACCAAGTGGTCGGCCGGCAACGGCCTGACGCTGCGGACCGCCACCGTCACCCACGACCTGTACGGGGCCCGCAACACCCTCACGCACCGCATCCAGGGCCCGACGTCCACCGCCACGGTCCAGCTCGACCACACCGGCATGCGGGACGGCGACCGGGCCGGGCTCGCGCTGCTGCGCAACTCCTCCGCGTGGATCGGCCTGAAACGTGACGGCGGCACGACGCGCCTGGTGATGGTCGACGGGCTGACCATGGACGGCAACTGGAACACCACGGGCACCGGCATCGAACGCGCGAGCGCGCCCCTGCCCGCTGGTGGCCGGATCTGGCTGCGCGCCCACGCGGACATCCGCCCCGGCTCGGCCCGCCCCGGCACCTTCTCCTACAGCACCGACGGCACGACCTTCACCCGCCTCGGCCCGGTCTTCTCCCTGGGCAACGACTGGCGCTTCTTCATGGGCTACCGATTCGCCCTCTTCAACCACGCCACCCAGGCGCTCGGCGGCGCGGTCCGCGTCACGCGGTTCGACCTGTCCACGCCCTGAGCGACGCGTGGAGCGCACCACCGCTCTCGCCCCACCCCCCCCCACCAGAAATCGAGGTTCCGTCTTGCGCCGCACACTCGTCGCCCTGGCCGCGGCCGTCTCCGCCGTGCCGCTGGCCCTCGCCGCCGCGCCCTCCGCGCACGCGGCCGACCCCACCACCCTGACCAACGGGTTCTATGTGGACCCCGACTCCAGCGCGAAGAGGTGGGTGGCCGCCAACCCCGGTGACGGCCGCGCCGCCGCGATCAACGCCTCCATCGCCAACACCCCGACGGCCCGCTGGTTCGGCTCCTGGAGCGGCACCATCGGCACCGCCACGGGCGCCTACGTGGGCGCGGCGGACCGCGTCGACAAACTGCCGCTCCTGGTCGCCTACAACGTCTACCACCGCGACTACTGCGGCGGGCACTCCGCGGGCGGGGCCGCCTCACCGGCGGCCTACGCCGACTGGATCGCCCAGTTCGCCGGCGGGATCGGCAACCGCCCGGCCCTCGTCATCCTCGAACCGGACTCCCTCGGGGACTACGGCTGCATGACCCAGGCGCAGATCGACGAACGCGAGGCCATGCTCAGCGGTGCCCTCACCCAGTTCAGCCGCCAGGCCCCCAACACCTGGGTGTACATGGACGCCGGCAACCCGCGCTGGGCCGACGCGGCCACCATGGCCCGGCGCCTGCACGAGGCCGGACTCCGGCAGGCGCACGGTTTCTCGCTCAACATCTCCAACTACATCCCCACCGCCGAGAACACCGCCTACGGCAACGCCGTCAACCGCGAACTGAGCTCCCGCTACGGCTACACCAAGCCGTTCGTCGTCGACACCAGCCGCAACGGCAACGGCTCCGACGGCCAGTGGTGCAACCCGGCGGGCCGCCGCATCGGCACCCCCACCCGGCTCGGCGGAGGCGCCGAGATGCTCCTGTGGATCAAGGTGCCCGGTGAGTCGGACGGCAACTGCGGTGTGGGGCAGGGCTCCACGGCCGGACAGTTCCTGCCCGAGGTCGCGTACAAGATGATCTACGGCTACTGAGAGCCCGGATCAGCCGCCCGGTGTGAACCGCCGGGCCACCGCCCTTTCCTGCCGGCGCCCCGGGCGCCGGCAGGCCCGTGTCGCCGTCCCACGGGCCGTGACCTGCGGGACGCCAAGGGAAAGGGCCGCTTCGACCTCCCCAGGTGTCGCGGCCCTTCCCGTCCAGCGGCAGGCGAATACCCCGCCGCGCGGGTTTCACGCCTCCCCGGCAGAAACCATTCTGCTGCGGGACGGCCCCCTTGCCCGGGATCCGCCGACGACATGACGGGCCGCCGTTCCGAGGAGTGGACGCCTGTTGGTGCCGGGCCGCCCCTGCGGTAGAAATATGCCTCATGAATTCCGAGTCCTTGGTGCGACGCCTGGTCATCGACCTGTGCCGGCGCCCGGGCTCGTGTTGTCGCTGACGCCGCTCAGCTGACGCGCCCCACCGTGCGGTGACACCACCCGCACCGGGGCGGTCCCCGCGCCCTGTCGCGCGACCGCGCGCTCGCTCCCCTTCGTTCGGCATGACTCTCCCCCGGGGCCCGGCCACCCGTGCCCGCAGGGGGCAGCCGCTCATGTCCCGGCGCCCCTGGAGGACGCCTCGTGTCCACAACTCCCGCTCTCCGCAAGCCCGCCGGCCCAGCCGGTGCACCGCCCGGTCCGAGCGCTCCGGCGCGCGCCGTACGGGCACGGGTGCGCCGGGCCGCGCTGCCGCTCGGCTCGCTTCTGCTCTTCCTCGTCCTGTGGCACCTGCTCGCCGCGAGCGGGACGTGGAGCGAGACCCTCGTCCCCCCGCCGACGACGGTCTGGGACGCGTTCGTCGACGTCTCGACCACCCACGACGGCGTGCGGGGCTACAACGGCACCACACTCGTCGAGCACCTGGGCATCAGCCTGCGGCGCATCGCGCTGGGCGCCGGTGCCGGCATCCTCGCCGGCGTGCTCCTCGGACTGCTGATGGGCACCGTCGGCTGGATGCGCTCACTGTTCGAGCCGTGGATCACGTTCCTGCGGACGCTGCCGCCGCTGGCGTACTTCTCGCTGCTGATCATCTGGCTGGGCATCGACGAGGAACCCAAGATCACGCTGCTGGCCGTGGCGGCCTTCCCGCCCGTGGCGGTGTCCACGACCGCGGCCGTCACCGCCGTGCCGAAGCACCTGGTCGAGGCCGCCCGCGCGCTCGGCGCCTCCCGCCGGGACGTGGTCCGGGACGTGGTCGTCCCGTCCGCCCTTCCGGAGACGCTCACGGGAGTGCGGCTCGCCGTGGGCGTGGCCTACTCGTCGCTGGTCGCGGCCGAGCTGGTCAACGGCCTGCCCGGCATCGGCGGCATGGTGAAGGACGCGGCGAACTACAACAACACGCCGGTGGTGCTCGTCGGCATCATCGCCATCGGGGTCTCCGGCCTGATCATCGACGGTCTGCTGCTACGGCTCGAACGCGTGGCCGTCCCCTGGCGCGGTCGCGCGTAACGCCCTCCCTGTCTCTTCCCTCCGCACCTCACCCCTCCCCTTCGCACAGAAACGGCTCCGCCATGTCCCCTGCCCCGTACGGCCCGTCCCGACGGCTCCTCCTCGCCGGCGCCCTGGCGGCGGTCTCCGCCGCCGTCACCGGCTGCTCCTCCGGCAGCGAGGCGTCCGCGTCCGGCGGCTCCCGGCGGCTGCGCATCGGCTACTTCGCCTTCCCCAGCGGCGACCTGCTCGTGAAGCACAGAAAGCTGCTGGAGAAGGCGCTGCCGGACCATGAGATCACCTGGATCAAGTTCGACTCCGGCGCGAGCGTCAACCAGGCCTTCCTCGGCGGGTCCCTCGACATCGCCGCGCTCGGCTCCAGTCCCTTCGCCCGCGGGGTGTCCGGCAGTTCACCCATCCCGTACAAGGTCGCGTGGATCCTGGACGTCGCGGGCGAGAACGAGGCGCTCGTGGCGCGCAAGGCCACCGGCGTCACCGACGTGGCCGGGCTCAAGGGGAGGAAGATCGCCACTCCCTTCGCCTCCACCTCCCACTACAGCCTGCTCGCGGCGCTGGAGACGGCCGGGCTGGAACCGTCCGACGTCGAACTCGTCGACCTGCAGCCGCAGCCCCTCCTCGCCGCCTGGCAGCGCGGCGACATCGACGCCGCCTACGTCTGGCTGCCGACCCTGGACGAACTGCGCGAGACCGGCACCCAGCTCACCAGCAGCAAGGAGATCGGCGCGGCGGGCAAACCGACCCTCGATCTGGCCGTGGTCTCGGACGACCTCATCGCCAGGGACCCCGGGGCGATCGACGCCTGGCGCGCGGCGGAGGCCGAGGCGCTGCGTCTGATCAGGTCCGACCGCGACGGCACGGTCGAGGCCGTCGCCGCCGAACTCGGCATCAGCCGCGAGGACGCCGAAGCCCAGCTGGCGCAGGGCGTGTTCCTCACCCCCGAGCAAGTGGTCTCCGCCGACTGGCTGGGCGTGGACGGCAGCCCCGGCAAGCTGCTCACCTACATCACCGACACCGGCGCGTTCCTGGCCGATCAGCGGCAGATCCCCGCCGCGCCGCCCGAGGACGTGGTGCGCAAGGCCTTCTACCTGAAGGGGCTGCCCGATGTCCTCAAGTGAGACGACCGTGGCCGCGGCCGGGGCGGACACCGCTGGTACCGGATCCGTCCGCCTGGACCGCGTCACCCACCGCTACGGCCGGGGCGGCGCCGCCTTCACCGCCGTGGGACCGGTCGATCTGACCGTGCCGGCCGGGGAGTTCCTGGTGCTGGTCGGCGCCTCCGGCTGCGGCAAGAGCACGCTGCTGCGGCTGATCGCCGGTTTCGAACGGCCCACGCACGGCTCGGTGCGGGTCTCCGGCGCCGAGCCGCAGCCCGGCCGGGCGGCCGGTGTGGTGTTCCAGACACCGCGCCTGTTCCCGTGGCGGACCGTACGGGGCAACCTCGACCTCGCGCTGCGCTACGCGGGTGTGGACCGTGCCCGATGGCCCGAGCGACGCGCGGAGTTGCTCGCGCGGGTCGGCCTGGAGGGCACGGAGGAGCGGCGCACCTGGGAGATCTCCGGCGGCCAGCAGCAACGCGTCGCCATCGCCCGGGCGCTCGCCGCCGAGAACCCGCTGCTCCTGCTGGACGAGCCGTTCGCGGCGCTGGACGCGCTGACCAGGGAGCGGCTCCAGGAGGACGTCCGGCGGGTGACGGACCGGACGGGGCGGACCGCGGTGTTCGTGACGCACTCGGCGGACGAGGCGGTGTTCCTCGGTACCCGCATCGTGGTGCTGACCAGGAGCCCCGGGACGGTGGCCCTGGATCTGCCGATCCCCCTGCCGCGCGGAGACGTCGACGCCGAGGAGCTTCGCGCCTCGGACGAGTTCGCCGAGCTGCGCGCGCGGGTCTCCCACGCCGTCAAGGCCGCAGCGGCGGCCTGACTTACCCTCTCGCACTCACAGAAAAGGACGGACGGATGAGCGTTCTCAGCGAGCGGCCCGCCGTGGCCCGGCTGCCCCTGACCCGCCTCGGGCCCCGTTTCGGCGCCGAGATCGACGGCATCGACCTCGGGCGCCTCGACGACGAAGGGGTGCTGGCGCTGCGTGAGGCACTCGTGGCGTACAAGGTGCTGTTCGTGCGGGGCCAGCACGGCCTCGACGACGCCGCGCAGATCGAGTTCGGCAGGCGCCTGGGCGAGGTCACCGCCGGGCACCCGGTCCACGACTCCGGGGACGTCGCCCCGGAGGTGTACTCCCTGGACAGTCAGGACAACGGCTTCGCCGACGTGTGGCACACGGACGTGACGTTCGTGCGGCGGCCGCCGGCGATCTCCGTCCTGCGGGCGGTGGTGCTGCCGCCCCACGGTGGCGACACCAACTGGGCGGACAGCCAGCTCGCCTACGAGTCGCTGTCGCCGGGCCTGCGGAAGTACGTCGACACGCTCACCGCCGTGCACGACGGCAGCCGCGAGTTCGGCTACTACCTGGCCCAGCGCCGTCAGGGCCGGGGGAACGTGTGGGACGGCGAGGTGTTCACGGCCCTGGAACCGGTGGAGCACCCGGTGGTGCGGGTGCACCCGGAGAGCGGCCGCAAGGGCCTGTTCGTGAACCCGGGGTTCACCTCGCACATCGTGGGCGTCTCGGAACACGAGAGCCGGGGCATCCTCGACATCCTGTACGCGCACCTCACCAAGCCGGAGCACGTCGTACGGCACCGCTGGCAGCCGGGTGACGTCGCGCTGTGGGACAACCGCAGCACGGCCCACTACGCCAACCGCGACTACGGCGACCAGCACAGGGTGATGCACCGCATCACCCTGCGCGGAGACACTCCGGTCGGTCCCGCCGTTCCCGGCCGCTGAGGCGTGGAACCGGGCCCCGTCCGCGGCGGACGGGGCCCGGTTCGCTCGGCCGGAGGCCGGGAGGTGTCGAAGATCAGCGTTCCGCACCGCCGAATCCGCCGCGTCCCCCCTTCGCGGAGCGCTTGGCGGCCCCAGCGCTGGCGGCCAGCGCGAGCAGCAGGGCGAGCGCACCGGTGATGATGTTGTTCACTACCGTCCGTGTGGTGTCGACATCGCCGGCCACCACCCAGGGAGCGACGATCGTCCACGCGCCGAGGACGCACGCGGCCCAGGCCATGCTGTGCATGCGGTCGTACGCACGGCCGAACCCACCGCTCATCAGCAAGGCGTAGCCGATGCCGGTGATCAGGTTGGTGACGGCCAGCCTGGTGAAACCGCCGCCGTTGAATCCCACGATCCAGGGTGAGGCAGCGAGGTAGAGGCCCGTGAGCAGGGCCAGCATCTCTATCGCCTGCGCCCTCGGGGTGGTCGCGGCGCGCTCGGCCGCCTCATGACGCTGCCGTATGTCGATGATGTCGGGATGGGTCTCCATGGTCGACCCGGGACCGGGTGATGTCACTGCGATCGCCTCCGAAGACAGCTCGGGCCGATGCCCGGACCGCGCTGGTGGGTGAGGGGGGAAAGCGGGCGAGGCGGCTGGGCCGCGGGCCCGGTGGGTGTGCCTGCCGCACGGGTGGACAGGCCCGCCCGTGCGGCGGTGCGTCTAGGGCTCGGGGCTGCGCCCCTGGCCGCGGGCCTCCTGGACCGTGGTCTGTGCGGACCGGCGGGCCTGGTCGGTGACCTGACCGGCCTGTCCGGCGGCCTCCTCCTTGGTGGTGCGGGCGGCTTCGGAGGCGGTGTCCTTGACCTCCTGGGCGGCCTGGCGGCCGGCCTGGGCGGCGTCCTCCTTCAGCTGCTGCGCGGACTCCAGCGCCGCCTGCTTGACCGGCTCGACGGCCTGCCCGGCCCGGTCCGCCACCTGCTCCTCGGCCTGCGAGGTGGGCAGCAGCGAAGCGGTGAGCAGCCCCGCGCCGAAGGCGATCAGACCAGCCGCGAGCGGGTTGCCCTCGGTCTGCCGCATCGCCTGCTCGGGGGCCTGCCGCACGGCCTCGCCCGCCTGTCCCGCGGCCTGACGGGCGGTGTCGGTGACCGTCCCGGCTGCCTGGCCGGTGGTCTCCTGCACCGACCGGGCGGCCTGCCGGGTGCGGCCGGCGGTCTGCCCGGTGATCTCCGAGGCGCTGCCCATGACCCGCTCCCTCACTCCATGGAGCGCGCCGCGGGCGCGCCGGGTGCGACGCCGTACCATCTGGCGGGGGCGGGCGTGGTCGGCCAGCCGGGAGACGTCCTCGGACAGTCGCTCCCGCGTGGATTCGATGTCGGCCCTTATCCGGTCGGGTGCCGTGCCCATTGCACGTCCTCCTTGAGTGTCTCCATCGTCTGCGTCGGCTTCGGCGAGACGGTCCGCATCCGCGCGCGGCCCCGGCTGTAGAGGATCAGGCCGATCACGGCCCACACGGCGGTGACGATCAGCGCGGCCCAGGCCAGGTCCATGACGTTGGCCAGACCGAACATCGCCGCCAGGGTCAGCAGGACCGCCACCATGTAACCGGCGAAACCGGCGCCGCCGAACATCCCGGCGGCCTTGCCCGCCTTGGTGGCCTCCTCCCGGATCTCGGCCTTGGCCAGCTCCACCTCCTGGTGGAGCAGGTGCTGCACATCGGACGTCACCGTCGACAGCAGCTCTCCCATGGAGGCGTCCTCCTGCCCCCGGTGCTTCGCGGCGTGTGTCCGCGGGGCGTGGTGCATGAGCGACGCCATCTCAGGCCTCCCTGAAGTCCGGCAGCTCCGCCGGCGCCACGTCCCCGGGCGGGCCCTCCGGCCCGGACGGGTCCGGCCGCGCGGACGGGTCCGGGCCGGAGCCGCTCGCCTTGCTGCCGGCCTTGGCCAGCCGCCCGACCGCGAACCCGGCCAGGACGGCCCCGCCGAGGAAGGCTCCGGGACGCCGGCGGGCGAAGTCCTGCAGGTCGCCCACCAGGCCTCCCACGCCCCGGGAGTCCAGGTAGTCGGCGGCCCGGTGGCCGCGGTCCGCCGCCTGCGCGACGAGACTCCTCGCGGGTGAGTCCGTGTCGGCGCCGTCCGCGAGACCGGACAGGTCGTCCGCCCACTGCCGCACGGCCCGCGCTCCCCGTCGCGCCTGGTTGTCGGCCTCCTCGGTGACCCGGGTCCGCAGGTCACCGGCGACCGCACCGGCCTGCGCCCTGGCCTCGCCGGTGACGGCCCTGAGCTGCTCGGCGGCCGTTCCGGCGACTTCGCCCGCTCCTTGTCTGGCCTGGTCCGCGGTGGCCGCGGCCTCCTGCTTCGCCGTCTGCCCGGCCTGCTGAGCACGATCGGTGCTCACCTTCGCCATGTCGCTCATGAGTCCTCTCCCTCAGGCACCGCCCGTGGATCTGCTGCGGCCCCCGTCCCGCACGCACCCTCCTCGATTAACCACGCCTGACATGACAAAACGGCCCTAAGGCGTATTTTTCGGACTGATCGCGGATCGGCTCAGGACGGGTCGGCCAGCAGGCGCCCCGCGTCGCTCAGCACGTACCGGGCCACCTTCTTGCCGAGCGTGATGCCGGCTTCGTCGGCGGAGCGGGTGTGGATGCCGGACAGGACGCGGGCGTCCACGTTCTCGTCCGAGAGCTGCCGCCACGCGGTGTAGGTCCGGGTCACCCCGGGCGCGGTGGGGCTGGTCAGGCCGAACGGGGCGGTCCGCGGGCCCACGAGCGCCGACAGCACGGTCTCCGCCGCCCCCGCGTAGGTGTTGTGACCGCTCGGGTAGTCCGGGTGCGCCGGGGTCGTGTGCAACGGCGCCCAGTCAGGGTCGGGGTCGAGGGTGCCGGTGCGGATCGCCGTCACCGGACGCCAGCGCTCATGGGCGTACTTGCTGTCGGCGGTGGCGATCTGCGTGTCCACCAGCGCCACGTGGAAGAGCGCCACCAGCCGCGCCTGCCCGGACGGTCCCTGGCTCGTGCGGGAGAGGGCCACACGCAGCGGCTCGGTGTAGAGGGTGAGGGAGGAACCGAGCCAGAAGGTGGCGGTCTCGGTCTGCCGGGCGCTGCGCACGGTGCTGTCCGCCGCGCCGTACGCCCGTACCTCGGCGAGGTCGGCGGCGTAGCGGGCGGAGTCCAGCGCGGGTGGCGGGCCGAGCCGGAACCGGCTCGGGGTGGTGAGCGCGAACGGTTCGGCGACGCGGTTGCCGTACTGGGCCGCCGGAGCGTAGGCGGGTGGGGTCGGCTGCCACACACCGGGCGCCGCCGGCCGCACGGGATAGGGGGCGTTGACCGAGCCGGGGTCGAGGCCGTCGCCCTCCCGCGAGGCGAGCAGGAGGCGGGCCTGCCGCTCCCCCGCCGCGACGCCGCGCTGCTCCGCCGGGCCGTCGGGGACGGCGTCGAGGCTTTCCCGGTAGGTCGCGTCGAGTTGCTCCGTGCGGCCCGGGACGAGCGTGACCAGCGCGCGGTGCACGGCGGCGGCCAGGGCCGCCCGTTGGTAGGGGCCGCGCTCCACGCCGGCCGGCACGCTCCGGGTGGCGCGCGCCGCGGCGAGCCAACCGATCGCCCAGGTACGGCTGTTGGTGATCTGGGTGGGCGCCCCGGCGGCCGCGACGGTCTCGGCCGTCGCGTCGTACCAGGTGAGTGCCGTGTCACGGTCGGCGGCGGCGGCCCGGGGTACGGCCACGGACGCGGCCAGCAGCACCGCCGCGCCCAGCGCGACGGCGGCGGGGCGGGATCTGTACGGGCTCACGCGTTCTCCTTCGGTCGCGGTGGTGCGGGTGGGGGGTGAGGCGTTCACGGACGTCCCGCGCCGGCGAACGGCACCTGCGCGGAGGGGGACGCCTGCAGGCCGAAGGGGTGCCGCCACAGGCCGCGCGCCCGCAGCCGGGGCAGGACGCCCTCACCGAACCAGTACGCCTCCTCCAGGTGCGGATAGCCGGAGAGCACGAACTCCTCGATGCCGAGGGCCGCGTACTCCTGGATGCGCTCGGCGACCTCGTCGTGGCTGCCGACCAGGGCGGTGCCCGCGCCACCGCGCACCAGGCCGATGCCGGCCCACAGGTTGGGGTGGATCTCCAGGCGGTCGCGGCTGCCGCCGCCGTGCAGGGCGAGCATGCGCCGCTGTCCCTCCGACTCGCTGCGGGCGAGCCCCGCCTGGACCGACGCCACGGTCTCCTCGTCGAAGCCGGCCAGGAGCCGGTCGGCCTCCGCCCAGGCCTGCTGGGAGGTGTCGCGGGTGATGACGTGCAGCCGGATGCCGAAGCGGAGGGTGCGGCCCTCCCGGGCGGCCAGCGTCCGTACCCAGGCGATCTTCTCGGCGACCTGGGCGGGCGGCTCGCCCCAGGTGAGGTACACGTCGGCGTGCCGGGCGGCGACCTCCCCGGCGATCGGTGAGGAGCCGCCGAAATACACCTGGGGGACGGGGTCGGGCACCCGCGCCAGGCGCGCGTCCTCGACCTGGAGGTGCTCGCCGTGCAGGTCGACGGTCTTTCCGGCCCACAACTCCCGTACCACCTGGAGGAACTCGCCGGTACGGCGGTAGCGGGCGTCCTTGTCGAGGAAGTCGCCGTAGGCCCGCTGCTCGTGGCTCTCGCCACCGGTGACGACGTTGAGCAGCAGGCGTCCTCCGGTCTGCCGCTGGTAGGTGGAGGCCATCTGGGCGGCGAGCGTCGGCGAGACGAAGCCGGGCCGGAAGGCGACGAGGAACTTCAGCCGCTCGGTCCGCTGGCTGACCATGGCCGTGGTCAGCCAGGCGTCCTCGCACCAGGCGCCCGTCGGGGTCAGGGCGCCGACGAAGCCGAGGTCCTCGGCGGCCCGGGCGATCTGGCTCAGGTAGCCGACCGTCGGCGGGCGGTCGCGGCCGGTCTCCGTCGCCGGGGTGCCGTGGCCGCCGCCGACGACATGGCGGCTGTCGCCGTTGGTGGGCAGGAACCAGTGGAAGGTGAGGGACACGCGGGGCTCCGATCGGGTGCGCTGGGGGGTCGGTCAAAGAAGTCCGTGCCGGGGCGGCCTGGTGCCGTTCAGCACGTAGCGGCCGATGTGCTGGACCTTCCAGCGGGCCGGGTCGTGCAGGGAGTGGGTGCGGGCGTCCCGCCAGTGGCGGTGCAGGCCGAGGGAGTCGAGCGCCGCTCGGGTCCCGGAGACCTCGAAGAGGGCGCTGCCGAGTTCCACGGCCGCCTCCGCCGCGGCCACCTTGGCGGTGGCCACGGCGACGGAGGCGGCGGCGGCCGAGTCGTCGGTCAGGCCGGCACCGGCCGTGTCGACCGCGCGGGCGGCCTCGCGCAGCAGCGCCTCGGCCGCGCGGACCCGGATGGCCAGTTCGCCGAAGCGCTGGATCAGCAGCGGGTCCTCGGCCGCGGTGGCGTGCCCCTCGTCGACGCTCTCGAACCACGGACGGCTCTTGGCGCGGACGAAGTCCACCGCCTCGGCCAGCGCACCGGCGGCGATCCCGGTGTCGATGGCCGCGTGCAGCAACTGGGCCACCGCACCGTGGAGTTGGGGGCCGCGGAAGGTGAGGTGGTGCGGGACGACCCGGTCGGCGGGGACGCGCACCGACTCCAGGCGGACGGTTCCGCTGGCGGTGGTGCGCTGCCCCATGCCGTCCCAGTCGTCGGTCACGGTGAGCCCCGGGGCGTCCCGCGGGACGTACGCGACGTGCAGGGTGCCGTCCCCGGCGCGGGCGAGGACGGGGATCCAGTCGGCGAACAGGGCGCCGGTGCAGTAGTGCTTGACGCCGTCGAGGACGTACGAGCCGTCCGGGCGCGGCGCGAGCCGGGTGCGCAGGTCCTGGACGTGCCGGGTGCCCGCCTCGGACTGGGCGTTGCCGAAACGCCGGCCGGCCAGCACCTCGCCGAAGAAGAACCGCTGCTGCTCCGGCGTCCCCTGGCGGCGCAGCACGTTGACGTACACGAAGTGGCTCTGCGGGATCTGGGCGAGGCTGGCGTCCGCGGTGGCCAGCAGCCGGAAGATCTCGGCGAGGGTGGTGGCGCCGACGTCGGCGCCCCCGGACTCGGCCGGCACGGTCACGGCGAGCAGCCCCGACGCCGAGAGCCGCTCCACCTCCGCGTGCGGCAGCCGGCGGTTCGCGTCCCGCTCGGCGGCGCCCTTGCGGAACTCCGCGGCGAGTGCCGCGGCGACGCTGAGCGCCTCGGCGTCGTCGGCGATCACGTGCGCGGCGCTCACCCCGTGGCCGCCAGTACCGTCGTGCGGCCGCCCAGGGCGGCGGAGAACTGGTCCGTGACCTGCGCCAGGGCCTCCGCCGAGCCGGGTGCGACGGTGAGGGTGCCGTCGTCACCCGCCGTGATGTCCTTGTCGAGGGTGAACCAGCCCGGGACGATGTGCGTGGCGCCCATGGAGCTGAGGACGGGGCGCAGCGCGTAGTCGATGGCCAGGACGTGGGCGACGGAGCCGCCGGTGGCCAGCGGGAGGATGGTCTTGCCGGCCAGCGCGTACTGCGGGAGCAGGTCGAGCAGGGACTTCAGCAGCCCGGAGTAGGCGGCTTTGTAGACGGGGGTGCCGACCACGACCCCGTCCGCCCGCTCGACCAGCGCCGTGGCCTGGACGATCGCCGGGTGCCGGAAGTCGGCCCCGAGCAGGGCCTCGGCGGGCAGGTCGCGGACGTCGAGGGGGATCACCTGGTGTCCCTGCGCGATGAGCCGCTGGTCCAGGTGGCGCAGGAGGCGCGCGGTGCGGGAAGTGGCGGAGGGGCTGCCGGAGACGGACAGGATCGTGGCCATGGCAGGGACCTTTCAGGAGTACCAGGTGGGCTGCGGCAGTTCGCCGGTCAGGACGTGACGTCCGACCTCGCGGCGCTTGTAGGCCACGGGGTCGTGGAGCGTGTGGGTGCGGACGTTGCGCCAGAAGCGGTCCAGGCCCTCGGCGGAGGCGGTGGCGCGGGCCCCGGTCACCTCGAAGATGCGGTTGGTGATCTCCAGGGCGACGTCGGTGGCCCGGGCCTTCACGGCGGCCACCCGCACCTCGAACTCGCCGCGGGCCTGCTCGGTGACCGCGTCCGGGTCGTCGTGCAGTTTCTGCCCCTCGGCGGCCACGGCGTCGGCCAGGGCCTCGACGGCCCACAGCTTGGCGGTGAGGTCGCCGTAGGTGTCGATCACGTACGGCTCGTCCACGGCCCGGTCGTGGCCGCCGTGCAGCCAGGGGCGGGACTTGGCACGGGTGTAGGTGGCGGCGGTCTCCAGGGCACCGGCCGCGATGCCGAGGTAGAAGCTGACGAAGACCAGCTGGATGGTCGGCACGTTCAGCGTGTTGTACACACGGGGCCGGAACCGCTTGTCCACGTACCCGGCGGCGGCCGACCAGGGGACGCGCACGGCGTCGAGGGTGACGCCGCCGCTCTCGGTGAGCCGCTGGCCGATGTTGTCCCAGTCGTCGTGGAAGGTCAGGCCCTCGCTGTCGGAGGGGACGATCGCGAAGACGTGGTCCTCGGTGCCCTCCAGGACGCCTTCGAGCACGGTGACGTCGGAGACCTTGCTGCCGGTGGAGAAGGTCTTGCGGCCGGTGAAGGTGAGGGTGTCGCCCTCGTCGCGCACGACGACGTCGGCGTCGCGCGGGTTGACGGCGCCGCCGAAGAACCAGCGGTGGCGCGCGGCTTCGGCCTCGACGTGCTCCCACTGCTCGCGGGTGCCGACCAGGCGGGCGGCCCAGTTCCACAGGTAGTGGTAGCCGAGCAGCTGGCCGATGGAGCCGTCCGCCTTGGCGACCTCGCGGACGACACGGTAGGCGGTGGGCCAGTTCTGGCCCCCTCCGCCGTGCTCGACGGGTCCGAGCAGGGTGACCAGGCCGGAGTCCTTCAGGAGCCGGACCTCCTCGTGGGGTGTGGCGCCGGCCTTGTCCCGGGCCGCGGCATCGGTGGCGAGGACGGCGGCGACCTCCGAGGCGCGGGCGATCCAGCCCTCGGCGTCCTGCGGGAGCGGTGCGGTTCGCCAGTCGGTGCGGGCGACGGTGCTCATGGGGGTGATCCCTTTCGTTTCGGTGGGGCGGAGCGGTCAGGCGCGGGCGGCGACGGGTTCCGGTGCGGGCTGCTGCGCCTCCAGTTCGCGCACCAGGGGCAGCACCCGCTTGCCGAAGTACTCGACCTCTTCGAGGTAGTGCAGGAAGCCGAGGAGGAAGAGGTCGACGCCGAGCCGCTTGTAGGCGACGATCCGCTCGGCGATCTGCTCGGGTGTGCCGATCAGGCCGGTGCGGAAGCCGTCGTTGTACTGGACGAGGTCCTCGAAGGTGGAGTCCTGCCACATGCCCTTGCCGTCGGCGGTGGACTGCCCGGCCTGCCGGACGGCGTCGCGGAAGCCGTGGACGGCGGGCGTGTCGGCCTTGGCGACGATCTCGCGGAGCGTCTCACGCGCCTCGGCCTCGGTGTCGCGGGCGATGAGGAAGCCGTTGAGGCCGAACTTCGGCGGTGTGCGGCCCGCTTGCGCGGCGGAGGCGCGGACGTCGGTGATCTGCTCGACGACGCCGTCGAAGTCCTTGCCGTTGCTGAAGTACCAGTCGGAGACGCGGCCGGCCATGGCCCGCGCCGCGGTGGAGTTGCCACCCTGGAAGATCTCCGGGTGCGGGCGCTCAGGGGTGTTGAGCGGCTTGGGCTTGAGGGAGAAGTCACGCAGCCGGTAGAAGTCTCCGGCGAGTTCGGCGTGGTCCTCGGTCCAGATGCGGCGCAGCGCGGTGATGAACTCCTCGGCGCGGCGGTAGCGTTCGTCGTGCTCCAGCCAGGGCTCGCCCAGGGCCGTGAACTCGCCCTTGAACCAGCCGCTGACGACGTTGACGGCGAAGCGGCCGCCCGAGAGGTGGTCGGCGGTGGCGCCGAGCTTGGCGAGGACGCCCGGGTGCCAGAGCCCGGGGTGGACGGCGGCGATGACCTTCAGCCGTTGCGTGGCGAGGAGCAGGGCGAGGCTGAAACTGGTCGACTCGTGCTGGTACTCGGCGCCGTAGCTGGCCATGTAGCGGACCTGGCTGAGGGCGTAGTCGAAGCCGTTGTTCTCGGCGAGCACGGCCAGTTCACGGTTGTAGTCGTAGCCCCAGTCGGTGCGCTGCTCGATGGTGCTGGTGACGAGGCCGCCACTGACGTTCGGCACCCAGTAGGCGAAGCGGACGGGGTCGGTTCCGGGGAATTCGGGCATGGGGAAACTCCTGGCCTGCGAATGCTGCGCGAAAGCGTGACGAGGGACTTCCGTGAATTCACGCGTGCCGAAGCGGCGTTCCCGGGTGAACCGCTGTCACAGGAGGAAGCGGCCGGGACGGGAATTCACGGAAGGGAGGGACGGGGGGCGCGGATGCGAGGGTTTCCCTCGGAGCGCTCAGGCCCGACAGCGACAGCGGGAGCTGCAGACACGCGCGAGATCGACATGGCGTCGCCGCGTGAGATCCTGTCGCTTCATGCCTTCGATCAAAGCAGCGCGACGTCCGGACGGTCAAGAATGCCAGGCCTGATTTCACATGCTGGGCCTCGGTATTCACGAGGTTGTGACAGGGATTCCCTTGAACCCGGCCCGGTGCGGTCGGCAGTCTCCTGTCGTGCGTATCGAACAGCTCGAATACATCGCCGCCGTCACCCGGCTCGGGTCGCTGCGGCGGGCCGCCGAGGAACTGCACGTGTCCCAGCCGGCCCTCAGCGAGACGGTGCGCAACCTGGAACGGGAACTCGGTGTGGACCTGCTGGAGCGCAAGCGGTCCGGCGCGAAGATCAGCGACGAGGGGCGGGAGCTGCTGCCGCACATCATGAGCGTGCTGGACGCGGTCGACCGGCTGCGGGGCGCGGCGGACGACCAGCACCGCATCAGCCGCATGGTGCGGCTCGGCACGGTCAACACGGCCACGGTGCCGCTGGTCATCCCGACCGTGCGGGAGTTCCGCTCCTCGCACCCGCTCACCCAGGTCGAGTTGGTGGGCGCGCAGCAGTCCCGGATCCACCGCGGGCTGCTGGAGGGCTCGTTCGACCTGGGTCTGGTGAACTACCTGGAGGGCGACGACCTGCCGCCCGGTTTCGAGACCACCGAGCTGCTGCGGGGCAGGCCCGTGGTGTGCGTGCGCCCCGACAGTCCGCTCGCGGCCCTGGAGACGGTGGACACGGACAGTCTGCTGGCCGAGCCGCTGGTCGTGATGCGGTCCGGCTACGTCATGCACCGCTTCCTGCACCGGCTGCTGCGTGGCCGGGCCCCGGCCTTCTCCTACTCCACCGACGGCGCCGAGATGGGCAAGCTGATGGTCGCGGAGGGACTCGGGGCGACGGTGCTGCCGGACTTCAGCGTCGTCGGGGACCCGCTGGAGCGGCGGGGCACGATCACCGTGCGGCCGCTGGCGGAGGAGGCCACCGAGGTGCTGCTGGTCCTGCAGCGCCGGCACGCCGGTTCCGTCCCGCGGGCCGTCCGCGACCTGCAGGAGCTGTTCGTGCGCAACGCGGGTGCCTACCGGGCCGCTTCGGGCCCGTGAGGGGCCGCGGGCCGGGGCCCGCGGCCGTCACCGGGCGGGCGTGCGCGGGGCCGGGACCGTGGCGGACGCACCGGTGGGCGTCCCGGGCAGGTGCCCCCGGCGGCTCCATTCCCGGGCGAGCAGTTCGTAGGAGCGGACCCGGTCCGCGTGTCCGTGCGTGATGGTCGTGATCAGCAACTCGTCGGCATCCGTGGCCTCCTGGAGTTGCTCCAGCTGGTCCGCGACCCGGCCCGGGGAGCCCACGAACCGGGTGTCGACGCGGTCCCGCACGAGTTCGCGGTCCTCGTCGCTCCATATGTGGGCGCGCGCCTGGTCGGGTGTCGGGTAGGGGATGGCGCCCTCGGCGGTGCGGATGCTGCGCACCCACAGGTCGTAACCGGTGGCGAGTTCCCGGGCGGTCGCGTCGTCCTCGGCGACGACGACGTCGGCGGAGACGCTGACGTAGGGCCGGTCGAGGAACGCGGAGGGCTTGAAGAAGGAGCGGTAGCCGTCCACCGCTTCCAGGACGGTGGCGGGGCTGACGTGGTAGTTCGCGGCGAACCGCAGACCGCGGGCGCCCGCGACCTCGGCGCTCGTGCCACCGCTGCTGCCCAGGATCCACACGTCGACGTCGGCGCCCTCGCCCGGCACGGCGTGCGCCTCCAGGCCTTCCGGGGAGCGGTAGGTGCCGGCCAGCAGGGCGAGGATGTCGTCGATCTGCTCGGCGTAGTCCTGCGACTCGGCGTTGGGCAGTTGCAGCAGGGTGCGCTGCAGGGCGACGCGGGGTGAGCCGAGCAGGTGGGTGAAGGAGAACCGGGGCGGGATGAGCAGCCCGTTCGGGGCACGGCCGGCGGTGGCCGGGGGGTCCTGCGTGACGGTGGCGCTCTCCCCCGGCGGGCGGCCGCCGGAGCGGCCCAGGCCCAGGTCGAGGCGGCCGGGGTGCAGGGCGTCGATCAGGCCGAACTCCTCGACCGTGGACAGGGCGGTGCGGTGACCGAGCTGGACGGCACCGGAGCCGAGCCGGATGGTGGAGGTGGCCCCGGCGGTCAGGGCCAGCACGACCGCCGGGGAGGTGCCCGCCACGCCGGGGTTGAGGTGGTGCTCGGCGAACCAGTAGCGGGCGTAGCCGAGTCGCTCGGCGTGCCGGGCGAGGTCGATGGAGTGGTGCAGGGCCTCCGCCGCCGTGGATCCGGAGGAGACGGGGACCAGGTCGAGGACGCCGAGGGGGATGTCAGGCATGGGCCAGCCCTTCTTGTGGACGAGCGGTCGGTGGTGCCGGCAGGACGGGGGCCCACGCGAACGGCGGGTCGGGGATGCCGGCGCGCAGCACCGGCGCCACCGCGGACTGGAACAGCTCCAGCGAGTGGCGGTGCCGGGACTCGGTCAGGCCGCCCGCGTCGGCCTGGACGTGGAGCACCGTGTGGCCGAACCGCTCGTGGTAGCGGTGCACCTTGTCGATGACCTGCTCGGGGCTGCCGATCAGGGCGGAGCTGCGCTCGGCGAAGTCCTCCAGGGTCTCGAACACCACGGGGAGCCCCGTCCGCCGGGCGAAGGCGAGGTTCGCCTCGAAGACCGGCCGGTAGGCGGCGAGGGCCTGCTGGGAGGTCGGTGCCACGTGGAGGCCGGCCGTGCCGGCGCCGACCGCGATGCGGGCCGGGTCGTGGCCGTAGTGCTCCCAGCGCTCGCGGTAGTGGCGGATCAGCTCGGCGTACGGCTCGACGGGGTGGGTGACGTTGGCGGAGAACAGCGGGTCGCCGTAGCGGGCGGCGAGGTCGACCGACTCCTTGCTGGTCGCGCTGCCGTGCCAGACGCGCACGGGCCGCTGGTACGGGCGAGGGTGCACCTCGGCGTCGGTCAGCGGGGGGCGGAAGCGGGTCTGCGCGGTCACCTTGTCCTCGCGCCACAGACGCCGGAACACCTCGTAGCTCTCGGCGTTGCGGTCCCACTGGTCCTCCGGCGTGACGTGGAACAGCTCGCGCTGGGCGGTGCCGTTGCCCTTGCCGATGATCAGGTCCAGCCGGCCCTCGCTGAGGTGGTCCAGGGTGGCGTGGTCCTCGTAGGCGCGCACCGGGTCGAGCAGGCTGAGGGTGGTGACGGCGGTGAAGAGCCGGATGCGGCGGGTGAGTGCCGCGACGTGGCCGAGGACGACGGTCGGGGAGGAGGACAGGAACGGCCGCTCGTGCCGCTCGCCGACACCGAAGCCGTCGAAGCCCAGTTCCTCGGCGAGCACGGCGTTGCCGAGGACCTCCCGGAAGCGGTCGTGCGGGGAGGCGAGGGCACCGGTGACGGGGTCCGGCCGGTGCGCGATCAGTGTGATGGCGAGGAACCTCACGACGCCACCGGTTCGTCGCGGAGGCCGTCCGGGTGGGCCAGGCCGAGGTGGTCGCGCAGGGTCGTGCCCGTGTACTCGGTGCGGTACACGCCCCGTTCCTGCAGCAGGGGGACGACCTTGTCGGCGAACTCGTCGAGGCCGGTCGGGGTGAGGTGCGGGACGAGGATGAAGCCGTCGCTCGCGTCGGTCTGGACGAAGTGGTCGAGGGTCCGGGCGATGGTGGCCGGGGAGCCGACGAAGGTCTGCCGGTTGCCGGTGTGGATGACCAGGTCGCGGATGGACCACCCGTGGGCCGCGGCCAGTTCCCGCCACTCACGGGCGGTGGCGAGCGGGTCCCGGTACATGCGGACCTGGGCGCGTCCCTGTGAGATGTGGTCCTCCGTGACGTCCGGGTCGATGTCGGGGAGCGGGCCGTCCGGGTCGTAGGCGGACAGGTCCCGGTTCCAGACGAACTCCAGGTGTCTCAGGGCGGTGGCTCCGCTGACCTGCTGCCGGCGCACCTCGCGCGCGAGTTCCTCGGCCTCGGCGTCGGTGTCGGCGAGGGCGAAGGTCGCGGCGGGCAGGATGAGCAGCTGGTCGCGGCGGCGGCCGTACCTGGCGAGGCGGTTCTTGACGTCGGTGTAGAAGGCCCGGCCCGCTTCCAGGGTGCCGTGCCGGCTGAAGACGGCGTCCGCTTCGGCCGCGGCGAACTCGCGCCCCTCCTCGGAGTCACCGGCCTGGAAGATGACGGGACGGCCCTGTGGGGAGCGGGGGACGTTGAACCGGCCGTGGATGTCGAAGTGCCGGCCGGAGTGCGCGAAGGAACCGGCCTTGGCGTCCGACAGGAAGCGGCCGGTGGCCTGGTCGGCGAGGATCTCGTCGCCGTGCCAGGAGTCGAACAGTTCGTGGGCGGTGGCGAGGAACTCCTTGGCGCGGGAGTAGCGCTCGTCTTGCGGCAGGAAGCCGCCGCGGCGGAAGTTCTCACCGGTGAAGGCGTCCCAGGACGTGACGACGTTCCAGGCCGCGCGGCCGCCGGAGAGGTGGTCGAGGCTGGCGAACTGGCGGGCGACCTCGTAGGGCTCGTTGAAGGTGGAGTTGATGGTGCCGGTCAGCCCGAGGCGTTCGGTGACGGCGGCGAGCGCGGCGAGGACGGTGAAGGTGTCGGGGCGTCCGACCACGTCCAGGTCGTAGATCGCCCCGCCCTGTTCGCGCAGGCGGAGCCCTTCGGCGAGGAACAGGAAGTCGAACTTGGCGCGTTCGGCGGTGCGGGCGAAGTGTGCGAAGGAGCTGAACTCGATGTGGCTGCCGGCCCGGGGGTCGCTCCAGACGGTGGTGTTGTTGACGCCGGGGAAGTGCGCGGCCAGGTGGATCTGCTTCAGGGGCTTGGTCATCGGTTCCGGGATCCCTCCGGCTCAGACGGCGGCGTAGCGGTTGGCGGGGCGGGCCAGGCCCAGCAGGCCGCGCAGGGTGCCGGCCTCGTAGGCGCGGCGGAAGACGCCGCGGCGCTGCAGCTCCGGGACCAGGCCGCGGGTGATCGCCGGCAGGTCGTGGGCGACGGCGCCGGGCCGCAGCCGGAACCCGGACAGCCCGGAGTCCGCCAAGTGCTGCAGGAGGTCGGCGAGTTGGGAGGGCGTTCCGGTGAAGACGGGAGCGTCGCTCGTGAACGGCCCGCCGGCGAGCGCGTCGAGCCGCTCCCGGCGTGCCCGCGCGGCGTCCGGGTGGCCGTCGAGGAAGACGACGAGGTCGCCGAAGACGTGCAACGGCTCCGACGCCCGCCCGGCGGCGGCCTGTTCGGCGCGGATCCGGTCGACGACGGTGCGGGCCTCGTCGCCGTCGTGGGGGGTGACGTAGCCGACGTCGGTGGCGCGGGCCACGAGCCGGTAGGGGACGGTGTCGTGGGCGAGGGCGCTGACGATCGGCTGGCCCTGGGGCGGACGGGGCGTGATGGAGGGCCCGCGGACGCTGAAGTGCCTGCCGGTGAAGTCGATGTAGTGCAGCTTGTCGCGGTCGATGAAGCGGCCCGTGGCGGCGTCCCGGATCTCGGCGTCGTCCTCCCAGCTGTCCCAGAGGCGGCGCACGACCTCCACGTGGTCGGCGGCCTCGTCGAACAGGTCGGTCACCGTGGCCAGGGCGTCGGGGCTGTCGTAGGCCTCGATGCGCGCGACGGTGCGCCGGCCGAAGTGGGCGGCCTCGTTGGGGCGTGCGGTGATCTGCACCCGGAGGCCCGCGCGGCCGCCGCTGACGTAGTCGAGGGTGGCGATCGCCTTGGAGACGTGGAAGGGCTCCGTGTGGGTGGCGACGACCGTCGGGACGAGGCCGATGTGCCGGGTCAGCGGTGCGACGCGGGAGGCGACGAGGACGGCGTCGAGGCGCCCGCGCACCTGGTCGGTGCGCTCGTCCGGGTCGAACGGATGGGAGGACTGGGGGCCCAGGCCGTCTTCGAAGGTGACGAAGTCGAGCAGTCCGTGTTCGGCCTCGGCTACCAGGTCGGCCCAGTAGGCGGCGGTGAACAGGTCGCGGGGCCGGGCTCCGGGCTCGCGCCAGGAGGCGGGGTGCCAGCCGGTGCCGTCCAGGGCGACGGCGAGGTGCAGGGGTGACGGTGTGGTCGAGGACATGAGAGGCCTTCCTGCGCTGGTCGCCTACTTGTTGGTCCTGGGCAGGCCGGGGGGGTTGATCTCGGACGTGGTGACGGCCTCCTCGGACAGGCCCCAGCGCCGCAGCACCTTGGCGTAGGTGCCGTTGGCGATGACGTGGTCGAGGGCGTCGGCGAGCGGCTTGACCAGGCCGCTGTCCTTCTTGGTGGTGGCGGCGATGAGGCCCTGGAGGGTGGCGCCGGCGCCGGAGTAGGTGCCGACGACCTCCGTCTTGCCGCTGGTGGCCGCGTGGTAGGCGGCGGTCGGGTTGGGACCGAGGTAGAGGTCGATGCGGCCGGACTGGAGGGCGAGGTAGGTGTCGCTGTCGTCCTGGTAGTACTTGATGTCCACCGGTTCGCGGCCGGCCTTCTCGTTCTCCTTGCTCCACTCGATCAGCAGCTTCTCCTGGTTGGTGCCGCTGCTGACGGCGACCGTCCGGCCCGCCACGTCCTCCGGACCGGTGACCTTCAGGCCGCTGCCCTTCTTGGCCTCGAAGCCCAGGTTGTCCTCACGGTAGGTGGCGAAGTCGTACTTCTCCTTGCGCTCCTCGGTGACGGTGATGTTGCTCAGGGCGGCGTCGTATTTGCCGCTGTCGAGGCCGACGAAGATGTTCTCCCAGGAGACGGTGTTGATGCGCGGCTTCAGGCCCAGGACGTCGGCGACGAGGTGGGCGAGGTCGGGTTCCACGCCGATGACGGTCTTGTTGTCGGTGGCGTAGAAGGTCAGCGGGGCGGCGGAGCCGGAGGAGGCGACGAGCTCCAGCGTGCCTCTCTTGCGGATCCGCTCCGGGACCTCGGCGGCGATGGAGTCGACCTTGCCGGTGGTGACGCGGTTCTGGTCCGGACTGGTGTTGATCTTGACGGTGGTCCTGCCGCCGGGTGTGGCCGCGACCTCGGCCGTGCCGCCGTCGGTGGGGTTGGCGCAGCCGGCCAGGACGAGGGCGGTGGTGAGGGCGACGGCTGCCGCGGTGGTGCGGCGGGCGGTGAGGGTGAGGGCCACGGTGGTGCTCCTTGCGATGCGGAACGGGCGGGGGGAGGTCAGAGGACCTTGGACAGGAAGGCGCGGGTGCGCTCGTGCTGCGGGGCGTCGAGGACGGCCGAGGGCGGGCCCTGTTCCACGACGACTCCGTCGTCCATGAAGACCACGGTGTCGGCGACCTCGCGGGCGAAGCCGATCTCGTGGGTGACGACGATCATGGTGGTGCCGGTGCGGGCCAGGTCCTTGATGACGTCGAGGACCTCGCCGACCAGTTCGGGGTCGAGCGCCGAGGTGGGTTCGTCGAAGAGCAGCACCTTCGGTTCGAGGGCGAGCGCGCGGGCGATGGCCACGCGCTGCTGCTGGCCGCCGGAGAGCTGCCGCGGGTAGGCGCCGGCCTTGTCGGCGAGGCCGACCCGGTCAAGGAGCCGGCGGGCCGTCTCCTCCGCCTCCCCGCGCGGGCGGCGCAGGGCGGAGACCGGTGCCTCGACGAGGTTGTCCAGCACGGTCAGGTGGGGGAAGAGGTTGAAGTTCTGGAAGACGAACCCGATGTGGGTGCGCTGCTTGAGGACCTCCTTCTCCTTCAGCTCGTGCAGTCTGCTGCCGGAGCGGCGGTAGCCGATGAGTTCGCCGTCGACGCTGATCCAGCCTCGGCTGACCTTCTCCAGGTGGTTGATGGTGCGCAGCAGCGTGGACTTGCCGGAACCCGACGGGCCCAGGATCACGGCGACCTCGCCGGCCCGCACCCGCAGGTCGACGCCGCGCAGCACCTCCAGCGGGCCGAAACTCTTGTGGACGCCGTGGACGTCCACCATCACCTCGCTCATCGGCTCTCTCCCACGGTTCCCAGGGCGGTCAGCGGTACGACGGGCCGGTCGCGCCGGGCGGCCGCGGCGCGCAGCGTGCGCACGAAGCGCCGGGCGCGCTGGAGCGGGGTCGGCGGAGGGGTGCGGTCGGCTCCCCTGGCGTAGCGGCGTTCGACGTAGTACTGGGCGAGGGACAGCAGGGAGGTCAGCACCACGTACCAGGCGGTGGCGACCAGGAGCAGCGGGATCACCCGGCCGTTGCGGCCGTAGATGACCTGCACCTGGTAGAACAGCTCGCCGATGGCCATGACGTAGACCACCGAGGTGCCCTTGAGCAGGCCGATGATCTCGTTGCCGGCCGTGGGCAGGATGGCGCGCATGGCCTGGGGCAGCACGATGCGCCGGATCTGCCGAAGCCGGGGGATGCCCAGCGCCGCGGCGGCCTCCAGCTGCCCGTGGTCGACGGAGAGGACCCCGCCCCGGACGATCTCGGCGGCGTAGGCGGCCTGGTGCAGCGTCAGCCCGATGATCGCGGCGCCGATGGTGCCGATGAGGGTGTTGCTGTCGAACGACCAGAAGACCGGGCCGAACGGGATGCCGACGCCCAGCTCCTGGTAGAGGGCGCTCAGGTTGAACCAGAACACCAGCTGCACGATCATCGGGATCGACCGGAAGATCCAGATGTACGTCCAGGCGACGGTCTGCAGCACCGGGCTGCGGGAGAGCCGCATGAACGCGAGCACGGTGCCCAGGACGAAGCCGAGGACCGTGGCGCAGGCGGTGAGCTGCAGCGTCACCCAGACCGCCTGCACGATCGTCTCCGACAGGACGTAGTCGCGGAAGACGCCCCACTCCCAGACCGGGTTGGTGGCCAGTCCGTGCACGAACTGGGCGACCAGCACGACCACGGCGAGGGCCGCGGCCCAGCGGGCGTAGTGGCGGGCGGGGACGACCTTCAGGGTGGCGGGATCGTCCGGGGCGGGTGGGACCTGGGGGCGGGTGGCCGCGGGCGGCGCGGCGTCGGTGGTGGATGCCATCGTGGTGTGTCCTGCTCGACTCTTACGCGTGCTCGGGCGGGTTGATGCGCGACGTCTCGATCGCGGAGGCGGAGGTGCCCCATTTCTTCAGGATCCGGGCGTAGGTGCCGTTCTTGATCAGTTCATTGACGGCGGCCCGGAAGGCCTTGGTGAGCGGGGAGCCCTTCTTGAAGGCGAAGCCGACGTCGAGGCGGTGGTACTCGCCGAGGAACGTGGTCTGCGCGGCGGGCTGAGCGGCCTGGTACCGCAGGCCGTTGATGGTCGACATGATCACGTCGATGCGGCCCTGCTGGAGTGCCGTGAGGGTGGCCCCGTTCTCGGAGTAGACCTTCACGTCGTAGGGCTTCTTCCCGGCCTTGGCGCACACCCCCTTCTGCGCGGTGAGGGTCGTCTCGAAGGTGGTGCCGGCGCCGGTGCCGACGGTCAGCCCGCACAGCTGGGTGAGGTCGGTGACCTTCTTCAGCGCGGTGTTGCCCTTCTTCACCGCGAAGCCCTGGCCGTCGTTGACGTAGGTGACGAAGTCGATGGTCTTCAGGCGTTCGGTGGTGACACCGAAGTTGCCGGTGCCGACGTCGTACTTGCCGCTGCCGAGGGCGGGCAGGATCGTCTCGAACGAGGCGTCCTGGCGGCGCAGTTTCACGCCGAGGACCTTGGCGACGGCGTCGGCGAGGTCGATGTCCTGGCCTGCGGGCGCGCGGTCCGGCCCGTTCGGGTAGTACGCCCCCGGCGGGAATCCGATCGAACTGCCGACCCGCAGCGTGCCCGACCGGCGGACGTCGGCGGGCAGCAGGGCGGCGACCGCGTCCACCTTGCGCACGGAGGCGACCGGGTCGCTGGTGGGTGCGGGGGAAGCCTGGGCACCCACGGCCGCGGTGCCGCCGGAGCCGCCGGAGCCGCACGCGGTCAGCGCGAGCAGCGGCAGCAGCGCGAGGACGGCGGGGGCGCGGAGGCGGCCTCCGGGAGCGGGGAGTTTCACAGGTCCGTGGCCTTTCCGGGGGACGGGGGGACGGGCAGGTGCTTCTCGAAGGGCAGCGGGCCGATGGTTTCCGGGTCGGCCTCGGTGTCGAACAGCGGCGTGTAGCCGGTGCGCAGGTACAGGCCGCGGGCTTCCGGCTGGCGTGGCCCGGTGGTGAGGTAGATCCGGCGGTAGCCGCGCGCGGCGGCCTCGCGCTCCAGCTCGGCGAGCACGCGGCGGGCCAGCCCGCGCCGGCGGTGCGCGGAGTGCGTCCAGATCCGCTTGAGTTCGGCGGTGGCCGCGTCGTGACGGCGGAACGCACCGCCCGCGACGGGTCTGCCGCGTTCGAGCAGCAGCAGGAGCAGGCCGCCGTGCGCCGGGGTGAACTCCTCGTCCGGGTAGCGGGAGATCTCGGCGTGCGCGTCCTTGCCGTAGCGCGTGGAGTACTCGTGGCCCAGTTCGCGCAGGAGCGGCCCGACGAGCGGGTGGGAGACGGGAACGTGGACGACGGTCACGTCAAAGGCCCGCTCCGGCGTCTCGGTCACGGACGTCATGCGCCCACCGCCGGCAGGGTCCGCTGAGCGCGCGCCGCCCGTTCGGCGTCGCGCCTGGCGACCTCCTCACGGACGAGGGGGATCACGTACCGGCCGAAGTCGATGGCGTCGCCCAGCAGGTCGTAGCCGCGGGCGGAGAGGATGTCGACGCCGAGGTCGTAGTAGTCGAGGAGGGCCCGGGCGACCGTCTCGGGGGTGCCGACCAGGGCGTTGGAGTTGCCCGCGCCGCCGGTCGCCGCGGCCGTCGGGGTCCACAGGGCGCGGTCGTAGCGCTCCCCCGCCTCGGCGATGGCGAGCAGCCGCTGGGAGCCGGTGTTCTGCGGGGCGCCGGTGCGGTGGCGCCGTTTCAGCCCGGCCGCGCCCTGCTCCCGGATGGCGCCGACCGTGCGGTGGGCCTTCTCCCAGGCCAGTTCCTCGGTCGGGGCGATGATCGGGCGGAACGCCACCTGGATGCGCGGCACGTCGGTGCGGCCCGCGGCCTTCGCGGCGGCCCGCACCGCCTCGATCTGCTCGGCGGTCTTCTCCAGCGGCTCGCCCCACAGGCAGTAGATGTCGGCCTCCGCGCCGCCGGCGGCATAGGCGGCGGGCGACGAGCCGCCGAACGACACGCCGGGGCGCGGCTGCTGGACGGGGAAGACGTCGCTGACGAAGTCGTGGAAGCGGTAGTGCTCGCCCTCGTGGTCGAAGGGCTCGTGCGTGGTCCAGATCTTCTTGACGACGCGGATGTACTCGCGGGTGCGGGCGTAGCGCTCGTCCTTGGTGAGGGTGTCGCCCTCGCGGCGCTGTTCGTGGTCGTTGCCGCCGGTGATGAAGTGGACGGTCAGCCGGCCCTCGCTGATCTGGTCGAGGGTGGCGAAGGTCTTGGCGGCGAACGTCGGGTACGACACGTTGGGGCGGTGGGCGAGGAGGATCTGCAGGCGCTCCAGGCGGCTCGCGACGTACGCGGCGGCCGGGGCCGGGTCGGGTGAGCCCGAGCCGTAGGCGAAGAGCACGCGGTCCCAGCCGTGGTCCTCGTGGGCCCGGGCGAGCCGGAGGGTGTAGTCCTTGTCGAAGGCGGCGCCGGAGCGCGGGGTGGTCTCGGAGCCGTCGTTGGTGGCGGCGATGCCGAGGAATTCCACAGGCATGGCAGTGGCCCTTTCGGGAGCGAGCGCACGCGGGCAGGACGAACCGCCCCGCATGGAAACAGAGTTGACGAAGCGTCAGGGCAGCGGGCGATGAGGGTGTGACGACGCCGTGCGTCGGGAGAGACGGGGGTGCGGCGGCAGCGCGCAGGGGGAGAACTCGGCCCGCGACGGGGTCACCGAGGGAGGGAAGGGCCGGTCAGACGGCCCGCTGCCGAGTCAGACGCAACACGCCGCGGACCACACCCGACCGAAGTCGATGTGGTCGCGCGAGACCAAGCGCTGCTGGGCATTCATGCGATTAATTGAGCAGTACAAGGTGCTTCACGTCAAGCAGCGCCCGTATGCCGGACCCGCCTGATCCCCGTGCGCGGATGTGCTGTTGACACATCCGCGCCCCGGGCACATACGATCGTCGGCGGACGGCTCCGCCCGCGCGGCAGCCCTCCGGCCGCGTTGAGGGACGCGGCGATCGTGACGACGCGGATTCCCGGCCGCGCACCGTGCCCGGGCAGCGGTTTTCCGCTGCCCGGCGCCGCGCGCGCCGCCGGATGGTCGCCCCCCGCCCGTGATTCCCTCCCCCGGAGAGCCTCCCCATGGTCACACCTTCCGACCTCGCGTCCGCCCCCGTCACGCCACCCCCGCGGCGCGCCGGTGCCGCCGATCCCGACCTGCCGCGGATCGTGCCGCGCCGGCGCCTCGGACGCTGGGCGGCCGCCGCCGTCGCGCTGCTGGCGTTCGCCATGGTGCTGCACTCGGTCGTGCGCAACGAGGCGTTCCAATGGTCCGTCGTGGGGCGGTACTTCACGACGCCCGCCGTGCTCGACGGGCTGCTGCTGACCCTGTGGCTGACCGGAGCCGTCATGATGCTCGGGTTTCTGCTGGGCACCGGCCTGGCGGTGATGCGGCTGTCGGGGAACCCGGTGCTGCGGACGCTGAGCTGGGGCTACGTGTGGATCTTTCGTTCCACTCCCCTGCTGGTGCAGCTGCTGTTCTGGTTCAACATCGGCGCCCTCTACCCGACGCTCGGTCTCGGCATCCCGTTCGGCCCGGAGTTCGTCTCCGTCAAGACGGTCAACCTGCTCGGCCCGACCCTCACCGCCGTCATCGGCCTGACCCTGCACGAGAGCGCCTACGCCGCCGAAGTGGTGCGCGGCGGCATCCTGTCCGTCGACCCCGGCCAGACCGAGGCCGCCCAGGCACTCGGCCTGAGCCGGCTCCGCACGCTGCGCCGCGTCGTCGTCCCGCAGGCGATGCGCTCCATCGTGCCCACCGCGGGGAACATGCTGATCGGCACCCTCAAGGGCACCAGCATCGTCAGCGTGCTGGCCGTGCACGACCTGCTGTACTCGACGCAACTGATCTACAACCAGACGTACCAGGTGATCCCGTTGCTCATGGTCGCGACCCTCTGGTACGTCGCCGTCACGAGCGTGCTCAGCGCGGGTCAGTACTACGTCGAGCGCCACTACGCACGGGGCGACTCCCGCGCGCTGCCGCCCACTCCGCTGCGACGGCTGCGCCTGCTGCTGCGACAGCGGCCGGCCGCCGTCCGCGCCCGCCTCAGCGCCGCGACGGCCGCCGACGCCCGCCCCGCGATCGACCGCGAGCGGTGAGCGGACCGCTCCGCCTCGGAGGGCCGGCCGACGGGAGCCCGGGCGAGGCGCTCGGGGGGGGGAGTCCTCGGCGATCCCGCCCAGCGGCTCTTCGAAGGCGGCGCGGACCGGGCCACCGTCGCCGCGTGTGTACGCGTACTCAGGTGAGCGGCACGTCCCGCCCGGGCCGGTTCCGGACGGGACTCGTCGAATATCCGCGGACGGGGCACCCGGGTGGTCGACGGGAAGGAGCCGACATGACCAGCAGAGACCCTGATCTGTCCCATCCGCTGGAGCAGGTCACCGGAGAGAAGGACGTCCACCCGGAGGAGGAAGAGGGGGCGCAGCCCGGCGAGCGCGCCGACGAGGCCGGCAGCGGCGGGGAGCACGGCGGCACACCGCCGGAGAACCCCGACGGCGCGCAGACCCCCTGAGACCGAGGCGCCGGGGCGGGGTGCCGGAGGCCGGCACCCCGCCCTGGCCCGTGCTCGCGCGGGGATCGCCGCACTCGCTTCTTCACCGGTCAGCCCTCCCTCCCCTTGTTCGCCGGGTGGGTGAGCGCGCCGCGGCCCGGTGGGCGCGCCGGCCGGTACGGTCCTGATCGCAGGGCACGTCGACACCCGCGAAGGGCTCGGACCTTTCGCCGCGCTGCACGTCATCCGCGTGGGTGCCCGTACCGAGGTGACCGGCGCGGACGGCGCGGTGCGTCCCTACCGGGTCACCGCGCGCCGCACGGTCGCGCAGCACCGGCTGCCCGCCGGCCTGTTCACCCGCGGCGGCCCGCACCGGCTCGCCCTGGTCACCTGCGCCGGCCCCTACGACCGCGCGTCGGGCCGCTGCGCACGCAACCTCGTCCTGTACGCCGCTCCGGCCGGCGCGCCCGCCGGGGACGGTCCCTCCCCCGGGTCCCCGCCGTGACACCCTTCACGGCGGCCGGCTTCCGATCCGTGTCAGGATGTCCCGACGCGGGCGGCCCCGGGGCAGCGGTACGTGACCACCGTCGCCACGTGAGGGCGGCCACAGCGGGCAGACGAAAAGACGCGAGAGAAAATCGATCAGTAGCCGGTAGTTCTTCCATCATCCATAGGAAAGATCATGATCATCCCGCTTAGGAAACAGGCGGCAGATGAGCACCATCGGGTTGCCGCCGGGTCCCTCCTCCCCCACCCCGTCCGGTAGGTGACACTCGTGCTCCAGCTCATCGAACGCGACGGGGACCTGGCCGTGGCCGCACTGGTGGACGACGTCGACTTCTTCACCAGCTCCGACCTGCGCACCGCCGGGCACCGGCTCCTGGACGAAGGCTGCCGCTACCTGGTCCTGGACACCTCGTCCCTCAGCTTCATCGACTCCAGCGGCATCACGGTGCTGCTGGCCTTCTGGCAACGCCTGCACGCCGCGGACGGCGCGCTGGTCCTGGCCGTGCCCGACACGGCCCTGCGCCGGCGGATGGACGTGCTCGGCCTGGACACCGTCCTGACGATCACGCCGGCGCTCGGGGAAGCGGTCGACCGGGCCCGGCGGCTGCGCGCGACCGACGGGTTCCCCAGCCGGGCCTCCACGCTCCCGGCCGAACCGGAAAGCGCGTGAACCCGCCCGTTCAGAGGTGCGCCGCGGCTCGCTCCGACTCGCTGCGCAGAACACAGAACTCGTTGCCCTCCGGGTCGGCGAGGACCGCCCAGCCGGAGCCGTCGGGCTCGCGGTGATCGGCGACGAGGGTGGCCCCGAGCCCGAGCAGCCGTTCCACCTCCTGCTCACGGGAGGTGTCGGGACGCAGACACAGATGGATCCGGTTCTTGGCCGTCTTCGGCTCGGGCACCTGGTTGAAGTACAGCGCCGGACCCTCGTCCGGCATCACCTGCGTCTCCCGGGCCCCCGGCCGGTCCTCGGGGTGCAGGGGCCGGCCGGTCACCCTGCTCCAGAAGAGGGCCAGCGCGTAAGCGTCCGCACAGTCGATCGCCACGTTCTGCACTACCGAGACCATGCGGGCGAGCCTTCCCGATCACCCGGCCGGACGCCACCGTTTTTCGGCAGCTCATCGCTCCGGCGCGTCGGGCGCGCCGGACCGGTCGCGGGAGCGGAACGTGCGGCGGTAGGCATCGGGCGGCACGCCGACGGTGCGGTGGAAGTGCCGGCGCAGGGTCGTGGCGGTGCCCATGCCGGTGGCCGTCGCGATGGCGTCGACGGTGGCGTCCGTCGTCTCCAGCAACAGCTGCGCCCGGCGGACGCGTTGGGTCAGCAGCCACTTCAGCGGACTGGTGCCCGTCACCGACCTGAAGTGGCGGCCCAAGTGGCGTGAGCTCATCCCGGCGCGACGGGCCAGGTCCTCCACGGTGAGCGGGCGGTCCAGCCGCTGCATCACCCAGGGGAGGAGTTCGGCGAGCGGATGATGGTCCGGCGCCGGGACCGGCGTGGTCACGAACTGGGCCTGGCCGCCGTCCCGGTGTGGCGGTACGACCAGACGCCGGGCGAGCGTGTTGGCGGCCGACGAACCGTGGTCGAGGCGGACCAGGTGCAGGCACAGATCCATGGCCGCGGCCTTGCCCGCCGAGGTGAGCACGCTGCCCTCGTCGACGTACAGCACGTCCGGGTCCACCTTCACCCGTGGGTGGCGCCGGGCCAGTTCGCCGGTGTGCGCCCAGTGCGTGGTCGCGCGCCTGCCGTCCAGCAGGCCCGCGGCGGCCAGCACGAACGCGCCGGTGCACAGGGAGGCCACGCGCGCGCCCGCCTCGTGTGCCGCGCGCACCGCCTCGACCAGGTCGCCCGGCGGGTCCCGGTCGATGTCGGCCCAGCCCGGGACGATCACAGTGTCGGCGCCCGCGAGACGGTCGAGTCCATGGTCGGGCTCCAGGCGGAAGCGGCCCGCCCGCACGGAGCCCGGCCCGCACAGCGACAGGCGGTACGGGGAACCGTCCTCGTCGCTCGCGTCGGCTCCGAAGACCTCGCACGCCAGGGCCAGTTCGAAGTGCAGCATGCCGTCGGTGACGGCCAGGGCGACCTGGGTCATGTCCGGAAGTGTATGGGGCGTGGCGTTCCGGACACTCGTGGTCCGCACCCGCACGTCGTCAGGATGGGCGTGACAGACAGCGACTGATCGTTTCGAGTGCGGGGGGACCCATGGAATCGGGCCACAGGGTGACGGTGTTCGGCGCGTACGGGCACACCGGGCGGTTCGTGGTGGCGGAGGCGAGGCGGCGCGGGTTCGTGCCGGTGCTCTCCGGCCGCGACGCCGGCCGGCTGGAGGCGCTGGCCCGGGAGACCGGGCTTGAGGCCCGCCCCGCCTCCGTCGGCGACGCGGCCTCACTCGACCACGCGCTGGCCGGCACGGCGGCCGTGATCAACTGTGCCGGGCCCTTCGCCACGACGGCCGCCCCCGTACTCGAGGCCGCCCTGCGCGCCGGGATCCCCTACCTGGACGTGGCCGCCGAGATCGAGGCCAACCTCGACACCTTCACGCACTTCGCGGAGCGCGCCCTGGAGGCGGACGTGGTCGTCGTCCCGGCGATGGCCTTCTTCGGCGGCCTGGGCGATCTGCTGGCCACCGCGGCGATGGGCGACTGGACCACGGCGGACGAGGCGCACATCGCCTACGGGCTGGACAGCTGGCACCCGACCGAGGGGACCCGCAGCGCGGGCGCGGTCTCCCGCCGGCGCCGGGAGGGACGGCGTGTGCGCTACAGCGGCGGACGCCTGGAGCACCGCGACGACGCCCCGCCGGTCCTCCGGTGGGCCTTCCCCGACCCGATGGGCCCGCGTGCGGTCGTCGGGGAGTTCACGATGGCCGACGTCGTGACCATCCCCCGTCACCTGCCGATCCCCGAGGTGCGCACGTACATGACGGTCGAGGCGGTCCGCGACATCGCCGCCCCGGACACCCCGGCGCCGGCCGCGGTGGACGAGCACGGACGGTCCGCTCAGACCTTCCTCGTCGACGTCGTCGTGCGCTCGGGCGGTGCCGAGCGGCGCGCCGTGGCCCGCGGGCAGGACATCTACGCCGTCACCGCACCCCTGGTCGTGGAGGCCCTCGACCGCGTCCTCGGCGGACGCACGCACGCCGTCGGCGTCGTCTCCGCGGGAGAGGCCTTCGACGCGCCCGGCTTCCTGCGCGCCCTGTCCGGCCACCTCTCCGTGGAACTCCCGGGGTGAGGCCCCGCCGCCTGCGGCGCGACGGCCGCTCGGCGGGGCCCGGGGTCATGCGGTCGGACGGTCAGCGGGTCAGCGGGTCGACTGGTCGGAGTAGCTGATGTCACCCACCGTCCACGCGCTGACGTCCTCGATCGCGACGCGGTACATGCCGCCGGTCTCCGGGATGCCCACCGTGCCCTGGAGGATGCGGGCGACGTGGAAGTGCAGGTGTGTGGGCGGGCCGTCCTTCTTCCCGGGGGCGTCGAACGCGGCGGAGAACTCCCCCAGGCGGGCGGAGTCCGTCAGCACCTCCGACACCCTCTGCCGCCACACGGCCTCCGGGGCCAGGCGACCGGTGATGACGGCGCCACCGGTGACCACCGTCAAGGACATCTGATTGCTCTGCCCGGACTCCACCAGGGAGGCGATGGCAACGATCAGCTCGTCAGGCTTCGACATGGGATCGAATCTTATGCACTGGCCCGCCCGGGAGGCCCGGCCACCTGCCCCATGGGGCAGGACGCGCCGGGTATGTGATCCAAGTCACAGCGAAACCGGGGTGGTGGCGACGGCTTTCGCCGCGGTGACCGGTCATGACAGCGACCGTATCCGCACACCACCACGGAGTTCCCCATGACCCCTCCCTCCCCGACCGTTGTCGTGACCGGCGCCGGCCGCGGCTTCGGGCGCGCGATCGCCGCCGCGCTCGTCGCCTCGGGCACCCGCGTCATCCGGGCGACACCGTCGCCCGCATCACGGCCTTCAACAACCCCGGCCTCGTGCCGGTGTTCGGTGCTGCCGGGCCCGTGGACCCCGGGTGAGGACCCTGGTGCGCGGCGGCACCGGCGGAGTCGCTGTTCGGCCGGATGACGTCTGTTCACGCGTGGGCCGGGGCCTCTAGCGTGTGCGGCCCTCGCGTTGATGGGAGTCCCGTGAACGCTCTCCGTGCGGTTGTCGTCTCCTTCGTGGTCGTCTGCGTGGCCGCGGTGTCGCCCGCCGCGGCCGTGGCACCGGGTTGGTCGGCGCTGCCTGTGCCGGCGGCGGCCGCGCCGGTGACCGTGTCCGATCTCGTCGCGCGCGGGCCCGGTGAGGTCTGGGCGAGCGGGTACGAGCACGCCGGCGACGGACCGCGGCCGATGCTGTACCGGTGGGACGGCGCGGCATGGAGCCGGGAGACGTCCTTCCCCGGAGCCGGTGACCCGGGCTGGGTCGGCGAGGCGCAGGCCGTCGGCGAGGAGGTGTGGTTCCTGCGCGACCGCCTGGGGGCGAAGGAGCTCCTGCGCCGGTCGGCGGCGGGATGGAGTGCTGTCCCTCTGCCGCAGGCCCTGTCGGCGTACCAGGACTTCGCCGCCGTGCCGGGTGCCCTGTGGGTGGTGGGCGAGGACGCCACGGGACCGAAGGTTCTGCACCACGACGGCTCCCGGTGGACCGCGCAGTCCACCCCGGACGGCGTGCTGTACCTGATGGGGATCACCGCGCGGACCGCCACCGACGCCTGGGCCTGGGCGGACACCGCCGACGGGCCCGTCGTGCTGCGCTGGGACGGCACGGCGTGGCGGGACGCCCGGGTGCCGCTGCCGTCCGGCGGCAGCGTGCACACCATCCTGCTGGAGGCGTCCGGCCGCATCACGATCGGCGGCGGCCAGTACACCGACGGCGTCTCCCGCACCTACCTCATGACCGGCGACGGGCGCGCCTGGCGCACCGTCCGTCCGCCGCTGGGCGACGCGTCCACCGAGGCCCTGGTGCGCGGCCCGGACGGCGCGCTGTGGCTGCCGGTGCGCAGCGACCGCGCCTTCCAGGCCAGGTACGCGCGCGTGGACGGGTCGCGCACCACCTTCGCCTACGGCCCGGAGCGCGAGGACGCCATCGAGGTCAGGCCGCGGGTGCTGGAGCGGGCCGGGTCCTCGCTGCTGTCCTTCGGGACCGTCGAGATCTACGGCTCGAAACCGAACCTGATGAGCGAACGGCGGGGAGACTGACATGGCGCGCCGGTTCCTCGTGACGGCACTCGCCGCCGTCCTGGCCTTCCTGGCTCTCGCGACGGGCCCGGCCGCGGCCGGTGACCGGTCCTGGCAGCACGTGCCGGTTCCGGACCGGGTGCGTCCGCAGGCCGGGCTGAACGAGGCCGTGGCGCTCGGGCCGGACCTGGCCTGGGCGGTGGGCGCCGACGCCGTCGGCCGCGAGGCTCCGGGCTTCCCGCTGGTGCTGCGCTGGGACGGAGCCGTGTGGCAGCGTCAGGAGCTGCCCGGCGCCGGCTGGCAGGGGGAGCTGGTGTCCGTCGCCGCGACCTCACCGACGGCCGTCTGGACGGTGGGACGCGACGCGGCCGGCGGTACCCGTCTGCTCCGCTTCGACGGCCGTGACTGGCGCGAGGCCCGGGCGCCGCGCGGTGTCGTGCTGACCAAGGCCGTCGCGGGCGGCGGTGAGGTCTGGCTGATCGGTTCGCGCGACGGCGCGCAGGCACTGCTGCGGTGGGACGGCCGTGGCTGGCGGGACGTGCCGGTGCCGCCGGGTTCCGTGTACGGCCTGCACGTCCTGGCGGGCGACGACGTGTGGGCCGCGGGTGCCACCGACGCGGGTGCGGCCGTGTCCCACTGGGACGGCCGGGCGTGGCGGCAGACGGTCGTGCACGGGTTCCCGCGGGCGGCCGTGGGCAGTGTGCTGGCGGTCTCGCCGACCGAGGTGTGGGCGGGCGGCACGGCCGGGTTCATCGGCGGACCGGCCGGCCGTCCGATCCCACCGCTGCTGGTCCGCTTCGACGGGCAGGCGTGGAGTGCGGTGGACCTGCCCGCCGACTTCGGTTCCGTCACCTCGCTGTCCGCCGCCGCGTCCGGCGCGCTGGGCTGGGTCGCGGTGTCCCGCTCGCAGAAGTGGGGCCCGCCCGGCAGCACGCCGCCGCTCGTCCCCGGGCCGGACTTCCTCGCGTGGGACGGTCGGTCGTTCACCGAGTACGGCGAACCGGCCGTGCCCGGGGAGGGCGCGTCCCAGGTGCTGCGGCTGGCGCCGGTGCCGGGCACGGAGACGGTGTGGTCGGTCGGCCGGGCCGCCGGCCCCGAGAACACCTTCGCCCCGCGCATCCAGCGGTTCGGCTGAGACGAGCCCCCACGCCGGTGTCCTCCGGCCCGCCCGTCCGGCCGCGGATCTCAGCGGTGGCATCGTTCGCAGCCTCGCGGCCACCGACGCCGACCCGGTCACGCAGGCGTGACCGGGGGTGCCGGGCCGGTCAGGGCGGGGGGAGAGAGCCGCCGGGCACCCGGAAGGATCACGGCGGAATGGTCCCCGGGCCGGGCCGGCCACCGCCTCGCGGCCACCGGCACCGACGCGATCAGGGCGGCGTGACCGCCCGCGGCTGTGCGGCGTCCCCGGCCGGGGGCCTGCCCGGTGGGACCGGTCCGAGGCCCGTCACCGCCCAGGGGCGTGGATGCGGGGAGCGGGCCGCGGAGTGCGCCGCCTCCCCGCAGCAGCCCTCGTGGAGCACTTCCCAGGCGAAGCCCACGATGCCGGCCTGCAACCGTGACTCGACCTCCAGCTTGGCCAGGATCTGCGCCACATGAGCCTTGGCCGTGCGTTCGGTGATGGCGAGCCGGGCTGAGATCGTCCGGTTCGACGCTCCTTTCGCCAGCAGCCGGAAGACGTCGAGTTCGCGGTCGGACAGCACCGGGACCCGGGCCATGGCCGCTTCCCAGGCCCCCTGGTGGGTGAGGACCGCCTGCCGGTCGGGGCCGTCGTGCCGGTCGTCGGGCGTGGGTCTCGATAAGGGCGGGCACATCGTCTCCGCGATGGTCATAGAGGTGTCTCAGGGCTCCTTGACGAGGGGGCACATACCTTGGCGCAGCGAGAGCGAGCCGGGCGGAGGCGGAGATCACCGGACTCGAGACACGTGTCACCTCCGCGGCACTCCGGCGAGTCGGGGACGAAAGGAAACAGGTGAGGAATCGGCTGAACGCGAAGGGCTTTCGGCAGCCCTGAAAGGCGGAACGAAGAATTCAGGCAATGCACGCGCGGCTTGCAACATCATCTTCGTGAGGGACGCTACTCGACCCGATCAAGCGCGAGCAACGGCCGGTCCAGAATCCGAGATGCCCAGGCACGTGAATTCGCCATCACGCGCGAGTCACTCAGGTTGAAAGGCGAAATAAAAAGGGCACCGTCCGGTATACGAAAAGCCCGCCGAGCGGAGCCGGCGGGCCGCTTTCCGGTGAGCCGGGTCACGGAACTCCGGCGAGCCGGAGCAGCGCGGCGGATCCCGCCGCCGCCAGCACGACGACGAGGAATGGCGCCTTGCGCCAGGCCAGCAGGCCGCCGATCAGCACGGCGATCGGGCGGGCCGGGCCGGCGAACGACTCCCCCTCGGCGAGGGAGGACGTGGCCGCCAGGGCGGCGAGAAGGAGAACCGCCGAAACCTCGAGCAGTTTTTCGGCCCGTGCCGGGAAGGACACTTTGGCCCGAAGGGCAGGGCCGGAGAGGCGCAAAAGGAAGGTACCGGCCGCCAGGGCGAACATGGCCGCGAGCGCGGGCAGCAGAGGTACGGCGTGATTCATCGCACGGCCTCTTCCTTCTTCTCGGTCCGGACGGTGAAAAGGGGCAGGGCGATCAAGGCGAGCAGGACGGGCAGGCCCGCCGGCAGGAACGGGGTCGCGACCAGGGCCACGGCCGCACCGGCGAGCGCCGTCCGCGGCATCGACCGCTCCTTCATCGCGGGGAGGATCAGCGCCAGGATCACGGCGGGGAACATCGCGTCCAGGCCGAGCGCGTCGGTGTCCCGGACGACGCTGCCGAGCAGCGCGCCCGACGCGGCCCCGGCCGGCCAGGAGACGAGGATCCCCAGGCCGCAGAGCCAGTACGCGGCCCGCTTGCGCTGTGGCTCGTCCTGGGCGAGGGCGAACACGACCGTCTCGTCGTTCATCAGGTGGGTGCCGAGGATTCCGCGCCAGCCGCGTCCGAGCACGTCCGGTACCGCCAGACCGAACGGCAGGTGGCGCGCGTTGACCAGCAGTCCCGCCAGGAGCGCGGCGATCGGGCTGCCCCCGGCCGCCAGGATTCCGACGAAGAGGAACTCGGACGACGCCGCCAGGACGAGCGCACCCATCAAGACCGGGAACCACCAGGGGAAACCGGAGGTCACGGCGATGGCGCCGTAGGACACGCCGATCACGCCGACGGCCAGGCACACCAGCGCGATGTCCCGCAGCAGCGCACCGTCCAGTGTTCTGTAAAACGAACGCATGAGCTTTATACTGAACAGAGGCAGCAGCGTTCGTCAAGGCGAACGGATGACCATTGGAGCGAACACCCCCGTGTCCCACACCGAACCGGCCGTCAAGCCACCCATCCAGATGATCGCGGCGTCCCTGCGAGCGGAACGCGTCCGGGCGGGGCTCTCCCTGACCGAGGTCGCCCGCCGGGCCGGGCTCGCCAAGTCCACCCTGTCGCAACTGGAGTCGGGCACCGGGAACCCCAGTCTGGAGACGCTGTGGGCGCTGTGCGTGGCCATGGAGATCCCCTTCGCCCGGCTGCTGGCGACTCCGCGCCCTCAGGTGCAGGTGATCCGTGCGGGGGACGGGCCCGCCGTCGGGTCCGGGCAGGGCGACTACCGGGCCACCCTGCTCGCCGCCTCACCGCCCGGTGCCCGGCGGGACATCTACAACGTCGCCGCCGAGCCCGGAACCCGGCGCTCCTCCGCCCCGCACATGCCCGGCGTCGTGGAGCACGTGGTGATCAGCGCGGGCCGCGCCCTGGTGGGCACGGCCGACGAGCCGGTGGAACTCCTGCCGGGCGACTACATCTGTTACCCGGCCGACGTGCCGCACGTCTTCGAGGCACTGGAGCCCGGCACGCACGCGGTCCTCGTCTCCGAGCACCACTGACCGGCCGACGCCCGCGCCGGACGAGGACCCTAGTGCCCCATCCCCATGCCGCCGTCCACGGGCAGTACGGCGCCCGTCACATAGGCGGCCTCCTCCGAGGCGAGGAAGCGCACGGCCGCCGCCACCTCCTCCGGGCGGGCGCTGCGCCCCAGCGGTACCCGGCCCAGCAGGGCGGCGCGCTGCCGGTCGTTCAGCGCCTTGGTCATGTCCGTCTCGACGAAACCGGGCGCCACCACGTTGCAGGTGACGCCCCGGCCGCCCAGCTCGCGCGCCACGGACCGGGCGAAGCCCACCAGGCCGGACTTGGACGCCGCGTAGTTGCTCTGCCCGGCCGCGCCGAGCATGCCGACGACCGACGAGACCAGCACGATCCGGCCCCGGCGCGCCTGCACCATCTCCCCCACGGCCTGCCGGACGACCCGGAAGACACCCATCACGTTGGTGTCCAGCACGTCCAGGAAGTCTCGCTCGGACATCCGCAGCAGCAACTGGTCCCGGGTGATGCCGGCGTTCGCCACGAGCACCTCCACCGGGCCGTGGACCGCCTCGGCCTCCTTGAACGCCCGCTCCACCTGCTCGGCGTCGGTCACGTCGCACCGGACGGCGAGGCAGCCGGGCCCGGTCGCGGCCGGCGGCGGACCGCCCGTGCGGTAGGTCAGGGCGACCTTGTCGCCGGCCTGCGCGAAGGAGCGGGCGACCGCGAGGCCGATGCCCCGGCTGCCACCCGTCACGAGGACCGATCGGCCCATGATGTCCCACTCACCCTTTCTCCACGGTGACCCGGCCCGGACGGCGCCGGTCAGACGATCTTGTGGACCCAGCCGAACGGGTCCGGCCTGGTCCCCAGCTGAATGCCGGTCAGTTCCTCGCGCAGCCGCGAGGTGACCGGCCCCGGGACGCCGCCGCCGATCGTCCAGTCGCCGCCCGCGCTCCTTACGGAGCCGACCGGCGTGATCATGGAGGAGGTGCCGCAGGAGAACACCTCCGTCAGTGCGCCCGACTCGGCGTCGGCGCGCCACTGCTCCACGCTGACGCGGTCCTCCTCCGCGCGGTAGCCGAGGTCCGCGGCGAGGGCGAGCACCGAGTCCCGGGTGACACCGGCCAGGAACGCCCCGGACAGCCGGGGGGTGACCAGACGCGTGCCGTAGACGAAGAACAGGTTGCTGGTGCCCATCTCCTCCACCCAGCGGCGTTCCGTGGAGTCCAGCCACACGACCTGGTCGCAGCCCTTCTCCCGGGCCTGCGTCTGGGCCACCAGGGTGCCGGCGTAGTTGCCGCCGCACTTGGCCTCGCCGGTGCCTCCGGGAGCCGCCCGTGTGTAGTCCCGCGAGAGCCACACCGTGAGCGGTCGGGCTCCGGCCCGGAAGTAGGCGGCCGCCGGAGAGGCGATCACCATGAACCGGTAGGCGGCGGAAGGGCCGTAGAAGCCGATGGTGTGCTGCGTGGCGATCATGAAGGGCCGCAGGTAGAGGCTGTGCCCGGGCTGGTCCGGGACCCAGTCCCGGTCCGCGGTGATCAGGAGCTCCAAGGCCTCGACGAAGGTCTCCTCCGGCAGCTCCGGCATGGCCATGCGCGCGCAGGAGCGGTTGAGGCGGGCCGCGTTGGCGTACGGACGGAACGTCACCACCGTGCCGTCCGGCCGCCGGTAGGCCTTCATGCCCTCGAAGACCTCCTGGCCGTAGTGGAAAACCTGGGCCGACGGGTCGAGCGTCAGGGGTCCGTAGGGGTGCAGCCGGGCGTCGTGCCAGCCGCGTTCCCGGTCCCAGTCGATGCTGATCATGTGATCGGTGAACACCTCGCCGAAGGCGGGCGCCCGCAGCAGCGCCGCCCGCCGCTCGGCGGACAGCGGCACGGCCGGCTCGGTGGTGAAGGTGAGGGTCATCGGGACTCCGAGGCAGGAGGAGGACACGTCACAGGGGGTTGTTGGCGTGTTTGCGGGCGGGCTGCTCCGCGTGCTTGGTCCGCAGCATCCGGAAGCTGCGCGCCAGCACCGACCGGGTCTCCGCGGGGTCGATCACGTCGTCGACGAGCCCGCGCTCGGCCGCGTAGTAGGGGTGCATCAGCTCCGACCGGTAGTCCTTGACCAGCCGGGCGCGCAGCGCCTCCGGGTCGTCGGACGCGGCGATCTGCTTGCGGAAGATGACATTGGCGGCGCCCTCGGCACCCATGACCGCGATCTCGTTGGTCGGCCAGGCGTAGGACAGGTCGGTGCCGATCGAGCGGGAGTCCATCACGATGTACGCCCCGCCGTAGGCCTTGCGCAGGATCACCTGGATCCGCGGCACCGTGGCCTCGCAGTACGCGTACAGCAGTTTCGCCCCGTGCCGGATCACCCCGCCGTGTTCCTGGTCCACGCCCGGCAGGAAGCCCGGCACGTCCACCAGGGTCAGCAGCGGGATGTTGAAGGCGTCGCACATGCGCACGAAGCGAGCCGCCTTCTCGCTGGCCCTGATGTCCAGCACGCCCGCCAGGGCCATCGGCTGGTTGGCGACCACGCCCACCACCTCGCCGGCGATCCGGGCCAGCCCGCACAGGATGTTGCGGGCCCAGCGCTCGTGGACCTCCAGGAACTCGCCGTGATCGACGATCTCCTCGACGACCCGGCGCATGTCGTACGGCAGTCTGCCCTCGGCCGGGACGAGTCCGAGCAGGTTCTCGCCGCGCCGGTGGGCCGGGTCCGTGCCCGGGGCGGAGGGCGGGAGCTGCTGGTTGTTGGACGGCAGCAGGGACAGCAGGTAGCGGACCTCGCTCAGACAGGTCCTCTCGTCGTCGTGGACGAAGTGCGCCACTCCGGAGAGTTCGGCGTGCGTGTCGGCGCCGCCGAGCCGCTGCTGGGTGACGTCCTCGCCGGTGACGGCCTTCACCACGTCGGGGCCGGTGACGAACATCCGGGAGGTGTCACGCACCATGAACACGAAGTCCGTCAGTGCCGGCGAGTACGCCGCGCCGCCCGCGCAGGGCCCCAGGATCACCGAGATCTGCGGGATCACCCCGGAGGCCCGCGCGTTGCGCCGGAAGATGCCGCCGTACCCGGCCAGGGCCAGGACGCCCTCCTGGATCCGCGCCCCCGCGCCGTCGTTGAGCGACACCAGGGGCGCACCGGCCGCCACGGCCATGTCCATAATCTTGTGGATCTTCTCCGCGTGCCCCTCGCCGAGCGCCCCGCCGAAGATCCGGAAGTCGTGCGCGTACACGAACACGGTGCGGCCGTCGACAGTGCCCCAGCCCGTGATCACGCCGTCGGTGTGCGGCTTCTGTTCCTCGATCCCGAAACCGGCCGCCCGGTGCCTGCGCAGCTGCTCCACCTCGGTGAAGGACCCCTGGTCCAGCAGCAGTTCGATGCGTTCACGGGCGGTCAGCTTGCCCTTGGCGTGCTGCGCCCGGGTGGCGCGTTCGCTCGGGCCGCGGCGGGCCAGTTCCCTGGTGGCGTGCAGCTCGGCCACCCGTGCCCCTGTGCTCGGGCCCGGGTCCCGGCCGCTGCGCTCCGGACGTACGGTCATCCGCTCTCCCCCTTCCGTCCGGCGCCCGCGGGCAGGCCGGTGCGTGGCCCGGTCACAGCAGGGGCCTTCGCCGGAACGGCCGCCCGGCACACCTGACGGTGCGCGCCGAGTCCGCTCACCTCGGCCTCCACCACGTCACCGGGCCGCAGATAGGGCTGGTCGGGGCGGCCCAGCGCGACCCCGGCGGGTGTCCCGGTCAGCACCACGTCACCGGGGTGCAGCACCATGAACTGGCTGAGGTACCAGACCAGACGGGTCACGTCGTGCACCATGTCGGCGGTGGACCCGTCCTGCATCAGCCGGCCGTTGACGCGGCAGGTCAGCCGCAGCCGCTGCGGGTCGCCGGCCTCGTCCGGCGTGACCAGCCACGGGCCCAGCGGGCTGAACGACTCGAAGGACTTGCCCTTGATCCACTGGCCGCCGCGCTCCAGCAGCCAGGTCCGCTCGGAGACGTCGTCGGCCGTGGCGAAGCCCGCGATGTGCGCCGGGGCGGCGGCGGGGTCCGGCAGGTACTGGGCGCGCCGGCCGATCACCACGGCCAGTTCGACCTCCCAGTCGGTCTTCTCGCCGCCCGGTGGCAGCAGCAGGTCGTCGTAGGGGCCGACCAGGGTGCTGGGCGCCTTGCTGGAGACGATCGGTTCGTCCGGCAGCTCCAGTCCGGCCTCGGCCGCGTGCATGCGGTAGTTGAGGCCGATGGACAGCAGGTGGCCGCCCGGCCGGACGGGCGGGCCGATCCGCTCGGCGGCCGGGTCGGCCAGGGGCAGCGCGCCGGCCTCCCGCCGCAGCCGGGCGGCCAGCTCCCGCAGCACGTCCGGGTCCAGGGCGGGGCCGGTCCAGTCGGGCACCCACGCCGACAGGTCCCGGACCTCCCCTCCCGGACCCACGGCGCAGGGCCGTTCCTCGCCCGGCCGGCCGATCCTCAGCAGCCGCATGTCAGCCTGCCGCCGGGGTGTCGTCGAGGTACTTCTCGAAGAAGCGGATCTCCTCGTCGGTGAGCCGCCGGGGCCGGCCCGCCGTGTAGTCGAACGGCGCCATGACCGTCGAGGCGGTGGCGTACACGGTGTCCCCGTCCTTGACGACGTAGTCGATGGCCACCGTCGCCGTCTGCAGGTCGGAGACCCACATCTCGATCTCCACCGGCTCGTGCCGGTGCACCAGCTGGCGCCGGTAGCGGATGGCGTGCTCGACGACGACCGAGCCGTCCCGGAAGAAGGCGTCGCCCTCGGTGGGTGCCATGCGGAAGATGAAGTCGACCCGGGCCTCCTCCAGATAGCGCAGATAGGAGACGTTGTTGACGATCCCGTAGACGTCCATGTCGGACCAGCGGATGGGGCAGTGGTAGCTGTGCCGTGCCATCGCTCGCTCAGCTCCCCTCGGCCGTGCGGACCGGGGCCGCGGCGCCGGTCCGGTCCTGGAAGGCCGCCACGTAGTCGTCGGCCGCGATCGGCGCGCGCAGCAGGTCCGGAGACAGGTGGAACGCGTCGACGAGCGTGCCGGCGACGGGCAGCAGGCGTGCGCACAGGGCCTCCGTCTCCGCCGCCGCCCGGTCCACCTGCCCGGCCGTCAGCGCGCCGCGTGCCAGGAACCAGCCGGCGTCCCGGCGCACCTCGGTCAGGCCGTACAGGGCGGCCAGCGGGGCGAGAGCGGCCCGCGCGGTGCCGTCGCGCGTCTCGTCCACGGCGGCGGCGAAGCACTCCAGGGCGGTACGCGCCCCGCGCGTCCGGGCCATGTCCAGGCCCAGGTTGATGGTGCCGTTCCACGCGTCGAAGTAGGTGCGGTCACCGGAGTCGTCCGCCATGGCCACCCGCGCCGCGCGCAGCAGTTCCGCCTCCCGGTACCGCAGGAGCTCCACCAGGAACCGGGGGTCCGTCAGCTCACGGCCCCGGGGGTCGGGCACGGCCTCCGGCTCCTCGTCGCCGGCCTGGGCGATGATCTGGCCCGCCGTGGTGGCGAGCAGCACCTGGTTGTCGCCCTCGGCGGTGACCAGGCCCTGCAGCAGCGACCCGTAGTCCGCGATCCGGTTGGCGCTGAAGATGCCCTGGGCGCCGCAGCGTTCCCGGCACACGGCGACGACCTCGGTCATCTCCCAGGTGGACAGGGCCTTGGTGATCGAGACCAGGTGGTTGAGCTCGGACGGCACGGTGTCCCGCGCCTCCTGGGTGAACCGGCGCTTGGCGTGGTTGAGCAGCAGGGTCATCGCGTACGTCTTCGCCAGCGCGGTGAACAGCGCGAGCTGGTGGCTGCGGTACTCGATGACGGGCAGGTCGTTGCGGCCCGGCGCGTTGGTGAGCCGCTGCGCCGCGTAGCGCAGGGCGATGTAGACACCGGCCCGGCCCGCCCCGGTGGCCGCGCTGGAGACGCAGAGCCGTCCGGGCAGGATCCGGCTCATCGCGCGCAGGAACCGTTTGCGCTGGTTGCCGGAGGCCGGGCGGAACACGCCCCGGTCGTCGAAGGCGCCCATGTCGCCGTGCAGCAGGTGGCGGCGGGGAACGCGGACGTGGTCGAACCAGGTGAGTCCGTTGTCCAGGCCCTGCACCGGTTTCTCCGGGCAGGGCACCGCGTGCACGCCCTCGCACAGTCCGTTCCCGTCGCTGATGCGCACCAGGAAGGGGAACACACCGTGGTCCTTGCCGTCGGCCTTAAGCCGGGCCATCACGACGGCCAGTTTGGGGATGTCGCGGAATCCGCTGTAGGACATGTACTTCTGGGCGAGCGCGTCGGGCGTGTTCAGCACGAACGTCTCGGTCCCGGCGTCGTAGACGGCCTCGGTCCGCAGGGCGGCCACGTTGTTGCCGTAGCCCAGCTCGGTGGCCATGTACGGGCTGAAGGAGTCCAGCCTGTCGAGTTCGTCGAAGAGGTCTTTCACGTCGTCCCGGGCGCCGTGCTCCACGACCGTGCCGAAGGCGAGGTTGTAGTGCACCATGAGCAGCGAGAACGTGGAGACGTCCACCAGTGAGGGCCACTCGGCGAGCGCGAACAGCCGCCAGGGGTCGGCCAGGATCTCCCGCGGGCGCTCCAGCCCCGCGTGCACGGCCCGCGAGCGCTCGTAGGCCAGCTTCCCGGCCTCGTCCATGGTGAGCCCCTCACGGGGGTCGAACAGGGGGTCGAGCAAGAGGTCGCGGATGTCCTGGTGGGTCTGCTCGTACCTGCCGTCGAAGAGCAGCCGGGACAGCTCGGCGGAGGCCGACGTGGTCATCTGGGGTCCTTTCCTGCGGTTCCGTTCTGGGGACCGGCCGGGGGGGACAGGCCGCGTCAGGCGGAGGCGATCAGCAGGGCGGCGTTCTGGCCGCCGAAGCCGAAGGAGTTGCTCAGGGCGACCTCCACCCGGTCCTTACGGGCCCCGCCGTGCACGACGTCCACCTCCACCCTCGGGTCGACCTCGGTGGTGCTCGCCGAGGGCGGGATCACCCCGTGGTGCACGGTGAGCGCCGCGAAAGCGGCCTCGATGGAGCCGGCCGCGCCCAGGGGGTGCCCGGTGACGCCCTTGGTGGAGCTGACCTGCACGTCCGTCCCCGCCACCCGGCGGATCACGCCGGCCTCGATGACGTCGTTGAGCGGAGTGGAGGTGCCGTGGGCGTTGACGTAGCCGATGTCCCGGCCGGTGAGCCCCGCGTCCGCCAGGGCGGCCCGCACCGCGAGTTCGGCGCCCTTGCCCTCGGGGTGCGGCGAGGTCACGTGGTGCGCGTCGGCCGACGCGCCGTAGCCGATGACACGGGCCACCGGGGTCACGCCACGGGCCCGGGCGTGCTCCTCCGACTCCAGGACGACGACACCGGCGCCCTCGCCGAGGACGAACCCGTCGCGATCCGCGTCGAACGGGCGGGAGGCGGTCCCGGGGCTGTCGAGCCGCCGCGACAGGGCCCGCATGCGGGCGAACGACGACACGTACAGCGGCGTGACGGGCGCCTCGGCACCGCCCGCCACGACGATGTCGGCCAGCCCCGACCGGATGAGGTCCCGGCCCAGGCCGATCGCGCTCGCACCGGCGGCACACGCCGTGCAGGGCGCCATGCAGGGCCCGTTGGCCCCGATGTCGATGGCCACCTGGCCCGCCGCCATGTTGAGCAGTCCCAGCGGCAGCGTCATCGGGGAGACCTCCGAGGGCCCCTCCTCGATCAGCGTCCGGTGCTGCTCCTCCAGCGTCGCGGTACCGCCGGCGCCCGAGCCGATGATCACGGCCACCCGGGCGCTGTCCGCCCAGGCTCCCCGGGTGAGCCCGGCCTGCTCCAGGGCCTCGCGGGTGGCGACGAGGGCGAACTGGGCGTAGCGGTCCCACTGCCACGCCCCGGCGAGCCCCGAGGCGACGGGATCGAAGTCGGGCACCTGGCAGGCCATGGTGACCGGCAGGCCGTCGAGGGCGCGGTGGTGCGCCGCCGTCGGCCTGCCCTCGACCACGCGGTCCCAGCTCGCCTTGGTCCCGACACCCGCCGGAGTGACCAGCCCGATCCCGGTGATGGCGGCGGCGGTCCCGGTCATCGGACGGCGGCGCCCTTCTGCTCGACCAGGGCCACGATGTCCCCGACGACGGAGATCTCCGACAGTTCGTCGTCGGTGATCACGACGCCCAGGCGCTTCTTCAGGGCCGTGGCCAGTTCGATCTGGGACAGCGAGTCGAGACCGAGGTCGTCGAAGGTGGCGTCCGGCTGGACCGCTTCCGGGTCGAGACCGAAGCGGGCGACGAAGACCTCGACGACGGACTCGTGGGCGAAGCTCATACGGGTTCCTCCTGAAGGGGGTGGGTGAACGGGTGTGATGGGCACGGTGGTCGGCGGGAGGGGCGGTGGTGGAGGCGGGCCGGTCCTGCGCGGGGTCAGTCGACGGGTTCGGCCTTGACGTCCGGCCAGACCAGGACGGTCGAACCCCAGGACAGTCCGGCTCCGAACGCGGACAGCAGCACGCGGTGGCCCGGCCGGAGCGCGCCGCCGGCGGCGTAGTCGTTCAGCAGCAGCGGCACCGAGGCGGCCAGGGTGTTGCCCACCCGGTCGATGTTCACCGCCACGCGTTCCCCGGGGAGTTGCAGTTCCTCGGCGACGGCCCGCACGATGCGGAGGTTGGCCTGGTGACCGACGAACCAGTCGACGTCCGTGACCGGCCACGCGGCCCGGTCGAGGACCCTCGCCGCCGACTGCGCCATGCGTTCGACGGCCTGCGTGTACAGCGGGCGGCCCTCCATCCGCAGGTACCAGTCCGCGGCCGGCACCGACGCGTGCCCCAGGCCGGCGTCGGCGGAGCGCTGCCGGGAACCGCCGGCCGGGATGGCCAGCAGGTCGGCCAGGGCGCCGTCGCTGCCGAGGTCGAACGGCCCCAGCGCGCCGGGCTCCTCGGGCGCCCCGCGGCGCAGGACCACCGCTCCCGCCCCGTCGCCGAAGATCGGCGCCGTGGTCCGGTCGTGCTGGTTCACCAGCGTGGTGAAGGCTTCCGAGCCGATGAACAGCACGGTGTCCGCGGTACCGGAGTCGATCAGACCGGCCGCGGTGGCGAGGCCGTACAGAAATCCGCTGCAGGCCGACGTCACGTCGAAGGCGGCCACGGTGCCGAGGCCCAGCCGGGAGGAGACCTCGGGGGCCACCGCGGGGCAGAGCCGCTCGGGCGAGGTGGTCGCCACGACCACGGCGTCCACCCCGGTCACCCCGGCCGAGCGCAGGGCACGGGCGCCGGCCTCGACCGCGAGGCTCCCGGTCGACAGGCCCTCCGAGACCATCCGGCGCTCCCGGATCCCGGTCCGGGTGCGGATCCACTCGTCCGAGGTGTCCAAGGTGCGCGAGAGGTCGTCGTTCGTGACCGCCCGGGGCGGCAGGAAGCCTCCGATTCCCGTGAGCACCGCCGTCATTGCCCCACCCTCCTGATGGCCGTCCCTGGCCTGACCTGGCGCCCACCAGGCTTGCCGACGGCAGGTCAGACGGACAATTGGCCCTTGGTACACCCGGGAGTTCGACCACCGGACGCGTGTACCAACGGCCAATTGACCGCCTCCACGGACCGGGACGAGGCTCACGGGGGTGACGACAACACTTGATCTCGCGGGGCTCCCGCTGACCGGACGGGTGATCACCGATCCGGCCCGGATGGCGTCCTTCGCGCGTGACGAGGCGGCCGGCGCGCCGCACGGGTTCCCGTCCGCCGTGGTCCAGCCCGCCGACACCGCCGATGTCGCCCGGGTGGTCGCGTACTGCGCCGAACGGGGTGTGCCGGTGGTCGCGCGGGGCGCGGGCACCGGCCTGTCCGGCGGCGCCAACGCCATCGACGGCTGCGTCGTCGTCTCCTTCGCGGCGATGGACCGCGTCCTGCGCATCGACCCGGACGAACGCCTGGCCGTGGTGCAGCCCGGCGTCGTCAACGACCGGCTGCGCGCCGCCTGCGCGGCCCGGGGCCTGTGGTACCCGCCGGACCCGGCGAGCGCCCCGTGGTCGACGATCGGCGGGAACGTCGCCACCAACGCCGGTGGTGTGTGCTGTGTGAAGTACGGCGTGACCCGCGACTACGTGCTCGGGCTGGAGGCCGTCACCGGCCGCGGCGAGATCGTCCGGCTGGGCCGGCGGACCGCGAAGAGTTCCGCCGGCTTCGCACTGGCCGGTCTGCTCGTGGGGTCCGAGGGCACCCTGGGGCTGGTCACCGAGATCACCCTGCGGCTGCGGGGCGAACGCGCCCGGGAACACACGGTCGTCGGCTATTTCGACGACCTGCCGAGCGCGGGCCGGGCCGTCGCGCGGGTGGTGGCCGGAGGCGTCGAACCCAGCGCCCTCGAACTCGTCGACCGCTCCTGCCTGCGGGCCGTCGACGAGTGGAAGCACATGGGGCTCACCGACGGCGGGAACGTGCTGCTGCTGGCCCGCTGCGACGCGCCCGGGGCGGCCGGGGCGGAGGAGGCCCGCACGGTACTGGCCTGCTTCGAGGCCGCCGGGGCCACCTGGACCGCCCGGTCCGGCGACCCGGCGGAGGCGGACGCCCTGTTCGCGGCGCGGCGCCTGGTCTACCCCGCGCTGGAACGGCTGGGCCTGGTGCTCAGCGAGGACGTCTGCGTCCCGCGGACCCTGGTTCCCGAGATGCTGGCCCGGCTGGAGCGCACCGGCGAGCGGCACGGCGTGCACATCGCCGGCCTCGCCCATGCCGGGGACGGCAACCTGCATCCGATGCTGGTGGTGCCGCGCGGTGACGGGCGCGCACTGGCCCGGGGCCGGGCGGTGCTCGAGGAAGTGGTCGACCAGGCGCTGGAGCTGGGCGGCACCGTCACCGGCGAGCACGGCGTGGGCCTGCTGAAGATGCGCGGCCTGGCCCGGGAACTGAGCCCGGCCGCACTGGAGTTGCACCGCGGCATCAAGCGCGTGTGGGACCCGGCGGGCATCCTCAACCCGGGCAAGGTCTTCGCCGCCTGACGGTCCGCCGGCCTCCGCAGACGTTCTACGCGACCCTGACCACGTACTTGCCCTGGACGCCGCCCGCCTCCAGCGCCCGGTGTGCCGCTGCTGTCTCCTCCAGGGGGAAGACCGTGTCCACCGCAGGGCTCAGTTTGCCCTCGGCCACATGGCGGGCGAGGTCGTCGAGGTCCGCTCGGGTGGGGTTGCCGCTGAAGAAGCGCACCCTGCCGCGTCCGTGGAGCGTGCCGGCAGCGAGGTAGCCGAGCGACGCGGCGGGCCGTTCCAGGTCGAAGGCGATGGTGATCATGCGCCCTCCGGGACGCAGCAGGCGCCGGAAGGCCCGCAGGTCGGTCCCGACGGTGTCCAGGACCACGTCGAAGCGGCCCAGTTCCGCCGGCCGCACGGTCCGGTGGTCGACGGCCTCGTGCGCGCCCAGCCCCCGGACGAAGTCGAGGTTGGTCGCACGTGCCAGGGCCGTGACCTCGGCGCCGTAAGCCCGTCCGAGCTGTACGACGGCGTTGCCGACACCGCCCGCCGCGCCCCGGACCAGGAGACGCTCGCCGGGGCGCACCTCGGCCTTGTCCCGCAGGGCGGTGATGGCCGTGGTGGCCACCGGCAGCGCGGCGGCCTCCACCAGGTCGAGGCCGTCGGGGAGCCGGCCGACCCGCTCGACGGGCACGGTCACGTACTCGGCGGCGCTGCCGAACCCGGAGGTGCGGCCCAGCACCCCCCATACGCGGTCGCCGGCCGCGAACCGCGTGACTCCGGCACCCGGTGCGGCGACCTCTCCGGTGAAGTCCAGGCCGACGCGCTTGGGGAATCTGCGGCCGCTCAGCAGGCGGAGACGGCCGGCGCGGACCGCCAGTTCGCCGCCGTTGACGCTGAACGCGCTCACCTTCACCAGGACCTCGCCGGGGTCCGGCTCGGGGCGTGGCACGCGACCCGTGTAGAGCACCTCGGGGCCGCCGTAGCGGTCGTAGAGCACTGCCTTCATCATGCGGTCGTTCATCGTTCTTCCTTTGCCGACGGGGGCCGTGAAGGGATCTGGCACCGACCGTAAGCTCTCAAGTGGACGCGATCGTCCACTTGGAGCGGAAGCGAGAGACAGTGACGGCGGAATCCTCTCGGATCACAGCCCGGGACGAGGTGCGGGCGGACGCCCGGCGCAACCGGGAGCGCCTCCTCGTCGCGGCCCGTGCGGTCTTCGCGGAGCACGGCATCGACGCCCCGATGGCGACCGTGGCCCGACGGGCCGGGGTCGGCGTGGCGACGCTGTACCGGCATTTCCCGACGCGGGACACCCTGGTGAGAGCCGCGTTCGCGCAGCAGATGGAGACCTGCGCACGGGCGCTCACCGAGGCTCTGGCCGCCCCCGACCCGTGGCAGGGCTTCCAGCAGCTGGTCGAGACGGTCTGCGCTCTGCAACGGGAGGAACGCGGGTTCCCGGCCGCGTTCCTCGCCGCGTTCCCGGACACCGCGTCCGGGCACGCGCAGTCACGGCGACGGGCCGAGCGGGACTTCACAACCCTGGTCCGCAGGGCCCAGGCGTCGGGCGCGCTGCGGGCCGACTTCCACCCTTCCGACCTCGCCGTGGCCCTGGTCGCACACTGCGGTCTGGTGACGGCCCTACCGGATGATGCTGCGGCGTCCCGGCGTCTGGTGGCCTATCTGCTCCAGTCGTTCCGCACCGACACGGCCGGCGAACCGCTGCCCCCGCCGGCTGCGCTGACCCTGCGCAGTCTCCCGATCGCCACTCAGGCCCCTCAGGGGCAGCGGCTTCCGAGAGGCTGACGCGAAATGCAGTCACCGGACGAAGGACCGGACGGAGGTGAAGACGTGACCCAGGAAGACGAGGAGGAAGCTGCCCACCGCCGGCAGCAGGTGGAGCAGGCCGGGCTCGTGCCCCAGCATCGTAGGGCTCCAGCCCCAGAACACCGCCACCGCCAGCGCGGCGCGGACCGTCTGGAGCGGAGCCGATTCGGCCAGTCGCTGCAACGCGCCGGCCTGCGGGGCGATGCTGAAGACAGCGCCCACGATGCCGAAGACGAGGGCGATGAGCACGAAGGCGACCAGTGAGCCGGCGCCCAGCTCGTCGTCGGCGAAGGCGTTCCAGCGCGCCTCGGCGAGGACGCCGAGGTTCTTGCTCTCGTTGACGTAACCGCCCAGTTCCGGCGCCGACCTGGCCCACAGCACGTCGACTTCCGTACCGGCGCGGGGCCGGTCGTAGGTGTACGCGCCGCGCACCGGGAGCCGGCCGGGGCCGCCGGGCACGGAGACCACGAACCGGGAGACGTACCCCTTCACTACGTGCCGGCTGGTCAGCTCCTCTCGGACCGCCTCGGGCCCTGCGACGACGGTCGCCGTGCTGACCTCGGCTCCCGCCGTGCGCAGGCCGTCGAGCTTCTCCCCCGCGTTGGCGGACGTCAGCAGGGCGACGAAGAAGGTGCCCGAGGCGAACGCGACCAGGGCCCAGACGGCGCCGGTGCGCAGCTTGATCCAGATTGGGGAGCGGTGCAGATCGGCGAAGGAGAACCCGAGGGCCTCGCCGAGCGAGGCGGGGCCCGACGCGGACCGCCGGCGGGACGGCTCCGGCACCGGTGCGGTGCGTGTCCCGTCGTCCTCGGGCAGCGCGCGCAGGCCCCACAGGGCGAGCACGCGTACCACCGCGCAGGCCACGGCGACGGCACCCCAGGCGAACGCCTCGGTCCACGGCCGGGGCATGGCGGTCGCGCCCAGCAGCCAGAAGCAGGCGACCGCGGTCGCGCCCCACCCCGTCACCGCGCACAGGCGCACCAATCGGAGCAGCACAGAACGCATGACCATGTCCCCCTCGTCGTCCGGCGAACGCCGCCGGCCCCCCGCTCGACCGTGTCACCTTACGTGGCGGGTGTTTTCAGGGGGACAGCGGCTCCGGACGGCGGTCGGGCGTCAGGGCGTCGTCGGTGCCGGCGGGGTCCAGCGGCGGGTGCGGGGCACCGTGCCGGGGACGCCGTAGTCCCGCTTGAGCTGTTCCGGGATGGCGTAGTGCATGACGCGGCCGCGGGTCAGGGAGGACAGTTCGAGCACGGTCGTGAGGTGGCCGAGGCGGTCCAGGGCCCAGGCGGCGAGCGGGGAGCGGTCCTCGATGGTCTCCAGGACGCCGAGGAGGTGCGGCACGGCCTTGACGACGGTGTCCCAGGGGGTGCGCGGCACGTCGAGCCAGTCGGCGCAGGTGTCGCCGACGAGATGGCGGATCAGGGCGGAGACGATCGGGTCGAGGAGGGTGCCGGGGACGACCTCCTCGTAGAGGTCGATCAGCTGCCGGGTCAGGTGGGCTCCCTCGTCGGAGGGGCCCATGTGCCGGATCATGTACAGGTCCAGGAAGGCGCGGGCCTCTTCCAGGGTCCGGGGCACGGCCTGCTGGTCCACGCCCAGCATGGCGCCGACGACGCGCCAGGCGTAGTAGTAGGCCTCCGCGCCCTCCTGGGACATGTGGATGCCGAGGCGGTGCAGGCTGTCGAGGACGAGCAGCGAGAAGAACATCTGCCCGCCGATCATGTCCTCCTGGCAGATCGGGGTGCCCAGTGCGGCGGTGTCCCACCGGTTCTCGCGCCGGAGGTGGTGGCGGATGGAGGCGTGCAGCAGGCGCACCTTCTGTGCCGCGGGGATGAAGCGGCTGCCCGCCTCGAAGGCGTCGGGCTGCATCAGGTGGACGGTGAACTGGCCTGTCTCCGCCATGCGTTTGGAGGGGTACTCCAGGCCGTGCGTGGCGGACAGCAGCCTGGCCACGTGCGGGACGACGTAGCACGCGGGCATGGCGGCGAAGGACAGCGCGGTGGAGATGTGCACGTTGTTGTCGATGAAGAACAGCCGGGCCTTCTCCATCTGCGCCCAGTCGACCCAGGACGGCGGTGCGCTCGTGGCCCTCAAGTAGTCCCGGGCGACGTCGGGGAGTCCGTCGGGCAGCGGGGCGCCGACGGTGGAGACATGGCGCATCAGGGTGTTGAACGTGCCCACCTCCCCGCGCTCGAAGAGGGTGGCGACGGTGGCGTCGGCGAGTTCGTCACCGGCCTGCCGCAGGGCGTCCAGGGAGGCATCGGTGTACGTCGTCATACAAGGCTCCTTGCTGCGTTGCGGGAGGGTGGACGGCCGGCCGGCGGGCGGCAGCGGCACGGACGCGGGGTGCCGCCGCACTGCCGCCCGGGGAGGCGCCGGAGGTCAGGACAGCCGGTGGGTGGCGGAGCGTGCCAGCGCGGTCAGGGCGCTGCCGGCGTGCGCGGGCACGTCGAGTGCGTGCAGGGCGTCCAGTGCCTGCCCGACCCGTGCGTCGATCATGTCCTCGATGCGGTCGGGCGCCTTCAGCCGGCGCATCACCGCCCGCACCTCGTCCAGGGCCGCCGCGTCCGGGCGGCGCCGGCCCAGCAGGGCGCGCAGGCGCTCGCGGTCGGCCTCCCCGGCGAGCCGCCAGGTCTCCGCCAGCAGGGCCGTGGGGCGGTTGCCGCGCACGTCGTCCGCGGCCGCCTTGCCGGTGGTCTGCGGGGTGCCGAAGAGCCCGAGGAGATCGTCCCGCAGCTGGAACGCCTCACCCAGCGGCAGACCGTAGGCGGAGTAGCCCTCGCGCAGCCGCTCGCCGGCGCCGGCCAGGGCGCCGCCGATCAGCAGGGGCTGCTCGACGGTGTACTTGGCGGTCTTGTACCGGATCACCTTCAGCGAGGTGGCGGTGTCGGGTCCGGTGCCGGTGCGCAGGATCTCCAGGCATTCCCCGGCGATCAGTTCGCGCGCCATCACCGACCACAGGGGCCGGGCCCGGGCGAGGTAGGCCGCGGGCAGGCCGCTGGTGGTGAACAACTGCCCGGCCAGCGCCATCAGCAGGTCCCCCACCAGCATGGCCAGGGACCTCGCGGCGGCGTCGGCGCGCGGCCGGCCGCGCACCGCGCCGCGCAGGGCCGTGTGCGCGGTGGGGCGGCCGTGCCGCAGCGGGCTGTCGTCGATGAGATCGTCGTGCACGACCGCCGCGGCGTGCACCAGTTCCATGGAGGCCGCCGCGCGCACCAGGGCCTCGCTGTCCGGTTGTCCCACCGCGCGCCAGCCCCAGTAGCAGAACGCCGCCCGCAGCCGTTTGCCGTCCGCCACCGCCGCTTCCAGCTGCCCGGCCACGGGTGCCAGCAGGGGGTCGATCTCCGCGAGGCGGTCGGCCTCCTCGGCGACGAACCGGCGCACCGCCTCGTCCACGCGGGTCTTGAACGCGGCCGGATCCCACCGGTCAGACATCGTCGGCGGCCCGCCGGGCCAGGGCCTGCCGGGCGAGGATCTCCAGGTGGGCCGGGGGCGCGGCCGCGTACCGGTCCAGCGCCAGCCGCCCCCGGGCCACGAGGTCGTGCTCGGCCTGCGCCGCCAGGTCGCCCGTGTCGGCACGGCGCAGGAGACCCTTCACGGTCCCCACGGCGGATCCCAGCGTGCTCACGGCCAGATCGGCCAGTCCCGCCACCAGCAGCACCACCTGCGCGTCCGCACCGCCGCGCTGCCCCGCCCCACGTGTCATCGTCTCCCCCAGCCCCGTAACGCCCGGGCGGCACCGGTCGTGTGCCGCCCGTGCGAGCATCGCCCGGGACCGGCCGCGGGAGCGGCGGAATTCACGGTCGAGTGATCACACCGCACGTCTGCGCGATTCGCCGGGGCGGGGGACGGGCCGGGCGGGGTGCGGTGGGGGCCGGGGGCGGGATGAGGTGGGGCGGGGTGCGGTGGTCAGGGGCGGGTCAGGGACGGGGGCGCAGGCCGGGGTCGTCCGGACGGCGGCCGGTGAGGTTGGTGATCAGTTCCGTGCACAGGTCGCGGAGTTTGATGTTCCGGTGCTGCGAGGCGGAGCGCAGAATGGCGAAGGCCTCGTCCGCGGTGCAGCCGCGCTGGCCCATGACGACGCCCATGGCCTGATCGATGACGCCGCGGGAGCGCATCGCCTGCTGCATCTGCTCGGCGAACGCCTCCGCGTCGGCGATGCGCTGCGCCAGCGCGATCGCCCCGGTGGCCTGCGCGGCCAGGGAGCGCAAGGCACCCAGGTCGGCGTCGTCGAACGCGTGGGCCGGGCCGCCGTAGATGTTCAGCGCGCCGACGGTGTGCGTGCGGGCTGCGATCGGCAGGGAGACGGAGGAGCGGATCCCGCAGGCCGCCGCGTAGGCCGGGTAGTCGCCCCAGCGCGATTCCGCGAGCATGTCCCCGACGAGGACCTCTTCGCCGGTGCGGGCGGACTGCAGGCACGGGCCGTCGTCCTGGCCGTACTGCTTCTCGTCCAGTTTGGGGGCCGGCGGGCCGGCGCTGGCCACGGTGAGGGGCCGGTGATCGCGTTCCAGGGTGACGCCCGTTCCCTCGGCGCTGGAGAGCTCCAGCGCCGCGTCGGCCAGGGTCTGCAGAAAATCCTCCAGCGACTGGGTCTGCAGCAGCCACTCCATCAGGGAAGCGCTGACGGAAGCGTCGTCGTGGACGTGGTCAGAGGTCACCGCGTGCTCCTCCAGGTGGCCGTCGGCCCCTCGTTGGTCCGAAGTGGTGGGCCAGGCCTCTCCTGCCACCCTACAGACCCGCGCGGCGGATGACGGCGGCGGCGGAGGCGGCGACGCCCCGTCCGTCACCCGGATCGCGGCCTCCCGGCCCCCGCCGCACTCCGGCCCGGCGGCCGCGGGGCGTCACCCCGCGGCCGCCGTGCGGGCCGGGTCTGCCGTCACGACGTCCGGGAGGCCAGGTACTCCTCGACGCCCGGCGCGGTGTGCGCGTCCTCCACGTTCACCGCGGCACCGACCGCCTTGGCGTCCGGCTTGTGCACGTACGTCGCGGTGCTCGCCGGCTGGGCCTTGTCGGAGAAGTCCTGCGCGGTGCCGAGGCCGACGTCGACCGCCGACTGGGAGCGGTGGGCCTTGATCACGTCCTCGCGGGCGAGGCTGCCGTTCTCGCAGGCCTTCTTCAGGTCAGTGCCCATCAGCTGGGCGGCGTTGTAGCCGGACAGCACGCCGGAGTCGACGAGGGAGCCCGGGAACTTCTTCTGGTACGCGGCGACCATCTTGCGCACCCCGGGCAGGTCCGAGCTGACCGCGGGCGCGGCGCTGACCACGTTCAGCAGGGCGGCGAGCGCGGGGGCCGCCGGGGTCTTCATCAGCTGCGGGGCGTAGCCGGGGGCGCTGCTGACCACGGGCACCTTCAGTCCGCGCGAGGCCGCGACGCCGACCAGGGAGGCGGTCTGCGCCGGTCCGGCGCTGACCAGGATCGCCTTCACGCCTTCCTTGCGCAGGGCGGAGACCTGCGCGGACAGGTCGGTGTCCGTCGCCTTGATCTTCTGTCCCACGACCTTCACCCCGGCCTTCTTCCCGGCCCACTGGGAGCCTTCGAGCGCGTTGGCGCCGTAGTCCCCCTCGAAGTAGACGTGCCCGACGGTGTCGCCCTTCTTCAGGCCCTTGGCGCGGGTGAGGAAGTCGACCGCGGCGATCATGTCGATGTCGTAGGTGGTGCCCAGGACCTGCACGGAGTCCCGGTCGAGCAGGGAGGCGGCCCAGGCCTGCGGGAAGGTGAGCACCTTGTCCCGCTCGATGTCGTCGAGCAGCGCGGCCATCACGGGCGACCCGATGACCTGGGGCAGCGCCACGACGTCCGCCGAGAGGTCGGCATAGGCGGTGACGGCCTTCTGCACGTCGTAGCCGTGGTCCTTGACGACGATCTCGACGCGCCGGTCGCAGATGCCGCCGCGGGCGTTGACCTCGTCCGCCCACATCTGCTGGGCCTGCACGATGCTCTTGCCGAGGGTGGCGTAGGGGCCGGTGAGGTCCGTCAGCGCGCCGAGTCTGATGACCTTGTCGGTCACACCGGGACCGGACTTGACGCCGTCGGCGCCGTCGCCGGCGCTGCCGGAGGAGTCCGCTTTGGAGCTGCATCCGGTGGCCGTGAGCAGCAGGGCGGCGAGGGCCGCGGCCAGGAGCGTCCTGGGGCGTGCGGGGTGCGTGTGGTGCGTGGACTTCACGGGGTGGGCTCCTTGGCTCGTGCGGAGGGCGCGGGTGAGGGTGTCGCGGGGGCGGTGGCTCGGGGTGGCGGGGCGGATCGCCGGTGGCGCAGGCGGGCACGCAGGCGGCGGACCAGGCCGTGCAGCCCGTCGGGGGCGAACAGCAGGATCAGGACGATGGCCGCTCCGTAGAGGTAGCGGGCCGCCTCGGTGGGGCCGACCGTGCCGCCGGTGGTGCCGGGGGCGGCCACGAGGGGCAGTTGGTCGGCGTAGCGGGTCATCAGCAGGGGCAGCGCGGTGACGAAGACGGCGCCGGCGGTGGCTCCGGCGACCGAGCCCAGACCGCCGATGACGATCATGGCGAGGTAGTCGACCGACAGCACGAGGCCGAAGTAGTCGGGCACCACGCGGCGGAAGGACAGGGCGATCATGACCCCGGCGAGGCCCGCGTACATCGACGAGACGACGAAGGCGGCCGAGCGGTAGCGGGAGACGTCCACGCCCATGACGGCGGCGGCGGTCTCGCTGTCGCGCAGGGCCACCAGCGCGCGCCCGGGACGACCGCGGAGCAGCCCGCGGGCGGTGAACCAGGTGAGCGCGAACACGGCGAGCCCCAGGTACCACAGCCGCTCCTCGGCCCCGAACGGCACGCCGAGCAGGGTCAGTTCGGAGTCGGCGGAGAAGGAGAAGCCGCCCACCTCCAGCGGCGGCACCGAGCGGCCGTTGAAGCCGCCGGTGACGGAGTCCGCGGTGAGCAGGACGTGGTGGCCGAGGAAGACCAGGGCCAGGGTGGCGACACCGAGGTAGACACCGCGCACCCGGCCGGCGACGGGACTGAAGAGTCCGCCGGCCGCCCCGGCGAGCAGGACCGCGAGCACGGCCGCCACGGCGGTCGGCAGCCCGGGGCCGGGTTCACCGGCCAGCCAGACGTACCCGTAGGCGCCCACGGCGAGGAAGAAGGCGTGGCCGAGGGAGAGCTGGCCCGCCGTGCCGGACAGCAGGCCGAGGCCGATCGCGCCGACGGCCGCCGCCATCGAGAACAGGCCGATGCGCAGCCAGAACGCGTCGAGGTAGAAGGGCAGCGCGCACAGGACGGCGACGGCCGCGAGGGTCCACCACCCGCGCGCGGTGCCGGTGCGGATCCCGGAGAGCCGGTCAGACACGGACCGCCGCCTTTCCGCCGAACAGGCCGGTGGGCCGCACCAGCAGGACCAGCACCATCACCGCGTAGGGGGCGACGTCGCCGAAGCCCTCGCCGAGGACGTGCAGTTCGGACTGGTAGCCCGCGACGAGCGCCTCGGTCATGCCGATCAGCAGGCTGCCCGCGAGGGCTCCGGGCGGCGAGGCCATCCCGCCGAGGATCGCCGCCGGGAAGGCCTTCAGGGCGATCTGACCCGTGGTGCGCTCCAGGCCGGGCGCGGGGAACGCGGCGAGGAAGACCGCCGCCAGGGCAGCCAGCGCCCCGGCCAGGCACCAGGCGAGCATGCGGATGCGCACCAGGCGTACGCCCATCAGCGCGGCCGCCTCGACGTCCTCCGCCGAGGCGCGCAGCGACAGGCCCCAGGAGGTGTAGCGGAAGAGCGCGAAGACTCCCGCGATGACCAGGGTGGAGACGACGATCGCTGCGATCCGGCTGTCCGCTACGGTCACCGGGCCCAGCCCGCTGACCGAGTCGCCCCAGGGGTCGCCCAGCGCGAGCAGGTCGCCGCCGATGCGCCGGGACAGGTCGGTGAGGATGAGGATGTCGACGCCGATGGTGACGATGGTCTGCACGTGGGCGGCGTGCGGGTCGGCCCCGCCGCCGGCCTGCAGCAGGAAGCGGTCCATGGCGCCGGCCACGGCCGCGGTCACCAGTACGGACACCGCCAGGGCGGCGGCGAAACCGAGGTCGTCGTGGAGCACGGCGGTGAGGTAGCCGCCGAGCAGGAGCAGCGAGCCGTGGGCGAAGTTCATGACGCCGGAGGCCTTGAAGATGATGACGAAGCCGAGCGCGACGAGGGCGTAGACCGCGCCGAGGGCGAGGCCGTTGAACACGTTGTCCAGGAAGGTCGTCATGCCGCCGCCTCCTCCCCTTCGGCGCCGGTGCCGAGGTAGGCGCGCAGCACCTCCGGGTCGCGGCGGACCTCGTCCGGGGTGCCGTGGGCGATGGCGCGGCCGAAGTCGAGGACGGTGACCTCGTCGGCGAGCCGCATCACCAGTCCCATGTCGTGCTCCACCAGCACGACGGACAGGCCGAGTTCGGCGCGTACGGCGTGCACGACCTCCACCGTGCGGGCGCGTTCGGCCGCGTTCATCCCGGCGACCGGCTCGTCGAGGAGCAGGACGCTGGGCTCCAGGCAGAGCGCGCGGGCGAACTCCACGCGCTTGCGGTCGCCGTAGGAGAGCAAGGCCACGGGGTGGTCGAAGTGTGCGGCCAGGCCGGTGAGTTCGGCGATCTCGCGGGCACGGTCGAGATGGACGCGTTGTTCGCGGCGCGCGTGCGGCAGGCGCAGGGCGCTCGCGGCGAACCCGGCCCGGGACAGGGCGTGGCGGCCGAGCATCAGGTTGTCGGCGACCGTGCCGTGCGTGGTGACGATGTTCTGGAAGGTGCGGGCGACGCCGAGGGCGGCGATGCGGTGCGGGGCGAGCCGGGTGAGGTCGGCGTCGCCCAGGCGTACGGTGCCCGTGGCCGGGCGGCACAGCCCCGACAGGACGTTGAAGCAGGTGGACTTGCCCGCTCCGTTCGGTCCGATGAGCGCGTGGACGGTGCCCGGGGCGACGGTGAAGGACACCGTGTCCAGGGCGGTGAGTCCGGCGAACCGGACGGTCACGTCCGTCACGGTCAGTTCGGGTGGTGCGGTGGTGCGGACGCTCACGCGGCTCCCTGCCCCTCGGTTCTTGCGGCGGTCTGTGCGGTGCCGGCGCCGGTCGCCGCGGTGTCGTCGGTCGCCGCGGTGTCGTCGGTGGTCTCGCCGAGGTAGAGCCGCTTCACGGCGTCCGTGCGGGCGAGTTCGCCGGCCGGGCCGGAGAGCCGGACCTCGCCCACCTCCAGCACGTGGGCGGTGTCGGCGAGGGAGAGCGCCATGCCGGCGTTCTGCTCGACGAGCAGGACGGCGGTGCCCTGGGCGTTGATCTCGCGGACGACCTCGGCGATCCGGTGGACCATCTGCGGGGCGAGGCCCAGGGAGGGCTCGTCGAGGAGCAGCAGGCGCGGCGCGGCCATGAGGGCGCGGCCGATGGCGAGCATCTGCTGCTCGCCGCCGGAGAGCAGGCCTGCGGCCTGCCGGGTGCGTTCGGCCAGGCGCGGGAAGAGCGTGAACACCCGGTCCCTGGCCTCCGCGACCTGGTCCGGGCGGCGCCGCCCGAGGCCGAGGCCGCCGCTGCGCAGGTTCTCGTCGACGGTGAGCCCGGCGAAGACCCGGCGTCCCTCCGGGACCTGGACGACTCCGGCGCGCACCGCGGCGACCGGGTCGCGCCCGTCGAGTTCCGTGCTGCCGTAGCGGATCCGGCCGGCCGTGATCGCGCCGCGGTGCAGGCGCAGGGTGCCCGACACCGCCCGCAGCAGGGTCGTCTTGCCCGCGCCGTTGGCGCCGAGGAGGGCGACGACCGTGCCGTGCGGAACGGTGAGGCTCACGGAGCGAAGGGCGGACAGGGCGCGGCCGTAGGTCACGTCGAGGCCCTCGACGTGCAGGGCGGGCTCTTCGTCCGGTGGTGCTTCGGGCATCACGGCTCCTCGTCCGTGCCGTCGGGCACGGGTGCTTCGGGGGAAGGGCAGCCCACGACAGCACGGGCGCGGACGCGCGGTACAGGTGTCCGGGCCGGGTGGCTGCGTGGTCCCAACGCCGGTCGGGCGGGATTGTGCGGCTGCCCAGGGGGCCGGGGGGCGGTCGTCGGTGCGCGGTCGGCGGAGGGCGGTCGTCGGCGCGCCGGCGCGCGGTCGTCGGCGCGCCGCTGCCAGGGGTGTCCGCCGGGCGGGCGGAACAGCCGGGCGGCGGGCAGAGGGAGGAGCCGGCGGTGCCGGTGGCACCGCCGGAAGCCGGTGGCGCGGGGCGAGTCCGGGGCACGACGAAGGCGCGCGTGGGACGAGCAGTCGCGCGGTCGCGCCGGGCGATCACGCCGGGCGGTCGCCCCGGGCCGGTCAGCCGCGCAGGAGGCGGCGTGCGGTCAGCGCGAGGTTGATCTCCACCACGTCCAGCGGGCGGGCCAGGGAGCGGCCGATGAGCTGCTCGCAGCGGCGCAGCCGGTTCAGGACGGTGTTGCGGTGGCAGTACAGCCGTTCCCCGGCGCGCTGAGCGGACCCCTCGGAGGCGAACCAGGCGACCAGGGTGTCCAGCAGGACGTCCCGGTCGGCCGGTTCCAGCCGCAGCACGGGTCCGAGCACCTGCTCGGTGAGGCCGGCGCCCAGCTCGGGACAGGAGATCACCAGCGCCTCGGGCAGATGCTCGGACAGCCGGACCGTGCCGCCCTCGGGCGGGCAGATGCTCAGGGCCAGGTCGGCGAGGCGCCGGGCGTCGCCCACGGCGGCGAGTCCCGTGACGGCGCTGCCGACACCGATCCGGCACCCGGCGTCCGCCCCGTCTCCGGGCAGGTCCAGCGCCGCCGCGGGGTCCCGGTCGTTCTCGCCGTCCCCTCCCTCCCCCACCAGGACGATGCCGTAGTCCACGTCCACGCCCGCGTGCCAGTACGCGTGCGGACCGGACGGACGCGCGCAGGCCCGGATGCCCGTGGGCCGCTGTGGCCGGACCCCGGCCACGGCCACGACGACGTACCGGCCGTGCTCCGGCAGCCCGAGTCCCTCGGCCGTCTCGGGCAGGTCGGCGATCCGGCTGGTGCCGTCCAGCAGGGCGGCGGCCAGCAGGCGCAGCCGGTTCTCACGCCGCCAGGCGAGCTGCCGCTCGGCCTGCCGGTAGGCGTCGGCCACGAGGGTGCAGTGCTCGTCGACGAAGTTCCAGACGTCGGTGGCCACGTGCACCAGGAGACGGATGTCGTCCGGTTCCGCGCGGGCGGTCTCCTCGACCAGCCGCTGCCACACCAGGGACCCGCCCAGCCGGAACGCGTGCAGCAGGGCGTCGAGCGGCAGCCCCTGCTCGGCGCGGGCCACACCGATCCGCCAGGTGCAGCGGTGGGCGGCCTCGCGGGTGCCGCGCGGGTCGATCAGCGAGGTCACGCTGTGCCGCAACGAGCGGTGCGCCTCCTGCCAGGTGGCGGCGTGGTCGGTGTCCAGCGCCGTCCGGTACGCGGGCTCCTGCTCGCGCAGGACCACCAGCAGCCGGTCGGTCAGCTCCGGCAGTTCGCCGAGCAGGACGCGGGCCGCCCGGTGCAGGACGCGCAGCGCGTCCGCGTCGATCAGCGACCGGATCCGCCGTGTCCGCGGCTGCGGAACCGGCACCGGCCCGGTGCGGAACATGGTGCGTGTGCGTGCGGCAGGATGCATCGCGGTCCTCCCCCAACTTCGACGGCCCTCGTCACCCCTACGGTCCTGCCCCGAAGAATGGCATACCGTCCGGTCGGTCCCCAGAGGTGTGCGGCACTCTTCTGCAGCGGAGCGGCAGTCCCGGGGTGGGGGCCCGCGGTGATCGGCGGGCGTTCAGCGGCTTTTCCGGCCGGGCTCAGCGACTCTCCTGGTCGACCATGCGGGCCAGCTCGACGCGGGAGCGCACGCCCAGTACGGCGAAGACGTTGCGCAGGTGGTAGTCGACGGTCCGGGTGCTGACGGCCAGGCGCTGGGCCACCTCGCGGTTGGTGGCGCCCTCGGCCACGTGGCGGGCGATGCGCAGTTGCTGCGGTGTCAGCCGGGACAGTTCCCCGGCCGGCTCCGTCTGGGACGCGGCCCCGTTGGCCCGCAGCTCGGCACGTGTCTGCTCGGCCCAGGCGCCGGCGCCGCAGCGTTCGAAGCCGACCAGGGCGGCCCCCAGCCGGCCACGGGCCTCGCGCAGCCGTCTGCGGCGCCGCAGCCATCTGCCGTACAGCAGTTCCGTACGGGCACGCTCGAAGTCGCCGCCCGACTCGTCGTGCAGCGCGAGTGCGCGCAGGTAGAGGTCGTCGGCCTCACCGTCCTCGGCGGCCAGCAGGGCGCGGCAGCGGGCGAGCTGGGCGGGCGCGTGCGGGTCGGCGCCGAAGGCCGCCCACTGGGCGAGGTCGTCGACGACACCCCGGGCGTCCTCCGGCTGCCCGGCGAGCACCGCCGCCTCGACGAAGCAGGGCACGGCGAGCATCCAGACGGCGAAGTGCCCGCGCCGGGGACCGGGGCCGACGAGCGGACCGAGCCGGTCGGCGGCGTCCAGGGGGCGGCCACGGGCCAGGTCCGCCCGGGCGATGGCCCACTCGGCCAGGGTCGCCGCCTGGGCCAGACCGTGGCGGCGGGCGGTGCGCAGGGCGGCGGCGGCGTATCCGGCGACCGCTGCCGTGTCCCCCTCGATCGAGGCGGCCAGGGCGAGCATCGCGTGGTGGCTCGCCGCCGTGTTGCGGCGCCCCGCCGCGAGCGCCGCCCGCACACCCTCCTCCGCGTGGGCGCGCGCCTGCGCGTGGCGGCCGGCCCGCAACTCGCCGTAGGCCAGGTACTCCAGGGCGCGCGCCTCGGCCCCGGTGCACTCCGCGTTGCGGGCGGCCGCGAGGGCGCGGGCCCCGGCCGCGCGGGCCGCGTGCACGTCGCCGAGCAGCAGCGCGGCGGCTGCGGCACGCAGCAGCCGCTCCGGCCGGCCGTCGCTCCTCGCCTGTTCCAGCACCCGCCGCAGCGGCTCGGCGGCCTCCTCGGGCCGCCGGGCGAGCAGGGCACGCATGCCGTCTCGGTAGTCCCGGACGAAGGGGTCGCGGGGCCAGGCCGGGCCGGGTCCCGCACCGCCCGGCCCGAATCCGCCGCGGGCCGGCCCGCCCCGGTCACCGGCCGGCCCCGACCGGCCTCGGGCCGCACCCGGCGCAGCCCCTCCCGCCGCAGCCGTCGCCGCCGTGGCGGCGTCCGGGATGACGTCCGGGAGGGCGTCCGGGAAGGCGTATCCGTCCGCCCGCTCCGCGGTGTCCGTGCCGTCGAGGGTGGCCAGGCAGGCGAGGGCATCGCCCGCCGCCCAGGCGGCGTCCACGGCGGCGAGGCGTGCGGCCTCGGCCACGTCCGGGGCGTCTGCGGCCGGCAGGGACGCGGCCAGCAGCAGGGACGCACGCGCGTCGCCCACCGGCCCGTCGTACAACTGCCTCAGGCCGCGCGCGAGTTCGGTCCGGCCACGGTGCTCGGCGGCGGACCGGGCGGCCTCCTGTCGCTGCGGGCTCCCCGTGCGGGAAGCCGTGCGCGCCCAGCTGCTGTCTGCGGTCACCCCAAGAAGGTTACTTGCGCGTAAGGAAGACCGGAAGGCTTACGTCCGCCCTGCGAGACGCGCGGAACCCCGTCGGCACCTGCGGGTTTGCCCGCGAGTGCCCGGTGGTGGCCTCCGGTCGCGGGGGGCGCGGATTGTGCCGCGGCCCAATCACCGGGCCCCTCGGCCGTGCTCCTGCACGACAACGGCGGCGGACGCGTGGTGCGCGTCCACCGCCGGTCGCCCCCCGTCACCCCGGTCGCCCCGGTCGCGCCGGCTGCCGCGGCTCCGCGACCGGGGCGCCGGGCGTGGGGTGTGGCGTCAGGAACCGTGCGGGCAGTTGCCCCGGTACTCCTCGATGGTCAGGCTCGGCCGGGGCAGCGGGCACAGGAACTGCTCGTAGCGGGTGTCGTTGTCGATGAACCGCTTGAGCCAGGAAATGCTGTACTTCGCGATCGTCGTGTTCGACGAATTGGGCGTGAAGTGCGACGCCGAGTTCAGCTCCAGGTAGGCGCGGTCCAGCGAGGAGGACAGGCTGGAGTAGAACGGTTCGGCGTGCGAGGAGACCGGGGCGATCGTGTCGCCGTCGGCTCCGAAGATCAGGGTCGGCGTGGTCAGCTCGGACCAGCTCTTGTCCAGGTTCCACGGCGTCAGCGGGATCGCCGCCTGCAGGGCCGGGCGCGACTTGGCCGCCTCCAGGCTGCCGCCGCCGCCCATCGAGTGGCCCATGACGCCGAGGCGGGAGGCGTCGACACGGCCGCGCACCGAGCTGCGCTGGGTGAGGTAGTCCAGGGCGGCCAGCAGCTGGCGGCCACGGGAGTCGGGCTGGTCGAGCGTGGTGAGGGTGTCGATGGTGAACACCACGAAGCCCTGCGAGGCCAGGCGCGGTCCGAGCCAGGCGATGGACGACTCGTAGGCGGTGTAGCCGGGCGAGATGGCCACCGCGCCGAAGGTGCCGTCGCTGGTGCTGGTCGGGTAGTAGATGGTGCCGCCGCCGAAGCCGGTGACGGAGAGCGAGGAGACGGACGTCTGCGACACGGCGTACGGGCCGCGGCTCGCCTCGATGCTGGACGTGGTGGGAGCCGGGCCGCGCTCGTAGGGGTTGTCGGCGGCGTGGGCGCCCGGGCTGGTCAGGGGTCCCAGTCCGACGACGACGGCGAGCGTCGCGGCGGCGGCGGCCAGTCGGCCGGTCCGGCTCCCGGTCCGGCTCCGGCGTGAGCCGGACCGGGTGCGGGGGTGCGGATCGGTGTGGGGGTGGAGATGCACGACGAGTCGTCCTCTCTGTCGTGGCGGGCGGCCCGTGCCGCGGGCACGCGGGACCTGGGGCGTCCGCCGCGTGCCCGCGGGGCCGGGCACCGCCGTTGGGCTGGCCGTGCCACTGTCGGGCACCGGGCCCCGCGCGCGGACCGGCAATGTCACCGGTCTTGTGCGGCCGCTGTGAGGGGCTGTGTCCCGAGGCGGTCGGACAGCGGCCGTCGTGTACGGCCTGACAGAGAACGCGCGACGGAGACGGAAGCCGTCCGTACCCGCCGTGCGCGGGCGCCACAGCAGCCGTGCGCGAGCGAACCAGCAGCCGGACGCAGGCGGGACAGCGGCCATGCGCAGACGGGACAGTGGCCGGGCGCGGGCACCACAACAGCCGGACGCAAGCGGGACAGCAGCCGTGCACGGTCAGGACAGCGGCCGTGCGCGGGCGCCACAACAGCCGTGCGCGGGCGGGACAGCAGTCGTGCGCGGGCGGGCAAGAGCCGCTCGCTCCCGGTTCTAGCGTGACCGCGGGCGGCCCGGCGGGATCTGTGATGCCGGGGCGGGCCGCCTCGCCGGAGATACCGGCGAGCAGAGAGTCTCAGGAGTCCGTATGTCCCACACCTTCGAGCCGGCCGAGCCGGTTCTCGAGCCGGCCGCGGCCGCGTTCGCCGAGGCGACCGCCAACCCGCCCTACCTGTTCGACCTGGCCCCGGCCGAGGGCCGCAAGGCCGTCGACGAGGTGCAGTCGGGCGACATCGCGAAGCCCGCCGTCGACGAGGAGTGGATCACCGTCTCCGGCGGTCCGACCGGCAGCGTCCGCGCCCGGATCGTCCGCCCCTCCGGCGCCGAGGGCACGCTGCCCGTCGTCCTCTACATCCACGGTGCCGGCTGGGTGTTCGGCAACGCCCACACCCACGACCGCCTGGTCCGCGAACTCGCCGTGGGGGCGAACGCGGCCGTGGTCTTCCCCGAGTACGACCTCTCCCCCGAGGCCCGCTACCCGGTCGCCGTCGAGCAGAACTACGCCGTCGCCGAGTGGATCGTCGCGCAGGGCGCGGCCAAGGGCCTGGACGCCTCCCGCCTGGCCGTGGCCGGTGACTCCGTCGGCGGCAACATGGCCGCGGCCGTGACCCTGATGGCGAAGGAGCGCGGGGGCGTCCCCCTCGTCCAGCAGGTGCTGTTCTACCCGGTGACCGACGCGAGCTTCGACACCGGCTCGTACCACCAGTTCGCCACCGGCTACTTCCTGCGCCGCGACGGCATGCAGTGGTTCTGGGACCAGTACACGACCGACGAGGCCGAGCGGGCGCAGATCACCGCCTCGCCGCTGCGCGCCACCACCGAGCAGCTCACCGGCCTGCCGCCCGCCCTCGTCATCACCGCCGAGGCCGATGTGCTGCGCGACGAGGGCGAGGCCTACGCCGGCAAGCTGCGCCAGGCGGGCGTGCCCGTCACGGCCGTGCGCTACCAGGGCGTCATCCACGACTTCGTGATGCTGAACGCCCTGCGCGAGACGCACGCCGCCGACGCGGCCATCCGCCAGGCCTCCGCCGTCCTCCACGCCGCCCTGCACACCCGCTGACGCGGCGCGCGGCCTCGATCGTCCCAAGGAGCACAGACATGGTCACCACCCCGACCGCCCTGCTCGTCCACGGTGCCTTCGCGGACGCCGGCAGCTGGTCCGGCGTCATCGCGGAGCTGCAGAACCACGGCATCCCCGTGGTGGCGCCGCCCAACCCGCTGCGCGGCCTGGCGTCCGACGCCGCCTACATCGCCTCGCAGGCCGCCCAGATCGACGGCCCGGTCGTCCTGGTCGGCCATTCCTACGGCGGTGCCGTCATCTCCGTCGCCGGCACCGCGGAGAACGTGGTGGGTCTGGTCTACGTCGCGGCCTACATACCCGAGGAGGGTGAGAGCCTGGGCGAGCTGCAGGGGCGCTTCCCGCTCTCGCCGCTGGTGAGCAACCTGCAGGAGAAGACGTACCCGGTCGACGGCGGGCGGAGCGCGGTCGAGGTCACCATCAAGGCCGAGGCCTTCCCGGCCGTCTTCGCCGCCGACGTGCCGCCGTCCGTGACCGAGGTCCTGGCGGTGGCGCAGCGTCCGCTGGCCGCCTCGACGTTCACGGAGACGGCGTCGGCAGCGGCGTGGAGGACCAAGCCGTCCTGGGCGCTCGTGGCGGCCGCCGACGAGGCGATCAACCCGGAGGTGGAGCGCTTCGGCGCGAAGCGGGCCGGTGCCACGGTCGTCGAGATCGAGGGCGCCTCGCACGCGGTCGCCGTGTCCCGTCCGAAGGACGTGGCCGGCCTGATCCGCGACGCGGTGCGCGCGACCGCCTGAGCCGGCCGCGCGCGACGCGTCGCCGAGCGCCCGTGCGTCAGCTGCCGTGGACACCGACCTCCAGGAGGGAGTAGCCCCAGCCAGTGCCCCGGGCGAGTCCCTGCACGCGGACGTATCTGGCCGGCGTGGCGGTGAAACGGGCGGTGTCCAGGCCGCCGTCGCCCGCCGTCGTGGACCAGGCGGTGCGCCAGGCCGTGCCGTCGGTGGACAGTTCGACGCGGTACGCCTTCGCGTAGGCGTGCTCCCAGTCGAGGGTGACCCGCCGGACGGTCTGCACGGAGCCGAGGTCCAGCCGGTACCACTGGTCGTCGCTCCAGTCGCTCGCCCAGCGGGTGCGGCGGTCGCCGTCGACGGCCCGGTGCGGCTGGTAGCTCGTGAACAGGCTCCACTCGGAGGAGCCGGCCGAGGCGGTGGAGCCGGTGGCGAGATTCGCGGCGGGCTCGTGGTTCTCGGCGGCGCCCCAGGTGTCGAGATAGGACTCGGCGCCGCGCATCAGGTCGTCCACCACGTCCTGGCCCCCGACCCGGCGGATGTCCTCGATCCAGTCCGGGACGAGGCCGTAGTGGGCGGCCCCGTCGGTGTTGAGGTCCCAGGTGCGCTCGCCGGTGGTCTGCCGGTCGATGACGGACCCGCCGTCGGCGCTCCTGAACGGGTAGACGACCTTGTTCGGGGCGTCGGCTCCGCGCGGGGCCGGCCAGCCGCCGACGCCGTTCATGTCGGTGCCGTAGCCGTAGCCGACGCCGTACTTGTCCCGCAGGGCCTCGGTGCGCCGGGCCTCCGCGACGAAGCCCTCGGAGCCGTGCATGTACTGGGCGATGAACCCGCCCAGCCCGTAGACGCGTTCGGTCCACTCCGCGTCCATCCAGCTGTGCGAGGAGAGGACGCCCGGGTAGGACGCGGCCTCGAAGAGGTCGAGCACCCGGCCGGTGGCCTTGACGCTCATGTGGTCGATCTCCAGCATCATCCCGCGCCGCATCATGCCGCGTACGGCGTACTCGCCGAGGTCCGTCAGACCCCGTACGTTGCACCGGGCGTCCGCGCTGTAGCCGGGGACCTCCACGCCGGCCGGGAGCTTCGCCTCGGCACCGGCCGCCGTGGCGCTGCCGATGGAGTTGTCGGCCTGGGGCCCGGCGCACTTCTCCGTCTTCCAGAAGGTGCCGGTCGACAGGAACTGGCCGACGTTGATGGCCGTTCCGAGGGAGCCGGAGTCGAAGCGGACGCCGCACAGCGCGTTGTCGAACTTGTGGCAGAGGAACATGCTGCGCACGCCCAGGTCGTACAGCTCGTCCAGGCCCTTGTCGATGTCGGCCCTGCTGCACTGCGCCACGTCGAGGATCTGCTTGCAGCCGAACGGCTCGGACGTCTCGACGCCCAGGACGACCGCCAGCTTGCCCTGTTCGATGACCTCACGGGCCTGGGCGCTGTCGGTGACGATCCGGAAGAAGCCCTTGCCTGGCCCGCCGTACAGCCGGTCGATGTAGGCCTGCATGTCGTACGTCAGCCTGGCCTGGAGCCGGATGGACGTCATCTCGTCGCAACTGCGGTCCTTGAAGAAGTACACGGAGCAGATCACCCCGTTGGTGACGAGGTCGTTGACCAGCACGCGCTGGCCGCCGCGCCAGGCCCGCTCCACCCAGGCGTAGTAGTTCTGCTGGTGGGTCAGCGAGTCGTGGGCCGGCCAGTCCTTGAAGGTGGGCCAGCCGACCGGGTCGTGCTTGCCGTCGCCGCCGCGGGTGATGAAGTCGAAGATCGCGAGCGAGCCGTCCGGGTAGTGCTCGGGACAGTCCTTGAGCGCGTCGGCCACGCCCTGCTCGGAGAACGGCTTTCCGCAGATCAGGCGCCCGCCGAAAGCCTCGTTGGAGAAGATGTGGTCGTGCGCGTCGACGAAGCCCCGGACCTCGCCCCGGGCGTCGGTGCCGGTGAAGGGCTCACCTGTGACGTTGATCTGCGAGTCGGGCGCGGGCCGCGCGGTGGGGTCCCACCAGCCGGTGCCGGCCGCCGAACTCGGCGTCGGGCCCAGCGCGACGGCCAGCACGAACATCAGGAGCGACACCACCGTCACGCGCTTGCGTGTGCGGTACGGGCGTTCGGCTCTGGTCACAACCCACGTCCCTCGGTCGGCGGGGGGCGAGGCCGGCGGCGGGGGTCACCCGTTTGTCATGACCTCGTCCAAGATGCGACGAGAATCGCCCCTGCCGCCGCACGAGTCAATACACCGGAGCGCATGACCTACTGACAGGTAATCACTCCTCGTGCAGCGGCCTTCGGGGGGAATCGCGGGGAGGGAGTGCGGGCCGGAGAGCGCCGGGTGGTACCGGGAAGAAATGCCCTCACCTCCCGGACCGTCCCAACCGTCTGATCCCTCCGATCCCTCCGAAACACCCGAACCACCCGATCCTCCCGATCCGCCGGTTCCACCCGTTCGGCCGCTCGGCCGTCCCGCCGGCGAGGACGCGCGCGTGCCCGCCCTGCTGCGCACCGCCGCCGCCTACGCGTGGCGGCTCATCGCGGTCGGCGTCGTCGTCCGCGTGACCTTCTCCGTGCTCGGGCAGTTCCACCGGATCGCCGTCGCCGTCTTCCTCGGCCTGGTCGTCGCAGCCGTCCTGCGGCCCGTGGCGGGTCTGCTGGCCCGGTTCCTGCCCCGGCCGCTCGCCGTCGCCGTCGCGGTCGTCGGCGGCATCGCCCTCGTCCTCGGCGCGCTGGCCCTGGTGGGTGAGACGGTGGCCCGTCAACGTGGTGGGCTGGAGAGGGAGTTCGTCGCCGGGATCGACCGGATCGAACGCCGGCTGGAGGAGCCTCCGTTCCGGCTTCCCGCGGATGCCTTCGCCGATCTGCAGTCCCGCGTCGGCACCCTGCTGTCGGAGCACCGCTCCACCCTCATCAGCACGGCGCTCAGCGGCGCGAGCCGGCTGGTGGAGGTGCTGACCGTCCTCGCCCTGGCCGTGTTCTGCGCGGTCTTCTTCACCCACTCCGGCGAGCGGCAGTGGCAGTGGGTGTGCGACCAGCTCCCCGAGGGGGCACGGCAGCGCGTGGCGGTGGCGGGCCGGGCCGCCTGGCGCACGTTCACCGGTTACACCCACGGCATCCTGCTGGTGGCGGGGACGAACGCCGTCCTGGTGGGTGTCGCGCTGTTCGCCCTCGGGGTGCCGCTCGCGGTGCCTCTGGCGCTGCTGGAGTTCCTGGCCGCCTTCGTCCCGCTGATCGGCTCGCCCATCGCCCTGGCGGTGGCGGCGGTGGTCGCCCTGGCCACGAAAGGGCCCCTGATCGCCCTGGTGGTCGTGGCGCTGATCGTGGTCATCGGGCAGCTCGAGGGGCACGTGCTGCATCCCCTCGTGATGAGCTGGGCCGTCCGGCTGCACCCGGTGGTGGTCGCCCTGGCGGTCGTCGGCGGCGCGGTCGCCGCGGGGGTCATCGGTGCCGTGGTGGCCGTCCCGCTGGTGGCCGTGGTCTGGTCGGTGTGCCAGGCGTCGCGCGGACGGACCGCCTGACCGGGAACGTCCCCCGGCCGGACGCGACTTGCGTGCCCCGGCCACCGACCTGGTCCTCCCCCGGCTGCTCTAGTCTCATGGGCGCGGCCCGTGGCGCTTTTCGGCCGGCGGGACGACCGCATGCGCATGCTCGTCAGGAGGACCGTTGTACGACGATGACCGGGCCGACCGCCCGGGAAGCCACGGAGAACACCGGATCCAGCAGGAGCTGGGGACGACCGACCGCGCCGACCGGTTCTACGACGAACAGGTGCTGAACCGGCTCAACGCGCGGATGCGGGATTTCGTGGCCCGCCAGGAGATGTTCTTCCTCGCCACGGCGGACGGCAACGGGGAGTGTGACAACACCTTCCGCGCCGGCCCGGCCGGTTTCCTCCACGTGCTCGACGACACGACCCTCGCCTACCCCGAGTACCGCGGGAACGGCGTCATGGCCTCGCTCGGCAACATCCGGGAGAACCCGCACGTCGGCCTGCTGATGATCGACTTCGCCGGGGACCGGATCGGCCTGCACGTCAACGGCCGGGCCGCACTGGTCCCGGACGACGCCATGCGCCGCGGTCACCCGGGCCGCCTCGCCGTCGACCCCGTGCCCGGCCGGCGTCCGCAGACGTGGGTGCGGATCGAGGTCGAGGAGGCGTATATCCACTGTTCGAAACACATACCCCGGCTCGTCCCGGCCCAGCGGCGGCGCAGCTCCGGGGAAGAGCGGGCCTGGGGCACCGACGACGTCCGCCGCAAGGGCGGCGACTACTTCGGAGCGGCGGCCGAGGCCGGCCGGCGGCTCACAGATCGCACTCCGGGTGTGCCACGCCCGTGAACTCCACCAGCGGGCCGCGGGCGCGGCGGCCGCGGAAGCGGTTCTCCTGCGGCCCCTCCGCCGCGACGCCCCGCGGCTGCCGCTCGCCGCGGCCGGCATCCCGGCGCACCGTACGGCGCACATCTCCCGCGGGGAACAGGTACTAACGGCGTACGAGCCGGGCCGGCCGGTCCTCCCGGGCGGCGCTGCGGAAGCAGGAGAGGACGACCACGAAGGGCCACACCGACTGCACGGTCGTCACCGCGCGCTCGGCCACGCCGGCCATCCCGTGCTGGTGCAGTTCGATCATGAACCAGGCCGCACCCAGCGCCATCACGGCGGTGGCCCCGAGTGAGGGGACGGGACGCAGGGCCCAGGGGACGGCGTCCCCGGTACGGGCGGCCAGAAGGGGCCAGAGCGCGAGGACGGTGAAGCCGACGGCGGCCACCGAGCCGTGACCGAGGGAGCCGCCGCTGCTCGGCGCCGGGACCACGGCCACCGCCAGCGCCGACACTCCCCCGGCCGCCAGGGCCACCCGTCCGGGCGTCGCGGCCGGGCGCAGTCCCCAGGCGGTGAGCAGGTGACAGACGCCGAGGACGACGAACGCGCCCGTCATCACCCAGTAGCCCGAGGCGCCGGGGGCCGCCAGCACGCTGATCGTCTGCGCTGCCGGGTCGTAGGGGGACCCCTGGAGCGACGCCGCCACCAGCCAGCCCAGGATCAGGGCGACCGGGGCGCACCCCGACGAGACGAAGACCCATTTCGGTACAGATCGCACCGGAACACCGTAAAGGCGGCTCACTCTGTGCCCCGTGGGAGGCGTCCGCCTCGCGTGGCGTAGTCGCGGGGACCACCCGGCCCAGCGAGGCGCAGGATGGAAGCGTGCGGGTGCGCGGCGAAAGGTGACCGGTCATGGAGCTCACGCTGGTGGTGCTGATCATCGTCGTGGGGCTGACGTTCGACTTCACCAACGGCTTCCACGACGCCGCCAACGCGATCGCCACCTCGATCTCCACCCGGGCCCTGACGCCGCGCGTGGCCCTGGCGATGGCCGCGGTGATGAACTTCCTCGGCGCCTTCCTGGGCACCGAGGTCGCCCAGACCGTGGGCAAGGGCATCATCGGGGCACCCGAGGCGGTCTCGGGCCTGCTGCTGGTGCTGTGCGCGCTGCTCGGCGCCATCGGGTGGAACGTCTTCACCTGGTGGCGGGGGCTGCCGACCTCCTCCTCGCACGCCCTGATCGGCGGGCTGGTCGGCGCCGCGCTCGCCGCCTCGGCGACGGTGCACTGGTCCGGCATCCTGGACAAGGTCGTGCTGCCGATGCTGCTGTCCCCGCTGGTCGGTGTGGCGCTCGGCTACCTGCTCCACACGGCGATCCTGTGGCTGTTCCGCCGTGCCGCGCCCCGGCGCGTCATGCGGCGCTTCCGCATGGCGCAGACCGTCTCGGCCGCCGCCATGGGGCTGGGGCACGGGCTTCAGGACGCGCAGAAGACCATGGGCGTCATCGTGCTCGCCCTGGTCACGGCGGGCTGGCAGGACGACTTCTCCGTGCCGGTGTGGGTGATCGTCGCCGTGGCCCTCGCCATGGCCGCCGGTACGTACAGCGGCGGGCGGCGCATCATCACCACCCTGGGGCGGCGGATCGTGCACCTGGACCCGCCGCGCGGGTTCGCCGCCGAGACCTCCGCCGCGGCCGTCCTGTACGCCACCGCCTTCCTGGTGAAGGCCCCCATCTCCACGACGCAGACGATCACCGCGGCCATCCTCGGTGCCGGTGCCACCCGGCGGGCCTCGGCCGTACGCTGGCAGGTGGCGCGGTCCATCGTCACCGCCTGGGTACTCACGTTCCCCGGCGCGGGGATTCCCGCCGCCGCGCTCTATCTGTTCCTGCACGCCGTCACCGGCGTGTGAGGCCGGCCGGAGGCCGTCATGAGTCCTTCCTCCGTTCCTCCCCGGCCCGGGCCACCGGGCGGGACGGTGCCGGACGGCCTTCCGCTGCCCGGCCGTTTCGCCCATCTGCACCCCGGGGACGGCGCCTGCCTGATGGAGGCCGCCTCCCTCCTGTCGGGTGACCGGTTCACCGACGATCCGGCCGGGACGCATCCGGTGCTCGCGGCCTTGGCCCGCGCGGTCGACGACAGCGTCGGCGACGCCACCCGGTTCGCCCTGTGGCCGCTGGCGGCCGAGCTCGCCGACGCCCGCCCCGCGGACCGGGCCTTCGCGCCGCTGCTCGTAGGCTCGACGGTCGGCGCGGCCCTGCGGGTCCGCCCCGCCTCGCGGCGGCTGGCCCGGCGCGAGGCCGCGTGCCGCCGGCGGGCGGAGCGTCTGGCCCGCTCCCGCGCGGCCGGTCTCGCCGGCCGGCTCTCCGATGCGCTGTGGTGGCGCGGCCCGGGGCACCGGTGTCTCGAACACGCGGTGCGGGTGCTGAGCACCGCGCCCGACGCGGACCAGCGACTGTCCGGGCTGCTGCGGTGGGCGGTGGCCCGGGCCCGGGCAGGAACGGCGGCGCGGACCGGCTGCAACCGCTAGGAGGCGGGAGCCCGTCCTACAGGGCACCATGATCCCTCCCAGCACCGACGGCCCGTGGGCCGTACCGGCCGTCCGGCACCTGCTCGACTTCGCGTGGACGCAGACGCGGGCGTGCTCCTTCGCCATCGCCCTGCTGTCCGGCGTCGCCGTGTCCGCCCTGCTGCCCGGCCTGCCGGTCGCGCGGTACGACCTGCTGGTGGTCTACGGCGTGCTGCTCACGCTGCTGTACCGGCTGCGCGGCTGGGAGGACGGCCGGGACGTCGCCGTCATAACGGCCTGTCACGTCATCGGCCTGGCGTTCGAGCTGGTGAAGGTGTCGCTCGGCTCGTGGAGCTACCCGGAGCCCGCCGTGCTGAAGTTCGCCGGGGTGCCGCTCTACGGCGGGTTCCTGTACGCGGCGGTGGGCAGTTACGTCTGCCGGGCCTGGCACCTGTTCGACCTGGAACCGGTGCGCTACCGGCCGCGCGCGACGGCGGTGGTGGCAGCGGCGATCTACGTCAACTTCTTCAGTCACCACTGGCTGCCCGACGTGCGCTGGGTGCTGGCCGGGCTGCTGGTGGCGGTGACCACGGGGACGTGGGTGCGGTTCACCGTGCGGGGTGTGCGCAGGAGGATGCCGCTGGCTGTGTCGTTCGTGCTGATCGGGTTCTTCCTGTGGGTGGCGGAGAACCTCGCCACCCTCGTCGGCGCCTGGCGCTATCCGTACCAGCAGCACGGGTGGGAGCCGGTGGGGATCGAGAAGTTCGGCGCGTGGGCGCTGCTGATCAGCGTGACCTTCGTCCTGGCGGCTGCCGTACGGAGGCCACGCGCCGGTGGTGGAGTCGGCGACGCGCCCCCTAACTAAGTATCATCCTATGAACGCATTTTGACTGATTTACCTCGGAGGATCGTCACCGACCGTGGCCATCCTCGCCGGAGTGATCCATGGCCCGCACCGGCACGACCGACGACGGCGACGAGCTGCTGACCCGGCTCGGGGCCCTGACGGCCCAGGCACGCGCGCAGGCCGAGATGCAGCGCTCCCGCGTCGAGCTGGCGCTCGCGCTGCAACGCGGCATGCTCCCCCGGGACCTGCCCGTGGCGCGGCGGCTGCACCTGGCCGTGCGGTACACCCCCGCGTGCCAGGGCCTGAACGTGGGCGGCGACTGGTACGACGCCTTCACGCTCGGCGACGGCAGGATCGGGCTGTCCATCGGTGACGTCCAGGGCCACAACATCGAGGCCGCCGCCTTCATGGGGCAGGTGCGGGCCGGGCTGCGGGCCCTGGCCTCCGTCAGCAGTGAGCCGGGCGAGGTCCTGGCCCGCGCCAACGACCTGCTGCTGGCGCTCAACTCGGACCTGTTCGCCACCTGCACCTTCCTGCGGCTCGACCCCTGCGCGGGGGTACTGGAGAGCGCGCGGGCGGGGCACCTGCCCTGCGTCTGGGCCACCGCCGACGGGACGTCGGGCGTCACCGAGGACGAGGGCGGTCCCCCGCTGGGAGTCCTGGCGGGCATGTCCTACCCCGTGACCCGGTACGAACTCACCACCGGCGGCGTGTTCGTGCTGCTCACGGACGGTGTCGTGGAAGGACCCTCGATGCGGCTGGAGGAGGGCCTCGGCCAGGTGACGCGGCTGGCGGGCGTCGCTGCGGTGGCGGGCATGGACGTGGACGCGCTGGCCGCCGCCGTGATCAAGGGCGCCGAGCGGGTGGGGCACGACGACGACGCCGCCGTCCTGGTCGTCGGGCTCGACGGACCGGACGTGTCACACGCCGGGCAGGCGCGGGCTCCTCAGCCATAGGGCCGCACGGCCCCGCTCCCGTCTCGCCGTCACGGCGGCCCCGGTGTCTCATGGCTGCTGTGGTGGCTAGCCAGGATCTGCGCAAGCCGGCCGTCCTCGCTCTGCAGACGGCGGCCGTGGCCGCCTGCTACTACGGGTCCGGGCAGCTGGGCCTGCTGCGCGAGCTGGTCGTCGAGGGCGCGGTCGTCACCCCGATCTGGCCGCCCACCGGTGTCTCGGTCGCCTGCCTGCTGCTCCTCGGACCGCGCTGCTGGCCGGGGATCGCCCTGGGTGCCTTGTTCGTCATCATGTCCCTGACCTCCTTGTCACCGTCGGTGCTGGTCGTCCTGGCGGGCAACACGGCCGCGCCCGTGGTGGGCTACCTGCTGTTGCGCCGGGCGGGCTTCCGCACCGATCTCGCCCGGCTGCGCGACGGTCTCGCCCTGGTGTTCCTGGGCGCGTTCACCGCGATGCTGATCAGTGCGACGGTGGGCGCCGGTCTGCTGCTGGTCACGGACCGGATCGCCGGGGAGGGGTTCTGGGCCGTGTGGCTGGCCTGGTGGGTGGGCGACGCCATGGGCGTGCTGATCGTCACGCCGGTGGTGCTCCTGCTGGCCCGGATCCGCCGGCCGCTGCGGCTGACGCGCTGGAAGGAGGCCACCGGGCTGGCGGTCATCGTCTGCTGTGTCGTGCCGCTGGCCACGCACAGCCGGCTGAGTCTGCTGTATCTGGTGTATCCCCTGCTGATCTGGGCGGCTCTCCGTTTCCAGCTGGCGGGCAGCATGGTGTGCGCCCTGTTCGCGTCGGTCATGACCACGGTGGCGGCCACCGACCGGGTGGGACCGTTCGAGCGGCTCACCCGGGTGGAGGTGATGCTGAAACTGCAGGCCTTCAACGGGGCGATGGCCCTGACGGCGCTGATCCTGTCGGCCGTGATCACCGAGCAGATCCACACCCGGCGCTCGGTCGAGCAGGCGTGCCAGGAGCTGGTGGAGGTCCTGGAGCACCTCACCGCGGGCGACGCCATGGAGGGGCGGGCGCCCGTGGAGGAGAGCGGGCCGGGGCGGCGGCAGGACGAGTGAGGGGCGACGACCGGGCGGTCACCGCACCGTAGGGTGAGCCCCATGAGCGAGGTGGAGATCCTGCAGCTGCTGGTGTCGCCCGCGCACCGGCTGGCCGGACGGCCCGCCGACGGACCCGCTCCCGGCCCGGACGACGAGCGCGTCCCGCGGGTGGAGGTACGCGACGGCCTGGGCCTGGTCGGCGACCGCTACTACGCGCGGCCCGCGCACCGGAACGCGGCGGTGACCATGATGGCCGCGGAGAACCTCCCGCCCGGCGCCGACCTCCGGCACACCCGCCGGAACATCCTGCTCAGGGGCGTCGACATCGACGCGTACACCGGCACGACGGTCTCCCTCGACTGCGGCACCGGGCCGGTGGTGTTCGCGGTGCGGCGCCCGGCCCGGCCGTGTGCCTGGATGGACGTGACCGTCGGCCCCGGCGCGCAGCGGGCGCTGCGCGGCCGGGGCGGGGTGCGGTGCACGCCCCTGAGCGACGGAGTGCTCACGGTCGGCCCGGCGGTGTTCCGGGTCGTGACCGGGGCCGATGCCGCGTCCTGAGGAACCGGGGTCAGCGCGCCCCGGGCGCCGTGCGGATGGCGGCGATGTCGAACTGCAGCCGCACCTTCTCGCTCACCATGGCACCGCCCTCGGCCAGCCTGCTGTCGTACGTCAGGCCCCAGTCCGAGCGGTTGATGGTCGTGGTGCCGTCGAATCCGACCCGCTCGTAGCCGAACGGGTCGGTGACATACCCGATGTAGGTCATCTCGAGTACCACGGGCCGGGAGATTCCCTTGATGGTCAGCTCGCCGGACATGCGATACAGGTCGGCTCCGGCCTGTTCCACGCCGGTGCTGGTGAAACGCATCCGCGGATAGGCCGAGGCGTCGAGGAAGTCGCGCCCGACCAGGTGGGCGTCGCGCTGTTCCACCCCCGTGTCGACGCTGGCGGTGAAGAGCGTGATGTCGGCCCGTGACCGGGACGGATCGTGGGCGTCGAAGTAGAGCCGGCTCTCGTACTCCAGGAAACAACCGCGCACGGTGGTCACCATCGCATGCCGGACGGAGAAGCCGATCCTGCTGTGCGCGGGGTCGACGACCCATTCACCGGTGAGATCCGTCTGGCCCGGATCAGGCAGGACGGTGGTGGGGGAAGCCGGCGCGCCCATGGGGCGCTGTGGGGGGACGGCAGGCGCGTGCCGCCGGGACGGCACGACGCGGTTGAACAGATTCATGTTTCATCTAGGTACTTGAGTTTGGTTATTGCCGCAAGCCCCGTTCCGTTTTGCGGGTGTTGAGGACGAGCTCCCGGCCTGTTCTCACCACTGTTTTGCACAAAATCCACACACCGGGTTCGCGGGCGCACCACCGGAATACGCATCCGAAACCCCATGCTTTTTCATTCCGGTCATTTCGGGGAATCGGCCGGCGTCTCCTCGATCGCCAGGTCGTTGTCGACCGTGTAGTAAGGGCGCAGCACGGACCCTTCCGTGGTGATCGCCGGAAAGACGTGCACGTGCTTGCGGTCCGCCACGTCGTCGAGGAGACGGCCGAGCCGCACCGGCGGCGCCTCGGCGGCGGGCCGGACGAAGACGTCCCACACACGGCCGGCCGGGGCTGCGCTGTCCGCGAGGTCGCGCGGCCCGACGGTGAAGGAGAAGTCCCGCCCGTCGCCGTCGATCCGGGGGCGCACGTCCCGTACGGTGTCCGTGCCCCGCAGGCGCAGCCGCGCGGTGGCGCTCTCGTCCAGGTCCGTGCCGTGCAGGCGGGCGGCGACCGTGATCGTCCCGTCCGTGACCTGGAGGGAGCGGGCCTCCGCGTGGGCGGTGCGCAGCCAGGTCCGCAGGGCGAGGAAGCCGTCCTTGGTGACGTACGGGATCCGGACGGCCACCGGTGCGGGACGGTCACGCAGCTGTCCGTCGACGAGGGCGCGCAGGTCCCGCAGGCCGGGGCGCAGTCGCTGCGGGTCGGCTTCGGGTTCCGGCAGCAGGTACAGGTCCCAGCGGCCCTCCGCCAGCGCGGGGTGCGGTTCCAGTACGGCGTGCGGGCGGCCGTCGGCCGCGTCGGCTGCCAGGTCGAGGTGGAGCGGGGTCTGCTCGGGCCGGCCCTTGCGGGGACGCGGGCGCAGCAGCAGCCGGGGCCGGCCGTCCGGGACGGCGGTGAGCCGGAAGGTGATCCGGCCGTCCGCGTCGCTCGCGCAGTCGGCGCGCGGGATGGTGTCCTGGTGGGTGGTCATCGACGGCCCTTCCGTATCGCGCGCAGGGCGCCGGCGGCAGCGGCGTGGGCCGTGTCCCGGGCGGCGTGGACCCGGCCGGTCAGCGGGCTGCCGGTCCGGGAGGTCTCGGTGGCGGCCCGGCCCGTGGTGCGGGCGGCGACGGCCTCCTCCAGGATGCGTTCGGCCTGGGCGACGACCGGCCCGGGGGCGAAGCGGTGCGCGTTGCGCCGGGCGGCGGCGCCCATCCGGCGGCGCAGCTCGTCGTCGCCGACGAGCTGCAGGAGGGCGGCGGCCAGGGCGTCCCGGTCCCCCACCGGAACCAGCCGGCCGTCCACTCCGTCCTGGATGATCTCGCCGGGCCCGTAACGGCAGTCGGTGCTGACGACGGGCAGGCCGCAGCGCATCGCCTCGACGATCGTCATGCCGAACGGCTCGAAGTTCGACGTGGCCGCGCCGATCGAGCCCTTGACCCACTCGGACTCCATGGGGGTGGCGGCCCCCATCAGGAAGACGTTGTTCCACAGGCCGAGCCGCTCGACGAGCGCGCGCAGCGCGGGCTGTTCCTCGCCCTTGCCGTAGATGCGCAGCTGCCAGTCGGGGTACGCGGCCGCGACCGAGGCGAACGCCTCGATCAACAGGTCGTAGCGCTTGACCGGGACCAGGCGCCCGGCGGCGACGACGACCTTCGCGGTGCCGTCGGCGGGCGGCAGCACCGGGTCGGGGACGCTGTTGGGCAGGGCCTCGACGTGGACGCCGGGCAGCCACATCGTGCGCCGGTAGGCGGCGGCGTCCGCTTCGGTGACGGTGGTGACCACGTCGAGCCGACGGTAGGCGCGCCGCAGGACGGTGCGCAGCCGCGGCGAGTGGTTGTCCAGGGTGAGGTGCTCCTGGCCGACGCGTACGACGTGGCGCGGGGCCTGGTGGGCGATGTGCACGTTGAGGCCCGGGCGGGTGCCGATCACGACGTCGGCGTCGAGCGCGGCGAGGTGCTCGCCGATGCGCTGGTCGGTGAGCTCGCTGTACTGGCGGTGGCGGTACTCGGCCGCCGGGAAGATCCTCGCCGGTTTGCGGTGCAGGGGATGGTCCGCCTCCGTGCGGAGGTCCACCAGGGCCCGCAGCCGTACGCGGGGGTCGGGGGTGAGGTTGGGGTCCTCGCGGTGCCGCAGGGCGGAGACGATCTCGACCTCGTGCCGCGCGGCGAGCGCTCCGGCCAGGTTGAACGTGGTGGTGATCGTGCCTCCGATCCCGTAGGCATTGTGGATGAGGAAAGAGATCTTCATGGTGGCCTAGACGGGGCCAACGGGCGGACAGTTGTTCGTTGTTACCACTTCGTAGCTCTGTGGCCCGGCGAGGCCGGACCGGACGATTCCGGAATGATCTCGGACATAAGTGGTCTGGGCCATAGTGCTCCACCACCGGAGTGTGCGTAGCTTGATCTGTTTGCCCGCAGCAGCGTCGCGTCACGGGTGCACCGTCCTCGTCGATCCCCAGGAGAGCCATGCGCCCCCGAATAACCTCCGTCCCGCGCCCCAGGTCCCTGCCGCCCCTCGCCCTGGCCGGGGGCGCGCTGGCCGTGGGCGTGGGCGGTCTCTACCTGGGCGGGCTGCTGCTGACGGGCGGGGAGATCGACGCGGGGACGACCGTGCGCGGCGTGGGGATCGGGGGTCTGAGCCGGGCCGAGGCCGTGCGGAAGCTGGAGCGGCACCTGGACACCGCCGGGGCGCGGGCGCTGCCGGTGAAGGTGGGCGACCGCACCGGCACGGTCGACCCCCGGCGCGCCGGGCTCTCCTACGACGTCCCGGCGACCGTCGACCGGGCCGCGCGCACCGGCGCCGACCCGCTCAGCGTGTTCGGCGGGCTGTTCCGCTCCGGCGGGGCGATCGAGCCGGTGGTACGCCTCGACGAGGACCGGGCCCGGGACGCCCTGGGACGGCTGGGGCTGGACCGCGAGGTCAGGGACGGCGCCGTCGCCTTCGACGGCGGGCGCGTCGAGCAGGTCACGCCCCGCACCGGACAGGCACTGGACGTGGCGGCGGCGGTCGGCCCCCTGCGTGAGGCGTTCCGGCGCGGTGAGGCCGGCACGGTGACGGCCCTGCCCGTACGGGAGACCCGGCCGAAGGTCACGGCCGAGGAGGTGCGGCGCGCGGTGCGCGCATTCGCCGGGCCGGCCGTCTCGGGCCCGGTCACGCTCACCGCGGCCGGCCGGCGGATCACGGTCGGCCCCGAGGTGCTGGGCGAGCACCTGACGATGCGGCCGGACGACGACGGCACCCTGAAGCCGCGGCTGGACGCGAAAGCGCTGCGCGACGACCCGGCCGTGGCCGGGCCGCTGAACGGCGTCACGACCACGGCCAGGAACGCCACCCTGCGTCCGGACGGTGACCGGGTGGCCGTCGCCGAGGACGCCGTGCTCGGCCGGGAGATCACCGACAAGGCGCTCGGCAAGGCGGTGCTGCCCCTGCTCACGCGGACGGGCGAGGCCCGCACCGGCGCGGTCGACGTGCGCACGATCCGGCCCGAGGTGACCCGGGAGAACGCGGCGGAGCTGGGTCTGACGGAGACGATGTCCTCGTTCACGGTGAACTTCGAGCCCGCCGAGTACCGCACGAAGAACATCGGCCGGGCGGTCGAGCTGATCAACGGCTCCCTCGTGCGGCCGGACGAGACGTGGAGCTTCAACCGCACCGTCGGGGAGCGCACCGAGGCGAACGGCTTCGTCGAGGGCATCATCATCCTCGACGACCAGTTCACGAAGGCCTCCGGCGGCGGGGTCTCCGCCGTGGCGACGACGGTGTACAACGCGCTGTTCTTCGCCGGGGTCAAGCCCGTGGAGCACGGCGCGCACTCCTTCTACATCGAGCGCTACCCGGAGGGCCGCGAGGCGACGGTCGCCTGGGGCAGCCTGGACCTGCGGTTCACCAACGACTCGGGCAAGGCGATCTACATCCAGGCGGAGTCCACGGACACGTCCGTGACCGTGTCCTTCCTCGGCACCCGGAAGTACGACGAGATCAAGTCGGTCAAGGGCCCGCGCACCGAGGTGAAGAAGCCGGCGAAGAAGGTCAGCGACGACAAGGAGTGCGTCCCCCAGACCCCGCTGGAGGGGTTCGACGTCACGGTGGAGCGGGTCTTCTACGACGACGGCCGGGAAGTGCGGCGCGAGCCCTACCGCACGCACTACACACCGCGGGACGAGATCGTCTGCGAGTGATCCACTCGCCTCCCGCCCGGGCGTCCGCCGGATCCGGCACCCTCCCTTCTCGCTCAGGCCGTTGACCCGCCCCGGGGGCGCCAGCACAATGAGCGCGCAATTGAGAGCGCTCTCAAGGGGAGATCCATGACTGGCAGACAAGGCCCGGCGCTCAGCCGGCGTTCGCTCATCGGTGCCGGCCTCGGGGCCGCGGGCCTCGTCGCGGCCGGCTCCGGGCAGGCCGTCGCGGCCGGTCCCGCGGGCACCCGCCCGGCGTCGGCCCCCGCCCGCGGGCACGCCTTCCTCACCGCCGCCATGGACGCCTACCCCGACCACGGGGAGCTCCGCCTGACCCAGAGCTACACGGACCAGGCCGGCCTCTTCAGCACCGCGTTCACCTACGACAACGCCCTGGCCGTCCTGGCCCACCTCGCGACCCGCACCCCGGACGGACTGACCCGGGCCACGGCCCTGGGCGACGCCCTGCTCTACGCCCAGCTGCACGACCCGGCCCACGACGACGGCAGGCTCCGGCAGGCCTACAACGTCGGGCCGTACACCTTCTACGACGGCTCGCCGCAGCCCGACGGCTTCGTCCGGCCGGACGGCACCGTCAACGTCGGCACGCAGTTCGGCTTCACCGGCACGGCCGTGGGCGACATGGCCTGGGCGGGCATCGCGCTCAGCGCCCTGGCCCGCCGCACCGGGGCGCGACGCTTCCTCACCGGTGCCGTGCGGATCGGCGAGTGGATCGAGCGGACCGGCCGGACCGACGAACCGCTGGGCGGCTACAAGTTCGGCGTGGACGGGGCGAACCAGAGGCTGCCGTTCACCTCGACCGAGCACAACACGGACCTGATCTGCCTCTTCGGCCGGCTCGCCCGGCTCACCGGGGACCGGGTGTGGCGGGAGCGGCGGGGCCGGGCCGAGGCGTTCGTACGGCGGATGTGGGAGCCGGACGGCGGCTTCTTCTACACCGGCACGAACGACGGTGTGACGGTGAACAAGGCCCCGGTCCCCGAGGACACCCAGACCTGGACCCACCTCGCCTTCGGCCTTCGCACGCGCGGGTACGCGCGCTCACTCGACTGGGCCGCCGCCGAACTGGCCGTCGTCGATCACTCCGGCCGGCCCAACAGCACCGTGCCGCCGGGCCAGAACTACGAAGGGGTGACCTTCAGTTCGGCGAGCCTCGTGGCGAACGAGGACGCGCCGATCGCCGCCGGGCAGCCCAAGCCGGACCGCAACGGCGTGTGGTTCGAGGGAACGGCCCATCTCGCCCTCGCCCTGCGGGACCGCGGCGCACGCGGCGACGAGACGCGGGCCCGGCGGCTGCTCACCTCACTGGAACGGGCACAGGACCTGCTGGGCGGCGGCCAGACCGTCGGCGGCCGGGACCTGCCCGGGCGCGCCGGTGTGGTGTCCGCGAGCAGTCCGCTGGACACGGGGTTCGGCTTCGGTTACTACCCCTACCGGCACACCGGGGCGACCGCCTGGTACCTGATGGCGGCGCTGCGGTACAACCCGCTGCAGGCGTGAGCGGGCGGCCCGGTCCGCCGCCCCCTGCGGCGGACCGGACGGCGTGTCAGACGAGGCGGTGCACGGCCTGGTCGGTCAGTTCGTACCGGGCGCCGACGATCGCGAGCCGGCCGGTGGCGATCCGGGCGGCGAGGTCGGGCTCCGCCACGAGCCGGGAGCGGACGAGCCGGACGTTGGCGTCGACGGTCGCGTCGATGCGCGCGTCGCCCTCCTCGCCGTGGTCGATGGCCGGGCGTATCTGGTCGGCCAGGTACTGGATGTGCGCGGGCAGCCGCTCCCCCGACTCCTCGGCCTCGACGGCGGCCCGCACGGCCCCGCACGACTGGTGACCGAGCACGACCACGAGGGGGATGCCGAGTTCCAGCACGCCGTAGGCGACGCTGCCGAGCACGGCTTCGTCGAGGACCTCGCCGGCGGTGCGGACGGTCATCAGGTCCCCCAGGCCCTGGTCGAAGACCAGCTCCGGGGGCACGCGCGAGTCGATGCAGCCGAGGACGACCGCGAAGGGGTGCTGGCCGGTGGTCAGGATCTGCCGCACCGCCGGGTCTTCGTGCGGGTGGCGTTCCCGGTAGGCGCGCCAGCGGCGGTTGCCCGCGACCAGCTCCCGCCAGGCCTCGCCCGGGGTGCCGGGGCGCGCGGACGTGCCCCGGGCGGGGGCGACGGCGGCGGCCGGCCCGGCGGCGGCGAGGCCCGCGCCGAGGGCGGTGGCACCGGTCAGTGCGGTGCGCAGCAGGGTGCGGCGGCCGGGGCCGCCGGTGGCCGGCCGGGATCCGGCGAAGGAGTGCGGTTCACGGCCGGCGCCTCTGTGGGCAGCGGAATCTGTGTTCACGGCCAGAACGTATGCCCGAATCGGTGGCCGGGAGTGTTCCTTGCCGTTTCATGGTGCTGGTTGGGTGAGTGATGTCCTTGCCTTGAACGGTTTTTGACGATCCCTCAGGCAACGCGGGACGCCCCGGGCCACTTGCGGCCCGGGGCGTCCTGTCACGCGGATTGATCAGGTGGTGGTCAGACCAGGTCGAACCGGTCCAGGTCCATGACCTTCACCCACGCCGCGACGAAGTCCTTGACGAACTTCTCCTTGGCGTCGTCGCTCGCGTACACCTCGGCCAGGGCGCGCAGCTCGGAGTTGGAGCCGAAGACCAGGTCGGCGCGGGAGCCGGCCCACTTGACCTCGCCCGTGGCGGCGTCACGGCCCTCGAAGGTGGTCTGGTCCTCGGACGTCGACTTCCACGTGATGCCCAGGTCGAGCAGGTTCACGAAGAAGTCGTTGGTCAGCGAGCCGGGCGTCGTGGTGAACACGCCGAGCTGGGACTTCTGGTAGGTGGCGCCCAGCACGCGCAGGCCGCCGACCAGGACGGTCATCTCGGGGGCGCTCAGCGTGAGCAGGTTCGCGCGGTCGAGCAGCAGGTACTCGGCCGGCAGGCGGTTGCCCTTGCCGAGGTAGTTGCGGAACCCGTCGGCGGCCGGCTCCAGCGCCTCGAAGGACTCGGCGTCGGTGTGCTCCTCCGTCGCGTCCACCCGGCCGGCGGTGAAGGGGACCTCCACCTGGAAGCCGGCTTCCTTGGCGGCCTTCTCGACGGCGGCGGAGCCACCGAGGACGATCAGGTCGGCCAGGGAGACCTTCTTGGCACCGGCACCGGCGTTGAACTCCTGCTGGATGCCCTCCAGGACGCGCAGCACCTGGGCCAGCTCGTCGGGCTCGTTGACCTCCCAGCCACGCTGCGGCTCCAGGCGGATCCGGGCGCCGTTGGCACCGCCGCGCTTGTCGCTGCCGCGGAAGGTGGAGGCCGAGGCCCACGCGGTGGTCACCAGCTGCGAGACGGTCAGACCCGACTCCAGGAGCTTGGTCTTGAGGGTCTTGACGTCCTCGGCGTCGATGAGCTCGCCCTCGGGCTCCGGCAGCGGGTCCTGCCAGATCAGCGTCTCCTCCGGGACCTCCGGGCCGAGGTACAGCGACTTCGGGCCCATGTCGCGGTGGGTCAGCTTGAACCAGGCGCGGGCGAAGGCGTCCGCGAACTGGTCGGGGTTCTCGTAGAACCGGCGGGAGATGGGCTCGTAGATCGGGTCGAAGCGCAGCGCCAGGTCGGTGGTGAGCATCTTCGGGCGGTGCTTCTTCGACGGGTCGTGCGCGTCCGGCACGATCTCCGGGGCGTCCTTGGCCACCCACTGGTGGGCGCCGGCCGGGCTCTGCTCCAGCTCGTAGTCGAACTCGAAGAGGTTCTTGAAGAAGCCGTTGCTCCACTGGGTGGGCGTGGCCGTCCAGGTGACCTCCAGGCCGGAGGTGATGGCGTCACCGCCCTTGCCCGTGCCGTAGGTGCTGCGCCAGCCGAGGCCCTGCTCCTCCATGGAGGCGGCCTCGGGGTCGGCGCCGACGTGGTCGGCCGGGCCGGCGCCGTGGGTCTTGCCGAAGGTGTGGCCGCCGGCGATCAGGGCGACGGTCTCCTCGTCGTTCATCGCCATGCGGCGGAACGTCTCACGGATGTCGCGGGCCGCGGCGAGCGGGTCCGGGTTGCCGTTCGGGCCCTCGGGGTTGACGTAGATGAGGCCCATCTGGACCGCGCCGAGCGGGTTCTCCAGCTCGCGGTCGCCGGAGTAGCGCTTGTCGTCGAGCCAGGTGGTCTCGGGGCCCCAGTAGACGTCCTCCTCGGGCTCCCAGACGTCCTCGCGGCCGCCGGCGAAGCCGAAGGTCTCGAAGCCCATCTGCTCCAGGGCGACGTTGCCGGTGAGGATCATGAGGTCGGCCCAGGAGATGCTCTGGCCGTACTTCTTCTTGACCGGCCACAGCAGACGGCGGGCCTTGTCGAGGTTGCCGTTGTCCGGCCAGCTGTTCAGCGGCGCGAAGCGCTGCTGACCGGCACCGGCGCCGCCGCGGCCGTCGCTGATGCGGTAGGTGCCCGCGCTGTGCCAGGCCATGCGGATCATCAGCGGGCCGTAGTTGCCGAAGTCGGCCGGCCACCAGTCCTGCGAGGTGGTGAGCACCTCGGCGATGTCGCGTTTGACGGCGTCCAGGTCCAGGGCCTGGAAGGCCGCGGCGTAGTCGAAGTCCTCCCCGAGCGGGTTGGCCACCTCGGGGTTCTTGGCGAGGATCTTCAGGTTCAGCCGCTCGGGCCACCACTGGCGGTTGCCGCCGCCCTGGGTCGGGTGCAGCGCCCGGTCGTGGGCCACCGGGCAGCCGCCTCCTGCCTCCTCCGACTTCGGGTCGGTGACGATCGCGTCGTGGTTCTCAGTCATGGAAATCCTTCCGGACGGGGTGGATCACGGTGCTCGGGTGGATCACGTGCTCAGGAACTGCTGGCGGTGGAACAGCCGGGGCACAGGCCCCAGTAGATGACCTCGGCCTCGTCGACGGCGAAGCCGCGGTCGTCGGACGCGGTCAGGCAGGGGGCGTGGCCGACCGCGCAGTCGACGTCGGCGACGGCTCCGCAGGACCGGCACACGAGGTGGTGGTGGTTGTCGCCGACCCGTCCCTCGTACAGGGCCGGGCTGCCGGGTGGTTCGAGGCGGCGTATCAGTCCGGCAGCGGTGAGCGCGTGGAGCCCCTCGTAGACGGCCTGGACGGAGATGTGGCCGACGCGGCCGCGCACCTGGGAGGCGATGGCCTCGGCGCCCAGGTGGTCGCCGTCCCGCACGGTCTCGAGCAGCGCGACGCGGGCGGCCGTGACCCGCAGGCCGGCACCGCGCAGCTCCTCGGCGGTGGTGGGGGTCCGGGGTGCGGTCATGCCCACAACCTAGCCACACAAACACGACTGATTCAAGAAAACGAATGGTTCAATTTTGGTGTCGCGTGTGTGAGCCCCGGGATACCGGTCCTCCCGTGGGGTGTGACGCGCGGCACAACGTACGGAAAGTCCGGCCCGCCGGCCCGCCGTGCGGGGGACCGTCAGGGCTTCGACGAGGTCAGCCGTTCGAGCCGGGCGGCGGCCGCCGAGGCCCGGCGGCCGGCTTCGCGGACGCGGCGTTCGGCGGCACGCGCCTGTTCCCGGGCGGTGCGTTCGGCGAAGCGTGCCTGCTGGTGCTCGCCCTTGGTGCGCTCGAGCTCCTCGGCGAGGTCGGCCACGCGCCGCTGCAGCCGTTCGGCCTGCTGCTCCGCCTCCTCCGCCGCCCGGCCGGCGTCCGCGGCCTCGTCCCGCAGCGCCCGCAGTTCACGCTCGGCGGCCTCGGCGTCCTGCCGGGCCTCGGCCAGGCGCCGCCGGTACCGCTCCTCGGCTTTCCTGGCCTCGGCTTCCCTGGCCTCGGCCTTCCTGTCCCCAGCCTTCCCGTCCCCGGGCGGCCCGCCCTTGGCCGGCCTGCCCCTGGCCGGAGCGCTCCGCCCGGTCCCTCCCGGCTCCGCCGCCTCCCGCCCGGCCCGGGGGCGGCCACCCCCGGTGACGGCCGGGAAGCCGACGGCGGCGCTCAGCGGCTTGGCGAGCCGGCCCGTCGCCCAGGCGTCGGCGGCCTCCGGGTCGGCCAGGACCGCGTGCAGGGTGTTCTCGACCTCCCGCTGCACGCTCTCGCTGATCGGATGCCCGGCCTGCGCGGCGAGCTGTCTGGCCTGGAGCGACAGCGCGCGGATCAGCGCGTGCTGCCGGCGGCTCAGCTCCCGCAGCTGGGTGCCGTCCAGGTCCTGGTGGGCCCGGCGCAGGCCCTCGCCGAGCCGCAGGAGGGGCTCCACCTCGCCCGGGCGGCTGCGGACCAGGAGGTTGCTGACCCAGGCCGCGAGGCTGGGCTTGCGCAACGCGCCGATCCGCGAGGCCAGTTCCCGGTCCCCCGCGGTGCGTGCGGCGGCCACGGCCGAGGCGCGGGCGGAGGTGAACTCCTCCGGCCGCAGGGCGTACAGCTCGTCGGCCACGGCGTCCAGGTCCATGGGCGTGCCTTTCGGACGGGAGGCTCCGTCCCGATCGTCTCAGGCCGGGCCGCGCGGCGCGCGGAAAGCCGCAGCCGGACAGCGGCGGGACCCCCCGTTCATGATCGGGAAAACCGTCGGTTTAACATATGAGCGCCGCCTAGCTCGAAAGATGGACTCGTGACTGTCAACGACGACTCGTTCACCAACTGGAAGAACCGCGAGGAGATCGCGGAGTCGATGATCCCGATCATCGGGAAGCTGCACCGGGAGCGGGACGTGACGGTCCTGCTGCACAGCCGCTCCCTGGTGAACAAGTCGGTGGTCAGCATCCTCAAGACCCACCGGTTCGCCCGGCAGATCGCCGGTGCGGAGCTCTCCGTCACCGAGACGCTGCCCTTCCTCGAGACCCTCGCCGAACTCGACCTCGGCCCCTCGCAGATCGACATCGGCATGCTCGCCGCGACGTACCGCGAGGACGACCGCGGCCTGTCGGTCGCCGAGTTCACCGCCGAGGCCGTCGCCGGCGCCACCGGCGCCAACAAGATCGAGCGCCGCGAGGGCCGGGACGTCGTGCTGTACGGCTTCGGCCGCATCGGCCGGCTCGTCGCCCGGCTGCTCATCGAGAAGGCCGGTTCCGGCAACGGGCTGCGCCTGCGGGCCATCGTCGTGCGCGGTGGTGGGGAGCAGGACATCGTCAAGCGCGCCTCGCTGCTGCGCCGGGACTCCATCCACGGCCAGTTCCAGGGCACGATCACCGTCGACGAGGCGACCAGCACGATCGTCGCCAACGGCAACGCCATCAAGGTGATCTACGCGAACGACCCGTCCGAGATCGACTACACGGCGTACGGCATCAAGGACGCCATCCTCATCGACAACACCGGCAAGTGGCGCGACCGCGAGGGCCTGTCCCAGCACCTGCGCCCCGGTGTCGACAAGGTCGTGCTGACCGCGCCCGGCAAGGGCGACGTCCCGAACATCGTGCACGGCGTCAACCACGACACCATCAAGCCGGACGAGCGGATCCTGTCCTGCGCGTCCTGCACCACGAACGCGATCGTGCCGCCGCTGAAGGCGATGGACGACGAGTTCGGCGTGCAGCGCGGCCACGTGGAGACCGTCCACTCGTTCACCAACGACCAGAACCTGCTGGACAATTACCACAAGTCCGAGCGCCGGGGCCGGTCTGCTCCGCTCAACATGGTGATCACCGAGACCGGCGCCGCCTCCGCCGTCGCCAAGGCGCTGCCCGAGCTCAAGGCGAAGATCACCGGCAGCTCCATCCGGGTGCCGGTGCCGGACGTGTCCATCGCGATCCTCAACCTCCAGCTGGCCCGCGAGACCACCCGCCAGGAGGTCCTCGACTACCTGCGCGAGGTGTCGCTGACCTCGCCGCTCAAGCGCCAGATCGACTTCATCAGCGCCCCCGACGCGGTCTCCAGCGACTTCATCGGCTCGCGCCACGCGTCCATCGTCGACGCCGGCGCCACCAAGGTCGAGGGCGACAACGCCATCCTCTACCTCTGGTACGACAACGAGTTCGGCTACTCGTGCCAGGTGATCCGGGTCGTTCAGCACGTGTCGGGCGTGGAGTACCCGACGTTCCCGGCTCCCGCGGTCTGACCGCGGCGAGCACCGGGAAGGCGCGGGGCGTGCGGGCCCCGCGCCTTCCCCGTTCCACCGGCGGGCCGACCCGGGCCGGGTGCGGCCCGGGCCCGGACAGGACGGCGGTGCCGCGCCCTCGTGGGACGCGGCACCGCCGGGATCCGCCGCCCCGGCACGCGCTCACCGCGTGCCGGGGACCACCTGCTCAGTGCTTGAAGACGTCCTTCGTCTTCTCCTTGGCCTGCCGGGCGTCGCCCTTCGACTGCTGCGCGCGGCCCTCGGCCTCCATGCGCTCGTCGCCGACCGCACGGCCGATCGTCTCCTTGGCCTTGCCCTTGGCCTGCTCGGCCTTCGCCTTGGCCTTCTGCTCTCCAGCCACGTTCGTTCACTCCCAGTCGTGTCCGACGGCGGGGTCACAGTCCGGGTGACCTTGAATCGGGGGGCCGAAACCTGCCGGGCCGATTACACTGCCGCCCATGACGTACTTCTTCCACCTCCGCTAGGCACCGTCGGCGAAGCGAGGACCCCCCGTCGCCGACGACGCGGGGCAGCGGAGCGCTGCCCCGAGTGCCGACGTGGAAGAAGAACACCCCATGCACACGCCCCTCGTGGCGCGCTGCCTCCGCGGCCTGGAGCCCGTGGTCGCGGCCGAGGTCCTCCGGTCCGGACTCGGCGACGTCACCGACCTCAGGCACCGCGAAGTCCACTACCGCGCCCGCCGGTCCGCCCCGGCGCCCCGCACCGCGGACGACATCTTCGTGCTCGCCGCCCAGCGCCCCGACATCGGCGCCGCCCGGCAGGCCCCGCGGGAGCTCGCCGCACTCGCCGCGCTCACCGACCCCGGCCGCCTGCTGGCCCTGCGGCACGACGCCACGGCTCCCACCTGTGTCGACGTCTCGGCCTCCTTCCTGGGCCGGCGCGCCTTCACCCGCTATGACGCCGAGGACGCCGTGGGCGAGGCCCTCGCGCAACGCCTCGGCCTTCCCTACCACTCGCGCCGCACGGGCACCGCTCCCCCGCCGGGCTCCTGCGGCTGGCGACTCACCCTGGACGGCACCCGGGCCACCCTGATGCTGCGCACCGGCGACCGCCCCCTGCACCGCCGCGCCTACAAGCGGCACACCGTCCCGGGCACCCTGCACCCGCCGCTCGCCGCCGCCATGGCCGAGCTGGCCGGCATCCAGCCGGGACAACTCGTCCTCGACCCGTGCTGCGGCGCCGGGACCCTGCTCATCGAGGGCGCGCTCGCCCGGCCCGACGCCCGCTTCCACGGCTTCGACCGCTCCGCGGAAGCCGTCGCGGCGGCCCGCGCCAACGCCGGGGCGCTGCCGGTGTCCGTCCGGCGCGGCGACGCGGGCCGGCTCCCGCTGCCCGCCGGGGCCGCCGACCGTGTGCTGTGCAACCCGCCGTGGGGCGCCCAGGTCCCCGCCGGCGGTCTGCTCGCCGATGCCCCCGACCGCTGGTGGACGGAACTGCGACGCGTCCTCTCCCCCGACGGCGCGGCCGTCCTGCTGCTGCCCGGCCGTGACGACCTGGCGGCCGCGATCCGGCACGGCTTCACGCCCGTGCACGCCCAGCGGCTGCGTCTGTCCGGGGCGCAGCCGTTCCTCGTGCGCCTGGCACCGTCGGACGCCCGCCGGGGCCGCCGCTGAGGAGAGGGAAGTCCCGGCCGGGAAGCCCGTCCCCCGTGAGAACCTTGGCCCCGATCATGAGCAGTCGGACGAACGAGGACAGGGCATGACGATCAACCGGCCGGGGCGGCCCGCCGACCTGCCGCCGGCACCGGTGCTGTGGGCGCGCTGGGCGCTCGTCGCCGTACTGGAAGCCACCACGGAGGGCGAGCGGAGGGCTCATCACCGCACGGGCACCTGGGCGGACGGGGACGGGCTGCACCTGGACGACTCCGGCAGCACCTGGTGGAGCCTGGCGGCCCGGGGCGAGGGACGGTGGGTGCTCTACGGCGAGGACGAGTCGAGCGGCTGCAAGTGGCACGAGCCGCCGGTCGACCTGCTCGCCGGAGCCCCTTCCTGGCTGCCGCACGCGCGACTGGAGGATCTGCTGGGCGGAGCCGAACTGGGCTGTGTCTACTGGTTCGAGGGCGGAGCCTGGGCCCGGGCCCCGTACCCGGAGACCCTGGACGACGACGGGCTGGACTGCGGGATGAGCCGCTTCGCGGACCGCGCCGATGTGCTGCGCACGGTCGCCGACGAGGACCACGGCGCCACGTCGGCCGCCGACGCGGAGGCCCTGCTGGCCCACGCCGAGGCGTACCGGCTCACGCCCGAGTTGCTGATGTCCCTCACCCGGGATCCCCAGTGGCGGCGGCGGGACCGGCCGGCCATGACCCGGGCGCTGGAGCACGCGGGCCTGGACCGGCCGTGATCCCCGCCGGTCAGTGACAGCACCCGCCGGCGGCCGGCGCGACGTCCAGGCGGCAGAAGCAGGACGCCTCGATCGGCACGTCGGCCAGCGCGGTCGCCGTCTTGAGCCGGTGCGCCACGAGGGCCGCCTCCCCGGTCTTGCCGTTGCGCAGCAGGCACTCGTGGAAGCCGTGCAGCGCCCAGACGTTGTCGGGGTGCTGCAGGGGGCGGGGCAGGGTGTCGTCGAGACCCAGGTCGGCGCGGTAGACGGCCTCGGCCTCCGCCACCCGGCCCTGCTCCAGCAGCAGGGCCCCGTAGGCGTGGCGGGTGGGCTGCATCCAGCCCCAGGGCTCGTCGTAGGGGAGGTTGTCGTCGAGCTCGATGGAGCGTTCCAGGGCGGCGAAGGCCAGGTCGTGGTTGCCCCTGCGGTATTCGAGTTCGCCGTCCAGCATGGCCGCGGCGATGGCGAGGATGTCGTGGCAGGTGTTGTTGAACAGCATGCGCGTGGCGGGCACGCGGCTCACCGCCTCGTGGAACAGGGCCCGTTCGCGCTCCGCCCGGTCGACCTCGCCGGTGGCCGAGAGGGCGACACCGCGGGCGTAGTGGCGCATCGCGGTGGTGACCGCGTAGAGCTCCGGGTCGGCGGGGGCGGGCAGTTCGAGGATGTCGGCCCAGCGGCCGAAGCGGATCAGGACGTGGACGCGCATGGCGAGGAACGCTTCGAGCCAGTCGGCCATCGGGGGGCTCTGCACGCGCAGCAGGTCCTCCGGGACGGCGGCCTCCAGTGCGGCGGCGGTTTCGAGGGCGACCCGCGACTGGCCGAGGAACATGGCGCCGTAGATCTTGAAGTGGTAGTTGTGCGCCCGGTAGAGGGTGTAGAAGTTCATGGCGCCGGCCCGCCGGTGGTACTTCTCGTCGGCGGCGATCGCGGCGGAGTTGGCCGCGACGACCTGGCGGTAGTCGCCGCACAGGACGTCGAGGTGCGAGGGCATGTGCAGCAGGTGGCCCGCGTCGGGCACGATGCCGCGCAGCCGGTCGGCGACGGTGAGGGCCCGTTCCGGGGCCGGGGACATCTCCATCAGGTGGATGTAGAGGTGCAGGACTCCGGGGTGCCGGGCCCCGGCCTCGGTGGCGAGGGCGTCCTCCAGCACCTGCCGGACCTCCACGGTGCGGGAGCCTTCCGCCGGCTGCCCGGCCCGCAGGTCCCACAGTTGCCACGGGGTGAGGTTCATCGCGGCGTCGGCGTGGAGCGTGGCGATGTCCGGGTCGTCGGGCGCCAGGGCGTACACCGCCCGCATGGCGTCCGCGTAGGGCTCGTTCCACACCGAGCAGTCCTCCACCGCCTGCGCCTGCGGGTAGCGGGCCCGCAGGGCACCGATGAGGGCCCGTTCCACCGGGGTCGCCGCCGCGGCCTCCGCGTGGGCCCGTTCGACGGCGGCGTGCGTGCGCTCGACCGTCCGCGCCAGTTCGTCGCCGTCGAAGAATTCCCAGGGCTTGTTGTAGTTCGGGCCGAGCGCGTAGGCGATGCCCCAGTACGCCATGGCGCATCCGGGATCGGCCTCGGCCGCTGCCTCGAAGCAGGCGACCGCCTCCTCGTGATGGAAGGCGTACGTCCAGACCAGGCCGCGGTCGAACCAGAGCTGGGCTTCGGCGGACGAGGTGGTGACGGGACGGCTGTGCGTCCCGAGGTCGTAGTAGTCGCCCATGGGACTCTCCTGGAGAAGCGGCCGGGGCCGTGAGAATAGCGGCTGCGGCCTCACCCTCGATTTCCGGCCGAACACCACTATTCTCGTTTTTCCATATTGCCGCATTTCTGGTGACCCGGGTCGCCGGCGCCCGTCCCGCCGCGGCAGCCGGACCGATCATCGGGTCGTTCGATCGTGGGCAGCTTCGCCGACGGGCTGGCACCTGCCAACTCCCGCTCCATAGGATGTACTTCCTGTCCAGCCAGTCCGTTGGCGCGGCACCCTGCAGGGGGAACGATGCACTCCGAGAAGCTGTCCACCGAGATCGACGCGAACGTGCCGACGGCGGCACGTATGTACGACTACTACCTGGGCGGCAAGGACAATTACGCCGCCGACCGCGCCGCGTGCGAGGAACTCGACAAGGTCGTCCCGAGCACCCGCCGTCTGGCCCTGAACAACCGCCGCTTCCTCCAGCGCGTCGTGCGGACCCTCTCCGAGGAGTACGGCATCCGCCAGTACCTGGACCACGGCTCCGGCCTGCCGACGCAGGACAACGTGCACCAGGTCGCCCAGCGCATCGACCCCACCACCCACGTGGTGTACGTCGACAACGACCCGATGGTGCTGGTGCACGGCCGCGCACTGCTGGAGCAGGACGAGCGCACCTCCGTCATCCACGCGGACATGCGCGAGACCGACCTGATCTTCGACCACCCCGACACCAAGCGCCTGATCGACCTTTCCGAGCCGGTGTGCGTGCTGTTCAACTCGGTCTTCCACTGCATTCCGGACAGCGACACCGACGGCCCGCTGGCGGTCGCCCGCCGCGTCCGGGAACGGCTCGCGCCGGGCAGCTTCATGGTCATGTGCCAGCTGGTCAGCGAGGACCCGGAGGTCCGGGAGTTCGTCACGAACTTCATGGACCAGGCCACGCAGGGCCACTGGGGCCGCGTCCGTGAGCCGAAGGACGTCGAGACGTACTTCGAGGGGCTGGAGATCCTGGACCCGGGCCTGGTGGAGGTCTCCACCTGGCGTCCGGACACCGAGGTGGCGCCGCGCCAGCTCACCCACGAGTGGATCGAGTTCGGCGGCGTGGGCCGCATTCCGCTGGAGAAGTGACGGCACCGCGGGTGCCGCTCGCGGGACGGTGGGCGTCCCGCGGGCGGCACCGGCGCGTCAGGGGTAGCGCTGCCGCATCGTCTGCCGCAGCAGTTCCATCGACTCACGGGGCTTGAGCGCCTCGTCCGCGAGCCGGTCCAGCGCGATCCGGTACTCCTCCGTCTCGTCGCGGTCCTCGAGGAAGTTGGCGCTCCTGATGTGCTCCAGGTAGACCACGTCGGGCAGGTCCAGGCCGCCGAAGCGCAGATAGGTCACCGGGATGGCGGGGGCCGAGGCGTTCGTGACGCTCAGCGGCACGATCTGCAGGGTCACATTGGGCCGTTCGGCCATCTCGACGAGGTGGGCGAGCTGTTCCCGCATGACCTCGGGACTGCCCAGAACACGCAGCAGCACGGACTCGTCGATGATCGCCCACAGTTGCGGGGCCTCGTCCCGTGTGAGCAGCCGCGCCCGGTGCCTGCGCAGTTCGACACGCCGCTCCACCTCGCCGGCCGGGGCGTTGGGCAGGCCTCGCTCGACCACGGCCCTGGTGTAGGCGGGTGTCTGCAACAGGCCGGGCACGTACTGGATCTCGAACGTACGGATCGTGGCCGCGGCCTCCTGGAGGCCGACCAGCCGGTCGAACCACTCGGGCATCAGCCGCTTGTCGTAGCGCTGCCACCAGCCCGGCTCGCCTGCGCGCTGCAGCAGCTTGAGCAGCACCGAGGCCTCGTAGTCGTCGGTGCCGTACAACTGCAGCAGCGCACGGACGTCGTTCTCGGTCGGCGGGCGACGGCCCTTGCCGGACTCGATGCGGGACAGCTTCGCGGCACTGAACCCGACTGCGCGCGCCGCCTGGTCCTGGGCGAGCCCGGCATCCTCACGGAAGCCTGCCAGCTGCACGCCGACCAGCATCTTCAGCAGGGTCGGCGCCGGCTCGGGCCTGTCCAGGTAGGGTTCCAGGCGGGAGATGCGATGCGACGCGGCGGACATCCTGACTCCCAGCAGACCGGCACAAGGGCGATTTACACTATCGCACTCGGCGGGGACTGTGCGCATCCGTCCGGAACGGCAGCAGGAAGTGGGAAGTTGGACTCCGCTTCTTCACCGCCGCGGGTTTCGCACCGCGCCGCCCTCAGACCAGGTGATCGAACTCGCCGTCCTTCGCACCGGCCAGGAACGCGGCCACCTCGGCGGCCGTGTAGACGAGCGCCGGCCCGTCGGGATCACGGGAGTTGCGCAGGGCGATGCCCCCGTCGACGAGCGGGGCGACCTCGACGCAGTTGCCCTCGGCGTTGCTGTGCCGGCTCTTGATCCAGCAGGCGTCCAGTGAACTTGCCTGCACTCCGTTCCGCACTGGTGGCACCGCAGTCTCCTTGCTCTCCGCCGAACCCGTCCCGGCTCGCGTACCCGCGACGGCTTGAAACTCACGCAATTTCTCGTGCAATTGCACGGGAGCGCCGTCAGCGTGGATAATAGCCGCGGCGTCAACCCCCGTGCTGACGCCCCGTCCTGACGTCGCATCGGGGAGATGCCGTGTCATCACCTGCGCAGCACGTGCTCCGGCCGTCGAGTGAGGTGCCGGCGCACGCAGGCGCATCCAGGGCGCCCGACGGCTTCCCGGCCGGCCGGCGTGACGTGCCGTCCGACGGAACGCCGTGGGCCGCGCCGGCACCGCCCACGGCGCCCGTGCTCGGCCCGCTGTCCCCCTCGGTCGCGCTGCGCGTCGAGTGCAGCCGGGAAGGGTTCGCGCGGGCCCGGTCCTTCACCCGCCACACCCTGCGCGTCTGGTCGCTCGACCACCGCTGCGACGACACCACGCTCGTCATCACGGAGCTCACCGCCAACGCCGCGACACACGCGGCACGGGCGGCAGCGGGGGCGCCGGAGATCCGGCTGGGATTCCGCCTGGATCCGGCCCATCTGCTGGTCACCGTCTCCGACCCCGACGACCGTCCGCCCGTGTACGCGCCCGGCACCGGCTCCGGCCTGGAGGAGCACGGCCGGGGCCTGTGCATCGTCGACGCCCTGTCCGAGGAGTGGGGCTGGTCCCCCAGTCCTCCCGCGGGCAAGACCGTCTGGGCGAGGTTGTCGACCTGTCCACCCATCTGACACGACTGCCGCGGAAAGGCCCCTCGCCATGCGCAGCGCTTCGACGGAACACCCGAGCAGCGAGCGCCCACAGCGCCCCGACGCCCCGGCCGGTCTGGCCCGGAAGACACCGCTCACGGCACTGGACCGCGTGCCGTGGGGCGAGATCCAGGACTCCACCGGTTCGGCGGCGGCCATCCCCGTGCTGCTCAGCGGCATCGCCTGGGGCGACGCCGACACCGCCCGCTCGGCCCTCGACGACCTGAGGAAACGGATCTGCCAGTTCGGCTTCGTCGTGGAGCAGGCCACCGCCGCCACGGTGCCGTTCCTGTGGGAGCTCGCCAAGCAGCCGCAGGTGACCGTGCGCGCCCAGATCATCCAGCTGCTCAAGAGCATCGCCGACGCGCGGCAGTGGGAGAGCACGGCCGCCGTCTATCCCAAGCTCATGAACCACCGGGAGAACCCGGTGGTGTGGGAGCGGGCGGCGCGCCAGGCGGTGCGGGCCCGCAGCGGCGAGCTGGGCCGTCTCCTGGCGGACGAGGACACGGAGATTGCGAGGGCCACGACCGAGCTGGCCCGGTCGCTGGGGGCCTGACAGCGCGTGCGGGTCCCCGGCCGGGACCCTCGGTGGCTGCCCTGGCGCCACGGTGTTTCCCTGACGTGACGAAACGGTGAGGGCCCCTTGCCGCCCCGGGTGACGCCCCTCGCCTCCGGGGGCCGGGCAGTGTAGACATGGCACATGGTCCGACTCATGGGTCGATCCGGGACTCGATCGCCCCTGCGGCCCGGCCCCGCGCCGTCCGCACGGCAGCGGGGGGAGCCGGGTCCGTCACGGTGGCGTCCGGTGGCGGGGCTGCGGTCGGTGCTGGGCGGGCGCAGCGTCGCCGGTCAGGTGTTCCTGCTGGTCGTGGTGATCGTGCTGCTGCTGGTCGTGGCGGCCGTGGTGGCGCTCGTGCTGCAGGTGCGGCACGACACGACGCAGGAGGCCCGCAACCGCTCGCTCGCCGTCGCGGAGACCTTCGCCAACGCGCCGGGCACGGTCGAGGCACTACAGGGCCCCGACCCCTCGGCCGTGCTGCAGCCGCGCGCCGAGGCCGCCCGGAAGCGTTCGCAGGTCGACTTCGTCGTCGTCATGAACACCGACGGCATCCGCTACACCCACCCCAAGACGGATCGCATCGGCAAGAAGTTCGTCGGGACGACCGCCCCGGCGCTGGCCGGGAAGGCGGTGACCGAGGAGATCGAGGGCACCATCGGTCCCCTCGTCCAGGCCGTGGTGCCGGTGAAGGACCCGGACGGCCGGGTGGTGGGGCTGGTCTCCGCCGGCATCACGACGAAGAACGTGGGCGGGACCGCCGACCGGCAGCTGCCGCTGGTGCTGGCGGCCGCCGCCGCGGCGCTCGCGCTCGCGACCGCGGGTGCCGCCCTCGTGAGCAGGCGGCTGCTGCGCCAGACCCACGGTCTCGGGCCGCACGAGATGACCCGGATGTACGAACACCACGACGCCGTGCTGCACGCGGTCCGGGAGGGCGTGCTGATCGTCGACGACCGGGGCACCCTGGTCCTCGCCAACGACGAGGCGCACCGCCTGCTCGGGCTGCCCGACGACGCCGAGGGCCGGTCCGTGCTCAGCCTGGGCCTCGACCCGGGCACCGCCGAACTGCTCGCGTCGAACCGCGTCGCCACGGACGAGGTGCACCTGGTCGGGGACCGGCTGCTCGCCGTCAACCAGCGGACCACGGACCGGGCGGGTGTCGCGCCCGGCAGCGTCGCCACGCTGCGCGACTCCACGGAGCTGCGCGCCCTGTCCGGCCGGGCGGAGACCGCGCGGGAACGGCTCAACATGCTGTACGACGCGGGCGTGGCGATCGGCACCAGCCTGGACGTGACCCGGACGGCCGAGGAGCTGACCGAGCTGGCCGTGCCCCGGTTCGCCGACTTCGCCACCGTGGACCTGTTCGACGCGGTCCTGGGCGGCGGACAGCCGGACGCCGCCGCCACGCTCAGCCGCACGGCCCTCAGCGGCATCCGCAAGGACGCTCCCCTCTATCCGGTCGGTGAGCGGATCCGGTTCGTGGAGACCTCCCCGCAGGGCCGCAGCCTCGGCACCGGCCGGCCCGTCCTGGAGCCGCGGCTGGGCGAAGCACCCGGCTGGCAGGCGCAGGACCTGGAGCGCTCCGCGCAGATCGTCGGCTACGGCATCCACTCGCTGATCACCGTGCCGCTGCGGGCCGGGGCGCTGGTGCTGGGCGTGGTCAGCTTCTGGCGCCACGAGAAGCCGGAGCCCTTCGACGAGGACGAGCTGGTCCTGGCCGAGGAGCTGGTCGCACGGGCCGCCGTCTCCATCGACAACGCCCGCCGCTACACGCGCGAGCACAGCATGGCGGTGACCCTCCAGCGGAGTCTGCTCCCCCGCAACCTGCCCGAGCAGGGCGCCCTGGAGATCGCCTACCGCTATCTGCCCGCCCAGGCCGGCGTGGGCGGCGACTGGTTCGACGTGCTGCCGCTGTCCGGGGCTCGGGTCGCACTCGTGGTCGGGGACGTGGTCGGGCACGGGCTGCACGCCGCGGCCACCATGGGACGGCTGCGCACGGCCGTGCACAACTTCTCCTCCCTCGATCTGCCGCCGGACGAACTCATCGTTCTGCTGGACGAGTTGGTGGGGCGGATCGACCAGGACGAGACGGAGGACGAGGGCAGCGCCCCGGTCACCGGCGCGACCTGTCTGTACGCCGTGTACGACCCGGTCTCCCGGCGGTGCACCGTCGCCCGGGCCGGGCATCCGCCGCCGGCCCTGATCCACCCGGACGGCAGGGTCGAGTTCCCGGACGTGCCCGCCGGTCCCCCGCTCGGGCTCGGGGGGCTGCCCTTCGAGACGGCGGAGCTGGAGCTGGCCGAGGGCAGCCGGCTCGTGCTGTACACCGACGGACTGGTGGAGGACCGGGAGCGGGACATCGACGTCGGTCTGGAGATGCTGCGCGAGGCGCTGGGCCGGGCCGGTGAGTCCCCGGAGGACACCTGCCGGGTCGTGCTCGACGCGCGGCTCACGGCCCGTTCCAGCGACGACATCGCGCTGATCGTCGCCCGGACGCGGGCGCTCAGGGCCGACCACGTCGCCGAGTGGCCGGTGCCGGCCGAACCGGCGGCCGTGGGCGAGGTGCGGGCGGCGGTGACCCGGCAGCTGGCCGCCTGGGGCCTCGACGAGCTCACGTTCGCCACCGAGCTGATCCTGAGCGAGCTGGTCACCAACGCGCTGCGCTACGGCGACGGGCCGATCCGGGTCCGGATGCTGCGCGACCGCAACCTGATCTGCGAGGTGTTCGACGGCAGCAGCACCTCGCCGCACCTGCGGTACGCGGCCATGACGGACGAGGGCGGCCGGGGGCTGTTCCTCGTCGCGCAGCTCGCCGAACGCTGGGGGACGCGCTATCTGCCGACGGGTAAGGTCATCTGGGCCGAGCAGCCCCTGCCGTGAGGCCGGTGGACGGCCATAAGCCGGACCGGGGACTTCTCATAAAGTAGCCTTATGGGCCCATAGACCGGACCCGCGTACCAAGTAAGGCATGCCTTAGTTTAGGCTTCCCGTCGAGATCGCTTGTCGCCGCTCGAAGGGAACCTGACCATGCCCCGCCCCCTGCGGGTAGCCATCGTCGGATCCGGCCCCGCCGGGATCTACGCCGCCGACGCCCTGCTCAAGTCCGAGGTGGCCGCCGAGCCCGGCGTGTCCATCGACATCTTCGAGCGCATGCCGGCGCCGTTCGGACTGATCCGCTACGGCGTCGCCCCCGACCACCCGCGGATCAAGGGCATCATCACGGCCCTGCACCAGGTGCTCGACAAACCGCAGATCCGGCTGTTCGGCAACGTGGACTACGGCACCGACATCAGCCTGGACGACCTGCGGGCGTTCTACGACGGCGTGATCTTCGCCACCGGCGCGATGGCCGACCGTTCGCTGTCGCTCCCCGGCATCGACCTCGACGGCTCCTACGGCGCCGCCGACTTCGTCTCCTGGTACGACGGCCACCCCGACGTGCCGCGCACCTGGCCGCTGGAGGCCGAGAAGGTCGCCGTCCTCGGCGTCGGCAACGTGGCGCTCGACATCGCCCGCGTCCTGGCCAAGACGGCGGACGAGCTGCTGCCGACCGAGATCCCGCCGAACGTCTACGAGGGCCTGAAGGCCAACCGGGCCAAGGAGATCCACGTGTTCGGCCGCCGGGGCCCCGCCCAGGCGAAGTTCAGCCCGATGGAGCTGCGCGAGCTGGACCACTCCCCCAACATCGAGGTCATCGTCGACCCCGAGGACATCGACTACGACGAGGGCTCGATCGCCACCCGGCGCGGCAACAAGCAGGCCGACATGGTCGCCAAGACCCTGGAGAACTGGGCGATCCGCGACGTCGGCGACCGCCCGCACAAGCTCTTCCTGCACTTCTTCGAGTCGCCGGTGGAGATCCTCGGCGAGGACGGCAAGGTCGTCGGCCTGCGCACCGAGCGCACGGAACTCGACGGCACGGGCAACGTCAGGGGCACGAGCACCTTCAAGACCTGGGACGTCACCGCCGTCTACCGGGCCGTCGGTTACCTGTCCGACAAGCTCCCCAAGCTGCCCTGGGACATCGACTCCGGCACGGTCCCCGACCAGGGCGGCCGGGTCCTGCAGGAGTCCGGCGAGCACCTGCAGTCGACGTACGTCACCGGCTGGATCCGGCGCGGCCCCGTGGGCCTGATCGGGCACACCAAGGGCGACGCCAACGAGACCGTGGCCAACCTGCTGGACGACTACGCCAACGGGCGGCTGCAGACGCCCGCGACCCCCGCGCCGGAGGCGGTGGACGCCTTCCTCGCCGAGCGCGACATCCGCTTCACCACCTGGGACGGCTGGTACAAGCTGGACGCAGCGGAGAAGGCGCTGGGCGAGCCCGAGGGCCGCGAGCGCGTGAAGATCGTCGAGCGTGAGGACATGCTGCGCGCCAGCGGCGCCTGACCTCTCGCCGCACCTCCATACACCCGCGGGGCGGGTCCGGTGGCCATGTCACCGGACCCGCCCCTGCGCGTGCTTGAAGCCTGTACGATCCCTCTGCTTCACCAAATCATCACATCGCCTTCATCGCAAGGCCATGCAGGGGGGACGAACGTCCATGCGCATACGCCTCACCACCACCACCGCCATCGCGGCCGTCGCCGCCGGGGCCCTGACCGCCCTGAGCGCGGTTCCCGCCCAGGCCGCCGAGTACAGCTCCGCGCTGAAGATCCGCGGCATCCAGTACGACGCTCCCGGCAGCGACTCCAACCGGTGTTCGGGAGGGAACACCAAGGAGGAGTACCTGTCCATCAAGAACTACTCGAAGTCCACGACGGTCAACCTCAAGGGGTACGTCGTGAAGGACGCCGCGGGGAACACGTTCACGTTCACCGCGAGCCACACGCTCCAGCCGGGCGACTACGTGAAGCTGCGCGGCGGCAACGGGACCGACTCCGACGCGGGCAACGTCGTGTACCGCGACAACTGCAACTTCATGTGGAACAACGACAAGGACACGATCTACGTGTACAAGCCGTCCGGCGCCCGCGCCGACGTGCACTCGTACACCAGGAGCGGCTCCGACCCGGACGGCAACGGGTACATCACGTACCACGGCTGAGCCGGACCGGCCCGGGTCCCGTCAGGGGCTCGGTGCCGTGAGGTAGCGCTGCAGCGTCGGGGCCACCCAGGCGACGATCTCCTCACGGGCCAGCGACACCGCCGGCGGAAACCTCAGGACGTAGCGCGTGAGCGCCAGTCCGAGGAGCTGCGCGGCGCACAGTCCGGCCCGTGTGGCCGCCTGCTCGGGATCGGGGCAGACCGCGCGGGCGACCGGGACCAGCTGGTCGCGGAAGACCGCCTGCATCCGTTCGGCCCCGGCGCTGTTGGTCGCCCCGACCCTGAGCAGCGCCGTCAGCACCTCGTTCTCCTCCCACATGCCGAGGAAGTGCGTCACGAGCGCCCGCCCCGCCTCCTCGCGGGGCAGTGCGGCCAGGTCCGGCATGGACAGGTCGATGGAGACGGCCGCGGCGAACAGGCCCTCCTTGTTGCCGTAGTAGCGCATGACCATGGAGGGATCGATGCGCGCGTCCTTGGCGATCGCGCGGATGGTGGCCCGGTCGTAGCCGTCGGTCGCGAAGCGCTCCCGGGCGGCTGTGAGGATGGCGCCTCGGGTGTCCTCCGAGCGGCGGCGCGTGCCGCCGGGGCCCGGTTCCACACCCTTGCTGTCGCTGACGTTCATGCCGGCCAGCGTAGGCCAACACCTGTTTGCCAACAACTGTTGACCGTAGGCGCATTGGGCTCTACGTTGGTCAACAAGCGTTGGCCCATGTGTGTTGGCAACAGGAGGTCACCTCGTGCAGACCCAGCAGTCCTCCGTGATCGTCGTCGGCGCCGGTCCCGCCGGTCTTCTCCTGGCCGGCGACCTCGCCGCCGCCGGGATCCCCGTCACACTCCTCGAGAAGCGCCCGGACCGGATCAGCAACCTCTCCCGCGCCTTCGTCGTGCACGCCCGCACCCTGGAGCAGCTCGACGCCCGGGGCCTGGCGGACGAACTGGAGTCCATCGGCCGCCCCCTGGACAGCCTCCGCCTCTTCGGCCGTCTCACCATCGACCTGAGTTCGCTCCCCTCCCGCTTCGACCACCTGCTCGTCATCCCGCAGTACGAGGTCGAGAAGGTCCTGCGGCAGCGGGCCGTCGAGGCCGGCGCGGTGCTCCGCCACGAGACCGAGCTGACCGGACTGACCCAGGACGCCGGCGGGGTGACGGTGGAGGTCCGCACGGCGGGCGGGGAGACCGAACGGCTGCGGGCGGCCTACGTGGTGGGCACCGACGGCCTGCGCAGCACCGTACGGGAGGCGATCGGGCTGCCGTTTCCCGGCCGGTCCGTCATCCGCTCCGTGGTCCTGGCGGACGTGCGGCTGGCCGAGGAGCCGGAGAACCTGCTCACGGCCGACGCCACCGGTGACGCCTTCGCGTTCCTCGCGCCGTTCGGGGACGGCTACCACCGGGTCATCGCCTGGAACCGCGCCCGTGACGTCCCCGACAGCGCGCCGCTCGCCCTCGACGAGGTCAAGGAGGTCACCGGCTCGCGCTCGGCCGCGACTTCGGCATGCACGACGCACGGTGGATGTCCCGCTTCCACAGCGACGAACGGCAGGTGCCCGCCTACCGGGTGGGCCGCGTCTTCCTCGCCGGGGACGCCGCGCACGTCCACACCCCGGCCGGCGGCCAGGGCATGAACACCGGCCTGCAGGACGCGGCCAACCTTGGCTGGAAGCTGGCCGCGGTCGTCCGGGGCCACGCGGACCCCGCGCTGCTCGACAGCTACCAGCTCGAACGCCACCCGGTCGGCCGGGCGGTGCTGCGCAGCAGCGGCGGCATCGTCCGCGTCGCCATGGCCAAGTCCCCGTGGGCGCTGGCGTCGCGGGCCGTGCTCACCGGTTTCCTGAACGCGGCCGGCCCGGCCCGGCGCAAGGTGGTCGGCGAGATCACCGGCATCGGCTACCGGTACCCGGCGCCCCGCGGAGCCCACCGCCTCACCGGCCGGCGGGTCCCGGACGTCACCCTGGAAGGCGGCCGCCTGTACGAGGCCCTGCGCGGCGGCCGGTTCGTGCTGATCACTCCTGAGGCGTACCGGGACGGCGGCACCCGTGAGGACCGGCTGGCCGTGGAGCGCTGGAAGAGTGCCCGGGGCACGACCGTCCTGGTCCGCCCCGACGGGTACGCGGCCTGGGCCGCGGACGCGGCGGACACGGCGGCGATCGAGGAAGCACTGGCCGCCCACGTGGGCACCGGCTGAAGGGGCCGCCCGCACGGATCGGTGATGTGCCGAACCGGCAACAGCCCACATCCTCGACGGCTGCGGCCACTTCGTGCAGCGGGAACGCCCTGCCGAGACGAACCGGCTGCTGATCGAGTGGCTCGCCGATCCGGCCGTTGAGGCGTTCGGCAGCCGGCGCGTGAGGTAGTCGCGCCGGCCGGTGCCGCCCGCCACGCACCCCACGGGCCCGTCGGGCCGGATCAGGGTGTCGGGTGTGCCGGGGCCCTCCGCCGCGTGCAGGTGGCGGAGGGCTCCCGTCCCGTGGTGCCGGTTCAGACCTCCAGGTCGGCCTCGATCCGGCGGAGCTGGTGGCGGGCCATCGCGAGGTTGGCGCGGCTGCCGTCGAGCACGAGGTAGAGGAAGAGCCCGCTGCCCCCGCGTCCCTTCAGCAGGCGGATGAGGTGGTACTGGGTGTTCAGGGTGATGAGGATGTCCTCGATCTCCTCCTTCAGGCCCAGGAGTTCCATGGTGCGCAGCTTGGACCGTACGACGTCGGTGTTGCCGGCGGCGGCGACTTCGAGGTTGAAGTCCTTGCCGCCGCCGAGGGTGCCGAGGGCCATGCCGCTCGTGTAGTCCACGAGGGCGACGGCCGTGGCTCCGTCGATGGAGCTCAGGCATTCCTTCAGCGCGGTCTCGGTGTTGGCCATGGGGTCGGTTCCTTTCCTCGGGTCTTTCTTCGGTCGGTCTGTGGGGGTCGGGAGGTGCGGAGCGGCTCTGCGGTTCAGGCGCGAGCCGTTCGGTGCCCGGCGGTTCTGGGCCGGGCCGTTCGGTGCCGGGCGGTTCTGGGCCCGGCCGCTCGGTGCCGGGCCGTTCGAGGCCGGGCCGTTCAGGTGCCGGGCCGGGGGCGCGGCTGGTGGGCGGGGCGCTGTGGGGTGCGTACCGGGAGGGTGCCGATGGGGCGGGCGGTGGTGACCGGGGATTCCGCGGGGAGGTGTTCCTCGCCGGTGCCGGGCGGGAGCTGCGGTGCGGACGTGGTGTGCGGAGGTGCCGCACGCTCGGCGTGGCGGCCGGTGCCCGGGCCGACGCGCGTGGCCACCAGGTCCGCGATCCTGGCCCCGCTGCGCCGGCCCTCCAGGTGGAGGCGGCCGACGTTGACGCGGTCCTCGGCGAGCAGGGTGAGGACGGCGGTGGCACCGGCCGCGTAGGTCGCGACGTAGCCCGCCGAGCCCCGTACCAGGAGTTCGCGGAAGTCGCCCCGGGCGGCGGCGTCGGTCATGCGGTGGGCGACGCCGAGGGCGGCGGCGGTGAGGGCCGCGAGACCCTCCGGTTCCGTGTCGGGCACGTCGTGGGCGAGGACGAGTCCGTCGACGGTGGCCGCGAGCGCGCCGGTCAGCCGGGGTACGCGGGTGCGCAGCCCACGCAGTTCGTCCAGGACGTCGGTCTCGACGGCCATGAGCAGTCTCCTTTCGGCACGCTGTCGTCGCGCGCGGATCACAGTGCCTCCAAGGCGTGCAGGAGCCGTCGCAGCAGAGCGGTCTCGGGCTCGTCCGGGAACACCGGGCCAGGGGCGGGCCCCGGCGCGGCGGACGCGGCGAGCGGCCCGCCGGACGGTCCCGGGGCCTCGAACGCCGCCGGCGCGGCGGATGTCACCGGCGCCCCGGGCATCGCGGCGGCCGGCGGCGCCGGGGCCGGCGCTGCCGGGGCGACCATCCCGGCGGCGGCCAGACGGCGGAGTTCGACCAGGGTGTGGAAGGTGCGGCAGGCGAGGGCCGTGGCGATCTGGGCGGCGGTGCGGACGCCGTCGACCTGGGCGAGGATGCGGCCGCGGCGGGCGGGCAGGTCCGTGGTCCCGGCGCCGGGCACACGGGCGAGCGGCGCCCGGTCGACGTCGGGCTCGGGCCATATGCGCTGCAGCAGTTCGCGGCGGCGTCTGGACTCCCGCAGGACGGCGTCCACCGGTACGGGGCGGACGGCGCCGAGCCAGTGCGCGACTCCGGGGCGGAAGCGCAGGGCCGGTCCGTCGTGGGCGAGGACGAAGTACGCCGCGTCGAAGAGGGCGCCGAGGTGGCACAACTCCAGTGCGCCGACGGCCAGGTGCCCGCTGTCCACGAGCTGCCGTCCGACCCGGCAGCGGCGGCCCGCCCGGTCGATCGCCTCCCACCAGCCGTCCGCTGCCAGCGCACCGCTGTGGGTGAGCAGGTCGCCGAGGGCGGGCGTGAGTGCGGACTCCACGTGGACGACGTGTCCGGCCGCCAGGTAGACGATCCCCGCCTCGGTGGACAGGGCTCCGCTCGCGCGCCGCGCCGCCAGGGTGGCGAGCTGGGCCGAGGCCGGTTCGTCGGTGCGTGAGCCGAGGATCTGGGCGATCATCCGAGCACCAGTCTGTCCGCGATCTCGGCCAGCCGTATGCGGGCCAGGGCCAGGTTGCCGTCCGTGCGGTCGACCCATAAGTGCAGGAACACGGTGCTGTCGAAGGTCGTGGTGACGAACCTCAGCAGGTGGTACGAGTCCGTGTTCGTGAGGATGAGGTCCTGCACGGGTGGCTCCTTGCCCGAGGCGCCGCCCGCGTCGCCACCGGCCGGGGCGAGCACGCCGCTCTCGGTGGCGAGCCGGGCGAGTTCGGCGGTCTCCGCCGCCGTCGCCTCCGGGTCGCCGCCTGGAGCGTCACCCACCGCGCCCAGGGCAAGACCGCTGATCCAGTCGACGACCGACGCCCCTCGGGCACCGGGCAGCCGCATGGCCTCCAGCAGACTCTCGTCGATTCCGGGCACGCCGAATCCCCTCCCCCTGCACGGACGTTCCCGCGAACGTGAGCACGACACTACGGTGCGTGCTCGACCCAGGTGAACGCTTTGGCATTTTCCAAAGGAATGTGCAGGGAAGCGGGCGGAGGGTGAGCGTGGACGAACGGAAGCGGGCAGGATACGACGCCCTGACGGGGACCCTGACCGGAGATGCTGGAAACGACGAAGCGCTGCCGGGGAAGAGGCGTTTCCCGGCAGCGCTCGTGGATCTCGTGGTTCAGGACTCCGCGCGCTTGGGCAGCCGCCAGTTCGGGCGCGGGAAGTGGCAGGTGTACCCGTCCGGGTAGCGCTGCAGGTAGTCCTGGTGCTCCGGCTCGGCCTCCCAGAACGCGCCGGCCGGCACGACCTCGGTCACCACGGGCCCCGGCCACAGTCCGGACGCCTCGACGTCCGCGATGGTGTCCTCCGCGACGCGCCGCTGCTCGTCGTCCAGGTAGAAGATGGCGGAGCGGTAGCTGAGCCCCACGTCGTTGCCCTGGCGGTTCCTCGTGGTCGGGTCGTGGATCTGGAAGAAGTACTCCAGGATCGCGCGGTAGTCGGTGGCCGTGGGGTCGAAGACGATCTCGATCGACTCCGCGTGCTTGCCGTGATCCCGGTAAGTGGGGTGGGGCTTGTCGTCGTCGCCGCTGTACCCCACCCGGGTACGCACCACTCCGGGCAGCGACCGGATCAGCTCCTGCATACCCCAGAAGCAGCCGCCCGCCAGCAGCGCCCTCTCCTCGACGTCGCTCATGGCGCATCCCCTTTCTGTCATGCGTCGATCCACGCGGGTCCAGCCTCGCACACCGGCCGGGAAACCCCCGCCGCAGGTCACCGGCGGCCGAGGACGGGTGACGGAGCCGGTGACGGCCCGGTGGGGAGCCCCCGGGCGCACGGGGAAGCGAGCAGGACCCGCCCCGATGCGGATGGTGGGCGGGCCCTGCTCGTGCGCACCATTGTCGGGACCGCGTACCGGCCCGGCCACGAGTGAGCGCGCCCGATGTGCGCGCGGCGCGCACACCCCGCGCGGGGAGTACGTCCCGCGCCTCTCGCTCCGCCGCTGGGCGCCGCCGTGCACCGCGTCACGCCGCCCTGGGGACACATGCCCCGGCGCGGCCCGGGTAGGGACTGCGTGACCCCGGGTTATACCCACCTGCCTGCGGCGACGATACTGGCAGGCGCACGTGCCCCCGCTCACGGATGGACTCATGCCGACATCCGACACCGCCCGCCCGACGACCCCCGCCACCGTGTGGCTGGCGCGCGGCCGCCATGCCTCAGGCGCCGCGGAAGACGTTCTGCGGCGCTCGCTGCAGCAGCGCAAGGACGACCAGGACATCGACGACTTCCTGGAACTGCCCGAGACCGGGACCGGTCCGGCCGAGCGGGTCTTCGAGGCCCGCTGGCGGACCGGCGACGGCGTGACGGTGCGCGCGCGGCTGAGCGTCACGACCGGGGCGGACGGCCGGCAGGAGTGGCTGCTGGCCGCCGAGGCCGAACAGCCGTGGAGCGACGACTGGCCGTCCCCGACCGCCCTGTTCTGGCCGGACGAGCCGGAGACCGCCTGGGACGAGGACGCCACCGCGCGGCTGACCCTCGGGCGGATCAACCCGCTCCCCCGGGACGACAGGGAGGTCCGGCGCCTGCTCCGCGGCGCGGTACGGGGCGGCTGGCACATCCACGTGGTCGTCCACGAGGCGATGACCACCGACGAACGCGGCCGGGTGCCGCTGGTGCGCTGGCTGCCGCCGGGGCTGCGGCACCGCGTGGTGGAGCACCGCGCCGCCCCGCAGCAGTTGCGCGGCCTGAACTGGGCGCTGCGGGACACGGGTGTGGAGGTGCCGCGCGGCGGTGCCGTCGTGCTGCCCGGGACCCCGGCGCCGGAGGGCTACGCACCCGGGGACTTCTCGGTGCGGGCGGTCTTCCTCGACGGCTCGGAGCCAGCCGACCTGGTGGACGCGGTCAGGCGCTTCGCCGCGCTGCCGCGGCCCCTGCCCGACGGAGCCGAGGACGCCCTCACGGCACTCCGTGAGGACTGGCACCTGCTGACGCTGCACGAGGAGCTGGACCGCCAGCGCGGTCTGGTGGCCATGTACGCCGAGGCGCTGGAGGCCATGACGAAGTCGCGCGACCTGTACCGGGAGGCGGCCGAACGCGCCCATGAGGCGCTGGCGGCCTACCAGGAGACGGCCGGGGCCGCTCCCCCGCGCGAACGGCCGTCCGACACCTCCGCCGCCTCCCCGCTCCAGCAGATCACGCGTACGCTCGAACGCTTCAGGGCGATCCTGCCCGCGACGCCCTCCCGGGACGGCGAGAGCGCCGACGCCCCGCGCGTGGGTTCGGAACGCTGACGGCTTCCTCACGGGACGCACGTGTCAGCCGGGGCCCGGTGGATACGCGGTCCGTACGGCAGTACGGCCCGCCCGGGAAGGTTCTCCACGCATGGGCAACGACCAGCACCACTCGGAGACGACGCTCCGCGTCAACGGCAAGCCCCACACACTCACCGTCGACCACCGGCGGGTCCTGCTGGACCTCCTGCGCGAGGACCTGGACCTGACCGGCGCCAAGAAGGGCTGCGACCACGGCCAGTGCGGTGCCTGCACGGTCCTGGTGGACGGGCGGCGCGTCAACAGCTGTCTGCTGTTCGCCGTCGCCCTGGACGGCTGCGAGGTCACCACGGTGGAGGGCCTGGCCGGCGACGGGGACGAACCGCATCCGCTGCAACGGGCGTTCCTGGAGCGCGACGCCTTCCAGTGCGGCTACTGCACCCCGGGCCAGATCTGCTCAGCGGCCGGCATGCTCGCCGAGGCGGCGGCCGGGCACCCCTCGCACGTGACCGACCCGGCGACGCCCTCCGGTGCGGCCGTGGCACTGGACCGCGCGGAGATCCGGGAGCGGCTGAGCGGCAACCTGTGCCGCTGCGGCGCGTATCCGAGGATCGCCGAGGCGGTCGAGGACGTGATCCCGTGAAGGAGTTCGCCTACGTCCGCGCCGGCAGCGTCGAGGAGGCGACCGCGGCCTACGCCTCGCACCCCGGCGCCCGCTATCTCGGGGGCGGCACCAACCTGGTCGACCTGATGAAGCTCGGCGTCGAGACGCCCGCCGCCCTCATCGACGTCACCCGCCTGCCGCTGGACGCCGTGGAGGAGCTGCCGGACGGCGGCCTGCGGATCGGGGCGCTGGTCCGCAACAGCGACCTGGCGGCCCACCCCCTCGTCCGCGACCGGTACCCGGCGCTGTCCCAGGCGGTCCTCGCGGGCGCGTCCGGGCAGCTGCGCAACGCCGCGACGACCGGCGGGAACCTCCTCCAGCGCACCCGGTGCCCGTACTTCCAGGACCTGTCGAAGCCCTGCAACAAGCGCGAGCCGGGCAGCGGCTGCGGCGCGCGCGAGGGCGTCCACCGCGATCACGCGGTGCTCGGGTACTCGGCGCACTGCATCGCCACCCACCCCTCGGACATGGCGGTGGCGCTGGCCGCTCTCGACGGGCGCGTCGAGCTGTCCGGGCCCGAGGGCACGCGCAGCGTCGCGGCGGCCGGCTTCCACCGGCTGCCCGGGGAGCAGCCGGAGCAGGACACCGAGATCCGCCCGGGCGAACTGGTCACCGCGGTGGTACTGCCGGCCGCGACGGCCGGACTGCCGTCGGCGTACCGCAAGGCGCGCGACCGCGCCTCGTACGCCTTCGCGCTCGCGTCCGTCGCGGTCGTGCTGCGGCTGGAGCAGGGCGTCACCGGGCAGGTGGGCATCGCCTTCGGGGCACTGGCGCACCGGCCGTGGCGGGCCCGGCGGGCGGAGGAGGCACTGACCGGCGCCGCGCCCACCACCGCCGCGTTCGAGCACGCCGTCGAGCTGGAGCTGTCCGCCGCGCGGCCGCTGCGGGACAACGGCTACAAGGTGCCGCTCGCCCGGAACCTCGCCGTGGACGTGCTGTCCCGGCTCACGGACACCGCGCAGACCAGGAGGGCCTCATGACCGGCAGCGCGGGCGCTCCCGTCGAGCGCCGGGAGGGACGGGAGAAGGTCGGCGGCACCGCCCGCTACGCGGCCGAGTTCCACCATCCCGGCCGCGTCCAGGCCTGGCCCGTGCCCGCGGCCGTGGCCCGGGGGCGGGTGGCCGGCGTCGACACGGCGGCCGCCCTGGCCGTACCCGGTGTGCTCGACGTCCTCACGCACGAGAACGCGCCGCGCCTCGGGGAGCCGGACGACGCCACGCTCGCCGTGCTGCAGAACGACCGGGTCCCGCACCGCGGCTGGTTCGTGGCCCTGGTGGTGGCCGAGACCCTGGAGGCCGCGCGGGCGGGCGCCGCCGCCGTCCGCGTCTCCTACGACACCGAGCAGCACGACGTCGTCCTCGGCACATCGCATCCCGGCCTGTACGTGCCCGAGGAGGCCAACGCCGGCCAGCCCGCCGTGCGCGAACAGGGCGATCCCGACGGCGCGTTCGGTGCCTCGGCCGCCCGGGTCGACGTCGCCTACCGGGTGCCGCCGCTGCACAACCACCCCATGGAGCCGCACACCAGCACCGCACGCTGGGAGGACGGGCGGCTCCTGGTGCACACCTCCAGCCAGGGCGCCCACGCCGTCCGGGCCGTGCTCGCCCGGCTGTTCGCCCTGCCCGAGGAGCGGATCGTCGTCACGGCCGAGCACGTCGGCGGCGGTTTCGGTTCCAAGGGCACCCCGCGGCCCGACGTGGTGCTCGCCGCGATGGCCGCGCGACGGACCGGCCGGCCCGTCACGGTGGCCCTCCCCCGCCGCTTCCTGCCCGCCGTCGTCGGGCACCGTGCCCCCACCCTGCACCGGCTGCGGCTCGGGGCCGACGCGGACGGGCGTCTGGTGTCCCTCACGCACGAGGTCGCCACGCACACCTCGCGCGTCAAGGAGTTCGTCGAGCAGGCTGCGGTGCCCGCGCGCGTGATGTACGCCGCCCCGCACCGCCGGACCCTGCACCGCGTCGCGGCGCTGGACGTGCCCTCCCCGTCCTGGATGCGCGCGCCGGGCGAGGCACCGGGCATGTACGCGCTGGAGTCCGCCATGGACGAACTGGCCGGCGAGCTCGGCCTGGACCCGATCGAGCTGCGCGTCCGCAACGAGCCGGACGTCGAGCCCGACAGCGGCAGGCCGTTCAGCAGCCGGCACCTCGTCGAGTGCCTGCGCGAGGGCGCCCGGCGCTTCGGCTGGGCGGCACGTGATCCGCGTCCGCGCGCGCGGCGGGACGGGCCGCTGCTGCTGGGCACGGGCGTGGCGGCGGCGACGTACCCCGTCATGGCGAGTCCGTCCACGGCCGGGGCCCGCGCGCTGCCGGACGGGACGTTCCTGGTGCGCATCGACGCCACCGACATCGGGACGGGCGCCCGGACCGTGCTGGCGCAGGTGGGGGCCGACGCGCTGGGTGTGCCGCAGGAACGGGTGCGGATCGAGATCGGCAGCACGGAGCTGCCGTCGGCGCCGCTGGCCGGCGGCAGCTCCGGCACCGCCTCCTGGGGCTGGGCGGTGCACGAGGCCTGTACCCGCCTGGCGCGACGGCTGGCCGAGCACACCGGGCCGCTGCCCGAGCGGGGCCTCGACGTCCACGCGGACACCACGGGCGCGGCGGACGCCGAGAGCGCGTGGGCGCGGCACGCCTTCGGGGCGCACTTCGCCGAGGTCACCGTCGACGCGGTCACCGGCGAGGTCCGGGTCGCCCGGCTGCTCGGGGTCTACGCCGCCGGGCGCATCCTCAACGCCCGGACCGCGCGCTCCCAGTTCGTCGGCGGCATGACGATGGGGCTGGGCATGGCGCTGACCGAGGGCAGCACGGTGGACGCGGCGTTCGGCGACTTCGCCGAGTCGGACCTGGCGTCGTACCACGTGCCGGTGCACGCCGACGTGGCCGGGATCGAGGCGCACTGGCTCGACGAGGACGATCCCCGGCTCAATCCGATGGGCAGCAAGGGCATCGGGGAGATCGGCATCGTGGGGACGGCAGCGGCGATCGGCAACGCGGTGCACCACGCCACGGGCGTCCGCTTCCGCGAACTCCCCCTCACCCCCGACCGGGTACTCACCGGGCTGCTCGCCCACCGCGCGTCGTGACACACGGGCCGGACCGGAGCCGCGCCGAGCGGATCCGGTCCGGTACGAGGCCCACGGGGGTCACTCCGCCGTGCGGGGCGCCTCCGGTGGGGGCACGGCCGCCCACTGCCGGCCGGCGATCGGCGCCAGCACACGGAAGACGAGGGCGACGAGGGCCAGCAGCGCCGCGCACACCGCGGTCGCGGCGGCGAGCCACGGCGGGGCGAGCGCGAGGTCCACGGCCCGGGGCAGCGACGCCGACGGGAAGCTGTTCCCGTACGCCTGGGCGCCGGCCAGCACCGTGGGCACCAGCACCGACCCGGCCAGCACCACGGCGACGGGGCGCAGGGCCAGCAGCAGCGCCAGGACGGTGCACAGCACCGACAGGCCGAGCGCGAACGCGTGCAGGCGCAGGGACGCCTCACCGCGCTCGAGCGGGAAGTGGGCCACCGCGCACACGGCCAGGGCCAGGGCGGCGAGCCAGCCCGTCCAGGACACGGACCGGGCCATCCGCTCGGTCGCGCGGTCCCCGGTCCCGGCCGGGGCCGCGTCGAGCGTGCGCCGGGTCTCCCCGTTCGACGGGGCACGTGCGGCGCGGCGCCTGCCCGGGCGGTCCGGCTTCTCGGGCTCGGCCGGGTCGGCCTCGGGGCGCGGAGTGCCGTTCGGCAGGCGGCCCTTGCGGTCCAGACGTTCCAGGCCGAGACGGTCGATCAGTTCGACCAGCTCCCCGACCGACCGGCCGGTGGCGGCCGCCCGCAGGGCCTCCTCGCGGACGTGGGGCTCCTGCGGCTCCTTGTGCAGCAGGGTCACCAGCCGCGTCACCTCCTCGACCGGGCGGTGGGCGGCCGCGGCCCGGATCGCCTCGTCCGCGCAGTCGGCGTCGCGCGGGGGCTTGGTCAGCAGGGCGATCAGCCGGGACACGTCCTCGACCGGCCGCGCCACACCGGCGGTGCGGAGCGCGTCCACCCTGGCCTGGCTGTGGTCCGCCGACTCCTCCAGCGAGGTGATGAGGTCGACGACCTCCTCCAGCGGCCGGTCGGCGACGGCCGCGTGCACGAGGTCGCTGACCGCGTCGCCGTACGGCACGGCGCCGGTGCCCGTGCCGGGCCGGAGCTCCACCGGGTTGTCGTCCAGGGAGCGGATGACGAAGGGCCGGGCGGCGGCCGTGGGCTCGGTCCCGTCCGGGCCGGGGCGGGTGGGTGCGGCAGGCTCGTCCCGGCCGGGCGGGGAGGCCTGAGCCGCGGAGGGCCCGGACGGACCGGCCGCGGCGGACCGGCCGGGTCCGGCCGGCACGTCAACCGGCTCGCGACCGGCGTCGGGCCGGGCCTCGGCGGGATCGGTCCACTCCTGCCCGGGACCGGCGGGCCGCGCGTCGGCGGCGTCCGCCCGGTCGTGCCCGGGAGCGGCGGGCCGGGACTCCGCCGGATCGATCCAGTCCTGCCCGGGACCGGCGGGCCGGGACTCCGGGGGGCGCGGGGGCTCCACCACAGGGGCGGGCGGTGCCTCGGCGGGATCCGTCCACGCCCGGTCCGTCGGAGCGGGCCGCGCCGGCGGGCGGTACGGGTCCGGGGCCGCGGGCTCCGCGGGGGGCCGGCCCGGCCGTTCCGGCACGGCGGCGGGCGGCGGACCGGCCGTGGCCGCCGGGTGGGAACCGGGGGCGGCGGGCCCTGGACCCGTCGGGGCGGCCTGGGGGGAGCCGTACGCCTCGTACGAGCCGGCGGCGGGCTGCGTGCTCGTCTGCTCCACCTGGTGCGTACCGGTGGCGGCGGTTGTCTCGGCGGACGGCTGGGCGGACCCGTTCGGCTCCTGGGATATGGCGGGTTCGTTCGAGCGGGGTGATGAAGAGCAGGTGGTCATACTCGCCTCCAAGGGAAGAGTGCGGCCGCTCCTGCGCCCCCCGTCGTGTGACGAGCGACGTTACGCTGACCATTACTAGGCGCCACCGTCACCCCGTGCCACTCGGGTGAGCCACCGGGATGACCACCCGCGGGGAAAGTCCGCCGACACGCCGACATGTCCGGCCCCGGCCGCAATACAGCCGCCGGAAACGGGAATCCAGAAGGTGACACCCCGGGTCGCGGCACGCCAGGAGGGGGCAACCCGTGGATACGACCACAACGGTGATCACCGTGGCCGCGGTACTCGCGGCGATCGTCCTCGTCTGCGCCGTCACCGTCCTCGTGCGGCTCGTACGGACGCGCCGCGAACTGCGGCGCGCGGGACTGCCGACGGGACCGCGCTGGGTCTTCTGGGGCGCGGTGCTCTATTTCGTGCTGCCCGCCGACGTGCTGCCCGACCCGGTCTACCTGGACGACATCGGCGTCCTGCTGCTCGCTCTGCGCACCGTCCGCGGCTCCCTCGGCGAACGGGAGCGCAGCACGGCATCCCCGCCGGACCGGCAACCGGCGCGATGACTACGGAAAGTAAGGAAACCAACCACCCGTTCGATTCGTATAAGTCTCTGGAAGCCGAAACGAGCCGGCGGGCCGGGTGGCCGCACCGCCGGGCCGCCGCTTGATCGGCGCAGTACCGACGAGGGAGAGACGATGCAACCGTTCGCGCTCAACTACGCGCGCCCGGCAGTGGAGTCGGACGCTGCCGTGCCGTACGTGTACGACGCCGGACTGCAGTTGAACGTGCTTCGCGACGGACGGGTCGCGGCCTCCGACTTCGCCCTGCTGAGAGAGTTCGGCACCACCACGTCCACCGCCGGTTCCAAGACGCACTTCGACGACTGACCGCGGGCCGCCGAAGATGACCGTGCTGATCCTCACCTGTGAGGAGGACGTGACCGCGGACATGGTGGTCGTGCACCTGAACGCGACGGGGGTCCCGGTGGTCCGCGTCGACCCCGCCGATCTGACCGGGGGCGTCGCGCTGTCCGGGGAGTACGCGCACGGCCGGTTCCGCGGCCATCTGTCCGCCGGGGGGCGGCTGGTGAGCATCGGGGGACTCCGGTCCGTCTGGGTGCGCCGGCCCGGGACCCCGGCCGGGCGGGCGGCCCAGCCGTCCGCCTGGCTGACCGAGGAGGCCGAGCAGGCCCTCTACGGCATGCTGCGGGGCTGCGACGCGCGCTGGATGAACCATCCCGACGCGGCCCGCCGGGCCCGGCACAAGCCCTGGCAGCTGCGGCTCGCCCAGCGGTGCGGCCTGCCCGTGCCGGCGACGCTGATCACCACGTTCCCGCGCGCGGCCCGGGAGTTCGCCGAGCGCTACCCGGACCTGGTGGTCAAGCCGGTGTCGGGCGCGCATCCGCAGGACCCGCCGCGGGCCGTGCCGACCAGCCGGGTCGCGCCGGACACGGACTTCTCCGCCGTGGCCTTCGGGCCGACGCTGCTGCAACGGCGGATCGCCAAGCGGGCCGACGTCCGGCTCACCGCAGTCGGCGAGCGGCTGCTGGCCGCCCGCAAGGCGGTCCCGGCGGACGCGGACCCCGAGGAGGTCGACGTGCGGTTCGCCGCCCCCGGCTCGCCGTGGCGGCCGGTGGAGGTGCCGCCGTGCGTCGCACCGGCCGTCCACTCGTATCTGAAGGAGGCCGAACTGGCCTACGGGGCTTTCGACTTCGTGGAGGACGCGGACGGGACCTGGTGGTTCCTCGAATGCAACCAGTCGGGGCAGTTCGGGTTCGTGGAGGTGGAGACGGGTCAGCCGATCGCCCGCACGATCGCCGAGTGGCTGGCCCGGCCCGTTCCGGAGGAACCGTCGAGCCGTGTCAACGGTATGGACTCCACGGTTCGTTGAGCACGGGGCGCCCGGTGCAGGGGCCCTCACGGGTCAGGCCCGGCCACCGGGCCCGACCCGGTCCACCGGTCAGGCCCGGCCCACCGGTCACTGCGGTCGCGGGCCGGGGAGCATCGCCGTGCGCTGCCAGCCGGCGCCCGGGGAGTGCGGGCGGTCGTAGCCGAGGGACGGAGAGGGCCGCATGACCAGCTCCAGTTCCCTGCTCACACGTTCGGCCTCGCGACGCACTTGTCCGGGTACGTCACCGCGCTCCGCGATGAGTCGGTCGTAGATGGGGGAATCCTGGAACACCCGTCAACGTGCCTTTCTGCTCGTCGGCCCCGAGCGGGGGCGAGACTGCGAGTGTAGGCGGCACGGTGTCCCGGAGTGTGAATTCCTCGGGATGACTTGACTCGGACCGGACATCTGTGACGAATGAGTGTGCGGCCGTTCAGGCTCCCGTCGTGGAACCGGGCCGGACGATCATCAGGACGGTGACCGTGGCCCACAGCAGGTTGAAGACGCCTGTGAACATGGCGAGTTGCGCGGTGTTCCGGTGCTCCACGGCCTGGGCGCCCTTGAGTTGACCGAGGAGTTCCTCCTGGCGGGGCAGGACGAAGGCGGCCAGGACGCCGGCGGCCGCGGCGGTCAGGGCGATGGAGGTGACGAGCCAGCCGCTGCCCAGCACGCCCATCACCGCTCCGGTGGCGAGACCGAGGACCGGGACGCTCACTCCGACACCGGCGTAGACACGGCAGACGCGGTGGAGCAGCGCGACCGTGCCGACCGCCGACGGGTCGGGGGCGCCGTCATCCGCCGGGGCCGCGCGCCGGGCCGCCGGCGGGAACATGCTGGCCGCGACGGTCACGGGGCCGATGGCGACGATGGCGGCCAGGACATGGAGGGACAGCAGGAACTTGGTCACCGGGGCTCTTTCCACGAAGACGATCGACGGCGCTCACGTTAGGGAGCGTCGCCCCGGCCGCCCATGGGCTGGAACGACAGCTTCCGACGGATTCCCGCCAACTGCCCGGCCTGCTGCTCCGGCCCCGGACCACCGGGACACCCCGCTCACGGGACTGGCGGGAACCCGCCTAAGGTGGCCGCCATGCACTCAGTGGCGATCCTGGTCCTCGATCATGTGGTGCCGTTCGACATGGCGGCTCCCCAGCAGACGTTCGCCTGGACCCGCCTGCCGGACGGGCGGCCCGCCTACCGGGTCCGGCTGTGCGCCGAGACGCCGGAGGTGCGCGCGGACGGCGGTTTCACGCTGCGCGTCGAGCGAGGGCTGGAGGCACTGGCGGAGGCCGACACCGTCATCGTGCCGGGCTGCTCCCCCGACGCCGCGCCGCCCTCCGCCGGGGTGCTGGCGGCCCTGCGGCAGGCGGCCGCGTCCGGTACGCGGATCGCGTCCGTGTGCGTGGGCGCCTTCGTCCTGGCGGAGGCGGGGCTGCTGGACGGGCTGCGCGCCACCACCCACTGGGCGGCCGCGGGCGAACTGGCCCGGCGCTTCCCCCGGATCGAGGTGGAGCCGGACGTGCTGTACGTGGACAACGGGCAGATCCTCACCTCGGCCGGCGCCGCCGCCGCACTGGATCTGTGCCTGCACATGATCCGCCGCGACCTGGGCTCGGCGGTGGCGGCCAACATCGCCCGGATGTCGGTCATGCCGCTGGAACGGGAGGGCGGGCAGGCCCAGTTCATCGTGCACGAGCACCCGCCCGTGCCCCGGGGGTCGGAACTGGAGCCGGTGCTGGAGTGGATCGAGGACCACCTCGCGCACGAGGTGACCCTGGGCGGCCTGGCGGCGCGCGCCGGGATGAGCGAGCGGACGTTCAGCCGCCGCTTCCGGGAACAGACCGGCACCACGCCGTTGCAGTGGCTGCTGCGGGCGCGGGTGCGGCGCGCCCAGTACCTGCTGGAGAACACCGACCACCCGGTCGAGCGGATCGCGCGGCAGGCCGGTTTCGGTTCCCCGACGGCGTTCCGGGAACGGTTCCGCAAAGTGGCCGGCACCACGCCGTACGCGTACCGCTCGGCGTTCCACGGGAAGACCGCTGCCCCGGCGGCCCGTACCCGGACCACCGGGGCAGTCGCCGGCCCCTGATCTCAGCCGACCAGCTTCAGGCCGTTCTCCCCGTCCGTGTCCGCGGCAGCGGACCGCTCCTCGGTGAGCAGCAGCACGTCCGCCTTGGCGATGGCGTCGCTGATGTCGGACGTGCCCATCATCACGCACAGCGTGTAACTGACGTCGTCCAGCTCGCGTGCCGCCGCCGGCGTGTGCCTCTCCGCCTGAGCGATCCTCAGCGACGCGTATCGCGTCAGCAACTCCCTGACGGCCTTCCGGTCCGGTACGAGCACGTAGCGCCCCTCTCTGTGGGTTTGCGCTGCGTATGCCCGAACCACGCGCAAACATTCACACCTTTTCCGCGGCGGGGGCAGAACTGACGGAAATTGACCGCCTGATGATCGCCGTCAGGCGAGCTGGCCGCTGTGCAGGGCCGTGTAAGCCCCGCCCCGGCGCAGCGGTTCCTCGTGCGTGCCGACCTCCTGCACGCGGCCGTCGCCCATCACCACCCGCCTCGTCCAGGACCAGCACCCGGGGGTCGCGGATCAGGGCCCGGGCGATGGCGAGCCGCTGCCGCTGCCCGCCGGAGAGCCGGGCGCCGTGCTCTCCGACCAGGGTGTCCAGGCCCCTGGGAAGCCGGTCGACGAACTCCTGCGCGTTGGCGTCGCGCAGGGCCGCGCGCACCGTCTCCTCGTCGGCGTCGTCCATGCCGTAGGCGACGTTCTCGCGGACCGTGCCGTCGAAGAGGATCGACTCCTGCGGCACGACCGACAGGAAGCGCCGGTAGGTGCGCAGGTCGAGGGTGTTCATGCCGGTGCCGTCGAGCAGCAGCCGGGGCGGCCGTCTCGCCGGGCCGCACCTTGAAAGCGCTTACTGCCGGCGCGGTTGCGGAGTACACCAGGGCCGGGGCGGTACGGCCGCGGGACGCCCGCGGCGCGGGGCCCGGGGCGGCGCACGTCCGTCCCGGGCCCCGTGATCCGCTCAGGCGGCGTCCAGCTCCGCCAGCTCCTCCGGCGTCAGGGTGAGGTCGGCGGCGGCGAGCGAGTCGCGGATGGTCTCGGGCCGGCTCGCGCCCGGGATCGGCACCACCACGGGCGACTTGGCGAGCATCCACGCCAGGCACACCCGCTGCGGGCTCACGCCGCGGGCGTCGGCGATACGCGCGAACGCCCCGTGGGCCGAGCCCAGTTCGCCGGCCTTCGCGATACCGCCGAGCGGGCTCCAGGGCAGGAAGGCGATACCCAGCTCGTCGCACAGGCGCAGCTCCGGCTCGCTGGAGCGGAAGGCCGGGGAGAACTGGTTCTGCACGGAGACCAGCCGGCCGCCGAGGATCTCCCGTGCCTGCCGGATCTGTTCCGGGTTGGCGTTCGAGATGCCCGCCATACGGATCTTGCCCTCGTCGAGCAGGTCACGTACGGCACCGACGGACTCGGCGTAGTCCACCTTCGGGTCGGGCCGGTGGAACTGGTAGAGCCCGATGGCCTCCACGCCGAGACGGCGCAGCGACGCCTCGCAGGCCTCCTTGAGATGGCGGGGGCTGCCGTCCAGGGTCCAGCTGCCGTCGCCGGGCCGCAGATGGCCGCCCTTGGTGGCGACCAGCACCTCGTCGCCGCGGTCGTGGGAGGCGAGGGCCTTGGCGACGAGGCTCTCGTTGTGTCCGACCTCGTCGGCGTGCAGGTGGTAGGCGTCCGCGGTGTCGATCAGGGTGACACCGGCGTCGAGCGCGGCGTGCAGGGTGGCGAGGGAGCGTTCCTCGTCCGGGCGCCCCTCGATGGACATGGGCATCGCGCCCAGGCCGATCGCGCTGACGTCGACGTCACCGATGCGGCGGGTGTGCATGGGTTCGTGACCTCTTCCGGCTGTCGTTTCGGCTGTTCGGGCGATGGTCGTCTCCAGCCTGGACGCCGCGTGGCCCGACGTCCAATAGAAGAAGGAGAACGCATTCAGCAGTCACGGAACTGAATCCCGGACGGAGTTGTGTTCCCGGCGGGGGCGGGCGGTGACGGACAGACCCTCAGGGGGTCCCGCTCCACCGGCTCCCGTACCGCTTGTGGACGCGATCGAGCTGCGGAGCGGCCGTTTCGGGCGCATGGTGGGGCTATGGACGGTCAACCCCCTGTGGTCGTGCAGCCGCCCGCGTCGGACGGCGGACGGCTGGTGACCATCCGCGGCGAGGACAAGGGCGTCGCCTACAGCCTGTTCGACGTGCTCGATCTGGTGCACCGTGAGGGCCTGCCCACGGCCGACACGGCGGTCGACGACACCGAGCTCATCGAGTGGCGGGGCGGCGGCCCGTACGACTGGGTCGGCGGGGCGCCCGAGGAGGCGTGAGCCGGGGCGCGCCGGCAGCCTCAGCCGGACCGGGTGCGCGCTTCCCCGGCCGGCCCCTCGCTCCGCGGCTCCCCGCAGCGTGCCCACCGGACACCTCCCGGATCAGGGACCGGGGGCGGTCGTCAGGAGCTCCTGAGGACGACGAGCTGCCGGGTGGCCCTGGTCATCGCCACGTAGTGGTCGACCGCCCCCTGGACGCCGGTGCCGAAGTCCTCCGGGTCGACGAGCACGACCAGGTCGAACTCGAGGCCCTTCACCAGCTCCGGCGTGAGCGACCGGACCCGCGGCGAGGGCGGCCGGAACGCGGGAGCGCCGACGACACACGCGATGCCGTCGGTGTGCCCGGCCAGCCACGTGCCCACGATCGCCTCCAGGTCCGCGACGCGACCGTGGCGGACGGGAACGCCCGCGCTGCGCACGGAGACCGGCACGTTGGCGTCCGGCAACACCGCCCGGATGACCGGCTCGGCCTGTGTCATGACCTCCTCGGGCGTGCGGTAGTTGACGCTCAGGGACGCCAACTCGACCCGGTCGAGCCCGACCCGCGCCAGCCGCTGACGCCACGACTCGGTGAAGCCGTGCCGGGCCTGGGCGCGGTCCCCGACGATGGTGAAGCTGCGCGACGGGCAGCGCAGCAGCAGCATCTGCCACTCCGCGTCGGTCAGTTCCTGGGCCTCGTCCACGACGACGTGCGCGAAGGGCCCGGCGAGCAGGTCGGGGTCGGGGGCGGGCAGGACGGACTCGTCGGCCAGGGAGTTCCGCATGTCCTGTCCCCTCAGCATGATCAGCACCCCCTCGCCGTCGTCGTAGGTGTGCGCTTCGAGGAGGTCGTCGACCACGTCGGCCATGAGCTCGCGATGGGCGGCGGCGGCGGCCTCCCCGCGGCGCCTGCGGCGGGACGCGTCCGGGTCGCCGAGCCGCTGCCGTGCCGCGTCCAGCAGCGGCAGGTCGGACACGGTCCAGGCCCGGGGATCCGCGCGCTGCAGCGTGCGGACCTCGTCCGGACCGAGCCACGGGGCGCACATCCGCAGGTAGGCCGGCACCGACCACAGGTCCCCGACCAGGTCGGCCGCCTCCAGGACCGGCCAGGCGCGGTCGAAGGCCGTGACCAGCTCCCGGTCCCGCGCCAGCGACGTGCGCAGCAGGTCCTCGGAGATGTCGCCGTCGTGCTTGCCGGCGGCGAGGGCGAGCAGTTCCTCCCAGACCTGGTCGCGGGCCTCGTTGTGCGGGGTGCCGGGTTCGGCCGCCGCGAACGCGGCGGCCCAGTCGGCCGGGCCGAGGTGGACGTCGGCCCAGTGGGTCGTGACCGTCAGGCCCTCGGCGGGGGGCTCCTCGTAGAAGGCGACGGCCTTCTCGATGGCGCGCACCATGCCCACGGACGACTTCAGCCGGGCCGCCTCCGGATCCGTCTCCTCCCCGGCCGTGGCGCCTTCCTCGACGAGGTCGCGCAGGACGCAGGTCTGCACGCCCTCCTCGCCGAGGCTGGGCAGGACGTCCGCGACGTAGGACAGGTAGGGCCGGTGCGGGCCGACGAACAGGACGCCGCCGCGCCGGTGCCGGGCCAGACGCGGGTCGGAGTGCAGCAGGTAGGCGGAGCGGTGCAGGGCGACGACGGTCTTGCCGGTGCCCGGACCGCCGTCGACGACGAGGGCACCGCGCGAACCGGCGCGGATGATGGCGTCCTGGTCGGCCTGGATGGTGCCGAGCACGTCCCGCATCCGGGGGGAACGGTCGGCGCCCAGGCTGGCGATGAAGGCGGACTGGTCGTCGAGGGCGGCGTGCCCGGTGATGCCGTCGGGAGTGAACACCTCGTCCCAGTAGTCGCTGATCCTGCCGTCGGTCCAGCGATACCTGCGGCGGGCGGCCAGGCCCATCGGGTTGGCGTGGGTGGCGCCGAAGAACGGTTCGGCCGCGGGGGACCGCCAGTCGACCAGCAGCCGCCGGCCCTCGCGGTCGGTCAGGCCGAGCCGTCCCACGTAGACGGGCGGCGAGCCGTCCGCACCGGCCATGTGCCCGAGGCACAGGTCGAGTCCGAAGCGGCGCAGGGCGCGCAGCCGGGCGGTCAGCCGGTGGATCTCGGCGTCGCGGTCCATCGCCTGCCGCCCCTTGCCGCCGGGCGCCCTGCGCTGCGCGTCGAGGCGCTCGGTGAGTTCGGTGATCGTCTGCGCCAGGCAGTCGGCCACGGCGGCGAAGTGCCGCTCGTCCCGGGCGATCAGCTCCGGTGCCGCCTTGTGGGCGAGGCGGTCGGGAAGGTCGAACGCGCTCGTGGTCTGGGGGGTCACGTCATGCTCCCGTTTCCGCAGGTCGTGGGCTCAGGCGGGACAGTGTGCGGGAGACGGGGGGCCTTGCCGCAAGGCCCCCCGTGCGCTATACGTTGAGAGTGGCGAGGAGAAGGCTCCTCGCCTTCGCTGTCCGCGCACCCCGTCGTCCGCCGGCCGTTCCGGTGTGTCAGGCTCTTCGCCCAGGCACGTGGAGAGGCGGCAGCATGCGCACAGGACTTCTCGGCACCGGACCCTGGGCCCGGATGGCCCACGCACCCGCGCTGAGCGGGCACGACGAGCTGGAGTTCGCGGGGGTGTGGGGCCGTCGCCCCGAGGCCGCGAAGGAGCTGGCCGAGCTGCACGGCGTGCGGGCGTACGACGACGTCGACGCGCTCCTCGCCGACGTGGACGCGGTCGCCGTGGCGCTGCCGCCGCAGGTGCAGGCCGATCTCGCCGTGCGGGCGGCGCGGGCCGGGTGCCATCTGCTGCTCGACAAGCCGCTGGCGCCGACGGCCGAGCAGGGGCGGGCCGTCGTCGAGGCGGCGCGAGCCGCCGGTGTCGCCTCGGTCGTGTTCTTCACGACCCGGTTCCAGCCGCGGCAGCAGGCCTGGATCGCCGAACAGGCCGCACAGCGGGGCTGGTTCACGGCCCGGGCGCAGTGGCTCGGTGCCGTGTTCACCGGCGAGAGCCCGTTCGCGACGCCGTGGCGGCGGGAGAAGGGCGCCCTGTGGGACGTCGGCCCGCACGCCCTGTCCGTGCTGCTGCCGCTGCTCGGCGACGTACGGCGGGTGACGGCGGCGGCGTACGGGCCCGGGGACACGGTGTACGTGGTCCTCGATCACGCCGGCGGCGCCTCCAGCACCCTGACCCTGAGCCTGACGGCACCGCCGGCGGCGGCCGGTGCCACCGTGGAACTGCGCGGCGAAGCCGGGGTCGCGGTGCTGCCGGACGGGGGCGACGGGGCGGTCCCGGCCCTGATGCGGGCCGCGGACGCCCTGCTCGCCGCCGTCCGGACGGGCCGCCCGCATTCCTGTGACGCCGCGTTCGGGCTCCGGGTGACGGAGATCCTCTCGGCGGCCCAGGAGGTGCTGGACGGCGGTGCGGGCCGGGCGGACTGACCCGCCGGGCCGTCGCGTCAGGACGTGACGGCCTGCCGGGGCGGCTCGAAGTCGATGCGCTCGCGGACCACCGGGTAGCCGGCCTTGGCGAAGTTCGCGGCCATCGGGACGTTCCCCCGGTCGGTGGCGCTGGCGACGAACTCCGCGCCCTGTTCGACGAGGAAGTGCGTGCACTCGGCGAGGAGGTCGTAGGCGTATCCCCGGCCCCGCTGGTCCGGCAGGACGCCGATGAAGCCGACGCAGGGGCCGGAGGGGTTGTGGGCCGGGATGTGGATGCCGGCCGTCTCGCCCTGCGGGGTGTACGCCACCTGCCACCACGCGCGGGGGGACGGGCACCAGTGGAAGAAGTCGAGTTCCTCCTGGGCCGCCCGGTCGGGTCCGCCCTGCTCGATCGCCTTGAGCGCGTGGGCGTCCAGGGTGACGGAGTGGATGCGGCGGAGCGCGTCGAAGAAGACGGCGTCGTCCGGTTCGGCGCGGAACTCCAGGCGTCCGGGCCGCTCCGGCAGGCCGAGCCCGGGGGTCCAGCGGTACAGGAGACGTTCGGCCAGGAGCCGGTACCCGGCCTTGCGGGCCGCGGTGAAGCGCGTCTCGGCGGCGCCGCGCAGCGCCGGGTCGTCGCGCCAGCCGGTCGGCAGGTTCAGCTCCAGTTCGACCTGCCAGGGGGCGGAGCGCAGGAGCGCGGCGCCCGCGTCCTCCTCGCCGTCCGCCACGTCGAACCAGTTGAGGTTGACGGGCTCGGTGTCGTCCGGGCCGCCCCACCAGGCGCCGCGGGCGACCACACGGCCGTCGCGCAGCGCCACGCGCTTCCATTCGGGGCGGTGACGGGTCAGCCGGTGGCCCTCACGGGCGCCCAGCGGGTCGGGCAGGGTGTCGAAGAGTGCGGCGTCGCTCGCGTCGAGCGCGCGGATGACCGGTTCGGTCATGGGATGTCCTCCGGGACGGATGCTGCGAGGAGCGCTCCCGGTCGGTCAGCGACGGCACGCCAGGGGAAGGGGGAGGGAGCGCGGGAACGGTGTGAACTGCACGGCTCTGCCCTCCTTCCGTCACGTCTCGGGCGTGGCGGGCTTCACGCTACGCGATCACCCGCCGCCCCGTCCACGCATTTCGCGGCCGCGCCCGGCCCGTCCTTAAGAGCGGCTTAAGCGACTCCTAAGAGCAGCCAAGTGGGCGCCGTTACGGGCGATTTGGGGGTGAGAGGCGGGTTGGCCGACGCGGCGCTCGTCCGTAGCATCCCTGGCGACCCGGAAGAGAGCGCTCTCATCCGGTCTCCCCACCCGCACAACCGGAGGCCCCCCACATGACTCCTCGTCACCACCGCCCCGTCACCCGCCGTAAGCTCCTCGCCGGACTCGGCGGTGCCGTGGTCGCCGCCCCGGCCGTCGCCGCGCTCGCCCCCCACGCCCTCGCGGAGACCACCCCGGACGCACCGAAAGCCGCGGGCGCGCTGCCCGTGACGCTCGTCAACAACAGCGGCTCGTTCGGCAACGCGAGCGTCCACGTCTACGTCGTGGGCAACGCCGACGGCCGTCAGGTGCGGCTGCGGCCCGACGGCACCCTCGCCCCGGTCGCCCTGTCGGACAACGGCCCCGACGGCTTCACCGACTACGCGATCCCCCTGGCCGGCAGCGGTGAGACGCGGCTGTCCCTGCCGTACATGTCGGGCCGGATCTACGTGTCGCTGGGCGCGAGGCTGAAGTTCAAGGTCGTCACCGACGGCGCCGGCAACCCGGCCCTGCAGTACCCGGCCGGCTGGGTGTCCTCGGACCCCAACTACGGGGTGCTGCACGACTGCGCCGAGTTCACGTACAACTCCGCGGGCATGTTCTGCAACACCACCATGGTCGACATGTTCAGCGTGCCGATGAGCATCCGGCTGACCGGCGCCAAGGACCAGACGACGGGCACGCTGCGCGACGGCGGCCGGGCGGCCGCGTTCGCCGCCGTCCGGCAGGTGCCGGAGTTCGCCCGGCTCGTGGTGGACGACACGCGGATCATCGCCCCCGGCCACGGCCTGGACGCCGGGCTGTTCGCCAAGGACTACTTCGCCCCCGCCATCGACGAGGTGTGGAGCACCTACACCGGCCGGGACCTGAAGGTGACCACCAACGCCGGTACCTTCACCGGCCGGGTGCGCGGCGAGCGGCTCACCTTCACCGGACCGGCGGAGGTCTCCTTCGGCAAGCCGTCCACACGGGACGTGCTGTTCTGCGACGGCGCCCTCGCCGCCCCCAACGACGGCACGACCGGCCCGGTCGCCGCGATCCTCGGGGCCGGGTTCAACCGCTCGACGCTGCTGGACTCCGCCGCCCAGCCGACGACCGACCCGGCCTCCTTCTACCGGGGCGAGCTGACCAACCACTACGCCAAGGCCCTGCACGCGGCCGCCGAGGACGGCAAGGCGTACGGGTTCGCCTTCGACGACGTGGCCGACTTCGCCTCCTACATCCAGGACACGGCGCCCACGGGCTTCCGGCTGACGCTCACGCCCTTCTAGGAGGCGCACGCCCTTCCGGGCGGATCACTTCCCGCCGCGGCCCCGGCGTGCGGCGGGGGGCCGGGCGTTGCAGCGTAGTGGTGTGAGAGTGACGCGCCGGTCCCGTACGGCCGCCGACCGGGACCGGCCCGGCTGGCTGCGCGGCGCACCGCCGCCCGGGTGGGCCCGGGTGCTGCCGGCGGCGCTGCTGGCGGGCGTGTGCCTGGCGGAGCTGGTCAGCCCGGAGCCGCTCGACATCGGCTTCCTGCTGGGGGCCATCCCGCCGCTGGCCGTGCTGGCGCACGGGCCGGTGGCGACGGCGGTGCTCGGGACCCTGGCGGTGCTGGTGCTCACCGTCCCGCTCTTCGACCTGGACGATCCCGGCAGCACCGACGTCCTGACCGTGTGCTTCGTCGCGGTGCTGAGCGTGCTGCTGTCGTACGTGCGCAGCCGGCGCGACGCGCAGCTCGTCACCGAGCGGGCCGTGGCCGAGGCCGCGCAGCGGGCCGTCGTGCCGCCGCTGCCGCGACGGGTCGGGCCGGTGGAGTGCGCGGGCCTGTACCGGGCCGCCCAGCGCGGGACGCTGGTCGGGGGCGACTTCTTCGACGTACGGGCGGGTCCCTACGGCGTCCGGGCGGTCATGGGAGACGTCCAGGGGCACGGTCTGTCCGCCGTCGCCACGGTGACGTCGCTGCTGGGGGCCTTCCGGGAGGCGGTGCTGGACCAGCCGGACCCGGAGGCGGTGGCGGCCCGGCTCGACCGGAGGCTGGTGGTGGACTCGGCGGCCGAGCCGCACGCGGAGCTGTTCGCGACGGCGGTGCTGCTGGACTTCTCCGCCGACGCCAGGGTGGTGCGGATCGTGGCGTGCGGGCAGTCCGGCCCGCTGCTGCTGCGGGACGGGAAGGTCATGGCCCTCGACGTCGAGCCCGGGACTCCGCTCGGGCTGGGCCTCGCCGAGGCCACTCCGCCCCGGGCGGTCGGGATGCGGTTGCGCGCCGGTGACCGGCTCTTCCTCGCGTCCGACGGCGTCACGGAGGCCAGGGACGCGGACGGGACCTTCTACCCCCTGGCCGAGCGGCTGCCCGGCCTCACCGCCGCCGACCCGGCCGCGCTGGCCGAGCGGGTGTGGTCCGATCTCGTGCGGCACTGTCCGGACGTACGGGACGACGTCACCATGCTGGTCCTGGCGCCGTGCCCGCGGCCGGGGCCCTGACGGCGGCCGGCGGGGGGGCCCCCCCCCCGGGGGGCCCCCCCCCCCCCCCGGCCGCCCCCCCCCCCCCCCCCCCCCCGCGCCCCACGTGGGGGAAACCCCCGTGTTCCCCGGCGCCGAAAATGTGTAGTATTGGCCCCCCCTTT
>NZ_JBIBUF010000007.1:0-368971 GCF_043079125.1 Streptomyces sp. NPDC015242 | reverse complement strand
CGTGGGGGGGGGGGGGGGGGCGGGGGGGGGGGGGGGGGGGGGGGGGGGGGGGGGGGGGGGGGGGGGGGGGGGCGGGGGGGGGGCCCGCGGGGGGGGGCCCCCCCCCCGCCGGCAGGCCGTACGACCGGAACGTCAGTCCTTGATCGTGCACTCGTTGCCGAACGCCGGGTTCAGCAGGCCGATCACGTTGATCGAGTTGCCGCAGACGTTGGCGTTGACGTCGATCGGGATCTGGATGACGTTGCCGGAGAGGAAACCACCGCTCTCGTTGGTGATGCCGACGGTGCCGTCGTCGGCGCTCGCCGTACCGGCGAAGGCGAACAGGGCGGCGCAGGCCAGGCCGGCAGCGGCGGTCACACGTGTGCGCATGGAAAAGCTCCTGTCAGTTGCAGGGACACGTGTCTTCACCGTCACCCGGAATCGGGCGACGCGACATCGGAGCGCGTCCGAACGGGGTGGTGGGGCCCGCGGGGGCATCACCGCGCTCTCCGGATGCACGCCGCGCCCGCGCGGGGAATGGTGATAGCGGACCCGTTTTTCAGCACCGGGGCCGCACCAGCGAACCGGACCCTAGGAGCAGAGAACATGTCGACGTCACAGCCCCCCGCGTCCCGGCCGTCCGAGGACAGCACCACCCCGGACCGCCTGCTCCACGCCCGCACCGGCACCGACGTGTCACCGGAGGACCTCGTCCTGGCCTCCGGCAAGGACCTCACGCCGCACAACCTCGAATGGGCCAGGCGCAAGCTGGCGGCGGAGGGACCGTCCGCGCTCGAGAAGCTGCTGCCCTGACGCCCCACAGGTGAGGCCACCGTGCCCGTCGCGGGGTCCGCGACGGGGCCGGTGGCCTCACCTGTGGTCGCTCCGGCCGGCACGGGCCGGTGGTGTCACACCCTGCCGTCGTCGTCCGGGAGAACGCCGTCGTCCTCCACCACGTGCACGGCGGCTTCCTCCGCACCGGCCGCGCCGCCGTCGATGCCGACGTCGGTGGCGACGGTCTCCTTCGTGGTGTCGGGGTGGGCGCCCTCGTCCGGGGCGACCAGGCGGCCGGCCCGGACGGTGCCCGCCTCGGGGTCGACGGGCTCGCCGTCGCTGTCGGGGCTGTCGCCCACACCGTCACCGGCCGGCTCGGCGGACACGTCGGGGACCTCCTGCGCCAGCCGCTGGTCGAGCGTCTCGCCCTCGTGCTGCTCGGCGGCGGTGGTGCCGTGCTTGGTCACGCCGAGGGGCTTCTCCGGCGGGGAGTAGCCCTCGTCGAGGGTGTCGTCGTACGTCCGCTCGTCGACGGCGTCCTGCAGGTCCAGCGGCGCGGCGTCCTCCTGCTCCTCGTTGCTCCCGGTGGGCTGGTACGCGTCGTCCGCCATCGGTTCGGAGCGCATCGGTTCCGTGCCCATAAACTCAAGCCTCCCTGTCGCGCTGCGTCGACTCGTTCGTCTCGGCTGTGCGTTCCGCGTTTCCCGTAACGCGGGCTCTAACCTCGGCGAACGGGTGGGCCCGGAACCTGCCGCGGGCAGTCCCCCGGCCCTGGTCCACTCCCGCCGCGTCCGGCAGGTGCGGACGCGGTGCCGGACCGGGTGCGCTGGGCGGGCCGGGGCGGGGAGGCACGGAGTGGACCCAGGGGCGGCGGCCGTCATCGGGGGCAGGTCCCGCGGCCGGACGGACGGTCGCGGATCCCAGCCTTGTGCCGGTCACCCCGCACCTGCAAGTGCTGTGCAGTAAAGCCTGCGGCAGGTCCTGCCCATGGAAGCGGAAACTCCGCGCCGGGCACCCGTCCGGTACCGGGCGCGGGGTCCGGGTGACGGTCGCCGGCCGGGTCACACGGCGGCGTTCGGCCCGTCCGGCCGGGCGTGCCGCCGCTCGACCATCTCGCGGCTGAGCTGCTCCGTCTCCGCCTCGGACAGCCGCTCGAAGCCGTCCTCGGTGATGACGGACACGACCGGGAAGATGCGGCGGGCGAGATCCGGACCGCCGGTCGCGGAGTCGTCGTCCGCCGCGGCGTACAGCGCCTGGAGCGCGGCCAGGGCCGCCTCGCGCCGGGTCAGACCGGGACGGAAGAGTTTCTTCAGCGCGCCGCGGGCGTACGGGGAGCCGGAACCCTCGGCGGGGAAGCCGGACTTCTCGTAGCGGCCTCCGGCGATGTCGAAGCCGAAGATGCGGCCCCGCGCGCCCTCCGGGGCCGCGGGGCCGTACCCGGCGAGCAGCGGGACGACCGCGAGGCCCTGCACGGCCTGGCCGAGGTTGCCGCGGATCATGGTGGCCAGGGGATGCACCTTCTCCAGGTCGCGCTGGGCGATCAGGTTGCCTGCCGTGGCCCGGCGGTCGCCCGCGATCAGTACGCCGTCGCCGTAGGTGAGGGTCAGCACGGTCGTGCCGTGCGGGACGCCCTCGGCGCGGACGCCGTCCGGCAGGACGCGCCGGGTGCTCAGCAGCGCGGGGCGGTGGGCCGCCAGGAACTCCGTGAAGGACGAGGAACCGGGTGTGAAGAACTCCTGCCCCAGCCCGCCCTCTTGCTCGCCCGGCGGCATGCCGTTCCCCCCTCGATCGTGGCCGTCACCCCGGTCCTACCTGGCGGGCAGGGACGGGAAACGCACGCGGGGAGCGTCAGGGGCGCGGTGCGACGCGGACGTCCAGGTCCGAGACGCGGTGGACGGGCCAGGTGCGGGCGTACCCGGCCGGGGTGCCGCCGGCGGGTGCCAGATGGGCGACGGGGAGGCGATCGGCGGTGCGCCGGATCTCCGGCACGGTGGTGTTCTCGTTGTGGCCGGACGTGGCGCCCGAGGAGCAGCCGGTGTAGTAGCCGATGGGGATGGCCTCGTGCCCGGTGAGCAGGCAGGGCGGGCGGACGCCGAGGCGGTGCAGCGCGGCGGCCGTGCGGTCCCAGTCGCGGCGGCTCTCGGTGTTGCGGGCCACGGCGCCTTGCAGGACCGCGAGCTGGACGGCCAGGTGCCCGGCCAGGCCGAGCGCGACCAGCGCGGCGGCGACCGGCCGCCAGGTCCCGCCGGGCTTCCTGGCCAGGTGCCACAGGGCGTCGGCGACCGGGATCGCGACCAGGGCGTAGGCCGGCTGGAGGAAGCGCGGAGCGGCGTAACCGATCATGAACAGATACGGGACGGCGGCCGTGGCGGCGCAGGCCAGCGGGAGCAGGGTCCGTTCCAGGCGGCGGGTCCGGGCCGCGAGGACCAGCGCGAGCCCGGCCAGGACGGGCAGGACGAACCACCAGACGGTGACCACGGGGTGGGGCACCGACCCGGTGCACGGCCGGCACAGGGCCCGCCCGCCCAGGCTGCGCAGCTGGTCGTCCACGGCGAACTGCCAGCCGAGCCCGCCCTGGATGCGGGAGGCGTCCGAGAGTCGCTGCGCGAGGCCGCCGTGGCTGGTCCACGCCTCGATCACCCACGGCAGGGCGCCCGCCGCGAGGCCTGCCAGGAGCGCGAGGAGCAGGCGCCGGTGGCGGCGCGGCAGGGCGAGGGCCAGCAGCGGCAGGGCGACCCACACCGCGTCCCCGGGCCGCATCAGCGCCATGAGCAGGCCACCGGCGGCGACACCCCACAGCGATGCCCGGGTGGAACGTTCCTGCCGGGCGCGCAGGCAGCAGCCCACGCTGATCAGGGCGCCGATCGCGACCCAGTAGTTGGGCATGGCCTGCGGACCGTAGAAGAGGGTCATCCACAGGGAGGCGAACAGGGCGCCGCCGGTGACCAGGACCCGCGTCGGGAACAGGCCGCGCCAGGCGCGCAGGGCCAGGAACAGGGCGAGGCCGGAGAGCACGGCGAGGTAGACGCGCAGCAGCGGGACGGACGACGACCAGGAGGCGACGGGGGCGGCCAGCAGCGAGACGCCGCGGGAGCGGGGGGCGCTGAAGAACGCCGCCGGGGTGTGGGAGGTGACCTGGCTGACGTAGACGATCTCGTCCCAGCCCAGGCCCAGCACCGGCCGGACGAGGGCGAGCTGGGCGAGGGTGAAGACGGCGGCGAGCGCGGCGAGCGCCCGGCCGCCGCGTCCGCCACGGCGCGGCCCGGGGGCCGTGCCCGGCGCCGGCGTCCGGTCGCGCCGCCGCATACGGACCAGGATGGCGTCCGTGCCGTCGGCCATGTTCCGCCCCTTACCCGAGAAGTCGGCAAACACGGACAAACTAACTCGCCCGTTCGGCGGGTGCAGGGCGGAATACGGCCAAGTGCCTGACGCTCCGCGGCCGTCAGCCGGCGTGCGGGGCCCGGTGCGGGGGCTGCTCGGGGGCGGGGCGCCGGGGTGCCGGCGGGACGGGACGGGCCACCGGCGCGTCCTCGCTCACCGTCAGCTCGGTGCCGTGGTGGCGGATCGTCAGGGGCGGTCCGGACCGCAGCGTGTACACGGCGCGTTCGGCGGTCAGCTCCACGTGCAGCGACCGGCCGAGGAACTGGACCGTGAAGGCCAGCCGGCCGTACCGCCCGGGCAGGCGCGGGGCGAACCGCAGCGCGCCGTCCACGCACCGCATGCCGCCGAATCCGGCGACCAGCGCCATCCAGGTGCCGGCCAGCGAGGCGATGTGCAGCCCGTCGCGGGTGTTGTGCTCCAGGTCGCCCAGGTCCATCAGCGCGGCCTCGGCCGTGTAGGCGCGGGCCAGGTCGAGATGGCCGGTCTGCGCGGCCATGACGGCCTGGACGCAGGCGGACAGGGAGGAGTCCCGCACGGTCAGCGGCTCGTAGTAGGCGAAGTTGCGGGCGATCTGCTCCTCGTCGAAGCCCTCCTCGAAGAAGCTGCCGCAGGTGTACATGGCCAGCACCAGGTCCGCCTGCTTGATCACCTGCTTGCGGTACAGGTCGAAGTACGGGAAGTGCAGCATCAGCGGGTACTGGTCCGGCCGGGTGCGGGCGAAGTCCCAGCGCTGGTACCGGGTGAAGCCGGCGTGCTGTTCGTGCACACCGAGCTCCTCGTTGTAGGGGACGTGCATCGCCTCGGCGGCGTCCCGCCACGCGGCCGTCTCCTCCTCGTCGGCACCGAGTCGTGCCGCCTCGTCGGGGTGGCGTTTGCAGGCGTCGGCGGCGGCCATCAGGTTCGCCCGGGCCATGAGGTTGGTGTACGTGTTGTCGTCGGCGATCGCGCTGTACTCGTCCGGTCCGGTGACGCCGTCGATGTGGAAGACGCCCCGGTCGTCGTGGTGGCCGAGGGAGCGCCACAGGCGGGCCGTCTCCACGAGCAGTTCCACGCCGACCTCGCGTTCGAAGGTCTCGTCGCCGGTGACGGCGACGTACCGCACCACGGCGTCCGCGATGTCGGCGTTGACGTGGAAGGCGGCCGTGCCGGCCGGCCAGTAGGCGGAGCCCTCCGAGCCCTCGATGGTGCGCCAGGGGAACGCGGCGCCGCTCAAGCCGAGTTGGGCGGCGCGCTCCCGGGCGGCGGGCAGGGTGTCCAGACGCCAGCGCAGGGCCTCGGCGGCGGCCTTCGGCTCGGTGTGGGTCAGCACGGGCAGCACGAACGCCTCGGTGTCCCAGAAGGCGTGGCCGTCGTAGCCGGAGCCGGTGAGTCCCTTGGCGGGGATGGCGCGCTGCTCGGCGCGGGCGCCGGCCTGCAGCACGTGGAAGAGGGCGAAGCGGACGGCCTGCTGGATCTCCTCGTCGCCGTCGATCTCGACGTCTGCGCGCGCCCAGAAGTCGTCGAGGTACGCCCGCTGTTCCGCCAGCAGCCCGTCCCAGCCGCTGTGTCCGGCCGCCGCCAGGGCCGCCTCGACCTGGTCGCTCATCGCGGGCCGGGAGCGGGCGCCGGACCAGCCGTGCGCGACGAGCTTCTCGACCCGCAGCCGCTCCCCCGGCTCCAGCACGGAGGTGACGGTCAGCCGGGCGACGTCGACGTTGCTCTCGCTGCTCGTGCTGGTCCGCTCGGGGCCGGTCACGGTGTGGTCGGCGGCGACCGCGACCCTCAGGCCGCTGCGGCGGGTGCGGTGGACCAGCCGCAGCCGGCTGCCCGCGGCGAGGTCCTCCTCCGGTTCCAGCGGGGACTTCAGCGCCCGCGCGGCACGCGGGTCGCCGTCCGGTTCGGGCAGGCTCTCGTTGGCGACCAGCTCCGACTGGACGACCACGCGGGTGCGGCTGTCGACGGGCTCGACCTCGTAGGCCACGGCGGCGATCGCCCGCTGGGTGAGCGAGACCAGCCGGGTGGAGCGCACCCGCACGGTCGAACCGGCCGGTGAGGTCCACTCGCAGACCCGCTCCAGCACGCCCCGGCGCAGGTCCAGGGTGCGTTCGTGGGAGACCAGCCGCCCGTAGCGCAGGTCGAAGGGCTCGTCGTCGACGAGGAGGCGCAGCACCTTGCCGTTGGTGACGTTGATGGCCGTCTGCCCGGACTCCGGATAGCCGTAGCCGGCCTCGGCGTAGGGCAGCGGGTGCAGTTCGTGGACGCCGTTGAGGTAGGAGCCGGGCAGACCGTGGGGCTCGCCCTCGTCGAGGTTGCCGCGCCAGCCGACGTGGCCGTTGGACAGCGCGAACACGGACTCGCTCTGGGCCAGCAGGTCCAGGTTGAGCTCCGTCTCGCGCACGGCCCACGGTTCGACGCCGTACGCCCGCTGGGTTATCACTCGGTGCCTCCCAGTTCGGCGAGGTCCTTCACCACGATGTCGGCGCCGTGCGCGTACAGCGCGTCGGTCTGCCCGACGCGGTCGACGCCGACGACGTAGCCGAAACGGCCCGCGCGGCCGGCGTCCATGCCGGCCAGCGCGTCCTCGACGACGGCCGCGGCGGACGGCTCGACGCCGAGGTCCTCGGCCGCGGCGAGGAACGTGTCGGGGTGCGGCTTGCCGGGCAGCTTGCGCTCGGCGGCCACCACGCCGTCGATGCGCACGTCGAAGAAGTGCTCGGCGCCGATCGAGCGCAGCACGTCCTGGCAGTTGGCGCTGGAGGAGACGATCGCGGTGCGCAGGCCGTGGGCGCGGACGGCCTCCAGGTAACGCAGCGTGCCCGCGTAGGCCTCGACGCCGTCGGTGCGGATCTTCTCCAGGACCAGCTCGTTCTTGCGGTTGCCGAGGCCGTGCACCGTCTCGGCACCGGGCGGGTCGCCGGGCTCGCCGTCCGGCAGGTCGATGCCGCGGGAGGCCAGGAAGGTGCGCACGCCGTCGGCGCGCGGCCGGCCGTCGACGTACTCGTCGTAGTCGGCCGCCTCGAACGGCCGGTAGTCCGCACCGTCCCGTTCGCGCAGGAAGGCGTCGAACATCTCCTTCCAGGCGGCCGCGTGCACCACGGCCGTCTTGGTGACGACCCCGTCGAGGTCGAAGAGGCAGGCCTGGATGTCGTCGGGTAGACCGAGCTGCGTCATACGGGATCGGTTCCCCTCCCGGTGCCGTTCCAGTGAGTGGCGCACGCCACATCACGGTGGGGCGCGAGGTGCGCGGGCCCTCGGCACGCAGCCCCGCGCCCGGATGACACACTCTCCCCTGTGCCGCTCACCTTCGACGATCTCGTCCGGCGCGCCCGTGCCCTTCCCCGGGACGGGCGGCGCGCGCTCCTGGGCCTGGCCGGCAGTCCCGGCGCGGGCAAGTCCACGCTCGCCGAGCGTCTGGTCCGGGAACTGAACGGATCCGGCGAGCCCTGGGTCGCGTACGTCCCGATGGACGGCTTCCACCTCGCCGACGCCGAACTGGAGCGCCTCGGTCTGCGCGACCGCAAGGGCGCTCCCGACACGTTCGACGCGGCCGGCTACGCGGCCCTGCTGGCGCGCCTGCGCGAGGGGGCGCACGCCGGCGACACCGTCTACGCCCCGGGCTTCGAACGCGTTCTGGAGCAGCCGATCGCCGGCGCCGTCCCGGTCCCGCCGACGGCCCGTCTGGTCGTGACCGAGGGCAACTACCTCCTCCTGGACTCCGGCGCGTGGGCCCGTGTCCGGCCTCTCCTGGACGAGGTGTGGTTCTGCGAACTCCCCGAGCCGGAGCGCGTTGGCCGTCTGGTCGCCCGGCACGAGCGGTTCGGCAAGACCCACCAGGAGGCACAGGCCTGGGTGACCCGCTCGGACCAGCCCAACGCCGAGCTGGTCGCGGCGAGCCGGGGGCGGGCCGACCTGCTGGTGCGCACGGACCAGGTATGACGGGCAGACGGGACGGGCCCCGGTGGTCCGGGCGGTCCGGCATGATGGGCCCATGATCAGGTCCGCGACGCCGAACGACATCCCCGAGATCCGCGCGATGATCCGCGAACTCGCCGCGTACGAACGGGCCGAGGAGCAGGCCCGGGCCACCGGGGAACAACTCCGCGAGGCCCTGTTCGGCGAGCATCCGGCCGCTCACGCGCTGATCGCCCAGGACGACGGCACCGGCGGGACCGTGGGCTTCGCCCTGTGGTTCCCGCGCTTCTCGACCTGGACGGGCACCCGGGGCATGCACCTGGAGGACCTCTACGTCCGGCCGCAGGCACGCGGCTCGGGCCAGGGCAAGGCCCTCCTCGCCGCCCTGGCCGCGATCTGCCGCCGCAACGGCTACGACCGCTTCGAGTGGGTGGTCCTGGCCTGGAACACGCCCGCGGTCGACTTCTACCGGTCGCTCGGCGCGGAGTTCCTCGACGAGTGGAAGGCGTGCCGGCTCAGCGGCGAGCCCCTGGAGGCGCTCGCCGCCCGGGCACCCGAGGTGCCGGACCCGGCTCCCGGCGCCTGAGCCGGAGAGGCCCGGGTCAGTGCCCCGCGGGTGCGGCCCGGCGTGCGCGCAGGGCGAGGGTCAGGGTGTGCGGGCCCTGCCCGCCGAGGTAGACCCGGTTCCCGCTCGTGGCGTCGGTGCCGCCCACCACGGTGTAGTCCTGCCCCGGGTCGTAGCGCAGGACGTCGCCACGGTCCGGCCCGGCCAGGGGCTCCCCCGCCTCGACGGCGGCCTCGACCCTGATCTCGTCGTCACCGGCCCGGTAGGTCATCGGGCCGCTCGTCAGGCACCAGCGGCCGTCGCCGACCGGCACCGCGCCCTGCGGCACGCCGCCCGGGCGGAAGGTCAGTTCGAGGGCCCAGGGCACCCGTGGCCCGCTGATGTCGATCCGCAGGTCGGCCCCGTCCTCCCGCAGGTCCACCTCGACCCGGGTCGTGTGGGAGACGTCGTCGCGGGGCCGGTCCGCGAAGGCCATCGCGGCCGAGAAGCGGCCCTCGTCCGCCGTCCGGTAGGCGCCGTCGTCCCGCCGCAGACCCGGCGGCAGCGGCTGGTAGTAGGCGGCCGAGAGGGTCTCGGTGAGCCGGTAGCGGCCGTCGGCGACCCGCTCCATGGCGGCGGCCCGGAACGGTCCCAGGTCGAAGAACCCCCGGGAGAGACGGACCGCGTCGAGGACCGCGTCGCCGGCGAACAGGCGCAGGAAGGTCGGGTTGCAGGCGAGGCCGGAGCGGATGCGCCGGTGCTCGGGCACGTCGGAGCCGCCGTACACCACCGTGTGCGTGCCGGCCGAGGCGTGCGCGGCGAGGCGCGCGGTGGTGAGGTACCGGCCGCGCGGGAGCGCCTGCGGGGCCGGTTCCGGCAGGACGCCGCACAGGTCCGGGGTGAGGAGGGTCTCGGCGAGCAGGCCGGGGTCGTCGATGCCCCCGGCGGCCGCCTGCCGTGCCGCCCGGCTGAAGTCGCCGCGTCCGGTGCGGATCGCGAGCAGCCGGTAGTGCGGCAGGTAGGGCGCGAGCGGGAACGGGCCGTTCTGGTCCTGCCGCCGCGAGTGGACGGTCTCCACCGTGCCGTCCGGCCCGATGAGGTCCAGGGTCGTGGCGAGGTTGCGTTCGACGGCGTCCAGCAGGTCGGCGCGGCCGAGCACGTCGGCCAGCAGCAGCAGCGACGGGTTGGACACATGGGCCGCGTAGTTGGCGCTGCGCTCCGAGTACAGGCCGTCCGCGTCGATGTCGACGCCCTCGGCGAGCCACTCCCCGATCCGGTCGAGGAGCCGGCCGTCGGGGAACGACCGGTGCAGGCGGGCCAGCGCCGCGCACAGCTCCCAGCGGTGGTTGGGGGTGTGCACCCCGCCGGTCAGGAGGCTTCCGCGGGCGGCGCCGGCGATCTCGGCGAGCGCGTCCGTGACGTCCCGCAGTTCCGGCCCCGCGCCCGCGGCGAGGACGTGCGCGTCGCACACGTCGTTGACGGTGAAGGCGGAGTCCGGCGGTGACTGCACGTTGTCGCCGCCGGCGAACAGGCCGGTGCCGGTCTGCGCGGCCCGCAGGGCGCGCAGGTGGGCCGTCGCCGCGGCGACGGCCCGCGCGCTGCCGTGCAGGGCCGAGTCCGGGGAACGGTACGCCGCGAGCAGGACCTTGACCCGGTGCGCCAGGGCGCGATGGGGCACACCGGCGGGTTCCTCGTCGGGGCGGGCCGCCAGTGGGACGGCCCGCCGGTCGGCGGCGCCGGCCGCGGCGCGGACGAACTCGTGGTCGATCGGGGTGGGCACGCTCGTCAGTCCCTCAGTCCTTCAGTCCGGCGTTGATGTCCGCGTTCATCACGTAGCGCTGGAACACCAGGAAGACGACGATCAGCGGCACCATGGAGATGACCGATCCGCCGAGCAGCACCGACCAGTTGATGTTCTGCGCCCCGACGAGGCTCTGGATGCCGATCTGCACGGTGAACTTCTCGGGGTCGTTGAGCATCAGCAGCGGCCAGATGTAGTCGTTCCACCGCCACTGGAACGACAGGATGGCCAGGGTCAGCATGATGGGCCGGGAGATCGGCACCATGATCCTCAGGAAGATCGACAGCTCACGCGCGCCGTCGATGCGGGCGGCCTCGATGAGTTCGTCGGGGACCGTCAGGAAGAACTGGCGGAACATGAAGCACCCGGTCGCGGTGAGCACGGCCGGGAGGATGATGCCGGCGAGCGAGTTGTAGAAGCCGAGGTCGCGGACCACCAGGAAGAGCGGGGCGAGCATGACCTCGCCCGGCAGCATCGTGGTGGCCAGGATGCCGACGAAGAAGGCCTTGAGCCACTTGTTGTCGTACTTGGCCAGCGCGTAGCCCGTGCAGCAGCTGACTCCCACCGTGAGGATCGTCGCGATCACGCACACGACGGCGGTGTTGATGAAGTACCGGGAGAAGTTGGCGCTGTCCCACGCCGCCTGGTAGCCCGACACGGTGGGGTCGTGCGGGAACAGCGTCAGCGGCAGGGAGAACAGGTCTCCCGCCGGCTTGAAGGAGCTGAGCACGAACCACAGCACCGGCACGCCGTAGAGGGCCGCCAGGACCCACAGCAGGGTCGTCGCTGGGATCGCGCGCCGGAGCCCGCCACTGGGCGCGCCGCCGGACCGCTTCCTGGGAACGGCCCGCCCGGGCGCGGAGTCGACCTTGCGCGGCATGTCTGTGGTTGTCATCGGTTCTCCACCCGCCGGTTGACGATCAGCTGGACGACCGCGACGGCCATCAGGATGAGCATGAGCACGAACGACGCGGCGCTCGCGTAGCCGATCTGCCCCGACTTGAAGCCGGTCTGGTAGATGTACTGCACCAGCAGGTTGTTCGACGTTCCGGGCCCGCCGTTGTTGAGGGAGGCGAACAGCGGATACTCCTTCATCGCGTGGATCGTGTTGAGCAGGATGACGATGAAGGACGTGGGCGCGATGCTCGGCAGGGTGATGCTCACGAACTGGCGCCACGGACCGGCACCGTCGAGCGCGGCCGCCTCGTAGTACGACGTCGGCACGTTCTTGATCGCCGCGATGAACAGCAGCATGGAGAAGCCCGTCCAGGCCCAGGACGCCGCCACGACCACCACCAGCAGCGACAGGTCCGCGTCCGACTGCCAGGGAACGGCGCTGCCGCCGGCCTTCTCGATGAGGTAGTTGACCAGTCCGAAGTTCTCGCCGAACAGCCACCGCCACAGGACACCCACGACGATCGGCGACAGCAGCCACGGGATGAAGAAGAAGACGCGCGCGACCGAAGCGCCCTTGGCGTGCCGGCTCACCAGCAGGTTGGCGATGAGCAGCGAGAACACGAAGTTCAGCGGCACGAAGAGCACGGTGTACAGCAACGTCCGGGTCACCGCGTCGTAGAAGGTGGAGTCCCCGAACAGGTTGCTGTAGTTGTCCAGTCCGACGAACTGGAACGCCCCCACGCCCGTGTAGTTCGTGAAGGAGTAGACGAGCCCGATCACCGCGGGCCAGACGAAGAACAGCGCGAAGAGCACGACATTGGCCGCGACCAGGACGAGCGGCGCGAGGGTGTGGCGGCTGCGTCTCCTGGGCGGGCTCACGGACACGTCCGGGGCGCGTTTGGTCATCTTCCTGACTCCGTGCTGGTGAGGGTTCCGGTGGGCTCAGGCGGCCGGGCGGTGAGCCCGGGGGCGCGTGGGCGGCCGGGGCCGGGCGGGGTCTCTCGGACGCCGCCCGGCCCCCGGCTCACGATCCGCCGCCGACCTGCTGGTTGTAGCCGGCCACGATGTTGTCCAGGGCCTTGTCGACCGACTGCTGCCCGTTGATCGCCTTGCCGAGCTCCGTCTTGGTCGGGTCCTCGGTGAGGCTCTTGCCCTTCAGCACCCAGTTCGTCTGCGCGGTGTTGAAGTAGCCCGAGATCGGCTCGTACAGCGGGATGGACTCGTTGTAGAGCTTGAACGCGGCCTGCGCCGCCTCGGAGGTGAAGGGGTACTTCGGGTTCAGGCCGCTCTCGACGGGCAGGAACCCGGACGCCTCGCACAGCGCGCGGTAGTGGTCCGGCTCGTACAGCCAGGACATGAACTTCTTCGCGGCGCCGGCCGCGGCCTCGTTGTTGTTGAAGCCGACCATCATGCCGCCGCTGTTGACGTCGCTGGCCTGCACCGGCTCGGCGGGGGTCGGGACGCTGGCCCACTCGAACTTCTTGATGCTCTCGGCGAAGGCGGGCACCTGCCACACGCCGGACCAGTAGGCGACGACGTCACCGCTCTGGAACATGGCGGACGGGTCGGCGCCGCTGGTCCACACCGACTTCGGCATGGTCTTGTCGTCGTTCAGCCCGACGAACCGCTTCACGGCCTTCCTGGTGGCGGCGTCCACGGAGAATTTGCCCGAGGAGTCAGCGTGGACGTACTTCCCGCCGAGCTCGTAGACCATGGCGCGCAGCCGGGACGGCGACTGGTCGAACGTGAGCGAGTACTTGGCACCGGTCTTGTCCCGGACCTTGTCCGCGGCCTTGATGAAGTCGGTCCAGGTCCAGGTCTTCGCGGGCGAGGTCGGGTAGTCGACGCCGGCCTTCTCGAACAGCGACTTGTTGATGTACAGGCCGGACGCGGTGATGTCCGAGGGGATGGACAGCACCTTCCCGGACGAGTCCTTGGCGATGAAGTTCTTGTTGATGTTGTAGCTCTTGTTGCCGGCGATGGAGCTGAGGTCGATCAGCTTGTTCGCCCAGATCGGGTCCAGGGCCGGCACGGCCGCCACGTCGGGCAGCGAGTTCGCCTGCGCGGCGTTGTGCAGCTTCGCCGGGTAGCCGTCGTAGGGGATGTTGACGAGCTTGACGGAGACGCCGGCTTCCTTCTTGTACTGGGCCACCATCTTCTTCCAGCCCGCGTCCTGGCCCGGGACCGTGGAGATCCAGAACGTCAGCGACTTCTCGCTGCCGCCCGAGCCGGAGCCCGACCCGCAGGCGGAGAGCAGAAGGGCACCTGCCGTGGCCACGGCAGCGAGGGGAACCACGCGGCGTATGCCGCCGCGGCCGAGCCGGCGGGAGCGCCGCACACCCACACTGATCATCTTCGATCCCTTTTCTCGTAGCGGAGGAAGCACGGCGCCAGCCGAGGCGGCACGGGTGCATTGTGCAGGAGATGTCGAATGTCGCTTCCCGGGGCGCGGCCTCGCCCGGCCGCGTCGCCTTCACGGGAAGGGTCCCCGGCCATGACGGCCGAGCGTCGCACAAGCTCGCCCTCGTGCGGCTGCCGTACTTCGCGTACGAGCGGGAGGCTGACCCGTAAGTCGGCGTCCCGGCCGACTTAGAAAGCGCTTGTCCGGACATTGGCAGACCGATGGCGCAGCCGTCAATGCCTCGCTCGCACAGCTCCGGTCACGGTTTGAATTCCATGGGCCACGGCCAGCCTGCTCGCCCCCGCGACGGTGCCGGTGTCCCCCACCACACTGCTCACGACCTCCGTGGGCCAGCTCAGCCGGGCCAGCTCGGCGCGCACCCCGGGCAGGAGCTGCGGGTCGGAGCCGGTGCCGCCGCCCAGCACGATCAGCCCGGGGTCCAGCACGGCGGCGACGGCGGCGGCGAGCCGGCCGATGTCGGCGGCGTGCGCGTCGACCACGGCGCGGGCGGTGGGGTGTCCCTGCGCGGACAGGGCGAGGAGCCGTTCCGCGGTGCGCGGGCGGGGCCCGTCGCCGTCGCGCCAGGCCTCGGCGGCCCGGCGCAGCAGGGTGCGCGAGCCCATGCGCCGCTCCAGGCCCTCGTGGCGCGGGGCGCGGTCGTCGTCCCAGGGGTAGGGCAGCCGGGCCACTTCACCGGCGGCGCCGTTCGCGCCGCGCAGCACCCGGCCGCCGATGACGACGGCGAGGCCGATGCCGACGCCGATGCGCAGGTAGCCGAAGGTGTCGCGGCCCACGGCGGCGCCCTCGTGCAGCTCGGCGAGGGCGGCGCAGTTGACGTTGTTCTCCAGGTGCACCGGGACGCCCTCGGGCAGCGCGACGGCCATGGCGTCGAAGACGGGACCGGCCTTGGCGGTCGCCGGACGCTCCCGGGCGCCCTCCCCGGCACGCGTGGTGACGTCGCCGACCGCGACGACGACGGCCCGCAGCGGGGCACCGGCGGGCAGCGCGTCGAGGACCCCGCGAACGGTGCGGGCCGCCTCGGACCGGGAGCCGGTGCCCTCGGCGAGCAGGGAACCGTCCAGGGCGCAGCCGCGCACGCGGGTCTCGGCCGGGCCCAGGTCCACGGCGAGCACGGCACCGGCGGCCGGGCCGAGCCGGTAGACGGCCGCGCTGCGGCCGGTCGAGCCGGAGGCCCGCCCGGAGTGGGCGGCCAGTTCGAGGGCCTCCAGTTCGGCCACCGCGGTGGACACCGTTGGCTTGGACAGACCCGCACCGGCCGCCAGCTGGGGCCGGGTGGCCGCGCCCGTCCCGGCCAGTACGTCGAACACCACACGGGCACTCTCACTCAGCTGCATGGTCTCCCCAGGTCGTGCTGCGGCCGGGCAGGCGAGCCGCAAGGGTGGCGCGGCACCGGGAATTCCGTGCCTCTTGACGCACCCTACTTCGTTAGTTAACTTCCTAACGAACTTCACGGTACTCGCCTGCCGTGCTCCGCAGAAGCCCGTCCCGGGGCTTCCCGACCTCTTCAACTGCCGTGGTCCGACGGGTGGTTCGCCTGCCACCCGCCGTGACCGCGCGAGGACGAAAGAGGACCCGTGCAGGACTCCATGCCTTACACGGTCGGTATCGACGTGGGCGGCACCAAGACACAGCTGCGGGCCCTCGCGGACGGCGGGATCACCGTCGACCACGTCCGCGGCAGTGCGGGCTGGCGCCCGCACGAGGCCTCGGCCGCGGCGGACTGGCTGACCGCGCTCGTCCGTGACGCCCTGCCCGCCCACGCCCGGCCGTCCGCGGTCGCCGTGGGCGGGCACGCCTGCGAGACGCCCCGCCAGTGCGCGGGCATCCGGGCCGCGCTCCAGGAACGGCTGGGGGTGCCCGCGCTGGTGGTCGGCGACGCGGAACTGCTCGTCCCGGCCGCCGGCCTGGACCGGGGCGTCGGCCTGGTCGCCGGCACCGGCTCGGTCGCGGTGGGGCGCACTGCCGAGGGCGATGCGGTGCAGGTCGGCGGCTGGGGCGCGGTGCTCGGCGACGAGGGCGGCGCGGCCGGACTCGTCCGCGAGGCCGCGCGGGCCGTCTGGGCGGCGCACGACCGCGGCGAGGAGCCCGACGCGCTGGCGCGCGGTCTCGTCGCCGCGTTCGGCGTGGCCGAGGTGCCCGCGCTCGGCGCGGCCCTGGAGGCCGCCACGGACGTCTCCGCCGAGTGGGGACGCCACTCCCCCGTCGTGTTCGCGGCCGCCGAGGCCGGCTCGCCGCTTGCCCGGGCCGTCGTCGCCGACGGCGGCCGGGCGCTCGCCGGCCTGGTCGTCCGGCTCGCCGCGCGCGGCGTCGCCGTGGACGACGTCGTGGTCGCGGGCGGCACCGTGCTCGCCCAGCCGGCGCTGTACGAGGCGTTCACCGCCGCCCTCGCCGCGTCCCTGCCCGCGGCCCGCCCGCAGCGCCTGCGGGTGCCGCCGGTGCAGGGCGCGCTGGCGCTGGCCCGCTCCCTGCGGTGAGCGCACCGGGCCGGGCGGCCGCCGTCCACCGCCCGGCTCCGGCCCTGCCCCCAGGACCATCCCCCCCCGGCCGCAGATCCTCGCCGGTACGCACGGGGTGCCACGGACGTCGCCGCAGGCACCCGCCGCACGCTTCGCACCGCCCTCCGGCCGCATCGCCGGAGCTCCCGTCGCACCACTCGAGAGAGGCGCACCATGCCGTCATCAGCCGGGCACCGCACCACTGCCGCCGTCGACCGGCGGCGCTTCCTGAAGACCTCCGCCGGGGCCTGTGCGGGGCTGCTCGCCGCGCCGGCGTTCGTCACGTGGCTGGGCGCGGCGGACGCCAAGGCGGCCACGGGCCTCGCCGCCTTCGTCGACGACTACAAGTCGAACGTCCTCGCGAACCAGACGCCCGGGACCAACGCGGTCGTCCGGATCCTGAGCGGCATGGCGGAGGTGTGGAAGACCGGCGACGCCTGGGACACCGGCCGGGTCCTGGACCCCGGGGTGCTGCGCGCGAACATGCGCTACTGCGCCCGCGTGACCCGGACCCGCACCGACGCCCAGGCCAAGGAGGCCTTCCTCTACGACCGCCAGCACCAGAGCTACGCCATGATCGCCGGGCTCGGCCCGCTCGCCGGGCCGTACCGGGAGGGCGCCAGGGCGGTCACGTCGATCACCGGCGCCCCCGACGGCACGCCCTCCGGCAAGATCAGCGACACCCTGCCCGCCGGTGCCCCGGCCGGCTCGGCGCTCGGCGCGGGCTCCCACGACTCGGAGCTGGGCCAGGTCGCGCGGCTGGTCGACACCGTGCGCGGCCCGTTCGCCTCGGGCAACCCGGCCAAGTTCGCCTTCCAGTACCCGCGCCCCTGGCGCATGAACGAGGACAGCGAGGTCGTCGACACCGGGGAGAAGGACGCGCTCGGATACCCCGTGTACGACTCCGAGGTGGTCGTCACCCCGCAGCTGCTGCGCCAGCGCTCCGAGAACGCGCAGGAGGACGGTGGCTTCCCCAGCGGCCACACCAACGCCTTCCACCTGGCCGCTCTCGCCTTCGCCTACGCGGTGCCCGAGCGCTTCCAGGAGCTGGTGACGCGCGCGTTCGAGCTGAGTCACACCCGGATCACGGCGGGCATGCACTCCACCGTCGACGTCATCGGCGGCCGGATCATGGCCACCGCCCTGGCCGCCGCGGCCCTGGCCGACCCGGCCAACGCGGAGCTGAAGGCGGCGGCCCGCGCACAGGCCCTCGCCTGCCTCACGCGGCGGACGGGCACGACGGCGGACACGCTGTACGCCCACGCCCACTCCGACCCCGCCGACGCGTACGCCGACCGCGAGGCCAACGCCCGCGCCGTGCGGCACCGGCTGACGTACGTCCTGCCCCGCCGCGGCCGCACGGATCCGCTCACCGTGCCGAAGGGAGCGGAGGTGCTGCTGGAGACGCGGCTGCCGTACCTGAGCGCGGACCAGCGGCGCGAGGTGCTGCGCACGACCGCGCTGCCTGCCGGGTACGTCCTGCTGGACGGCTTCGAGCAGTGGGGACGGCTGGACCTGTTCGCGGCGGCGGACGGTTACGGCGCCTTCGACCGGGACGTGACCGTGACGCTGGACGCCGCGGCCGGCGGCTTCCACGCGGCCGACACCTGGCGCAACGACATCGGGGGCGACGGCGGTCTCATCAAGCGCGGCACGGGCGTGCTCACGCTGACCGGGCACAACCGCTACGGCGGCGGGACGGTCGTCGAGGCCGGCACGCTGGCCGCCGGCTCCCGCGACGCCCTGGGCCGGGGCGACGTCCGGGTCACGGGCGGCACCCTTCGGCTCGGCACGGACCTGCGGGTACGCGGTTCGTACGTACAGCAGGGCGGGTCGGCGCTGGAGGTGACGCTGCGCGAGGCCCACGGCCCGGCCCTCGTCGTGGGCCGCCGGGCCCTGCTGGACGGCGGCGTGCTGGCCCTGCGGCTCGACGCCGAGCGGCCGCCGGCCGCGGGCACGACCGTCCCGGTGCTGCACGCCCCGGGCCTGCGGGGCCGGTTCGACCGGGTCGAGCTGGACTCGGCGACGCTGCGGGCCGTGCCCGTCCCCACGCCCCGGGGACTGTCGGTGCGACTCGTGCGGCGCTGACGCGGTACGCGGCGGGGGCTGATGCACAGTGGGGCCATGAGGGACCCGCTCGCCCCCGCCGTCTCCCGGCCGGTGCCGCTCCCCGCCGCCACGGGCGCGGCACGCCGGTCCGGCAGGCGGTGGCCGGTGCGGCTCCTGGCGGCGGCGCTGCTCGCGCAGATGGCGTTCGCGATGGTCACGACCGCGCTCCGGCAGACCCCGACGATCGACGAGCCGGTGTACGTGGGCGCCGCCGCCGAGTACGTGTACGCGCACCGGCTGCGCCACAACCCCGAGCATCCTCCGCTCGGCAAGCTGCTGATCGGTGCCGGGGTGGTCCTCGCGGATCCGCACGTCGACCGGGACTTCACCGGGGACCAGGGCCGTCTGGGCCGGCACCTGCTCTACGAGTCGGGCAACGACCCCTGGCGGCTGATGCTGTGGGCCCGCCTCCCGGTGATCGCGCTGACGCTGCTGTTCGGGCTCGTCGTCCTCGCCTTCGCCCGTGAACTGGCCGGGGACCTCGCCGGGTCTGCCGCGCTCGCGCTGTACTGCTTCTCCCCCGACGTCATCGCCCACGGCTCCCTGGCCACGCTGGACGTACCGGCCGCCGGGTTCGTGCTGACGTCGGCGTGGCTGGTGTGGCGGGCCCGTCGGCGGCCCCTGCCGTACGTGCCGCTCGCGGGGCTGGCGCTGGGCGCCGCGCTGGCCACCAGGATGAGCACCCTGCCCGCGGTGCCGGTGCTGGCGGCGCTGGCCGCGCTGCCGGTGGCGGCGGGAAGCCGGCGCGGCGTACGCGCGCTGACCGGCGCGGGCGTGTTCGTCCTGGCCGCCGTCGCCGTCGTGTGGGCGTCCTACCTGGCCGTCGATCCCCGGCTGCGCTGGGCCCCGGAGCAGCACGTGCCCGTGGTGCACGGACTGCGGGGACTGCTGGTCCGGCTCCTGCCCTTCCCCGAGGCCTACCGGGACGGCGTGCGCCTGCAGTTCGGGCTGGAGAACCGGCCGTGGCAGGGCTTCCTGTTCGGCCGCGTGTACGACGGCTCGCTCTGGTACTACCTGCCGGCCGCGCTGCTGGTGAAGACGCCGCTCGGGACGGCGGTGCTGTGGGCCGGGGGCGTCGTGGCCGTGGCCCGGCGGCTGCGGTCCGCCGCGCCCTATGTGCTGGCGGCTCCCGCCGTGCTGCTCGCCGCGGCCGTTCAGGGGCAGCGGGATCTGGGGGTCCGGTACGTCGTCTTCCTGCCGCTGTTCCTCGCCGTGGCGGCCGGGTGCGTGCTCCTGTCGCGACGGCGGTGGGTGACCGCGGCGGCGGCTGTCCTGGTGGCGTGCACCGCGGTCAGTTCGGCGCGCACCTACCCGTGCTATCTGCCGTACGCCAACGAGGCGTTCGGGGGGCCGGGCAGGACACGGGAGTGGCTGCACGACTCGAACGTGGACTGGGGACAGGACCTGGGGCGGCTCGCGGAGCGGCTGCGGGAGCGGTACGCGGGCCAACGGGTGTGGCTCGTGTACAAGGGCGCCGGGGTGCCGGAGTTCTACGGCATCAAGAGCGCCGATCCCCGCCGGGTGCCGGTGGCCGAGGTGCGCGGGCTGCTGGTGGTGTCGGACTCGGCGGCCGCGAAGGCGACGGGGCGGCTGGCCGAGTTGCTCGGCGGCAGCCGCCCCGTGGACCGTGTCGGGCACGCGATCACGATCTATCGCCGTTGAGCTTTCCCCGGCTCCGCGCCTCCGGTTCGGCGTTCAGTGGGCGGCGTGGAAGAAGCCCGCGGCGCTCACATGGGGCATCACCCTGCTGGCCACCCGGTAGCGGCCGTTGGGGACCTCGGGGCACCTCGCCACGTGGACCGCCAGGGGACCCGCCCACTCGTAGCCGCGGCGCTCGGCGTGCCGGGACAGGCTGTCGGTGAGGGCCTGGCCCACGTCGGCACCGGAGCGGGTCAGGTGCTCGTGGACGTCGTCGGGCAGTTCCACGTCATAGGCGTTGGGGACCATGACCCGGCCCTCGGCGCACACCACCGCGTTGTCGTCGCACTCGCGTCGCAGGGCGTCGACCACTTCGACGGGTTCCTTGTCGAAGACTCGCGCCCACAGTGCCTCCCATCGGTTCTCCAGGGTCTCTTCCAGCGCACTCAGCGCGCCCATGCGGTCTCACCTGCCGGAAACGTCGTCGGTTCGGTTGCGGGGGGCCGGAGCGGGCTACCGCTCGTCGAAGTCGTCGGGGCGCACCTCGGCCTCCTCCAGGGCCTCGCGCATCGTGCGGCCGGTCGCGCCCTGCGGGCGTTCACCGTTTTCGTCCTGCTGCCGCAGGACCTCGTCCGTGGTCTCGGTCTTCGGCCGGTTCTCCTCGGGGACGGTCATGGCGGTGACTCCTCTCAAGATCCTCTGCGGGGGCGGGTTCCCGCCCGGCCTCCGGGTATCCCCGCCGGGGGCAGCTCATGTGCTCCGGGCGGGAAGCCCTGGTCACCACGGTGCGTGGGCTATGTTGAACCCGACCCTGGGAGACGAAGGAGGCACACCGGTGCCATCGCCGCAGCAGGCACGCGCACAGGCATCCGCGATCACCTCGGGGAGGACCGCCCCGGAAGCGGAGCTCTCCCCGTCCGCCCAGCTCAGGTCGCTCTTCGACCGGCCGCGTCTGTCCCCGGGGCAGCGGCGCATCGCCCAGTACCTCATCGAGCACATCACCGAGGCGGCGTTCCTGTCGATCACGGACCTCGCCGACCGGGTCGGGGTGAGCCAGCCCTCGGTGACGCGGTTCGCCTCGGCGGTCGGCTTCAGCGGGTACCCGGCGCTGCGCGAGAAGCTCCAGTCGATCGCGCTGGGCACCCTCGCCGGTGGCCCCCCGGAGGAGAACCGGGGCAACGAGCTGCAGGCGGCGGTCGACGCCGAGATCGAGAACCTGGAGAACCTGCGGCGCGACTTCGCCGATCCGGGCCTGGTCATCGACATCGGCCGCGAGTTGTCGTCGTCGGCTCCCCTCACCGTCCTCGGGCTGCGCATCTCCGTCTCCCTCGCCGAGTACTTCGGCTACGCCGCGCGCCGGATCCACCCGGACGTACGGGTCGTCACGCGCGGCGGCAGCGTCGCCTACGACGCCCTGCTGCAGTCGCGTGAGGCGGGCGGCACCTGGGTGCTGGCGTTCTCCATGCCCCGGCACGCCCAGGAGACGCTGACGGCCCTGCGGGTCGCGCGGGGCGCCGGGCTCAAGGTCGCGCTCGTGACCGACCTGGCCCTCGGACCGCTCGCCGACGAGGCCGACGCCGTCTTCGCCACCGGCACCGGTTCGCGCCTGGTCTTCGACTCCTACGCCGCCCCCGGCGTGGTGTGCTCGGCGCTGCTCCAGGCCATGACGGACGCCGACCCGGAGCGGACGCAGGCCCGGCTGGACGAGTACGAGCAGGTCGCCGACCAGCACCAGTTCTTCCTCCGCGACTGAGCCGCACGCCCCCGGTGCCCGAGGGCCCCGCCCGCAACAAAGCGCGCATGAATGTTTTCATGCTTCTTGCAAACCGGTTGGCATATATAAATACTGCTCACGGATCGCGACCCGGCCGGTTCCGGCTCCGTTCCGCACCCGTGGCAGCCGAGTCCTACCCGCTCCGGCGGCCCGGGTGTCCGTGGCGGCCCCGGTCATCCCCTAGGCCGGGGCCGCCCCGACCCGTCGTCCACCCTCACGACGCCGCACACCCGGAAGCGATGATCATGCCCCTGACGTCCACGCGCATCAGCCCGGACTGGCCCTGCCAGGTCAAGACCCCCGGGAGCTACGACTGGGAGCGCTCGGCGGCCAAGTGGCTGCGCGAGCTCGTCCCCGCGCGCTACGCCGGCTACCCCGTGTTCGTCCGCCACCCGGTGCTCCTCGCCCGGCACGCCCACATCCAGGTGCAGAACGAACTGCGGATCGCCCGCACCGCCCTGCAGACCGCCCGCGCCGACCTGCCCGGCCTCGGCCTGCACGAGGGCGTCATCGAGCACACGATCAAGCTGTACGCGGCCGAGGTCATGCAGTTGCAGCACATCGCGCGCAGCGTCCGGGCCGTCACCCAGGCCCTGGTGGAGGCCGGCCGCCACTCCTGAGCCCCGCACGCTTCACCCGGGCCCCTGCCCGGCACCTGCCGGTGCCGGCGTACCCGGTGACGCCGCGGCTCAGCCGGCTGCCGCCGCTGTGGCCGGGTCCGCGCGCCGGCCGCCGGCGCCCGGCGCGACGGTGCGAGCGGTGGACCCGTGAGGCAGGTGCGTCCCAGGCCACCAGACGCTCTTCGAATCGGGCCGGATGTGCCATGCTCGACGCGTGAGCGAGTCCGTGACACCGGCCGGGTCCGGTGGCGCACCGGACCTGGTCGAACTGGCCAGGATCGTCGCCCGGCAGCGCGCCGAGCTGGACCGGCTGCGCGACCAGGCGGCGACGTCGGCCGTCGTGGAGCGGGCCAAGGGCGTGGTGATGGCGCTGACCGGGTGTTCCGCCGACGCGGCCGGCGAACGGCTGCTGCAGCGGGCCAAGGCGGGCCGCCACACCCTGCTGGAGGAGTGCTGGATCACTCTCGGCCGGCTCACGCCCACGGCGCCCGGACCGCACGCGTCGCCCGGGACCGGCGCGGCGGACTCCCCGGACGCCGGGCGGGCCGTCCTGGAGGAGGGGTCCGCGCCGGACGACGTCGCCGCCGCCCTGGGCCGTCTCGGACAGGCCCTCGTTCGGGTGACGACCCCGCAGGATCTCGCCCGGTGCCTGCTGAACCACCTCGCGCCGGACATGGGGGCGGACGCGATCCTCCTCTACGCCCGCCGGCGCGACGGCGGCCTCGAACTGATCGGGCACGCCGGGGTCGAGGACGAGCTGGCGACCCAGTGGTGCCGGGTGCCGCCGCTGAGCGGGATCGCGGCGCTGGACGCGCTGCGCGCGCGGGAGCCGCGCTGGCTGGAGGACCTCGCCTCGGACGAACGGCGCTACCTGCTGATCGGTGACCCTCCCGAGCGGTGGCGGTCACGCGCCTGGCTGCCGGTCGGGGCCGCGGGCGCCGCCGAGGTCTGCGTCGGCGTGCTGCGCGGCCGGGCCGGCGCGTTCACCCCGCGCGACCGCGCCCACCTGCAGGGGGTCACCGCGCTGTGTGCCGGACGCCTGCGGGTCTTCGACACCCCGGCCGCACGCTCCCCCGACGCCGGCACGGACGCGGTGCAGGCCCTGTTCGACGCGCTGCCGGTCGCGGCCATGCTGCTCACCCCGGTGCCCGGGGCGCCGGGCGGGACCGAGGACTTCCTGGTGGAGGCCGCGACCTCCCAGGTGGGCGATCTGCTGGGCCGCCCCGGCGAGAACCCGGCCGGGCGGCGGCTGCGGGAGTTCCGGTCGGCTCTGGCGGCCCAGCCGCTGTGGCGGGGCTGCCTGCACGTGCTGGCCACCGGGGAGCCGTACGAGGGCGAGCCGTTCGCGCACGAGGAGGTCGTGGCGGACGTCCCCGAGCTGTTCACGTACACGGTGCGGGTGGCGCCGCTGCACGACACCCTGGTCGTCTCCTGGATCCGGCACGGCTCGTCCGACCGGCAGGAACAGCGACTCGCGGACCTGCAGCGGCTGGGCAACCTCGGCTGGGCGAGCTGGAGCCTGACCACCCGCGAGGCCTCCTGGTCGACGCAGGTGTTCACCCTCCTCGGCCGCGACCCCGCGCACGGCCCGGTCGAACTGACCGAGGTGCCGGAACTCGCCCTGCCGGAGGACACCCCGGCGCTCACCCGCGCCGTCGGCGAACTCGTCGAGGAGGGGCGGGCGTTCGACGTGCCGTTCCGGATCAGGACCGGCGGCGGCATCCGGCATCTGCGGCTCGCGGCCGAGGCGGTGACCGACCTGCACGGCAGGCCCGTCGAGGTGCACGGCTTCGTGCAGGACATGACCGCCCGGCGGCGGGCCGAGCTCGCCCTGGTCGAGAGCGAGCGGGCGATCCTCACCCAGCACGACGTGCTCCAGGCCGAGCGGACCCTGGCCTCCCGGCTCCAGCACGCGCTGCTGCCGCTGGCCAACCGGCCGGTGCACCTGGCGGGGCTGCGCGTCGAGGTCGCCTATCTGCCGGCCCAGTCGGGCGTGCACGTCGGCGGTGACTGGTTCAGCGCCATCGAACTGCCCGAGGGGGACGCGCTGCTGGTGGTCGGTGACGTCGCCGGGCACGGCGTGGACGCCGTCGCCACCATGGCCCAGCTCCGCTTCACCGCCAAGGGCATGGTCATCACGGGTTCGTCGCTGACCGGTGCGCTGGCCCGGCTGAACACGCTGCTGCTGCACTCGGGCGACACGCACGCCACGGCGACGATGGTGCTGGCCCGCTACAGCCCCCGGCACCGCCGGCTGGTCTGGGCCCAGGCCGGGCATCCGCCGCCCCTGCTGCTGCGCGACGGCGAGGCGCGGTATCTGCACCGCCCCCGCGGCATGCTCATCGGGGCCAGTGCCACGCCGGTGTACGAGGAGGCGGAGTGCCGTCTCGCACCGGGAGACCGGCTCGTCCTGTTCACCGACGGCCTGGTCGAGCACCCGCCGGAGAGCATCGACCGGGGCATGGAGCGCCTGGCCGAGGCGGTGTCCGCGGCGCAGTCCGAGGGGCCGGTGCCGCTCGGGCCGCTGCTCGCGCGGATGCTGCCGGGGGAACGGCGGGACGACGTGTGCGTGGTCGACGTCCGGGTTCCGGTCGTCCCGGAGCGGTAGGGCGCCTCCGCTGGACGCCCGGCTCGCCGTCCCGCCTCACGAGTCGCCGCGGTGACGCCAGTACCACCACAGCCCCACGACCAAGGCCAGCAGGAACACGGTGGGCAGCACCAGGCCGGGGATGCGGGAGCCGTTCATGGGTGTGGCCTTCGGTTCGCGGCGGTCCGGGCGGCTGGCCCGCCGCCCCGGATCAGGGTGCCGCCGGGCGGGCCGGTGCCCGCCCCGCTTTCCCGAGACGTTGCCCGGCGTTCGAGGCGCGTGCCGCCGGGTCAGTCGACCGGGTGACCCGGATCGATCGTCAGGGCGTCGGAGAGACGCAGCAGCGGCTCCTCGGTCCGGCCGGACGGCTCGTGGCCGCCCCACTCGACGGGGTCGAGCACGAAGCCGATGTGGTCGCCGCCACCGGCGCGCGTCACGATCCGCCCGACGAACCAGGCCGGGGCGTCCGCGAGGACGAGCGCCCCGCCGTACGCCTCGCGCAGCCGCACGCCCCGGAACTTGTCCGTCTCGTCACCGGTGCGGCCGCCGAACAGCTCGGCCAGCCCGTACTGGTCCCGGGTGAGCAGGTGCACGGCGAGGACCTCGGCGCCGCGGGCCACCCGGAAGGTGTGGTTGAGCTCCGACAGCCAGACCACGAAGCGCACGGGTCGCATCGAGCACTGGGAGGCGAACCCGACCAGGCAGCCCGCCCGTTCACCGCCCGCGGACGCCGTGACCACGTACATGTCGGGGTTCAGCCGGTCGATGAACGCGTCCATACCCGCCATGTTCGCATCACCGTCGTGGCTGCCGGCCGAGCGGCTCCGGGTGTCGTGCGGGGGGACACCGCCGCTCAGCGGTACTCCGTGCGGGCCTCCAGTGCGGCGCGGGTGTCGTCGCCGTAGACGCCGGTCTCGTCGCCGCGGATGCCGTACCAGAGCTGGAAGCGGGCGACCGCCTCGGTCAGGGTGGGGTCGTAGCGGCCGCTGGTGGAGCCGTCCCGGTAGACGTCGGGGACGCGCAGCAGGCGTGCCTGGAGTTCGGCCACCTCGGGGCCGGTGGCTCCCTCACGGAGCGTGCCGGGGCCGTCGGGGTCGGCGGCCGGCGGCGAAGGGGTGGGCGTGGGCGCGGCGGCGGACGCCGTGGGGCCGGGTGCGGGGGCGGCCTCGTCCGCGGTGGCCCCACCGCCGCGGAGCAGGAGCGCGCCGCCGAAGCCCAGCAGCGCCGCCGCGACGACGGCCACCGCGACGGCGGCACGGCGTGGACCCGGCCCCTGGTCCGCACCGTGGCGCCCCGCGCCCGGAGGCGCGGAGCCGCGCCGGCCCACCGCGGGACTCGCCGTGCGGCCGGCGCCGTACGCCGGGGCGACGGGCGGGAGTTCCCGCGTCGGGTCCTCGGATCCGGCAGGCGGGCGGGGCGGACCGCCCGGCCCGGCCGGGGGGCGCGGCCGGGTGGCCGGGTCGGACGGCGAACGCGGCGGAACGACGCTCTCGTAGCCACCGGGCTCGTGGTCACCGGGGTCGTGACCGCCCGGCACCGGGCCGCCCGCCGTGCGGCGGGTCTGCTCGTGGTACTCCCGCATCAGTTCCGCCAGCGCGTCGGTGCGGCGCGGTCGCAGGACGCGGATGGGCTCCAGAGGCGGTCCGTCGTGCGGCGGGCGGGGCTCGGACGGTGTCGGCACGCTGCTCTCCTTCGGTCCTGCCCCTCCATACGTGGCCGGCGCGCCGGAAGCTCAACGCTGGCCGAAGGGACGCCGAAAAGCACTCAGTACCCCCATGACGCTGCACCGAGTGCCATTCCGGGCCTCCCGGGTGCTACGTTCCGACACATGAGCTCCGAGAAGGCCGTGGCCGGGAACGGGAAGCCGCCCATGCGGGAGGCGCTGGTGGCGGCGGCCTTCCGGCTGTTCCTGGAACGGGGGTACGAGCAGACCACCGTCGACGACATCGTGGCGCTCGCCGGGGTCGGACGGCGGTCGTTCTTCCGCTACTTCCCCTCCAAGGAGGACGTGGTCTTCCCGGACCACGAGCGGTGCCTGGCCGACATGACGGCCTTCCTCGCCGCGAGCGCCGACGACGACGAACCGGTGCGGCGGGTCTGCGACGCGGCCCGGCTCGTGCTGCGGATGTACGCCGAGAACCCGGCCTTCTCCGTGCAGCGCTACCGCCTCACCAAGAAGGTCCCCGGGCTGCGGGCCTACGAGCTGTCGGTGGTGTGGCGCTACGAGCGGGCCCTGGCCGCGTACCTGCGCCGGCGGTTCGCGGCCCGCCGGGACGGCACGCTGCGGGCCGACGTGATCGCCGCGGCTGTGGTGGCCGCGCACAACAACGCGCTGCGCTCCTGGCTGCGTTCGGACGGGCGGGGCGAGGCGAGTGCCGCCGTGGACCACGCGCTGGCCTACGTGCAGTCCACCTTCGGCGAGACCGCGGTGCCGCCGGCCGGACAGCGGGCCGGCGACGTGGTGGTCGTCGTCTCGCGGCGCGACGCCCCGCTGTGGCGGGTGGTGCAGGAGATCGAGGGTGCGATGGGGCGGACCTGAGGACCCATATCGAGGGTACGGAGTGCCTTTACGAGTGGCACTGAGTGCCATACCCTGTGCTGCGTGCACGGTGGCACGGCGAACCGCGCACGCGTGTGCGCGGGTGACCGCGCCCGCGCAATTCCGGCCGAGTGCAGGGAGTTGACCAGCGTGTACCACCCCTCAGGAAGCGTCACCCAGCAGGCCGCCGGCTCCGCGACGGGTCTGCTCGAAACCAGGAGCGCGGACGCCGACGCCATCCTCTTCCAGCGCTGCACCTGGTGCGGCACCGCCATGTACCACCGGCTGCTGTGTCCGGTGTGCCGTGGCTCCGACCTGCGCACGGAGCGCAGCGAGGGCACGGGCACGGTGCGCCACTCCACCGTCGTGCACCGCAACACCCCCGCCGCGCGCAATGTGTCCCTGGTCGAGATGTCCGAGGGGTTCGTCGTGCGCGGCCGGGTGATGGGCCCGCCCATCGGGATCCACAGCGGGGACCGTGTGCGGCTGTCCACGGCCAAGGACCCGGTACGCGGCGAGCCGGTCTTCCAGCTGCTGGACGAGCCGTACCGGGCCTGGAGCTGACGTCCCGTCACATCCCGCGCCGGCAACGGCGTTCGACCGGTCTCAGGGGGCGAGCACGATCCGCAGGCCGACCGTGCCCTCCGCGCCCCGGCGCAGCCGGCTGCCGAGCAGCGTGAGCCGGCCCGTCAGGCCGTACTTGCGGGCGATCAGCCCGCGGTAGCGGGCGGTGGTGTCCGGGCCGCAGATCTCCGCCCGGGCGGGCACCTGGTCGCCGGTCGGGTTGCCGCGCAGGTCGCAGGGGCCGACCAGGACGTCGGCGCGGTTGCGGATCCGCTTGACCTTCCAGGAGTCGGCCACCGTCCACACACCGAGCGCGTCCCCGTCGCGCACCACCCAGACGGGGGTGGCGACGGGCGTGCCGTTCCTGCGGTAACTGGTGACCAGCAGGTACTTGCCCGCGCCCAGCTCGTCCAGCGTCCTGTCGTCCATGGCGGGCAGTCTACGAGCCTGTCCCCCGGCTCAGGCCGCCGCTGCCGCCATTCTGCGCACCCCCTCCGTGAGCACCTCGGGTGAGGTGGCCAGGTTGAGGCGGGCGTGCCCGGCCCCGCCGGTGCCGAACGGCGGGCCGGAGGTGAGGGCGACGCGGCCGCGGCGCAGGAAGACGTCGGCGGGGTCGTCGCCCAGGCCGAGCGCGCGGCAGTCGAGCCATGCCAGGTAGGTGGCGTCGCCCGGGCGGTAGCGGACCGCGGGCAGGTGCTCGGCCAGCAGGTCCGCGAGCAGGTGCCGGTTGGCGTCGAGCCCGGCCAGCAGTGCGTCCAGCCAGGTGACACCGTCGCGCAGGGCGGCCGTGTGGGCGATGACGGCGACGTGGCTCGGGCCGTGCCCGACCTCCTCCGGCATCCGGGCCAGGTCGGCGGCGGCCCCCGGCCCGGCGATCGCGAGGGCCGCCTTGAGCCCGGCGAGGTTCCAGGCCTTCGAGGCCGACATCAGCGACAGCCCGCGCTCGGCGCCCGGCACGCTCAGGTACGGCACGAAGCCCGTGCCGCCGACCACGAGCGGGGCGTGGATCTCGTCGGCGACGACCCGCACGCCGTACCGCTCGGCGAGCGCGGCGACGGCCGACAGCTCCTCACGGGTGTGCACCGTTCCGGTCGGATTGTGCGGGCTGCACAGCAGGTGTGCGGCCCGCCGGCCGCCCTCGACGGCCTGCCGGAAGGCCTCCTCCAGGACGGCGAGGTCCAGACGTCCGTCCGCCCCGAGCGGGGCCTGGACGATGCGCCGGTCCAGGTGGGTGACGAAGGCGTGGAACGGCGGGTAGACCGGCGGGTTCACGATCACCGCGTCCCCGTGGCCGGTGACCAGCTTGAGCATCTCGACCACGCCCAGCATGACGTCGGGCACGATCGCGGTGCGCCGCACGGCGAGCCCGTCCCAGTCCCACCGCTCGGCGGCGAAGGCGGCCAGCGCCTCGGCGTAGGCGGTGCCGGCGGGGTAGCCGGTGTCGCCGGTCTCCAGCGCCGCGGTGACGGCGCGGACGACGGGCTCGGCCAGCGGCACGTCCATCTCGGCCACCCACAGGGGCAGCACGTCCTCCGGGTGGGTGCGCCACTTCATGCTGGTGCGGCGGCGGAGCTGGTCGAGGCCGAGGACACGCAGGGGGTTCGGTTCACCGGACGTCTCGTGCGGGATCCTGGTCATGGGCACACGATAGGGGGCCGTGCAGTGAGCGGGAATCGTGAGGACGGGGAGCAGGACGGGGCGTCGGGCACGCTCCTGGAGGTCGCCTGCGACGAGTCGGGATCGGACGGCGAGAACCTCACGGGCGGGAACACGGACGTGTTCGCCCACGGCAGCGTGTCGCTCTCCGTGGCGTCGGCCGCGGCGGCCGTCCGCGAGATCCGGGACCGCATCCGTTCTCCGGCGGAGGAGTACAAGGCGAACCACCTGCTGCGGGAGAAGCACCGGGCGGTGCTGGAGTGGCTGCTCACGCCGGAGGGGCCGATCCACGGACGGGCACGGGTGCACCTCATGGAGAAGTCGTACTTCGTCGTGGAGCGGACCGTGGGTCTGCTGCTCGACGGCACGTCCGAGGCGCCCGACCTGTTCCGCGCGGGACGCGGCACCTTCGGGGACGACGGCTGGCGGGCCTTCCTGGAGGCGGCCAACCGGCTGCTGCGGGTCCGCGACAACGGCGACCCCGTGGCCGCCTTCTACGGCACGGTCGACGCCCTGCGCCGCGCGTACCCGGGGACGCGGGCGGCGGAGTTCCTCGGACGGCTCGCCGCGACGCGGGCGCGCGCCGAGGCCTACCGGGCGGGGTTCCTGGCCGGGCCGCCGCTGATCCCCGTGCTCAATCCGCTGCTCCCGGCGATCGTGCGCACGGCCGCGCTGTGGAGCGGGGACGGGCGGCCGGTCCGGCTGGTGCACGACCGGCAGAACATGCTCACCCCGGACCGGATCGCGTGGATCGAGGAGGCGGCCCGGCGGGCCGGCGTGGCCCTGGCCGGACTGCGGCTGGTCGTCGCCCGCGACGACGCGCGGGTGCAGGTCGCCGACTTCCTCGCCGGCATCGCCCGCAAGATCGCCTCCGACGAGCTGAACCGGCGCGGCGACCCGGCGCTCACCGCCCTGCTGCGGCCGTACGTCGATCCGGACTCGGTGTGGGGTGACGCGCGCAGCCGGGCCCGGCTGGCCGCCCCGGTGACCGGCTGACGGCCTGCCCGCCGCTGACCGGATCGGCTGCGCGGTGAACACCGCGCGGTCCCGGCCCGTATGGGAGGAAGGGCGCTCAACTGACGGAGGGCCCCGCGGTGTTCGCACCGCGCTGTTCTGGTTCGGGAGCCCTGCATGAGGCACGCACGACGACGGGTCGTCCGGCGAGTGACACGGCTGGCGGCCGTCGGCGGACTCCTCCTCGGAGGAGTGATGGTCACACGCGCCGTGGCGAGCGAGCCGCCCGACCCGTCCATCGGCGTTCCCTACGCGGCGAAGCCGGCCACCGGCACGGGCACCGATCTGGTCTCCCGGCTCGGCGCCTCCCGCACGGCGGGCAGCTGGGTGGACGCGTCCGGTCGTCCGGTCGTGGCGGTCACCGACGAGAAGGCGGCCGTGGAGGTCGAACGGGCCGGGGCCCGGGCGAAGAGGGTCAGCCACAGCCTGAAGGACCTCAAGTCGGCGACGGCGACGCTGCGTTCGGCACCCCGGGTTTCCGGCACCGCCTGGGCCCTGGACTACAAGAAGAACCAGGTCGTGGTGCGCGGCGACAGTACCGTCTCCGCCTCCGACTGGTCCCGGCTGACCGAGGTCGCGCGGGGCATCGGCGGCTTCGTCCGGATGGAGCGCACCGAGGGCACGTTCACCACGCGGATCAACGGGGCGGAGCCGATCCTGTCGACCGCGGGGCGCTGCTCGGCCGGCTTCAACGTCACCGACGGCAGGAGCGACTTCATCCTCACGGCCGGGCACTGCGGGCCCGACGGTTCCGTCTGGTTCGCCGACGACCGGGGCCGCGAGCAGGTCGGCACCTCGCTGCGGGGAAGTTTCCCGGGCGACGACTACTCCCTGGTGAAGTACGACAGCGGTCGTGCGGGACAGGGCGCGGACGTGGTGTCGATCGGGGACGGCAAGGGGGTGCGGATCACCGGCCTGGCCGATCCCGAGGTCGGGCAGAAGATCTTCCGCAGCGGCAGCACCAGCGGACTGCGCCAGGGGGAGGTGACCGCCCTGAACGCGACGGTCAACTACCCCGAGGGCACGGTCACCGGGCTCATCGAGACCGACGTGTGCGCCGAACCCGGGGACAGCGGCGGCCCGATGTTCGCCGACGGTGTCGCGCTCGGCGTGACCTCGGGCGGCAGCGGCGACTGCGCGGTGGGCGGTACGACGTTCTTCCAGCCGGTGACGAAGGCGCTGAGCGAGCTGGGAGTCAAGCTGATCGTGGCCGAGCGGGCCGGGGGCGGTGCGGGTGCGGAGCCCGCGCCGTCGGCCTCGCAGGGCGCCGCCGCGGCCTCGCCGGGGTCGTCCGCGCCGGTGCCGGTCGCGGACGTCTCGTCGCTGCTGACCCGGCTGACCGACCCGCGCAACGTGGGCCCGGGTCTGCTGGTCATCGCGGGCAGCCTGGTCGCCCTGGTGGCGACCCGCTGGATCCGGGCCGAGCAGGACCGCAAGGCGTACCGGCAGTACTACTCGGCGACTTGGGGATGAGGCCGGGGCCGACACCCAGCCGGGTGACGGCGCCCGGGCGGTCACCGAGGACGAGCACGCCGCACAGCAGATCGGCGGGGCGCAGGGCGCCGCCGGGAACGAGCGAGGCCGAGAGCTTGGGGGACGACGATGCCGTGGACGACGGCCGAGGGAAGTGCGAGAAGGGCACCCATCGGATCAGGGGTGCCCCGGAACGAGGGTCCGATGCCTCGGCGGGACCGGGCGGTCAGGCCGCCGGCGCCGACTGCGGGGCCGCAGCGGCCCACTCCAGGACGAGGCGCTGGTACTCCTCGCGCTGCTCGACGCTCAGTATCCCGCCCGACCGGCGCCACAGGGCCCGGATCTCCTCGTTGACCTCGTCAGCCGATCGCTCGGAAGCAGGTTCAACAGTGGTGGACATGCTGTGAAGCATACGTCGCCTCAGGTGAAGACGATGTGAGTAATCGTGAGGTAAACGGGCATACCGGACAGTGTCGCTGATCACGTCCATCTCCCGGTAAACGTGAGCCAGTTCACGCTTCCACCGGCCCTGAGGGACCGGCCGCCCGCTGCGCCCCGCCGGGGATCAGGTGCCCGGCTTGCGGCCGTAGACGAAGACGTCGTCGCCCTTCTTCAGCAGGGACCAGTACTTCTTCGCGTCGGTCTTGGTCATGTTGACGCAGCCGCGCGAGCCCGGCGGGTTCCACATGCTGACGTTCGCCTGATGGAAGGCCTGACCGCCGTCGAAGAACTGGGCGTACGGCATCGGCACGTCGTAGATGGACGAGACGTGGTCGATGTTGCGCCAGTAGATCTTCTTCAGGCCGGTGCGGGTCTCGTCGCCGTTGCGGCCGGTGCGGACCGGGACGGGGCCGTAGACGAGCTTCTTGCCGTCCTGGATCCAGCTCAGCTGGAGCGTGAGGTTCACACAGGCGATCCGGCCCTTGTTCACCGGGCACTTGCCGTCCTTGTTCGGGTTCGTGCCGACGGCCTTCTGCTTCTGCATCAGGTCCATCACGCCCCAGGTGACGGATCCGGCGTAGCCGATGTTCGGGGAGATGCCGTGCTTGGTCTGGAAGGCCTTGATGGCCTTGCAGTCGGCGGCGGACTGCTTGCCGTCGACCGGACGGCCCAGGAACTTCTCCACCTGCTTCTGGTACGGGCCGGTCTGCGTGGTGCAGCTCGCCGCGGCGGCCGGCGTGGTGCCGAGCGCGAGCGTGAGCGGTGTCACCAGTGCGGTGAGCCCGAGTGCGACGGCACCCCGTCTGCGTACGTCCCCCATGACTGTCTGCCCCTTCGCGTCAGTGGTCTGCGATGTCTGCCAGCTAGACGGCCACGAAGGGGCTCTGGTTGTGCACCCGGCGGGGATGCGACGGAACAGTGACATTCCCCACCGGCGCATGACAGTTGTACGGCTACTTATAGGGCATTTCAGACACATCCCGTTCCGGAGACGTCCATGTCACCGGTAGCCGGTCGTGTCGGCCGGCTTGCCCCTGTCCTGGACCTCGACCAGATAGCGCCAGGCGTCCGGGCGGCTGCCGTCGAGGTCCGTGAAGCCGTACACCTGGGCGAGGCCGCCGCTGGAGAGGGAGGTGCCGTTGAAGCGGGCCACGTCCGGGTCGGCGGCCAGCGCGGCCACCGCCCGGCCCACGTAGCGCGGGGTCTCCGAGATGGCGAAGTGGGGGACGCGTTCCAGGGCGTCGCGCCAGTTGTCCTCGCGCACTCCGAAGGTTTCGAGCATCAGTTCCGAGCGCAGCCAGCCAGGGGTGAGGGCGACGGCGGTGGCGCCTCGCGGGCCGAGTTCGTGACCGAGGGCGAAGGCCATGCGCAGCACCGCGCCCTTGGCGAGGTCGTAGAAGAAGTTCACGCGGTAGTGGTCGCCGTTGTAGTCGGCGGTGCCGTCGGTCATCTCGACGACCAGGCCGCCGGGGGTGCGCAGCAGCAGCGGCAGGGCGTGGTGGCTGGTGATCGCGTGCGTCTCGACGGCGAGGCGGAGCAGGCGCAGGCCGTCGTCCAGGTCGTGCTCCCACAGCGTGCTGTCCCACTCGAAGAGTTTCTCGCCGCCCCAGATGTCGTTGACGAGGACGTCGAGGCGGCCCTGCTCGTCCGCGATGCGGTCGACCAGGGCGCGCACCTGCGCCGGGTCGAGATGGTCGGTGGGCACCGCGATGCCCCGGCCGCCGGCCTCGGTGACCAGGTCGGCGGTGTCCTCGATGGTCTCCGGCCGGTCGTACTCGGAGCGGCGCTCGCGGGTGGTGCGGCCGGTGACGTAGACCGTGGCGCCGGCCGCGCCCAGTTCGACGGCGATTCCCCGTCCGGCGCCCCGGGTCGCCCCGGCGACCAGTGCGACCTTGCCCTTGAGCGGAGCTGACATGTCCGGCCTCCCGTGCCTTCGACTGTGTGCCGGTCTCAGGGTGCCGGGTAAGCCGGACATCTTCTGTCGCCTTTTACGGCGACACGCGATCAGTGGCCCCGGGCGATCCATTCCTCCAGGTGCGGGGCCTCCGCGCCGATGGTGGTGGAGTCGCCGTGGCCGGTGCGGACGGTGGTCCGCGGCGGCAGGGTGAGCAGCCGGTCGCGGATCGAGTCGATGATCGTCGGGAAGTGCGAGAAGGACCGGCCGGTGGCGCCCGGGCCGCCCTGGAAGAGGGTGTCGCCGGTGAAGACGGTGCCGAGGCCCGGGTCGTACAGGCACACCGCGCCCGGCGCGTGCCCCGGGGTGTGGATCACCCTGAGGTCGGCGCCGCCGGCCTCGATGACCTGGCCGTCGACCAGCCAGGCGTCGGGCTCGCGGTCGGGGTGGGTCTGCTTCCACAGCGGCAGGTCGTCGCGGTGCAGCCAGATCGTGGCACCGGTGCGCTCGGCCAGCGCGGGCGCGGCGTCGATGTGGTCGTTGTGGGCGTGCGTGCACAGAATCGCCGTCAGGCGGCGGTCGCCGACGGCCTCGGCGATGGCGTCCGCGTCGTGGGCGGCGTCGATGACGATCGCCTCGTGGTCGTCGCCGACGATCCACACGTTGTTGTCGACGTCCCAGGTGCCGCCGTCGAGGGCGAACTGCCCGGAGGTGACGAGGTGTTCGACGCGCGTGGCCATCAGAGCACCACCACCGAGCGCAGCACGTCACCGTGGTGCATCCGCTCGAACGCCTTCTCCACCTCGTCGAGTGCGATGGTCTCGGTGACGAACGCGCCGAGGTCCAGGCGCCCTTGCAGGTGCAGGTCGATCAGCATGGGGAAGTCCCGGGAGGGCAGGCAGTCGCCGTACCAGGAGGACTTGAGGGATCCGCCACGGCCGAAGACGTCCAGCAGGGGCAGTTCCAGCTTCATCTCGGGGGTGGGCACGCCGACGAGGACGACCGTGCCGGCGAGGTCGCGGGCGTAGAAGGCCTGCTGGTAGGTCTCCGGGCGGCCGACGGCCTCGATGACCACGTCGGCGCCGAAGCCGCCGGTCAGCTCGCGGATGGCCTCGACGGGGTCGGTCTCGCGGGAGTTGACCGTGTGGGTGGCGCCCATGGCGCGGGCGGTCTCCAGCTTGCGGTCGTCGATGTCGACGGCGATGATCCTCGCCGCTCCGGCCAGCCGCGAGCCGGCGATGGCCGCGTCCCCGACGCCGCCGCAGCCGATGACGGCGACCGAGTCGCCCCGGCCGACGCCGCCGGTGTTGATGGCGGCGCCGATGCCGGCCATCACGCCGCAGCCGAGCAGCCCGGCCACCTGAGGGGCCACGGCCGGGTCGACCTTGGTGCACTGCCCGGCGGCTACCAGGGTCTTCTCGGCGAAGGCGCCGATGCCCAGGGCCGGGGACAGCTCGGTGCCGTCGGTCAGCGTCATCTTCTGCCGCGCGTTGTGCGTGTCGAAGCAGTACCAGGGCCGGCCGCGCAGACAGGCCCGGCACGTGCCGCACACCGCCCGCCAGTTGAGGATCACGAAGTCGCCGGGCCCGACGTCGGTGACGCCGTCGCCCACCGCCTCCACCACGCCCGCTGCCTCGTGGCCGAGCAGGAACGGGAACTCGTCGTTGATGCCGCCCTGCTTGTAGTGCAGGTCGGTGTGGCAGACGCCGCAGGCCTGGACGCGCACGACCGCCTCGCCCGGGCCGGGGTCCGGGACCACGATGGTCTCGATCCGCACCGGCTCGTCCTTGCCCGGTGCGATCACACCGCGTACTTCCTGCGCCATGCGCTGACTCCTTCGTCGGCCGGGGTCCGTTCCGCTTCCGACCCTACGCGCGACTGATCGGTAACGGGCACGGATCGGCCACCTGCCGCTCCGGCGAAACGGCAGGCCGCGGATGCCGGCACGGACGTAGCCTGAACGCTCCCCCGGACGCCGAAGGAGCGACGTGAGCATCGCAGAGACCGAGACCGCCCCACCCCCCTGGCGGCTGCTCCTCGGCTACGTGCGGCCGCACCGCCGAGCCCTGCTGGCCGGCGCCGTGCTGTCGCTGGTCACGGGGGCGACCGGGCTGCTGCTGCCGCTGGTGGCGCGGGGCCTGATCGACGACCTGGAGCACGACCGGGCCATCACCGGCGCGCTGCTGGCCATGTCGGGCCTGGTGGTGGCGAACGCGGCGGTGGGCGCGCTGGGTTCGTACGTGCTGCAGCGCACCGCCGAGTCGGTGGTGCTGGGCGCGCGGCGGGCCCTGTCGTCGTATCTGCTGCGGCTGCGGATACCGGCCGTGGACCGCAGCGAGCCCGGGGACCTGATGGCCCGCATCACCTCCGACACGACCCTGCTGCGCGCGGTCACCACCGACTCGCTCGTGGGCCTGGGCACGGGCGGGCTGACCCTCGTCGCGACGGTGGTGATGATGGGCCTGGTCGACGCGGTGCTGCTGGGCGTGACGGTGGCGGTGATCCTGTGTGCGGGCGTGGTCCTCGGCGTGATCGTGCCGCGCATCAACAAGGCGAGCCGGCGGGCGCAGGACGCGGTGGGCGTCATGGGTGCCTCGCTGGAGCGGATCCTCGGCGCGTTGCGCACGGTGAAGGCGTCCGGTGCCGAGCACCGTGAGGAGGTCACGCTGCACGAGGCGGCGCAGGAGTCGTGGCGGCAGAGCGTGCGGGCCGCCAAGTGGTCGGCGGCCGCGGGCAACACGGCCGGGCTGGCCATGCAGATCGCCTTCATCACCGTGCTCGCGGTGGGCGGCGCGCGTGTCGCCACCGGTGCCGTCGACGTGGGCACCCTGGTGGCGTTCCTGCTGTACGTCTTCTACCTGATGTCGCCGATCCAGCAGGTCGTCGGGGCCGTCACGCAGTACCAGACGGGCGCCGCGGCCCTCACCCGCATCCAGGAGGCGCTGTCTCTGCCCGCCGAGCCGGCCGCCGCGCCGGCGCCGCTGCCCTCCCCCGGCGCCGAGCCCGCCGCCGTCGCCTTCGACGACGTGCGCTTCCGCTACGCCGACGACCTGCCCTACGTCCACCACGGCGTGACGTTCGCCGTGCCCGCGCAGGGCATGACCGCGTTCGTGGGCCCCTCCGGGGCGGGCAAGACCACCGTGTTCTCGCTGATCGAGCGGTTCTACGAGCCCGACTCCGGGGTGATCAGGCTGGACGGCCGGGACCTGGCCGACTGGGAGCTGCCCCGGCTGCGCGCCGCGATCGGCTACGTGGAGCAGGACGCGCCGGTCCTGTCCGGCTCCCTGCGGGACAACCTGCTGCTCGGCCACCCGGAGGCGGACGAGGACACCCTCGCCCGGGTGCTGAAGACGACCCGCCTCGACGGACTGGTGGCCCGGCTGCCGGACGGGCTCGGCACGCTCGTCGGGCACCGCGGCACCAAGCTGTCGGGCGGTGAGCGGCAGCGCGTCGCCATCGCCCGGGCCCTGCTGCGGCGGCCCCGGCTGCTGCTGCTCGACGAGGCGACCTCGCAGCTGGACGCGGTGAACGAGGCGGCGCTGCGCGACACCGTCGCGGACGTGGCCCGCACGACGACCGTCCTGGTGGTCGCGCACCGGCTGTCCACGGTGACGACGGCCGACCGGATCGTGGTGATGGACGCGGGCCGGGTCCGGGCCGTGGGCACACACCGGGAGCTGGTGACGGCCGACCCGCTCTACGCGGAGCTGGCGGCGACGCAGTTCCTGGCCGCCGCGGACCGGGCCCCGGCGCAGCGCACCGAGTCCGGGCAGGGCTGAGGGCCGCCCGGAGCCGGGCGGCCCTCACGCGGACGCGGCCGTCAGCGGACGTTCGGGACGAAACCGAAGACCGGGGCGACCAGGCCGGCGACCTGGTTCAGCTGGTTGAGGTCCTTCAGGCGCTTGAGCCCTTCGAGCTGCGCGGAGGGCCGCGGGATCTCGTCCTTGTGCTCGGCGGGCAGGTCGCTCACGGTCAGCGAGTCGAGCGTGGCCATCGGGCTGAGCGGGCTCTTCGCCCCGGCGTCGGCCGCCTGCGCCATCGGCGCGGCGAGGCCGGCGACCCCCGCGGCGAGACCAACGGCGGCGGCGATACGTCGTGTTGAGATCATGCCTTTCGCAACGCCGGCGGCCCCCCGGCGGACACGGGCAGGAGCCCTCGCTCACCCGTCAGGCCCAGCGCCCCCAGCGCTTGCCGGGGCCGCCGGGCGGGTGGAGGCTCGGGAGAGAGACCCTTCGGAGGAGGTCGCCATGGGAACCGCCGCAGACCCCGCCTTCGACCGCGAGACGCTCCGCCGCGGCCTGGAGGGAGACAGCCCGGACATGCTGCTCTCCCTCTACGCCGACGACGCCGAGCTGCGGATCGTGGACCGCACGACCCAGCCCAGCCACCCCAAGGTCCTGCACGGCCGGGACGAGATCGGCCGGATGCTGGAGGACGTCTACAGCCGCGACATGTCGCACAAGCTGGAGCGCTGTGTGATCGAGGGCGACGAGGCCGCCTACTGCGAGAGCTGTGAGTACACCGACGGGGTGCGCGTCCTGTCGGAGTCCATGCTCTCGCTGCGCGACGGCAAGATCACCGAGCAGACGCTGGTCCAGGCCTGGGACGAGTAGGACGGCATCGGCCGCGCTGCCGCGTCCGGGCGTGATCAGCGCATCCAGGCGCTGAACGACAGGACGGCTCCCTTCTCGACGCCGTACCCGGGGTCGGGTGCGGTGAGGGTGCTCTCCAGGCCGAGGACGGCGCCGGTGGCCGGGTCCATGATCAGCATGCGGCGGACGCCGTGCGCCTCGGCCACGTAGGCCTGGCCGTTCCGGCCCAGCCGGTCGGTCACCCGGCCGGCCGGGCGCAGTCGCTCGGCGTCGGCGAGGAGCCGGGCGAGTGCCGCGCTCTCCCTGGCGCCGAGACTCCAGTGGTCGAGCAGTGTCGCGACCGCGTCCAGCAGCTCGGGCGTGGTCAGCGGGGTGTCCGTGTACTGAGCCTCCGTCAGGTGGGCGCGCGGCCGGGCCGGGGCGCGGGGTGGTGGTGACTGGGGCGGGGCGTCGCTCCAGCTCGGCGGGTAGGTGCGGTCGAGCAGGACGTGGCCGTCGTCGACGAGCCGCGGTGTGCCGTCCCTCGTCGGACAGGACGGGGCGGCCGGGGTACCGCGGGTCGGTCGCGACGACGAGCCCGGTGTGGCTGCCGTCGGGCCGCCGGCGCACCATGCGCTGCTCGGGCAGCGTGACCGGCGGCTCGTCGTCCGCCAGCCCGAGACTCCAGGACCGCACGTGCGTGCTCTTGCGCAGCCGGGGCGCGGCGCCGGCCGGGGCCACGGCCGCGGCGCGCTCGGCGAGCCGGTCCAGCGGTACGGGTGCGGAGCCGGTGTCGACCACCAGCGGCCGGGGCGCGGCGACCGCGGGCGGGGTGCCCGGGCCGCTCAGCACGAGAGTGAGCGCCAGGGCGGCGACGGCGGCGGTGGCGGCCAGACCCCAGGCGAGGCGGACCCGTCCGGAACGCGGCAGCAGCCGGACCACCGAATGGCCGGGCCCCGGCGCCGGCCGGTCTCCCGCACAGCCCGACGGCCGGTCACGCCCCTCTCCCACCCGGCCGGCGGCCCCGTTCAGCGTCGGGCTAGGCCGCCGGGCCCCGCGGTGCGGGGCGCAGCACCTCGATCAGGGCGGCGTAGCTGTCCTGGCCGTGGCCCGCGGCGCCCGCCTTCTCCATCAGGGTCCGCAGCAGTTCGGGGAGGGCGTTGTCGATGCCCCGGTCCTGCGCCGCGTGGATCAGATGGCCGATGGCCGCGATCTGCACGTCGACGGTGGCGTCGTCGCCCGGGTAGCGGCCCGCGTCCACCTGGGACGCGTACCGGGTGAGGAAGCCCGCCACCGCCGTCAGCCAGCGGATGGCGACGGGCGTGTAGGCCGCGGCCGGTGTGCCCTCGGCGCCGACCAGGGCCGTGCCGTGCAGCCAGCCGGTCATGGTCGACCACATCAGGCCCAGCAGGGCGGCGTCGTAGAGGGAGGCGAGGCCGGGATCGGTGCCCAGGTACAGGGGGTCGCCGAGGGCCGCCAGGGTGGGGCGGTGGGTGTCGAAGACCTCCTGGGAGCCGCTGTAGAGGAACATCATGGCCGGGTCGCCCACGCCGGGCGGGGTGGTCATGATGGCGCCGTCGAGGTATCCGGCCCCGAGGGAGCCCGCCCACGCGACGGCCTCCCGGGCCTGCTCGGGGGAGCCGGAGGTGAGGTTGACGAGGGTTCTGCCCCGGAGCGCGCCGGCGACGGGGGCGACGACCGTGTGCAGTGCGCCGTGGTCGAGGACGCAGGCGATGACCAGCGGGGAGGCGGCGATCGCCTCCTGGGGCGTGGCGGCGGCGCGGGCGCCGCGCTCGACCAGGGGCGCGGCCTTGTCCGGGGTCCGGTTCCAGACCGTGGTCGGGTGTCCCCGGTCCAGCAGCGCGGCGGCCAGGGCCGCGCCCATCTGGCCCAGTCCGAGGACGGTGACGGCCTGCTGTGGTGCGGTCATGCTGCGACTCCTCGCGTGTGCAGGGGTGTTCGTACGTGCCGGGTGATCACGTGCGTCCACGCTCGCAGGGCGCGAAGATCCGGGACAGTGACAGCGGTGACGGCGTCCACCAAATTCCTGCCATACGCTTCGGGGCATGAGTGCCGGTTCCGTCGCCGTCGTGGTCACCGAGGACATCGGAGTCCCCTCGTGGGATCTGTACGAACTGAGCATCCCCTGCACCGTGTTCGGCAAGCCGCAGCCCGATCTCGCCGACCCCTGGTACGAGTTGAGGCTGTGCCGGGCCGGGGGCGGGAAGACGGAGGGTCCCGGGCTGAGTCTGCGCACGCCCTACGGTCTGGACGGGCTGGTCGGCGCCGGCACGGTGATCGTGCCGTCGGTGCCCGACCCGTGCGTCGAGGAGGGCACGCCGCTGCCGCCGGAGCTGATCGACGCGCTGCGCCGGGCCCACGCGGCGGGCGCGCGGATGGTGTCCCTGTGCACCGGCGCCTTCGCGCTCGCCGAGGCGGGGCTGCTGGACGGGCGGCGCGCGACGGCCCACTGGATGCACACCGCCCAATTGGCCGAGCGTTACCCGAAGGTGGAGGTCGACGCGTCGGTGCTGTACGTGGACGAGGGGGACGTGCTGACCAGCGCGGGGCTGACCGCCGGCCTCGACCTGTGCCTGCATCTGGTGCGGCGCGACCTCGGCGCGCACGTCGCCAACCAGCTGGCGCGCCGGATGGTGGTGCCCGCCCACCGGCCGGGCGGGCAGGCGCAGTTCATCGAACTGCCCGTGCCGGCCGGCGACGACGAGGGCCTGGCGCCCGTCCTGGCCTGGGCCCGGGCCCACCTGGACCGGCCGCTGACCGTCGCCGACCTGGCGCGCCGGGCCGCGATGAGCCCGCGGACCTTCTACCGGCGTCTGCAGGCGGCCACCGGCGCGACGCCGCTGCAGTGGCTCCTCGACCAGCGGCTCGGGCGGGCACGGTCCCTGCTGGAGTCGACGGACCTGCCCATCGAGAAGGTCGGCGAGCTCAGCGGCCTCGGCACGGCCAACAACCTGCGCCACCACTTCCTCAAGCACCTCGGGGTCTCCCCCGGCCAGTACCGGCGGGCGTTCCCCGGGCCGCGGGCGGATCGGCGCGGGTCCGCCCGGGTCTGAACCAGGACCCGGGCCCGCCCGGGTCCGACACCGGTCGCGGGCCCCGGTCCGGGCTCAGCCGTCCGGGCTCCACCCGGGCGGCCGCAGGATGCCGAGCAGCTGGCGGACCAGCTCGTCGACGACCTCGTCCAGGGTCGCGTCCACCCAGCCGGCGCTCCAGTCGTGCAGCAGGCCGTTGACGCTGCCGATGAAGCCGGTCGCCGCGAGGCGGTAGTCACGCGGGGCGGCCTCCCCGCGCGTGGCGGCCTCCGCGGCCTCGGCGCAGATGAGGTCGACCCAGCCGGCGCGGCGGGCGAGCCGCTGCTGCTCCAGGCGCGGGCTCACGCCGATGATCTCGACGAAGGTGATGCGGATCCGGCGCGGGTCCGCGGCGAGGCTCCCCGCGTAGGCGCGGAAGACGGCGGTGACGCGGTCGGGCAGCGGCAGGTCCGCCGCCCGCGCGGCCGCCTCCAGGACCGCCGCCTCGGCCCAGCCGTTGACCTCCAGGTGGAGCGCGGCGAGCACGTCCTCCAGGGTGCGGAACTCCTCGTAGAACTGACGGGTCGACAGCCCGGCCGCCTCGCTGAGCGCCGCGACGGTGGTGGCGCGGAAGCCGGGGGCGCCGCCGAACAGGTCGAGCGCCGCGTCGAGGAACCGCCGGCGCCGCTCGGCCTGCCGCTCCTCGGCGCTCTTGCCGCCGTAACGGCCGGTCGGCGCCCTGAGTCTGCCCGGCACGGCTCTCCCCCGCTCGCTCGAACCCGCTCCTCGTCCGCCCACCGATTTTGTCGTGTACGCGGTCTTGTGGAGAAGGCCGACCCTTCCTTACTTTGCAGTAAGTTCACTCTGAAAGCACGTGTGTTCAGATTCCTCACCCCACCGCAGAGGAGGGATCAGCCATGTCCGTCTCCCGACGACGGCACCTGTGCTCCCTGACCGCCGCCCTCGCCCTGACCACCGCCCTTCCCGCGACCGCCGCAGCCGCCCCCGCCCCCTCCGCCGCGCCGCGCGAGGTGCTGTTCGTGGGCAACAACTGGGAGGGCACCGCCGACGTCCTGAAGTCCACCGGCGACTTCGCGAGGATCGGCCGGATCGACGTCGTCCCCGACAAGGCCGAGCGGATGGCGGAGATCAACGCCGACCCCATCAGATGGATCGCCTTCATGACGATCCGCAACAGCGTCGGCGAGGGACACGACCAGTTCGTCGACGACATGTACTCCACGCCGGACGGCAGGTCGGTGGTCGTCTCCCGGCCCAGCTTCGCCGACGTCGTCTCGATCGACCTCGCCTCGGGACGGATCAACTGGCGCTTCCCGGTGTCCGGTTTCCGTGCCGACCACATGGCCGTCTCCCCCGACGGCAAGCGGGTCGCGGTGTCGGCCTCCACCGGCAACGCCGTGCACGTGCTCGACATCGAGACCGGCAGGCAGCTCGGCAAGGCCGCCACCGGTGACAAGCCGCACGAGAACATCTTCACCAAGGACGGCAAGTACCTCTACAACATGTCGATCGGCGAGGTGAACACGCAGACCGACGCGCCCTGGCTGGACTGGACGAAGGGCGACCGCCGCATCACGGTCATCGACGCGACCACCTACCAGCAGGTCAAGGTGATCGACATGCGGGCGCGCCTGGACGCGATCGGCCTCAAGGACTTCTCCGACGCGGTCCGCCCGGCCGTGTTCTCGCCCGACGAGTCGAAGCTGTACTTCCAGGTGTCGTTCTTCCACGGCTTCTTCGAGTACGACCTGGCCACCGACCGGATCACCCGCACGAAGACCCTGCCGAAGAACCCGGCGACCAGCGACGACCGCACCACCTTCGTCAACGACTCGCGCCACCACGGCCTTTCCATGAGCCCGGACGGAAAGAAGCTGTGCGTGGCCGGGACCATGGACGACTACGCCACGGTCGTCGACCGCGCCACCCTCCAGGAGGGCCCGCTCGTCACCGCCGCCAAGCCCTACTGGGCCACGGTCAGCGGTGACGGCAAGTCCTGTGTGGTCTCCGAAAGCGGCACCGACCAGGTCACGGCCATCAACTTCGCCACCGGCAGGAAGGTCGTGTCGGTGCCGGTCGGCGACCACCCGCAGCGCGTGCGGCTCGGCCGGGTGGCGGCCGACTGGTCCTCCCCGTCCGCTAGCTGACCTCCTTCGCCGCCCAGGCCGTCAGTTCGGAGCGGGCCGCGGCGAGCAGGTCGGCGGAGGGAGCCGTCGCCCCGTTGGTCACCAGCGCGTAGTGCAGGACCCCGGAGTCCGGCGCGGTGAGCAGCAGGCGGCGGCTTCCCGTGCCGCCCGGCTCCTCGGCCACCCCGACCGGGGTCGCCGGGGTGTAGGCCGGTGGGGCGTGGACGGTGGCCAGGTCGGAGACGACGGTGGTGGACGCCGCCGGGAAACTCGCCGGCAGGTGCAGTTCGGTGGGCGCCGGGCCGCCGTTCGACCGCCACAGCAGCAGCCCGTACTGCCCCGAGCCGACCAGGCGTCCCACGTGCGGCAGCGCACTCGGCACCGGGTTCCAGGTCAGGGTCGTGGAGCCGTCCCGGGAGCGGTCCTCGTAGGTGAAGCCGACGGTCGCGCCGGCCGTGGCGCTCGGGTAGAGGCGGTCCAGCAGCCGGGCGTCCTGCCGCAGCACCGGCTCGCCGGCGTCGTCCAGGCGTACGGCGGACAGGTCCTCGTCGTTCCAGGCGTCGCCCTCGGTGAGGACCTTGCCGGGGTTGCCGTTCATCGGCTCACGGTGGCGGCCGTTGTAGAGGTCCCACTGCCACTGCGAGCCCGAGAGCACGGGGCCCGAGGCCGCCGGGTCGGACCACCAGTCGGCCCCCTTCACGCGTGAGTCGAGGGCCTGGTACATCGCCTTCAGCACGGTCGGCGCCTTGTCGGAGACCGTGCCGGCCAGCGGATGCCCGAACTCGCTGACCACGGCGGCCGTCCGTGCGGCGGCGGCGCGGTCGCGGACCGTGCGGAAGTCGCCCGCGTACTGGCCGTCGGCCGCCTTGCCCCACATGAAGACGCCCGAGATGGCCTTCTGGTCGTAGAAGTGCGTATTGAGGACATAGCGCGGGCCGAGCGGGCCGGCGTCCAGCAGGCCGCCCTCCTGCTTCTGGAAGCCGAGGTTGGCGTTCCAGAAGAGGTTCGGCTCGACGAAGGCGGGCTTGTCACGCCAGCCGGCCGCGTCCATACGGGCGCGGAACCTCTCGTAGAACGGCCACAGGACGTCCTTCTCCCAGGCCCGGCTGGTCTGCCCGGAGTCGTACACGCCGGCGTGCGGCTCGTTGTAGGGGTCGAAGCCGGCGACGCCCTTGAACCGGTCGGCGCCCAGGTGCTGCCGGAGGTACGCCATGGTCTTCTCGGCGGTGGCGAGGAAGGCGTCCTGCACGCCGTGCGCGTTGTGCCAGAAGTCGTACGTGGCGCGCTTCACCGCCTCGTTCTGGGTGATGTTCTGCCCCCAGAACAGGCAGATGCCGCACGACTCGTCGGGGTAGCCGCCCGCGTCCACCGCCCACCGGGGGGCACCGTCTCCGGTGTACCAGCTGTCGGCGTCGAACAAGTGGCGGGAGTAGAGGTCCTGGTGGAAGTCGGGGTAGACGCGGATGCCCGCGTCGAGGAAGGCCTTCATCTGCTCGGTGGCGGCGAAGAGATAGGCCGTGTCGACCCGGCCGCGCTCGGGCTCGGCGTACGCCCAGGAGAGCAGGAAGCGCACGGTGTTGCCGCCGCCCAGCGCGCGCAGCGCGGTCGCCGAGGTGCGCGCGTCGGCGACCGAAGCGAACGGCAGGCCCTTGTTCTCGGCGAGTTTGGTCTCGCCCGAGACGTTGTAGCCGCGCAGGACGAGCTCACGGCCGTGGACGTCGGTGAAGCGGCCGTCCCGCACGGTGACGGTGGGGTCGTCGAACCAGAGGGAACCGGACGGGGGCGCGGCGGCGGCGGGCGGGACGCCCACCGCCGTCGTGCCGAGGAGGACGGCCAGGACGACCAGGAGTCGCGCTCGAATAGTCGGCATGTCCACTACAGTCCGGCCATATCAGGACAGCGTCAACACCCCTGACTCCGGAGTAAGTTGCGGCTCACCGGCCGGGCTCGCCTCACCCACCCGCCCTGCGCATGACGTTCAGCAGGTACTCCTTCCGGTTGAGGGGGTTGTGGTCGGTGCGCGGACGCTCGGGGACCCTGCCGCGGCCGGCCGGGGCGTACCGGGCGAAGGAGCTCTCCAGCTCGCCCTCGCCCCGGGTGAGCCCCGGCAGCCGCTGTCCGAGGGCGTGCACGCGGGCCGCCGGCACGGTGCCCTCCACGACGCAGACGTCGCCCCGGTGGTGCGTAGCCTCCGGCACCGCGCCGAGCCCGGCGAGGGCCGGCAGCAGGGCGCCCGCGGTGTCGGCCGGGGCCTCGACGCGGAAGCGGTGCAGGGGTTCGTGCACGCGCGTCCCGGCCCGCCGCAGCGCCTCGGCCAGCACCAGCGGGGTCAGGCCGCGGAAGTCGGCGCCGGTACTCGACATGCTCTTGTCGAACCCCTGGTGGGCGTGGCTCTGGCGGGGCGAGTAGCCGCAGTGCGTCATGGTCACCGTGCAGTCGGGGATCGGCCAGCCCCGCAGGCCCTGGCCGAGGGTCTCGCGCACGGTGTCCTCGACGGCCTTGAAGAAGGCGTACGGCATGGCGCCGAGCTCCACCTCCCGCCGGAAGGCGACGCCCGAACCCGGTGGTGCGGGCTCCACGCGCAGGCCCACCGTCGCGAGGAACGGGTTGGCGTCCCTCTTGTTGAACTCGACGGCGTGCCCGGTGCCCAGGAGCCGTTCGACGCACAGCGGGGTGGTCTCGCGGAAGGTGACGTCGAGGCCGTACTCGTCGGCGAGGGTGGCCTGGATGACTTCCTTCTGCACCTCGCCGTACAGGCGGACGGAGGTCTCCTGACGGCGTTCGTCGTGGCGCAGGCCGATCAGCGGGTCCTGCTCGGCGAGCTGGGTGAGGGCGAGGTGGAGGGCTCCCCGGTGCGTGTCCGCGCCGGGGACGACGACCGTCTCCAGCGTGGGCGGGGCGAAGAACGGCTCGTGCGCCGTGCGGGGTTCGCCGAGGGCGTCGCCGATCCTGATCTCGCCCAGCCCCCGGAGCCGGGCGATCCGGCCGGCGGTCACGGCGTCCGCGCGGGTGTCGGTGCCGTGGCCGAAGACGCTGATCGCGGTGACCCTGCCTTCCGCTCCGTCCGTGCCGAAGGGGACCCGGTCGCGGGTGCGCAGGGTGCCGGAGTACATCCGGGCGTAGGCGATCTTCTCCCCCGCCGGGCCCCGCTCGACCTTGAACACGGTGCCGGAGACCGGCCCGTCCTCGTCCCCGTCGGCCGCCGGCAGCAGTTCCCCGACGGCGGACAGCAGGTCCGCCACGCCGGCGCCCGTGGCCGCGGAGCCGAAGAGGACCGGGTGGACCAGGGCCTGCCGGGTCTGGGCGACCAGGGACCGGTGCAGGAGCGTGCCGGTCACCCGGTCGTCGGCGTACGCGGACAGCAGGGCGTCGTCGTGCTCGGTGAGCACGTCGAGGGCGGCGTCCTTCCCGACCCCCGGCACGAAGCGCGCCGCACGCGTCCCGAGACCGGCGACCGTGCCCGTCGGGACCGCGGCGGGGGTCAGCCGGGCGGCGATCTCCCGCAGCACCCCCTCGTCGCGTGCCCCGCCGCGGTCGATCTTGTTGACGAACAGCAGCGCCGGGATGCGCAGCCGCCGCAGCGTCCGCATGAGCACCCGCGTCTGGGCCTGGACGCCCTCGACGGCGGAGATCACCAGGACGGCGCCGTCCAGCACACCGAGGACGCGTTCCACCTCGGCGATGAAGTCCGGGTGACCGGGGGTGTCGATGAGGTTGACGGTGACGCCGTCGAGCGGGAACGAGACGACGGCGGACTTGATGGTGATGCCGCGCTGCCGCTCCAGCGCGAGGGTGTCGGTGCGGGTGTTCCCGGCGTCGACGCTGCCGATCTCGTCGATCACTCCGGCCGAATGGAGCAGCCGCTCGGTGAGGCTGGTCTTACCGGCGTCGACATGGGCGAGAATCCCGAGATTGAGCACGTGCACGAAGCGTCATGTCCTTCGAGGTGGGAGCCGTTGCTGACAGGGGGGACATGAACGCAGTGCGCATCCGGCTCTCCTCGGGACTCGGTGACTCGCTGTCCCGTGCAGTGCAGCAGAACGGCCGGGCGGCCCACAACGGGATTAATCGCCGCCGGGGTACCCGGCGGGGAGCGCGACGGAGAGGAGCGGCTGGTGCGGGATGTCCTTCCGGTGCTCGGCGGCTGGTACGCGGCCGGCACTCCGTTCGGCCTCGCGACGGTCGTGGAGATCAGCCGCAGCGCGCCGCGCGGCCCGGGCGCGGCGGTGGCGGTGGGGCCGGGCGAAGAGGTCGTGGGCAGTGTGTCGGGGGGCTGCGTCGAGGGCGCCGTGTTCGAACTGGCGCAGGAGGTGGTGGCGAGCGGCGCGGCCCGGCTCGCGACCTTCGGCTACAGCGACGAGGACGCCTTCGCCGTGGGCCTGACCTGCGGCGGCGAGATCACGGTGCTGGTGCGGGCCGTGACGCCCGAGCGGGATCCCGCGTTCGGCGCGGTCGCGGACTCCGTCGCGGCGGGTGAACCGGTGACCGTGGCCACCGTCACCGACGGGCCCGCGCGGCGGGGGGCGGCGCTCGCCGTCTGGCCGGACCGGGTGCTCGGCACCCTGGGCGCGAGCGGCCTGGACGCGGCCGTGACGGCGGACGCGCGCGGGGAGCTCGCCCTCGGCGCGACCGTTCTGCGGCACTACGGCCCCGAGGGGCAGCGCCGGGAGGACGCCGTCGCCGTGTTCCTCCAGTCCTTCGCCCCACCGCCCAGGATGCTGGTCTTCGGGGCGATCGACCACGCGGCGGCCGTGGCCCGCATCGGCGGCTTCCTCGGCTACCGGGTCACCGTCTGCGACGCGCGGCCGGTCTTCGCCACGCCCAGGCGCTTCCCCGAGGGCGTGGAGGTGGTCGCGCAGTGGCCGCACCGCTATCTGCGCGAGACGGACACGGACGACCGCACGGTGATCTGCGTGCTCACGCACGACCCCAAGTTCGACGTGCCGCTGCTGACCGAGGCGCTGCGCCGGCCGGCCGCGTACATCGGGGCGATGGGCAGCCGGCGTACCCACGAGGAACGGGCGGCACGGCTGGCCGAGGCCGGGCTGACCGGGCGGGAGCTGGCGCGGCTGCGCTCACCGGTGGGCCTGGACCTGGGGGCGCGTACGCCCGAGGAGGTGGCGGTGTCCGTCGCCGCCGAGATCGTGGCGCTGCGCTGGGGCGGCAGCGGTGCCCCGCTGTCCCTGACGGAGGGGGCGGTGCATCCGCCGCGACCTGCCTGATCGTCGGCCGCGTCCCCGGCACGCCGCCGTCACACCGGGTTCGTACGATCGTCTCGCCCCCCTTCACGTCCAGCGCGTCCCGAACCTCCCGGCGAAGGGCATTCCATGATCTTCATCACCGCCGGGTTCCGGGTCCGGCCAAGCCACCTTCGCAGGTGACTGTCGTCGTAGCCCCTGTCTGCATGGAGCTTGGGGCCGGCGGCGCGGGCCGCGACGGGAGCGAACGGGCCCGATCCCACGCACGAGCGGTCACGTGCGAAGTCGGGAACGGTACTCGCCCGGGGCCGTGCCCCGGGCACGTTTGAAGGCACGGCTGAAAGCGTGCGGAGAGCCGTATCCGACCGCGCCGGAGATCGACTCGACCGGCTCATCGGTGTCGCGGAGCCTGACGGACGCCAGGTCGATGCGCCACTGCGTCAGGTACGCACCCGGCGTCTGTCCGAGGGCGGACCGGAAACGCCTGGACAGCGTGGCCCGGGAGACCCTCGTCGCGGCGGCCAGGGTCTCCGTGGTCCAGGGGTGTTCCGGTTGGGCGTGGACACATGCCAGAGCGTCGCGCACGACCTGATCACGCATCGCTCCCAGCCATGAGCCGGACTGCTCCTGCGGATGGCGGGCCAGCCAGGCGCGAACGAACTGGACGAGCAGAAGGTCGACGATGCTGTTGATGACGGCGGTGGTGCCGATCTGCGGCTGTGCGAGTTCAGCGGCGAGGAGTTCGACGCTCCTTCTGAGCTGCGCGTTCTCCTGGGCCGTGACGTGCATCGGCCGGGCGAGGGAGGTGAGCACCGGGAGGCGCACCTCCGGGTCCTGCTCGTAGTGCAGGACGATCACTTCCGTCTGCGCCGGCGCCGAACCCAGCCGCAGCGCCCGGCCGTCGCCGAAAGCCCGGGCCGCCGCCTCAGGGTCGCAGGAACCCATCGTCACGCCGGGGCTGCCGGCTATCCCGTGTGCGGTGCCCGGCGACACCAGGACGGCGTCTCCGGCGTGCACCTGAAGAGGCTCCTCCCCCGTGACATGGAGCCACACCGTGCCGCGGGACACCACGTGCAGTGCCGCTCCCGGATAGGAGTCCAGCCACATGCCCCAGGTCCCGCCGGCCTTCAGCACGCCCCCGAGCGCCCCACGCGCACCCGCGACACGCAAGACCTCCGCCAGCACATCCATGGGTCCATCCTCGTCCATCGCCGTGAAGCGCCCACCGGAGGGCGAAGCGCATGTGTCTCCTCGTCCACAGCTTCAGGCCACGTCGAGGACGACCTTTCCGCGCACCTTCCGCGCGAACAGCGCCTGGACGGCGTTGCCCACGTCCCGCCAGTCGCCTCGCAGTCCGATGGGTGCCGAGAGCCTCCCGGCGGCCATGAGGCCCAGCAGATCCGTCAGCTCCCCGCTGGTCGGCGTCATGTCCCCGTAGGTGGCGATGCTGCGCGGCTCACCGAAGCCGAACAAGGCCCCTGGCGGGAACGTTGTTTCCTGCCCCGAGGAGCAGCCGACCAGGTGGATGGTGCCGCCCTCGGCGAGGGAACTCCACGCCTGGGCCACCAGGGGCCCGCCGACCGTGTCCAGGACCAGGTCGAATTGGTCCCCGGTTTCGGCCAGATCGGTCAGGACCCTGTCGGCGCCGAGTTCACGGAGTCCGGCGGCCCGCTCCGGCGAACCGACGAGCGCCGTCACCCGGGCGCCCGCCAGCGCCGCCAGCTGGACGGCGAAGTGCCCCACGCCCCCGCTGGCGCCGGTCACCAGAACATCGCGCGCCAGCAGGGAACGCTTGCGCAGCACCCGGAGTGCGGTGACTCCGGCGATCCCGAGCGCGGCCGCGTCGGCGAGGTCCACGCCCTCAGGGACGGTGCCGAGCGAGGCGGTGCTGACTGCCACCCGCTCCGCCCACGCGTGGGGCGCCATTCCCACTGCGACGCGCGTACCTTCGGGAGGCCCCGAGCCGTCGGATGCGGCGCGCACCACGACGCCGGCCGCGTCGTGACCGTGCACGGCGCCGGCCGGCCACTGGCGCACGTAGTTCAGCTCTCCGAAGTTGAGACCGATGTGCCGTATCTCCACCAACGCCTCGCCGGTGGACGGTACGGGCTCGTCGACATCGGCGAACCTGATGGGTCCGGCGTCACTGTGATCGACCACAAGGGCGCGCATAGGGGGTGTACATCCTTCTCTCGCGGACGCGGGTGAACACTCGGCGTGGCAGCAGATCGAGTGCGCGGATCCGCACCGCCGCCTTCCTGGAAGCCTACGCAGCACCGGGACAGCGGCCAGACCCGTGAGGATCAATCAGTTGACGATCTGTGTCAGTGCGACTCGCAGTGGGGTGACGTCCCGGGCGACCTCGCCGACGCCGTCCTCAAGTCGTGGCGGACCGGCTCTTGCCCCGCACGGCGGGCACCCGTACGCTCACCGCCGTACCGACTGGACGGTATGCAGCCGAGGGAGCCGCCGCACATGAGCAGGATCAACCGCCAGATACGCCTGGCCGCACGTCCCGTGGGAGAGCCGCGTCCCACCGACTGGCAGCAGGTCGAGGAGCCGGCCGGGCAGCCGGGCGACGGGGAGTTCCTGGTACAGGTGCTCCAGTTGTCGATCGACCCGGCGATGCGCGGCTGGATGAACGCGGGCAGGTCCTACATCCGCCCGGTGGAGATCGGCGAGGTGATGCGGGCCGGCGCGGTCGGCCGGGTGGTCGCCTCGCGGCACTCCGGGTTCGCGGTCGGCGACCATGTGTCGGGCACCTTCGGGGTGCAGGAGTACTGCGTGTCGGACGGGCGCGGCGTGACCGGGGTCGATCCCGCCGCGGCACCCCTGCCGACCTATCTCGGCACGCTCGGCATGCCGGGCCTGACGGCCTACTTCGGTCTGACCGAGGTCGGGCGGCCCGAGCCGGGGCAGACCGTCGTGGTCTCCGGGGCGGCCGGGGCCGTCGGCAGCGTCGTCGGGCAGATCGCCCGGATCCTCGGCTGCCGGGTCGTGGGCATCGCCGGCGGCCCGGCCAAGTGCCGCATGGTGGTGGAGGAGTTCGGGTTCGACGCCGCCATCGACTACCAGAACGAGGACGTCCGCACGGCCCTGCGCGAGCACGCCCCCGACGGCGTCGACGTGTACTTCGACAACGTCGGCGGCGACGTGCTGGACGCCGTTCTGGTGCGGCTGGCGCGCGGCGCCCGCGTGGTCGTCTGCGGCGCGATCTCCCAGTACAACAGCACCAAGCCGCAAGGTCCCGCCAACTACCTGTCCCTGCTGGTGAACCGCGCCTCCATGACGGGCCTCGTGGTGTTCGACTACGCCGACCGGTACGCGGAGGGCATCGCCCGGATGGCCGCGTGGCGGGCCGAGGGCCGGCTGAAGTCCCTGGAGGACGTGGTGTCCGGCTCGGTCGCCGACTTCCCCGACACCCTGATGCGCCTGTTCCGCGGCGAGAACCACGGCAAGCTCGTGCTGAAGATCGCGGACTGACCAAACCGAGGGGCGGGAGAGATCCGATGAAGGCACTGACCTACCACGGCCGTCACGACATCCGCTACGGGGAGGTCCCCGACCCGGTCGTCACCAACCCCACCGACGCGGTGGTGCGGGTAACCGCGGCCGGCATCTGCGGCAGCGACCTGCACATCTACGACGGCCACGGGTTCAGCCCGGAACTGGGCTACACCCCGGGACACGAGTGCGTCGGCGTGGTCGTCGACACCGGCGGCCGGGTCACCCGGGTCAAGCCCGGCGACCGGGTGCTGGTGCCCGCCTCCGTCGGCTGTGCGCAGTGCCGGCAGTGCGCCGCCGGCTTCACCGCCCGCTGCGAGATCGCCGAGTCGGGCACGGACCTGTGTTACGGAGTGAGCCCGAAGCTCCCGGGCAGCCAGGCCCAGCTCCTCGCCGTGCCCTGCGCCGACGTGAATCTGGTGCCCTTGCCCGACGACATCTCCGACGACGCCGCCGTCGTCCTGACGGACAACGCTCCCACCGCCTGGTACGGCTGCCGCCGTGCCCGCATCCAGCCCGGTGAGACCGTCCTGGTCGTCGGTCTCGGACCGGTCGGCCTGATGGCCGCACAGTCCGCGTTCGCGATGGGCGCGGCGCGGGTGCTGGGCGTGGACCTGGTCGCGGAGCGCCGCGCCTTCGCCGCCGGCCTGGGCGTCGAGCCGGTCGAGGGGGACGACGCGCGGGCGGCGATCCGGGACATGACCGCCGGCCGTGGGCCGGACGCCGTGGTGGAGGCGGTGGGTTCCGACGCCACCATCCAACTCGCCCTGAAGGCCGTCCGGCAGGCCGGCCGGGTCAGCGTCATCGGGGTCAGCCAGAACAGGGCCTTCCCGTTCCACATGTACCTGGCGCAGGTCAAGGAACTGGAGTTCGCGATCGGGCTGTGCTCCGTGCACTACGAACTGCCTCCCCTGCTCGCCCTCACCCGCGCCGGCCGGATCACGCCCGAGGCCGTGGTCTCCCACCGCTTCCCCCTCTCCGAGGGCCCGGCCGCGTACGACCTGTTCGCCGGCCGCGCGGACGGCGTCCGCAAGATAGTGCTCGATCCGGCCGGCTGAGCGTCGCGGCCGCCCGAGCAGACGGGTTCAGCGCGGGGCGCGCGGCGGCAGGCGGTGCAGTTCCACGTCCGTGAGGAGCCCGTCGGCGACCGTCGCGGTCATGTACGTGCAGTGCGGCTGGCGGCGGCGGTCCGTCGGGGAACCCGGGTTCAGCAGGCGCAGGCCGGTGGGGGCCGTGGTGTCCCAGGGGATGTGGCTGTGGCCGAAGACCAGCACGTCGAGGTCGGGGAAGCGGGCGGCGCACCGCCTCTCCCGGCCCTGCCGGGAGCCGGTCTCGTGGATCACGCCGAACCGCACCCCTTCCAGCTCCGCGTACGCCACCTCCGGCAGCCGGGCGCGCAGCCGCGGCCCGTCGTTGTTGCCGTACACCCCGACGAGCCTGCGGCTTCGGGCCTCCAGCAGCTCGAGGGTGTCCGTGTCGACCCAGTCCCCGGCGTGGAAGACGACGTCGGCGTGCGGAATCTCGTCGAGCAGGGGGGCGGGCAGGGTCTTGGCGCGCTTGGGCAGGTGGGTGTCGGACATCAGGAGCAGTCGCACGTCCTCACTCTAGGTCGGGCGGCGGGCCCGCGGCGCGCGTCCTGCCGCGTGGCGGCGTCATCAACCCGCCGCGACCGGGCGGGTCCGCGCCGGGCCTCCCGGACCGTCACCGGGCAGACGGCCGGGGTGGCTCTCGCCGCACTGCCGCTGAACCCGCCTTGATCGCGAACAGACAGACATCGCAGCTCAGTTGCCTGCGGGCGCGGATGATCACGGCGAGGTCTCGAAAGGTGGGGCGGCCTCGCCGGGCGGGTTAGCATCGGGCAACGCGCAGTACAACAGGACGTCTACGGCAAGCGACCCGAAGGGGCCCGGAAACCCGATGCCGGTCAAGGTCAGCGTCATCGTCCCCGTGTACAACCCGGGGATCTACATCGAGGACTGCATCTCCTCGCTGCAGCGGCAGTCGCTGCCCCCCGACGAGTACGAGGTGATCTTCGTCGACGACGGCTCGACCGACGAGACCCCGGCCCGGCTCGACGCGCTCGCCGCCGAGGACCCCCGGATGAGGGTCATCCACCAGGAGAACTCCGGCTGGTCGGGCAAGCCCCGCAACGTCGGCATCGAGGCCTCCCGGGGCGAGTTCGTGATGTTCGTCGACAACGACGACTACCTGGGCGACGAGGCCCTGGAGCGGATGTACGACTACGGCGTCGCCCACGGCGCCGACGTGATCGTGGGCAAGATGGCCGGCAAGGGCCGCGGGGTGCCGGTGGAGCTGTTCCGCCGCAACCACCCGCGCGCCACCGTCGAGAACGCCCCGCTCATCGACAGTCTCACCCCGCACAAGATGATCCGGCGGGCCTTCCTCGACCGCATCGGACTGCGCTTCCCCGAGGGCAGACGGCGCCTGGAGGACCACGTCTTCATCGCGGAGGCGTATCTGCGCGCGGAGAACGTCTCCGTGCTCAGCGACTACGTCTGCTACTACCACCTCAGGCGCGACGACGGCTCCAACGCCGGTTTCGAACGCTTCGACCCGGTCGGCTACTTCAAGAACCTGCGCGAGGCGCTCGACGTCGTCGAGCGGTACACCGAGCCCGGTCCGGTGCGTGACCGGCTGTTCCGCCGCTGGCTCCGCGTGGAGATGGTGGAGCGGCTGCGGGCCCGGCGGTTCACGAAGCTGCCGGACGACTACCGCAGGGAGCTGTTCGCCGAGATCCACGAGGTCGTCGTCGAGCGCTTCGGGCCCGGTGTGGCGGCCGGGCTGCAGCCGACGCAGCAGGTGGTCGCCGCACTGACGGCCGCCGACCGGTACGACGACGTGCTGGCGTTCGCCGAGTGGGAGGCGGGCGTCGCGCCCAAGGCGGCCCCCGGGGACGTCGAATGGCGCGACGGTGCCCTCAGGATCGGCTTCACGGCCGAGTACGTGTCCGCGGGCGAGCCGATGGTGTTCCCGGCCGGCGCCGAGGCGGCACCGCTGACCGACGCGCCGAAGGACGTGACCGAGGCGGTGCGGTGGGTGGCCTCGGAGACCGCCGCGCGCTTCGGGCAGGCCACCGCCGATCTGCTGCTGCGGGAGCGCTCCAGCGCGGCGCAGTACTTCCAGCCGGTCGAGTTCACCCGCGAGACCGTGCCCGTCGGGGACGGCGGGGAGGTCCGGCTGGTCCTGCGGGCGACCGCCACCGTCGATCCCGCCGCCCTGCCGGCCGGCGGTGTCTGGGACGCGCTGGTCCGGGTCAAGCTGGGCGGCTGGACCAAGGAGTGCCGGCTGGGCCCCGCGCCCCGCGAGGACCGGCCCGCGCCCGGCGTGGGCGTCGTCGGCGGCCGCACGGTCCTGCCGTACTGGACGCAGCCGCACGGCAACCTCTCCCTGGAGTCCGGCACCCGCGGCAAGCGGCTCGGGCTGGGCCGGGTGCAGCGGGCGGACGTCACCGTCTCGGGGAGCGGCTTCCGGGTCCCCGTCCCGCTCCACGTCCCCGCGGAGACGGAGGTGCTGTTGCGGCTCGTCTCGGCCAGCCGGTTCTTCGACGCACCCGGCGTCCTCTCCCCCGCCCCGGGGGGAGCGGGGTCGGTGCTGGGGGCGGAGCTGCCCGCCGAGGACCTCTCGGACGGCGTCTGGCGCGTCGCGCTGTGCCCGACGCCGGGCGGCGAGCAGCCACGCTTCACCGGTCTGCCGTTCGCCCTGCGCGCCGCCGACAGCAGGGTGCAGGCGGTGCCGGTGCCGCGGCCCGGAGTGGCGCTGCGGCTGGCCCGGCGGGCGCGGCGGGTGCTCGGCAGCGCCCGCCGCACGGTGCTGTCCCGTATCAGGACCGGAGGTGAGTGACGGAATGCGGCCACTGGGCATCGAAGGCGCCTGGGTCCTGGAACCCAAGGTCTTCCCGGACGACCGGGGCAGCTTCCACGAGTGGTTCCGGGGCGCGGAGTTCCGCGAGGCGACGGGCCGCGACCTGTCGCTGGCCCAGGCCAACTGCTCGGTCTCCCGGCGGGGTGTGCTGCGGGGCGTGCACTTCGCCGACGTGCCGCCGAGCCAGGCCAAGTACGTCACGTGCGTGCGCGGCGCTGTCCTGGACGTGGTGATCGACATCCGGGTGGGCTCCCCCACCTACGGCACGTGGGAGGCCGTCCTGCTGGACGACGACACCCGTGCCGCGGTCTTCCTCGCCGAGGGCCTGGGTCACGCCTTCATGGCGCTGACCGACGACGCCACGGTGGTGTACCTGTGCTCGGCGGGGTACGCCCCGGAACGCGAGCACGGCATCCACCCGCTCGACCCGGCCCTCGGCATCGAGTGGCCGGAGGGCATCACACCGGTGCTGTCCCCGAAGGACGAGCAGGCTCCGACGCTGGCCGAGGCGGAGCGTCAGGGACTGCTGCCGTCGTACGAGGCGTGCCGCGCCTTCTACGAGGAGCTGCGCGGCGGGCCGCGGTCCCGCTGACCTCCTGAAGTGTCACGGCGCCGGCCGCCCTTTCCCGGGGCGGCCGGCGCCGGTGTCTCAGCGGCTGACACCGACCTGCTGCAGGGCCTTGCGCAGGGGCTCCCAGCCCACGGAGCGGGGCAGGCCCCGGTTGCGGGCCTGGGCCAGCGGGCGCCAGAAGCCGGCTTCGAGGAGTGCCTCGGGGCGGACGGCACCGGCCCGCTCCAGGATCGCCTCCGGGACCTTCTGCGGGTCCGGGACCTTGTACTCGGCCATGATCTCGTCGTACTTCTCGTGCAGGACCCGGTTGTCCGGGTCGGCGCCGAAGACGACGAGCTGCCCGGTGGGCGCGGTGTCCACCTGGATCGTGACGAGGTCGGGGCGGTACCGCGCCAGCACCTCGGTGATCTTGAAGACGTCCCCGGTCCACGCGTTGGTGTGCCGGTCCCGGGCCGCCTCGTCGACGCTGCGCGGCAGCATGTCGTCGAGGACGATCACGCTGCCCCAGTCCGAGTACTTCTCGACGTTCATGAAGTCGCGCAGCGCGAACTCGAACAGGTGCATGCCGTCGATGAAGGAGAGGTCCAGCGTGGTGCGGCGCCAGTAGCCGATCGGGCTGCGGCCGCGGCGCAGGTTGCGCAGCGGGTGCCGGCCGCCCTTGAGGTGCTGCAGCGGGTTGTCGCGCGCGAAGAAGTCGTCGCTGGTGGCCTTCACCAGGTGGACGTCGCACCTCAGCTCCGAGACCACCTTGAAGGCGGGGTCGATCGCGATGCTGGGGACGCGGGACAACGTCAGGCTGCGCCCGTCGTTGACGCCGATCTCCAGGTAGTTGCGATTGGCGCTGACCTTGTGCAGTTCCCGGAGGAACTCATGGCGTTTCACGAAGTAGACCTTCCTTGCGGATCCGGGGCAGTGCTTCGTGCAGGGCGGAGCGCCAGTCACGCGGCAGCGGCAGGCCGATCTCCTGCCACCGGCGGTGTGCGAGGGCGCTGTACGCCGGGCGGGGCGCGGGCCGCGGGAAGGCCGCGCTGCTGGTGGGGCGCACCCGGTCGGGGTCGGCGCCGATGAGGGCGAACACCTCGCGGGCCAGCTCGTACCAGCTGGCCTCGCCGGCGTTCGTGGCGTGGAAGACGCCGTGCGCGTCGGGGCCGAGCCGGGGTCCGAGGTCGGCGATCCGTTCGGCGACGTCCGCGCTCCAGGTGGGCTGCCCGCGCTGGTCGTCGACGACGTCGAGGGTGTCGCGGCGGGCTTCGAGACCGATCATGGTCCGCACGAAATTACCGCCGTGCACCCCGTACAGCCAAGCCGTGCGCACGATCGCGCTCGCCCCGGGGAGCTCCTCCAGCACGGCCCGCTCCCCGGCCAGCTTGGTGCGGCCGTAGGCGGTGCGCGGGCCCGTGGGGTGGTCCTCGGGGTACGGGGTCGTGCGTGACTCCCCGGAGAAGACGTAGTCCGTGGAGACGTGGATCAGCCGGGCCCCGTGCGCGGCGCAGGCCCGGGCCAGCAGGCGCGGGCCCTCGCCGTTGATCTCCAGTGCGCGGGCCTCGTCGGTCTCGGCGTCGTCGACGGCCGTGTAGGCCGCGCAGTTCACGACGAGACCGGGGGCGTGCTCGCGGACGGCCGCTTCGACGGCCTCGGGGCGCGTGATGTCCAGGGCGGCGCGGTCGAGGGCCACGACCGTCTCACCGCGCCGGGTGAGCTCCTCGACGACGTCGCGCCCCAGCATGCCGCCCGCGCCGGTGATCAGCCACTTCATACCCGCTCCTGCGCGACGCGCCGCTTCAGGGGCTCCCACCAGGCGCGGTTGTCGCGGTACCAGGCGACGGTCTCGGCGAGGCCGGTGGTGAAGTCGTGGCGGGGGCGGTAGCCGAGCTCGTCGCGGGCCTTGGACCAGTCGACGGAGTAGCGCAGGTCGTGGCCCTTGCGGTCCTCGACGTACTCGACCCGGTCCCAGCCGGCGCCGCAGGCCTGCAGGAGCAGGCCGGTGAGCTCCTTGTTGGTGAGCTCGGTGCCGCCGCCGATGTTGTAGACCTCGCCGGGCCGGCCCTTGGTGCGGACCAGGTCGACGCCCTGGCAGTGGTCGTCGACGTGCAGCCAGTCGCGGACGTTGCGGCCCTCGCCGTACAGCGGCACCTTGTGCCCGTCGAGGAGGTTGGTGACGAACAGCGGGATGACCTTCTCGGGGAACTGGTGCGGGCCGTAGTTGTTGGAGCACCGGGTGACGCGCACGTCCAGGCCATGGGTGCGGTGGTAGGCCAGGGCGAGCAGGTCGGAGGAGGCCTTGGAGGCGGAGTACGGGGAGTTCGGCTGGAGGGGGTGCGTCTCAGGCCAGGAGCCGGTCTCGATGGAGCCGTAGACCTCGTCGGTGGAGACGTGCACGAACGGGCCGGTGGCGTGGCGCAGGGCTGCGTCCAGCAGCGTCTGGGTGCCGAGCACGTTGGTGCGGACGAAGTCGGCGGCGCCGGTGATGGAGCGGTCCACGTGGGACTCGGCGGCGAAGTGCACCACCTGGTCGGCGTCGGCGACGAGCTTGTCGACCAGTTCCGCGTCGCAGATGTCCCCCTGGACGAACTCCAGCCGCGGATGGGTGAGTTCGAGGTTGTCGAGGGTGCCGGCGTAGGTCAGCTTGTCCAGCACGGTGATGCGCGGCGCGTCGGGTGCGTCCGAGGCGAGCAGGGCGCGCACGTAACGGGAGCCGATGAAGCCGGCGGCGCCGGTGACGAGGAGGTTCATGACGTGATCCGCACCTTGCTCATGAGGTGATCTGCACCTTGCTGTGGTCTCCGAGGACGAAACGGTGGGCGCTGGGCACGCTGGGCGCGGGCGTCACCTCGACGTGCCGCCCGATCAGCGAGGCCTCGATCCGGCCGACGCCCTGGATCGAGGAGTCCCGCAGCACGATGGAGAACTCCAGTTCACTGTCGGTGATCCGGCAGTTCTCCGCGACCGAGGTGAACGGGCCCACGTAGGAGTTGCTGACGAGCGTGCCCGAGCCTATGACGACGGGTCCGACGATGCGGGAGTTGACGATCCGGGCGCCCTCCTCCACGACGACCCGCCCGATGGTCTCCGAGGCCTCGTCCACGTCGCCGTCGATGCGGCGCTCCATGCCTTCGAGGACCGTGCGGTTCACCTCGAGCATGTCGCCGACGTTGCCGGTGTCCTTCCAGTAGCCCTTGATGACCGTGGAGCGCACATCGGCGCGGGAGTCGATGAGGTGCTGGATGGCGTGGGTGATCTCCAGTTCGCCGCGCCAGGACGGTTCGATGGCGCGGACCGCCTCGTGGATGAGGGGGGTGAACATGTAGACGCCGACCAGGGCGAGGTCGCTCTTGGGCTCCTCGGGCTTCTCCTCCAGACCGATCACCCGGCCGGACGCGTCGAGTTCGGCGACGCCGAAGGCGCGCGGGTCGGCCACGCGGGTGAGCAGGATCTGGGCGTCGGGCCGGTGGGTGCGGAACTCGTCGACGAGGCCGGTGATGCCGCCGACGATGAAGTTGTCGCCGAGGTACATCACGAAGTCGTCGTCACCGAGGAAGTCCCGGGCGATCAGCACCGCGTGCGCCAGCCCCAGCGGTCGCTCCTGGGGGATGTAGGTGATCTTCAGGCCGAACCTCGACCCGTCCCCGACCGCTTCCTCGATCTCCGCGGCCGTGTCCCCGACGATCATGCCGACGTCGGTGATGCCGGCGTCGGCGATCGACTCCAACCCGTAGAACAGGACGGCTTTGTTGGCCACGGGCACCAGTTGCTTGGCCGACGTGTGGGTGATCGGCCGCAGCCGCGTTCCTGCGCCGCCGGACAGCACGAGAGCCTTCATTCAGCTCACCTTAGTCGCCATCCGGCGGATGTGAACATCACTTCTTTCGGTTGCCGACGCGCGGAGTTACCCGGCCCGTCACCGCGCGGCTTCCCGGGAAGCGGTCAGTCCTCGCCCCGGACGATGTTGCCCTCCGGCCCGGGGAGCGTGGTCCCGGGGGCGGCCCGGTCCTCGACGGCGGGGAGGCAGGTGCGCAGGGCGGCCTTGCCGCGCAGACGGCGCGCCTTCGACCAGCCGGTCTCGGGCCGGCGGACGGCGGGTTTCTCAGGGGTGTCCATGGGTGTCACGGCTCATCATCTTCCTTCTGCATCCGCGGGTGTCCGGGTCCCCGGGAGCGCACCGGGCAAACGCGGGCGCCGGGGCGCCCGCGCGCGGTCCGTCAAGACCCCGTCACCGTCCCGCCGTTCACCGCACACGCGGCGGCCCCGCGCACGGTTCGGCTACGCGGGGCCGCCGGCCGGGTCGCCGTGGGTCAGGTGGTGGGTCGCGCGGCGCCGATGTCGCCCAGCGCCGACTCCGGGTCGCGCTTCTCCGTCTTGCGGGGTCCGGGTACCCGCACCGGGCGCGGCATCACCACGTCCGGCCGGCCTCCCGGAGACGGTCGCGGACGAGGGCGACGTGCGGGTTGCCCGAGGTACCGGGCCGCTGCACCAGGTAGCCGGTGTTGATCGGCGCGTCCTCGGGGGTGCCGAGCGGGACGAGGGCGCCGGAGGCGAGCTCCTCGGCGCACAGGTAGCGGGGCAGCACACTGAAGCCCGCGCCGGCCGTGACCAGCGCGAGGACGGCCCTGAGGTCCGGCACCGAGACGGCCGCGTGGCAGGTCAGGCGCCGGCCGAAGACGTGACGCCAGTAGCGGCGCACGATGGGCAGGTCCTCGGCGTACGCGATCAGCGGCACCCCGTGCAGCGCCGCGGGCCCCTCGGCGGCCAGAGGCCCGGCGACCCGGTCGGCCCAGGCGGGTGCGGCGACCAGGACGAACTCCTCGTCCGTCAGCGGCACCGCCGACAGGGTGCGGCCGCGTGGCCGGGTCGTGGCGATCACCAGATCGTGGCGGCCGGCGCGCAGTTCGTCCAGCAGGGGCTCGGTCAGCCCCGTGGTGACGCGCAGCCGCACTCCCTCGGTGACGAGCGGGGCCAGGGCGGGCAGGGCCCGGGTGGACAGCAGCTCGGCGGGCCCGGCCAGGTGGACCGGCTCGGCGCGCGACTCCTGGCGCGGACCGTGCCCGGTGGCCTCCGCGAGCGCGTCGAGGGGGCCGGCGACCCGGGCCGCGAGTTCGTCGGCGACGGGGGTCGGGGCGACGCCGCGCGGCAGCCGCTCGAACAGCTCCCGGCGCATCCGGCGCTCCAGCGAGCGGATCTGCGTGGTGACCGTCGGCTGCGACAGGCCGAGGATCTGCGCGGCGGCCGTGAAGGAGCCGGACCGGTGGACGGCGAGGAAGGTGCGCAGGAGGTTGAGATCGGGCTGCCCGGGCGTCCCGGCACCGCCGAGGTGATGGTCGAGAGGGCTCACGCCACCCGACCCTACCGCCCTGAGCCATGGGGATTCCTATGGCAGCCATCGACATCGCCATTGGAAAACCGGCGGTCGCGGCGACTACGGTCGTCGGTGTCCGAAACAGCGCCGCGCTCCCACCGCGGCCGTCCCCCTGGAGATGCACCCACCATGTCGAAGATCCTCTTCGTGGTCACCGGCGCCACCGCCTGGACCCTGGCCGACGGCACCGAGCACCCGACCGGCTTCTGGGCCGAGGAGGCCGTCGCCCCGTACGAGGCGTTCCGGGACGCGGGGCACGAGGTCGTCGTGGCCACACCCGGCGGCGTCGAGCCCACCGTGGACCGGGCCTCCCTGGCGCCCGAGGTGAACGGCGGCCGGGAGAACGCCGACCGGATCGCGAAGGCGCTGGAGTCCTTCACCGAACTGCGTCGTCCGGTCCGTCTGGAGGACGTCCGGCTGGACGAGTACGCGGCCGTCTTCTACCCCGGCGGTCACGGTCCGATGGAGGACCTCGCGGTGAACGCCGACTCGGGCCGGCTGCTCGCCCGGGCCCTGGAGTCGGGCCTGCCGCTCGGTGTGGTCTGCCACGGGCCGGCCGCGCTGCTGGCCGCGGTGGGGGCCGACGGCCGGAACGTCTTCGCCGGCTACGAGGTCGCGGCGTTCACGAACGCCGAGGAGGTCCAGGGCGGCCTCGCCGACCGGGCGAAGTGGCTGCTCCAGGACCGTCTGACCGAGGCCGGGGTGACCGTACGGGCCGGCGAGCCGTGGGCCCCGAACGTGGTCACCGACCGCACCCTGGTCACGGGCCAGAACCCCGCGTCGTCGGCACCGCTGGCGCAGGAGCTCCTGAAGCGGCTGGGCTGAAGCCGCCGCGACCGCCGGGCCGGACCGGCCCGGCGCGGATCGCCGCTCCCGGACGCACCGCTCAGCAGCCGGGCACCGGCTCCGCGCACCGCTCAGCGGTCGAGCACCAGCTCCGCGCACCGCTCAGCGGTCGAGCACCAGCTCCGCCCACACCTGCTTGCCGCCGCTGACCGGCAGGGTGCCCCAGGTCGCCGAGAGGGCCTCGACGAGCAGGATGCCGCGGCCTCCGGTGGCCTCCCAGCCGATGCTGGTCGGGCGGACGGGGGTGCGCGGGGAGGCGTCGGCGACGGCGACGCGCAGGCGGTCGTTGATGAGGGTGAGGTCCATGCGGACCCGGCCGTCGGTGTGGACGAGAGCGTTGGTGACCAGTTCGGAGACGACGACCAGTACGGCGTCGTGCTCCTCGGTGACGCCCCAGGAGCGCAGGGTGCGCCGGGTGAAGCGGCGGGCCTGCCCGACCGCCTGCGGGACCCGCCACACCGTCCAGCTCTCCCGCAGCGGGAGCAGGTCCATGCCGTCGTAGCGCAGCAGGAGCAGCGCGACGTCGTCGCTGCGCCGCGCCTCGCCGAGGAGGGCGTCGGCGACGAGCCCCAGGTCGACCGGGGCGGCGTCGGCCAGCTGGCCGGCGAGGCGGTCCATACCCTGGTCGATGTCGGCGTCGGGCGTCTCGACCAGCCCGTCGGTGGCCAGGGCGATCAGGGTGCCGGGCGACAGCCGCAGGGGGCTCATGGGGAACTCGGCCCGGGTCATCACCCCCAGGGGCGGACCGCCCTCGGCCTCCGCGATCTCGGTCCGGCCGTCCGGGTGGCGCAGCACCGGCGGCAGGTGCCCGGCCCGCACGCACCAGGCGGACCCCTCCTCCAGGTCGAGGTCGACGTAACAGCAGGTGGCGAACAGTTCGCTGTCCATGTCCACGAGCAGCCGGTTGGCGTGCGCGACCACCACGTCCGGCGGGTGGCCCTCGACGGCGTAGGCGCGCAGCGCGGTGCGCATCTGGCCCATGAGGGTGGCGGCGCCGGCGCTGTGCCCCTGGACGTCGCCGATGACGAGGGCGACGTGGTGGTCGGGCAGCGGGATGACGTCGTACCAGTCACCGCCGAGCTCCAGTCCGGCCGTGCTGGGCAGGTACCGGGCGACGGCCACCGCGCCCGGCAGCCGGGGCAGGCGGCGCGGCAGCAGCTGGCGCTGCAGCATGCCGACGAGTTCGTGTTCGGCGTCGAAGGCCCGGGCCCGCACGAGGGCCTGTCCGGCGAGGCCGGCGCAGGCGGTGAGCAGGGCGCGCTCGTCGGCGCCGAAGTCGTGCGGCGCGTCCCAGCCGATCAGGCAGGCCCCGGCCATGCGGTTCCCGGCGGGCAGCGGCAGGACCGCGAGACCGCCGGGCCCCACCTCGCCGAGGCCGCGTTCCAGCGCGCTGCCGGCGGGCCAGATCCGGGCCCGGCCCTCACGCAGCGCGGCGGCGAGCGTGGGCATGGCCCGCACGGGCGCGTCGGGCCACTCCCCGCGCCACTCGCTCCGCCACAGTTCGGGCCAGGCCTCGGGTTCGGGCGGGTCGAGGACGGCGACGACGAGCCGGTCACTCTCCAGCTCGGCGAGCGCGATCCGGTCGGCCCGCAGCGGCCGGCGCAGCGCCGCGACCACGGCCTTGCCGACGTCGCGGACGGTGACGGCGGTGGCCAGCGCGGCGGCCAGGCGCTGCACCCGGGCCACGTCGGTGACGTCGGAGCGCAGCGTGGAGGCGTCGGCGACGGTGCCCAGGAGCCGTGCGGGGCGGCCCTCACCTCCGGGCAGCAGGCGCCCGCGCAGGCGCAGCCACCGGGGCGGGCCGGCGGGCTGGAGCACGCGGAACTCCAGTTCCCGGTCGCCGATGGACATGTGGTCGGCCTCCACCACCGACATCAGGGACGGCAGGTCCTCGGGCACGGTGAGGCCGAGGAGGGTCTCGACGCGGCCGTCGAACTCGACGGGGTCGAGACCGAACAGGTCCAGCAGGTCGTCGCCGACCCGCACGCGGCCGGTGTCCATGGCGAGGCTGAAGGCGCCCGGCGGCAGCTCGGCGCCCTCGGCGGGCGCGGCCGGGGCGGTGTAGGCGACGGCTTCGGCGACGAGTTCCAGGCATTCGCGGTCGTCGGCGCCGAAGCCCTCCGGGTGCTCGCTGACGGCGAGCAGGCAGCCGCCGCCGTCGCCGTGCACGGGCAGGGCGGTCAGATGGAACTCACCGGAGGGCACGCGCCGGGACTGGGCGCGCGCGGCGAGTTCCGCGGGGCCGAGGGAGACGGGCCGCCCCTCGCGGTGGGCCTCGGCGACCGGGGACCGGCCGGCACGCGGGTAGCTGTCGCGCAGCCCGTAGAGGGTGCGGGGCACCCCGGCCGACTCGACCAGGCACAGCAGTTCCCCGTCCTCACTGGGCGTGTAGACGGCGGCGAACGCCGCACCGGCGAAGACGAGCGCCTGTTCGAGGACGCGGCGCACCCGGTCGGGTGACTCCTGATCGGCCGCGATCGCTGCGAGAGCACCTTCGGCACGCGGCGTCCGCGTTCCGCGTTCTCGGGCGCCCGGACTGACCACGTTGGCCATTACAGCGCTAATGAGACACCCGCGCAGCCCCTGTGGGCGTTCCGAGGACCCCCGAAGGGAGGCCGAGGCGTGCGCGGGGCCGCCGGGCGCCGGAGGCCGGGCCGCCAGGCCGCCGGGCGCCGGGGGCCGTGCCGCCAGGCCGCCGGGTACCGGGGCGACGGGCCGCCAGGCCGCCGGGCGCCGGGGGCCGGGGGCCGGGGGCCGGGCCGCCGGGCCGCCGGGTACCGGGGTGACGGGGCGCACGGGCCGCTCTCGCGGGAGCAGCCGCATGTGACCGCGGGTAACCGGCTTCGTCGCCCTCCGCTCGTCGTGCGCGACCGGCCGTCAGGGGGGAGATTTGTTCCTGGGCCCGGTCGCCCGACCGTGCGAGGAGGTGGTCGGCGTGTCCGACGGGCAGTCGTCCGCGCAGGCGCCGGCAGCCGCCAGGACGCCGGTCGGCCGTCCCATGCTGTCCTTGGCGCTGGCCTCGATGATGGACGAGGTGCACGCCCACTCCGGCGCGGTGTACCTGCTCGCGCCCGACCAGCCCGTGCTGGAGATGGCGGTGATGGCCGGACTGCCCCGGGCGTTCGCGGCGCCGTGGGAGCGGGTGGGGCTGACCGCGCCGATCCCGGTCGCCGACGCGGCGCGCGAACGGCGGCTGGTGTGGGTCGGCGGCGAGGAGGAGATGGCCCGGCACTATCCGCGGATCGCCGTGGTGCTCCCCTATCCGTTCGCCCTCGCCGCGGTGCCGGTCGCCACCGAGTCGGCCGTGTACGGCGCGGTCTTCGTCACCTGGCCGGGGGCGCATCCGCCGCTGCTGTCCGACCACGAACGCGAGCACCTGACCGCGGCGTGCGGCCGGCTGGCGGTGCGGTTGGAGCGGGCCGCCGAGCTGAGCATCCCGCCGCACCCCGAGCCCGACCTGGTGGCCGCGCCGGTGGGCGGCGTGGCCGGGACGCTCGGCACGGTCGAGGCGGCCCGGATGGTGAGCCGGCTGCCGTACGGGCTGGTCTCCCTCGACCTGCACGGCCGGATCGGCTTCGTCAACGCGGCGGCGGCCGACCTGCTGAACGTCCCGGTCAGCCGGCTGCTGGGGACGCAGCTGTGGGCGTCGGTGCCGTGGCTCAACGACCCCGTCTACGAGGACCGGTACCGGGCCGCACTGCTCAGCCAGCGCATCACCTCGTTCGTGGCGCTGCGCCCGCCTGGCGAGTGGCTGTCGTTCCGGCTGTATCCGAGCACGACGGGCCTCAGTGTGCGCATCACCCGGTCCCGGGCCGTGTCGGAGATGAACCGCACCGTGCCGCCGCCGGACGGGACACCGTCCCGGCTGGTCACCATCTCGCAGGTGCTGAACCTGGCCGGCGCGCTCACCGAGGCGGTCGGGGTGCAGGACGTGGTGCAGCTGGTCGCCGACGAGATCGCGCCGGCCGTCGGCAGTCAGGCCCTGGTCGTGCTCGGCTCCCGGGCGAACCGCCTGCGGGTGCTCGGGCACCGCGGCTACCCGGACGCGCACGTGGTCGAACGGTTCGACGGCCTCCCCCTGAGCCGGCCGACACCCGGCACGCAGGTGCTGCGGACCGGCGTGCCGGCCTTCTTCGAGTCGCAGGAGCAGCTGGAACGCCTGTACCCGGCGCGGCTCGCCACCCCCGACGGGTTCGCCGCCTGGGCCTATCTGCCGCTGATCGCCCAGGGGCGCCCGGTGGGGACGTGCGTGCTCTCCTACGCCGAGCCGCACCACTTTCCCCCGGACGAGCGGGCGATCATGACCAGCCTGGCCGGGCTGATCGCCCAGGCGCTGGAACGGGCGCTCCTCTACGATGCCAAGCACCGCCTCGCGCACGGCCTGCAGGAGGCCCTGCTGCCGCACTCCCTGCCGTCGCTGCCCGGCATCGAGGCGGCGGGCCGCTATGTGCCGGCCACGCAGGGCATGGACATCGGCGGCGACTTCTACGACCTGGTGCGCACCCAGGGCACGGCCGCGGCCGTGATCGGCGACGTCCAGGGCCACAACGTCACGGCGGCCGGCCTGATGGGGCAGGTGCGGACCGCGGTCCGGGCGTACACGGCCGTGGGCCAGGAGCCCGAGGAGGTCATGCGCAGCACCAACCGGCTGCTGCTCGACCTGGGCTCCGAACTGTTCGCGAGCTGCCTGTACCTGCGGCTGGACCCGGCGCACGGGCGGGCCGTGATGTCCCGGGCGGGCCATCCCCCGCCGCTGCTGAGACGGCCGGACGGCCGGGTGCGCGTCCTCGACCTGGCCGGCGGACCGCTGCTCGGCATCGACGCCGGGGCGGTGTACCCGACGACGGAGGTCGCCCTCCCGCCCGGTTCCCTGCTCGTCCTCTACACCGACGGCCTGGTCGAGTCCCCCGGCACGGACTTCGAGGAGGCAGTCGCGGACCTGTGCCATCGCCTCGCCGACACCGGGGACCAGCCCCTGGACGACCTCGCCGACAGCCTCGTGCACCAGGAACGGCACCTCACCGACGGCGAGGAACGCCTGGACGACATCGCCCTGCTGCTGATCCGGGCGCGGGAGTAGGCGGCGGCGCGCCCGGGGCCCGCAGGGCCCGGGACAACGCCGGTGAGTTGGTCCGCTCCGGCCCGGAAGGAGGGCGGGAGCGGACCGGCTCACCGGCGTGGCGGCGGGGTCAGCGCGACTCGGTCAGGCCCGACTCGTCCCCGACCCCCTGCCCGGCGTCCTGCCCGGCCCCGGCACCGGCTTCCTCACCGGCACCGGCTCCCTGACCGGCACCGGCCTCTTCGCCAGCGCCGGCCCCTTCGCCCGCGCCCGCACCCTCACCGGCACCGGCACCCGCTTCCTCACCGGCGCCCGCGCCGGCCTCCTCACCCGCGCCGGCTCCGCTGCCCGCGGCGCCGCCGCCGAGGGTCGCGCCGACGGCCTCCAGCGCGGTGGTCACCGGCTGGAAGAACGTCTCGCCTCCGACCGTGCAGTCACCGCTGCCGCCGGAGGTCAGGCCGATCGCGAGACCGTCCTGGGTGAACAGCGAGCCGCCGCTGTCACCGGGCTCGGCGCACACATTGGTCTGGATGAGCCCGGTGACCGTGCCCTCCGGGTAGTTCACCGTGGCGTCGAGACCGAGGACCTGGCCGTCGGCGAGCCCGGTGGTGCTGCCCATCCGGAAGACCTCCTGGCCGACGGTGGCCTCGGCGGCCTCGGTGATCTGGACGGTCTGGTTGCCGAGGTCGACCTCGCTGGGCGCCTGGGTCGCCGGGTCGTCGTACTTCACGAGTGCGAAGTCGCCGTCGCCGGGGAAGGTCGACTGGTCGACCGTGGCGATCGGCCGGCCGCCCTGGGTGTCGGACCACTGGTTGCCGCCGAGGGTGCAGTGACCGGCCGTCAGGAACGCCGGGGAGCCGTCGCCCGCGGTGACGTTGAACCCGAGGGAGCAGCGCGAGCCGCCGGCGAAGATGGCGTCGCCGCCGGAGACGAACGGCTTGAACGTGCCCGCCGACTTCTTGAGGGTCGCCATGCCGGTGCCGAGGCTCCGCACGGTGGACTCCAGCTTGTCCCACTCGGCGCCGGTCACGGTGCTGTCGGCCGTCACCAGGAGCTTGTTGGTGCGCGGGTCGATCGACCAGGAGGTGCCCGCGATGGTCGCCTCGGACTTCAGCGTCGACGCCCCGTCCTGCAGTTCCGACCAGCTGTTGTCGACCTCGCGGACCTTCGCGCCGGCCGCCTTGGCCTGCACGATCACGTTGTTGTTGTCACCCGGTACGACGTTGACGACGAGCTGCCGGCTGTCACCGTCGTAGTAGGAGCCGCCGAACGCGTCACCGAGCATGCCGGCGAGCCGCGAGGCGAGATCCGAGGCGTCGCCGGCCTTCAGGGTCTTCGGCGCGGCCGCCGCGCCGTCGGCCGAACCGTCCTGCGACGCGTTGGCGTGGGGCAGCAGGAGCGCGGCCGCGCCGAGCGCCACCACGCTGCCCGCCGCTATCGCGGCCTTGCGCTTCGGAATTCGCTTGTGACTCAAACTTCTCTCCTCCTGGGGGACGGAGTGGGGGGCCGCCGTCCGGCAGCTCGTCGGGGGGCACCTGGATGGCTGTTGGTACGCACGGGTCGCGCCGGGCGTTCAATTCCGTTTGCACGTGGCTCTCAAGCCTGGTGACGGCCGGTCAGTCACGAGGGCGTCACCGCGTCACCGTTCTCGACACGGTGCGTATCCGATCGGAAACGGTCTGTCGTGTGCGCCGAGTTGAATCCCGCCTTCAGCGAATCTGCACATCGAATGCTCAACCCGGTCACCGAAAAGAGGGTCGCCCGCATGCCCTTCGCGTCGGTCACGCCTTTACGACGGGAGTGCCGGATTTCGCCGTCCGGCAATTCAAGAGCCGGATTGAGCCGATGCCGTGGCGCATGTGAAGAAGTCGCCACCGACGCGTGCGCAAACCTGCACGGACAGGCGCTGCAACGCCGCAAGTTCCCAGGTGGGACGGGTGGTTGATTGGAAGCCCAGTCCCGCGGCGTGCTTTGATCCATCGCACCGCGGGGGCCGCGAAGGGCATGCGGAAACGCGTGTCCGGCGCTCGTGGTCGCGGCCGTCATCTGTCCCCAGAGGGGGCCGCTCCCCCCTTGTGAGATATCCATATGAAGGGAAGTTCCATCATGAACTCCACCCCCCAGGTCGAGACCGTCGAGATCGCCGACGCCGAGCTCGACGCCGTCTCCGGCGGCCTGTCCGTGAACGCCGTGAGCACCGTCACCGACACGGTGGACAGCATCGCTCCGGTTTCCGGCCTGGTGAACACCGCCGTCGGCACCGTCGAGGGTGTCACCGGCCTGAACACGGCCCCGGTCACCAACCTGGTCGCCGGTCTCTGATCCGGCCTCACGCCGTTGACTCCCGGAGCCGCAGCCGGCGGTTCCGGGATCTTCGGGTGCCATGACAGGCGCAGAGGCCGGGCGCCCCGGCCGTCTCCGCCGGCTCCGTAACCACCTCTTCCACGGGTGAGGGAAGGTCCTTGCAGTTCCGCCAACAGGCCCTCGCCAAGCTGCAGTCACCGGAGGAGCTCGACCTGCCGGTGCGTTTCGCCCGTCCGCAGGGCTGGCTCGTGCTGTCCGTGACGGTGGTCGCCATGGCGGCCGCCTCGCTGTGGGCGGTGACCGGCTCGGTGGCCTCCACCGTCAGCGCGCCCGCCATCCTCACGCACGGGCAGGGCAGTTACGTCCTGCAGAGCCCCGTCTCCGGCCAGGTCACCGCGGTCCTCGCCGAGCAGGGCGAGCGGCTCCCGGCGAACTCCCCGGTGATCGAGGTCCGCACCGCCCGGGGCGAGACCGTCGTCCGCACCCTCGACGCGGGCCGGGTCTCCGCACTCGCCACGAGCGTCGGGCAGATCATCCGCACCGGCGCGGACGTCGCCGCCGTCGAGAAGGTCGCCCGCACCGGCGACCCCCTCTACGCCACGGTCTACGTACCCGCCGAGAACGCCGCGTCGATCCCCGGCGGCGCCGCCGTCGACCTGACCGTGCAGTCGGTGCCGACGCAGGAGTACGGCGTGCTGCGCGGCCATGTGAAGTCCGTGGACCGCTCGGCCCAGTCGCCGCAGCAGATCGCCGCGTTCCTCGGGGACAGCCAGCTCGGCGAGCAGTTCACGAAGAAGGGCAGGCCGGTGGCCGTGACGGTCCGGCTGGACAAGTCCTCCGCCACGAGGAGCGGTTACGCGTGGTCCTCCGCCGAGGGACCGCCGTTCAAGCTGACGTCCATGACGCCGGCCTCCGGCTCCATCAAGCTGGCCGACCAGCGTCCCGTCGACTGGCTGCTGCCATGAGCGCGCCCGCACGGCAGACCCGGGGCAGGCGCCGCGCCGCCCCGCCGAAACGCACGGTGCCCAAGGCCGGGGCGAAGACCGTGCGCACCCCCACCGTCCTGCAGATGGAGGCCGTCGAGTGCGGCGCCGCCTCCCTGGCGATGGTGCTCGGCCACTACGGCAAGCACGTCCCGCTGGAGGAGCTGCGCATCGCCTGCGGCGTCTCCCGCGACGGCTCGCGCGCCAGCAACCTGCTGAAGGCGGCCCGCAGTTACGGCCTGACGGCCAAGGGCATGCAGATGGACCTGGCGGCCCTCGCCGAGGTGAAGTCGCCGGCCGTCCTGTTCTGGGAGTTCAACCACTACGTCGTCTACGACGGTATGGGCCGCCGCTTCGGCCGCCGGGGCGTCTACATCAACGACCCCGGCAAGGGCCGCCGGTTCGTGCCCATGGAGGACTTCGACGGCAGCTTCACCGGCGTCGTACTGGTCATGGAACCCGGCGAGGACTTCACCCGGGGCGGCCGCAAACCGGGTGTCCTGGGCGCGATGCCCGCCCGGCTGCGCGGCACCGCGGGCACCCTGCCGGCCGCCGTCCTGGCGAGCCTGCTGCTGGTCGCGGTCGGCGCCGCGGTGCCCGCGCTCAGCCGCACCTACATCGACGAGTTCCTGATCGGCGGACAGACCTCGCTGCTCGGCGTGCTGTTCACGTCGATGGGGGCGTGCGTGCTGCTCACGGTCGTGCTGACCTGGCTGCAGCAGGCCAATCTGCTGCACGGCCGGATCATCTCCTCGACCCTGTCCAGCGCCCGGTTCCTGCGGCACCTGCTGCGGCTGCCGGTGACGTTCTTCTCCCAGCGCAGCCCGGCCGACCTGGTGCAGCGGCTGCAGTCCAACGACGCGGTCGCCGAGACCCTCTCCCGCGACCTCGCGGCGGCGGGCGTGGACGCGATCGTGGTCGTGCTGTACGCGGTGCTGCTGTACACCTACGACCCGCAGCTGACCTTCGTCGGCATCGGCGTGGCCCTGCTGAACATCGTGGCCATGCGGATCGTCGTACGGCTGCGCGCCACCCGCACCGCGAAGCTGCGCGCCGACACGGCCCGGCTCACCAACACCGCCTACACCGGACTGCAGCTCATCGAGACGATGAAGGCGACCGGCGGCGAGGACGGCTACTTCCGCAAGTGGGCCGGGCAGCACGCCACCACGCTGGAGGAGCAGCAGCGGCTCGGCGTGCCCAGCGCCTGGCTGGGCGTGGTCGCGCCGACGCTCGCCACGCTCAACAGCGCGCTGATCCTGTGGATCGGCGGCATGCGCGCGGTCGAGGGGCACATCTCGGTCGGTCTGCTGGTCGCCTTCCAGGCCCTGGTCACCCGGTTCACCGCCCCGCTGACCCGGCTGAACGGCGTCGCGGGCCGCATCCAGGACTTCGCCGCCGACGTGGCCCGGCTGAAGGACGTGGAGAACTTCAAGGCCGATCCGCTCTACGGCCGCCCCGGCGCCGGTGAGTCGACGCGCCGGCTGCAGGGCCACGTCGAGCTGGAGAACGTCACCTTCGGCTACAGCCCGCTCGACAAGCCGCTGCTGACCGGCTTCGACCTGACGGTCGGGCCCGGGCAGCAGGTGGCGCTGGTCGGCGGCTCCGGCTCCGGGAAGTCCACGGTGTCCCGGCTCATCTCCGGCCTGTACGCGCCGTGGGAGGGCGTGATCCGCATCGACGGGCAGCGCATCGAGGACATCCCACGCGGGGCGCTCGCCGCCTCCGTCTCCTTCGTCGACCAGGACGTGTTCCTCTTCGAGGGCACGGTCCGCGACAACGTGGCGCTGTGGGACCCGTCGATCCCGGACGACGCGGTGGAGGACGCGCTGCGCGACGCCGCCCTGTACGACGTGATCGCGCGCCGGCCCGGCGGCATCCACAGCCGGGTCGAGCAGGACGGCCGCAACTTCTCCGGCGGGCAGCGCCAGCGTCTGGAGATCGCGCGGGCGCTGGTGCGCCGCCCCAGCATCCTGGTGCTCGACGAGGTGACCAGCGCGCTGGACGCGGAGACCGAGCTGGTCGTCATGGACAACCTGCGCCGGCGCGGCTGTGCCTGCGTGGTGATCGCGCACCGGCTGAGCACCGTGCGCGACAGCGACGAGATCGTCGTCCTGCAGCACGGCACGGTCGTGGAGCGGGGACGGCACGAGGACCTGGTGGCGCGCGGCGGCGCCTACGCGGCACTGGTCAGGGAACGGTGACATGACGACCGTCCACGAAGCACACGACGGGGACCTCGTCCTGGGCGCCTTCGGGCAGCTCGGCTCGCGTCTCGACTGCGCCGGCTTCAGCCGCCTCGACCTGGAAGGCCCCCAGGTGCTGTGGCTGGTCGCGTCCGGCGCCGTCGACCTGTTCGCGGTCGACGCGGGCCGGCAGGGTCACTGGCACCATCTGGGCCGGCTGGAGGCGGGCTCGCTGGTGCTCGGCCCGGTGGCCGGGCCCCAGCACACCCTGGTGGCCCGCCCGCTGCGGGACTGCGTGGTGCACCGCGTCGCCCTGCGCGAGCTGTACCAGCCCGCGAACACCGCGACCTGGTCGTACGACGAGTACGGCACCCCGCAGTACGTGCCGCCGACGACGAGCCCCCTGGAGTACGCGCTCGCCCTCGGCGTCGGCCGCAGCCTGTCCATCCTGTTCCAGGCACCGATGGCCACCGAGCGGGCGGCGGCGCCCACCGACGACGACGTCTTCTGGATGCAGGTGCCGCCCGGCAGCGTGCAGTACGGCTCGCTGTACGGGGCCGAGGCGGCGGCCGACCTGCTGATGGACCCGGCGCTGTGGCAGTCCATGGTCGACCAGCAGTACCGGCTGCTGACCACGCTGGACCGCTGGATCGAGCAGCTGGAGCGCACCCACGAGGACCGCACCGCCGAGGGCATCAAGGCCGGTGAGGCGGTGCGCGCCCAGGCCGACCGGACGCTGCTCGCCTCGATCGGCAGGCGGTCGTCGAAGCGGACCACCGCGGCCGACGCCGACGCGACCTGGGCGGCGTGCAGGCTGGTCGGGCAGGCGGCCGGGATCAGCCTCGCGGAGCCCACGCAGAAGGGCATTGGGGGTGACCGCCTCGACCCGGTCGAGCAGATCGCCCTGGCCTCCCGGGTCCGTACCCGGGCCGTGCGGCTGGACGGCCGCTGGTGGCGGGACGACGTCGGGCCGCTGGTCGGCCGGCGGGCCCTGTCGGGCGCGCCCGTGGCGCTGCTGTGGCGGCGCGGCGGCTATGTGGCGGTCCATCCCTCGACCGGTCGCGAGACACCGGTCGAGAAGGCCAACGCCGACGAGTTCGAGCCGCGCGCGGTGATGTTCTACCGCCCGCTGCCCGAGCGCGCGCTCGGTCCGCTGGGGCTGCTGCGGTTCTGCGTGCGGGGCATGCGCGGTGATCTCACGGCCCTGCTGCTCAGCGGCCTGGTCACGGTGGCGATCGGGGCGCTGGTGCCTCTCGCGACGGGCAAGGTGCTCGGCGAGTTCGTGCCGAAGGCGCAGACCGGCCTGATCGCGCAGGTGTGCCTGGCGGTGATGCTCAGCAGCGTGGTCGCCGCGGCCTTCATGCTGCTGCAGAACCTGACCATCCTGCGGCTGGAGGGCCGTATCGAGGCCACGCTCCAGCCGGCCGTGTGGGACCGGCTGCTGCGGTTGCCGACGAAGTTCTTCACCGAGCGCTCCACCGGCGAACTGGCCAGCGCGGCCATGGGCATCAGCGCCATCCGCCGGCTGCTCGCGGGGGTCGGGCCGACGGTCGCCCAGTCGGTGACGGTAGGGGCGATGAACCTCGGGCTGCTGCTGTGGTTCAGCGTGCCGATGGCGATGGCCGCGATCGGCATGCTGGTCGTCATCGCGGCCGTGTTCCTGGGGCTCGGGCTGTGGCAGGTGCGCTGGCAGCGGCGGCTGGTGGTGCTCTCCAACAAGCTCAACAACCAGGCGTTCCAGACGCTGCGCGGCCTGCCCAAGCTGCGGGTGGCCGCCGCCGAGAACTACGCGTACGCCGCCTGGGCGTCGGAGTTCGCGCGCAGCCGGGAACTCCAGCAGCGGGTGGGGCGCATCAAGAACATCACCGCGGTGCTGGGCGCCGTCTACCTGCCGCTGTGCACGCTGCTGATGTTCATGCTGCTGGCGGGACCGGCCCGGGGTTCGATGTCGGCGGCGGCGTTCCTGACGTTCAGCACGTCGGTGACGATGCTGCTCACCTCCGTCACACAGCTCACCGGCGCGTTCGTGTCGGCGGTGGCGGCGCTGCCGCTGTTCGAGGAGATCAGGCCGGTGCTGGACGCCACGCCCGAGGTGCGCGCGGCCAGTACCCGGCCGGGTCCGCTGACCGGCGCGATCGAGGCACGGCGGGTGTCGTTCCGCTACACGGACGACGGGCCGCTGATCCTGGACGACGTGTCGTTCGAGGCGCGGCCGGGCGAGTTCGTCGCGATCGTCGGCCCGAGCGGCTGCGGCAAGTCGACACTGCTGCGCCTGCTGATCGGCTTCGACCGCCCCGTCTCGGGCAGCGTGCTGTACGACGGCCAGGACCTGGCGGCCCTCGACCAGTCGGCGGTACGCCGCCAGTGCGGGGTGGTGCTGCAGCACGCGCAGCCGTTCACCGGCTCGATCCTGGACGTCATCTGCGGCACCGAGCCGTTCACGCCGGAGGAGGCGATGGCGGCGGCCGAGATGGCCGGGCTCGCCGAGGACATCAAGCGGATGCCGATGGGCCTGCACACCATCGTCTCGGGCAGCGGGGCCGTCTCCGGCGGCCAGCGCCAGCGGCTGATGATCGCCCAGGCGCTGATCCGCCGGCCGCGGATCCTGTTCTTCGACGAGGCGACCAGCGCCCTCGACAACGAGACGCAGCGCACGGTCATCGAGAGCACCAAGGCCCTCAACGCGACCCGGATCGTGATCGCGCACCGGCTGTCGACCGTGCTGGACGCCGACCGGGTCGTGGTGATGGAGGACGGCAAGGTCATCCAGCAGGGGCCGCCCGCGCAGCTGCTCGCCGACACGAACGGGCGGCTGCACGAGCTGGTGCGGCGCCAGATGGCGTGACGCGGCGCACCCGCGGGGACGCCGATGGCGCATCCTCGGCCATCCCGCGGCCCGTTCCGTTGGTCCGGCCCGGAAATGGGTACCCACCGCGCATGCGAATCAGCGTGGTGGACGTGGGATCGAACACGGTCAGACTTGTGGTCGCCGACGCGGAGGGCGGCGTGCCGCTCCCCGTGCACACCGCCAAGTGGCGACTGCGCCTGTCCGAGCAGGTCACACCGGGGGGACCCATCCCGGAGAAGGCCGTGGAACAGCTGGTGCACGCGGTCGCGGAGGCCAGCGGGACGGCCGCCCGGTGGGGCGCGGCCGGACCGTTGGCCTTCGCGACCGCCGTGGTGCGCAACGCGCCGAACCGGCAGGAGGTGCTGCACACCGTCCGCACCCGCACGGGCGTGGACCTGTGCACCCTGCCCGGTGAGGTCGAGGCCGAGCTGACCTTCCTCGGGGCCCGCCGCTGGATGGGGTGGCGCTCCGGTCCCCTCGCCCTGCTCGACATCGGCGGCGGCACCCTGGAGGTCGCCTTCGGGCGCGGCCGGCTGCCGGACTTCGTCGCGTCGCTGCCGCTGGGGGCGCGGCGGCTCACCCACGAGTACTTCGCGGACGACGACCCGCCGTCGCCCGAGCAGCTGCGCGCCCTGCGCCGCAAGGTCCGCCACCAGCTGCGGGACGTCGCCGCCCGGATCCGCTGGGAGGGTCCGCGCACCGCGGTGGCCACCTCCCGCACCTTCCAGCAGCTGGGCCGGCTGTGCGGCGCCGCGCCCGGCCGGCGCGGCCCGTTCGTGGACCGCGAGATGCGCCGCAGCGACCTGCGCGAGGCGATCAGGCAGCTGGCCGCCCTGCCCGCCGCGGACCGCGCGCGCCTGCCCGGTATCTCCGCGCCGCGGGCCGCGCAGAGCCTGGCCGGGGCCGTCGTCGGGCACACGGCGATGAAGCTGACCGGTCTGCGGTCCCTCACCGTCTGCCCCTGGGCGATCCGCGAGGGCGTGCTGCTGCGGCACATCGAGGACGGCCCGTCCTGGTGGGCGGAGGTGACCCGGCTGAACGCCGAGGAGGCCCCCGCCGAACCCGTACCCCTGCGCATCGCCACCGCCTCAACCTGAGCGAACCCCGATACCGGACCCTGCGGTGACGCGCAGACCGCACCGAGGAAAGGAGACCTTGTGTCCCACGACCAGCACCGCGACGACTCCGCCCGGCAGCCCGAGACGGCCCTGGAGGAGGTCCTGCGCGAGATCGAGGACGCCGAGACGCGCACCCACGACTCCGACGGGCAGCGGCGCCGCAGGGGCGAGGCCGGCGACGCCATCACGCCCAACCCGGACGCCCAGGAGCAGTCCGGCAAGGACTGAACGAGACGGCGCGGGCCCGGGCGACGCGCGGCGGCGGGAAGCCGCGGCCGGCGGCCCGGGCCCGCCGTCATGACCGGGATCTCCCGCTCCCCGGCGGTGACCTTGCGCCCCGTCCGGGTACCCGGCGCGCATGGAGCACGAAGAACCAGGACTGCCCACCCCGCGCGGGCCGCTCAGCAGAGGCGTCGAGGCGTACCTGCGAGGAGCGGGCCGGCTGCCCCGCATGGAGGACGTCGCGCGTGCGCCGGTGTACGGCGACGACCTTCAGCTCGCCCTCTACCTCTGCTACGAGCTGCACTACCGCGGTTTCGCGGGGGTGCCCCCCGAGCGCGAGTGGGACCCCGAGCTGCTGCGCGTGCGCGCGGCCATGGAACACCGCTTCCTGTCCGCGCTGCGCACCGACGCGCACGTCCACGACAGTGTCGACGACGCCCTGGCGTCGCTGCTGGTCGAGCCCGTGGACGGCAAGGGCGTCTCGTACTTCCTGCGCGACGAGGGCGAGCTGTGGCAGCTGCGCGAGTACGCGGCCCAGCGTTCGCTCTACCACCTCAAGGAGGCCGACCCGCACGCCTGGGTGCTGCCGCGGCTGTGGGGGCGGGCGAAGGCGGGGATGGCGGCAGTGGAGTTCGACGAGTGGGGCGGGGGCCGCGCCGACCGGGTGCACGCCCGCCTCTTCGCCGACCTCATGACGGACCTGGGCCTGGACACCGGCTATGGCCGCTACCTCGGCGCGGCCTGCGCCGAGGCCCTGGTCACCGTGAACATGATGTCCCTGTTCGGCCTGCACCGGTCCCTCAGGGGCGCCCTGGTCGGCCATTTCGCGACGGTCGAGATCACCTCGTCCCCGGGGTCGCGGCGGCTGGCCGAGGCGATGCGCCGCACCGGCGCCGGGCCGGCGGCCGAGCACTTCTACGACGAGCACGTCGAGGCCGACGCGGTCCACGAGCAGGTCGTACGCCACGAGGTGATCGGCGGGCTGCTGGAGCAGGAGCCGCATCTCGCGGCGGACGTCGTCCTCGGCATCGACGCCACGGAATTCGTCGAGGAGCGCTTCGGTGCCCGGCTGCTCGCCGACTGGCGCGCGTCCCGCTCGTCACTGCGGGAACCGCTGGCCCATGAGGCGACCCATATCTCCTGAACAGCGGGGTACTCGGCGCCCGTGAATCCACTGGTACTGCCGGGCGTGTACGCCCCACAGGAGGACACCGAGCTGCTGGCCGGTGCCCTGTCCGACGAACCGCTCCCGCCGGGCGCGGAGGTCCTCGACGTGGGCACCGGGTCCGGCGCCCTGGCCCTGGAGGCCGCCCGCCGCGGTCTGCGGGTGACCGCCGTCGACGTGTCCTGGGGCGCCGTGCTGGCGGCCCGGCTCAACGCCCGGCGGGCGGGACTGCGGGTCCGCATCCGGCACGGGAACCTCTTCGGGCCCGTGCGGGGCGAGACGTTCGATCTGATCCTGGCCAATCCGCCGTACGTGCCGGCACCCCACGGTCACCGCGCCCCGCGCGGCGCGGCCCGGGCGTGGGACGCCGGCGGCGACGGGCGGCTGGTCGTCGACCGGATCTGCCGGGAGGCACCCGCGCACTTGCGTCCCGGCGGGGTGCTGCTGCTGGTGCAGTCGGCGCTCAGCGGCCCGGACGCGACCGTGCGGGAGCTGCGCACGGCCGGTCTGAAGGCGGCGGTGATCCGGCGGGAGCGGATCGCGTTCGGGCCGGTGCTGCGCGGCCGGGAACGCTGGCTGCGGGAGCGAGGGCTGCTGTCCGCCGACGAGGACAAGGAAGAGCTGGTGGTGGTCCGTGCCGAACTCCCCGTCTGACCCGTCCGGCGCCCCGCGCCGGGTCTCCGTCCAGCGCAAGGGCCCGCTGCTGATCGAGGGCCCGGTCGAGGTGGAGCTGGAGGACGGCTCCGTCGTCTCCTCCGACCGCTTCCGCGTGGCGTTGTGCACCTGCCGCCGCAGCCGCCGCTACCCGTGGTGCGACACGAGCCACCGCGACCGGGCCTGACCCCCGGGACGTGGAAGACCCGGGGGCCGGCGGGCGGCCCCACTCCGCCCGCCGGCCCCCTTGTACGAGATCGCGGTCTCCCGTGACAGCGGCCCGGCTCCCCAGCCACGGTCCGCTGTGCCTCACGGGAACGGCGCGATCCCGGTTCATGGGAGTGCCGCGCCCCTAGAAGGAGAAGACGCCCGTGCCGTAGGCGTTCTTCATGCACTCGTTGGAGAAGGTGCGCTCGTAGGAGACGCGCTTGCCCTGCCAGACCCCGTCCACCGTGACGACCACCGGGTCGTACTGCTTGGTGCACATCACGCCCTCCGTGGCGGACAGGGCGTCGAGGTCGCCGCTGACGCCGCGCAGTTCCGCGCAGGCCTCGGCGGCGGCCGGGTGCGTGCCGGCGGGCCGCGGGGCGCAGGACAGGGTGACCGCGCGTACGGGAGTCGCTGAGATCGCGCTCTCGCCGTGGCCCACAGTGAGGACGAGGGCCGACGGGGCGTAGAGCGCGGTGGGGGCCTGACCCGGGTCGGCGAGCGCGGCCCCGGAGAGGGGTCCGCAGACGGCGGTGGCCGTCAGTCCGACAGTCATGGCCCAGCGCGCGGTGGTCCGCATTGTGTGCATCCTTCCGCTCGACTACAGGGGGTGCCGGCCCGTGCTCGGTCGGTGCCGGGTCGGCGAGCGCCACTCTGCCGAGTCCGCCGCGGAAACACACATCGACCCCACGGGTTTCAGTAACCTTGCGTATTGAATCAGTGGCGCGAAGTTACGGAACGAGAGCGGGCGAAGCCCGTAACCGCACGGTTCCCGGTGTCGGGAAGCGGCCAGATGGCCGATTTTCCTGCGCTGGTTAATCGGCCTGAAACATTCAGATCCGGCTTCCGGATGACCACTTTGCAACCGCTTGCGTTCATGCTCCGGACCGGGAAACGTCACAGCCGACGGCGAGGCGGTGGGATGGTGGCCCGGCAAGGACGTGCGGCGGGCGATCGACGAGCACGGCGGGTACTGGCCGCCGCCGGGCCCGGAGGACTGCGCGGGGCTGGACGGCGAGGAGCCGCCGCCCCTGAGCCCCGCACCCTCCATACCGCTCGGTATCGTCGCTCGCACGGCACAGTCTCGACGAGGAGACGACGAGAGGCGGGGACGAGCGGTGGGCAAGCACTGGGCGGACTTCCAGTACGAGATCTATCTGAACGGCATCACGGGTGCCGTACCGCGGCTGCCCACCGATCTGACCCGGCTGGAGGAGCTGACCGGGCAGCGGCTCGGTCCCGGGCCGGTCGGCTACGTGGCGGGCAGCGCCGGAAGCGGCTCCACCGCCCGGGCCAACCGCGCGGCCCTGGAGCGCCGCCGGATCGTGCCGCGCATGCTCCGGGACGTACACGAGCGGGACCTGTCGGTCGAGGTGCTGGGCCGTGCCCTGCCCGCCCCGCTGGCGCTCGCCCCGGTCGGCGTGCTGTCGATCATGCACCCGGACGCCGAGCCGGCGGCGGCCCGGGCCGCCGCCGCGCAGGGCGTGCCGTACATCCTGTCCTCGGCGTCCAGCACCCCGATGGAGCAGGTCGCCGAGGCGATGGGCGGCGCCGAGCGGTGGTTCCAGCTGTACTGGCCGAAGGACCCGGAGGTGGCCCGGAGCTTCCTGGACCGGGCGAAGGCGGCGGGGTTCACCGTGCTCGTGGTCACCCTGGACACGCCGCTGCTGTCCTGGCGGCCCCGCGACCTCGACCAGGCCTACCTGCCGTTCCTGCACGGCGTCGGCACGGCCAACTACTTCTCCGATCCGGCGTTCCAGGCGGGTCTGGCCAGGCCGGTGCACGAGGATCCGAACGCGGCCGTGATGCGTTTCGTCGGCCTGTTCTCGGACCCGGCCAAGACCTGGCCGGACCTGGCGTTCCTGCGGGAGAACTGGGACGGGCCGATCGTCCTCAAGGGTGTCCTGCACCCGGACGACGCCCGGCTGGCCGCGGACGCGGGCATGGACGGAGTGGTCGTCTCCAACCACGGCGGACGGCAGGTGGCGGGCTCCGTCGCCGCGGCGGACGCGCTCCCCCGTGTCGTGGAGGCCGTCGGCGACCGGCTCACCGTCCTGTTCGACAGCGGCGTGCGCACCGGCGACGACGTCTTCAAGGCCCTCGCCCTGGGCGCCCGCGCCGTCCTGCTCGGCCGTCCCTACGTCTACGGCCTCGGCCTGGACGGGCAGGCGGGCGTCGAGCACGTCATCCGCTGTCTGCTGGCCGAACTCGACCTGACCCTCGCCCTGTCGGGTCACGCCACGCCGCGCACGATCGGCCCGGACGACCTCGTCGAGGACCCGGCCTGACGACGGGGCCGCGCGGCGGGTGCGCCGCGCGGCCCCGCCCGGTCCGGGGGGTCCCGGTTCACCCGGTCCGGCCGGCCGGACCGGTCACCTGGCGGGCCGCCGGGCTCTCCTGCTCCTCGATCGACAGGGAACCCGACGCCGTCGGCACGGGTTCGGCCTGCCAGCGCTGGGCGTCGGAGCGGTCGCGGACCTTGACCACGATGTCGGCGTCCGGGTCATCGTCCGCGGGCGTCACGGCGAGCTGCTCGTCCCAGCGGGGCAGCAACTCCCCCCGCACGGTCAGGTCGTAGCGCACGTCGTCGCCCCGCTCGGCATCCTCGTCGGCGCAGGTGCCGAGGACCACGACGCCGGCGTCCTTGTGCGAATCCAGGCACAGCCCGGGATCCGCGACGCTGCGCAGCGACCCGTCCTTCTCGTACGTCCACTGCTGGGTCCACACCGCAGAACACGGCGCCAGCTTCACCCCCGAGCCCTCCCTGGGCAGGTCCCGGATGTCGAGGCAGAGGCCGGCGCCGGTGTTGCGCAGCCGCGTCACCGCCGGTGCCGTGGGCAGTCCGGCCGTGCCGGGCGGCGCCGCGGACGTGGCGCCGTCGCCTCCGGTGGCGCTGTCGGAGCCGGCCGGGTCGGCCCCGCCGCCGTCGTACGACGTGGCGTTGATGAGGAGCACGGTCATGAGCACCCCGGCCGACACCGCGCCGACGCCCGAGAGCAGCGCCCGGGAGGACCGCAGCGCCTGCGGGACGCGTACGCCCGCGACCCGGTGGGCCGGCAGCGGGATCCTGGAGAGCAGCCGGCGGCCCCCGGCGCCCCGCCGCCCGCCGCCGCGCCGGCCGGGGCGCCCGCCCCTGGTGCCGTGCGGGGCCCGGCCCGGACGGGAGTCCAGATAGCGCCGGGCGCCCCAGCCGAGCACCGCCTCGGCGATCAGCGGACCCAGCGGGCCCTCGAAGTGACTCAGTTGCTCGGCCGCGTCCCGGCAGTAACGGCACTGGTCCACGTGGTCCTGGACGTCCGGCAGGAGGGCGCCGCCCCGGCGGATCGGGACGTCCAGCAGGCGGTTGTAGAACCGGCAGTCCTGCGTCGGCGCGAGTTCGCGGTGGGCGCGTACGCAGCCTTCGCGGAATGCGGCGCGTGCCTGTTCGAGCGCGGCCGAGGCGATCTCGGTGTCCATGCCCAGCAGACCGGCCGGGACGGTTATGGGATCGGCCTCGACCTCGACGTGCCAGAGCAAACAGCGCGCGGCCGGCGGAAGTGCCTGGAATGCCCGCTCGGCGAGGACACGGTTTTCGGGCGTCATGGTGGCGGCCGCGCGCAGCCCGCGGCCTCCGGCCGGTTTCTGCAGGGCGGGCAGAACGGCCGATATTCGATCGTCGCCCGACCACTCACGGATCGTGTCGCGCACGGTCACCAGAAGGGCCGGACGCAGCGCGACGGCCGACTCGCCGAAGGCGAGACGGTTGAGGGTCCGGTGGAAGGCGGTTGCGGTGACCATCGCGGCGACCTGCGCCGACGAGGCGAGGCAGATCACCGCGTAGTCGTGCACCGGCTGCCAGTGCCGCGCTTTGAGCAGCGCGACGGAATGGGCGGCGACCTCGCCCTCCGGGCTGCCTCTCAGCGGCGCGGCGAGGCTTTCGTCGGATTCCCCCGGATCCCCGCCGGGCGGGGGATAAGGAGGACGAGGGGGGTGGGGGGTGGGCACTGAGATGGTTCCTTCCCACGCGCAGGTGGCTCACAGAAGTCCTGCCGCCGAAAAAGGGAGCCCGGTTGGTGCGTACCTTTTTGGGCGTGGCGCGGGGGGCACGAATTCGCCGACGGCGAATCGGACCCGGTCAACAAAACCCGTGCGACTCTTGGCCATTCCCCCCGCACGTCCGTTTCACTCTTCCACAACCCCCACACGGCCAACAAGGCGCACGGACGACATCCCCGCCATTGACAGAAAGTCAGAAAGGGAACGCCCACCCGCAGGTCGCACCGGTTTTCGACCTTTTCAGATCTGCCAGGCGCGCAGCCGGTCGGCCGCTCCGTACACGTCGGTGCCGCCGGACATCAGGTCACGGGCCAGGTCGACCAGGGCGCCGTACGGCGGGTCGATGCCGACCCCGCTGACGAACATGTACGCCACGGCGGTCGCGCAGGCGAAGCGGGCGTTGGCCGAAGGCAGCGGCCGGAGCACGGCCAGGGTGTGCAGCAGCGCGGCGGCCCGCCAGGCCGGGTCGGAGTCGACACCGAGGCGCGGCGGGTCGACGCGGTGCCGGGCGACCGCTGCGACCAGCGCGGAGAAGTCGTTGATCGTGGGCTGGTCCGGAAGGACCTCTTCGTGGCGCTGGAGCAGCCAGGGCACGTCGATGTGGAGGACGGGTGCCATCGGTCAGGCGGCCCGGCCCTCGCCCCTGGCGGGCGGCTCGTCGTCGGGGAAGGCGGCGGCGAACTCGTCGGCGTGGGTGGCGAAGAACCGCCGGAAGGCCTCCGCGCCCTCCTGCAGCGCCCGGTGGCGGGCTATGTCGGCCGCGGCCGCCTCCCGCACGAGTGCCTTCATGGACGTACCGCGCTCCTTGGCGATCTGCCGCAGGTCCTCAAGTTCGCGGTCGCTGAACTCGACGTTGAGAGCTGGCATGCCTCCACGGTACCGCCGGGGGTACTGGGTCGTAAATAGCCGCAGGTCAGAGCGGACCGAGGACGGTACCGGCGAAATGCCCCAGCCGCCCGGCACGTGAGAGGTGGGTCACATCCGCCGGTGCGGTGTCACATTCCGGGGCCCTGCCCGGCTCGCAGTGGTGAGCGCGTTCCTGGGAGGGCCACGCATGACCGAGATCTCCGCACCCCGCACCGACTCCCCGCTCGACGCGGCGACCGGGGTGTTCGTCGACCACCGCGAGCTGCTGTTCGGCGTCGTCTACACCATGCTCGGCAGTGTCGCCGACACGGAGGACGTCCTGCAGGACACCTGGCTGTCCTGGACCGCACGCGGCGGCGCTCCCCTGGACGGCGTCGACAACCCCCGCGCCTATCTGGTCCGGGTCGCGGTCAACCACGCGCTGCGCCGCCGCGCCGCCGTCAGCCGCCGGCGGGAGACCTACGTCGGCCCGTGGCTGCCCGAGCCGCTGGTCGCCGACGAGGACGCCAGCACCGCCGAGGGCCCGGCCCTGCGCGCCGAGTCGGTGTCACTGGCGATGCTGGTGGTCCTGGAGTCGCTGACACCGCTGGAGCGGGCGGTGTTCGTGCTCGGTGAGGTGTTCGGCTATCCGCACGCCGAGATCGCCGGGATCATCGACCGCTCCCCCGCCGCCGTGCGGCAGCTCGCGCACCGGGCCCGGGAGCACGTGCACGCGCGGCGGCCGCGTTTCCAGGCGCATCCGAGAGTGCGGCGGGAGGCCACCGAACGGTTCGTGCGCGCGGCGCTCGGCGGGGACATCGGCGAGCTGATGGAGGTCCTCGCGCCGGACGTCACGGCCTGGACGGACGCCGGCGGCAAGCGCAGGCGCGCGGGGCTGCGCCCGGTGCACGGCCGGGACAAGGTGGCACGGCTGCTCACCTCCGGCCGGGGCGGTCCGGACCACCCCGTGTGGCGCTACCGGCGCGTCAACGGCGACGACGCGGCGGTGCTGTTCGACGGCGACGCGCCCTACGCCGTCCTGGTCCTGGACCTCACCCCGGAGGGCGACCGGGTGCGCGGCGTCTACGTCGTGGCCAACCCGGACAAGCTGGCGCACCTGCCCAGGGGCACGGCGTGAGCGCGGGGCGGGGCGAGCGGGTCGCCGACTGGTTCGACGGCCGGCTCGGGACCCACACGCTGGGCAGGAAGTACCTGCGCAAGGTGTTCCCGGACCACTGGTCCTTCCTGCTGGGCGAGATCTGCCTGTACGCCTTCGCCGTGCTGGTCCTCACCGGCGTGTACCTGACGCTGTTCTTCCACCCGTCGATGAACGAGGTGGTCTACGACGGGAGTTACACGCCGCTCAACGGGGTGCGCATGTCGGAGGCGTACGCCTCCACGCTGGACATCAGCTTCGACGTGCGCGGCGGGCTGCTGATCCGGCAGCTGCACCACTGGGCGGCGCTCGTCTTCGCCGCCGGGATGCTGACGCACATGATGCGGCACTTCTTCACCGGCTCGTTCCGCAAGCCGCGCGAGATCAACTGGCTGTTCGGCTGGCTGCTGCTGTTCCTCGGCCTGTTCGAGGGGCTGTTCGGCTACTCGCTGCCGGACGACCTGCTGTCGGGCACGGGCCTGCGGTTCGTGCACGGCGCGCTGCTGTCGGTGCCGATCGTGGGCACGTACCTGGCGATGTTCCTGTTCGGCGGGGAGTTCCCCGGCGACGACATCGTGGCCCGCTTCTACGCGCTGCACGTGCTGCTGGTCCCCGGGGTGATGGCCGCCCTGATCGTGGTCCACGTGCTGCTCGTCGTGTACCACAAGCACACGCAGTTCGCGGGGCCCGGGCGGACCGAACGCAACGTCGTGGGGGCGCCGTTCCTGCCCGTGTACCTGGCGAAGGCGGGGGGCTTCTTCTTCCTGGTCTTCGGGGTGCTGGCGCTGATCTCCGCGGTGGCGACGGTCAACCCGGTCTGGTCGTACGGCCCCTACCGCGCCGACCAGGTGTCCGCGGGCGCCCAGCCCGACTGGCACCTGGGCTTCGCGGAGGGGCTGGTGCGGATCATGCCCGGCTGGGAGGTCACGCTGTGGGGTCACACCCTGGTGCCGGGTGTCCTGATCCCCGTCGTGGTGTTCCCGCTGCTGCTGGTGTTCATCGGGGTGTACCCGTTCCTGGAGGCCCGCTTCACCGGCGACCGGCACGAGCACCATCTGCTGGACCGGCCCCGCAACCGCCCGGTGCGCACGGCGATCGGGGCGGCCTGGATCGGTCTGTACCTGGTCCTGCTGGCGGGCGGCGGCAACGACATCGTGGCGACCCGCCTCCACCTGTCGATCAACACGGTGACGTGGGCGGTGCGGGCCGGGACGGTCGCGGTGCCGGTGGTGGTCTTCGTGGTGACCCGGCGGATCTGCCTGGGACTGCAGGCACGCGACCGGGAACTGGTGGCGCACGGCCGGGCGACGGGGGTGATCGAACGGTTGCCGCACGGCGCGTACGTGGAGGTGCACGAGCCGCTCGACCCGGCGCGGCTGCACACGCTGACCGCGCACGAGCGGCCCGGGGATCCCGTCGTCAGGAGCGGGCGCGGCAGAACTCCCGGACGGTCCGGTTGAACGCCTCCGTGGCCTCGATGTTGCTGAGGTGCCCGACGCCGGGCAGGACGACCAGCGTGGCCTCGGGGATCGCGGCGAGGAACGCGCGGGCCACGGGATCCACGGGCGAGCGCCGGTCGAGTTCGCCCCACAGCAGCAGCGTCGGCACGGTGATCGCGGGCAGCAGGCCGCTGAGGTCGGCCTCGGCCATCACGGTCAGCTCGGTGCGCATGCTGCCGGGCCGGGTGGCGGCCGACATGACCGAGAGCAGGCGCACGGCCTCGGCCGGTGGTGTCCCGGCGAACAGACCCGGCAGGGTCGGTGCGAACTCCTGCGGCGGGACGGCGAGCATCCGCTCGGCTCCCTCGACCCGGGCCCGCACCTCGGCGGGCAGGGAACCCTTCCAGCCGGCGTAGGTGTCGACGAGGAGCAGCGTCCGGACGAGCCCGGGGGTGCGCCGGTAGAGCTCCAGTACCACCGTCCCGCCCCAGGACAGGCCCAGCAGGTGGGCGGGGCCGAGGCCCACGTCCTCGACGACCGCCGCGAGGCAGCGGGCGTAGTCGGCCAGGGTGAAGCCGGCGGGTACGTCGGAGGAGCGCCCGGCGCCCGGCTCGTCCCAGGCGACGACGGTGAACTCGTCGGCCAGGTCCCGCAGCTGCCCCTGGAACAGGCGGGCGTCGGTCGTCGCGCCGTGGGCGAGCACCAGGGGCGGGCCCTGACCCACCCGGTCGTACGCGACCTCGATGCCGTCGACCCGCACCGCCTGCATGGCACCAGGCTACGCGCGGGTGCCGGAGGCGTCCTGCCGTGCGGACGCCTCCGGCACCATGGCGGCACCCGGGGGGCTAGCCCTGGTCCGCCACGAAGGAGGCCACGCGGGTCAGGGCGGCGTTCCAGTTGATCGTGTGCTCGTTGGTCGACCAGGACTGGATGTCGTCGATGTAGCAGAACTGGCCGACGCAGCCCTGCAGCTTGCTCTGCGCGTAGGGGTCCTGGATGCTCGAGTTCGGGCCTCCCGCGAGGGTTCCCTTCGGCGGGCTCGGCTGGTTCGGGTCGAGCTGGCGGGCGTACCAGCGGCTGTGCTGGTTCTGGGCGCTGACCTCGCCGTAGCCGGTGACGTAGGAGATGTTCAGCGCGTTGCGGCCCAGGATGTAGTCCATGCTCTGGATCGCGCCGTCACGGTACTTCGAGGCGCCGGTGATGTCGTACGCGGTGGCGAGGACGACGGCGTTGTTGAGGATCTGGTGGCTGGAGCCCCAGTCGTACTTGTCGCCGTCGGGGGCGTACGGCATGCCGTAGGGGTGTGCCTTGAGCGTGGCCAGGTAGCGGTCCGCGCCCTCGATCACGGACCGGCGCACCTGGTCCCGGCCGGGCAGCCGGCTGGGCACCGTGGCGAGGTCGAGCCGGCCGGCCGCGCCGGTGCGGGCCCAGTCGAAGCCGATCGGCTTGAAGAGGTCGGCCGTGTGGACCGGGGACTTCAGGAGGTACTCCTCGAACCGCTTCTCCCCCGTGGAGAGGTACAGCTCGGCCGCCGCCCAGTAGAAGTCGTCGCTGACGTCGCTGTCGGCGTAGGCGCCGCCGCCGATGCCGTCGCTTTCCGAGGCCAGGCGGTCGGGGTGGGCGAGCGCCGCCGCCCAGGCCTTGCGCGCGGCGGCCAGCGCCTTGCCGGCGAACGCCTTGTCGTGGGGCCGGTACAGGCGGGCCGCCTGCGCGGCCGTGGCGGCCAGGTTCAGGGTCGCGGCCGTGGACGGCGGGTGCAGCTCGCGCTTCTGCGGGTCGTCATGGGGCATCAGCGGCAGGCCGGTCCACTGCTCGTCGTGCATCTTGTGGTGGGCCATGCCGGCCAGCGGCTTGCCGTCCGGGACCTGCATCTTCAGCAGGAACTCCAGCTCCCAGCGGGCCTCGTCGAGCAGGTCCGGCACCTTGTTGCCGCTCTCGGGCAGGGCGAGGCTGCCGTCGCCGAGCTTGCCGGGGTCGCCGGTGCGGGCGTGCAGGGCGCGCTCATAGGTGCTGAGCAGCTCCCAGGTGGAGATGCCGCCGTTGACGACGTACTTGCCGTGGTCGCCGGCGTCGTACCAGCCGCCGCTGACGTCGAGCGTGTAGTCGCAGACTCCCGGCTGGCAGGGAACGGCCGTGTCGCCCTGGTTGGGTGCCACGCCGACGTGACCGGCCGGGCGGCCGTAGCCGGGCCGCAGGTCGTCGCGTATCGCGATGCCGCTGCGCTGCGTGTAGTAGTACTTCGCCGCGTCCAGGCGGAGCCGCTCGTAGGCGCTCGCGTCGATGTCGAAGGGGCGGCTGGTCTCACCGTCGGCGGTGAGCGTGTAGCCGGAGCCCTTCTTCCGGTAGGCGCCGAAGTCGATGGAGTGCACGTTCTGCCCGGAGGAGGAGTCGACACCGCGCGGCACGGTGGTGCCCCGGGCGACGACCGTGCCGCCGCTGTTCTTCAGCTCCCAGGGCAGCTTCGCCGTGGCATCGGTGACGAGGGTGGCGTTCTTCGGCCCGCCGGGCAGGTAGGCGACCTGGTTGACGCGGACCCGGGGCCCGGTGTCGGGCTCGTACGGCTCCGGGGTCACCCCGCCGAGCAGGGACACGTCGTCCATGCAGAACCGCCACGGGTCGGCGCTGCCGCCGAGCTGGAAGCCGACCTGGCCCTGAGCCGTGTCGACGGGCGAGGTGAAGGTGTACGAGTAGGTGTCGCCGGAGACGCTGAGCTGCGGCGTCACCTCGTGGTAGGTGTCGTACGGCGCCACGGACAGGCCCACGATCGCCCGCACCACGTGCCCGGCGGGGGTGCCGGTCGCCTGGAACGAGAAGCGGTACGACTCCCCCTTCACCAGCGTGATGTCGTTCTGCCCGACGGCGGCGTCCCAGCGGTTGGTGGTGCCGCCGGGCACGTCGGCGCACAGCCGGCCGTCGGACAGACCGGCGGTGACGTTGCTGGTCGTCCACCACGGTTCGGTGGTGGTGTCGAAGGTGCCGTTCCTGACCTGTTCGACCTCCTCGGCTCCGGCCGGTGCGGCGGGCAGCGCGGTGAGCGCGGTCGCCAGCAGGGCCGTCAGGGACAGCAGAGCGGTTCTGCGTCGTTTCACGTCTGGGCTCCTCTGGGGAGGTGCGGGTGACGCTCGGCGTGGGAGCGCTCCCAGAAGCGGGACGGAGGACATCGTTGTGGCAGGGGTGACGCCGCGTCAACGGTCCGGACAGGACTCCGCCTTCGACGGGTACCGCACGCCCGTACCGGCCCCGGCGCCGGCCGTCGCGGGCCGTCGGTGCGCGGCCGGACGTACCCCGCGCCTCATCGGCGGCCCCCGCTCCCGTCCCGGCCGCCCCCTCGGCCGGGATCCCGGCCCCGGCCGCGTGCCCCGGGGCCGCACGGGGGTTACCCGTCCACGCCGGGCGTCCACGGACTAGTCTGGAACTCAAGTGACTGCCCTGATCACTGTGAGTGTCCGCATGGAGTGGCGACGATGAGCCCGGACGAGCCGTTCGACGATGGCGTGGCCGCCCGTGCCGTCATCGCCGCCGACGGCACGCTCACCGAGTGGAGCGAGGGCGCCCGCCGCCTGCTGGGGCACACCGCCGACGAGGTCGTGGGCCGCCCGGCCGTGGAACTGCTGGCCGACGGCGCGGACCCACCGCCCACGCCCGTCGACGCCCGCTGGAGCGGCACCCTGGGGCTGCGCCACCGCGACGGCCGCACGGTGTCCGTGTGGGTCCTCGCCCACCGCAGGCCCCCCGACGGCCCGGAGGCCACCGACTGGCTCGCCGTGGCGCCGCCCGGGATGCCGGACGGGGGCGGCCCGGACGACCCGCTGCTGCGGGCGGCCCTGGCGCAGTCCCCCTGCGCCATGATGATCTTCGACGAGCGGTTGCGGCTGCACGGCGTCAACGACGCCATGGCGGAGCTCGTGGGGCTGCCCGCCGACCGCCTGCGCGGGCTGCGGCCCACCGACATCGGCAGCCGGCCGCAGAGCCGCGAGCTGGAGGAGCACCTGCGCCGGGTGCTGCACACCGGCCGCCGGCACGACATGCAGACGTACATGAAGGCCACCGGCGAGGACCGGGGTCCGCACGCCTGGCTCGCCAGGATCGCCCCGCTCACCGACGACGAGGGGCGGGTACGGGGCGTGTGCGTGACCGCCCACGACTTCTCCGACCAGTACCGCTCACGGGAGCGGCTCCAGCTGGTCAACGAGGCGAGCGTGCGCATCGGCACCACCCTCGACGTCACCCGTACGGCCCAGGAGCTGGCGGACGTGTGCGTCCCGGCGCTCGCCGACTTCGTCAGTGTCGACCTGCTCGATCCGCGCGACGGCGGCGAGCCGCCGGGACCGGCCGCGCCTCCGGTGAGCCTGCGCCGGGCCGCCCACCGGTCGGTCGACCCGGGCAGCCCGGAGGCGGTCGCCAAACCCGGCCAGGTGGACGTCTACCCGGAGGACTCCCCGCAGGCCGCCTCCCTGGTGGCGGGCCACACGGTCGTGGCCTCCGGGAGCTCCGCCGACCTGGAGCGGTGGCTCGCCTGGGACCCGGTCCGCTTCCGGCGGGTCCGCGAGTACGGCATCCACTCCACGATGTCCGTCCCGCTCCAGGCCCGCGGCGCCACCCTCGGTGTCGCCGTCTTCACCCGCTTCCGGCGCCCGGAGCCCTTCACCGACGACGACGTGCTGCTGGCCGAGGAGGTCACCGCCCGCGCCGCCGTGTGCATCGACAACGCCCGCCGCTACTCCCGCGAGCGCGAGACCACCCTCACGCTCCAGCGCAGCCTGCTGCCCCGCACCCTGCCGCGCACGGCGGCGGTGGAGGCCGCCTCCCGCTACCTGCCCGCCACCCGCTCCGGTGTGGGCGGCGACTGGTTCGACGTGATCCCGCTGTCCGGGATGCGGGTCGCCATGGTCGTCGGGGACGTCGTCGGGCACGGCATCCAGGCCTCGGCCACCATGGGCCGGCTGCGCACGGCCGTGCGCACCCTCGCCGACATCGATCTGGCCCCCGACGAACTGCTCACCCACCTCGACGACCTGGTCGTCCGGCTCTCCCAGGAGTCCGGCGGCGGTGACGCGGACGCCGGCGAGGTGGGCGCGACCTGCCTGTACGCGGTGTACGACCCGGTGTCCCGGCGCTGCACCCTGGCCCGCGCCGGGCACCCGCAGCCGCTGCTGGCCCCGCCGGACGGCCCGGCCCGGCAGCTCGACCTGCCCTCCGGACCGCCGCTCGGGGTCGGCGGGCTGCCCTTCGAGTGCGCCGAGGTGGACCTGCGGGAGGGCAGCGTCCTGGCGTTCCACACGGACGGGCTCCTCGCCGGCCGCGAACGGGACCTCGACGCGAGCCGGCGGATGCTCCGCGAGGCCCTGTCGGCGCCCGCCGGCTCCCTGGACGAGACCTGCGACCGCGTGCTGCACGCCCTGCTCCCGCCGGGCGGTTCCGCCGACGACGTGGCCCTGCTCCTCGCCCGCACCCGTGGCCTGCCCTCCTCGCAGGTGGCGACCTGGGACATCCCGGCCGACCCGGCGCTGGTCGCCCCCATCCGCAAGCAGGTCGTCGACCAGCTCGAACGCTGGGAACTGCTGGAGGCCACGTTCACCGCCGAGCTGGTCGTCAGCGAGCTGGTCACCAACGCCATCCGCTACGGCGCCCCGCCCATCAGGCTCCGGTTGATCCACGACGCGTCCACGCTGATCTGCGAGGTCTCGGACACCAATCACACGGCACCGCACCTGCGGCGGGCGAAGACCTGGGACGAGGGCGGCCGGGGCCTGCTCCTGGTCGCGCAGCTGACCCAGCGCTGGGGCAGCAGGCACACCACCGAGGGCAAGACGATCTGGGCGGAGCTGGCGCTGCTCGACGAGGTGTGATCCGGCTCGCGCCGCGGTTCTTTGCGCGTTCTTACCTTCACCTGCTTCGCTGTTCGGGCACCGCTTGCCCGCGTCCCGGAGGACCCCCTGCACACCCCGCTCGCCGAAGTTCTGTCCGTGACGCTGCTGGCCGCCGTGCTCCTGTGGGCCGTCGCGCGCCCCAAGGGGCTCCCCGAAGCCGTGCTGGCGGTGCCGGCCGCCGGGCTCGCGGTCGCCGTCGGCGTCATCTCACCGGCTCACGCCTGGGAGGAGATCCAGCGGCTCGGCCCCGTGGTCGGCTTCCTCGCGGCCGTCCTGGTGCTCGCCCACTTCTGTGACGTCGAAGGGCTCTTCACCGCCTGCGGGGCGTGGATGGCCCGCTGGGCCGCGGGGCGCCCCACCCGGCTGCTGACCGCGGTGTTCGCGCTGGCCTCCGTCAGCACGGCCGTGCTCAGCCTGGACGCCACGGTCGTCCTGCTCACCCCGGTGGTGCTCGCCACCGCCACCCGCATGGGCGTCCGGGCCCGACCGCACCTGTACGCCTGCGCCCACCTGTCGAACACCGCCTCGCTGCTGCTGCCGGTCTCCAACCTGACCAATCTGCTGGCCTTCACGGCGAGCGGGCTGAGCTTCACCCGCTTCGCGGCCCTGATGGCCCTGCCCTGGCTGGTCGCCATCGCCGCCGAGTACCTGGTGTTCCGGCGGTTCTTCGACGACGATCTGACGGCGCCGCTCCCCTCCCCCGAGGCCGCCGGGCCGCCCGAGCCGCTCCCGCTGTTCGCGCTGGTCACGGTCGGCTGCACGCTCGCCGGGTTCGTGGTGGCCTCCGCGGCCGGCTTCGCACCGGCGTGGGCCGCGCTGGCCGGGGCGCTGGTGCTGGCCGGGCGGGCCCTGCTGCGGCGGCGGGCCACCCCGCTGACGGTGGTGCGCTCGGCGGCACCGGCCTTCCTGGCGTTCGTGCTGGCGCTCGGCGTCGTCGTGCGCGCGGTCGTCGACCACGGGCTGGCCGACGCGCTGCGGCGGGCGCTGCCCGGCGGTGCCGGTCTGCTCACCCTGCTGGGCGTGGCCGCCCTGGCCGCCGTGCTGGCGAACCTCATCAACAACCTGCCGGCCGTGCTCGTGCTGCTGCCGCTGACCGCGCACGCCGGTCCCGGTGCCGTGCTGGCCGTGCTGCTGGGTGTGAACATCGGCCCCAACCTGACCTACGCCGGGTCGCTGGCGACCCTGCTGTGGCGGCGCATCGTGCAGCAGCACGGGCAGCGGGTCGGGCTCGGGGAGTTCACCCGGCTCGGGCTGCTCGCCGTACCGGCCGCGCTGGTGCCGGCCGTGGTGGCGCTGTGGCTGTCGCTGCGCGTCCTCGGGACCTGAGGGACGGGAGCGGCGCCGGGTCGCCGGGGGCCCGGCGTGAGGGGTGGCGTCCGGGGTCAGCGGCCGCCGTCCCCTCCGTAGCCGTCAGGGCCGTAGCCGCCGTAGCCGTAGCCGGGGTAGCCGTACCCGTAGCCGGGACGGCCGTACCCCGGGGAGCCGTACCGGCCGTCCTCGTCGCAGTGGTGGCCGTAGCGGTCGCAGGACGGTGCGCCGGAAGCCGTGCCGCTCGGCACGGGTGAGGCGGGACTCGCCGACGCGGCGGGTGGGGGCGCGGTCGTCCCGGCGGGGATGGGGGCGGCCGTCCGGGTCGGCGCGAACCTCGGGGACGGCAGGGCGACGTCCCAGGTGACGGCCTCCATCCGCAGGTCGGCCTTGGAGGTGTCGACGACCCAGCGCTGCGCGTCCTGGTCCGCGCGGGCCTTGACGACCAGGGCTCCGGACCCGTCCGTCGCGGCCGGGGCGAGGGCCAGGTCCTGGTCCCAGCGGGGTACCAGGGCGCCTTGCCGCGTGAAGTCGTAACGGACGTTCCTGGAGTCCGGCTGGGCCGCGCCCGTGCAGGGGGCGAGCCGCACGGAGTACCCGAGACGCGAGTCCAGGCACAGCTCGGGAGCGGCGCCGCTGCGCAGCAGGCCGTCGGTCTCGTACGTCCACTGCTGGGTGGTGTCGGTGGAGCACGGGACGAGTTCGGCTTCCGCGTCCTCGACGACCCTCTCCCCCTCGACGCCGACGCACAGGCCTGAGCCGACGTTGTGCAGCCGGCCGCGCAGGGCGCCGTTCCCGGCGTCGCCCGCCCCGGCCCACGACGGATCGCGGGTCCGCTCCGTCGCGTCGGGGCCGGGTGCCTCCTCCGCACCGCGCCCGGCGCCGGACGGGTTGCCGTCCCCCGCCACGGACCACAGGACCAGCGGCAGCACCACCAGGCCGCCGACGGTCAGGACGCCCGCGGTGAGGTGACGGCGGCGGGCGGCGCGGCGGGCCGCTTTGTGGGCGGATCTGCGGGCGGCGGCCCGGGCCCCGGGCGGGCGCCCGCCGGGGGCGCCGGCGGGCGGTGCCGGGGCCGCGGGGGCGGGAACGGGGGCGGGGTCCGGGGGGCTGAGGGCTTCCGGGTCCCGGGCGACGGCCGGGGGCGCGGAGCCGCCCCCGGCCGCGGCTCCGGGGGGGTCGGTGAACGACTCCCCGATCGCCCCCGCGAGGACGACCGGGTCCGGGAAGGCCTCCCGGGCGGCACGGGAGGGCCCTGCGACGCCGGCCGGATGGGCGGGATCGGGGAGGTCGGCGGGACTGGCGGGGCCGACGGCGCCGACAGGATCGGCGTTACCGACGGGACCCATTGGACGTGTGGGACCGGCAGGACCGGCGGGTCCGGTGAACCGGGCCGGCCCGGCAGAACCGGCAGGGTCGGCGTAGTGGGCACGACCGGCGGAGCCCGCGGGACCGGCGGAGCCCGCACGACCGCCGGAGCCCGCGGGACCGGCGGAACGCTCCGGCCCGGCCGGGCCGAAAGGGCCGGCGAAACCGGGGGGCTCGCCGACGGCGGAGTCTCCCGCGGCCGCGCGCCGCCGGTCCTCCGCGTACTGCCGTCCGCCCCAGCCGAGCACCGCCTCCGCCAGGGCGGCGCCGAGGCCGCTGTTGAAGTGACCGAGCTGGTCGGCGGCGGCGCCGCAGTGCCCGCACCGGCCGATATGCGCGCGTAGATCCGGGTCGATGTCCCGCCCGCCCCGCCGGTACGTCACGTCCAGCAGACGGAGGTAACGCCGGCACTCCTCGTCGGGGGCGAGTTCGCGGTGCAACTGGAGGCACTCCTCGCGCAACCGGCCGCGGGCGCGCTCCAGTTCGACGCGCGCGCCCTCCTCGTCGAGACCGAGCAGCCCGGCGGGCGCCGTCAGCGGCTCCGCCTCGACCTCGACGTGCCACAGCAGGCAACGGGCGGACTGGGGCAGCCGCGGGAAGGCCCCGGACAGCAGGCGCCGGTGCGCCGGGGGCAGCAGCCGGGCGGCCGGCCGCTCCCCGTCCTCGCACCGCAGACCGGGGTGGAGGGTGTCGCGCCGGTGGTCACCGGCCCACTCGGCCGCGATGCGCCGTACGGTCACGAGCAGATGGGGGCGCCAGGCGGAGGACGGGCCGTTCTGGCGCAGGGTCTCGCCAAAAAGCCGGGTGAACGCGGCGGTGGTGAGCATGCCGGCGGAGCGCGGGCCGTCGGTGCACAGCCGGGCGTAGGCGAAGGCCGCCTCCCAGTGCCGGTCCAGCAGCTCGCCGACGGGGTGCAGAGCGGGGCTGGCTCCGGTCCACTTCCTGAGCTCCGCGCTCAGCTGCTCGTCCGTCGGCCGGAACCCGCGGGCCGGGTCCGGTGAATTCGACGGGCCTGCGTCATTCACGCTGCATTCCTCTCGAGGACATGCGGAATAAGGTCCGGACCAAGGGGTATGCCGGCTCGTCGGCCTCGCGCACACAGATGAATGGTGTGTTGTCCGCACACCGACAGGGCACACCTTTGCACAGGTCAGCGACGGGGAACAAGAGATCTTCTGGTTTCGTGCATTGCGTGCGCGGCCAGCGCTTTTTGACAGAATGTCAACCAGCGCTTTCGAAAGGGATTTCCGCTCCCGCCGGATTCAGCGACGGGCCCGGTACGCCCCGGGCGGTTTCCCGTAGCGCTCCCGGAAGACCCGGTTGAAGTGGAAGGGACTGGCGAAACCGGAGGCCGCCGCGACGCGTTCCACGGGGAGGTCGGTGCTCTCCAGCAGCCGGGCCGCGTGCCGCAGCCGGGCCTCGCGCAGGGCCCGCATGGGTGACTGGCCGACTTGCCGGCTGAACAGGTGCGCGAAGCGGGAGGGCGACAGGGCGACGTCCGCGGCGAGCGAGCGGACGGTGTGCCGGGCACCGGGGTCGGCGGCGATCAGTTCCTCGGCCCGGCGGATCCGGGCGTCCACGCCCGGGCGCGGCGCCTCCGGCCGGGCACCGGCGGCGGCCAGCACGACGATCTCCTCCAGGGCGCACAGGGCGAGTTCACGGGCGGCGCTGCCGTGCGCGACGGCGACCTGCGCGTCGCCGGTACCGGTTTCGGGCGGTGCCCCGGTCCCGGTCCAGCGGGCGTCGGCGTGCATGCGCCGGAACGCCGCCGCCACCCGGTCGTGCAGTGCGGCCGGCACCGACGGCACCACGTACACACCGTCGCCGCTGCCGTACGGCCGCAGCCATCCGGTCCACGCCGGGCGGGCCTGGCAGTGCGCCCACCAGAACCGCCAGTGGCGGGCGCCCGGGTCGACCGCGTAGCCGTGCGGGACACCGGGGGCGAGGACGACGAGGTCGCCCGGGCCGGCCGCGGCCGTCGTACCGCCCTGCCACAGCCGCCCCCGGCCTCCCGTGGTCCATGTGACGAGCCAACTGGCAGAGCCCCGCGGCCGGTTGACAGCGTATCCCGGGGACTGGTCGAAGTGGCCGAGCACGACCAGGCCGGGCGGCGGGGCCGGGTCACCGCCGCCCTCGCTCCCGGCGGTCCCGGGCAATCCGTCAGCACGCACGGGCATCCTCCTCGACGGCACGGCGGCCTAGCGTGGGACGCGAGGACACCGGACCGAGGAGAACGCACATGACAGTCACGGGCAACGGCGCCACCGGTGCCGCCATCCTGGACCAGGCCGGGCTGCGGCGGCACCGGGAGGGCTTCGAGGAGGACGGCTTCACGGTCGTCCGCGGGCTCTTCGGCACCGAGGAGATCGACCGGCTGTGCGGGAGGTTCGCGGCGCTGCGCGCGGCGGGCCCGGTGCCCGGGCACTTCGAGCCGCGCGCGACGGGCCCGGACGCGGATCCGCTGCACGTGTGGCCGCGGGTGATGCATCCGCACGAGATCGACGGCCTCGCGCGCGAGGTCCTGCTGGACGCCCGGCTGCGGACGGTGCTGGAGGCGCTGCTCGGGGAGGAGGTGCTGGCCGCGCAGAGCATGTTCTACTTCAAGCCGCCGCGCGCCCGGGGGCAGGCGCTGCACCAGGACAACTTCTACCTGCGGGTGGAGCCCGGCACGTGCGTGGCGGCGTGGGTGGCCTGCGACGTGATCGACCGGGAGAACGGCGGTCTTGAGGTCGTGCCGGGCACGCACCGCATGGACCTGTTCTGCCCGGAGCCGGCGGACCCGGAGGTGTCCTTCGCGCGGGAGTACGTGCCGCCGCCGCCCGGGCTGGAGCCCGTGCCCGTCGACATGCGGCCCGGGGACGTGCTGTTCTTCAACGGCAGTCTGGTGCACGGCTCCGGGCCGAACCGTTCGCCCGACCGGTTCCGGCGCTCGTTCATCGGGCACTACGTGGGGCGGTCGGCCGAGCGGATCGGGGCGTTCTACCGGACCCTGACGATGGACGGGGCGCGGGTGGTGCTGCGGGAGAGCGAGGGCGCGGGGCCCTGCGGCACGGAGTTCGCGCCGCAGGGGCCCCACTAGCCGGGCGCGGCCTCAGTGACCGGCGATGGGGTGGGGAGCGTAGGGCCGTTCCAGCTCCTCCATTTCCTTGCCGTCGAGTTCCAGCTCCACCGCCGCCACCGCGTCCGTGAGGTGGTGCGGCTTGGACGCGCCGACGATGGGGGCGGTCACGGTGGACCGGTGCAGGAGCCAGGCGAGGGCGATCCGGGCGCGCGGCACGCCGCGGGCCCCGGCGATGCGGGTGACCGCCTCGACGATCGAGCGGTCGCCCTCCTGGTAGAGGGTGCTGCCGAAGGTGTCGGTGGCGCTGCGACCGGTCGTGGTGTCCCAGTCGCGGGTGAGGCGGCCGCGGGCGAGCGGGCTCCACGGCAGGACGCCCACGCCCTGGTCGGCGCAGAGAGGCAGCATCTCGCGCTCCTCCTCGCGGTAGAGCAGGTTGTAGTGGTTCTGCATGGAGACGAAACGGGTCCAGCCGTTCAGCCGGGCGGTGTACTGCATCTTGGAGAACTGCCAGGCATACATCGAACTGGCCCCGATGTAGCGGACCTTGCCCGCCTTGACGACGTCGTGCAGCGCCTCCATCGTCTCCTCGACCGGGGTGTGCGGGTCGAAGCGGTGGATCTGGTAGAGGTCGACGTGGTCCGTGCCGAGGCGGGTGAGGCTGCGGTCGAGCTCGGTCATGATCGCCTTGCGGGACAGTCCGCCGCCGTTGGGACCGGGGCGCATCCGGTTGTTCACCTTCGTCGCCAGCACGATCTCGTCACGCCGGGCGAAGTCGCGCAGGGCCCGGCCGACGATCTCCTCGCTGGTGCCGTCCGAGTAGACGTTGGCGGTGTCGAAGAAGGTGATGCCCGCCTCGACCGCCTGGCGGATCAGTGGGCGGGAGGCCTCCTCGTCGAGGGTCCACTCGTGCGTGCCGCGGTCGGGCAGGCCGTAGGTCATGCAGCCCAGACAGATCCGCGAGACGTCCAGGCCCGTCGAACCGAGCTTCACGTACTGCATCGTTGCCGCTCCTGCCATCGGGTGGGCTTCCACGGCCACCGTACGTGTTGGTGCGCACTCGAAGGCAGGGCCGCCCGACGGCCGTCGGCGGTTGCTGCCCTCAGGTGACCGACCGGCGTGGGAGCGGCCGGGCGGCACGGGCGCCGGCGCATCCTCGGCGCAGGTGACCGGCGTCCGGCCGGTCGGTCACGTCCCGGGAGGACGCGTGGCGGCACGACGCAGGACGTTCAGGATCCTGACCGGGGCGGCCGCGGTCTGCGCCGCCCTGGTCTCCACCGCCTGGAGCCGGCCGGTGCCGCCGCCGGCCGACGTCCGGGCCGAGGCACCGGCGTCCCCGGCACCGGACTCCCCGGCACCGGGCGCGCAGGCACCCGTGGCCGAGGGGCCGGCGACGCTGTGCGCGCCCGCGGGTGTCCTGCGGGGCGCGGGCGGCGAGCGGGCCGTGGTCAGTCTGTGCGCGGGCAGCGGCACGCCCGTGATGGCCGTCTCCGCGCCCGCCTCCTGCCGCCGCCCCGGGGCGTCCGTCCGGTACGCGTGCCTGACCTCCGGCAGTTGGACGGCGCGGCGCGACGGCGCGACCGTGGCTTCCGGCACGCTGCCCGGTTCCCAGCCGTACCCCGGCCCGGGCACCTACGACGTCACCGCCTCGGTGCACGTGCGGTCCACGCCCTCCGGTGTGGACCTGCGGGGCACGGTCCGGGCCACGCTCACCCTGACGGCGCCGAAGCAGCGGCCCACGCACCGGGTCGAGGTGGCCCCGCGGACCCTGCGTCCGGGCACCACGACCACGCTGACCTACCGGGTGTACCGCGACAGCGAACAGGGCGACGGCAGCGCCCGGTTCGGGCTGATCGGCGAGGAGAACACCGGGGTGCGGATCAGCACGGCGGACGCGCGGTGCGTCAATCCGCTGGTCGGCCGGGCCCCCTCGCGCGACCGGCTGACGTACTCGGTCGACTGCGCGCTCACCGACCTGCAGCCCGGGCGCCCGGCCACCGTACGGGTGAAGGTGCGGCTGGACTCGGCCTGCTCGACGGTGGTCTCGAAGCTGGGTTACTGGATGCCGCGCGGGCAGGCGCTGTACACCGGCGGCATGGTCGAGGGCCCGACGGTCGGCTGCTCCTGACCTCAGGGGCGTTCGAGCAGGTCCAGCGCCCGCGTCCAGGCGAAGTCCGGCAGCGCGCCGCCCGGGCCGGGCTCCCCGGTGTACGGCTCGCCGAAGCGCACGCCCATGCCGCGCAGCCGTTCGAGGGCGGCCCGGTAGGCGGGGTGCGCCGCCAGCGCGCCGGCCACGCAGGGCAGGACGGCGATCGGCACCCCGAGGCCCGCGGCCTCGCAGAGGGTGCCGAGCGCGAGGGTGTCGGCGATGCCCGCCGCCCACTTGTTGACGGTGTTGAAGGTGGCGGGGGCGACCACCACGGCGTCGGGCGCCGGGAACGGCCGCGGCTCGCCCGGCGTGCGCCAGGCGGACCGGATGGCGCGGCCGGTGCGGGCCTCGACGGCGGCGGTGTCGAAGAAGCCGTTCACGGCGGCCGGCGTCGCGATGACACCGACGTCCCAGTCCCGCTCCTGCGCGGCGGCGACGAGTGCGCCGACGCCGGCCGCGACGCCGGCCGCACAGACGACGACGTAGAGGAAGGGCTTGGGTGGGGTCTGTCCGGTCATCCCGGACACCCTAGTGACCGCGCGGGTCACCGCAGCGGGAAGGTGCGCCCCCGCTCCCCCTCCGGACGCGGACCGCGGATGCGGCGGTCCTCCTCCTCGATCCGTACGTCGTTGATGCTGGCCTCCCGGCGGGCCATCAGGCCGTGCGCGTCGAACTCCCACAGCTCGTTGCCGTAGGAGCGCCACCACTGCCCGTCGGCGTCGCGGGACTCGTACTGGAAGCGGACGGCGATGCGGTTGCCGTCGAAGGCCCACAGGTCCTTGCGCAGGGCGTACTCCTCCTCCCGCGCCCACTTCTCGGTGAGGAAGGCGACGATCCCGGCGCGGCCGGTGACGAACCAGTCGCGGTTGCGCCAGACGGAGTCCTCCGTGTACGCGAGGGCGACCCGGTGGGGGTCGCGGGTGTTCCAGGCGTCCTCGGCGGCCTGCACCTTCTGCGCCGCCGTCTCGCGGGTGAAGGGCGGCAGGGGCGGGCGTTCGGTCACGGGTCCTCCCGGCACACGGAGGAGAACGTGCGTTCTCCAGTAGGCTGTTCACCGTATGAGAACGCCCGTTCTCGCGTCAAGGGGTGGTCGTGCGTGGACACTGCGGAGGCCCGGCAGCGGGCGCTGGACGCCGCGGAGGAGCTGTTCTACGGGCGGGGCGTGCAGTCCGTCGGCATGGACGCCGTGCGCGGCGCGTCCGGGGTCTCGCTCAAGCGGCTCTACCAGCTGTTCCCCGCCAAGGAGCAGCTGGTGGAGGCCTACCTGGAGCGGCGCGACACCCGCTGGCGCGGGCGGCTGGCCGCGTACGTCGAGGAGCACGAGGACCCGCACGAGCGGATCCTCGCCGTGTTCGACTGGCTGGGCCGCTGGTTCGCCGAGCCCGGTTTCCGGGGCTGCGCGTGGATCAACGCGTACGGCGAACTGGGCGCCACCTCCCCGCGGGTGGCGGACCGGGTGCGGGCCCACAAGCGGGCGTTCCGGGAGTACCTCGACTCCCTCGCCGTCGCCGCCGGGCTGCCCGCCGCGGTGGGCGGGCAGCTGTTCCTGCTGGCGGAGGGAGCGATGGTCACGGCGGGCATCTGCGGCGGCCCGGAGCCCGCGGCCGAGGCGCGTGAGGCGGCCCGGCTGCTGCTGCGCGCCGCGTGAGCCGGAGTGCGGCCCGGCGGGGGCGCGTCGGGGGAGCCCCCGCGGCCGTCCTGAGGTCGGGGTCAGGGCCGGGGCCCGAGTCGGGGCCGGGGCCGGAATCGAGGTCGGGATGGGAGTGGGGGCCGGGGCCCGGACGGGAGTGGGGGCCGGGGCCCGGACGGGAGTCGGGGCCGGGGTCAGCCCACCGTCTCCGCGACGGTGATGGCGCTCACCGGGCAGGCCCGGGCCGCCTCGTGCAGCAGCGGGCTGCCGCCGCCGTCCTCGCGGCCGGGCAGCACGGTGCTGTAGCCGTCGTCGTCCTGGGTGAACACGTCCGGGGCGGTCAGGGCGCACTGGCCCGCGCCGATGCAGACGTCCTTGTCGATGTCGATGCGCATGTGCGGAAGCCTCTTACCAGGTCACGGGGAGTTCCAGCATCCCCTGGATCGTGTCGCCCGGTTTGAAGGGGATCTCCTCGGCCGGGGCGGCCAGGCGCAGCGCGGGCAGCCGGGCGAAGAGGGTGCGCAGGGCGATCTCCAGTTCCGCGCGTGCGAGGTTCTGGCCGAGGCACTGGTGGATGCCGAAGCCGAACGCCACGTGGTGACGGGCCGGCCGATTCCAGTCGAGCGCGTCCGGCTCGGCGTAGACGGTCTCGTCGCGGTTGATGACCGAGGTCGCGAAGACGACCCCCTCACCCGCGCGGATCGTCGTCCCGGCCACCTCGACGTCCTCGACGGCGACCCGCAGCAGGCCGTCCGCGATCGACAGCAGCCGCATCAGTTCCTCGACCGCGGCCGGCACCAGCTCCGGGTCGGCGCGCAGTTCGGCGAGCCGCTCGGGATGCCGGAGCAGGGTGAAGGTGCCGAGGGAGATCATGTTGGCGGTCGTCTCGTGCCCGGCGACGAGCAGGATGAGGGCCAGGGCGATCAGGCCCTCGCGGTCCAGCGCGCCCTCGCCGAGCTGCCGCTGGACCAGGTCGTCGAGCAGGCCGGTGCCCAGGTCGTTCCGCTTGCGGTCGATCAGCTCGCCGAAGTACGCCTCCAGGCGGTCCCGGGCGTCGAGCACGTCCGACGTCTCCGGGCCGCGCAGCAGCCGCCGCGACTGGGCCTCGAAGAAGTCGTGGTCGGCGTACGGGACGCCGAGCAGGGCGCAGATCACCATGGACGGCACGGGCAGCGCGAAGGCGCTCACCAGGTCGGCGGGCGGGCCCTGGGCGATCATCGCGTCGAGCCGTTCGTCCACGATCCGCTGGATGCGGGGCCGGAGTTCGACGGCCCGCTTGAACGTGAAGTCACCGACGACCATGCGCCGCTGGGTCCGGTGCTCGGGGTCGTCGACGCCCAGCAGGGCCGTGCGGCGGTTGCGGATCCCGGCGAAGCGCTTGGTCGGTGACGGGAAGCCGGGCCGATCGCGGTTGGAGGACAGGCGCGGGTCGGCCAGCAGCGCGCGGGCGGTGGCGTGCCCGCTGACCAGCCAGGCCTCGCGGCCGTCGTAGAGGGTGACGCGGCTCAGGGGGCGCTCGGCGCGCAGCGGCTCGTAGGCGGTGGGCGGGTGGTAGGGGCAGGTCCGGCTCTGGGGGAAGACGACGGGTGCGGTCGTGTCCGTCATGAAGACCTCGCAGACGAAGTGTGCGTCGTGCCGCTCTTCATTAGATGCCCCAGGCACCTATGGGGCGACGTGAAGTTCAGCCATGTCGGGGGTGACGTGCAAGTTGGCCGGGGAACGCCGTCGTCCGGTTCGAACGGCGGCGGCGGTCCGCCCCCTCGGCCGAGGCGGCGGCGGTGCCCTGGCGGGGTGTGCCGGCCCGGCATCGAAAACCGGTTGCCGGTGCGGCGGGCAGGGGCGCAGGATCCAGCCATGCCTGCCTTCGACGCCTCCGCGCCGCTGCCCGCCGCCGCCCCCGCCGCGCGCCGGCAGCAGCGCTCCGGCCGCCCGGGAGGGCCGAGCGCGCCCCGGTCATGACCGCCGCGCTCGTCGCCGGGCTGCTCGCCGGGTACGGCATCGCCGTCCCCGTGGGCGCCGTCGGGACCTACCTCGTCTCCCTCACGGCCCGCACCTCCCTGCGCACCGGCGTCTGCGCCGCGTTGGGCGTCGCCACCGCCGACGGGATCTACGCCCTCGCCGCGACGCTCGGCGGGACGGCCCTGGCCACCGCGCTGCGGCCGGCGCTGGGGCCGCTGCGGTGGGTCTGTGTGCTGGTGCTGCTCGGCCTGGCGGTGTGGGGGGCCGTCAGCGCGCTGCGCGAGTACCGCGGTCACCGGCTCGCCACGCGCACGGCCCCCGCTCCCCCGGGTCCCGCCCGGGCGTTCTGGGGACTGCTCGGCATCACCCTGCTCAACCCCACGACCGTGATCTACTTCGCCGCGCTGGTGCTCGGCTCGCAGGCCGCGGGCCCGGCCGGGCCGTGGGAGCAGGGCGTGTTCGTGGTGGCCGCCTTCGCCGCCTCCGCGAGCTGGCAGGTGCTGCTCGCCGGGAGCGGGGCACTGCTGGGCCGGGCGCTGACCGGGCACCGGGGCCGGCTGGCCACGGCCCTGGTCGCGAGCGGCGTGATGACGGCGCTGGCCGTGCGGATGGCGGTGGCACCGGGGTGAGTGCCCGGCGTGGGCCGGATGATTCCCGGGCGTGCCCGTGTTGCAGTGACCAGCCAGTCAGCCGTGGACACGACGATGGGACGGATGCCATGCCTCTTGAGGGCGAGTACGAACCGAGCCCGACCGGATGGGTGCGCCGGCAGGTGGAGCTGTACGAGAGTTCCGGCGGCACGCGGGGGACGACGCTGCAGGGCACGAACCTGCCTGTGGTGGTCCTGACGACCCGGGGTGCGCGGAGCGGGAAGCTGCGCAAGACACCGGTCATGCGCGTGGAGCACGAGGGCCGGTACGCCGCGGTGGCCTCCCTCGGGGGCGCGCCCAAACACCCCGTCTGGTACTTCAACCTCAAGGCCGACCCCCGTGCCGAACTCCAGGACGGCCCGGTGAAACGGGACATGACGGCCCGTGAGGTCACGGGTGCGGAGAAGGCCCGGTGGTGGGAGCGCGCCGTCGCGGCGTATCCGGCGTACGCCGACTATCAGCGGAAGACGGACCGGGAGATCCCGGTGTTCGTGCTGGAGCCGGTCGAGGAGGGCTGAGCCCGCGGGGCGGCTTCGCCGGAGTCGGGCGGGGGTCGCCCAGTCCGGCCGGGGATGCCTCTCACGGGGCTTTCGGCGGTCGGCGAAAAAAACTTCGGCTCGGGTGCATGAAGCGTCGGCGGCGGGGCACGCGTGGGTCAGGCCCCGCCGCGCTCCCCCGTCGCGGCGGGGCTTTCCGCTGCCTCGCGCGCGAGGCGGCGGTCCGTGACGTCGAGGAAGATCTGCTCCGCCTCGGGCACCGTGTTGGCGATGGAGCGCTTGATGCGGACGGCGACCTCCTCCACCCGCTCGCTGTCCAGGCCCGGCACCAGGTCGACGCGGGCCGCCACCAGGGTCGAGTCGAGGCCCGTCTTCATCGTGAAGAGCGCCTCCACACTGTCTATCTCGGGCTGCGCCCGCAGCAGTGCCCGGATCCGGCCGCTCGCCTCCGGGTCGGCCGCCTCGCCGATGAGCTGGTCGCGGGCCTCCCGGCCCAGCCGGTAGGCGACGTAGACCAGCAGCGCGCCGATCGCGAGCGACGCGCCCGCCTCCCACACCACCTGCCCGGTGGCCATGTGCAGGGCCATGCCCACGATCGCCAGGGTGACGCCGAGCACCGCGGTGCCGTCCTCCGCGACGACCGTCCGCAGGGCCGGATCGCGCAGTCCGGCACGCGCACCGCCCTGGCGCCGCACCTGGTACAGGGCGCGCAGCAGGGAACCCCCCTCCGCGAGAAGGGCGATGCCGAGCACGACGAGACCGGCGACGTACCCGCCGAGGTCCTCCTCCGATCCCTTCGTCAGGGCCTCGATGCCCTGGAAGAACGAGAAGCAGCCGCCCATCACGAAGATCCCGACGGCCGCGAGGAGCGACCAGAAGAACCGCTCCTTGCCGTAGCCGAAGGGATGCCGCCGGTCGGCGGGGCGCCGGCTGCGGCGCAGCGCCGCGAGCAGGAACACCTCGTTCAGGCTGTCGGCCACCGAGTGGGCCGCCTCCGACAGCAGGGCGGGTGATCCCGCGGCGAGGCCGCCGACGGCCTTCGCCGCCGCGATCACCAGGTTGGCCGCGAGCGCCACCAGGACGGTGACGCGTGTCCTCCGATCCGATCCTTCTTCAGTCACCTCCGCCGATTGCCCCGGTCGGCGGCGTCCACACCGTGCCGTCCGCGGAAAACGGGGAACGCGTTCACCAGGGAACACGTACGGCAAGGAGGTCACCCCCATGAGCCGCGACGACGGCGACGACGGCAACAGCGCCTACGGGAGGAGGACGTTCAAGCGGTCCACGGCACACTTCGCGGACCGGGTCACGGCGGACGGCCGGGACGGCTGGCCGGTTCAGGCCGGCCGCTACCGCCTGGTCGTCAGCCGCGCCTGCCCCTGGGCGAGCCGGTCGCTGGTCTCCCGGCGGCTGCTGGGTCTGGAAGACGCGCTGTCGCTGGCCGTCGCCGATCCGATCCAGGACGACCGCAGCTGGCGCTTCACCCTGGACGAGGACGGCCGCGACCCGGTCCTCGGCATCCGCTACCTGAGTGAGGCGTACGACCGCCGGGAGACGGACTACCCGGGCGGTGTCAGCGTGCCGGCGCTCGTGGACGTGCCGAGCGGACAGCTCGTCACCAACGACTACCAGCAGCTCACGCTCGACCTCGCGACCGAGTGGACGTCCCTGCACCGCGAGGGGGCGCCGGACCTGTATCCGGAACGGCGGCGCGACGAGATCGACGAGGTGATGGCGGACGTCTACGAGGACGTCAACAACGGTGTGTACCGGGCGGGGTTCGCCACCGGGCAGGAGGAGTACGAGGCCGCCTGCGCGGGCGTGTTCCGGCGGCTGGAGCTGCTCGCGGAGCGGCTGGAGCGGCAGCGCTACCTCGTGGGCGACACCATCACCGAGGCGGACATCCGGCTGTTCACCACGCTGGTGCGTTTCGACGCGGTCTATCACGGCCACTTCAAGTGCAACCGCTGGAAGCTGACGGAGAACCGGGTGCTGTGGGCGTACGCGCGTGACCTCTACCAGACGCCCGGGTTCGGCGACACCGTCGACTTCGACCACATCAAGCGGCACTACTACCAGGTGCACACCGGCATCAACCCGACCCGTGTGGTGCCGCTCGGGCCGGACCTGTCCGGCTGGCTGACCCCGCATCACCGCGAGGAGCTGGGCGGCCGGCCGTTCGGTGACGGCACTCCGCCCGGGCCGGTCCGTGCCGAGGAGCGGATCCCGGCGGCGCACACCCCCTGACCCTGTTCGACCGACCCTCAGTCATCAAGGAGATCCCCGTGGCAAAGAAGAAGAAGATGTCCCTCGCCTACCAGCCGCTCGGGTTCGTGCTCGGCTGGTCGGGCGGCTGGCTGGCCGGGCTCGCCTTCCGCAAGACGTGGATGGCGATCCGGAACGAGGAGGACGCGCCCGACGCGCTGGACAAGGACCGCGGCTGGGGCGAGGTGCTGCTGGCCGCCGCGATCCAGGGCGCCATCTTCGCCGTGGTGCGCAGCGCGGTGGACCGGGCCGGCGCCAAGGCCATCGAGCGTTCGACCGGCACGTGGCCGGTCGGTGAGAAGGGCGGCCGGGACTGACACGGCCGGCCCCCTGACGACGCGGCCCCGCCCGGCCCTGTGCCGGGCGGGGCCGTCCGTGTGTGTCACGGCCGCCGCGGGGGTGGCGTGCCGGGGTCGCGCGCCACCCCCTTGGTCCGGTTCAGCCCTGCTTGGGTGCCGTGGGGGTGGTGCGGCGCAGGGTGAAGGAGTGCCCGGCCGGGTCGGCGTAGCCGCGCTCCTCGTGCGGGCCCGAGGCCTCCTTGGCCTCCAGGGGACGGCCGCCGAGGCTGACGACGCGGCGCTCCACCGCGTCGAGGTCGTCCACCACGAACTCCAGGTGGGCCTGGAGGGAGTTCTCCGGGCGCGGCCAGCTGGGCGGCGTGGCGTTGACGTCCCGGCGCAGTGCGATCCGGAAGCCGTCGGCGGTCCTGATCTCCACCCGGTTGGCGGTCGCCTCCGACTCCTCTCCCTCCAGCAGTTCCTTGTAGAACACGGCGAGCTTCTCGGGCTCGGCGCAGTCGAGCACGAGGACCCCCGCTTTCACCAGTGCCATGTCTCCTCCGCAGGATTACGGCCGCGGGGCAGGCGTGCTCCGCGGCCCCGTATCTTGCGGATATCCCGGACCGGCCGATTCAGTCGGTGCTCAACCAGCGTTGATCGCGCGGGAGTTCGGATCAACGCGCCGTCTGGAACGTACGGCGGTAGGCCTGCGGCGAGACGCCGATCGCCGCGTGCAGGTGCTGGCGCAGGGAGGCACCGGTCGCGAAGCCGACCATGCCGGCGATCTGGTCCACGGTCAGGTCGCTGGACTCCAGCAGGTGCCGTGCCCGGGCGACGCGCTGCTGGATGAGCCAGCGCCCCGGGCTGAGCCCCACCTCGTCGTGGAAGCGGCGGGCGAAGGTGCGCTGGCTCATCCGGGCGTGGCCGGACAGATCGGCCAGGGTGAGCGGTTCGCCGAGGCGTTCCAGGGCCCAGGCGCGGGTGGCGGCGGTGCTCGCGGCGCCCGGCTCGGGGACGGGCTGCTCGATGTACTGGGCCTGGCCGCCGTCCCGGAAGGGCGGGACCACGCAGCGGCGGGCGACGCTGTTCGCGAGTGTGCTGCCGTGGTCCTTGCGGACCAGGTGGAGGCAGACGTCCACGCCGGAGGCGGCGCCGGCCGAGGTCAGGAACGGGTCGTCGTCGACGAAGAGCACGTCCGGGTCGAGGTCGACGCGCGGGAACATGCGCCGGAACGCGTCGGCGACCTGCCAGTGGGTGGTGGCCCGGCGCCCGTCGAGGAACCCGGCGCCGGCCAGGACGAAGGCGCCCGTGCAGATGGAGACGATGCGGGCGCCGGGCCGGATGAGCGCGAGGGCGGCCAGGACGGCGTCGGGCACCTCGGCGGTCAGGTGGGTGGGCGCGACCGGTGCGATGACGACCGTGCCGGCGGTGGCCAGGACCTCGGGTCCGTGCTCCACGGTGATGCCGAAGTCGGCGTTGGTGCGCACCGGGCCGCCGTCGACCGAGCAGGTCAGCACCTCGTACCGGCCGTCGGCGGCGCCGAGGATCCGGCTGGGGATGCCCAGCTCGAAGGGGTACACGCCGTCCAGTGCCAGGACCACCACTCGCTCACGCTGCATGGCACGATCCTATCGAATGTTGACCATCTTGCCATTGGCGGACGGTGTGGGAACCGGCACGCTGGATCACCATGAGCACACAGAACACGATGCGAGCCATCAGCCAGGACGTCCTCGGCGGTCCCGAGGTCCTGAAGGAAGTGGAGATCGAGCGCCCGGTGCCGGGGCCGAACAAGGTGCTGGTCCGGGTGCGGGCGGCCGGGCTCAATCCGACCGACTGGAAGCACCGCGCGACCGGCGGCTTCCTGGGCGAGCCGCCCTTCGTGCTGGGCTGGGACGTCTCCGGCGTCGTGGAGGCGGTCGGCATCGGCGTGGCGGCGTTCGAGCCCGGTGACGAGGTCTTCGGCATGCTGCCGTACCCGTACGGGCACGGTTCGCACGCCGAGTACGTCATCGCGCCGGTGCGCGCCCTCGCGCGCAAGCCGGCCGGGATCGACCACGTCCAGGCGGGCGCGCTCCCGCTGGTCTCGCTCACCGCGTGGCAGGCGCTGACCGAGTACACCGACGTGCGGGCCGGGCAGCGGGTGCTGATCCACGCGGCCGCGGGCGGGGTCGGGCACGTGGCGGTGCAGATCGCCAAGGAGCGCGGAGCGTATGTGATCGGCACCGCGAGCGCGGGCAAGCACGGCTTCCTGCGCGAGATCGGCGTGGACGAGGCGGTGGACTACCGGGAGACGGACTTCGCGGAGGCCGTGAAGGACGTCGACGTCGTGCTGGACACGATCGGCGGAGACACCTCCCTGCGTTCGCTGCGCGTACTGCGGCCGGGCGGCGCCGTGGTCTCGATCCTGCCGGGCGGCTCGGACGAGTTCCCCCGGGAGGCCGAGCGGCTCGGTGTCCGGGCGGTGCGCATGCTGGTGGACGCCGACCGCGCGGACATGGAGGCGATCGGGCGCCTCGCGGAGGCGGGCACGCTCCGCGCCACGATCGCGGGCACCTTCCCGCTCTCCGCTGCCGCCGAGGCCCACGCCCAGGGCGACACGGGCCGCACGACGGGGAAGCTGGTGCTGGTGAACGACTGAGCGGGTGCGTCCCGCAGGGTGACGGGCCGGGGTGCCGCGGGCGGCAGGCTCTCGTGAGGGCCCGGCACGGCTTGCCGTAGCGCGCCATGTGCGCACCGGGCGTCCCATGTGCCCCGCGGTGCGCCCGCGCTCACGACCGCGCGCGCCCCGGCGCGAACCTCGGCCAACTCGGCCGCAATTCAAAGACATATGTCAATCGAACATGCTCAAATTCACTCGATGGAGGGTAACTTGCAGGGCGGGGACCGGTCGTGAGGCCGCCGCCCCTCTCACGCACGGAGCAGGCTGGAGGCGATCTCGTCGTGCGGCAGGAACCTGCACCGCTCACCCGGCATCTGCGCATCCGCCAGGAACGGGGGCACACGGTGCTGGAGTTCCGCGGCGAGATCGATCTCGCCGCGGCCGCGGAGATCGCCCCGCACCTGGACCGGGAGACCGACCGCCCCGGCGTCCGGGTGGTGCTCGACCTCAGCCCTGTCGAGTTCTTCGACTGCTCGGGCCTGCGGCTGCTGTACCGGGCCCGCAGCCGGGTGCTCGACCGGCACGGCTCCGTGCTGCTGGTCTGCTCCCACCCGCTGACCCTGCGCGTCCTGCGGATCACCGGCCTGTCCCGGCTGCTGCCGCCGCAGCCCACGCTGGACGCGGCGCTGCACCTGCCGGAGGCGACGCCGCGCCCCTGAGGGCGGTGCGCCCGGCGCGCCCCCTCCGGGGCCGTCGCCTCCCCAACTCACCGGTCTGGCCCGGCATGTGGCGGGCATGCGGTGAGTAGGAAGGAGGGCCGTCGCATGTCGACTCCCGTCAAGCGCCCCAGGCGCATGCCCGGCTGGGCCAAGGTGGTGGCCGCGTTCGTGCTGGTGCTCGTCGTGTTCTTCGCCGGGATCCGGCTGAGCGTCGTTCCGGGCCTGAAGGATCTGTTCGGCACCGAGACCCACGACCGGTCCGGCCCCGCACTGCTGAAGTCCATCCAGGACATCAGCCGTTACGAGGCCGCCTCCGGCAACTTCCAGGTCGTCGTCGACCTGGAGAAGGACGCCAAGTTCCTCCCCGACGCGATCCGCGGCACCCGCACCCTGTACGTCGGGGCGGGCAGCGTCGACGCCTACGTCGACCTGGGCAAGGTCGGCGAGAACGACATCGAGGTCAACGGCGACCGCACCTCGGCCACGCTCCGGCTGCCCCACGCCCGGCTGGGCAAGCCCGCCCTCGACCCCGACCGCTCCTACGCCGTCTCCAAGCAGCGCGGTCTCTTCGACCGGCTCGGCGACCTCTTCTCGGACAACCCCAACGGGGAGCAGGCCGTGCAGCAGCTGGCCGTGCGGCACATCGGCGACGCGGCGAAAGAGAGCGAGCTGACCGCACGCGCCGAGTCGAACACCACGAGCATGCTGGAAGGCCTGCTGCGTTCCCTGGGCTTCAAGGACGTGCGCGTCTCGTACGGGAACTGACCGGCGGGAAAACGACGGTGGGAACGGGCGGCGGCGGCATCGCCGCCGTTTCCTTGGGTAACCGGCGTACCAGGCAAGGACGTTGAAGACTGGAGGAGACATGGCCGGTGCAGCCTCACGCCCCCGTAGCGAGGATTCCGGGAGCGAGCGGCGCCCGCTTCCGCTGCCCCTCCGGCTTCTTGCGGTGCTCTGCGCCTTCGCGTTCATGGTCGCCTTCGCGGTGGTGCTGGCGCGGCTGACTCTCCAGCCCTCGCCCGCCTCGGAGGCCCTGACCCACACCAACCTGCGGCCGGGCGACTCGCTCAGGGCCTATCTCGACCAGCCGGAGCTGCGCGACGCCGTCAAGCAGATCGGCGGCAACATCCTGCTGGGCATCCCCTTCGGCGTGCTGGTCCCCATCGTCGCTCCCCGCACCCGCGGCATCCTGCGCGTGCTGCTGCTGACCGCCGTGGTGATGCTCCTGGTGGAGTTCGCCCAAGGCGCCCTGGTGACGGGCCGGGCCTTCGACGTCGACGACGTCATCCTCAACACGACGGGCGCGCTGATCGGCTACCTGCTCCTGGGCCGCCGCCTGAGCCGCGCGGTCCACGCGCGCAAGCCGCGCCGCTCCGGCGCCACCAGGACACCGGTGAAGAGCTGACGCCCCGGCCCCGCGTCAGACCTCCCCGATCTCATGTCGGACCGTCGACGCGGACCAGCCCGTCAAGTGCGTCGAGGCGGGCCGCCAGCGCCGCGTCCTCGGCGTCCGTGGTGGTGAGCAGCAGGACCCAGTCCGCCGGGAGCTCCTCCGTGTACAGATCGTCCTCGCCGTCTTCACCGGGGATCCTGTTGGGCTGGATCCGCATCTGCCCGCCCGGAAAGGTGGCGAGGTGATAAGCACCCAGGAAGGAGCTGTCGCGGGCGGCGAAGACCAGCCCCAGACGGGTTCCCACCAGGGATGCGAGGTCGTCGGGCGCGTGGGCGCCGGTGCCGTGGGCGTAATCGGGCATGATCGGGAGATCGTATGCCACGGCCGTGCGGGGCGACACGGCTAGTGCACGGTCCAGGTGAACTTGTCGCCGCCGACCCAGCGGACGGTGTCGGGGTCGTCCAGGTCGTGGACCGTGATACCGAACGCGGCCGCGGCCGCGAGGACGTCCGTGACGGCTCTGGCCTCCCCGACCACCTGGCCGTCGATCTCCACGATCCGGAACGGCGGTGTGCCCGGCTGCACCCCGAGCACCATGATCCGCGGGTGGGATATGTACGGGCTCGCGCTTTCGGTCATGCATCGAGCGTAGAGCGGAACCGGCCGGAGCGCGGGTCGCGGGTCAGCGGCCGAGCAGGTCGAGGACGGCCGCCTCGACGGCGCCCTGCGTGGCCGGGCGCCCGAAGTCGCCGTGTTCCCCCAGCCGGGTGAGCGCGGGCGCGATCGTCTCCCCCTGCTCGAACAGTTCGAAGACGCGCGGGTCGATGTAGGAGGCACGGCACACGGCCGGGGTGTTGCCGAGGTAGTGGCTGACCTCGCGCACGGCCCGCGACGCCTGACGGCGCCGGGCCGCGGCCGTGTCCCGGGCGGCCTCGGGGATGACGGCCAGCGCGACGGCGGCGAGGACGGTGGCGTGCCAGGTACGGAAGTCCTTGGCCGTGATGTCGACCCCGGACAGCCGGCGCAGCGCCTCGTTCAGGTCGGCGCTGTGCAGCTCGTGCCAGGCCCGCCCCTCCCAGTACGCGAGCAGCCGCTCCCCCTCCCGCCGGCGCCTGAGCAGGGCGCGCACGACGGCATGCGCCTGCTCGTCGACGAGGGCCCGTACGAGATCGATACCACCCTTGGCCGGATAGCTGAAGGCGATCTCGCCCCGGCCGCAGGCGACGTGCTCGCGCAGCATCGTCGTCAGGCCGTAGGTGCCGTTGTCGCGGGTGTGCCGGTCGCTGCCGATGCGGAAGAAGCCGAGGTCCAGCAGGCGCACGGCGCAGGCGGTGACCCGGGCCCGGCTCAGTCCGCGCCCGGCCAGGTCGGACGAGACCCGGGCGCGCAGCTCCGGCAGGGTGCGGGCGACCTCGCGCACGTGCTCGTGCTTGGCCTGCTCGCGCTGGGCGCGGAACTCCTCGTGGTACAGGTACTGCCGGCGGCCGGCGTCGTCGGTGCCGACGGCCTGGAGGTGGCCGTTGGCCCGGCGGCAGATCCACACGTCCCGCCAGGCGGGCGGGATGACCAGGGCCTTGATCCGGGCGAGGTGCTCCGGGTCGGACAGCCGGCGGCCGTCGGCGTCCAGGTAGCGGAAGCCGCGCCCGTGGCGGACGCGGCGGAACCCCGGTTCCTCGCAGGAGCTCGTGCGCAGTCTCACCGCGGCCTGCTCACGGCCGGCGCCAGTCGTGACCGGTCAGGTGCGAGCCGGCCTGCGGACCCATGCGGAGCATGCCGCCGTCGACGCTCCAGGAGGCGCCGGTGACGTAGGAGGCGTCGGGCCCCGCGAGGAAGGCGATGACGGCGGCGACCTCGCGCGCGTCGCCGGGACGGCCCAGCGGCACGCCGGGACGGCTCTCGGTGTGCGGGTCGGTGTCCTCCTGCCCGGTCATCGGCGTGGAGATCTCGCCGGGCGCGACGGCGTTGACCGTGATGCCGTGCTCGGCGAGTTCGAGCGCCATGACCTGGGTGAGCAGGCCGAGTCCGCCCTTGGCTGCGCAGTAGGGGGCGGCGCCCACCCGCGGCTGGTGCTCGTGGACGGACGTGACGTTGACGATCCGCCCGCCGTCCCCCTGCCGGATCATGTGCCGCGCCGCCTTCTGCCCGCACAGGAACGGCCCCACGAGGTCGACGTCGAGGACCTCGCGCACCTGGGACAGCTCCAGGTCGAGGAAGGGCGTCATGGTGCCGGTGCCGGCGTTGTTGACCAGCACGTCGATGCGGCCGAGGCGCTCGCACAGCTCGTCGACCGCGCCGGCGGCGTCCGGCAGCCGGGTGAGGTCCATCCGGGCGACCTCGGCCCGCCGCCCGTGCGCACGGACCTCCTCCGCCGTCTCGTGCGCCCCCTTCTCGTCGCTGTGCCAGGTGATGCCGACGTCCAGGCCCGCCCGGGCCAGCCGTACGGCGGTGGCCCTGCCGATGCCGGAGTCGGCGCCGGTGACCACGGCGACCTGGTCACGGGGCGCTGTGGGGGTGGACATGCGTGCCTCCTCGTCGAAGCGGGTGGGACGAGGCATCGCAGTACCCGGGTGGGTACCGGGCAAACCGGCGGCGCGGCCGTGCGGGCCGCCGGGGGCTGGGGAACCCTTGAGGTGGAGGTGGCGATGGACCCCGTGGAGGCACTGGACCGGATCGCCTTCCTGCTGGAGCGGTCCCTGGCGCCGACCTACCGCGTGCGCGCCTTCCGTACGGCGTCCCGGGTGCTGCGGGAGCTGGGCGGGGACGAGGTGCGCCGGCGGGCGGCGGACGGCTCGCTGGAGCGGCTGAAGGGAGTCGGCCCGAAGACCGCGCAGGTGGCGCGTGAGGCGCTGGCCGGGCAGGTGCCGGGCTACCTGGAGAAGCTGGAGGCCGAGGCGCAGGAGCCACCGGCCGTGCGGGGCGGGCGGGAGCTGCGGGCACGGCTGCGCGGCGACTGCCATCTGCACTCCGACTGGTCCGACGGCGGCAGCCCGATCGAGGAGATGGGCCGGGCGGCGGCGGAACTGGGGCACGAGTGGGCGGTGCTGACCGACCACTCGCCGCGGCTGACCGTGGCGCGGGGCCTGTCACCCGAACGGCTGCGCGAGCAGCTGGACGTGGTGGCGGAACTGAACGAGACCTGGGCGCCGTTCCGGCTGCTGACGGGCATCGAGTGCGACATCCTGGAGGACGGTTCGCTCGACCAGGAACCGGAGCTGCTGGAGCGGCTCGACGTCGTGGTGGTGTCGGTGCACTCCAAGCTCCGCATGGACGCCCGGTCGATGACCCGGCGGATGGTGGCCGCCGTGCGTGATCCGCACTCCGACGTGCTCGGCCATTGCACGGGGCGGCTGCTGACCGGGCGGGGGCGGCCGGAGTCGGAGTTCGACGCGGACGAGGTGTTCGCGGCGCTCGCGGAGACGGGCACCGCCCTGGAGATCAACAGCAGGCCGGAGCGGCTCGACCCGCCGCGGCGGCTCTTGCGCCGGGCCGTGGCGGCCGGCGTGCTGTTCTCCATCGACACCGACGCGCACGCCCCGGGACAGCTGGACTGGCAGATCAACGGGTGCGCGCGGGCGGAGGAGTGCGGGGTGCCGCCCGAGCGGGTGGTGACGGCGTGGTCCCTGGACGAGCTGCTGGCCTGGACCCGTGAGCGGCGCGTGCCGCCGGCCTGACGTGGTACTCGCGCGGCCGAGAGGAAGGAACCGAACCTATGGAACGCGCGGCCGTGTTCGACGTCGACGGCACCCTGGTCGACACCAACCATCTGCATGTCGTCGCCTGGTGGGAGGCCTTCCGGCAGGCGGGGCACCGGGTGCCGATGCACGCCGTGCACCGGGCCGTGGGCCTGCCGTCCACCGACCTGGTCGCCCATCTGCTCGGCGAGGACCGCGACCCCGACCAGGACGCGGACATCAGCGCCGGGCACAAGGCGCTGTACGGCCAGTACTTCGACCGGCTGCCCGCGCTGCCGCGGGCCGGGGAGCTGCTGCGGCGGCTGCACCGGGACGGCTGGGCGGTGGTGCTGGCCACGTCGGCGGGCGGCGCGGAGCTGGGCGCGCTGCGCCGGGCGATCGACGCGGACGACGCCATCACGGCCACGGCGAGCGCCGACGACGTCGACGCGGGCAAGCCCGCTCCCGAGCCGGTCGAGCACGCCCTGGAGCTGGCCGGGGTGCCGGCGGAGCGGGCGGTGTTCGTCGGGGACACCGTGTGGGACATGCGCGCGGGCAGCAGGGCGGGCGTGCGCTGCGTGGGGGTGCTGTGCGGCGGCATCCCGCGCGCGGACCTGGAGGAGGCCGGCGCGGACGCGGTCTACGCCGACCCCGCGCACCTGCTGTCCGCCCTCGCGGGCAGTCCGCTGGCCTGACCCGGAAGTGATACCGCCGGTCACCCGGTTACCCGCAGCGCATGACGCGTGTGACGAGTGGGGTGCGGCGGAGGGCGGGCGCCTTCCGCCGGCGGAGCAAGGAGGACACGACGGCGACGGGCACCGGCCCGGCGCCGGGTCCGCGGCTGAAGGTGGCGGCGACGGCCCCGGGCCGGATCCGAAATCTGGAACACGGGATCCGGGCCGTGCAGCCGGTGGACGCCGTGCGGCGGGAGACCCGGGCCGCCCGGGACGCGATGCGGGCGGCCTGGCGGGGGCCCGGCCGGGAACGGGATCTGGTCGTCCAGTCGCTGAAGGCCGCGGCGGCCGCGGTCATCGCCTGGCTGGTGGGCGGCGTCTGGATGGGCGATCCGCTGGCGCTGATGGCACCGTGGGTGGCGCTGGTGCTGGTGCAGGCCACCGTCTACAGCTCGCTGGTGCAGGGCGCCCGGCAGTTCGGCGCGATCTGCGTCGGCGCCCTGCTCGCCTCGGGCGCGCAGGCCGTCACCGGTGACACCACCTGGGCCCTGGCCCTGTCCGTGCCGGTGCTGATGCTGCTCGCGAACTGGCCTCGCTTCGGCGACCAGGGCATCTACGCGGCGACCACCGCCCTGTTCACCCTCGCGGCGGGAACCGTGAGCCTGTCCGGCATCGGGCACCGGATCGGGCAGGCCGCGCTCGGCGCCGTCATCGGCGTCGCCGTGAACGCGCTGATCCTGCCCCCGATCCACCTGCGGGACGTGCGCGAGAACCTGGCGGCCCTCGCCCGGGAGGTCGGGGACGTCCTGCACACCGTCGCCGCGGACCTGCGCGACGGCGAGTGGGACGCGCAGACCGCCGCCGGCTGGCTGAGCGCCTCGGCCGGGCTGGAACACCGCCTGGAGGCCCTGCACTCGGCGCGCCGGTGGAGCCAGGAGAGCCTGCGCCTGACCTACGCGCCCTTGCGCGCCCTGCACCGCGTCCCGCACGGGGCCGCCCTGCCGCCGGTGGAGGAGGACGAGCGGTTCGGCCGGGTCACCGGGCACGTCACCGCGCTGACCCGGGCCCTGGCGGTGTCCGTCGACGACAACCGCACGCCGGCCCCGCCCGAGGGCCGGGCCCTGCGGTCGTACGCGCGGATGCTGGAGCTGATCGGGGACGCCTGCCTCGCGCAGGCGGACCGTCTGCGCGAGGGCGATCCGCGCGGCCGGCCGGACGACGAGACGGAGAAGGCGCTGCGGGAACTCCACGAGGAGCTGCAGGACAGGCTGCGCGGGCACGCGCGGGAGGGTGCCGCTCACACGGCGGTGCTGGGCACGCTGCTGCTCCAGGCGGAGAACCTCTGGGCGGAGACCATGCCCGGCGGCGAGGGGGCGTGACGCACCTCACGCCGTTCGGCGGACGGGGATGGAACACCCGGAGGTAGTTGGCCGTTGAACGACACGTGGGTGCGGAGGGGACAGTGTCCCCGGGCCTCACCATCCGCCCACAGGGACGATCGTTCGGCTGAAGCCCTGTGGAGCCCCTCGCCGAGAGGCGACCGCCCTCCGCGCCCACCCTGAGCCGCCCCGGCCGCGATTCCCCCGTCCGGCCGGGGCTTCCTACTGCCCGCGCGCCCCCCACGTGCAATCCGTCCCACCCGGGTACTCGGTCGTCTCCGCGGAACCACTCGGCCGGAAGGAGCCAGAGGTGAGCAGCGCAACGGGCATGAGGGTCGTCGTCACGGGCGCCACGGGCAACGTGGGCACGAGCGTGGTGCGTCTCCTCTCCGAGGATCCCGAGGTCGGCTCCGTGCTGGGTCTGGCCCGGCGCCTTCCCGACTGGTCGCCCCCGAAGACGGACTGGGACGCGGTCGACCTGGCCGCCGAGCGCTCCGACCTGGTGGAGCGGTTCCGGGGCGCCGACGCGGTCGTCCATCTCGCCTGGGCGTTCCAGCCGACGCACGATCCGGCGGCGACCTGGCGCACCAACGTGCTCGGCAGCATGCGGGTGTTCGAGGCGGTGGCCGAGGCCGGGGTGCCGGCGCTGGTGCACGCCTCGTCGGTCGGTGCCTACTCCCCCGGTCCCAAGGACCGCGCGGTGGACGAGTCGTGGCCGACGCACGGCTGGCCGGACGCCGCGTACTGCCGGGAGAAGGCCTATCTGGAGCGTGCGCTGGACACGTTCGAGCGTGACCACCCCGCCACGCGGGTGGTGCGGATGCGTCCCGCGTTCCTGTTCAAGTGGGAGTCCGCGAGCGAGCAGCGCCGGATCTTCGGCGGCAAGTTCCTGCCGGGCCCGCTGGCCCGCCCGGAGCTGCTGCCCTTCCTGCCCGACGTGCCCGGTCTGCGCCTGCAGGCCCTGCACACGGACGACGCGGCCCGGGCCTACCGGCTGGCCGTGCGCAAGGACGTGCGCGGCGCCTTCAACCTGGCCGCCGAGCCCGCGGTCGACGCGCGGATGCTGGGCGAGATGCTCGGGGCGCGCCCGGTGCGGCTGCCGCGCACGGCGGCCCGCTCGGCGATCGCCGCCGCCTGGGGCCTGCATCTGCTGCCCGCCTCGCCGCATCTGTTCGACGCGGTGCTGCGGCTGCCCCTGATGGACTCCACCCGGGCCCGTACGGAACTGGGCTGGGAGCCGGAGCGCACGGCGACGGAGGTGCTCCAGGAGTTCTTCGAAGGTCTCCAGCAGGGCGGCGGGGCGCGGACGGAGCCGCTGCGGGGCCGCAAGGTGGGGTGATTCCCGGTGCGGGGCCGCCCGCCGGAGGGCGGCCCCGGGACAGCGACGAGGGCCGCGGCCGACCCCCACTGTCGGCCGCGGCCCTCGGTGTGCCCTCCTCGGCCTCAGCCGGAGGGCTCGTCCGGCACCGGGTCCTCGCTCTGTCCCGTTCCCGGGCGCGGTGCCCCTTGCCGGCCCGTCCCCGCCTCGTCGGTGTCGGGGACGTCCTGCGCCGGCTCGCCGGACCCGTCGGCCTCCTCGGCCCGGTCCTCGTCGTCCTTGCCGGTACCCGTGAAGCGCGGTGCGACCTCCCACGGGTCCTCGCCTGCGTCGGCCTGCTGGTCCGGCATGTCCCGCGGGACGGGATCACCGTTCTCGCCGGGTGCTTCGAGGCGGTGGTCGGTCACGGCGTGCTCCCTTCGGTCGTCGGGCGCCTCGCGAGTACCTCCGCGGTGATCCGCGAAACCTCAGCGCGGCGCCCGCTCCTGCAGCGCCGTGCGCCACGCCGGGAGGGGGGACTCCGGCTCGGGGTCGGGACGCCGGCCGCCGCGCGCGAAGAAGTCGGCGAGCGGGAGGATCGCCGCGCCGACCGTGACCGCGTCGGGTCCGAGCCGGCCGAGGTCGACGGTCACCTTCCCGGCGGGGTGGCGCAGCGCGTAGGACAGGGCGTGGCGGCGGACTGCGGGCAGGAAGCGGGAGCCGAGCGCCAGGCCCGCCCAGCCGCCGATGAGGATGCGCTCCGGCTGGAACAGGTTGATCAGGTCGGATAGGCCCGCGCCCAGGTACTCGGCGGTCTCCTCCAGGACGGCCAGCGCGACCGGGTCGGGCTCGGCCTCCCCGGCGGGGTAGGCGGCGGCGAGCATCGCGGTCAGGGCGGTCTCCTCGTCGGTCCCGTCCGGGACCCGGCCGCCCTCCTCCCGCCAGCGGGCCAGCAGCGACTCGGCGCCCGCGTAGGCCTCCAGGCAGCCCAGCGCCCCGCACCGGCAGCGGCGGCCCCGCACGCGCACGGTCAGGTGCCCCCATTCGACCGCCCGGCCCTGGCCGGCGTCGGGGGTGACGAGGCTGGCGCCGACGCCGGAGCCGAAGAGGACCACGACGGCGTTGCGGGCGCCGCGGCCGGCGCCGAACCACATCTCGGCCTGGCCCAGGGTCTTGGCGCCGTTGTCGATGACGTACGGCACGGTGTCCGGCAGCGGGGAGCCGGTGCGCAGCAGGGCCTCCAGCGGCACGGCGTCCCAGCCGATGGTCTGCCCGTGCACCACGGCGCCGCGCTCGGGGGTGCGCTCGACGATGCCGGGGACGCCGATGCCGACGCCGAGCAGCCGCTCGGGGGCGAGCCCGGCCGCGTCGAGCACCTCGGCGATGCCGTGGCGGATGTGGTCGACGATGACCTCGACCTCGTACCGCTGCGGGGTGAGCGGGCGCTCGGCGCGGGCCAGTTCGGTCAGGGTGAGGTCGAACAGCTCGACGCGGACCCGGGTCTCGCCGACGTCGACGCCGATCATGTGTCCGCTGCCGGGCGAGACGCGCAGCAGGGTACGGGGACGGCCGCCGTCGGAGTCGACGCTGCCGGCCTCCTCGACCAGCCCGTCGGCGACCAGGTCGGCGACGACGTTGCTGACCGAGCCGGAGCTCAGGCCGGTCGCCGGGCCGAGTTCGAAGCGGCTGAGCGGGCCGTCGAAGTAGAGCCGTTGCAGCACGGCCGTGCGGTTGGCCCGCCTGAGGTCGCGTACCGTGCGCCCGTTCCGCCCCGCCATGTGTGGCCCCTCCCGCATCCCCGGTCCGACCTGCAACATACCGTCGGTGACCGGAGCGGCGCGACTTTCCTCCACCCCTTATTTCATGATGTGAGCTAACCGGTCGCCCCGGTGAGCGCCGTGATCTCGTCCAGCGCCGCCACGAGTGCGGGCCCGACGGCCTGCTCCACGCGGCGCCGCCGCTCCTCGCCGACCGCGCGCGGGACCGTCTCGGTGAGCATGATCAGGTACAGGTACGCCCGGTACAGGGCGAGGCGCAGGCGGGCCGGGGCGTCGAACACGGCTCGGCCGCCCGCCTCCCGATAGCCCGCGAGGAACGCCTCGTCCCCGCGGATGTCGTCCAGCAGCGCGAGGGAGACGAAGTCGGCGAGGGGATCGCCCCAGAACATGCGCTCGCCGTCGATGAGGCCGCCGATGCGGGCCCGCCCGGCCGAGCGGTCGACGAGGATGTTGCCCCGCCACAGGTCGAAGTGGACCAGGCACGGGACGGTGACCTCGTCGAGGGCGCCGTAGGCGGAGGCGGCGGTGCCGGCGATCGCGTCGACGGGCCGGGGCAGCCGGGCCCCGTAGCGCCGGGCGTCGTCCAGCACGGCGCCGAACATCCCCGGGAACGCGGTCCGCCAGTGGGGCGCGAGCGGGCCGAGCGCGCCGGAGGGGTAGCCGTGGCCGGGGCCCGTCACGCGGTGCAGCCGGGCGACCTGGCGGCCCAGCTCCTGACGCAGGGCGGTGTATTCCGCGTCGGTGAGGGTGTCGTCCCACGGCTCGCCCGGGCAGGCCGTCATCAGCAGGAATCCGTCGCCCAAGGAGACCAGCCGCGGTGCCGTGACCCCGGCGCGGGCGGCCGAGCGGTAGAACTCGGCCTCCGACACCAGCAGGCCGCGCTCGTGCCGCAGGCCGGGGACGGCGGCCCCGGGCGGGATCTTCAGCACGTAGCGGCCGCCGTCGCTCAGGCGCAGCTCCTCGACGGTGTTGTAGGTGCCGCCGGACATCGGGGCGAGGTGGGCGAGGCGGCCGGGATCCAGGCCCGCCCCCTCCAGGACGTGCCGGGCCCGTTCCCAGGAGTCCACCACCGTGCGCCCACCCCTCCCCTGCGTCCGCGGTCAGCCGGCCGCGTACACGTCCTCCGTGTAGCGCCCCTCGGCGATCAGCCCGTCGAGCCACCGCTCGGCGGCCGTCTCGTCGGCGTCCGGCGTGTGCTTGCGGAACAGCGTACGGAACGCCTCCCGCACTCCGGGCGCCATCCGGGAACCGTCGCCGCAGACGTAGACGCGCGCTCCGGCGGCGAGCAGGGCCCAGACCTCCTCGGCCTCGGCGGCGATACGGTGCTGCACGAACCGGATCTCGCCCTCGGGGGCCTCGCTGAAGGCGGGGCGCAGACGGACGGCCCCGGCGGCCTCGGCGGCGCGCAGTTCCGCCGCGTGCAGGAAGTCCGCGCCGGGTGCGTCACAGCCGAAGTAGCAGACGGCAGGGGCGAGTTCGGCGCCCGCCGCGAGGGCCGCGGCACGGTCGGCGACGGCACCGCGGAACGGGGCGAGACCGGTGCCCGCGGCGATCATGACGACGGGGGTGGTCGCGGTGGGGTCGATGCGGAAGGCCTCGCGGCACGGCTGCACGCGCGCGTACACCGTGTCGCCGGGCCGCAGCGAGGCGAGGTGGCCGGAGCCGGTGCCCCGGTGGACGCCCCGGCCGGAGCGGGCCGGAGCCTGGAGCAGCGAGACCATGAGGTCCACATGGCCGGGGTCGGTGGCCGGCGACGAGGAGATGGAGTAGGGGCGCGGGCGCATCGGGGTCAGGAGGTCCAGCAGCTCCGGCCAGTCCAGGGCGCCGCGCAGGCCCGGGTGGTCCTCCAGGATCTCCACGAGGGTGCGCGGGTCGCCGGTGAGGGCGGCCAGCGCGGCGCGCTCGGGCGGGCACGGGTCGGCGGCGGCGAGCGCGGCCAGCTGCCCGGCGCTCGGCCGCTGCTGCAACTCGACGTGATGCGTCAGCAGGTGACGCACCGTCACGGGCCGGTCGACCGCGATGCCGTCGCGGCGCGGGCGGGTGGCGCGGATGTCCAGGACGGTGTCCGGATCGGCGCCGAGCGCGGCGGCGGCGCGGGCGACGAGATCCGGGGCGTTGGCGGGCAGCACGGCGAGGTGGTCGGCGGTGCGGTACGTGACGCCCTCGGGCAGGGCGACGCGGAGGAAGAGCTTGCGGCGCGGGTGGCCGGGCGCGGTGAGGTCGCGGGCCTCGGTGACCCGCATCGGGACGAGGCCGTGCCGTGCGGCCAGGGCGTCCAGCGGGCCGCCGGTCAGGGCGCGGACCGCGTAGGCGGCGGTGGGTTCGCCGTCTCGGGGGGTGGTGGCGTCCGGGTCGCCGTACCGCTCCAGGAGGGTGGTGCGCAGAGCGGCGGTGAACTGGCGGACGGTGCCGGTGAGATCGCCCGAGGCGTCGGCGGCGGCGCGTTGCAGCATGCGGGTGGCGCCGGACGCGGCGAGCCGTTCGTCGACGCGGGTGGGGACCTGCTGGTAGGTGGCGGCCCAGTTGCGGTCGCCGACGCCGAGGACCGCGTACGTCACTCCGGACAGGTCGTGGTCCTCCTCGAGCCGGGCGGCGAAGGCGGTGGCGTCGTCGGTGGGGCGGCCGTTGTAGGAGGCGGCCGTGATGACGACGGGCCGGTCGGTGGGCAGCCCGCCGGCGCAGGCGTCCAGGGGCGCGACCCGGGTGTCGCAGCCGAGGGCGGCGGCCTCGTCGGCCAGCCGGGCGGCGACGTCCCGGCAGGTGCCGTAGTTGCTGCCGTGCAGGAAGAGGACGGCGGTGCCGGGGCGGACGCGGGCGGGCAGGCCCCGCGGCTCGGCGGCGGGGGTCCGTCCGGCCGGGAGGGCGCCGGGCAGCGGGGGGTGGGTACGGTCGGCCGGGGTGCGCGGGGTCAGCGTGAGGGTGAAGCCCTCGGGCTTGAGCGTGAGGGTCTCCTTGACGGTGAGGCGGTAGCCGGCGTGGTCGTGCAGCCGGTAGCGGTGGACCAGCATGGCCAGCAGCATGGTCGCCTCGTGCAGCGCGAACTGCCTTCCGATGCAAGCGCGTTCCCCGGTGCCGAAGGGCTTGAAGGCGTGCACGGGGCGTGCCGCCTCCGCCTCGGGCGTGAAGCGGGAGGGGTCGAACAGCTCCGGGTTGTCGCCCCAGACGGGCTGCCGGTGCAGCATCGGGGTGAGCACCAGGGCGGCCTGTCCGGCGCGCAGCGGGACGCGGCCGCCGATCAGGGTGTCCTCGCGGGCCTCACGGGCGAAGACGGCCGCGGTGGGCCACAGCCGGAGGGCCTCGTTGAGGACCTGGCGGGTGTAGGCGAGCCGGCCGACCTCGTCGTATGTCGGCTCGGGGTCCTCCCGGTCGCCCCAGAGGGCGTCGGCCTCGCGCCGCACCAGGTCGAGCGCCGTGGGGTCCTTGGCGAGGTGGTACAGCGCGAAGGACAGCGCGCCGGAGGTGGTCTCGTGCCCGGCGATCAGGAAGGTGATGACCTGGTTGCGGATGTTGGCCGCGTCGAGCGTGGTGCCGTCGGCCGGGTGCCGGGCGGTGAGCATCAGGCCGAGCAGGTCGCCGGCGTCGCTCCGGCCGGTGCCGGCGCGGGCGGCGATGACGTCGTCGACGACCCGGGCGAGGTAGGCCGAGTCGTCCCGGAAGGCCGCGTCCGCGGCCGAGTGGTCCTGGCCCGGTACGCGGGCGAGGCGGGTCATGCTCCACTCCAGGCAGCGGACCATCGACTCCACGAAGGGATGCGGCTCGGCCCGCTCGAAGGAGCCGAAGTCGAAGCCGAAGCCGGCCAGGCCGATGGTGTCCAGCGTCATGCGGGTCATGTCGTCGGGGACGTTCACCGGCCGCCCGGCGCGGGCGTCGCGGTCCCAGGACGCGATGAGGCGGCGGGCCACCTTCAGCATGACGGGGTGGTAGGCGCGCATCGAGCCCAGCGCGAAGGCGGGCATGAGGATGTCGTGCGCCTTGGCCCAGTTGGGTTCGTCGTTGTACGCGGTGAACAGGCCGTCGGCGGCGAACGCGCGGACGTTCTCGAGCCCGGGCCCGATGTGCTTGGCGAACCGCTGCTCGTCGGCGAGGTCGGCCACGAGGTCCGGGTCGCCCACGAACAGGGTGTCCCGCCCGTGCAGCCGCCGGACGAACACGGGCCCGTGCGCGCGCATGAGGTCCATGGCCTGCTGGACGGGTGTGCTCCCGGGCCCCGTGGCGGAGATGTCGGCCACGGGGACGCCGGGGAGGGAGTCCGCGGTGAGGGGGGTCGGTGCGGTGGGGGGCGTCGGTCCGGTGGGGGAAGTCGGTCCGGTGGGGCGCATGACGCGGCAACTGCCTTTCGCGGTACGGGAGTACTGCGTCCAGCGTGGTCCACGGGCCCCGGCGGCCCGGTTCTCCGCGCTACATGATTGTGTAGTACAAGCAGTGGCGTCGCTCTTGCGTGGGAGCGGCCCGGCGTGGCAGGAGGGGCTCGTGGACCTGGCCCGGCTGGAGGCCGTGCGGTGGCGCAACCGCGCCCTGCTCCTGTTCGACCGGGTCGCGATGCCGGTCGCGGTGTGCGACGTGTACGGAGCGGTGCTGCTGGCCAATCCGGCGATGGCGGCGGAGTGCGGTGTGACGCCGGGGCGGCTGCGCGGCCGTGACGTGCTGGACCTGTTCGTCCCGCGGGAGACGACACAGGTCGAGCGGATCGCCGAGGCGCTGCGGCTGCGGCACCGCTCGCGCTATCAGGTGTCGGTGCGCTGGCGGGCGCCCGGGGGCACGGAGCGGTACGGGGAACTGACGGCGGACCCGGTCAGCGACACGGTCGAGGAGACCCCGGCCCTGCTGGTCATGTTGCGGGTGGACGGCGAGCACCGGCCCCCTTCCGCCGCGCCGGCGGCCGGCCGGGCCCGGGTCACGCCCACGGAGGCGCGGATCCTGGCGCTGCTGGCCGCCGGTGCCACCACGGCCCGGGTCGCCCGGGAGACGGGCCTCACCACCGACGGCGTGACCTATCACCTGCGACGCCTGTCGTCCCGCTGGCAGGCCGCCAACCGCACGGAACTCGTCGCCCGGGCCTACGCGCTGGGCGTGCTGGCCCCAGGGGTCTGGCCGCCGGAGGCGGTGGTCGCCGGGTAGGGGGGCCGCAGAGTCCGGCGCGCTGCGCTGCCGGGCGTTGGCGGCGGGCCCGTCGAGCGGGCCGCCACATGGCGCGGAGCGGCCCGGGCCCGCGCGGAGGCGGCCTCCCGGAAATCCATTGGCTCCCCGTCGCCGGTGATGCCTACCCTGTCCCCGGAAACCTAGGACCCCTAGGTTTCGGTACGACGACCAGGAGCTCACCCCATGAGATCGCTCACCGAGCAGGACATCCGCACCTCGTTCATCAACTGCTCGAAGGGGGAGGCCAAGCGGCTGGCCGTGCCCCGGGACCTCGCCGAGCGTCCCTGGGACGACCTCGACTTCCTCGGGTGGCGCGACCCCGGGGCGCCCGACCGGAGTTATCTGGTGACCGAGCGGGACGGGCGGCTGGTGGGGGTGACGATGCGGTTCCAGGCCGCGCAGCGCGGTTTCCTGCACCGCAGCATGTGCTCGCTCTGCCTGACCACGCACCCGCGCGGCGGTGTCTCGCTGATGACCGCGCCCAAGGCGGGTGCGGCCGGCCGCGAGGGCAACTCCGTCGGCGCGTACATGTGCACCGATCTCGCCTGCTCCCTGTACCTGCGCGGGAAGAAGGAGCCGGAGTCGGGAGCCCGGTTCGAGGAGAGCCTCACCCTGGAGGAGCAGATCGCGCGGACCAGGGGGAACCTGCACGCGTTCCTCGACAAGCTGTACGTGTGATCTTTCCCGTGATCTCCCTCGGTCGCCCGTGGTACCCGACGGCACTAACGTCCTTCATGGACGCGTTCGGTGCCGGAGGAAGGGGAACAGCCCGAGGATGCGAGAGGTACGTGAGTGGACCGTGCAGGCCGGCAGGATCCTGCGCAAGCGCCGTGATCCCGTGGTCGTCCAGACACTGCGGTCGGCGTTCGCGGCGACGATCGCCTATGTCATCGCGCTCCGGCTGAGTCCGGAGAAGGCACCGCTCACCGCCCCTCTGACGGCCCTGCTGGTCGTCCAGGTGACGCTGTACGCCACGATCACCAACGGCTTCCGGCGGGTGAACGCGGTGGTGACCGGCGTCCTCGTCGCCATCGCGTTCAGCCTGCTGGTGGGTCTGACCTGGTGGAGCCTGGCGCTGCTGCTCGTGGCCTCGCTGGCGGTCGGGCGGCTGGTACGGGTGGAGGAGTACGTTCCCGAGGTCGCGATCAGCGCCATGCTGGTCCTCGGGGTCACCACCGTCGGCGACACCGCCTGGGCCCGGGTGCTGGAGACGCTGATCGGCGCGGTCGTCGGGCTCGGCTGCAATCTGCTGCTGGCGCCGCCGGTGTGGGTCGAGGAGGCCGGCGCGTCCATCGAGGGGCTGGCCCGCCGGCTGCGGCAGTTGATGCTCCGCATGGGCGAGGAGGCCGCCGGCGCGCCGCCCGTGGACCGCGCTGCGGAGCGGCTGCACGAGGCGCGGCGCCTGGACCACGACATCGTCGAGGTGGACGCCGCCCTGCGGCAGGCCGAGGACAGCCTGCGTCTCAACCCGCGCGTGCGGGAGGGCCTGCTGCACCGGGTGGTGCTGCGCACCGGCCTGGACACGCTGGAGATCTGCACGGTCGTGCTGCGCGTGCTCGCCCGCACCCTGACCGACCTCGCGAAGGAGCGTGAGCCGGAGCCGTTGTTCGCTTCCGAGACGGGCGCCGTGCTGGAGCAGCTGCTGTCGGAGATCGCTGACGCCGTGGTCAGTTTCGCGGTGCTGGTCACGACCCATCTGAGCGCGAGCGCCGAGTCGGCGGAGGAACGTCTCGCCGCCGAGCTGCGCTCCGCCGCGGCCACGCGCGACAAGCTGGCCGTGCTGCTGCGCGAGGAGGCCGAGCGCGACAAGGGGAACTGGCAGCTGGCCGGCGCCGTCCTGACGGAGGTCAACCGGATCCTCGACGAGATGGACACCGAGCACCGCACCAAGCGCCTGTTCGAGGAGCTGGACCGGGTGTCGGCGGAACAGCGCGCCCGGATGCCGCGTCTGACCCGGCTGCGGGAGCGTCTCGGCGTCCAGGAGCAGCTGTGGCGGAACCGCGCGGGCTTCGGCGGGCGTTCTCGCTGAGGGAAGCCGGCAGGAGGCCGGCGGCGAGGCGAGGGGGCGGGCCGATGGCCGACACGACCGTGCGGATCGACGGGAACACACTGCGGCTGCCGGGCGGAGTGGCCGTGCGGTTCATCCGCACCCTGCGCCTGCCGGAGACGGGCACGCATCCGCTGCCGCCGGGGCTGGGCGAGTTCCCGGTCCGCCGGGTGGCGGACTTCGCGGACCGGGTGCCCGAGGAGATGCGGGCGCGGGGCGGGGTGATGCTGCCGGTGTACCTGCGTGAGGCGATGTGGCTGCACTTCGGGGGCACCTCGGAGCCGGCCGCGCTGCAGGTCGGCGTCGGCAAGGTGTGCGCGGTCTCGGGCCGGCCCTGGAGCGACACGCTGTCCCGTGACCCGCAGAACTACGTGGTGCTGCCCCGCCAGCCCTGGCTGGACGGCATCAACTCCGGCACGGGCACGGTGCGGCAGTTCGTGGCCGTCCCGCTCGGCCTGGGCGCCACGGTGGAGGGGCAGGTCACGGGCGAGGAGGTGTGGGGCGGGGTCCAGCTGCGGGCCTTCCCGCTGAACGACCGGGAGCTGGCGGCGTGGCGCGCTCAGCAGCGGCGGCTGGGGCAGGCGCGGCCGGCGTCCGCGCCGACCGGATACGGCGCCCCGGCGGCGGGTGGGCCCGTCGGCGCGCCGGGGGGCTTCGGCGCACCCGAGGGCTTCGGCGCGGCGATGCCCGTGGCGGCACCGCCCCCGGCCGGCGGTGCGGGTGTCCCGATGCCCATGGCGGCGCCGCCCGCCCCCGGCTCCGTCCCGCCCGCGCCCCGGGCGGCCGCTGCGCCCGCCGGTGCCGCACCGGCGGGCCCGCCCCGCGCGCCCGCGGCGATGGGCCTGGGCGTCGGCGGCGCCATGCGGCAGGAGGTCTACGCGGACGACCGGCCGCTCACGGACTGGTCGCGGCAGGCCGCCGGGCGGGTGTTCGTGCACCTGGTGACGCCGCCGGAGTGGCGCCGCATCACCGGCGAGGCGGCGCCGCCCTCCCCGGTGGACCGGGCCGCGTACACCCGGGCGGGCCTGCCCTGGTTCGACTACTACGACCAGGACGCCGAGGACCTGACGGCCCCGGACGCACTCCAGGCCGTGAAGCCCGTCGGCGACTGGCTGGGTGACGACCACGAGCCGTGGCAGCCGCCCGCGCCCGGACAGGTCCAGCAGCTGAAGGACACACCGGGCCGGCCCGTGGAGGACGGCGACTGGTAGCGCCCGGGGCGGGGACATCGGCTGGTCGTGGCCGGGAAGCGGCGACGGGTCATGCCGGGGGCGCCGACTGGTAGCGCCCGGGGACGAGGACTCGTCCACGCCCGGGCACGGCATGGCTGCTCTGCCCAATGCCATGGGCAGTCCCCGGGAGCGGCCGATGGCATCCTCGGGCAAAGCAGCCGACAGCCCCGGCGGACGCCCACCGGGGAGCAGCCGTCAGTCCCCGGGAGCGGCCCACGGCATCCCGGGCAGAGCAGCCGGCAGCCCCGGCGGACGCCCATCGGCAGCCCCGGGGACAGCAACTCATGGTCCCGGGGACGTCTATGGCGTCCCCGAGGGCGTCCGCGGCCCTCGCGGCGCGCGGTGCCGGTGTTGCACCCGGCAGGTGATCCACGTCAAGGTGGCTGTCCGTGACGGGGACGAGTGACGACCTGAGGGGCGACATGGACACTGGCTGGAGCAGGCGCCGGTTCGTCGGCGTGCTCGCGGGCGGGGCCGCCGCTGCGGCGCTGCCCGCCTGCGACGGCCCCCCGGCGCCCGACCAGGCCGCGGCGCCTTCTTCCTCCCCGGGCACGGACCCCTCCCCCGAGGCCCGGCGCCCCTCCGGGCCCCGGCCCCTCTACCTGGGCACCTACGCCTCCGCGGAGGACGGCGGCAAGGGCATCGGCCTGGCGACGTACGACCCGGAGACGGGCCGGATCACCGGCACGGGCACGATCACCGGCGTCGGTGACCCGTCGTACCTCGCGGTCCACCCGGACCGGCGCACGCTGTACGCGGTGGACGAGCGCGACGACGGCGCCGTCACGGCCGTGCGGCTGTCCGACCGCACGGTGCTGGGCAGCCGGAGCACCGGCGGGGCGGCCCCCTGCCACCTGTCGGTGCATCCGGGCGGCCGCTGGCTGCTCAGCGCCAACTACGGGTCGGGCAGCGTGGCCGTGCATCCCATCGACGCCTCGGGGGCTCTGGGCGAGCGCACCGATCTCGTCCGGCACTCCGCCCCGCCGCCCGGACCGGGCCAGGACGGGCCGCACGCCCACCAGTTCGTCACGAGTCCGGACGGGCGCCATGTGCTCGCGGTAGACCTGGGGACGGACACCGTCTACACGTACCGCCTCGACGAGAAGTCCGGCACGCTCACCGAGGTCGCCCGGGCACGGACCCGGCCCGGCGCGGGGCCCCGGCATCTGACGTTCCACCCCGGCGGCCGGTACGCCTACCTCGCCGACGAGGTCGGCAACACGGTCACCGTCTGCGGCTACGACCCGGCCTCGGGGCGGCTGCGCGTCGGCGCGGCGCAGTCCACGGGCACGGGCACGGGGACGAGCTACCCGGCGCAGCTCCTGGTGACCGGGGACGGCCGGTTCGCGTACCTCGCCAACCGCGGCCACAACAGCCTCACGCGTTATGCCATCGAGGCGGCCGGCGCCCGGCTGAGGCTGCTGGACACCGTGCCCGTGGGCGGGGACTTCCCCCGCCAGATCGCCTTCTCCCCGGAGGGCACGCTGCTGTTCGCGGCGAACCAGAAGTCCTCCAGCGTCACCGTCTTCCACGTGGACGGGGCGAGCGGCGCCCTGCGGCCCGCTGGAGAATCGTTCCCCTCACCGGTCGCCGTCTGTGCGCTGCCGCTGTAGCGCCCGCGGGCAGGAGGCGGCGGCCGCCTGGCCGAGCAGGACGTGCATCCGCTCGGTCAGTTGCGCGACGTCGTCGGCGGGGCGGTGGAACGCCAGGCGTACGTCGCCGTGGGACCGGGCGCGTTCGATGCGCAGCGTCAGCCCGTGCCGGTCGACGGCGAGCGGCTGGACGCGGACCGCTCCGTGCAGGCTGTCGGGCTCGACGAGCCGGGTGAGCCGCTCGACCGCGTCGGCGTGGCAGTCGGCGAGGTGGGTCAGCAGCCGGGCCTCGGCCGTGGTGAGCGGGTCGGGCCGGGCCGCGGCGAACTCGTCGAGGTCCACGGCCACGGCGCCCGACGGCCGGCGCAGCACCACCCGCGTCGGGGTGAACGCCAGCCGGTCCTCCTCGACGGCGAACCAGCCGGCGAGCCACAGCCGGGCGCGGATCCGGCTGCGCACCGGGACGGGGGCGACGTCGGCGAACTCCAGCACCGCGGACGGCTCGCCGCGGGGCGCGCAGACCGCGGCACCGAGCAGGGCGCTGTCCTCGGGCACGGCGACCGTCACCCGGCCGTCCTCGGCGACCGTGTGCGCCCCGACCAGTTCCTCCCGCGTGCCTTCCGCGGTCACCGAGCAGGACCACGCGGCGGCGAGCACCGAGCGTGCCCGCTCCGCCGCGGCGGGGGCCGCCGTCCAGCTGTGGCTGTCGTCACCCATCCCAGACCTCCTTAGGTAAGCCTTGCCTAACCTATCGAAGATCGGAGTGCGCGCCAACCCGGACACGTGATCTCCACGAGGCTTCTCAGGGCGTGAGGACGCCCAGCAGAGCGCGGGCGCACAGATCGCGCACCTGCTCCCGGCTCAACTCGGCGTCGCGCAGCCACTCCAGGCACACGGACGTGGTGAAGGCCAGCCACCCGCGCACCGCCAGCCGCACCTCGGGGCGCTCCTGGAAGGACGGACCGAACTCGGGGTCGGCGGCGAGGGCGGCGAGGATCTGCCGCTCCTGCGCGGCCAGGGCCCGCTGGTAGACGCGCCGTACCGCCTGGTCCCCCGCCGCGTCGGCGCGATGGAAGGCGCGGTAGCCGTGCGCGTGGGCCCGCACGTACTCCAGGAACGCGTCGAGGCCGGCCGTGAGCTGCGCGCGCACCGGGACGCCGGGCACCGCCGCCGTCATGCGCAGCATCCGCTCGCTCTCACGCTCGACGACGGCCGCGAAGAAGTCCCGCTTGGTCGGGAAGTAGTGGTAGAGCAGCCCGCGCGAGACCCCGGCGATCTCGGCGACCTGCTCGATCCACACGTCGTCGTAGGGGTTCTCCGAGAACAGCCGCGCCCCGACCGACAGGAGCTGCGCCCGGCGCTCCTCGGTGCTGAGCCGGCGGCGCGTGCGCCCGCCCTGATTCGCGGCCATGCCCGCACTTTACTTGACGCCGGTTCAACAGCGGGACCAGACTGAACCGCGCTATTGAACTCACGTACAACACGTGCCAAGCCACCGCTGGATCAAGGGAGATCGCGCCATGACGGAGGCGCCGACACGGGCACAGCAGCCCAAGGGTTTCCGCAGTGCCGAGCTGGGCTGGCCGGAGCTGGACCGCATCCCGCACCCGCCGCACCGGATCCCGCTGCTCGGGGACGTCGTGGGCGTCGACCGGCGCACCCCGGTGCAGGACTCCCTGCGCTACGCCCGTCAACTCGGGCCCGTCTTCCGGCGCAAGGCCTTCGGCAAGGAGTTCGTCTTCGTCTGGGGCGCCCGGCACACGGCCGACCTCGCGGACGAGACGCGCTTCGCCAAGCACGTGGGACTCGGCGTCGCCAACCTGCGGCCCGTGGCCGGGGACGGCCTGTTCACGGCGTACAACCACGAGCCCAACTGGCAGCTGGCGCACGACGTCCTCGCCCCCGGGTTCAGCCGCGAGGCGATGGCCGGCTACCACCCGATGATGCTGTCCGTGGCGCGGCGGCTGACCGGGCACTGGGACGCGGCGGCGGCCTCGGGCCGGACGGTGGACGTGCCGGGCGACATGACCAAGCTGACGCTGGAGACGATCGCGCGGACCGGTTTCGGGCACGACTTCGGCTCGTTCGACCGCTCCCGGCCGCACCCCTTCGTCACCGCGATGGTCGGCACCCTGACCTACGCGCAGCGGCTCAACACCGTGCCCTTCCCGCTGGCCCCGCTGCTGCTGCGCGGCGCGAGCCGGCGCAACGCGGCCGACATCGCCTATCTCAACCACACGGTCGACGAGCTGGTCCGGGCCCGGCGCGCCGGGGGCGGCGGGGACGGGGACCTGCTCGACCGGATGCTGCTGACGGCCCACCCCGAGACCGGGGAGCGGCTGGCGGACCGGAACGTGCGCCGCCAGGTCATCACCTTCCTGGTCGCCGGCCACGAGACGACGTCGGGCGCGCTCTCCTTCGCCCTGCACTACCTCTCCCGCCACCCCGAGGTCGCCGCCCGGGCCCGCGCCGAGGTGGAGCGGGTCTGGGCGGACGCGGAGCAACCGGCCTACGAGCAGGTGGCCCGGCTGCGTTACGTCCGCCGGGTGCTGGACGAGTCGCTGCGGCTGTGGCCCACCGCGCCCGCCTTCGCCCGGGAGGCCCGCGAGGACACCGTGCTGGCCGGGGAGCACCCGATGCGGCGCGGGGCCTGGGCGCTGGTGCTGACTCCGATGCTGCACCGGGACCCGGAGGTGTGGGGCGCGGACGCCGAGCGGTTCGACCCGGACCGCTTCGAGGCACCGGCGGTGCGGTCCCGGGCCCCGCACACCTTCAAGCCCTTCGGGACGGGGGCGCGGGCCTGCATCGGGCGCCAGTTCGCGCTGCACGAGGCGACGCTGGTGCTCGGCCTGCTACTGCGCCGCTACGAGCTGCGGCCCGATCCGGCCTACCGGCTGCGCGTCACGGAACGGCTGACGCTGATGCCGGAGGGCCTGCGGCTGCTCCCGGAGCGCCGGACGCCGGTGCGCGAGCCGGCCTCAGACCTGCGCCACCCAGTGCCCGGGGCGGGTGAGTGACGCCGGCAGCCGGGTGCCGGCACTGCCCCGCGCGGCGTTGAGCTGCGGCTGGGTGAGGAAGAACGCCCCCGTCAGGTCGGCGTCGGTGAGGTCCGCGTCGCGCAGGTCGGCGCCGATCAGGTCGGCGCCCCGCAGGTCGGCGCCGGTGAGGTCGGCGGCGATGAGGTACGCGCCGCGGAGCGTGGCTCCACGCAGGTCGGCGCCCTTGAGGCGGGCCCCGACGAGGTCCGCGCCCCGGCGGTCCTTCCTGCGGCCCTTGGTGCCGGCCCGGGCCAGCTCGCTGGTGCGCAGCAGCAGGACGTTGACCTCCTGGCGGTGGGCCGCCACGTCCAGGGCGGCGAGTTGCTCGGGGGTGCCGCCGGCCAGTTCCTCCGTCCGCTCCAGCGCCGTGCGGAGCTCGTCGTGGAGGGAGCGGGCGGCGGGCAGGGCGAGCGCCTCGGTCAGGTACCACAGCAGCTCGTGCAGCTGCCGGACGACCGGGAACACGTCGAACATGCGGCGGGCGCGCTCGGGCGGCCCGGTACGCCAGTCCCGTCCTTCGAAGGTGACCTGCGAGACCCGCTGCCCGGCCCCGAAGCAGTCGTAGACGGTACAGCCGGCGAATCCTTTCTGCCGCAGGGTGGCGTGAATGCCGCAGCGCTGGTCGTCCCGCAGGTTCCGGCAGGGTGTGCCGGCGTCCTTGGAGACCGCGAAGTCGGCTGAGGCGGCGAAGGGCAGGGCGACGCAGCAGAGCCCGAAGCACCGCTCGCACGCGCCGCGCAGTTCCGCTCGCGCGGCTTGATGATCTCGCATGCCGTTCAGCATACGAAACGACAGCTCAGGTGCCGGCGGCCGCGGTGACCCGGCTCAGCCCGCACGCCCGGGCACCTCCAGACGTGCCAGCCGCTCCGGGTCGGCCAGGATGTAGAGCGCGGTGATGCGGCCGTCGCTGATGGTGACGCCCATGACCGACCGCACGCGTCCCCCGTGCGCGTTGACCACTCCGACCGAGCCGTTGACCAGCGCGAGTTCCGCGGCCTGCGCGAACCGGGCGAACATCATCGCCTGCTCCGCGACCGCCTCGGCGCCCTGGACGGCCTTGGACACGGCCGCGCCCCGCACCAGCGCACCCGAGTCGGCCCGCAGCACCACGTCCGGGTGGAGCAGCGCCAGCAGCGCCTCGAAGTCCCCGGCGCGGGAGGCGGCCAGGAAGGCGTCGAGCACCTCCTTCTGGCGTCCGAGGTCGGGTTCCGCGGAGGGCGTGGCACCGCGCACCCGGCGCCGGGCGCGGCTGGCCAGCTGCCGGGTCGCGGCCGGGCTGCGCTCCACGACGGGCGCGATGTCGTCGAACGGCACGGCGAACATGTCGTGCAGCACGAACGCCAGCCGCTCGTCGGGCGCCAGGTTCTCCAGGACGACGAGCAGCGCCAGGCCCACGGAGTCGGCCCGGAGCACCTCCTCCGCCGGGTCGTCGAGGTGGGACAGCGGCCTGAGCACGGGGTCCGGGACGAACGTGCCCGGCGTGGCGTCCATCGGCTCCTCGCGGCGCGCGGCACGGGAGCGGAGCAGATCGAGGCAGACCCGGCCGGTGACGGTCGTGAGCCAGCCGCCGAGGTTGTGGATGCCGTCCGTCTCGGCGCGGCTGAGCTTCAGCCACGTCTCCTGCACGGCGTCCTCCGCCTCAGTGAGCGAACCCAGCATGCGGTACGCGACGGCTCGCAGCCGTCCCCGGTGCTCCTCGAACCGGCCGGCCAGTTCCTCACTGCCTGTCACGCTCTCCCCCGTCTCCCCGTCATGACCGTCTCACGTCACCTGCTGAACAGTTCGAACGCCACCGCCGGCCGGCCGCCGAACCGCTCCCCCATGGCCTCGGCGTGCTGCGTCAGGAAGCCGCGGACGTACGTCTCGGGGTCCTCTCGCCCGAGATACCGTAGCTGCCCACGTTTGTACGCTGGCATCCCGTCCTCGGTCGGCCAGGTTGTTCTTGCGCCGGAGCTGTTCGTTTTCGGTCAGCGTCTCGGGCCGACTGAGAATCCCTCTCGTCACCATGCGGGGTTCCGGCACTCCGTCGTCCGGGCCTGCCCTCGCCGTGCAACTCTCCAGCTTCGAGCTGGTCTCCCACTCCTGACCGGGCGTGTCACAGAAGTGTCACGCAGCGTTCACACCACCCTCACATGTCGCATGATGGCCCCTCAGCACTCGCAACCTTCGGGGGACGAACCATGCGCATCCGCTACACCATCGGCGCGCTCACCGCCGCAGCACTTCTCACGCTCACCGCCTGCGAAGGCACCGAGGACACCAGTTCCAGCAAGCCGGGCACCACCGCCGAGGACACGAGCGGCCGGACGAAGCAGGACACGAGCACCACCGAGACCGACATGGACGCGCCCACTGCCGAGACCAGCGCCGACGAAGCCGAGCCGGAGACCAGCGAGGTGCCCGACGTCGTCGGCATGAACCACCGCGAGGCGCAGAACCTGCTGCGCAGCGAGGGCTTCATGGTCAACGAGGAAGACGCGTCACCCGAGGGCCGATGGATCCTCGACAACAGCAACTGGAAGGTCTGCCGCCAGGACCCGGCGCCCGGCGCCACGAACGCCCTTCGCGTCGCCATCTACTCCGTCAAGCTCGACGAGTCCTGCTGACCACTCACAGACACGCGGCAACGCCCCCGGTGACCTCGTCCCGAGGACTCTGCGGCCATAGTCGTGGGCAGGCGATGGTGACCAGGCCCTGACATGCCGGGCGAGCTCGTCATAGCGGGTGGCCAGGGCCTTGTTGTGCTTGAGCTTGTTGAAGCAGCGCTCGATGAGGTTGCGTCGCCGGTAGGCGGCCCGGTCAAGCCGGCACCGGCTCTCGCCGCGCCGAAGGACGGCCATTGATCTGGTCGATCCGTTCCGGGATCGCAGCCTTGATGCCCCGTCACCGCGGGTAGGAGCGGATGTCCGGGGACGAGTATCCCTTGTCCGCGACGAACCTGCTCGGGTGGCGTCCTGGGCCGTCCGGGTCCGCATCGACTGACCCTGATGCGGGCCATGATGCTCGAACTGGGCGCAGTTATTGACGTTGCCAGCAGCGATTGTGAAAGCGAGCGGTCGGCGTCAACTCTGCCCCTCGCAGGCGAGGTGAATCCTCAGGGACAGCCCGCTCCGTAACCGGCCGATCGCCTCGCCCGGCCGGAGCCCTCTCTTCAGTCCCCGCGTTCGGAACCCCCATCGTGATCGCTACACCTAGTACCTGCTGCCACGCGGAGGGGCAGGGGCGGACGCCCCCGGTCACCGGACCGGGGGCGCTGTCACGTGCGATCGCGAATCACTCAGCGGGGGAAGAGCTCGAAGGCGACGGCGGGGCGGCCGCCGAATCGTTCAGCGAGGGCGTCGGCCTGGCGGGTGAGAAAGTCCCGGCAGTAGTCCTCGACTGACGTACGTCCGTTGCTCGAATCGTCGTCGGTCAGCACCTCGATGTACGTGCGGTGTTCCAGCAGGGAGCGCACCGCGCGCTCCATGCCCGGTGTCGCGTCCACGGCGTGGGTGGGCGTGCTGGAACCGGCGACGGCGACCCAGCGCACGCCGTCCCAGGGTTGGAGGCCCTGCGCGGTGAGTTCCGGGAAGATCCAGCGGTTGCCCGCGTCGCCGGCCGCGTCGAGCGTGGCCCGGCCGACGGCCACGTGGTCCGGGGTGTTCCAGGCGACGCCGCCCCAGGTGTCGCGGTGGTTGAGCGTGATGACCAGCTCGGGCCGGTGCCGGCGGATGGCGGCGGCGATGTCGCGGCGCAGGGCGGTGCCGTACTCGATGACGCCGTCCTTGTGGTCGAGGAACTCCACCTCGCTCACGCCCACCACCGCCGCGCTCGCCCGCTGCTCCCGCTCGCGCAGCGGGCCGCACTGCTCGGGGGCGATCGTGTCGATGCCCGCCTCGCCGCGGGTGGCGAGGACGTAGGCGACCTCGCGGCCCTCGTCGGTCCAGGCCGCGATGGCCGCCGAACAGCCGTACTCGAGGTCGTCCGGGTGGGCCACGACCGCGAGGGCGCGCCGCCAGTCGCCGGGCATGGGCTGGAGTTGAGTGCTCGTCGGCTCCGTCATGTCGGCAGACTAGTCCGCGGCACCGGCGTCACGCCTCGTCGCGCACGAGGGCCAGCAGCCGGTCCAGGACCCGGGGGCCGCCGGTGCGCACGCCGTCGTGCTCGTACTCGTCCGTGACCCAGGTGCGCAGGCCGCGGACGGCGCGTGCGGTGCGCAGGGAGTGGGCGGTGTCGACGTACATGTCGTCGTGGTACACGGCTGCGGCGACCGGTACCTCGTTGGCCGCCAGGCGCGCGGGGTCGTACAGGGGCGTCCAGTCGGTGCGGGCGGCGAGCAGTTCGGCGGTCTCGCGCAGCGGGCGCAGCGCCGGGTCGCAGTCGAACATCCAGGGGTGAATCGATTCTCCGGTGAACAGCAGGGGTTCGTCGCCCGCGAGGGCCTTGGCGGCGTCGAACTGGGGGAACTCGGCGCGGACCCGCTCGGCCGCCCATGCGGTGGGCCGGGCGTCCTGGCCGTAGATCGACTCGTGGATCAGGGCGTACAGCGGGTGGCGCGCGTAGGAGAGCAGGCCCTGGACCTGCTCCTGGAAGGCGTCGGAGAGCGCGAGGCCCTGCGGGGTGCGGACGAACGCGTCCTCCAGGAGGTGGTGGAGGCGGTGGGTGCCGTCACCGGTGCCGAGGACGATGCCGAGGGACTGGAAGGCCTCGACGGTGAGCCGGTAGCCGTTCGGCAGGACCACGTCGTGCGTGAGCAGGTGGTCGGCGATCCGCCGGGCGCGTTCGGCGTCCTGCGGGTAGCGGGCGTAGTGGGCGGTGACCTTGCGCTCGATGCGCGGGAAGGCGGCCCGGTAGACGTCCTCGGCGTGGGCGTCCAGGGACGGCAGGCCGCCGGTGACAAGGACGGTGGCCAGGCCCTCTGGGGCGAGGGAGAGGTACGTGGTCGCGCAGAAGCCGCCGAAGCTCTGGCCCAGGACGGTCCAGGGTGCGCCGCCGGTGAGCCCGGGCCGGATGGCCTCGCAGTCGCGGACGATCGAGTCGGCGCGGAAGCGGGTGAGGTAGCCGGCCTGCTCGGCGGGGCCGCCGCGCAGCGGGAGCGTCTGCCGGTTGGCGGGCGTGGAGTGGCCGGTGCCGCGCTGGTCCAGCAGCAGCACGCGGTACTCCTGCAGCGCCCGGCCCAGCCAGCCGGGCCGGCCGACGGAGCGGTCGGCGCCGAAGCCCGGTCCGCCCTGGAGGTAGAGCAGCCAGGGCAGCTCCAGGTGGGCCTTGTCGCCGGCGACGACCTCTCGGGCGTACAGCTCGATCGTCTCGCCCTCGGGCCGGTCGTGGTCGAGGGGCACGGTGAAGCGCCGGTCGGTGAGGACGACTCCGGGCTGACGGTAGCTGAGGATCAACAGGGCTCCCGGGACGGGCGGATTTTCGGACCGCGTCCCAGTTCATCACAGGGAACGTCCGGGGGTGAGCCCTTCGATCATGAAACCTTGCTGAACGACCGTTCAGGCCAGGCGGCCGTTCAGGCCCTCAGCGGGCGGCCAGACTGGAGCGGCGGACGACGAGTTCCGGCTGGAGCACGACCCGCCGGTGCTCGTGCGGCCGGGCCGTGCCCTCCTCCTCGGTCTCCTCCAGGAGCAGGTCGGCCGCCATGGCGCCCATGGTGACGGCGGGCTGGCGGACCGAGGTGAGCGGCACGGCGGCGGCCGCCGCGAACTCGATGTCGTCGTAGCCGACGATGGCGAGGTCGTCCGGGACGCGCACACCGGCCGCGTACATGGCCTGGAGCACGCCGAGGGCGAGCAGGTCGTTGGCGCAGAACACGGCGGTGGGCCGGTCGGCGAGCCCGAGCAGGCGGGCCCCGGCGTCCCGGCCCGCGGCGACGTCCAGCCGTTCGGTGGGCAGCTCGCGCAGCGCGTCGGGGCCGAGCCCGGCCTCGGCGAGCGCTTCGAGGGCGCCGGTGCGGCGGTCGCGGACCTGGTTGAGGCCGGGCGGGCCGCTGACGTAGGCGAGGGAGCGGTGCCCGGCGTCGACGAGGTGGCGTACCGCGAGGGCGCCGCCCGCGACGTCGTCGACGGAGACGGAGCACTCGGTCGTGCCCTCGGCGACCCGGTCGACCAGGACGAACGGGATGCCGTGCCGGCGGAACGCCTCGATGTTGCGGCCGGTCGCGTCGGCCGGGGTGAGCAGCACGCCGCGCACCCGCTGCTCGGCGAAGAGCGACAGGTACTCGGCCTCCTCGCCCGGGTTCTGGGCGCTGTTGCAGACCATCACGCCGAGCCCGGCCCGCCGGGCGGCCCGCTCGGCGCCGCGCGCGACGTCGACGAAGAAGGGGTTGCCCATGTCGAGGACGAGCAGCCCCATGATGCGGCTGCGCCCGGCGCGCAGCTGGCGCGCGGACTCGCTGCGGACGTAGCCGAGCCGGTCTATCGCGGACAGCACGCGGGCCCGGGTCTCGGTGGCGACCGTGTCCGGGCGGTTGATCACGTTCGACACCGTGCCGACGGAGACTCCGGCGGCACGGGCGACGTCCTTGATACCCACCGACTGGGCCATCGGGCGGGGACCTCCAGGGGGAGACGAGGGGGGCGGCGGCCCGGGGCGGCTTCACATTACCGGCACGCCGCCCCGGGACCCGGTCACGGTCAGGCGGGCAGCCGGAAGTCGGCGACGCGCAGCGGCGAGGGGGTCGTACCGGTGGACTTCTCCTGGTACATGAAGGACAGCACCCCGTCCTGGGCCACCCGGGTCTCGTCGATGACGACCTCGCCGAAGGCGTTCAGGCCGCTGCCGTCGAAGAGGACCTTCCAGTCGGTGTACCCCGAGACCGCTGAGGCGCCGGCGATCCGGCCGTAGGGGAAGATCGCGTAGGCGTTGTCGTACCGGTCGAGGATCAGCTTGGTGCGCTGACTGGAGTCGAGCGGGACCGGGATCTCGGTCTTCTGCCAGCTGCCGGAGGCGTTGCGGCGGAGGTGGAAGGCCCGGCCGTTCCTGGTCCGGTCCGCGACGTAGTTCGTGGTGCACTGGCCGAAGCGGCCCGGGACGTAGGAGATGATCGCGTGCGGCCGGCCGGCGGAGTCGGTGAACTGGCTCTCCTGGTTCATCAGGGAGTGGTCCGGGTCGAGCGGGTCCACGATCAGCCCGGCGTCGTTGACGGACACCTTGTCGGAGCCGCCCGTGACGCCGACGACCGTGCCCGCGTCGTTGCGCCAGGTGCGGCCGCGGTCGTCGGAGTAGACGTAGCCGGTGTCGTGGTTGGTGATGCCGCCGCCGTTGCACATGACGGCGCCGTTCTGCTCGCGCCAGGTGAAGAAGGAGTGCAGCCGGCCGCCCCGGTCGTAGTCGATGCCGTGCAGGTACATGTTGCGGGCGGTGGAGGAGCCGTGCGCACTGGTGTAGGTGCCGGTGGAACTCGACCACTCCCCCAGGGCGGTCCACCGGGTGCCGTCGTACTCCGCGAGGGCGTTGCGGCCGTTGCCGGAGACGGCGACGCGGTAGCTGAGCTGGAGCCTGCCCTCGGGGGTGGAGACGAACTGCGGATAGGTGAACTGCGAGGTCGGCGCGAGGCCGTCCAGCGTCGCCTGGGGCGCCCCGAAGCGGCTCGCGGTCCAGCTGAGCCCGGTGGGGTCGTCCATGAGCCCGGCGACGGACTTGACGTAGGTGAAGCCGTCGCTGTGGGAGTCCATGTTGAGGTGCAGGCGGCCGTCGGCCCTGGAGACGCCCATGGAGATGACGTTGTGGGAGTCGTCGTAGCGCAGGGTGTGCCCGGCCTTCACGGTCGACCAGGTGCTCGACCCGAGGGCGCGGCGGCCGACGACGGCGTTGCGGTCGGCGGTGTACCAGGCGGCGTACTGGTGGCCCTTGTAGGTCAGCAGGCCGTTCTTCTGGAACGAGTTGTTGTTGACCAGCCCGTCGTACGACACGAAGAAGAGGGCCCGGCCGTCGAGCGTGGTGGTGCCGGCCGGGGTGACGGACGGGCCGGGTCCGGCGGCCCGTGCCGTGCCGGAGGCGAGGGCGGGGGTCACCACCGTTCCCGCGAGGGCGGCGGCCAGCAGGGTACGTCTGTGCATCTCGTGGACTCCGTCGTCATGCGAGGTGGAAGACTTCCGTGAGCGGTTTCATGGCCTCGTCGGGACGGGCGCCGTCCAGGGTCTCGAAGAACGGCGCCATCTCCGCCTGCCAGCGGGCGTTGACGTCGGTGGCCTCCATCCCGGCCCGGGCGGCCTCGAAGTCCTCGGTCTCCAGGTAGCCGACGAGCAGTCCGTCCTCGCGCAGGAAGAGCGAGTAGTTGTGCCAGCCGGTCTCCGTCAGGGCCTGGAGCATCTCGGGCCACACGGCGGCGTGCCGCTCGCGGTACTCGTCGAGGCGGTCCGCCCGGACCTTCAGCAGGAAGCACACGCGCTGCATCAACGACCCTCCGGGATCAGAAGTCGAACTGGTCGATGTTGCCGGCGTTGAACACGGTCGGCTTGCCGAGGCTGATCACACCGTCCTTGCCGATGGTGTACTCGCCCATGGAGCCGGCCTTGAAGGTCTCGCCCTCCTTGCCGGTGATCTGCCCCGAGGACAGCGCGACGGCGGTGCGGGCGGCCAGTTCGCCGAGCTTGGCCGGGTCCCACAGCTCGAACGCCTCGACGGTGCCGTTCTTGACGTACTTGCGCATGTCGTTGGGGGTGCCGAGGCCGGTCAGCTTGACCTTGCCCTTGTACTTGGAGCCCGACAGGTACTGGGCTGCGGCCTTGATGCCGACGGTGGTCGGGGAGATGATCCCCTTCAGGTTCGGGTACTCCTGGAGCAGGCCCTGGGTCTGCTGGAAGGACTGCTGGGCGTCGTCGTTGCCGTACGCGACCTTCACCAGCTTCATGTTCTTGTACTCGGGCTTCTTCAGCTCGTCCTTCATGAAGTCGATCCAGGTGTTCTGGTTCGTCGCCGTCTGCGCGGCGGACAGGATCGCGATCTCGCCCTTGTGGTCGATCTGCTCGGCGAGCAGCTGCACCTCGGTGCGGCCGAGGTCCTCGGCGGAGGCCTGCGAGATGAAGGCGTTGCGGCAGCCGGGCGTGGTGTCGGAGTCGTAGGTGACGACCTTGATGCCGTTCTTCATGGCCTGCTTGAGCGCGGTGCACAGGGCGCCCGGGTCCTGCGCGGAGACGGCCATCGCGTCGACCTGCTGCTGGGTGAGCGTGTTGACGTAGGAGACCTGCCCGGCGGTGTCGGTCGCGCTGGACGGCCCGACCTCCTTGTAGCTGGAGCCCAGTTCCTTCAGTGCCTTCTCGCCGCCCTTGTCGGCGGTGGTGAAGTAGGGGTTGTTGACCTGCTTGGGCAGGAACCCGACGGTCAGGCCCTTCTTGAGCTCGGCGTTCGGGTCGGCCTTGCCGGCGGCGGCCGCGGAACCGCTCTCGTTCGCGACGTCCTTCTTGGTGGTGCCGCCACCGCAGGCGGTGAGCGCCAGGGCGAGCGAGGTGGCGGTGGCGAGCGCCGCGCAGCCGCGGCGGAGGGTTGTCTTACGCATGGCTGTCGTCCTTTACGAGGAAGGGCTGGTCATGAGGTGGGAGTCGAGGCGGCGGCTCTGCGGCCCGCCCTCGCTGTGGAGATCTGCCGTACGACCCGGGGGCCGAGCACGGAGAGAACGAGCAGGACACCGGTGACGACGATCTGCGACTGCGCCGAGACGTCCTGGAGGCTCATCACGTTCTGCAGCGCCCCCAGCAGGAACACCCCGGCGATCGCGCCGCCCAGCGTGCCCTTGCCGCCGTCGAAGTCGATACCGCCGAGCAACACGGCCGCCACGACGGACAGTTCCAGGCCCGTGGCGTTGTCGTAGCGGGCGCTGGCGTAGTGCAGCGCCCAGAAGACGCCAGTCAGGGAGGCCATGAGACCGGTCAGTGTGAACAGGATCAGCTTCTGCCGCCTGACCCGGATCCCGGCGAAGCGGGCCGCCTCCTCGCTCGCCCCGATCGCGAAGAGCGAGCGCCCGAACGGCGTGGCGTGCAGCGCGACCACGGCGATGGCGAGCAGGACGAGGAACGGCAGGAAGGCGTACGGGACGAAGGTGTCGCCGATGCGCCCGGCCGCGAAGTCCAGGTACTGCGTGGGGAAGTCGGTCACCGCGTCGGAGCCGAGCACGATCTGCGCGATGCCCCGGTAGGCGGCCAGCGTGCCGATCGTGACGGCGAGGGACGGCAGCCCCAGCCGGGTCACCAGCAGGCCGTTGATCAGCCCGCACACCACGCCCAGGAGCAGGCAGACCGGGATGATCGTCTCGATGGCCATGCCCTGGTTCCACAGGGCGCCCATCACGGCGCCGGACAGGCCGGCCGTGGAGGCCACCGACAGGTCGATCTCGCCGGAGACGACCAGCAGGGTCATCGGCAGCGCGATCAGCGCGATGGGCAGGGTGTTCCCGATCAGGAACGACAGGTTGAGCGCGTTGCCGAACCCGTCGACGAAGCCGAAGGAGAACAGCAGGACGACGAGGAGGAGGGCGCCGACGACCGTGTCCCAGCGGACCGCTCGGCTCAGGGAGATGTCAGCCATGGCGGGCGTTCCTCTTCTTCAGGGCGGAGGCCACGCGCAGCGCGACGATCCGGTCGACCGCGATGGCGAGGATGAGCAGGATGCCGTTGATCGCGAGCACCCAGACGGAGCTGACGCCGAGGGCGGGCAGCACGCTGTTGATGGAGGTCAGCAGCAGGGCGCCGAGGGCCGCGCCGTAGACGCTGCCGGAGCCGCCGGTGAAGACGACGCCGCCGACCACCACCGCGCTGACGACGGTCAGTTCGTAGCCGGTGCCGGTGCCGGAGTCGACGTTGCCGAACCGGGCGAGGTACAGCGCGCCGGCGAGTCCGGCGAGGGCGCCGCAGAAGGTGTACGCGGCGAGGATCCGCTTGCGCACGGGGATGCCGGCGAGGCGTGCGGCCTCCGGGTTGGAGCCGAGGGCGTAGAGCTCGCGGCCGCTGCCGAAGTGCTTGAGGTAGTAGGCGGTGGCGACGAGGACGGCCAGGGCGATCAGGGCGAGGTACGGCACGGCGGAGATGCCGCCTGAGCCGAAGTCGACGAATCCGCCGGGCAGGTCGGCCGCGGTGATCTGCCGGGAGCCGACCCAGATGGAGTCGATGCCGCGGATGATGTACAGCGTGCCGAGGGTGACCACGAGCGCGGGCACCTGGCCGAGGCTGACGAGCAGTCCGTTGAGCAGCCCGAAGCCGACGCCGAGCAGGACGGCCAGGGCGATCGCGACGACCGGGTCGCCGCCGCCCTGGAGGTAGGTGCCGGCGGCGAAGGCGCTGATGCCGAGCGTGGAGCCGACGGACAGGTCGACGTTGCGGGTGATGACGACCAGGGACTGGCCGGTGGCGACCAGGACCAGGATCGTCGCGTTCAGCAGCAGGTCCTTGACGCCCTGCTCGGACAGGAACTCGCTGTTGCCGGCCTGGGTGACGGCGATCATCACCAGGAAGACGACCAGGATGGCGAGTTCGCGCATCTTGAAGACGCGGTCGACGAGCCGGGTGCCGCTCGACTTGGGCACGTCGGCCACGGGGGCCTCCTGCGGGGTCACGACCGTCATGCGGCGGCCCTCCCGGTGGCTGCGGCCATCACGGTTTCCTCGGTGGCGTCGGAGCGCGGGATCTCGGCGGTCAGTCGGCCCTCGTGCATCACCAGCACGCGGTCGGCCATGCCGAGGATCTCGGGCAGGTCGGAGGAGATCATCAGGACGGCCACGCCGTCGGCGGCGAGCTGGGACAGCAGCCGGTGCACCTCGGCCTTGGTGCCGACGTCGATGCCGCGGGTCGGCTCGTCGACGATCAGCACCTTCGGGCCGGTGGCGAGCCACTTGGCGAGGACGACCTTCTGCTGGTTGCCGCCGGAGAGCGTGCTGACCGTGTCGGCGATCCGGGCGTACTTGACCTGGAGCCTGACGGCCCAGTCCAGGGAGCGGCTGCGTTCGGCGCCGCGGTCCATGAACCCGGCCTTCACGGTCGTGCGCAGTCCGGTGAGGCCGATGTTGCGCTCGATGGACATGTCCATCACCAGCCCCTGGGCGCGGCGGTCCTCGGGGACCAGGGCGAGGCCCGCGGCCATGGCGGTGGAGGGGGCCCCGTTGACCAGGGGCTTGCCCTGGACGGTCACGTCACCGGCGTCCCAGCGGTCGATGCCGAAGACGGCCCGGGCGACCTCCGTGCGCCCGGCGCCGACCAGGCCCGCGAGACCGACGATCTCACCGTGCCGGACGTCGAAGGAGACGTCGGTGAAGACGCCTTCGCGGGTCAGCCGGCGCACGCTCAGGGCGACCTCGCCCGGCTCGACCTCCTGCTTGGGGTACAGCTCGTCGAGGTCGCGGCCGACCATGCGGCGCACCAGGTCGTCCTCGGTCATGCCCTCCAGGGGCTCGCTGGCGATCAGGGCGCCGTCGCGCAGGGTGGTGACCCGCCGGCAGATCTCGAAGATCTCCTCCAGCCGGTGGGAGATGAACAGCACGGCGGCGCCCTGCTCGCGCAGGGTGCGCACCACGCCGAAGAGGCGGGCGACCTCGCTGCCGGTGAGGGCGGCGGTCGGCTCGTCCATGATCAGGACGCGGGCGTCGAAGGAGAGGGCCTTGGCGATCTCGACGATCTGCTGGTCGGCGATGGACAGGCCGCGCGCGGGACGGCCGGGGTCGAGTTCGACGCCGAGGCGCTTCATCAGCTCGGCGGTGGCGTGATGCGTGGCCTTGTGGTCGATCCGGCCGAGCGCGCGGCGCGGCTGGCGGCCCATGTAGATGTTCTCGGCGATCGACAGGTCGGGGAAGAGCGTGGGCTCCTGGTAGATCACGGCGATGCCGGCGTCGCGGGCGTCGCCGGGCCCGTGGAAGGCGACGGGCGCGCCGTCGAGCAGCACCTGGCCGGTGTCCGGCCGGTGCACTCCGGCGAGCGTCTTGATGAGGGTCGACTTGCCGGCACCGTTCTCGCCGGCCAGGGCGTGCACCTCCCCGGGGAACAGCTCCAGGGAGACGTCCCGCAGGGCGCGGACCGCGCCGAAGGACTTGGAGACGTCCCTCAGCGCCAGAACCGGGGCCGGACCCGTGGTGGACGGGTGGGTCATTGGGGGCTCCTCGACGACGCCGGCGGGACGGCCTCGCGGCGTCGTGGGCGTCGTGAAAGGTTTCAACTGGGTTGCCGGGACGTTAGGCGTGCGGCGCATGTCACGTCAATGGGTTCCGGTCGAAAAAGTTTCGATCCAAGAAGGTCACGCCCTGGTCACGGGAGACCGTCTTGACGGGAGGGGTTGACACCCCTTCGGGCGGCCCATAGCTTCGCGTCCTGAATCGTTTCATTCAGTGGTCGTCACGCGTGGCCGTCGCGACCCGATGTCTCAGGAGTTCTGACGTGACCGAGCTCGCCGCGGTGAAGGCCGCTCTCCAGACACAGGCCGTCGAGACGCCGTCGTGGGCGTACGGGAACTCCGGCACGCGGTTCAAGGTCTTCGCGCAAGCGGGCGTGCCGCGCACGCCGCAGGAGAAGCTGGACGACGCGGCGAAGGTGCACGAGTTCACCGGGGTCGCCCCGACGGTCGCGCTGCACATCCCGTGGGACAAGGTCGACGACTACGCGGCGCTGGCCGGTCACGCGCGGGACCGCGGGGTGAGGCTCGGGGCGATCAACTCCAACACCTTCCAGGACGCCGACTACAAGCTCGGCAGCATCTGCCACCCGGACGCGGCGGTGCGGCGCAAGGCCGTGGACCACCTGCTGGAGTGCGTCGACATCATGGACGCGACCGGGTCGACCGATCTGAAGCTGTGGTTCGCCGACGGGACGAACTATCCCGGGCAGGACGACATCCGCAGCCGTCAGGACCGGCTGGCCGAAGGGCTGGCCGAGGTCTACGAACGGCTCGGGGACGGGCAGCGGATGCTGCTGGAGTACAAGTTCTTCGAGCCGGCCTTCTACGCCACGGACGTCCCGGACTGGGGCACCGCCTACGCCCACTGCCTGAAGCTCGGGCCGAAGGCCCAGGTCGTGGTCGACACGGGGCACCACGCGCCCGGCACCAACATCGAGTTCATCGTGGCGACGCTGCTGCGGGAGGGCAAGCTCGGCGGCTTCGACTTCAACTCCCGGTTCTACGCGGACGACGACCTCATGGTCGGGGCGGCCGATCCGTTCCAGCTGTTCCGGATCATGTACGAGGTGGTGCGCGGCGGCGGGTTCTCGCCCGAGGTCGCGTTCATGCTCGACCAGTGCCACAACATCGAGGCGAAGATCCCGGCGATCATCCGGTCGGTGATGAACGTGCAGGAGGCCACGGCGAAGGCGCTGCTGGTCGACGGGGACGCGCTGGCGGCGGCGCAGCGGGCGGGGGACGTGCTGGAGGCGAACGCCGTGCTGATGGACGCGTACAACACGGATGTGCGGCCGTTGCTGCGGGAGGTGCGCGAGGAGATGGGGCTGGACCCCGAGCCGCTCGCCGCGTACCGGCGGTCCGGGTGGGCCGAGAAGATCGTCGCTGAGCGGGTGGGCGGGCAGCAGGCGGGGTGGGGCGCGTAGGCGTCTGCCGAGAGACGTGATCTGCGGAGTGCGGGTCGCGTGCGGTTGATCGCCTGATTTCCCCGCGCCCCTCGAGGACGACACTTCACCCCTTATTCGAAAAGGAACTGGCATGACTGTTCATCCCGAAGCCGACGCCCTGCTCGCCCGGTCGCACCGGCTGGGAGCCGATCCGCGGAACACCAACTACGCGGGCGGCAACGCCTCCGCCAAGGGCGTCGCGACCGATCCCGTCACCGGCGGGGACGTCGAGCTGATGTGGGTCAAGGGGTCCGGCGGGGACCTCGGGACGCTGACCGAGGCGGGGCTGGCCGTGCTGCGGCTGGACCGGATGCGGGCACTCGTCGACGTGTACCCGGGGGTGGAGCGCGAGGACGAGATGGTCGCCGCGTTCGACTACTGCCTGCACGGTAAGGGCGGGGCGGCGCCGTCCATCGACACCGCCATGCACGGGCTGGTGGAGGCCGCGCACGTCGACCACCTCCACCCGGACTCCGGGATCGCCCTGGCCTGCGCGGCCGACGGGGAGAAGCTGACCGCCGAGTGCTTCGGGGACAGCGTGGTGTGGGTGCCGTGGCGGCGGCCCGGATTCCAGCTCGGGCTGGACATCGCCGCCGTGCGGAAGGCCAACCCGCAGGCGATCGGCTGCGTCCTCGGCGGGCACGGGATCACGGCCTGGGGCGACACCTCCGAGGAGTGCGAGCGCAACTCGCTGCACATCATCCGGACCGCGGAGACGTTCCTCGCCGAGCGGGGCAAGGCCGAGCCCTTCGGGCCGGTGATCGAGGGGTACGCGGCCCTGGGCGCCGGTGAGCGGCGGGAGCGGGCCGCCGCCCTCGCGCCGTACGTGCGCGCCCTCGCCTCGCAGGACCGGCCCCAGGTGGGGCACTTCACCGACTCGGACGTCGTCCTCGACTTCCTCGCGCGGGCCGAGCACCCGCGGCTCGCCGCGCTCGGCACCTCCTGCCCCGACCACTTCCTGCGCACCAAGGTCCGGCCCCTGGTGCTGGACCTGCCGCCGGCCGCCCCGCTCGACGAGGCGATCGCCCGGCTGAAGGAGCTGCACGCCCGGTACCGCGAGGAGTACGCCGCCTACTACCGGCGGCACGCCGAGCCGGACTCCCCCGCCATGCGCGGCGCCGACCCGGCGATCGTGCTGGTCCCGGGGGTCGGCATGTTCTCGTTCGGCAAGGACAAGCAGACCGCCCGGGTCGCGGGCGAGTTCTACGTCAACGCCATCAACGTGATGCGCGGGGCCGAGGCGGTGTCCACGTACGCGCCGATCGAGGAGTCGGAGAAGTTCCGCATCGAGTACTGGGCGCTGGAGGAGGCCAAGCTCCGGCGGATGCCGAAGCCCAGGGCGCTCGCCACGCGGGTCGCGCTGGTGACCGGCGCCGGCAGCGGGATCGGCAAGGCCATCGCGCACCGGCTCGTGGCCGAGGGCGCGTGCGTGGTCGTCGCGGACCTGAACACGGAGAACGCCGAGGCCGTCGCCGAGGAGCTGGGCGGGCCCGACAAGGCCGTCGCCGTGACGGTCGACGTGACGTCGGAGGAGCAGATCACCGGGGCCTTCCGGGCGGCGGTACTGGCCTTCGGCGGTGTCGATCTCGTGGTCAACAACGCGGGCATCTCCATCTCCAAGCCACTGCTGGAGACCTCCGCGAAGGACTGGGACCTCCAGCACGACATCATGGCGCGCGGATCCTTCCTCGTGTCGCGGGAGGCGGCGCGGGTGATGATCGCGCAGGGCCTCGGCGGCGACATCGTCTACATCGCCTCGAAGAACGCCGTGTTCGCCGGGCCCAACAACATCGCCTACTCGGCCACCAAGGCCGACCAGGCCCACCAGGTGCGGCTGCTCGCCGCCGAGCTGGGCGAGCACGGCATCCGCGTCAACGGCGTCAACCCCGACGGGGTCGTGCGCGGTTCGGGGATCTTCGCCGGCGGCTGGGGCGCCAAGCGGGCCGCCGTGTACGGCGTCGAGGAGGAGAAGCTGGGCGAGTTCTACGCGCAGCGGACCATCCTCAAGCGCGAGGTGCTCCCGGAGCACGTGGCCAACGCCGTGTTCGCGCTGACCGGCGGGGACCTCACCCACACGACCGGGCTGCACATCCCCGTCGACGCCGGCGTCGCGGCCGCCTTCCTGCGATGAGCGCGGACGTGAGGGCGTACGCCGCGGTCGACCTCGGCGCGTCCAGCGGGCGCGTCATGGTCGGCCGGGTCGGCCCGGACAGCCTGGAGCTCACCGAGGCGCACCGCTTCCCGAACCGGCCCGTGCGGGTTCCGGAAGGGCTGCGGTGGGATGTCCTCGCGCTCTACGCCGGAGTCCTGGAGGGGCTCGGGGCGGCCGGGCAGGTGGACTCCGTCGGCATCGACAGCTGGGCGGTGGACTACGGGCTGCTGGACGCGGACGGGGCGCTGCTCGGCAACCCCGTGCACTACCGGGACGCGCGGACCGAGGGCGTCGCGGAGACGGTGTGGGCGAGCGTGCCCGCGCCGGAGCTGTACGCCGCCACCGGGCTGCAGTACGCCCCCTTCAACACCCTGTACCAGCTGACGGCGGCCCGCTCCACGGCCCAACTCGCGCACGCCGAAAGGCTGTTGCTGATACCGGACCTGCTGACGTACTGGCTCACCGGCGAGCAGGGCACGGAGCTGACCAACGCCTCGACCACCCAGCTGATCGACCCGCGCACCCGGAACTGGGCGTACGGCGTCGCCGAGCGCCTCGGGATCGACATCGGGCTGTTCGCGCCGCTGCGCCGGCCCGGGGACCCCGCGGGGGTGCTGCGGCCCGAGGTGCTGGAGGCGACCGGGCTGGCCGGTCCCGTGCCGGTGACGGCCGTCGGCTCGCACGACACCGCCTCGGCGGTCGCCGCGGTCCCCGCGACGGGCGAACGGTTCGCCTACATCTGCACCGGCACCTGGTCCCTGGCCGGCCTGGAACTGGACGCGCCGGTGCTCACCGAGGAGAGCCGGGCGGCCAACTTCACCAACGAACTCGGGCTGGACGGCACGGTCCGGTACCTGCGCAACATCATGGGGCTGTGGCTGCTCCAGGAGTGCGTACGGGCCTGGGGCGAGCCGGATCTGGGCGCGCTGCTGCGGGAGGCGTCCGAAGCGCAGGCGCTGCGGTCGGTCGTGGACGCGGGCGACGCCGCGTTCCTGGCTCCGGGGCGCATGCCCGAGCGGATCGCCGAGGCGTGCCGGGCCTCGGGCCAGCCGGTGCCCCGGAATCCGGGCGAGGTGACGCGCTGCATCCTCGACTCGCTCGCCCTCGCCCACCGCAAGGCGGTCGAGGACGCCCAGCGGCTCGCCGGGCAGCCGGCCGACGTCGTCCACGTGGTGGGCGGCGGCACGCGCAACGCGCTGCTGTGCCAGCTGACCGCCGACGCCTGCGGGCTGCCGGTGGTGGCCGGCCCGACGGAGGCGGCCGCCCTGGGCAACGTGCTCGTGCAGGCGCGGGCACACGGGCTGGTCGGGGACCTCGCCGGCATGCGGGACCTGCTGGCGCGGACGCAGCCGCTCACCCGGTACGAACCACGCGGCGGCACCGAGCGGTGGCGCGCCGCGCAGGACCGGCTCGCCGGGGCCTGACGGTGTCTCCCCCCGGCCGCACGCCCGGACTACCCTGCTTCATCCGATGATCGACCCCGAGGAGCCGCGATGCGTGTCGCCCTGTTCCTGACCTGCGTCAACGACACGCTCTATCCGGACACCGGGCGGGCCGTGGTGAAACTGCTGACCAGGCTGGGCGTCGAGGTCGACTTCCCGACGGCGCAGACCTGCTGCGGGCAGGCGCACTACAACACCGGCTACCGCCACGAGGCCGAGCCGCTCGCCCGGCACTTCTGCGACGTCTTCGGCGGGTACGAGGCGATCGTGACGCCCTCCGGGTCCTGCGGGGCGATGGTGCGGGAGCTGTATCCGCGCATGGGCGAGCGGGCCCGGGCCGAAGGGCGCGGGGACACCCTCGCGGCCACGCTGGCGCCGGTGGTGCCGAAGACGTACGAACTCACCGAGTTCCTGGTGGACGTGCTGGGCGTGACGGACGTCGGGGCGTACTACCCGCACAAGGTGACCTACCACCCCACCTGCCACGGGCTGCGCGGACTCGGACTGGGCGAGCGGCCCCTGCGGCTGCTGCGGGCCGTGAAGGGGCTGGAACTGGCCGAGCTGCCCGGGGCCGACGAGTGCTGCGGGTTCGGCGGCACCTTCGCGCTGAAGAACGCCGACGTCTCGGCGGCGATGGGCGCGGACAAGGTACGCAACGCCGAGTCGACGGGCGCCGAGGTGCTGTGCGCGGCCGACAACTCCTGCCTGATGCACATCGGCGGCACGATGGCCCGGCTGCGGACCGGCATGCGGCCGGTGCACATCGCGGAGATCCTGGCGAGCACGGAGGAGGAACCGGCCGTATGAGCGGGACGTATCTCGGCATGCCGGCGTTTCCGGAGGCCGCGCGGGAGGCCGTGGCGAACACGACCCTGCGCGGCAATCTGCGGCACGCCACCCACACCATCCGCGCCAAGCGGGCGAAGGCCGTGGCGGAGGTGTCCGACTGGGCCGAGCTGCGCGAGGCGGGCAAGCGCATCAAGGACCACACACTGCGCCATCTCGACCGCTACCTCGTGCAGTTGGAGGAGTCGGTCACGGCCGCCGGCGGCATCGTGCACTGGGCCGCCGACGCGGCCGAGGCCAACGAGATCGTCACCGAACTGGTCAAGACGACCGGCGAGTCCGAGGTCGTCAAGGTCAAGTCGATGGCCACGCAGGAGATCGGGCTGAACGAGGCGCTTCAGGCCGCGGGCATCCGCGCCTACGAGACCGATCTCGCCGAGCTGATCGTGCAGTTGGGCGAGGACCGCCCCTCGCACATCCTGGTGCCCGCCATCCACCGCAACCGGGGCGAGATCCGCGACATCTTCGCCCGGGAGATGAGCGAGTGGGGCCGCCCCGCCCCCGAGGGCCTGACCGACACGCCCGCCGAACTCGCCGAAGCCGCCCGGCTGCACCTGCGGGAGAAGTTCCTGCGGGCCAAGGTCGGCATCTCCGGCGCCAACTTCATGGTCGCCGAGACGGGCACGCTCGTGGTCGTGGAGTCCGAGGGCAACGGGCGGATGTGCCTGACCCTGCCCGACACCCTGATCTCCGTCGTCGGCATCGAGAAGATCGTGCCGACCTGGCGGGACCTGGAGGTGTTCCTGCAGACCCTCCCCCGCTCCTCGACGGCCGAGCGCATGAACCCGTACACGTCGACCTGGACCGGCACGGCCGACGGCGACGGGCCGAGCACCTTCCACCTGGTGCTGCTGGACAACGGCCGCACCGACACCCTCGCCGACGAGGTCGGCCGGCAGGCCCTGCGCTGCATCCGCTGCTCGGCGTGCCTGAACGTGTGCCCGGTGTACGAGCGGGCCGGCGGCCACGCCTACGGTTCGGTGTACCCGGGCCCGATCGGCGCGATCCTCAGCCCTCAACTGCGGGGCACGGGCAGCGGCATCGACGCCTCTCTGCCGTACGCGTCCTCGCTGTGCGGGGCCTGCTACGAGGTGTGCCCGGTCGCCATCGACATCCCCGAGGTGCTGGTGCACCTGCGGGAGCGGGTGGTGGAGGGCGGCGAGGTCACCCGGGAGGGCAACCGGGTCGTGCTGCGGCCGGCGAAGGGCCACGCGGCGGAGCGGGCGGCGATGCGCGCGGCCCGCTGGGCGTTCACCCACCCGGGGGCGCTGCGCGCCGGCCAGCGCGCCGCCTCCCGGACCCGCCGCTTCCATCCCCGTACCCTGCCCGGCCCGGGCCGGGCGTGGAGCGGGACCCGGGAACTGCCGCAGGTGCCGGCCGAGCCGTTCCGGGACTGGTGGCAGCGCACGCGCGGCGGGAAGGACGGGGCGAAGTGAACAGCAGGGAACGGATCCTGGGCCGGGTGCGGCGCGCACTCGCGGACGCGCCCGCCGACGAGACGCCGATCGCCCGGGACTACCTGCGCGAGCACGGGACGCGGACCGTCGCCGAGACGGTGGAACTGCTCGCCGAGAACCTGGCCGACTACCGGGCGATCGTGCACCGCACGGACGAGGACGGACTGGCCGGGCTGATCGCGGGGCTCCTGAACAGGCGCGGATCGGCCTCCGTGCTGGTGCCGCCCGGGCTCGACGAGCGATGGCTGGCGGCGACCGGGGTGACGCGCGTGGCGGACCGGGCGGAGAGCACGCCGGGCGAACTCGACCGTGTGGACAGTGTCGTGACGGCCTGTGCGGTGGCGATCGCGGAGACCGGGACGATCGTGCTGGACGGCTCGCCCGACCAGGGGCGGCGCCGGATCACCCTCGTCCCGGACCATCACGTGTGCGTCGTACGGGTCCCGGACCAGGTCGTGTCGTCCGTGCCGCAGGGGCTCGGACGCCTCGACCCGGCGCGCCCGCTGACCTGGATCTCCGGTCCTTCGGCGACCAGTGACATCGAACTGGACCGGGTCGAGGGGGTGCACGGGCCGCGCACGCTGGAGGTGGTGCTGGTGGGCGGCGCGTGACTCAGGGCAGGATCGAGTCGACGTAGCCGCCGTCGACGCGGAGCGCGCCGCCCGTGGTCGCCGAAGCCTGGTCGGAGGCGAGGTAGACGACCATGTGGGCGATCTCCTCCGGTTCGATCAGCCGCTGCAGCAGCGACTGCGGCCGGTGCTCCCGCATGAAGGCGCGCTGGGCCTCGTCCCAGGGCAGGTCGCGGTCGACGAGCTGGTACACGAAGTCCTCGACGCCGCCCGTGTGGGTCGGCCCGGCGATGACGGAGTTCACCGTGACGCCGGTGCCCGCTGCCTGCTTGGCGAAGCCCCGGCTCACGGCGAGCAGGGCCGTCTTGGACATGCCGTAGTGGATCATCTCGGCGGGGATGACGACCGCCGAGTCGCTGGCGACGTTCTGGACGCGGCCCCAGCCGCGTTCGGTCATGCCGGGCAGGACGAGCCGGGTCAGGCGCACGGCGGACAGCACGTTCACCTCGAAGTAGCGCCGCCACTCCTCGTCGCTGATCTCCAGGGGGTCGGCGGACTCGAAGATCCCGAGGTTGTTGACGAGGATGTCCACCTGCCCCAGGGTGTCCACCGCCCGCCGGGCGCCCTCGTCGCCGGTCACGTCGGCGGCGACGGGCACCAGGTCGGCGCCCGGGGCGTCGCCGCGCATGCGCTCCACGGCCTCCTCCACCCGCCCGGGCGAACGGCCGTTGACCCCCACCCGGGCGCCGGCCCGGGCCAGGCCCGTGGCGATGGCGGCGCCGATGCCCTGCGTGGAGCCGGTGACGAGAGCGGTGCGGCCCTTCAGATCGATCTGCATGCCGAGTCAGCCCTTTCCGTACGGGGGTGATCGAGTACCCGGGGGGTGGCGCTGGGTACACCCCGCGATACGGGTTCTGCGGCCAGTGTGGTCACGTCCCCTCCTCCGTAGCGTCGTGGACGAGACACAGGGCGTGTCGCACGAAGGGGGACGACGAGATGTTCCGCACCGGCCCACGACAGCACCAGGACCCGGAGCCCGCCGCCGAGGCACTGCGGCTGGTCAAGGTCACCAAGACGTACGGGAACGCCGACAGCGCCGTGACCGCCCTGGACGGGGTGACGCTCGGGCTCGGGCGCGGCACGTTCACGGCGGTGATGGGACCGTCCGGTTCAGGGAAGTCGACGCTGCTGCAGTGCGCGGCGGGCCTGGACCGGCCCGACAGCGGGATCGTCCGGGTGGACGGCACCGAACTGACCGGCGGCGGCGAGGCGGAGCTGACGAGGTTCCGGCGCGGCCGGATCGGCTTCGTGTTCCAGCAGTACAACCTGCTCGACACACTGACCGTCGCGCAGAACACGGTGCTGCCGCTGAAGCTGGCCGGGCGGCGCGTGGACCGGCGGCGGGTCCGGGAGGTCCTCGCGGACCTGGGGCTCGGCGACCGGCTGGGGCACCGGCCGGACCAGCTCTCCGGCGGGCAGCGCCAGCGGGTGGCGATCGCCCGGACCCTGGTCACCGAACCCCGGGTGGTCTTCGCGGACGAGCCGACGGGCGCCCTGGACACGCGCAGCGCGCGGGACGTGCTGGAGCTGCTGCGGCAGGCGGTGCGGGTGCACGGCCGCACCGTGGTGATGGTGACGCACGACCCGGTCGCCGCCTCCTACGCCGACACCGTGCTGTTCCTCGCGGACGGCCGGCTGGCGGGCCGGCTGGACGCCCCGACGGCGGACGCGGTCGCCGAGCGGCTGGCCCACCTGGGCGACGACGTGCCGGCGGGGGTGTGAGCCATGTTCGTGCTGGCGATGCGCTCGGTCCGGCAGCGGCCCGGGCGGTTCCTCGCGACGCTGCTCGCCGCGTTCCTGGGCGCGGCGGTCATCATGACGTTCAACTCCCTGCACGACACCGCCTATCAGCCGGGTGTGGACCCGGTCAGCTCCGAGACCCTCTCCACGGCGGCGGGCGTGGTCGGCGGCTACGGCACCCTGCTGGTGTTCTTCGCGATCGCCTCGACGCTGACGGTGAACGTGCGCCAGCGGGCCGCCGAGACGGAGCTGCTGCGCTGCTCGGGGGCGACCCCGGGGCAGATCAGGCGGATGGTGGTGGGTGAGGCGGTGGCGGTGGCGCTGGTGGGCACCGCGCTGGCGGTCGGCCCGGCGATGCTCGGCGGGCGGGCGCTGCTGGAGATGTTCCAGGACAGCGGTCAGGTCGCGCGGTCGGTCGGCTACTCCTTCGGGACGGTGGCCTGCCTGACCGGTTTCGCCATCACGCTGCTCGCCGCGGCGGGCGCCGCGTTCCTCGCGGTGCGGCGCGCGACGGCCGGCGGCGGGAAGGCGCCGGGCCGTGCCCGGACGGTGCTGGCGTATGCGGCGCTGGTGGCCGGTGCCATCGCCGTGAGCTCCACGTTCGCGTTCTCGGCGACGGACGCCGCCCTCATGGCGCCCCCGGCCCAGGGGGCGATCCTGTTGTCCGTGGGGTGCGCGCTGCGGGCGCCGCGGCTGCTGCCGGCGGTGCTGGACCGGCTGCCGCTCGGCGGGGCGAGCGGCTGGCTGGCGGTGCGGAACCTGCGCGAGCGAGCGGGGCAGCTCGCCGGGATCCTGATGTCGCTGATCATGTTCACGGCCGTCGCCACGGCGACGCTGACCATGCAGGCCGTGGAGAGCGACGCCGTGGCGGCCTCGGGGGCGGTGAAGTCGGTCGAGGCGAAGAACCTGGAGACGCTCAACTTCACGGTCGTCGGCATCATCGTCGTCTTCGTCTGCGTCATGCTGGTCAACTCCCTGTACGCGGCGACCTCGTACCGGGAGCGGGAGTTCGGGCAGCAGCGTCTCGCCGGGGCGACACCCCGGCAGGTGCTCGGCGTGGTGGGGACCGAGGGGCTGGTGCTGACAGTGACCGGCGTCTGCTTCGGCACGCTGGCGGCGCTGGCGGGGATCGTGCCGTTCACCGTGGTCCGCACCGACGGGGTGCTGCCCGGCCAGGTGCTCGGGGTGTGGCTCGCGGTGGTGGCGGTCGCTGCGGCGGTGACGGTCGGCACCGGTCTGGCCACGGCGCGCCGGGTGCTGCGCACTCCGGCGGTCCGGGCGGTGGCGCCGGCGGCGTGATGCCGGCTACGGGGGTGGTGGGGGCGGTCGCTGCGGCGGCCGCCCCCGGCTACGTCGTCCCCGAGGCGTCCAGGAGCGCCGCGGCCGTCGCGGTCGTCAAGCCGTCCAGGGCCTCGATCCCGGCACCGGCGCGCGCGCTGGCGCCGTCGAAGACCAGCATCAGCTGGCGGGCGAGCAGGCCGGGGTCGCGGGCGCCGCCCTCCTCGGCCCGGGCGCGGAAGTAGTCCCGCATCCACTCCTTCGCCCCGCGGGCGACCGCGCTCGCCGGGTGCTCGGGGTCCTTGAGTTCGACGAGTGCGGCGAGGTAGGGGCAGCCCCGGTAGTCCGGGTCGGTCGCGCCCTTCTCCAGCCGCTCGAAGACGTCCAGGATCCGCTCGCGCGGGGTGCGCTCCGGTTCCCGCGCGTCGGGGGCGAGCCGAGCGGCGTACTCCGGGAGCCGCCGGGCCAGGCTCGCCGCGAGGACCTCGTCCTTGCTCGCGAAGAGCTGGTACATGGACCGTTTGGACACCCCGGCGCTCCGGCACAGCGTCTCCACCCCGATGGAGACGCCCTCGCGGTAGAAGAGCTCGGACGCCGCGTCGAGGAGCCGGTCCCGGGTGGACGCCTTGTCGGTGGTGGCCATACCTGTGAGGTTACCGCGCCGCACGCCCGGGGGAAACCGGTCGGTTTTGCATCTGCCGCGCGCCGGCGACCCCGTGACAGCGTCACTGAACAAGCGCTTAGATAGGGCCCTGCCGTACCTCGCCCGTCCGCCACCCCGACCTGGAGGCCCCGGTGTTCACGTCCGTCGACGACGTCTCCGCCCGTCTGGCCGAGACCGGCTATCTCGCCTCGCCCGCGGTCGCCACGACCGTCTTCCTCGCCGACCGCCTCGGCAAGCCGCTCCTGGTGGAGGGCCCGGCCGGCGTCGGCAAGACGGAGCTCGCCAAGGCCGTCGCCGAGGTCGCCGGGGCGCGGCTCGTCCGGCTCCAGTGCTACGAGGGCGTCGACGAGTCGCGGGCGCTGTACGAGTGGAACCACGCCAAGCAGCTGCTGCGCATCAGCGCCGGGCGCGACGAGACGTGGGACGAGACGCGCACGGACATCTTCAGCGAGGAGTTCCTGCTCACCCGGCCTCTGCTGACGGCGATCCGGGGCGACGAACCGAAGGTGCTGCTGATCGACGAGACCGACAAGGCGGACGTCGAGGTGGAGGGGCTGCTGCTGGAGGTGCTCAGCGACTTCCAGGTCACCGTCCCGGAACTGGGCACCATCACCGCCACGCGCCGCCCGTTCGTCGTGCTGACCTCCAACGCGAGCCGCGAGCTGTCCGAGGCGCTGCGCCGCCGCTGCCTCTTCCTGCACATCGGGTTCCCCGACGAGGAGCTGGAGCGGCGGATCGTGCGGCTGAAGGTGCCGGGGCTCGACGAGGCGCTCGCCCGTTCCGTCGTGCGGGTCGTCGGCGCGCTGCGCGCCATGGACCTGCGCAAGGTGCCGTCGGTCGCCGAGACGATCGACTGGGCGCGCACGCTGCTCGCGCTCGGCGCCGGCACGCTGGACGAGACGGTCGTGCAGGCCACTCTGGGCGTGCTCCTCAAGCACCAGGACGACGTCCTCAAGGCGTCGGCCAAGCTCGGCCCGGACGCCCTGTGACCACGCCGGCGGGCGTCGCCGAGCGGCTGACGTCCCTGGTCGGGGCGCTGCGCGCGCACGGCGTGCGGATCGGCACCGGCGAGACGGTGGACGCGGCCCGGGCGATCGGGGAACTCGGCCTGGCGGACCGGGAGCTGCTGCGCGAGGGGCTCGCGGCGACCCTGCTGCACGGCAGCGGGCAGCGGCAGGTGTTCGACCCGGTCTTCGACCTGTACTTCCCGCGCGGCGTCGGGGACCCGGAACAGCGGCCGGCCGGGCGGCAGGATCTGCGCGACCGGCTGGCGGCCGCCCTGGCCGACGACGACCGGGCCATGCTCGGGCGGCTGGCGATCGAGGCGGTCGACGGCTTCGGCGGCTACGGCAACTCACCCGAGTCGGACGGCTGGTCGTCGTACCAGACGCTGGAGCGGCTGCGTCCGCAGACCCTCATGGCCCGGGTCCGGGACGAGGTGCGCGCGCGGGACGGGAGTTCCGGCTTCACCGACCGGCTGCTGGAGGACGAGGTCCGGCGCCGTATCGAGGCCTTCCGGGCGCTGGTGGCCGCCGAGGCGCGCCGCCGGGTCGCCGAGCGGCGCGGCCGGGACGAGATCGCCCGGCGGGCGGTCGCCCCGACGGCCGACCGGGTCGACTTCCTCTTCGCCGGCAGGGACCGGCTGGCCGAGCTGCGCCGGGCGGTGCAGCCGCTCGCCCGCAAGCTCGCGACCCGGCTGGCGGCCCGGCGCCGCCGCGCCGCCCGGGGCACCATCGACCTGCGGCGCACCCTGCGCGGTTCGCTGTCGACGGGTGGCGTGCCGATGAAGCCGGTACTGCGCCGCCGACGCCCCGCCCGTCCCGAACTGGTGCTGCTGTGCGACGTGTCGGGCTCGGTGTCCGGCTTCTCGGACTTCACGATGCTGCTGGTGCAGGCGCTGCACGACCAGTTCAGCAAGGTGCGCGTGTTCGCCTTCGTCAACCGGGTCGACGAGGTGACCGGGCTGCTGGAGCACGGCAGGGCCGATCCGGAGGGGCTGGGCGCCCGCATCCGGGCGGAGGCGGCGATCACGGGCTGGCACGGCAGCAGCGACTACGGCATGGCCCTGGGCGAGTTCGCGGAACGCTACGCGGACGCGACCGGCCCGCGCACGACCGTGTTCGTCCTCGGGGACGCCCGCACGAACGGCGGCGACCCCGATCTGCCGGCCGTGCGCCGGATCGCCGGACGGGCCCGCCGCGTCTACTGGCTGAACCCGGAGCAGCGCTCCCGCTGGGGCACGGGGGACTCGGCCGCGCCCGCCTACGCCGAGCTGGTCGAGATGCACGAGTGCCGCACCGCCCGGCAGCTGAGCGCGCTGGTGGCGCGGCTGCTGCCGGTGTGATCAGGCGGCGGCGAGCTGCGGGTACAGGGCGGACGGGTCGGCCGCGAGTCCGGCCTTGACCTGCCGTGAGACGTCGTCGGCGAGGACCTCGTAGGCGCCGGAGGCGATGCCGTCGAGCGCCTGGGCCGCGACCGACCCGGCCGTGGACTTCGGGACGTCGATCCCGGCGGTCATGTCGGTGTCGACGTACCCGACGTGCAGGCCCGTGACGTCGATGCCGCGCGGCTTGAGGTCGAGGCGCAGCGAGTTGGTCTGCGACCAGAAGGCGGCCTTGGAGGCGCTGTAGGAGCCGGCCAGGCCGATCCACGACAGCACGGAGTGGACGTTGAGGATGTGGCCGCCGCCGTTGCGCTCGATGACGGGGACGAACGCCCGGGTGACCAGGAGCGGTCCGTAGAAGTTCGTCTCGAACTCGCGCCGGACGTCCTCGACGGGCGAGTCCAGGAAGTTCGCCTTCACGGAGGCACCGGCGTTGTTGACGAGCAGGGTGACGTCCTGGGCCTGTTCGGCCGCCGCGGCGACGGACGCGGGGTCGGTGACCTCCAGGGCGAGCGGCACGGCGTCCGGGTGCGTGACGGTGCGCGGATCGCGGGCGGTGGCGTACACCTTCCTCGCGCCCCGCTCGTACAGGCCCTGGACCAGGGCCCGCCCGATGCCGCGGCTGCCGCCGGTGACCAGGGCCACGGAACCTTCGATGGCGGTCATGGGAACTCCCTCACATCGCCTCAGCTGGAAACCGATCGGTTTCCCATGCCCGGAAGCGTAAACCGATCGGTTTCCGGGGGCAAGGGGAGATCCCGGCCGGGACGATCCGGCGTGCCCGGACGAGGCGGAACGCGCGAAGGCGGCCGTCACCGGGTGACGGCCGCCTTCGCGAAGGGAACGGTCCTCAGTCCTTCTTGGCGTACTCCTTGGCCATGCTGCCCGCGAAGTCGTACACCACGCACTGCTCGTCGCCGACGACCCAGGCGTCGTGCCCGGGCGGGCAGACGAACACGTCCCCGGGACCCACCTCGCTCTCCGCGCCGTCGTCCATGCGGATGTGCAAACGGCCCGAGACGACATAGCCGTTGTGGTGGATCCGGCAGCTGTCCGTCCCGGCGATCGGAGCCACCGACTCGGACCAGCGCCAGCCCGGTTCGAACGTGGCCACGGCGAAGTCGAGTCCGGTCATGTGGACGGCTTCGAGGTGGCCCCGGGGGTAGTCGCGCCGCTCGTCCGGCTTGTCGAGCGTCTTCACCTCAAGCATGACGCTCCTCCTCGGTGAGGGGTTTGCCTCCATCGTCCGTCCGCCGAACCGGCCGCGCCATTCAGGCCGGGCCCTGCCCGCACAGCGCGGCGAAGCGCTCCGCGTCCACGTTGCCGCCGGAGACGATCACACCGACCCGCGGGGGCAGCGCGCCCGCCCGGCCGGCGAGCAGGGCGGCCAGCGGAGTGGCACCGCTCGGCTCGATCACGATCTTCAGCCGCTCGAAGGCGAACCGCATCGCGTCCCGGATCTCGTCCTCGCCGACCAGCACGATCTCGTCGACGAGCCGCCTGTTGACGGAGAAGGTCAGCTCCCCCGGCGTGTGCAGGGCCTGGCCGTCGGCGACGGTGTGCGGCACCGGGATACTGACGCGCCGCCCGGCCTCCAGCGAGCGCTTGGTGTCGTCCCCGGCCTCCGGCTCGACGCCGATCATGCGGATGCCCGGGTGCAGGGCCTTGGCGATCGTGGCACTGCCGGCCATCAGCCCGCCGCCGCCGACCGGCGTCAGCAGGGCGCCCAGCTCCCCCACCTCTTCGAGGAGTTCCAGCGCGGCCGTGCCCTGCCCGGCCATGACGTGCGGGTGCTCGTAGGGCGGGATGAGGGTGAGACCCCGCTCGGCGGCCAGGGCCTCGGCGATGGCGACGCGGTCCCCGGTGTAGCGGTCGTAGGTGACGATCTCGGCACCGTAGCCGGCGGTCGCCGCACGCTTGGACGGCGGGGCGTCCTCGGGCATCACGATCACGGCGGTGGTGCCCAGCTCGCGGGCGGCCAGGGCGACGGCCTGGGCGTGGTTGCCCGAGGAGTAGGCGGCGATGCCCCGGGACAGCTGCTCCGGGGTCAGGCGGGAAGCGGCGTTGTAGGCGCCGCGGAACTTGAAGGCGCCGACCCGCTGGAAGTTCTCGCACTTGAGGTGGACCTCGGCGCCGACGAGGGCGTCGAGGGTGCGCGAGCGCAGCACGGGGGTGCGGTGGGCGACGCCCTCGAGCCGGGCTGCGGCGTCCCGGACGGCGTCGGCGGTGACGGGGGGCGTGGTGGTCGTCACGAGTGGTCTCCAGGGGAGGTGTCGCGGGCCGCCCGGGCCCGGGCGAGGTAGTGGTAGGCGGAGGCGCGGGAGATGCCGAGCCGGGCGGCGACGTGCTCGACCGCGCCGCGCACGGCGAAGACACCGCGTGCGTCCAGGCCGTCGAACAGTGCCAGGCGCTCGGCGCGGTCGAGTTCGGCCCAGCTCCCGCGCTGCCGGGTCCGGTGGGCGTCGACGAGGGCTTCGACCACGGAGTCGATGTCGTCGCCGAACGTGGTGACCGGCAGGTCGGCCGGGGCGGCGCCGGCTCCCGCCAGAGCGCCGAGCAGATCCTGGACCCGGGTGACGGCGCTGACGTCCACGTTGACGCACAGGGCGCCGAAGACGGCTCCGGCCGAGTCGCGCAGCACCATCGTGGAGGACTTCAGGACCGTCCCGTTCCGGGCGCGGGTGACGTAGTTCAGCTCGTCGGCCGCCTCGTCGCCGCGGGCGAGGACGCGCATGCCGATCTCGCTCATCGCGCCGCCCACGCTCCGGCCGGTCACCGACCCGGCGACGGCCACGACCGACTTCTCCGGGTTCCGGTAGTCGTGCAGGACGACCTCGCAGACCGGGCCGAAGGTGGCGGCGATGCCGTGCACGATCGGCGTCAGCGCGGCGAGGATCGCCTCCCGTTCGGCGTCCGGTGCCGTGTCCATGCAGTCCCCTCTCACCGCTCCTCACTGTAGACGCCAAGTCCAGCTCCTGGATAGATCGTCCAGACCACAGGTCCGTGCCACCGGCGGGTGCTGTCCGGCACCCGTCGGTGGCACGGACGCGTCAGGCCGCGACCAGGGCGGGCACCGGGGCCGGATGCCGGGACGGGGCCGGGGGGCGGGGCGGCGCCGGGGGCGGGGGCGCGTCCCGCGTGGGGGGCGGTTCCTCCGCCTCGGCCAGCTGGGCCATCAGCGTCGCACGGGCGCGGGCCACCCGGGAGCGTACGGTGCCGACCGGGCAGTCGCTCCGTGCGGCGGCCTCCGCGTACGGCAGCCCGAGCAGCTGCGTGAGGACGAACGCCTCGCGCCGCTCGTCGGGCAGACCCGCCAGCAGCTCCAGCAGCGCCACACCGTCGTCGAAGCCGGGCAGGCCGCGCGGCTGGGCCAGTTCGGCCGCCGGCTGCCAGTCCGTCAGGTCGGCCGTGCGGGGGCGTGCGGCGGTGTACCGGATGCGGTCGGCGACCGCGCGCCGGGCGATGGCCAGCAGCCAGGTACGGGCCGAGGAGCGGCCCTCGAACCGGTGCAGGCTGCCGAGCGCCCGCAGGAACGTGTCCTGCGCCAGGTCGTCCACGGCCTGCGGATCGGCGCACAGGTGGGCGACGTACCGGATCACGTCGCGGTGCAGGGCGCGCACGAACCGCTCGACGGCCGCGGAGTCGCCGCCGCGGGCGGCCAGGGCCCAGGCGGTTATCGACGCGTCGGCCGTGGCCGTTCTCTCGGGCGCGAGGGGCAGGGCAGGAGTGATCACCTGATGTCCTTCGGGAAGGCCCGGACCACGGGCGGGCGGGCACGGCGGCACGCGGAGTGCCGCCGGGCGCGCGCGTGGGGCCGCGCGGTCCGGTGAGCCGAGTGGGGAGACGGCCGTGCCGTGCGGCGCGCCGGGCCCGGACGGCGTGCCCGCCCGGGGTACCGGCGTACCGGGGTACGACCGTGACCGGGGCCGCGCGGAGCCGCCCCGGGAGTGCCGGCCGCCGTCAGACGGCGGCGGACCCCACGGGCGGGCCCCGGGAGGTGATCGCGTGGACGAGGAGGAGCAGACGCGGGGCCCGGTCGGAGGACGGCCGGCGCACCCGCGCGGGCGGGGGCGGCGGCGCGGGCCGTGCGAGCAGCAGCCGCAGCGGCGCGGCCAGCCGGGCACCCAGGGCGCGCAGGAGCCGGAAGGCGGCGCGCTCCCCGTGGCCCAGCCACAGTCCGCAGAGCAGGGCCGCCAGCAGGTGGGCGGCGAGCATGCCGAGGGAGGAGTCGCCGCCGGGGGCGTGTCCCATGGGGTCCCCGCCCGCGTGCATGGGCATGGACATGGGCATCGGCATGGCCATGGAGTCGATGTGCTCCATGCCCGGGTGCCCGGACGGCACGGACGGCATGCCGTCCGGCGCCGGAGCGCCGCCCGTCGCCCCCGGCGCGAGCGAGAACGCCGTGTGCAGTGCCGTCTGGACCACCACGGCGACGGCGACGACGAGCCGGAGCCCCCGCTCACGGCCGGCCAGGCACCAGCCGGCGGTCCCGGTCGCGGCCCAGCCGGCCAGCAGGACCGGCACGGGCACGTGATCGCCGGACATCATGACGTGGCCGAGGGCGGCGAGCACGACGCAGACGGCCGCGAAGACCGCGGCCCGTGTCGCGCGAGCACCCCACCCAGCTGTCATGGCGCCTCATCCTCGCACTCCGGCCCCGGTTCGCCACCCCCGTGTACGGACACGGCCCGGACCGGACACTCAATCGACCGGATGTGAACCACGTCACATCGGTATGCCGCCGCGGGCGGATCGCGGAGGACAGCCGCGTGCCCGTGACCCCGACGGCCCGCTTAGGGTGCTCGTCATGACGACGCATCCGGCACAGGCCTACCTCTCCCAACTGTTCTCCCTCCAGGGCCGGGTAGCGGTGGTCACGGGCGGCAGTTCCGGTATCGGCCGGGCCGTCGCCGGCGCCCTCGCGCACGCCGGCGCGAGCGTCGTGGTCGTGGCCCGCACGGAGGCCGCGCTGGACGCGACGGTCGAGGAGCTGACCGCCCGGGGCTGCCGCGCGGCCCGGGTCAGCGCCGACCTGGGCACGCGCGAGGGCGTGCGGACGGCCGCCGAGCGGGCCGTCGAGGCGTTCGGCGAGCCCGACATCCTCGTCAACTGCGCCGGGGTCAACCTCCGTCCGCACATGGACGACCTCACCGAGGACGTGTGGGACACCACGATGGCCGTCAACCTGGAGGCGCCCTTCCTGCTGGGGCAGCGCTTCGGGCCCGGCATGGCGCGGCGCGGCTACGGGCGGATCCTGAACGTCAGCTCGCAGCAGGCGCACCGGGCGTTCGTGCAGAGCGGTGCCTACGGCGTGTCCAAGGGCGGGCTGGAGGCGCTGACCCGCTCCCAGGCCGAGGCGTGGTCGCCCCACGGCGTCACCTGCAACGTCCTGGTGCCGGGCTTCGTCATGACGCCGCTCAACGCGCGGCTGTCCTCGGATCCGGAGAAGGTGGCCGCCCTGGCCGCGCGCACGCTGATCGGGCGGAACGGCCTGGCCGAGGACTTCGCGGGTGCGGCGGTGTTCCTGGCGAGCCCGGCGTCGGCGTACGTCACCGGGCAGTCCCTCTTCGTCGACGGCGGCCTGTCCGTCCACTGACCCCGGCCGCGACCCCGGTCACGCGGCCCGGCCCCGCGCCGAGCGGCGCGTGCGGGTGCCCGGTGTCAGGCTGGGCAGAGGACCTGCGGAAGGGAAGCATCGCCATGATCACCACGGAGTTCGCCCCCGGTTCCCCCTGCTGGCTCGACCTCGGCGCTCCCGACGTCCGGGCCGCGGCGGCCTTCTACGGCGCCGTGCTGGGGTGGGAGTACGAGTCCATGGGCGAGAGCGAGGACTTCGAAGGCGGCATGTTCCGGAAGGACGGCAAGATCGTCGCCGGTCTCGGCAAGCTCACCGAGGAGGGCGCCCGGTCGGCCTGGATGCTCTACTACCACGTCACCGACGCCGACGCGACGGCCCAGGCCGTGCAACAGGCGGGCGGCACGGTCCGGGTGGCGCCCCTGGACCTCGACGAGTGGGGCCGCATGGCGCAGTTCAGCGATCCGCTGGGCGGCCAGTTCGCCGTCTGGCAGCCGGGGACCAACGCGGGCCTGGAACTGGTGGACCAGCCGGGCTCGCTGTCGTGGACGGAGCTGTACACGAGCGACGCCGCGGCCGCGAAGGAGTTCTACGGCGGCCTGTTCGGCTGGCAGTTCAGCGACATGCCGCTGCCCGGCGACGGAGGCACGTACACGCTGATCACACCGGCCGGGCTCCCCGAGGAGCGCATGCACGGCGGCCTGATGGAGCTCGGCAAGGAGGCCCTCTCCCTCGCGGACGGCCGGCCGTACTGGCACCCGGTCTTCTCGGTGGAGGACTGCGATGCCGCGGTGGACAGGGTCAGGGAGAACGGCGGCACGGTGCAGATGGGCCCGGAGGACGCGGAGGGCGTGGGCCGCCTCGCCGTCTGCCTGGACCCGGCGGACGCGGACTTCGTGCTGCTCACCCCGTCCGAGATGTGAGCGCCTCCCCGCCGGTCCGGGCTCCGGGCCGGCGGGACCCGGCGGAGCACCGCGCGGCTTCTTGCATATGATGCGCAAATGCACGACTACATCATCAGGGCAGCAACGCCGGACGACATCGACGGGGCCCGGGTGGTGATGCTGGACGCGGTGTACCGGGACTTCGGCACGGGCTACGTGCCGCACTGGCACGCCGACATCATCGATCCGGTGCCGTACTACGTCACGCCCGCGCGGCACACCCTCCTGGTGGCCGTGGACGGGAGCGACGGCACGGTGGCGGGCACCGCCGCGCTGGACGCGCGCGGGCCGGCGCATCCGCCGAATCCGCGCTGGCTGGCCGAGCGGTTCCCGTCCGGCGAGACCGCGCAACTGCGCCGGGTCTACGTGCGGCCGGAGCACCGCAGGCGCGGGCTGGCCCGGCGACTGGTGGACGGCCTGCTGGAGTTCGCGCGGGCCGACGGCGGTTACCGGTCCGTGTACCTGCACACCTATCCGGACTCCCCCGGCGCGCTGGGTCTGTGGCGGACCATGGGCAAGGTGCTGTGCGACGAGCGCGCGGACCTGCCCGGCGGGGGCAACGGGGTCGTGCACTTCGAGATCCCGTTCGCGTGAGGGTCCCTGGCCGCACCACGGCCCACGACCGCACGGCGCTCCGCGGCGGGAGACGGCTGCGGGCCCTCGCGCGGGGCGGCCTGCCCACCCTGCTGTGGCGCGCCGCGCTGACCGCCGTGCTCGTGGGCGCGATCGGCCTGCTGCCGTGGCTGTCGCGCACCGACCCGGCGCTGACCGTGCTCAAGGCCCGCTCGGCGGAGCGCGATCCCGATCCCGCGACGCTGCGCGCCGTCCGGGACGAACTCGGCCTGGACGACGGCCCGGTGCGCCTGCTCGGCCGGTGGCTCGGCGGGCTGCTGCACGGGGACGCGGGCACGTCCTGGGTGTCCGGCTCCGCCGTGCTGCCCGGCGTCGCGCAGGCGCTCGGCGTGTCGCTGCTGCTGATGGCGGGGGCCCTCGTCGTCGCCGCGGTCACGGTGGCGGCCGTGTGCACCCGTACGCTGCGGCTCGGGGCGCGGCGACGGCTCGGCGCACACCGCGGCGGCGGCACGGCGGCGGCCGTGCCGGCCGCGCTGCCCGAGTTCCTCGTCGCCTCGGTCCTGGCCTCGGTGGTCGGGGTGCACCTGGGCTGGCTGCCCGCCCTGGGCTGGTACGGGCCGCAGTGGATGGTGCTCCCCTCGCTCGCCCTGGGCCTGCCCGCCGGGGCGGTCCTGGGGCGGCTGCTGGACGATCTGCTGCCCGGCGCGTTCGCCGAGCCGTGGGCGGCGGCCGCGGCCGCGCGCGGCATACCACCGGCGTCGATCGCCCGGCAGGCGGTACGCCGCTGCCTGCCGGGGGTGCTGCCCAGCCTGGGCCTGTTCGTGGTCGGTCTGACCGGAGGATCCGTCGCCGTCGAGCAGGTCTTCGACATTCCCGGCCTGGGCCGGCTGACCCTGCAGGCCGCCCTGGCCCAGGACCTGCCCGTGCTGCAGACCGGCACCCTCGTCCTGCTCCTGCTGGCGGCCGCCGCCGGGACCCTCGCCCGGTGCGCGGTCCGGCTGCTGACCGGGCCCGCCCTGCGCGACGGCGCCCTGCGCTCCCCGCACGGGCCTGTCCCGGCCGCGCCGCGTTCCCTGCCGCTGCTGTACGGGGCGCTGCTGGCCGGTGTCATCGGGCTCGGCCTGCCGCGTGACCCGCTCGCCCTGGACACGTCCGCCCGGCTCCGGGCGCCGTCCCTCGCGCACCCCTTCGGCACGGACGCGCTGGGCCGTGACGTGCTCGCCCGGGTGGCCCACGGCGCGGTGACCACGCTCGGCACCGCCCTCGCGGTGAGCGCCGCCGCCCTGACCGCCGGGCTGCTGCTGGGGCTGCTGCCGCGGCTGTCCGGGCCGCCGGCCGAGACGGTCAGTGCCGTGCCGCCCGTCGTGGCCGGCCTGCTCACCGCCGGGGTGGCGGGCAGCGGCCCGTGGACACCGGCGTGCGCCGTCGGCGTCGTCGCCTGGGCCCCGCTGGCCGTCCACACCTCCGCGCTGCTGCGCCAGGAGCGCGCGACCACCCACCTTGCGGCCACCCGGGCGCTGGGCGCCGGCCGCTGGTACCTGCTCCGCCGCGAACTGCTGCCGACGGCGCTGGGGCCGGTCACCCGGCACGCCCTGCTGCGGCTGCCCGGCGTGGCGCTGGCCCTTGCCGCGCTCGGGTTCCTCGGCCTCGGGGCCCAGCCGCCGTCCCCCGAATGGGGCCTGCTGCTCGCCGAGAACCAGCCCTACACCGAGCGTGCCCCGTGGGCCGTGCTCTTCCCCGCGGCCGTGCTCGCCCTGCTGGGGGCGCTCGCGGTGACGGCCGCCGGGGGCGTACGCCTGCCCGGGCGGCGTGCACAGCGCGGCGGCCCGGCCGGTCCGCGGCCGCAGCGGCCCGGAGTGGTGCCACCGCAGCGGCCGAGCCGCCGGGCCGTCCACGCCGGAAGCCGCTCCGGAACCCGCCCGGCCCCCGTGTCCACTTCGGCGACAGAGGAACGATGACCCCACTCGTCTCCCGTGTCCTGGCCCGCCGGGCCACCCGTGCGGTGCCGCGGGGCCCGCGCGAGAGCACCCTGCGGCTGTGGTCGGACCTGTCCGCGCTGCTGCGGCTGCTGATCCTGACCCAGCTCGCCTTCAACCTCGGCTTCTACGCCGTGCTGCCGTTCCTCGCCGGGCACCTCGGCACCGCGATCGGCATGGCCGGCTGGCTGGTCGGGCTGGTGCTGGGGCTGCGCACCTTCAGCCAGCAGGGGCTGTTCGTGGTCGGCGGCTGGCTCGTGGACCGGTGGGGCGTGCGGCCGGTGGTGCTGGCCGGCTGCGCGCTGCGGATCGCCGGATTTGCCTGGCTCGGGTACGCGCGGGCGACCTGGGCGGTCGTCGGGGCGGTGCTGGTGATCGGTTTCGCCGCCGCGCTGTTCTCGCCCGCCGTGGAGTCCGAGGTGGCCCGCCAGGCGGTCGTGCGGGAGGAGGCCGGGCACGGCCCGCGCACCCGGGTGCTGGCGCTGTTCAGCGTGGCGGGGCAGGTCGGGGCGTTCGCCGGGCCGCTGCTCGGCGCGCTGCTGCTGGCCGTCGACTTCCGCACGGCCTGCCTCGCCGGCGCGGCGGTCTTCATGCTGGTCCTCGCCGGGCACGTGTGGCTGATGCCGCAGCACATCCCCGGCCGGGTCCGCGCCCGGGAGCCGGGCGGAGCGCGCCTGCTGCTGCGCAACCGCCGCTTCCTGGCCCTGTGCTGCGCCTACGGCACCTACCTGCTCGGCTACAACCAGCTCTATCTGGCCCTGCCCGACGAGGTGCAGCGGGCGGCCGGTTCCCAGGCGCCGCTGTCCTGGCTGTTCGCCCTGTCGTCGGTGCTGGTCGTGTGCGCGCAGCTGCCGGTGACCCGCTGGGCGGGCCGGCGGCTCGGCCTGCGCCGCTCCCTGGCCACCGGGCTGCTGCTGATCGCGGCGGGTTTCGGGGTGGTGGCCGCCGCGCGCCCGGCCGGCTGGACGGGCACCGCCGGGCTGCTCCCGGCCGCGGGGTTCGTCGTGCTGCTCACCGTCGGGCAGATGCTCGTGGTGCCCGCCGCCCGCTCCTGGGTGCCCGACCTGGCGGAGGAGGGCCGGATCGGGCTGTACACGGGCGCGCTGTCCTCCGTCTCGGGCCTGATCGTGCTCGCCGGCAGTGCCGCCACCGGCTCGCTGCTCGACCTGGGGCTGCCGGCCGCCGTGCCGTGGCTGGTGCTCGCGGCCGTACCGGCCCTGGCGGTGGCACTGCTGCCGCGCCGGGAGGAACCGGGGGGCCGGCCCGACCGGCCGAGGGGGGCGGTCGCGGCGGACTGATCCGGCCCGGCCACCGCGCGCGGGAGCCTCGCGCCCCGGGGCGCGGGCCGCACGCGCTCCGCGTTGTCCGGGACCGTACTGTCGGGGGACACCGCCGCGGAGCACAATGATCATCCGGCGCCAGTATCCTGGCCCGGCTGTGGCACCCCCCACCAACCCTCGTGCGAACACGGGGGGTTCGGGCCGCGGCGACGAACCTTCCCACGCATGAGACGAGGACGAGTGCTGCTAGCGGGCCGCTACCGGCTGGATGTTGAGATCGGGCGCGGTGGAATGGGAGAGGTCTGGCGGGCGTACGACGAGACGCTCGCCAGAGCGGTGGCCGTCAAGCTGCTGCTCCCCCAGGACACCGACGCCACGGCGGCCTCCCGGTTCCGCCTGGAGGCCCAGACCGCCGGGCGTCTCAACCACCCGAACCTGGTCGGCGTGCTCGACTTCGGCGAGTACGACAACCGGCTGTACCTGGTGATGGAGCTGGTCGAGGGCGACAGTCTCGCGGGGGTGCTGGCCGCGTCGGGCGCGCTGCCCGCCGGGCGGGTGGCCGATCTCGCAGCCCAGGCCGCCGCGGGGCTCGCCGCGGCGCACGCGCAGGGCATCGTCCACCGGGACATCAAGCCCGCCAACCTCCTGCTGGACGTCCACGGCACCCTGAAGATCGGTGACTTCGGCATCGCCCGCTTCCTCGACGACCCCGGCGCGGCGCTCACCGCCACCGGGCAGATCGTCGGCACCGGCCTGTACCTCGCGCCCGAACGTGCCCTCGGGCAGCCCGCGGGACCGGCCTCCGACATGTACTCCCTGGGGTGCGTGCTCTACCAGTTGCTCAGCGGACGCCCACCGTTCCAGGCGGACACCGCCGTGGCCCTCCTCCACCAGCACCTCGACGCCGCGCCCGTGCCGCCCCGCGAGCTGGGGGTCGCCGGTCTGCCGCCGGCGTTCGAGAACTACCTGCTCGGACTGCTCGCCAAGCATCCCGAGGACCGTCCGTCGGCCCAGCAAGCCGCCGAGTGGTTCGCCGGCGGCGCCTGGCAGGGGCGGCCCCAGCCGCTGCCGGAGGCCGCACCACCGGCGCCGGCCCCGGTACCGGCCACGCGGCCCGCGGCCCACGCGGCGGCCGGGACAGGCACCGCGGCCACCTACGCGCTGCCGACGGGCTCGCGCACCGCGCCGGGCGGGCGGGCGCGCCGCTCCGCGCCCCGGGGCGGCTCCGGCGGCCGGTCGCGTCTGGCCGTCACGGCCGCCGCGGCGGCGCTGTTCCTCGCCGCGATGTACCTCGGCATGGTGTGGTTCTCGCCCGACGACACGGCGACGAAGGGCACCGAGCCCGACGCCTCACCGTCGGCGAGCAGCCCGGCCGCCCCCTCGGACCCGGAATCCGGGGCGTCCGCCGACCCGCTCGGGACCACGGAGCGGACCGGCGGCACGTCGGCCGGCGGCACGTCGGCCGTGGGCACGGTGGCCGATGTCACCCCGTCCGCCGAGGCACCCGCCACCCCGCCTCCCGCCGGACCGTCGCCCGGCCCGTCGGCCCCGGCGGAGGCGCCGGCCGGTGGCGGCCCGGACCACGCGGACCAGCGGGAACAGCAGCCTCCCCAGGTCCCGGTGGGCGACGGGGAGGACGACGACGGCGAGGGCGAGGACTGAGCGGCCCTGCGCCGGTGTGCGAGCGGGCGCCCCCTCGCGCGCCCCCTGGGGCGGCTTGTCATCGCCCTTATCGCGGCCTTATTGTCACCACGCCTTGGTGAACGGGAAATCCGGTGTGATGCCGGTGCGGCCCTCGCCACTGTGAATCGGGAAGTCCGGCTCCGGCCCTCGCGGGCAGCCACTGGGTCCTCGTGACCCGGGAAGGCGGAGTTCGGGCGGTGGTACCCGTCAGCCAGGAGACCGGCCAAGGCGCGTCAACCATCCACGAGGTGCTGGAGAGGGTCTGCAGAGCCATGCACATTGCCGAGGGTTTCCTTCCTCCGGCGCACGCGGCCGCCTGGGGCGTCGCGTCGGCGCCGTTCGTCGTCCACGGAGTCCGGTCACTCACCCGTGAGGTGCGCGAGCACCCCGAGAGCACCCTGCTCCTCGGGGCCTCCGGGGCCTTCACGTTCGTTCTGTCGGCCCTGAAACTGCCGTCGGTCACCGGCAGTTGCTCCCACCCCACGGGCACGGGCCTGGGGGCCATCCTGTTCCGGCCGCCGGTCATGGCGGTGCTGGGCACCATCACCCTGCTGTTCCAGGCGCTGCTGCTGGCGCACGGCGGTCTCACCACGCTCGGCGCCAACGTCTTCTCCATGGCGATCGCCGGTCCCTGGGCCGGCTACGCCGTCTACCGGCTGCTGCGCCGGTACGACGTGCCGCTGATGGTGACGGTGTTCTGCGGGGCGTTCGTCGCCGACCTGTCCACCTACTGCGTCACCAGCGTGCAGCTGGCGCTCGCCTTCCCCGACCCGGGCAGCGGGTTCCTCGGCGCGCTCGGCAAGTTCGGGTCCATCTTCGCCGTCACCCAGATCCCGCTCGCGGTGAGCGAGGGGCTGCTGACGGTCCTCGTGATGCGGCTGCTGGTGCAGTCCAGCAAGGGGGAACTGACCCGGCTGGGCGTGCTGCTGACCGCCAAGGGCGCCCGTGCCGGAACCGGGGCGGTGGCCCGATGAAGAAGAGCACGAGGATCAACCTCCTGCTGCTGCTCGCCGTGGCCGTCCTCGCCGTGCTGCCGCTCGCGCTGGGGCTCGGCGACCACAAGGAGGAGCCGTTCACGGGCGCCGACGGTGAGGCCGAGACCGCGATCACCGAGATCGAGCCGGACTACGAGCCGTGGTTCTCGCCGCTGTACGAACCGCCGTCCGGGGAGATCGAGTCGGCCCTGTTCTCCCTCCAGGCGGCGCTCGGCGCCGGGGTCCTCGCCTACTACTTCGGCCTGCGCCGCGGGCGGCGGCAGGGTGAGCGGCGCGCGCTGGAGCGGGAGTCCGGGAGCACGCCGGCCGGTGCGGCCGGGACGTCCGCCGACGGTCGGGACTGAGCCCGGGTGCTGCCGATCGACGCGGCGGCGCACAGCAGTCGCTGGCGCCGCCGCCACCCCGTGGACAAGGCCGTGCTCGGGTTCGGCCTCACCGTGCTCGCGATCTCGCTGCCGCCCTGGCCGGGCGCGGCCCTGGTGCTGGTGGCGGCCCTGGCGCTGCTGCTCGGCCCGGCCGGTGTGCCGGGCCGGCGGCTGTGGCGGGCCTACCGGGTGCCGCTGGGCTTCTGTGCGACCGGGGCGCTGACGCTGCTGATCCAGGTCGGCGGGCCGGACGGTGCCGTCTCCCTCGCCGGTGACGGGCCGGTGCGGGCCGGGGAGTTGCTGCTGCGTACCTCGGCGGCGTCGCTGGGCGTGCTGTTGTTCGCCTTCACCACGCCCCTGTCCGACCTGCTGCCCCGTCTGGTCCGGGCCGGGGTGCCGGCGCCGGTGGTCGACGTGGCGCTCGTGACGTACCGCATGAGTTTCCTGCTGCTGGACTCCGTGCGCCGTGTCCGCGAGGCGCAGGCCGCGCGCCTCGGCCACACCAGCCGGGCCGCGGAGTGGCGTTCCCTGGCCGGTCTGGGCGCCACCGCGTTCGTCCGGGCCTTCGACCGGGCCTCGCGCCTGCAGGCCGGACTGGCCGGACGCGGCTACGACGGCACGCTGCGGGTCCTGGTGCCCGAGGCACGGGTCTCCGCCCGCTTCACGGCGGCCAGTTGCGCCCTGCTCGTGGCACTGGCCGCCCTCGCCCTGATCCTGGAAAGGCCGCTGACATGAGCGAGCCCGCCCTCGTCGCCCTGCGGGGCGCGTCCTTCGGCTACGAGGACGGCCCGGCCGTGCTCAGCGGCCTCGACTTCGACATCCGCGAGGGGCGCGCGCTGGCGCTGCTCGGCCGCAACGGCAGCGGCAAGACGACCCTGATGCGCCTTCTCAGCGGTGGACTGCGCCCGGACGAGGGGCGGCTGACGGTCGACGGCCGGCCGGTGACGTACGACCGCAAGGGCCTGACCCGGCTGCGGACGACCGTGCAGCTGGTGGTGCAGGACCCGGACGACCAGTTGTTCGCGGCCTCCGTCGAGCAGGACGTGTCGTTCGGGCCGCTCAACCTCGGCCTGGACCACGCGCAGGTGCGGGAGCGGGTGGCGGAGGCGCTCGCCGCGCTCGGCATCGCCGCCCTGGCCGACCGGCCCACCCATCTGCTCTCCTACGGGCAGCGCAAGCGCACGGCCATCGCGGGCGCGGTCGCCATGCGGCCCCGGGTCCTGATCCTGGACGAGCCGACGGCCGGGCTCGACCCCGACGGCCAGGAACGGCTCCTCACCACGCTCGGCGCGCTGCGGGCCGGCGGCACCACGGTGGTGATGGCCACCCATGACGTCGATCTGGCGCTGGCCTGGGCCGACGACGCGGCGCTGCTCACCCCGGCGGGCGTGCGCACCGGGCCCGCGCACGTGGTCCTGGCCCGCACGGACCTCCTGCGCGAGGCGGGGCTGCGGCTGCCCTGGGGGGCGGCCGCGGCGGAACTCCTGCGCGCGCGGGGCTGGTTGAGCGGGACGGAGCGCGGGCCGCGCACGCCCGCCGAGCTCGCCGCACTGGCGGCCGGGCGGCCGGGGGCGACCGGCGGCTGAGCGCGTCCCGCCGCGGTGCGGTCAGTCGAAGTAGGACTGGAGCGGGCCGCGGCGCCGGACGTCGAGGGTGGCGCAGTGGAACGAGCCGCCGAACGGGGCGTAGTGCAGCAGGTCGCAGGGGATCGGCTCGAAGCCCCAGCGCTCCAGGGCGCGCAGCATGCCGGTGTGGTGCCGTTCGGCGATGACCCGCTTCTCGTCGAGCATCAGCACGTTCATGCTGAGCCACTTGCCGCACATCGACGTGACTTTGAGCAGCCGCTCGTCGATCGGGTCCGGTTCGGGCGCGACCAGCACGTCCCAGGAGCCCAGCACGTCCGGCAGGTCGTCGGGGTCGACGTACTCGGGATTGATCAGCACCTTGCCGGGCGCGAGCGGCACGAACGTGGTGTCGATGTGCATGGGCGTGCGGCAGCGGCTGGGGATCTCGTGGATGCGGTAGTCCGGCCCGAGGTGGCGGCGCAGCCAGTCGATGCCCATCGCGTTGGTGACGTTGCTGCGCGTCACGAACAGATCGCGTCCCGCCCGGACGAAGTCCGCCGCGTCGAAGACGGGTTCGAACTCGGTGAGGATGTACCGCATGGGTTCGCCGTCCTCCGGCACGCGGAAGTCCGGATCGAACAGCTCGTCCGTCAGCTGCGGCCTGGGCGCCGCCGTCCAGCGGGCACCGCGCCGGAAGTAGTCCTTGAGGATCGGCCGGTAGGAGTGCGTCTCGAAGTACCGGCACGGCCAGGCCATCGGCGTCTCGATGATCTCGTCGCCGATCACCAGCATGCTGTCCCGCGGGCAGGTGTTGCAGAACCCGCGCGAGGACCAGTCGGGCGTGCCGAACCGGCGCCGGTGGTCGACCGCGTCGGGACGGCGGACGGTGACACCCAGCGACTCCAGCAGGGCGACGAAGCCGTCGATCTCCTGCTGGGCCTGCTCGACGAGCAGGCGCGGGTACCGGAAGCCCGCGGCGAGCCCCTGCAGGCGCCCGGCCCAGGGCGGCACGTTGCAGGTGACGACGGGGTGGTCGGAGGGGATCGTCGCGCCCTCCAGGCGCCCGACGATGATCTCCTCCAGCGGATCCCACTCGTTGTGCGAGCTGACCGGCCGGGCGAGCTGCTCCGCGCTCGGGACGGCCGGGGCGAGGTGCCGCGCGGTCCCGTCGGCCGCGGTGACTGTTCCGGTGCTGCGTGTGACCGTCATGCTCACCACTCTTCCGCCACTGGCTGCGGTGGCACGCCGCGCGGGCGCGCGGCGTGACAGGGGCCCGCCGGAGCCGTGCACGTCGGCTGCCGTGCGGAGTGCCGGCGCCCGCGCGGGCGGACCGGCCGTGGAATACGGTTGCCCACCTTCGGGCACTTCACTACGTTGCCGAAGGTGGATCATTTCTCGACCGCCTGGACGGCGCTGCGCGCGGCCGTCGCCGACCTGTCCGACGAGGACTTCACGCGGCCGTCCGGCTGCACCGGCTGGCTGGTGCGGGACCTGGTGTGCCACCTGGTCATCGACGCTCAGGACGTCCTGATCACCCTCGCGACCCCGTCCGGCCGGGAGCCGACCCGGGACGCGGTGACCTACTGGGAGGTCTCCGGGACCCCGCCGACCGGTGAGGACCCGCTCGACGCGCTGACGGTCCGGCTGGCCGCCGCGTACGGGGACCCCGGCCTGCTGAGGTTCCACCTGGACGACGTGGGTTCGGCCGCGGGCCGGGCCGCCGTGCTCGCCGATCCGGCCGGCCGGGTCGGTACCCGCGACCAGGTCCTCACGGTGGCCGACTACCTCTCGGTGTACGTGCTGGAGTGGACGCTGCACCATCTGGACCTGATCGCGCACCTGCCGGACCAGGCGCAGCCCCCGGCGGCGACGCTCGGCCGGTCCCGCGAGTTGCTGGAGCGCATCGCGGGCAGCCCGTTCCCCGCGTCCCTGTCCGACCGGGACGCGCTGCTGGTCGGTACGGGACGGCGGGATCCGACCGGGGCGGAGCGGGCCGGGCTCGGGGACCTGGCCGGCCGGCTCCCGCTGTACCTCGGCTGACCGGCCGCGGCGAGGCCGCCGTCGAAGGGGTCCGGCCGAGGTGGGAGCATGGCCGGTATGGACATCCGCCGCAGGAACCACGTGAACGTCACCGGCCCCGACGACGCGCCGGTGCTCCTCCTGGCCCACGGGTTCGGCTGCGACCAGAACATGTGGCGTCTCGTGGCGCCGGTGCTGGCGAAGCGCTACCGCGTGGTGCTGTTCGACTACGTCGGCTCGGGCAGGTCGGACCTCACGGCGTGGAGCGAGGAGCGCTACTCCTCCCTGGACGGTTACGCCCGTGACGTGGCCGAGGTCTGCGAGGAGCTCGACCTGCGGCGGGCGGTGTTCGTGGGGCACTCGGTCAGCGCCATGGTGGGCGTGCTCGCGGCGCGGGCGGCGCCGGAGCGGATCGGGGCGCTGGTGATGGTGACGCCCTCGCCGTGCTACATCGACAGCGGGGACTACCGCGGCGGCTTCAGCGCGGAGGACATCGACGAGCTGCTGGCCTCGCTCGAGGCGAACTACCTGGGCTGGTCGTCCGCCATGGCGCCGGTGATCATGGGCAACCCGGACCGCCCGGAGCTGGGCGAGGAACTGACCAACAGCTTCTGCGCCACCGACCCGGACATCGCGCGGGTCTTCGCCCGGACCACGTTCCTGACCGACAGCCGCGAGGACCTGGCGGGTGTCCGCGTGCCGACCCTGGTGCTGGAGTGCGAGCAGGACGCCATCGCGCCCCGCGAGGTCGGCGCCTACGTCCACGCGGCGATCCCGTCCTCCCGGCTGGTCACCCTGGGCGCCACGGGGCACTGCCCGCAGCTGAGCGCGCCCGAGGCCACCGCCGAGGCGATCCTGGACTTCGTGGAGTCCGTCCAGTGATGTGCCGCAGGGACGGACTGCCGGAGTCCGCCGGGACCGGGGACGGGGGGAGCACCGACGCGGCTTTCACCGCCCTGCTGGAGGACAGCGCCGAGGACCTCTACGAGGCGGCACCGTGCGGCTACCTGTCCACCCTGATGGACGGCACGATCGCCAAGATCAACACGACGCTGCTGGACTGGCTCGGCCTGGAGCGCGACGCCGTGGTGGGGCGCAGGCGCTTCGCCGACCTGCTCACGGTCGGCGGCCGGCTGTACCACGAGACGCACTTCGCGCCGCTGCTGCGCCTGCAGGGCGAGCTGCGCGGGATCGCCCTGGAGATGCGGCGCGCGGACGGCGGCAGGCTTCCGGTGCTGGTGTCCGCCGTGGTCAAGCACGGCACCGAGGGCGAGCCGCTGCTGATCCGCACCACCGTCTTCGACGCCTCCGACCGGCGCGCCTACGAGGAGGAACTGCTGCGCCGCCGTCAGGAGGCCGAACGGGCCCGCGCGGAGGCGGAGCGGGCCCGCGCCGAGGCCGAGGCGGCGCGGCGGCAGGCCGAGGCCGACCGGGCCCGGCTGGCCGCCGCCCTCACCGTCCTGCAGCAGTCCCTCGTCCCGGACTCGCTGCCCGCGGTGCCGGGCCTGGAGACGGCCGTCCACTACCACACGGCCTCGCCCGACCGGCTGGGCGGCGACTTCTACGACCTGTTCCCGGTCGCGGGCGACCGGTGGGCGTTCTTCCTCGGCGACGTGTGCGGCAAGGGGCCCGAGGCCGCCTCCCTCACCTCGCTGACGCGCTACACCCTGCGGGCCGCCGCCCACCACGACCCGGAGCCGGCCGCGGCCCTGGCCACGCTCAACGCCGTCCTGCACGAGCGGTACACGGGCGACGGCAACCCCCGCTACTGCACCTGCGTCTTCGGCATCGTCGAGCCCGCCGGGGAGCACGGCCCGGCCGTGGTGCGCCTGGCTTCCGGAGGGCACCCGCCGGCTCTCGTCCTGCGGTCCGACGGCAGCGCCGAGTACCTGCCCACGCCTGGCGGCATGCTCATCGGGGTGCTGACCGACGCGCCGATCGGCACCGCCCGGACCGTCCTGGCCCCCGGCGACACCCTCGTGCTGTACACCGACGGTCTCACCGAGGCGCGTTCCGGGCCCGGCCGGGACGACCGGTACGGGGAGGACGCCCTGCTCGCCTTCGGCGCCGCCCACGCGCCCGCCGCGCCCCGCGAGGTCGTCACCGCGCTGACCGGGCTGCTGGAGGGCTTCGGTGACGGGCTGGACGACGACACCGCCCTGCTCGCCCTCGGAGTCCCCTCCCCCGGTCCTGCCGGGATACGCCCCACGACGAGCCGCCTGCCATGAACGCGCTGACCATCGACGTCCACCCCACCGCGGCCGGCCCGGTCCTCCGGGTGGCCGGCGACCTCGACTTCGACCGGGCACCCGCGCTGCGCCGCCGGATCGACGAGCTGTCCCTGGAGCCCGGGCAGTGCCTGGTGGTGGACCTGTCCGGCCTCGGGTTCTGCGACTCGTCCGGCATCACCGCCCTGCTCGCCGCCCGCCAGCACGCCCTGGCCGCCGGGGCCGACATCGTGCTGGCCGCCGTACCGGCCAACCTGATGCGGGTCCTCACGCTCGTGGGCCTGGACCGGGTCTTCACCCTGCGTCCGGACACGCCGTGACCGGGGGCGGCTGACGCCGTCCGGCCGCCGGTGCCCGTCCTCCGGGACGGGCCCGGCGCGAGCGGCAGGCCCGGCTCCGCCCCCCAGTCCGCCCGCCGCGCCTCTTGGCGCTCCCCGCACACCACCGCCCGGCTTGAAAACGCTTGGACTGCGCGGTCGCGGTCGCGGGAGACTTCCGAACTCGACCCGGAACTCCACACATCCGTCGCGGCGATGCCCCCTGCCCGCACTCGCGCGGGAGGGGCGGCCGCAGGACGCCACAGGGGTGGGATGGAAACGCCTGGATCACGCAGGGTTCAGCCGGGCAAGCGCTCGGTCCTACTGGCACTTCGGTACTACGGGAAGGAGCTGTCCCGGCTGCGCCGGTGGACGGCTCCCGCCATGTTGCTCTCGGCGCTGGGCAACATCGGCCTCTACTACATCGCGCCGCTGATCGTCGCCAAGCTGGTCGGCGGCCTCGCCGGCGAGGAGCACGTCACAGTCGCCTCGGCGCTGCCGTACGTGCTCGGCTTCTCCGGGGTCCTGCTGCTCTCGGAGGTGCTGTGGCGGATCGCCCTGCACTGCCTCAACCGGCTCGACGCCCTGGGCATCGAGCATCTGTACGTGATCGGGATGGACGAGCTGTTCGCCAAGGACGCCGCGTTCTTCCACGACAACTTCGCCGGCTCGCTGACCAAGCGCGTCCTCAGTTTCGCCTCCCGCTTCGAGGCGTTCGTGGACACGCTGACCTTCCAGATCGTCGGCAGCTTCGTGCCGCTGACGTTCGGCGCGGTGGTGCTGTGGCGCTACGAGCCGCTGCTCGTCGCCGGCCTGCTGGTGATGATCGCGCTGACGGCGGTGCTGGTGGTGCCGCTGATCCGCCGTCGGCAGCGGCTCGTCGACGAGCGTGAGGAGGCGATCGCCCGGGTCTCGGGGCATGTCGCCGACAGTCTGATGAACATGGACACCGTGCGCGCGTTCGCCGCCGAGCGGCGCGAGGCCGCCGAGCACCGCTCCCGGGTGGCCACCTCGCGCCGGCTCACCCTGCGCTCCTGGGACTACGGCAACCTGCGCATCGACACGCTGGTCGCGCCGATGTCCGTGCTGACCAACGCGGCGGGTCTGCTGCTCGCCGTGACGCTGGCCGGGGGCCCGCACGGGGTGGAGGCCATCGTGGTCGCCTTCACGTACTACACCAACGCGACCCGCATCATGTTCGACTTCAACCAGATCTACCGCCGGCTGGAGAGCTCCATGACGGAGGCGGCGCAGTTCACCGAACTGCTGCTGACGCCGCCGACCGTGCTCGACCCGCCGGAGCCGGAGCCGCTGCGGCCCCGGGCCGCCGACGTCCGCTTCGAGAAGGTGACGTTCGCCCACGGGGGCGGCCGCCCGCTCTTCGACGGGCTCGACCTGGACGTGCCGAGCGGGTCGAAGCTCGGCCTCGTGGGCCGGTCGGGCGGCGGCAAGACCACCCTCACGCGGCTGCTGCTGCGGATGACGGACATCGACGGCGGCCGCATCCTGATCGGCGGGCAGGACATCAGCCGGCTGCGCCAGGCCGACCTGCGCGGCCAGATCGCCTACGTGCCGCAGGACCCGGCGATGTTCCACCGCACCCTGCGGGACAACATCGCCTTCGCCCGGCCGGACGCGACCGACGAGGAGATCCGCCGGGCGGCGCGGGCGGCGCACGTCACGGAGTTCGCCGACGCGCTGCCGGACGGTTTCGACACCCTGGTGGGCGAGCGGGGCGTGAAGCTGTCCGGCGGGCAGCGCCAGCGCGTCGCCCTCGCCCGGGCGATCCTGCGCGACGCGCCGATCCTGCTGCTCGACGAGGCGACCAGCGCGCTGGACTCGGAGAGCGAACTGCTCGTCCAGCAGGCGCTGTGGCGGCTCATGGAGGGGCGGACCGCGCTCGTGGTGGCGCACCGGCTGAGCACGGTCGCGACCATGGATCAGCTCGTCGTGCTGGACCGGGGGCGGATCGTCGAGCAGGGCAGTCACCAGGAGTTGCTCGCCCTCGGCGGCGCGTACGCGAAGCTGTGGCGGCACCAGTCGGGCGGCTTCCTCGACGACACGGCCGGGCGGGCCGGGGTGGTGTAGCGCGCCGGGCCGTCCCCGTGTCCGGGGGCGGCCCGGCTCTCCACTCTCCACATCGACGCCGACGAGCGAGGGGAACCCCGCCCCGGCGCAACGGGCGGCCACCTCGCTTCACCCGTGGGCGTGATGCCGCACCGCCACGCGGGTGAACATCATGTCACGGTGCGTGACCGGCCGTTACGGTGGCGCCGTGCCCGAAGCCCCGCGTGCCCGCTTGACAGCCGTCGCCGTCCGTCTGCCGCCCCGCTGCCCCGCGCCGGCCACCTCGTGAGGGACGACGCCGCGCCGGGGACGAACTCGGCCCCCTCATCCGTGACTTCCTGCTCCCCCACCCCAGCTCCCGCGAGGACAGCGATGACCGCCGCACCCGACAGCGTCTCCGCCCGCCTGGCCCGCCTCGGCGAACACCCGGGCTCCACCGTCATCGTCCGCTGCAGCGGCCCCGTCTCCGCCGCCGACGTGACGGCCGCGCAGCTGCTGGACGGCTGCCGCCGTATCGCCGACGCCCTGCGGACGGCCGGGGTGCGCTCCGGCGACCAGGCCGTGGTGATGACCCGGGACGCCTACCAACTGGTCGCCTGCGTCTACGCGCTGACCTCGCTCGGCGCCGTCCCCGTGCCGATCGAACCGCGCGCCGAGGTACGGCGCTGCCTGGACGAGATCGCCCCGGGGGTGTTCATCGGCGAGCCCCTGGCGCACGTGGCGCGCCGCGCGCTGGGCTGGGGGCGCGGCCATGTCCGTACGGCCCTGGTGACCGGCCGCGGTGTCCCCGGGCAGGCGCACCTCCTCGGGCGCCACCTGCCGTCGGCCGTGCCGGACGGCACCGGTCCCGGTCCGCGCCTGCCTGAGCCCCGGCCCGAGGACCTGGCGACGATCGCCCTCACGTCCGGCTCCGCCGGGCGGCCCGAGGGGGTGGAGTACGCCTACGCCACCCTCGCCGGTCAGCTCACCGCCCTGGACTCGGTGGTGCGGGCGGAGGCGGACGACGTCCTGCTGTCCTGCTTCCTGCCGTTCGCCGCACTGGGTCCGCTGCTCGGCGTGACCACGGTCGCCCCGCAGGTCGACCACCTGGCGCCGGCGCGCACGCCGCCCGGGCACCTGGTGGGACCCCTGCTGCGCCACCGGGCGACCGTCGTGCTCGGATCCCCGGCGGTCCTCGGCCTGATCGCCGGTCACTGCGCCCGCCACGGACTGACGCTGCCGTCGGTGCGCCGGGTCCTGTGCTTCGGCGCACCGCTGCGCCCACGCCTCGCCGAGGCCCTGGCCAAGGCGCTGCCCGCCGGCGCGGAGATCCTCAGCGTCTACGGCGCCACGGAGTGCCTGCCCGTGGCGGCCGTCGGCGCGGACGAGGTGCGCGCGCTGCGGAACCAGTCGCCCCCGGGGCACGCGGGTACCTGTCTGGGCAGGCTCCTGCCCGGTGTCGAGGCACGCGTGCTGGACGCGGACGCCACCGGCCTGGGCGAGATCGCCGTCGCGCAGCCCGTGATCGGCCCGGGCTGGCACGCCCGTCCCGAGGCCACGCGTGCCGCCCGGACCGAGGCGGACGGCACGTCCTGGTACCGCACCGGCGACCTGGGCCGCCTCGACGGGGAAGGGCGCCTGTGGTACCTGGGCCGCAAAGCCCATCTCGTCACCGGCGAGGACTTCACCCTCACCACGGAGGACGTCGAGGCCACGGCCGACACCGCCGCCGGGGTACGCCGCACGGCCCTGGTGGGGGTCGGACCCGCCGGACGGCAGCGGGCGGTGCTCTGCGTCGAGCCCGAGCGCGGAGCGCGCAAGGAAGCGGTCGCCGGCGGCCTGCGCGCGGCCCTGCGCGACCACCCGCACGCCCGCCGCATCGGCACGGTCCTGTTCCACCCGCGCTTCCCCACCGACGTCCGCCACAACTCCGGGACGGACCGCGCGCGGCTCGCCGCCCGGGCCGCCGAGGAGGGCCGGCGGTGAGGGTCCTGGTCACCGGCGGCGGCTTCCCCGGGCAGGGAGATCTGCCGGCAGCTGCCGGCCCGCGGCACCTGGGTCGTCTCCCTCGGCCGCCGCCCCAGTCCCGCCCTGGAAGCTCTCGGGGTCCGGCACCACCTGGGGGACGTGGCTGATCCGGCCGCCGTCGCCCGCGCGCTCGCGGGGTGCGACGCCGTCGTCCGCAACGCCGCCCTGGCCGGAGTCGGCGGGCCGCTCGCCCCCTGCCGCCGCGCTGCCGCCCGCCGGGTGACGTGCCCCCGGCGGCCGGGAGCCGGGCCGCGGACCACCGGGTTGCCGGGACGGAACGATCCGCGGTTAGGGCCGGGCGAGCCGGGAACGCGGTGCGCTGTACGTCCCCGAGCCGAGGGTGCCGCGATGACCGAGTACGAACGTTCCCGCACGATGCACGCACCGCCCGAGCACGTCTTCGACCGGGCCGCGGACGTCGGCCGGCTGGAGAGCTGGCTGCCGGACGCCCTGCACGTGGAGGCCGGGGAGCTGCCCGCCGTCACCGTGCACGAGGACCGCACCGACGAGGACACCGCCGCCCTGCTGCGGGCCCGGCCCGAGCAGATGCGGCTCGAGTGGGGCACGCGTGAGCAGGGCGGTTACGCGGGCTGGCTGCAGGTCGCGGGCATCGACAGCGGAGCCAGCGAGGTGACACTGCACCTGTCGTTCTTCGACGCCGGCCACGACCCGGGCGAGGAGGCCGTCACCGGCGCTCTCGAGACCAGTCTGCGGCGCCTGGAGGAGCAGGTGCGGCCGCGCGTCGACCGGGACGCGGGCTGATCGCCGTGGCACGGACCAAGCAGTACGCCGTCGCGGCGTCCGGGCAGTGGACCGACGAGGAGGAAGGGCGGCGCCGCCTGCCGTCCGGGGAGGTGCACGCCTGGGAGCCGGGCCGCAACGAGACGGTCTGCGGGCTGTCCCTGAGCCGGTCCCGTCTCCTGCGCTTCCCGCACGTCGGCTGGCCGGACACCTTCCCGGAGTCCGGCGGTGCGGCGGACCGGGTGCGGCGCCAGTGCCCGCGCTGCGCCTCGGTGGCGGGCCGCCGCGGTCCCGACGCCCGTCCCCGCTGGCAGCGCACCAACCCCCGGCCCTGATCGGCCGCGGTCACCGGCCGCCGCACGCCCCGGCGTCGCCGCACACGGCGGTGCGCGGTCCGGGCCCGATCGGGACGCCGTTGCCGCGCAGCACCTCGCGGACGTCGAGGATCAGCGGGAACACCTCGTGGTTGCGGTCCTCCCCCTGCTCGTCCCAGGCCCGCTGCTCCGCCTCGACGGCCATGCGGTCCTCGGCGAACACCCGCTCGGTGAAGCGCCTGATGAGCGGCCGCGCCAGGTGCAGCACGGCGGGGACGCGCGGCTTCTCGATCATCAGCAGGCCGTAGGTGTGGCACCTGCGCTGCTCGGCGTCCTCGGGCACGTAGGCGGCCCAGAGGCGGAAGGCGGGGCGCTCGGCGTTCTCCGGGACCAGGTCGAGCGTCTGGTACGGGTACTCGGTGCGGATGGTCATGACGTCGCTGGACTCGCTGCCGCCGAGTCCCTCGGCGGCCAGCAGGCTCGCGCCGCGGTTGCGCCTGCCGCCGGTGTGCGTGAACAGGTACCGCGCCTCCACGGTCCGCGCGTCGGTGCGGTGCTCCAGCAGTTCGGGGTGGAGCCTGCCGACGACGCCCCGGTGGAGGAACTGGTGGTTCATGTCGAGCAGGTTCTCGTGCATGAACGAGTAGTGGCAGTGCACGGTCCGCGCGTAGGTCAGGGTCAGGTACCGCGGTGAGGCGTAGGCGGGCAGGTCGGGCAACGGCGTCCCGGCCGCCTTGTCCGGGTCGCCCGGGAAGACGAACACCAGGCCGTAGGCCTCGCGGACGGGGTAGCCGCGCACGCCGCGCGGCGGTCTGCGATCGCCCTTGGACAGGTAGGGGATCTGCGAGATGCGGCCGTCACCGCGGTAGGCCCAGGCGTGGTAGCAGCAGCGCAGCGTCTCGCCCTCCACGACGCCCATGCTCAGCGGCACCTGCCGGTGGGCGCACCGGTCCTCCAGCGCGTGCACGGTGCCGCTCCGCCCCCGGAACAGCGCGATGCGCTCACCGGCGAAGGAGGTCGCCCGCACCCGGCCGCGCCGGACGCCGCGCGAGCGGGCGACGGGGTACCAGAAGTCCGGGTTGGCCCCCACGCGCCGCAGGTCGGTCACGGCGGAGTCCGGCGCGGCGTCCGGTACGGGCCGTGCGTTCCCGGGCCCGCCCGCGAGGGAGCCGGCCGGGACGGTCCCGGTCCTGTCGGTGTCGGTCATGCCTCTCATCGTGCCGCCGTGCCGGGCCCGCGCCCTGCCCGGCGCGTGCGGACGGGTGAGGCGCGGACCGTGGCGGTTCAGTGCCCGGCGGGCGGCGCGAAGCAGCCGGTCTCCGGGTACGGGCCGCCCGCCACTGCCTCGGCGTTCGACTCCTGCACGAACCCCGTGACGCAGGCGTGGCGGTGAGCGGGGCACGGCGCGGGGCGGGCGAGGTGGGCATGGGGCCGCCCTCCCACGCGGGAGGGCGGCCCGGACCGGTCGCCGCACGGACGGGCCTGGGTACGCGGACTCATGACAGCGCGGCCGGCCTGGTGCAGCCAGGCGCGCTCATCCCTTGCGTGCCACCAACTCCCGCAGGGCGACGTTGAGTTCGAGGACGTTCACCCGGGGCTCACCCATGAAGCCCAGCGTGCGGCCCTCGGTGTGGTCCCGCACCAGCTTCTCCACCCGGGCGACCGGGAGCCCGTTGCGCTGTGCGACCCGGGGGACCTGGAGGGCGGCGTAGGCCGGGGAGATGTCGGGGTCGAGCCCGGAGCCGGACGAGGTGACGGCGTCGGCGGGCACCTGGGAGGGCCGCACGGTGTGACCGGGCACGGAGTTGTCCTCGACCACCTTGGCCTTGGCGTCCTCCACCTGCTTCACCAGTTCCTTGTTGTCGGCGGCCAGGTTGGTGGCGCCCGAGAGCAGCAGCTCGTACCGCGTGTTGACCGAGTTCTCGCCGAGCCCGTTCGCGGGCCGGGGCTGGAAGCAGTCGAGGCCGTAGCCCTGCTGGCCGATCAGGGACGAGCCGACGACCCGGCCGCCCGCGCTGATCTCGGAGCCGTTCGCCCGGCCGGGGAAGAGGCCCTGGGCGATGCCGGTGACGACCAGCGGGTAGGCCACGCCGGTCACCAGGGTCAGTACGAGCAGGGCACGCAGGCCCGCCCCGAGCAACCGGGCGGTGTTCGTGAGGGAGTTGTTCATGGCGGTCAGCCGATCCCGGGGACGAGGGAGAGGAGCAGGTCGATGAGCTTGATGCCGGCGAAGGGCGCGATCAGACCGCCGGCGCCGTAGAGCATGAGGTTGCGGCGCAGCAGCCGGTCGGCGCTCATCGGCCGGTAGCGCACGCCCCGCAGCGACAGCGGTACGAGCGCCACGATGATCAGCGCGTTGAAGACGACGGCCGACAGGATCGCGGAGTCGGGCGAGGACAGCCGCATGATGTTGAGCTTGTCGAGGCCGGGGTACACCGCGGCGAACAGCGCCGGGATGATCGCGAAGTACTTGGCGACGTCGTTGGCGAGGGAGAACGTCGTCAACGCCCCGCGTGTGATGAGGAGCTGCTTGCCGATCTCGACGATCTCGATGAGCTTGGTCGGGTCGGAGTCGAGGTCGACCATGTTGCCGGCCTCCTTGGCGGCCGACGTGCCGGTGTTCATCGCCACGCCGACGTCCGCCTGGGCGAGGGCGGGGGCGTCGTTGGTGCCGTCGCCGGTCATCGCGACCAGCTTGCCGCCCGCCTGCTCGCGCTTGATGAGGGCCATCTTGTCCTCGGGGGTGGCCTCGGCGAGGAAGTCGTCGACGCCTGCCTCCTCGGCGATCGCCCTGGCCGTCAGGGGGTTGTCACCCGTGATCATGACGGTTCTGATGCCCATGCGGCGCAGCTCCTCGAACCGCTCGCGCATGCCTTCCTTGACGACGTCCTTGAGGTGCACGACGCCGAGCACCCGGACGCCGTCGGCGTCCTCGGCGGCGACCAGGAGGGGGGTGCCGCCCGCCGCGGAGATCCGGTCGGCGATGCCGTCGGCGTCCTCGGGGACCGCGCCGCCCCGCTCCCGCACCCAGGCGATGACCGAAGCCGCGGCGCCCTTGCGGACGGTGCGGCCGCCGACGTCCACGCCCGACATCCGGGTCTGCGCGGAGAAGGCGACCCACTCGGCGCCGGCGAGTTCGCGCGGGCGCGGACCGTACCGCTCCTCGGCCAGGGCGACGACGGAACGACCCTCCGGTGTCTCGTCGGCCAGCGACGACAGCTGGGCCGCCTCGGCCAGTTCGGCCTCGGTGACCCCGCGCACCGGCAGGAACGCGGCGGCCTGCCGGTTGCCGAGGGTGATCGTGCCGGTCTTGTCCAGCAGCAGCGTCGACACGTCGCCCGCGGCCTCGACCGCCCGCCCCGACATGGCGAGCACGTTGCGCTGCACCAGCCGGTCCATGCCCGCGATGCCGATGGCCGACAGCAGCGCGCCGATCGTGGTCGGGATGAGGCACACCAGCAGCGCGACCAGCACGACCAGGGTCAGGTGCGTGCCGGCGTGGGCCGCGAAGGGCGGCAGGGTGGCGCAGGCCAGCAGGAAGACGATCGTCAGCGAGGCCAGCAGGATGTTCAGCGCGATCTCGTTGGGCGTCTTCTGCCGGGCGGCCCCTTCGACCAGGCCGATCATCCGGTCGATGAAGGTCTCGCCGGGCCGGGTGGTGATCCGGACGACGATCCGGTCGGACAGCACCCGGGTGCCGCCGGTGACAGCCGAACGGTCGCCTCCCGACTCGCGGATGACCGGGGCGGACTCGCCGGTGATGGCCGACTCGTCGACCGAGGCGACGCCCTCGACGACGTCACCGTCGCCGGGGATCGTGTCGCCGGCCTCGCAGACGACCAGGTCGCCGACGGTCAGCTCGGTGCCGGGGACGACCATGCCGTCCGTCTTGCGGGCCACGGTGCCGGACTTGGCCTTGCGCAGGGTGTCGGCCTGCGCCTTGCCGCGGCCCTCGGCGACCGCTTCGGCCAGGTTGGCGAAGAGGACCGTCAGCCACAGCCAGGCGCTGATGGTCCAGCCGAACCAGTCGCCCGGGTCGGTGAAGGAGAAGGCCGTGGTCAGCACGGACCCGATCCACACCACGAACATCACGGGCGACGTGACCATCACCCGCGGGTCCAGCTTGCGGAAGGCCTCGGGCAGGGCGCCGAGCAACCGGGCCGGCTCGAACAGGCCGGCGCGGGCGCGGTGTTCGGCGGTGGGGTGCTCCGCCGGCGCGTCCTGGTGGGGCACCAGGGTGGGAGTGGACATGGCGTCCTCGTGGGGTTCGGTACGGGTGGTCACGACGCGAGTCCCTCCGCGAGCGGGCCGAGGGCCAGGGCGGGGAAGTAGGTCAGACCGGTGATGATCAGGACGGCGCCCACCAGCAGGCCGGTGAACAGCGGTTTCTCGGTGCGCAGGGTGCCCGCGGTGACGGGGACCGGCCGCTGCCCGGCGAGCGAGCCGGCCAGCGCGAGCACGAAGACCATGGGCAGGAACCGGCCGAACAGCATGGCGAGCCCGGTCGTGGTGTTGAACCAGTCGGTGTTCGCGTCCAGCCCGGCGAAGGCGGAGCCGTTGTTGTTGGCGGCGGAGGTGAAGGCGTACAGCACCTCGGAGAAGCCGTGCGCGCCGGGGTTCAGTGCCGAGTGCGCGGGGGTCGGCAGGGCCAGCGAGGCCGCGGTGCCCACGAGGACGAGGGCGGGGGTGACGAGGATGTAGCACGCGGCGAGCTTCATCTCGCGCGCGCCGATCTTCTTGCCCAGGTACTCGGGGGTGCGGCCGACCAGCAGACCGGCGATGAACACCGCGATGACGGCCAGGACGAGCATGCCGTAGAGGCCGGAGCCGGTGCCGCCGGGCGCGATCTCGCCGAGCATCATCGACAGCAGGGTGAGACCGCCGCCGAGGCCGGTGAAGGACGAGTGGAAGGAGTCCACCGCCCCGGTCGAGGTGAGCGTGGTCGACACCGCGAAGATCGAGGACGAGCCGACGCCGAAGCGGACCTCCTTGCCCTCCATCGCCCCGCCCGCGGCCTGGAGCGCCGGGCCGTGGTGGGTGAACTCGGCCCACATCATCAGGGCGGTGAAGCCCAGCCAGATGGTGAACATCGCGGCGAGGATCGCGTACCCCTGCCGGAGGGAGCCGGCCATGAGGCCGAAGGCGCGGGGCAGGGAGAACGGGATGATCAGGATGAGGAAGATCTCGAAGAGGTTGGTGAAGGGCGTCGGGTTCTCGAAGGGATGGGCGGAGTTGGCGTTGAAGTAGCCGCCGCCGTTGGTGCCGAGTTCCTTGATGGCCTCCTGCGAGGCGACCGCGCCGCCGTTCCACTGCTGCGCGCCGCCCGTGAACTGCCCGACGTCGTGGATGCCGGAGAAGTTCTGGATCACGCCGCACGCCACCAGGACGACGGCGGCGACGGCGGCGGCCGGGACGAGGACGCGCACGGTGCCGCGCACCAGGTCGGCCCAGAAGTTGCCCAGCTCGTCGGTGCGGATGGGGGTCCCCCCGCTCGAACGGAGCTGAGAGCGGGGGAGGGCGAAACCCCGGACCAAGGCCACGGCGACGGCCATGCCGACGGCCGCTGACAGGAAGTTCTGCACGGCGAGACCGGCGGTCTGCGCCAGGTGCCCCATCGTCTGTTCACCGGCGTAGGACTGCCAGTTGGTGTTCGTCACGAACGACACGGCCGTGTTGAAGGCCTGCGCCGGCTCGACCGACGCGAAGCCGAGCGAGCCGGGCAGGTGCCCCTGGAGTCGCAGGAGCAGGTAGAGGAACAGGACGCCGACGGCCGAGAAGGCGAGGACGCCGCGCAGGTAGGCGGGCCAGGTCATCCCGGCGTCGGGGTCCGCGCCGACGGCCCGGTAGATCCATCGCTCCACCCGCAGGTGCCGCCCGCCGGAGTAGACCCGGGCCAGGTAGGTGCCGGCGGGGACGTGGAGCAGCGCCAGGGCGCCGACGAGGGCCAGCAGCTGGAGCACGCCGGCGAGGACGGGGCCCATCTAGAACCTCTCCGGGAAGATCAGGGCGAGGACGAGATAGCCCAGCAGGGCGACGGCCACGACCAGGCCGACGACGTTCTCGGCGGTCACAGCTTCGTCACCCCCTTGGCGACGAGAGCCACCAGCGCGAAACCCGCGAGCACGGTGATGACGAAGGCCGGATCGGCCATCGCTGACTCCTGAGGTGAGGTGCGGAACAACGGACGCATGCAGCAAAGCGCCTCATCGACCGGATGCGATCACCCGTTGACGGCTCTCTTACGCCCGTGACCGCGACCTTGACGCACCTCTGACGGATCGCGCCCGTTCCGTCAGGCGTACGCCGCCCAGTCCACGATCGGGACCGCCGCGCCGGCCGCCTCCCGGCCCCGGCAGTGGGCGTGGTGCCTGCGGGCGATGCCGTCGAGGTCGATCCGGGAGCCGAAGGCGGGACGGGCGGCCAGCCGGCGCGCGTACGCCCACAGGCGGGGGTGGCCGGTGATCCGGTGCACCGCGGCGGCGTCCAGGTGGTGGCGGTGCACGGTGTCGAGCTCCAGCAGCGTCGCCCACAGCTGCACGTCGGCGAGGGTCGGCCCGTCGCCGAGGAGGTACGCCCGCCCGTCGAGCCGCCGCTCCAGCACCTCCAGCGTGTCCAGCAGGGCGGCCAGCGCCGCCTCACGGGCCGCGGGGCCGGTGTCCCACCGCCCGGCCCGCTGGGCGGCGGAGGCGATGCCCTCGCAGAGCCGGCCCACGTCCTCGACGGCCGCCTCGGAGCCGCGCGGATGGAGGTCGGGTCCGTCGCCGCCGAACCGCCGGGCGAGGTCCCGCAGGATGTCGGGGGCGTGCGTGCTGACGATCCGTCCGGTCCAGCCGTCGCTGAGCACGGGCGCCGCGGCCGGCCCCGGGTGCTGGTGGGCGCTGGCCTCGTACAGCGGGCGCAGGGCGAGGTGTCCCCCGCCGGGTGCGTCGGGCACGGCCGGGAGCAGCGTCAGCGGGACGGTGTCGTGGAGGCCCAGCAGGCCGTGCGCGACGGCGATCTGCACGGAGTGCGGACACGACAGGGCGAGGTGCAGCCGGTAGCGGCGGGACGCGGCGTAGTAGCCGCTGCGCGCGTCACGGCCGATCCTGCTCCGGAAGGACGGCGCGGCGGTCGGGATGGTGGCGGACATGCGTCTCCCTGGGGCTCGGTCGAGGGCGTACGACGGCGACGGTGCGCGGCGGTCACGCGCCGCGGGGCGGCGCCGTGCGACTCGCGGCGCTGCACACCCTCACCAGGTCGATGTGCCGGCGTGAGGTCAGCAGGGGCAGCGACCGCAGGACGGTGTGGACGGTGTCGCTTCCGGAGTCCGCTGCCGCACCGCCCATGTTTTTCCCTACCGATTCCCTAGGATTCCTCTACGGAGTGTCGGGCCGGGCCGGGAGCGCGTCAAGAGGCCCGTGCCCGCGGTGCCGGGGCGGGGTCCGGCCCCGGCACCGCGGGCACCGGATCACTCCTCGTCGCGCAGGCGGGCCGCCAGAGCGGTCAGGGCCTCGGTCTCCTCCTCGTGGCCCAGCGCGGTCAGCCGGGCGATCGCCGCGTCGAGGCGGGTCAGAGCGGGGGCGGCGCGTTCCAGGTAGATGCCCTCCACGGCGCCCGCGAGGCGTACGCACTCGGCCCACTCGCCGGCCCGGTCGCCGTCCGCGCCCGGCTCGCCGAGCAGGGCGAGGGCCCGGTCCAGGGCGGCCATCGACTCCTCGTACGCGCCCGCGTAGGCGTTGACCCGCCCGTGCTCGTAGGCCAGGGCCGCGTCCAGAGGCCGGCCCTGGGCCTCGTACCCGGCGGCGCGGGCCCCGTCGGCGACCCGGGCGGCGTCGGCCAGGAAGGCGCGGGCGCCCGCCAGGCCGTCGGGGCCCTGCCGCTGGGCCTGGAGACGGGCGAGCTCGCGCAGGCAATTGCTCAGCAGCTCGTACCGCGGGTCCCGGGCGTGGGCGGCGAGCGCCTGGTCGGCGGCCTCGCGGGCCCGGCCGAACTCGCCGGACTCACCGAGGAGCACGGCCGTCTCGGCGGCGATCATGGCGTGGCTGCCCGGGTCGTCGTCCCAGCCGGCCGACTCGGCGGCGAGGGCGACGAACTCCGCCGTGGCGGCCTTCAGGTCCTCGCCCGCGTGCAGCGCCCGGGCGCGGGTGAGGCGCAGCTGGGCGACGAGCCTGTCGTCGATCTCCCCGGCGGTGACGTCCGGTTCGGCGAGCAGCGAGTCGAGCAGCGCGATGCAGTCCTCGACGCGGCCGAGGTCGAGACTGAGCTGGGCGGCGTTGCTGTAGGCGCAGTACGCGTCGGTGCGGTTGCCGCGGCGCAGCTCCAGCTCCGCCGAGCGGGTCAGGTGCCGCAGGGCCTCCTCGGGGCGGCCCAGGTGCATGGCGGCCTCGGCCAGGTCGCCGTGCAGACGGCCGGTGTCGACGGTGTCGGCCGGCCAGTCGGCGGCCAGGCGCAGGCCCTCGGACAGGTCGGCGTGCGCCGCGCGGGCGTCCCGGAGGCCGAGCTGGAGCCGGCCGCGCAGACCGAGCGTGCGGGGCAGGTGCCAGGCGGGGCCCTCGGCCTTGAGCCGGTCGAGCAGGGCGTCGATCTCGGTGACGGCGGCGGGCAGGTCGCCGGACATGGCGAACGTGCTGGCCCGCAGCAGCAGGGCGCCCGAGACCTGCCCGGTGATGGCGTGCCGCCCGGCGAACTCCAGCAGCCGGCCGGCCTCGGCGAGGACCGGCGCGACGTGCTCCGCAGCGCCCGTGGTCTGCAGGCGCAGCGCGAGCGCGGTCACGCGCAGCCGCAGCAGGCGGGCCTCCTGGTGCGGGGTGAGGCCGGGGGTCTCCTCGTGCAGGCGCACGATCGACGCGTGGGCGGCGGTCAGCGCGGCGGCCTTGGCGTCGGCTCCGCCGTCGCCCTCCGGGGGCAGCTCGGCGGTGGCGAGCAGGGCGCAGGCACGCGAGACCGCCGCGTCGCCCGGCCGTCCGGCGTCCTCGTACAGGGCCGCGGCCTCCTCGTGCAGGGCGGCGGCGTCGGCGTACTGGTCCCGCTCCCCCGCCCGGCCCGCCTCGTCGTCCAGCAGGTCCGCGCGCAGCCGGGCGGGCGGGCCGACGGCCGGGTCGTCGGGATGGACGTGGTCGCGGGCGGCGACCAGCGTGCGCAGCCTCGCCCAGCAGGCGCGCGCGTCCGGGTGCCCCAGCTCGTCCAGTTCGCGGGCCTTGAGGACGAGGTCGGGCAGCGCGTCGGGGACGGCGCCGGCCGTGCGGACGACGGGTGCGGCGGCCGGGGCGGCCGGGGCCAGCTCGTCCAGGCCCCGGGTGCGCAGGGTCAGTTCGAGCGCGTCCAGGAGCGGGGCGCGGTCGAGGCGGGCGCGGCGGCGGCCGGTGTGGGCCGGGGTGCCGTTGCGGGCGTCGAAGCGTGCGGCGAGGTCGTCCGCACGGCCGCGGACCTCGGCCCGCAGACCGGCCACCGTCCAGGTGCGGCCCGCGTATCCGGAGGCGGGCAGGTCGCCGTGGCCGAGCGACTCGACGCGCTGGAGGAGGACCTCCACGCCGGTGAGGAAGTCGAGCTGGTCCAGCGGCGAGTCGACCTCGTCGAACAGGTTCCGGTTCTCGGCGAGCAGTTCCAGGCCGCGGGCCTCGTTGCCGGTGAGCGCGCAGAACTCCAGGTGCCGTCCGACCTCGGCGGACATCGCGGGGTTGCGGCGGCAGCCGCGGTAGCCGGCCAGGTGCAGTTCGCGGGCCCGCTCGGCACGGCCGGTGCGCAGCAGGGGAAGCAGGGCGTGCGAAACGGAGCGGGCCGGCTCCTCCTGGCAGGACTCCTCGCCGGCCAGGACCGGCTCCCAGGCGCGCAGCGCCCGCTCGTCGTCACCCGCCGCGAGGTGGTACAGGGCCCGCTGGCAGGTCTCGCAGGCCTCGCAGTCGCTGAGCCGCGTGCGGGTGCGGCCCGCCCACAACTCGTAGGCGGGGGTGGTGTCCTCACCGGTGTGGGCGGCGAGCTGGTACGCCTGCCCGTAGTAGGGCTGGAGGCCCAGGCCGGCCCGCTCGTACCGGTCGCGCATCTCCGTCAGCCACTGGCGCAGGCTGGCCAGCGGTATCTCGGGCAGCTGGCGCAGGGCGTGGGCCACCCACTTGAACCGCCAGAACAGCTGGTGGCGCATGCGGTCGTCGAAGACGTCGGGCTGCTCGTCGAAGAGGGTCAGCAGCCGGGCGAAGACCACCGGCGACTTGCGGGGTTCGGAGCCGTAGGTGTACGCCTCCTGCAGTTCGAGGAGGGCGTGCACGAGCGGGACGGGCTCGCCGAACTGCTCGGCGGCGTCGACGAGTTCCTCGGCGGTGACGGTGCGGGTGCGGCCGTAGGGGCGCTGGTCGTTCTCCTGGAGCGCCTGGTACAGCTCGTCGGTCGTCTGGGGCGTGGTCGTCGGCATCGTCAGCTGTCCTTGCGCAGGGCGTGGGCGAGAAGGTCGAGGAAGGAGCGGTTGATCAGGCTCGACTCGGCGGGCCTGAGCGGGCGGCGGGACAGCAGCGCGGCCTGCCCGTAGAGGGCTTCGGCGCTGGTGCGGGCCAGTTCCGGCTCGTCGATCGTGACGGCGGTGCGCACCAGCGGGTTCAGCTGGTTGAGGATCAGCTGCGCGCGCGGGGCCTCCTGGCGCAGCGCGCCGAGGATGTCGCCCCACAGGCCGCCCTCCTGCTCCCGGGCCAGCTGGGAGCGGGTGCGCTCGTGCCGGGCCTCACGGCTGTCGACGAGGAGCGCCGGGGCGGAGGCGGGCTGGAAGGTGCGCAGGGCCACGTCGCAGTCGAAGACCGCGAGGGCGTCGCGGGCCCGGGCGAGGTAGGCGGCGGCGGCGAGTTCGGTCTCGCGGTCGACGGGGTCGAGGTGGGCGGTGAGGGTCGCCGGGTCGAGGTCGGCGACGGTGGCCTCGGGCCTGATCTCGGGCAGCCGGTGGACCAGTTCGCGGTCGTAGGTGTAGCCGCCGTTGACGACGCCGAGCCCGGCCGCCGAGGCGATCGCCGCGACCTGCCGGAACTCCTCCACGCTCGACGTGACGAGCACGGTGCGGTGGGTGCGCGCGAACTCGTCGAGCGTGGTGTGCCCGTCGGTGGTCTCGAACGGCAGCCAGGGCAGCAGCATCCGCAGGATCTCGTCGTCGTGCACGGCGAGCGACTTCACGGCCAGGTGGTGGGCCTGCAGGAAGCGGTGCAGCAGGTCCGGGTCGCTGGCGGCGGCCCGGGCGATCCAGGCGCGCAGCCGCTCCGCGAGGGCATCGCGGACGGCGGCGAGGGTGTCGTCCTCGTACAGCGACTCGCGGGACGCCGTCGGGCGCAGGCTCTCGGCGTCGACCACGCAGCGGACGAAGAACGCCCAGTCGGGCAGGATCTCCTCGGCCTGCTCCGAGAGCAGCATGCCCTTGACGTGCACGCGGTGGCCGTGCCGGCGTCCGGCCGGGACCGTCTCGGGCAGGACGCAGGCGATGCCCTTCAGGCCGACCGCCGGCAGGTCCAGCTCGATGGTGTCCAGCGGGGTGAAGCCGAAGACCTCCTCGCCGTACGCGGCCAGGGCGCGGGAGCGGGCACCCGGGGTGGGGTACGAGCGCGCCCACGGGGCGGGCTCGGGGTTGACCGGCGCGCCCGGGGCGCCGGGTCCCGCGGTGCCGTCGTCGAAGGTCACGGGGTGGCGCAGCAGGGAGCCGAAGTGGCGGGCCAGCGCCTGCACCTGCGGCGGCCGGGTCCACTCACCCGCGTCGGCGCGGGGCGTCAGCGTGACCGTGGTGCCGGGCCGGGGGCGGGCCGAGGCGGGCAGGGTGCGGACGGTGTAGCTGCCGTCGCCGCGTCCGCGCCACTCCACCGCCGGCGCGCCGGGCGTGCGGGCGGAGCGGCTGAGCACGTGGATCTCGTCGGCGACCAGGAAGCAGGAGAGCAGGCCGATGCCGAACTGGCCGATGAAGTCCCCGCGCTGCTCGGCGATCCGGTCCGCGCGCTTGCTGCTGCGGCCGATGGTGGCGAGGAAGCTGTGGACGTCGGCCTCGGTGAGTCCGACGCCGTCGTCCTCGACGCGGACGACCGAGCCGTCCGCGTACAGCCGGACACCGAACGCGCCGGTGGGGGCGTCCGGTTCGAGGGTGTGCCGGGCGGTCAGCGCGTCGACGGCGTTCTGCATGAGCTCGCGCAGGTAGACGCGCGGGCTGGAGTAGAGGTGGTGGGAGAGGAGGTCGACCAGGCCGCGCAGATCCACCTGGAAGGTGCGGTCGGCGCCGGCCGGGGTCGCGGTGGTGTCGGGAAGAGTCATCGGCGGTTCCGGGGTAGAAGGAGACGGATGAGGTGACGGACGGCGGACGGCGAAGGGGCCGGACCGGGTCCGGAGGACGGGCGAGCGGGCGGGCGAGCGGGCGGGCGGACAGGTGGGGCTTGGGTGCGGCGGCGGGGGCCGGGCGCCTCAGGCAGCCGGATGTGTCTGACCGGTCGGACGGCGCTGTGCGACCGCTGGACCGGGCGGGCGCTGCCTGACCGGTGGACCGGCGGACGCTGCGCGACCGGTGGGTCGGGCGGCGCTGCGTGACCAGTGGGTGAGAAGCCGCGCGACCGTCCGCGTCGGACAGACGCTGCGCGACCGGTGGGCGGCGCGTCGGTGGGAGGCGCGGTGCCGCCTGGCCGGCCGGACGGCCGGGTGGCGGGTCGGCCGCTTCGCCGCTTCCGTCCGTCGCCGGTCGGCCGCATCGCCGCTTCCGTCCGTCGCCGGTCGGCCGCATCGCCGTGGCTCCCCTCGCCGGACGGCCGATCGGCCCCGTCGTCAGGTGGCCGGCCGTGGGCGGTGGGCCACCCCGGTGCTCGCACCCGCCCGTGCGGCGGAACGCGGCATCCGCGCGGGCCGCCCTGCTCTCAGGCCTTGCGGTGGTGGCGGGCGAACTGCTTCTCGGGCTCCGCGAAGTAGGTCCACGGCCACGGGGTGTAGGCGCCGTCCAGGGTCCGGAACACGCGCCGGACGGTGTGCCGCTCGCCGGCCAGGGACAGGGCCATGGCGAACATGTTGAAGTCGTGCTGCCAGCCCGGGCGCCACACGTACGCGGGGTGGAGGATGCTGTGGTCCGCGGCCTCCCGCAACTGCGCCCGGATCTCATCGGTGTCGAGGTAGTCGCCGCGGTCCGCCTCGACCCACTCCTCGATGTACGCCATGGCGATCACGCAGCCGAGACGGTGCCCGTGCGGCGCGCGGGCGAACACCTCCTGGGCGTACGCCAGGGCCTGCCCCGGCCGGCCGCCCCAGCGGGGCTGCAGCTGCGAGAGCCACTCCAGATGGGTCTCCAGGTCCAGCGGGTCGCGGCGCAGGGCGGCGTCGCGGCGGGTCTCGTTCACGGCGGGGCCCAGCGACATCCCCCGGCCCGAGGTGAGCAGCCGGCGCCAGGGCGTGACCCAGTCGGGGCGCAGTTCGGCGGCCTCCAGCAGGTGTTCCTCGGCGATGTGGAGCCGCTCGTGGAAGACGCGCCACTGCTCCTCGGTGACGTCCACGGCACGCGCGGCGGTACGGGCCTCCCAGCCCCAGCTGACATGGCGTGTGCCGGATATCAGCAGGGCGGTGGCCCGGTGCTCCTTGTCCTCCTCGACGGCCCGGACGATCCAGTCCTGCACCCCGTCCAGGTCGGCGAGTTCGCCCAGGACCTGGTGGTCGCGGCCGAGGTCGAAGGGGGTCAGCGCCGTCCTGACCGCGTCCCAGTCGCCCGCGTCGGCGGCCTCCACCAGCGCGAGCACCCGCGTGTCGCCGAGCGCGCGCAGCGTGTACATCCCGCTCTTGTGTCTGCGCGGGACGGGAAGGGCGTGCGGATCCGCCGCGGGTCTCTCCCCGCCCCTGCCGAACAGTTTGCCGAACATGCCGCGCCCTCCCCTGGTCCCGCGTGATCGTTCGGAGCAGCATAAACGGCACCTACGACACCGCTTCCACAGGGTTTTCACGGGGACTTCACGCCGTCGGGACGCCGGTCCCCACGCTGCGCTCTTCATGGCCTGCCCAGGCTCGACACGGTTGTGCCGCCGGGCCCCCGCTCATGCCGGGTCCACGTCCGCGTACACCAGGTGGTGATCCGAGTAGGGGCTCGCGTGCACCCGCTCCCCGAGCGGGGTGATGCCGCGCAGGAAGACGTAGTCGAACCTGAGCTGCCAGTCGGTGGTCGCCTCGCAGCCGCCCGGTTCGGCGGGCCGGCACTCGGGGGCCGTCGCCACCGCCAGTTGCTGGATGGGGGTGAGTTCGGCCGCGTCCGGCACCGCGTTGAAGTCGCCGAGCAGGATCGCGCGCTCGTGCCGAGCGGCGGCCGCGGCGAGGACACGGACCTGTTCCGCCCGGACCGCCTCCTGACGCCGCTGGGCGAGGTGGGTGTTGAAGACCCGGACGGGCTGCCCGTCCACGGCGGTGGTGACGGCCATGTACCCGCGGTCCTCCGACCCGCCGTCCGGATACTCCACGCTGACGACGTCCGTCATCGGCGCCGCGGAGAGGATCGCCTGGCCGTAGGCGCCCGGGCTCCACGGCGCTCCCCCGCACCGGCCCCACTTGCGCAGGACGGTCCCGTACTCGACGTGGTAGACCAGCCCGTGCAGATTCCTCAGGTGCTCCCGGATGCTCTCGACGTCACGGACACACGCTTCCTGCAGGCCGATGACCTGGGGCGCGTACGCGGCGATCTCGGCCGCGCGGTCGGCGTTGCCCGTGTCGCACGGGTTGCAGATGTTCCATGTCACGACCCGGTTCGGTACAACGTCCTTGACGGCTCCGACGGGCAGCGACGCGCCGAGGAGGGCGCCGCTCGGCGCGCTGGGGCCGACGAGCAGCATGCAGACGACGGTCATGACGCCCACGAGCCACCGCGCGCACCTTCCGAGCACCACTGCCTCCTCACACAGGTGTACCCATCTTGACCTCTCCGGCGGCGGTGTTCGTCCGGAACGGCGAGATCGACCGAAGGAGACGTACCGGCCATGAAGGTCATCGTCATCGGTGCCGGTGTGCTGGGAGTGAGTGTCGCGAGGCACCTCTCCGTCGCGGGCGCGGAGGTTCTGCTGCTGGACCGGCGGGGTGCCGGCACGGGGACGAGCGCGACGACGTTCGCCTGGACCAACGCCAACCGCAAGCACGAGGTGGACTACCACCGGCTGAACGTCGCCGGGATGGAGGAGCACGCCCGGCTCGCCGGGCGGCTGCCGGGTCCGCCGTCGTACTTCCCGAGCGGGGCCCTGCACTGGGCGGACGGCGCGAGCGAGCAGCGGCTCGTGAGCAACGTGGAACGGCTGCTCTCCCTCGGCTACGCCGCACACTTCGTCACGCCGCGGGACGCGGCTCGGATCGCCGGCGGCCTGCGGGTCCCGCGGGCCGTCACGGCCGTCGCGCACTTTCCCGGGGAGGGATACGTGCTGCCCGGCCTGTTCCTGGAGACGCTGCTGTCGGACGCCCGGCGGCACGGCGCCGAGTACGCGCTCGGCGAGGTCGTGGCCCTCGACGACCGTCCGGACGGCGTGTCGGTCACGCTGGCCGGCGGGGAAACCGTCCGGGGCGACCGCGCCGTGCTGGCGACGGGCCGCTGGACGCAGGGGCTCGCCGCCCGGGCCGGGATCGACGTGCCCATGGTGACGGACACCGGTCCGGGCGCGCAGACGGTCGGCCTGCTCGGATACGTCAGGTCACCGGCGCTCGGCCTGCGCTGTGTGATCCACAGCCCCGGCCTCAACCTCCGCCCCGCGGCGGACGGGCACACCGTCGTGCAGGCCCTCGACCTGAACGCGCAGGTCGACCCGGCGGCCCCTCCGTCACCGGACGGGTACCTCGCGGCCACCCTCGTCCGCCGGTTGCGCGCGCTGCTGCCCGGCCCGGGCGGGGCGCCGGTGATCGACCTGCGCGTCGGGTTCCGCTCCCTGCCCGTGGACGGCCGTACCGTCGCCGGCCACGCCTCGGCCGGGTCCCGCGTCTACTGTCTCGTCTCGCACAGCGGGATCACACTGGCACCGGTGCTGGGCCGGCTGGCGGCGGCCGAGATCACGACCGGCGAGGAGCAGGACCTCCTGCGGGCGTTCCGCCCCACCCGTTTCCTCGGCGTGCGGCGCCGGGACGCCGAGGTGGACCAGCGGGCCACCGCGCTGGGAGATCAGTGACCCGCCGGGACGGTGGCCTCGCGCGGCGGGCGGTCCCGGGCGCCGGGCCGTCTCACCCGGCGGGCGGCCGGACCAGGGTGTTCTCCCCGTGGCGGCCGGTGACGTAGTCCGCGACATTGGCCGCGGTCGTCTCCGCGATCTGCCCGACCGCGTCGCGGGTGAAGTACGCCTGATGGGAGGTGACCAGGACGTTGCTGAAGGTCATCAGACGGGCGAGGCGCTCGTCGGTCATCACCTCGAGCGACTTGTCGAGGAAGAACACCCCGGCCTCCTCCTCGTACACGTCCAGGCCCACGCCGCTCAGCCGCCCGGCGCGCAGGGTCTCCAGCAGGGCGCCGGTGTCCACGAGCCCGCCCCGGCTCGAGTTGACCAGGATCGCGTCGTCCTTCATCAGGGCCAGCGCACGGGCGTCGACCAGGTGGTGGGTCTCCTCCAGCAGCGGCACGTGCAGACTGACCAGGTCCGCCTCGGCGAACAGCCGGTCCCGTTCGACGTACTCCATGCCGAGGGCCAGGCAGTCGGGGTTCTCGGCGATGTCCCAGCCCAGCAGCCGCATCCCGAAGCCGTGGGCGATGCGCGTGAACGCGGCTCCGATCTTCCCCGTCCCCACCACCCCGGCCGTCCGGCCGTGCAGATCCCGGCCCATGAGTCCGTCGAGCCTGAAGTCGAACTCCCGGGTGCGGTGCGCGGCCCGCACGATCCGGCGGTCCACCGCGAGCGCCAGTGCCCAGGCGAACTCCGCGACCGAGTACGGCGAGTAGGACGACACCCGGGCCACGGTCAGCCCCAGTTCGCGGGCCGCCGCCAGGTCGATGTTGTTGTAGCCGGTGGCCCGCTGGGCGATCATGCGCGTGCCGCCCCGGGCCAGGGTGCGCAGCACTTCGGCGTCCAGGATGTCGTTGACGCTGCTGAGCACCACCTCGTGACCGCTCGCGGTCGGTGCGGTGTCCCGGTCGAGGAACAGCCGCAGACAGCGCAGCCCGTGCGCGCCGGCGGTCCTCTCGAACGCGCCCCGCAGCAGCGGCTCCTCGTCGGCGAGGACGCCGTACGCGACGATCTCCATGTGCTCTCCTCCCGTGGGGGCGGTTGATCACTCTTCCACCGTAGGGCCCGGTACGGGTCCGGGACCGATGGCCCCACCCGGGTCCCGGACGGCCCTCGTCGCGGCTCGCGCGGGCGGCGAGGCTGGTTCTGGGCCCGCGGCGGGGCCGGACGGACGAACGGCAGCCCGGAGCGCGCGGGGCCCGAAGGAGCTGATCGTCATGACGACCCTGGCCGGCACACCGCACCGCCCCGTCCGGGTGAGCGCGGTACTGGACGCGCCGCTGTCCCGGTGGCTGTGGCTGGTGAAGTGGATCCTGGTGATCCCCCACTACGTGGTGCTGTGCTTCCTCTGGATCGCCTTCACCGCGGTGAGCGTGATCGCGTTCTCCGGCCATCCTGTTCAGAAGTAGTGGAATATTGAACCAACATGCTCGGTTGACGGCCGTGAAGGAGGTCCCCAGTGAACACGACCTACGAGCCGGCCTACTACGACCACGGAACCCCGGCGGAGCGCTGGGAGCGCGCGAGGTTGTTCTTCGACGCCCAGGACTACGCCGCGGCCGCGCGCGTCCTCGCCGGGCTGGTCGAGGAGGCGCCCGAGCAGACCGGACCGCGGCTGCTGCTGGCGCGCTCCTACTACCACTCGGCCCAACTGCGGCGCGCCGAGGCCGAGTTGCGGACGATCGTCGAGCAGGACCCGGTCGAGCACTACGCCCGGCTGATGCTCGGCCGCACACTCCAGCGGCAGAGCAGGCACGACGAGGCCGAGCCGCACCTGCGGGTCGCCGCCGCGCTCGCGGGTGACTTCCGGGAACACTGATCACGCACGGCACGAAGCGACGGGTGCCCGGCTCCCCCCGGAGCCGGGCACCCGCGCGTCGGAGCGCGTCGGAGGGTCTCGGCTAGCGCGCCGGGGTGCCTGGGCCGTACGTCCGCCGCCCCCGCCGGTAGGCGATCTCGCCCAGCAGGATGTCGACGGCGAGGAAGACCGCCAGCGGTATGCCGAACAGCGGCATGAAGTAGCCGAGTACGGCGATCCCCGCCAGCAGCGGCACCAGGATCTGCGGCGGCACCTGCTGCCAGGCGCCGCGCGGCACCGGCCGTCCGAAGGCGCTGCCGCGGCCCCGCTGCCACCACATGCGGTACCCCCAGACGATCAGCAGGACGAGGGAGCCCGCCAGCAGCATCAGCAGGATCTGGTTGGCGAGGCCGAACAGGACACCCGTGTGCAGGTCGATGCCCCAGCGGGTGAGCTTGGCGAGCACCGGGTAGTCGGCGAACCGCACGACGTCGGTCACCTGGCCGCTGGCCGGGTCGACGGCGACGGAGTCCTGCCGGGTGGGCCAGGAGCGCTGCACCTGCCGGACGACGTACGCCGATTCCGCGTCGGCGGGCGGCACGATCTCCACCGGGTCGCCGAGGCCCTCGGCCCGCGCCGCCGCCAGCACCTTGTCCAGGCCCACGCCGTGCGCGGCGTCGGCCCGGCCGGCGGCGGCGCCGTGGCCGGAGTGCTCTCCGCCCGCCGCCGACACCGCGGGGGTGGCCTGGCCGAGGGAGGTGCGCAGCTCGTCGATGGTCGCGCCGGCGTGGGCCGACCAGGTCAGGCCGGTGGCCGAGAGGAAGAAGAACCCGGCCGCCGCCCAGACGCCGACGCTGCCGTGCAGTCCGAGGGTGCGCCGCCGCCCGGTCGTTCCGCGTACCTTGCGGCGGGCCCGGCGGCGGGAGAACCACAGCACGATTCCGCCGGCCGAGATCACCCACAGCCAGCTGGCCGCCAGTTCGCTGTACAGCCGCCCGGTCTCCCCCAGGTGCAGGTCCCGGTGCAGTTTGTCGATCCACGTGCGCAGAGGCAGCGCACCGGTCGAGCCGTACTGTTCGAGGGAGCCGCGCACCTCGGCGGTGTACGGGTCGACGAACACGGCGAGCGTGTAGTCCTCGTCGACGCCCGGGACGCCGGACAGCATCACCCGCGTCGTCGCGCCGGCCTCGGGCGAGGGACGCACGGCGGCGACGGCGCCCTCGGGGTGGGCCTCGCGGGCGGCGGCCACCTGTTCCCCGATCGGCAGCTTCTCCCGGCCGGCGGGGACGGTGAGTTCGTGGTCGTACACGATCTTCTCGGCCTGGAACGAGGCGGCGTACAGCAGGCCGGAGAGGGCGGCGACCAGGAGGAACGGCGCCACCAGCACGCCGGCGCAGAAGTGCAGGCGGAGGATCAGCGGGCGCAGCGGGGCCCAGCCGCTCCTGGGCGGGGCCGGGGCGGCTGGTCGGGGGGCCTCGTCCGTGGTGGTCGAGGGAGCGGTGGTCATCGGCGGGCTTCTCCCGGGGGACGTCGTGGGCCGTTGCGGTGCAGTAGTCGGGGCCAGGGGGCGTCCGGTTCCCGGGGCGGGTGTGTGGCGTGTGCCACACAGCGGTGGCGGGGCCGTGTCATCCTGACGCGATGGGAACTCCGAGCGAACGCGCACCCCTGGCCGAGCGGGTCGAGGAACTCCTCGCCGTCGACGGCCCGTTGCCCATCGTCGCGGCCGGGGATCCGGTGCTGCGGCGGGGCACGGCACCGTACGACGGCCAGCTGGGGCCCGCGCTGCTGGCCCGGTTCGTGGAGGCGCTGCGGGTCACCATGCGCGCGGCCCCGGGGGTCGGCCTGGCGGCGCCGCAGGTGGGGGTGGGGCTGCGGATCGCGGTGATCGAGGACCCGGCGCCGGTGCCGGAGGAGGTGCGGCTCGCCCGCGGGCGGGTTCCGCAGCCGTTCCGGGTGCTGGTCAATCCCGCCTACGAGCCCGTCGGCGAGGCGCGGGCCGCGTTCTTCGAGGGGTGCCTGAGCGTGCCGGGCTGGCAGGCGGTCGTCGCGCGGCCCGCGACGGTGCGGCTGACCGGGCAGGACGAGCGCGGGCGGGCGCTGGACGAGGTGGTCACGGGCTGGCCCGCGCGGATCGTGCAGCACGAGACGGACCACCTCGACGGGGTCCTCTACCTGGACCGCGCCGAACCGCGGTCGCTGTCGTCCCAGCAGGCGGTGGCGGAGCGCTGGGCACAGCCCACGCCGCGGGAGGCGGCGCGGGCCCTCGGCTTCGACCTGCCGTAGCGGCGACGTCCGGCCAGGGGTGCCTGGTGCCGGTGCCCCCCGGCCGGCTCAGCTGTCCCGGTAGGCCTCCAGCAGCCGCAGCCACACCTCGCTGATCGTCGGGTAGGCGGGGACGGCGTGCCACAGGCGGCCGACCGGGACCTGCCCGGCGACGGCGATCGTCGCGGAGTGGATGAGTTCGCCGACGCCGGGGCCGACGAGGGTCACGCCGCGCAGGATCTCGTCCTCGACGTCCACGACCATGCGGGCACGGCCCTTGTAGCCGTCGGCGTACAGGCCCGCCCCGGCGACCGAGGACAGGTCGACGTCGACGGCCTTCACGCGGTGCCCGGCCTGCTCCGCCTCCGCGAGGGACAGGCCGACGGCCGCCGCCTCCGGGTCGGTGAAGACGACCTGCGGGACGGCGGCGTGGTCGGCGGTGGCGGCGTGCGCGCCCCAGGGCTGGGCGGCGAGGTCCGCGCCGGTGGCCCGGGCGGCGATGGCGGCGCCCGCGATGCGCGCCTGGTACTTGCCCTGGTGGGTGAGGAGGGCGCGGTGGTTGACGTCGCCCACGGCGTAGAGCCAGTCGTGGCCGGTCACGCGCAGGCTGTCGTCGACCGGCAGCCAGGAGCCGGGGTCGAGACCGATCGTCTCCAGGCCGATGTCGTCGGTGCGCGGCGCGCGGCCGGTGGCGAAGAGGATCTCGTCGGCCTCGACGCGGTCGCCGCCGTCCGTGACGGCCACGACGGTGCCGTTCTCGCGCGTCACCGACTCCACCGACGTACCGGTGCGGACGTCCGCGCCCGCCTCGGTGAGCGCCTCGGCGACCAGTTCCCCGGCGAAGGGCTCCATCCTGGGCAGCAGGCCCTTGCCCCGCACCAGCAGGGTGACCCGCGAGCCGAGGGCCTGCCAGACCGTGGCCATCTCGGTGGCGACCACACCGCCGCCGACGACGATCAGCCGGCCGGGCACGGTCTTGGCACTGGTCGCCTCCCGGCTGGTCCAGGGCTTGACCGCCTCGAGACCCGGCAGTCCGGGCAGGGCGGCGCGGCTGCCGGTGCAGACGGCCACGGCGTGCCGGGCGGTCAGGACGCGCTCGGCGCCGTCCGGGCCGGTGACCGTCACCGTGCGGGGGCCGGTGAGCCGCCCGTGACCGCGGTACAGGTCGGCCCCGATGGAGTCGAGCCAGCCGACCTGGCCGTCGTCCTTCCAGTTCGAGGTGTAGTAGTCGCGGTGGGCGAGAACCGCGGACGCGTCGAGGGGCCCCTGCACCGCCTGGCTCAGGCCGGGCACGCGGCGGGCGTCCGCGCGGGCGATGACCGGCCGCAGCAGGGCCTTGCTGGGCATGCACGCCCAGTACGAGCACTCGCCGCCGACCAGCTCGCTCTCCACGACCGCGGTGGTCAGGCCCGCCGCGCGGGTGCGGTCGGCGAACGTTCTCCCCCACGGGCCCGGCCCCGAGCACCACGACGTCGTACGCGTTGGTTTCCGTTTCCGTCATGGGGTCAGTCTGGTGGGTGGTGTGCGCCCTGGCCACACGGGTAGGGGCGCGGAATACGTGCCCGGCCGGCCGTGTTGTGCCGACGGCCTGACCCCACCCCAGGAAGAGGGATAGACGCCATGAGCAGCACCGTGGAGCTCACCAAGGAGAACTTCGACCAGATGGTCACGGACAACGAGTTCGTCCTGATCGACTTCTGGGCGTCCTGGTGCGGGCCGTGCAGGCAGTTCGCGCCCGTCTACGAGAAGGCGGCGGAGGAGAACCCGGACCTAGTGTTCGGCAAGGTGGACACCGAGGCGCAGCCGGAACTGGCCGCGGCCTTCGGCATCCAGTCGATCCCGACGCTGATGATCGTGCGCGACCAGGTCGCCGTGTTCGCCCAGCCGGGCGCGCTGCCCGAGGCCGCTCTGACGGACGTCATCGGACAGGCCCGGAACCTGGACATGGACGAGGTCCGCAAGGCGATCGCCGAGCAGCAGGCCCAGCAGCCGCAGCAGCCGGCCGAGTGACCGCCGCCGGCGCCGGGCCCCGGGCCCGCCGGAGCGGTCCCCGGGCCTGCCGGAGCGGTGCCTAGAAGGGGTACGGAGCGACGTCTCCGCGTACCGTCGTCCAGCGCAGTTCGGTGAAGGCCTCCAGATTGGCCTCGCCGCCGAAGCGGGCACCGGTGCCGGAGGCGGCCACTCCACCGAAGGGCGCCACGGCCTCGTCGTTCACCGTCTGGTCGTTGATGTGGACGATGCCGGTCGGGATGCGCTCGGCGAGGTCCAGGCCGCGGGCCGGGTCCCGGGTGACGATGCCCAGGGACAGTCCGTAGGGGCTCTGCGCGGCCAGGGCCGCCGCCTCGTCCGCGGTGCCGAAGGAGCGGACGGGCGCCACGGGCCCGAAGACCTCCTCGGTGTAGGCCGGGGTGCGGTCGTCGACGTGGGCCAGGACCGTCGGCCGGTAGAACAGCTTCTCGTGGGTGCCCCCGGCGGCGATCTTGGCGCCCGCGGCCCGGCTGGAGTCGACCAGACCGCTGATCTTGTGGAGCTGGCCCGAGTCGATGATGGGTCCCAGGTGGACCTGGTCCCGGTAGGGGTCGCCGACGGCGAGCGAGTCCGCCTTGGCGGCCAGCCGCTCGACGTACTCGTCGTACAGGGACGCGTGCACGAGGTGGCGGCCGGTCGTCATGCAGATCTGGCCCTGGTGGAAGAACGAGCCCCAGGCCGCCGTGGAGATCACCGCGTCGAGGTCGGCGTCCTCCAGCACGATCAGGGCGGAGTTCCCGCCCAGTTCCAGGTGCGCCCGCTTCAGGTGACGTCCGGCGGCCTCGCCCACGGCCCGCCCCGCGGCGGTGGAGCCGGTGAAGGAGACGATGGGCACGCGCGGGTCGGCCACCAGGGCCTGTCCGGCGTCCGGGCCGCCGGGCAGCACGTGCAGCAGGTCCTCCGGCAGGCCCGCCGCGGCGAACACCGCGGCGAGGGCCAGCCCGCCGCAGACGGCCGTGCGCGGATCGGGCTTGAGCAGCACCGCGTTGCCCAGTGCCAGGGCCGGGGCGACGGAGCGGATGGACAGGATCAGCGGCGCGTTGAACGGGGAGATCACGCCGACCACCCCGGCCGGGACGCGGCGGGTGTACGACAGCCGGGGCGCCTCGCTGGGCAGCACCTGCCCGGCCGGCCGGGAGGCGAGCGCGGCGGCCTCGTAGCACTCCTGGGCGGCGACGTGCAGTTCGAAGTCGGCCTTCCCGGGGATGGAACCGGACTCGCGGACGAGCCATTCACGCAGTTCGGCGGCGTGCTCGGCGAACAGGTCGCCCGCCTTGCGGAGTACCGCGGCCCGGGCGGAGTGCGGGGTGCGGGCCCAGGCCCGCTGCGCCTCGGCGGCCCGTGCGGCGGCGGTCTCGACGTCCTCGGGACGGGCCAGGGTGACGGTGCCGAGGGCCTGCCCGGTGGCGGGCTCGGTGACGGTGTACCCGGGCCCGGTGAGGGTGCGGGGCTGCCAGGTGCTGGCATCGAGCAACGGCATGACGGCTCTCCGATCGGTCGGTCACCGGCTGACGGGTGGGCGTGACGTGCGTGCGCGGCCGGTTCGGCGGTCACAGGGCGGGGTGCGCGGAGCGGACGCGGCCGGGTGTGCCGCGGCCGGCCCGCACACGGCCCCTATTTTGTTGAGGATGCAACATCCTAGCCGCGCCGCGTCACGCGAGCTCCGACACCCGCGACCCGCCGGAGCGTCGCCCGGTCAGGTCGACTCCCGCTGCAGCACCGTCGCACCCAGGGCCTTGTGGGTCTCGGGGTGGCCACCGGGCGTGCGCACCGCGCGATCGACCAGTTCGGCGAGTTCCCGGCCCGAGGGCAGTTCCAGGTGCACGGTGCTCAGGCGGGGCCGCAGCAGCCGCCCGAGCATCAGGTCGTCCGCGCCGATCACGGCCGTCTCCTCGGGGATGCGGACGCCCTCGTCCTGCAGGGCCCGCATCAGCAGCATCGCGTACTCGTCGTTGTAGGTGAACACCGCGTCCAGGTCGAGTGTCCGCCAGCGGGCGGCGAGGCGCGCGGCGGCCTGCTCGTCGTAGGCCAGGGGCAGTTCGGTGACCGTGGCGCCGGTGCCGTGCACGGACTGGCGCACCCCGTCGAGCCGGGGCGCGGAGAACGCGTCGAGGCCGGGCTCCTGGGGCACGACGACGCCGATCCGGCGGCGGCCGCGGTCGTAGAGGTGGGCGCCCGCGCTGTGGCCGACGGCGTCGTGGTCCATGAGCAGGGCGTGCGCGCCCTCGATGGTCTCCGGGCCGAGGGTGACCACGGCCCGGGCCCCGGAGCGCTTGAGCACCGCGACCCCGCGCGGGCCGAGTCCGGCACCGGGGACGAGGACCGCCACGGGCCGCAGCTCGGCCCAGGCGCGGGCGGCCTCGTCCCCGTGCGGGCCGCCGGTGCCGTACTGCACGACCGTGTAGTCGAGGGCGGCGAGCGCGCTCTGCAGGTCGGCGAGGAAGTGGCTGTAGAGCGGGCCCACGGGGAAGGTCGGCGCGGGGATCAGGACCATGCGGCTGTGCCCGGCGCGCAGGCTGCGCGCGGCCGCGTGCGGGACGTACCCGAGCTCCCTCGCGGCCTCGTGGACCCGGCGGCGGGTGGGTTCGCTGATCCGTACGGCACTGGTGTTGTTCAGGACGTAGGAGACGGTCGCGCGCGAGACGCCGGCCAGGCGGGCCACGTCGGCGCTCGTGGGCACGGAGCGCGACAACGCGGGGGACGGGGGCGCGGGCGTTTTCGGTATCTGCACCATGACGACGGCATCTTGGCAGAAGCCCCAACGCGCCCGTGCGGCGGGGGAGTTGTGAGGATGCCGTGAGCGTTCACGGCGGGCGGGGCGCGTCAGCCGGAGCGGTCCGCGCCCGTCACCCGGCCGACCAGGTCGGTCCAGGCGTCCTCCAGGCGGCTCAGGGGCAGTCCGCACTGCTTGGTCAGGTGGTGAACCAGGGCGGGGTCCAGCTGCCCCATCAGGGCGTGGGAGAGGAGTTCGCAGTCCGCGTCCGGGACCGCCTGGCGCAGCAGCACCTCGATGTGGTGCCGGAGCACGCGGCGGGCCGGGGAGATGAAGCGGCGGTTCGCTCCGGGCTCGGCGGCCAGGTGCAGCTCCAGGTCGTCGGTCGAGCGGCGCAGCATCGCGACCCCGAACGCCCGCAGCCGCTCCACCGGCGGCGCGCCGGGGCCGAGCGGCGGCGGACCGCTGAGGAACGCGGCCTGGAACTTCTTCTCGGAGTGGTCGAGCAGCGCCGTCAGCAGGCCCGTACGGTCGCCGAACCGGCGGAAGACCGTGCCCTTGCCCACGCAGGCCGCGGCGGCCACCGCCTCCATCGTGACGCCGGCGGCACCGCGCTCGGCGACCAGCCGCGCGGCGGCCTCCAGCAGGCGGGCGCGGTTGCGTGCCGCGTCCGCGCGCAGGCACGGCTCGTCCCCCTCCGGAGCGGTGCCGAGCTGGCCGAGCTGGAGCAGCTCGGGGTGGTCGACGGGCTCCTGGGGCGTCGGGAAGGGCGGCGGGACGGTGGACATGAAGCCAGCGTAAAGCATCGGGAACAAAACTGGACCGCGGTCCGGTTAGGGTGCTAGAACATTAAACGGACCTCGGTCCGGATCGTGACGGCAGTGTTTCACTGCAGTTTTCACTACGTGGGAGTCAGCATGTCTGTTCGTATCCTCGCCCTCGTCGGCAGCCTCCGCGCCGGTTCGCACAACCGCCAGCTCGCCGAGGCCGCGGTCAAGCTCGCCCCGGAGGGCGCCGAGGTGGACCTGTTCGAGGGGCTCGCCGAGATCCCGTTCTACAACGAGGACATCGACGTCGAGGGCACTGTCCCGGCCGCCGCCGCACGGCTGCGCGAGGCCGCGAACGCCGCGGACGGCCTGATCCTCTTCACGCCGGAGTACAACGGCACGATCCCGGCCGTGCTGAAGAACGCCATCGACTGGCTGTCCCGGCCGTACGGCGCCGGCGCGCTCACCGGCAAGCCGGTGGCCGTGGTGGGCACCGCGTTCGGCCAGTACGGCGGTGTCTGGGCGCACGACGAGACCCGCAAGGCGGTCGGCATCGCCGGCGGCACCGTGCTGGAGGACGTCAAGCTGTCCATCCCGGGCTCGGTGACCCGCTTCGCCGAGACGCACCCGTCCGACGACGCCGAGGTCGCGGCGCAGCTGACCGAGGTCATCGCGCGCCTGCACGGCCACGCCACGTCGCCGGCCGCCGCCTGAGCGGCACCGGCCCGCCACGGAGGGGCCGCGGCCGGTTCCGGCCGCGGCCCCTCCGGCATGTGCACGGCCCCGGTGGGGAACAGGGGCCGTGCCGTGACGGTGCCCGCGCGGCGCCGGGTGCGGGTCCGCCATGGCCGGTCGCGCAGATCCCCGCCACACGCGGAACAGGCCGGCGCTGCACGGAGCAGGTCGCGGCCCCGGGGCGCCCGCCCAGGACGTGCTAGACCCCCTGGGCGGCGGCCTCCCGCCCCGTCGCGTGGATCGGACGGTCCATGTCCGTCAGGGGCGTGCCCGTGCCGCCGTGCCGCATGGCGACGATCTCCGCCGCGATGGACAGCGCGGTCTCCTCGGGCGTCCGGGCACCCAGGTGGAGACCGATCGGGGACCTCAGCCGGGCCAGCTCGGAGTCGCTCACGCCCTCCTCCCGCAGCCGCCGGGCGCGGTCCTCGTGGGTGCGGCGCGAGCCCATGGCGCCGACGTACGCGACCGGCAGCCGCAGCGCCTCCGTCAGCAGCGGTACGTCGAACTTGGCGTCGTGGGTGAGCACGCACAGCACCGTCCGCCGGTCGGTCCGGGTGCCCCGCAAGTAGCGGTCGGGCCAGTCCACGACGATCTCGTCGGCCTCCGGGAAGCGGGCCCGCGTCGCGAAGACGGGCCGCGCGTCGCAGACGGTCACGTGGTAGCCGAGGAACTTGCCGGCGCGGACCAGCGCCGACGCGAAGTCGATCGCCCCGAAGACGATCATCCGTGGCGGCGGTACGGCCGACTCGACGAGCAGGGTGAGACCGCCCGGGCAGTGCGATCCGTCCTCGGACAGCTCCACCGTGCCGGTGCGGCCGATGTCCAGCAGGGCACGGGCCTCGGCGGCGGCGGTGCGGTCCAGGGCGGGGCCGCCGCCGAGTCCGCCCTCGGACGCGCCGCCGGGGCGCACCAGCAGTGCCCCGCCGAGCAGCTCCCCCGGCCCGCGCACGACACGGGCCAGCGCCACGGGCTCACCACGCCCGGCGGCCGCGACCGCCGCCAACGGCACGGCGGTGTGCGGCACGGGCCCCCCGGTGGGCGGCGCGGCGGGCTCGCCGGGCCGGCCCGCTCGCCCCGCCGGGAACGGGGTGATCATGACGTCGATCGTGCCGCCGCAGGTCAGGCCGACCGCGAAAGCGTCCTCGTCGCTGTAGCCGAACCGCTCGACGCGCGTCTCGCCGTCGTCGAGGGCCTGGAGGCACAGGTCGTACACCGCGCCCTCGACGCACCCCCCGGAGACCGAGCCGATCACGGTGCCGTCGCCGCAGACGGCCAGCGCGGCGCCCGGAGGGCGCGGGGCGCTGCCGCCGACGGCGACGACCGTGGCGACGGCGAACGCCCGGCCCTCCTTCGTCCACTCCCGCAGCGGGCCGGCGAGATCAAGCATCGCCGGCCGCCCGCAGGACGCGGTCGGGGCGGATCGGCAGGTTCCGGTGACGGACTCCGGTCGCGTGCCACACCGCGTTGGCGACCGCCGCCGCGGCGCCCACGGTGCCGACCTCGCCGATGCCCTTGATGCCGACCGGGTCGTCCGGGTCGGGGTCGTCGACCCAGTCCGCCTCGATGTGCGGCACGTCGGCGTGCGCGGCGACGTGGTAGCCCGCGAGGTCGGCGCCGTACAGGCCGCCGCTGGACGGGTCCCGGACGGCTTCCTCGTGCAGGGCCATGGACAGGCCCCAGATCATGCCGCCGACCAGCTGGTTGCGGGCGGTGAGCGGGTTGACGATGCGGCCGGCCGCGAAGATGCCCAGCATGCGGCGGACGCGGACCTCGCCGGTGGCCGGATCGACGGCGACCTCGGCGAACTGCGCCCCGAAGGAGTGCCGTTCCTTCTGGGCCAGCGCGCCGACGGCCTCGGCCGTGTCCGACCGCGCGGTGACCCCCTCGGGCGGGATGTCGGCGCCCGGTACGAGGCTCCGGCGCAGTTCGTCGGCGGCGGCCGTGACGGCCCACGCCCAGGAGCGCGTGCCCATGGAGCCGCCGGCGATGATCGCCGGTCCGAGGTCGCTGTCGCCGATCCGCACCCGGATCCGTTCCGTGGGCACCTCCAGCGCGTCGGCGGCGACCAGGGTGAGCGCGGTGCGGGCGCCGGTGCCGATGTCCGCCGCGTTGATGCCCACCGTGAAGGTGCCGTCGGCCTCGGCGGTCACCGCCGCCGTGGAGGGCATGGCGGTCGTCGGGAAGGAGGCGGCCGCGGTGCCGGTGCCGAGCAGCCAGCGGCCCTCCCGGCGGACCCCGGGGCGCGGGTCCCGTCCGGCCCAGCCGAACCGGCGGGCGCCCTCCCGGAAGCAGGCGATCAGGTTGCGGCTGCCGAAGGGCAGCCCGGACACCGGGCCCACCTCCGGCTCGTTGCGCACGCGCAGTTCGATCGGGTCGATCCCGAGCCGCTCGGCGAGCTCGTCGAGCGCCGACTCCAGGGCGAACGACCCCGGAGCCTCCCCCGGGGCGCGCATCCACGTCGGGCTCGGCACGTCGAGCCGCACGATCCGGCTGGCCGTGTGGTGGGCGTCGGCGGCGTACATCGACCGGCCGGCCGCGGCGCCCGGCTCGACGAAGTCGTACACGGTGGAGGTGAGGTTGAGCGACCGGTGCTCCAGGGCGCGCAGCCGTCCGTCCGGATCGGCGCCGAGCCTGACCCGCTGGACGGTGGGGCTGCGGTAGCCGGCGAGCGAGAACATCTGGCGGCGGGTCATCACCACCCGCACGGGGCGCTGCAGCACGGTCGCGGCCATCACGGCGGCGACCTGGTGGGCGCGCACGCCCTTGCTGCCGAAGCCGCCGCCGACGTGCTCGGAGCGCACGCGCACCGCGGCCGGGTCGAGGGAGAACAGACCGGCGAGTTCGCCGGCGACCCAGTTGGTGCCCTGGTTGGAGTCGACGACCTCCAGCCGGCCGCCCTCCCACAGGGCCGTCGCCGCGTGCGGCTCCATGGGGTTGTGGTGCTCCTCCGGCGTGGTGTACTCCGCGTCGACCACGACGGCGGAGGCGGCGAGTGCGGCCTCGAGGTCACCCTTCTCCACCACGGCCGGCACGTGCCCGTCCACCGGGTGGGCCTCGGCCTCGCGCTCCGCGGTGAAGGCGACGTCGTGCGGCTGCCGGTCGTAGTGGACGACGAGCGCCTCGGCGGCCTCCCGGGCCTGTTCGGACGTCTCGGCGACGACCAGCGCCACCGGCCAGCCCAGGTGGGCCACCCGGTCGTCCTGGAAGAGGGCGATGCTCGGGTCCGGCGGAACGCCGAGCAGTCCGGCGTAATCGGTGGTGAGGTGCGGGGCGTTGCCATGGTGGAGCACGGTGAGGACGCCGGGCATCCGCAGGACGGCCTCGGTGTCCACGGAGCGGACCCGGCCGCGGGCGACGGTGGACAGCACCAGCCAGCCGTGCGCGAGGTCGGCGAAGGGGATCTCGCCCGCGTAGCGGGCCGCCCCGGTCACCTTGTCGCGGCCTTCCACGCGGGTGTGCGCGGTGCCGACGGCTCCCCGGGTGGCGGTGGTCATCGGGCGGCCTCCTCGGCGAGTTCGCTCAGGACGGCCACGACGAGGTTGCGCATGAGGGTCACCTTGTATCCGTTGTCGGGCAGGGGCCTGGCCGCCGCCAGTTCGGCGTCCGCGGCCGCCGCGAAGTTCTCCGCGTGCGCGGGGGTGCCCGTCAGGGCGTTTTCGGCCGCACGGGCGCGCCAGGGGCGGGAGGCGACGGCGCCGAAGGCCAGGCGCACGTCGTGCACGAGACCGTCGCGCACGTCGAGGGCGGCGGCGACGGACCCGATGGCGAAGGCGTACGAGGCCCGCTCGCGCACCTTGCGGTAGCGGGAGTTGGCCGCCGCCGGGGCGGGCGGCAGGGTGACGCCGGTGATCAGCGCGCCCGGCGGCAGGACGGTCTCCCGGTGCGGGGTGTCCCCCACCGGCAGGTAGAAGTCGGCCAGCGGCACCTCCCCCGGCCCGTCCGCCGTCTCGTACGACACGACGGCGTCGAAGGCGGTCAGGGCCACGGCCATGTCGGAGGGGTGGGTCGCCACGCAGTGGTCCGAGGCGCCGAGGACGGCGTGGTTGCGGTGCTCGCCCGTGAGGGCGGGACAGCCGCTGCCGGGGGCGCGCTTGTTGCAGGGCGAGCTGACGTCGGCGAAGTAGCCGCAGCGGGTGCGCTGGAGCAGGTTGCCGCCGACGGTGGCCATGTTGCGCAGCTGCCCGGAGGCGCCGGCCAGCACCGCCTGGGCCAGGGCCGGGTAGCGGCGCCGGACCTCCGGGTGGGCGGCGAGGTCGCTGTTGGTGACGGTCGCCCCGATGCGCAGGCCGCCGTCCGCGGCCGCCTCGACGCGGTCCAGGGGCAGTTCGCGGACGTCCACGAGCAGGCCGGGCCGTTCGACGCCGGTCTTCATCAGGTCGACGAGGTTGGTGCCGCCGCCCAGGAAGCGCGCGTCGGGGTCGCCGTCGAGCAGCGCCACCGCGCCGGTGACGTCGTGGGCCCGCCGGTAGCCGAACTCCCTCATGCCGCCGCCCCCTCGGACTCGGCGGCGGCCCGGGCGACGGCCTGGACGATCGACACGTACGCGCCGCAGCGGCACAGGTTTCCGCTCATGCGTTCCCGTATCTCCTCGGGGGTCAGGGCGGGCGGCCCGGCCTCGGGCCGTACGTCGCCGGTGACCGCGCTCGGCCAGCCGGCCGCGTGCTCCTCGATCACGGCGATGGCCGAACAGATCTGTCCCGGCGTGCAGTAGCCGCACTGGAAGCCGTCGAGGTCCAGGAACGCCTGCTGCACCGGGTGCAGCCGATCGCCCCGCGCCACGCCCTCGACGGTGGTGATCTCGCGTCCTTCGGCCGCGACGGCCAGCTGCAGGCAGGCCACACTGCGGCGGCCGTCGACCAGGACGGTGCAGGCTCCGCACTGCCCCTGGTCGCAGCCCTTCTTGGTGCCGGTCAGATCCAGTCGTTCGCGCAGCGCGTCGAGCAGCGTGGTGCGGTGGTCGACGGTCAGCGTGTACTTCTCGCCGTTGACGGACAGGGTGAGGTCGCTGGACGTCGATGGGGGCATGGGAGCCTTCTTTCACATCGCGAGGTCAGGCGGGGAAGCGTGGGGTGGCGCCGGCGGTACCCGGCCGTGCAGGATGCGGGTGACGCGGACGCGGACCGGCCGTGACGGGGCCGGACCGGGGTGTCCGCGAGAGGCACGCCGGTACGATGAAGCAAACGGACAGTTGTCCGTTACCTGGAAACGTAACGGACAGTTGTCCGCTTAACAAGGTCGGGTTTCGGCCACGATCGCGGGGAGGGCCGGTGCCGCAGCGGAAGGACGCACCCCTGCGCTCGGACGCGCAGCGCAATCGCGAGCGCATCCTGGAGGTGGCGCTGGCCGAGCTGACGCGCTCGGCGGACGCGCCGCTGAGCGCCATCGCGAAGAAGGCGGGCGTCGGACAGGGCACGTTCTACCGGCACTTCCCCAGCCGTGAGGCACTCGTGCTGGAGATCTACCGCCACGAGATGCTGCAGGTCGCCGAGTCGGCGGCGCCGCTGCTGCACAGCCGGGAGCCTGACCGGGCGCTGCGCGAGTGGATGGACCGCCTCGCCCGGTTCGCCATGACCAAGGCCGGCCTGGCCGACGCGATCCGCCAGGCCACCAGCGCGCCCGGCAAGCCGGACAAGCCGGGGCACGCGCCGGTGACGGAGGCGGCCGAACTACTGCTGCGCGCCGCCGAGCGGGCCGGCACCATCCGCCCGGGCATCACCGCGGAGGACCTCTTCCTCGCCATCGGCGGCCTGTGGACGCTCGACCCGCACGATGACTGGCAGACCCGCGCGACCCGCCTGCTGGACCTGGTCATGGACGCGCTGCGGGTGGGGGCGCCCGGGGCCTGAACGGCCGCGGGAACCGGACGGAGCCGGACGGGGAGGGACCGCCCCGGCCGTCAGGCGACCGCCGTCGGGGCCAGTTCCCGTAGCTCCCGCAGGGCCGCCGCCACCGCCGGGCGCGTGTGACCGCCGTTCCTCGTGCAGGTGAGGAGCTTGCGGTGGGGGTCGCCCGTCAGGCGCACCCGGACGACCGGCAGGTGCGGCGGCAGGTGGGCCAGGCGCGGGACGAGGGCGACGCCGAGCCGGTGGGCGACGAGATGGGCGGTGACGTTCCAGTCGTGGGCGTGGTGGACGACGTCGGGCGTGAAACCGGCCGCGCCGCACGCGGACAGGACCTGCGCGTGGCAGGGACTCTCCGCCACCGGCGCGATCCACGGCTCCAGCCCGGCTTCCGCGAGCCCGGTGCGGCCCCGCCCGGCGAGCGGGTGTTCCGCGTGGACGACCAGGTCGAACGGGTCGTCGAGCAGCGGCCGTTGATCGAAGCGCCGGTCGCTCAGCGGCGGGTTGCGCGGGGTGGACTCGACGACCGCCAGCTCGGCCGCGCCCTCGAAGAGCAGGTCGAAGCTCTCCGGGACGACCGCCTCGGTGATCCGGACGGACAGCCGCGGATGCCGCTGTCCCAGCGCCGCCGCCATCGGTGCCAGCAGCACCGAGACGGCCACCGGGAACCCGGTCACGCGCAGTACCCCGGAGGGTTCCCCGTGGTCGGCCCGCAGATCGAGTTCCGCCTGGTCCCAGCGGGCCTGGATGGCGTCCGCGTGGGCCAGCAGGCTCTCCGCGGCCGGTGTGAGACGCACTCCGCGCCCCTGCGGCTCCAGCAGGTCCACGCCCAGGTCGCGGGCGAGCTGCCGGATCTGCTGGGAGGCGGCGGACGGGGTGAAGTGCAGGGCGCGGGCGGCCGCGGTGACCGTGCCGTAGTGGGCGACCGCTCGCAGGACGTGCAGCCGGCGAAGGTCGATCATGAAGCCAACGCTTCACGATGACGTCCGCGAAGTCAACCTGGACGTGCACGGAGCGCCGGGCGCACCCTGGCTGTGTCGCGACGGCCGAACCGCCACGAGGGACGAGGAGTTCACCCATGACCAGCACCCCCGGCACCGTCTGCCCGCACTGTGGCCGGCCGGACGCGCACGCCCCCTTCCGGCTGCTGTCCCGGCACACCACCGCGACGGGCCACACGGAATGGGCGCGCTGCGGCTGCGGCTCGCTCCAGGTCCGGGTGGTCGACGACGGCGGCGCCCGCGTCGTCTCCCGCGGCCGGCCCGCGCCCGGACCGGTCCCGGCCGGGACCGGTGTCTAGCGGCCCTCCCGGAGCCCGCCGGCCACCCGCGCCGGGTCCGGTGCGGCCAGCCGGTCCCCGAGCGCGCTGCGCCGGTACAGGACCCGGCGGCCGTCGCGGGCCCGGGTGACCAGGCCCGACGCGTACAGCACACGCAGGTGCTGGGAAACGGCGCTCGGGGTGACCCCGAGGAGCCGGGCCAGCTCCACCGTCGGCAGGGGCTCGGCCAGCAGCCGCAGCAGCGTGCTGCGGGGCGCGCCGAGCAGGGCCGCGAGAGCGGGGGCGCCGGGCTCGGGCTCCGGTTCCCACAAGGTGGCGGTGCCCCGGCTCGGGTAGGCGAGCATCGGCGGTTCCCCGGCACCGACCGGGGGCGCCGGCTGGTGCGCGAACACCGACGGCACCAGGCGCAGGCCCCGGCCGGAGGCGTCCACGTGATGGTGTCCCCGCATCCGGTCGATGTGCAGCACCCCGTCGTTCCAGCGCAGGTTGCGGTGGAGGCCGGAGAAGAGCGACCGGGCACCGCCCGCGGCCAGGTGACGGGCCCGGTGGGTGACGTCGGCCTCCAGCACGAGGCGCATCCGCGGCCAGGACGGCAGCAGCGCGGCCTCCCAGTAGCGGCGCAGCAGCGCGCACAGTTCCTCCAGCAACTCCGCCACCGGGGCGTCGCCGGGCGCGTCCGCGGCCCGCAGGGCGCCGGGCAGCGGCCGGGGCGCGTGGGCGGCGCGCAGATCGCGGCGAACGGTCGGTGGGGGCGTGGCACGGACGACGGCCAGTTGCTCGTCGAGCGTGGGAGCGAAGGACGCGGGTCTGGGAGTCAGGAAGTCGGGCAGCGCCAGGGTGTCCCCGACCAGGGCGGCCAGCAGCCGGGCGTCGGCCGGGTCGAGGGCCGCGAGCACGGCGGCGCGCCAGCGGACGTGCAGGGGGTAGAGGGCGGGGGCCCGCAGGGCGCGCAGGCTGCCCATCACCTCGCGCAGGGGCGAGATCGCGAAGCGGGTGTCGGCGAGGTCCTCGACGCCGAGCCGGAAGCTGATCATTGAGGCCTCCGCTACATCCTTTGGCAACCACCCGGCCGCGCGGTGCACTTCGGTCCATGACGCGACACGACCACCGGCAGCGTACTGCGCGTCCGGAAGCACGTCCCCGGGTGATCCTGGCGCTGGCCGTCGTCTGCGGCGCGGCCGTGGGCAACGTCTACTTCCCGCAGGCCGTCAGCCCGTTGGTGGCGTCCGGCCTGGGTGTCTCCCCGGACGCGGCCGCGGGTGTCGTCACCGCGACGCAGTGCGGTTACGCGGCCGGGATCTGGCTGCTGGTCCCGCTCGGCGACCGCTTCGCACACCGGCCGCTGCTGGTCACGCTGCTCACGCTGACCGGCCTCGGCCTGTGCGCCGCGAGCGCCGCGCCGGGCCTGGTGCCGCTGATCGCCGCGAGTGCCCTGGTCGGGGTGACGACGGTGGTGGCGCCGCTGGCCGGCCCGCTGGCGGCCCACCTGGTGCCCGAGGAGCGACGGGGTGTCACCGGCGGCACGCTGCTGAGCGGTTCCCTCGCGGGGATGCTGCTGTCGCGCGCCGCCGGCGGGATGCTCGGCGACCGGCTGGGCTGGCGGGCACCGTACGTGCTCGCCGCCGTGCTGACCCTGGCGGTGGCCGTCCTCGCGGCCCGCCTGGTGCCGCGCACGGCGGCGCCCCCGGCCCAGCCCTACCCGGCCCTGCTCGCGGCGCCGCTGCGACTGCTGCGCACGGAACCCGCCCTGCGCCGCTCCTGCCTCTACCAGGCCCTGGTCTTCGCCGGCTTCTCCGCCGTGTGGACCGGGGTGGCGCCGCTGCTCACCGGACCCGCGTACGGTCTCGGGGCGGGGGCGGTGGGGCTGCTGGCGCTGGTCAACGCGGTGACCATGGTGTGCACGCCGGTAGCGGGCCGCCTGGTCGACCGGCGGGGGCCGGACGCGGTGAACCGGGCGTGCTTCCGGCTGGTGGGCGGCTCGGCGGCGGTCCTGGCCCTCGGCGGGCTGGGTGGTGTGCCGGGCGTGGCGGCCCTCGTCGCGGGCACGCTGCTGCTCGACGTCGGGATGCAGTCGGGCATGGTCGCCAACACGGTGCGGATCCAGGCCCTGCGGGCCGAGGTGCGCAGCCGGCTCACCACCGCGTACATGACCTGCGCGTACCTCGGGGGTGCCGCCGGCTCGTGGCTGGGCACGCGCGCGTACGCCCGCTTCGGGTGGCCCGGGGTGTGCGCCCTGGTCGCCGCGCTGACGGCGGTGGCCCTCGCCCGGCACCGCGGCGCCGGCCGCCACGCCCACGGCGGCGGCCCTCACCCGGCCCGCACGGCCGGGCCGGGGCCACGGCCGTGACGGTCACGCGCGCGGACGGTCACGCGCCACGGACGGTCACGCGCCGCGGGCGGTCCGGCTGCCGCACGCCGGGCACGTGAACGCACGCCGCAGCCGGCACGCGCCGGGCGGCCGCCGGGCCGGCCGGTCCGGCGGACGCCGGAGCCGGCCCCTCCCCCGCCCGGGCCCGCCCGGCCCTCCCCCACCGGGTTCGGTCCGGCCCCGTCACCCGTGCGTGATCCACGTCGCTCCCGTCGCCCTCCCCGGCACTCCAGCCCTGGGAGAGACTGTCGGGGCCCTGTCGTACGAGGATCAGGAGCTTGAGGCATGAGCGTGCAGCGGTATCCCCTGTCCGGGGTCACGGTGGTCAGCCTGGAGCAGGCGGTGGCCGCGCCCTACGCCACCCGGCAGCTCGCCGACCTCGGGGCCCGGGTGATCAAGGTGGAACGCCCCGGCGGCGGTGACTTCGCCCGACGCTACGACACGACCGTGCACGGCCACTCCAGCTATTTCGTGTGGATCAACCGCTCTAAGGAGTCCCTCACGCTGGACCTGAAGGACCCGCGGGGCCGCGAGATCCTGCACGACCTCCTCGACGGCGCCGACGTGTTCGTGCAGAACCTCGCCCCGGGCGCCGCCGGCCGGCTCGGACTGGACGCCGCCACCGTCACCCGCCACCGCCCCCGGCTCATCCCGTGCACGATCAGCGGCTGGGGCACGACCGGCCCCTGGGCCGACCGCAAGGCGTACGACCTGCTCGTGCAGTGCCAGACGGGACTGGTGTCCCTCACGGGCACCCCGGAGGCGACGGCCCGGACGGGGATCTCGGTGGCCGACATCGCCGCGGGCATGTACGCGTACAGCGGCGTCCTCACGGCCCTGTACACCCGCGCCGTCACGGGCAGGGCCCACCCGGTCGAGGTGTCCCTGTTCGAGGCGCTCGCGGAGTGGATGGGCCAGCCCGCCTACTACACCCGGCACGGCGGCACCCAGCCCCCGCGCCTCGGCACCCGGCACGCCACCATCGCGCCCTACGGGACGTACCCGGCCGCCGACGGCAGGGAGGTGCTGTTCTCCATCCAGAACGAGCGGGAGTGGGCGGCCCTGTGCGCCGGGTTCCTCGGCCGGCCGGACCTCGTCGAGGATCCGCGCTTCGCCACCGCCTCCGACCGCGTCGCCCACCGCGAGGAACTCGACACGGTCGTCGCCGCCCGCTGCGCGAGCTCCCCGGCCGACGAGATCCTCGGGGACCTGGAGCGGCTCGGCATCGCCTGCGCGTCGGTCAACGACGTCGCCGCGTTCCTGGACCACCCCGTGCTGGCGGCCCGTGGCCGCTGGACCGAGGTCGGTGTGCCCGGCGCCACGGTGGAGGCCTTGCTGCCGCCCGCCGACCTGGAGGGCCTGCCGGCGCGCATGGACCCCGTACCGGACGTGGGCGAGCACACCGGGGCGATCCTCGCCGAACTGGGCCGCAGCGGGGCGGAGGTGGCGGCGCTGCGCGCGGACGGTGTCGTGTGACGGGAGCCGGCGGCGCCGTGGACCGGCTCACCGGGAGTCGGCGGCGCTCCGTCCCTCCTCGGACTTCCGCTCCGCCGCCTGCCGCTTCGCCGAGGCGCGCAGGCTGGTGATCGTGGTGACGGTCAGGACCAGCACGATGAAACCGAGCGAGAAGGGGATGCTGATCTCCGGCACGTGCACGCCGGACTCGTGCAGCGCGTGCAGCACCAGCTTCACGCCGATGAAGCCCAGGATGATCGACAGGCCGTAGGAGAGGTGGACCAGCCTCTTCAGCAGGCCGCCGATGAGGAAGTACAGCTGGCGCAGGCCCATCAGGGCGAACGCGTTGGCCGTGAAGACGATGTAGGGGTCCTGGGTCAGCCCGTAGATGGCGGGGATCGAGTCGAGGGCGAACAGCACGTCGGTGGAGCCGATCGCGAGCATCACGACCAGCATCGGGGTCATGACGCGCTTGCCGTTCTCGGTGATGAACAGCTTGGTGCCGTGATAGCGGTCCGCGACGCCGAAGCGGCGTTCCGCCGCCTTCAGCAGCTTGTTCTCCTGGTACTCCTCCTCGTGCTCCTCCTTGCGGGCGTCCTGGACCAGCTTCCAGGCGGTCCAGATCAGGAACGCGCCGAAGAGGTAGAAGACCCAGGAGAAGGCGGAGATGATCGCCGCGCCGGCCGCGATGAACACGGTCCGCAGCACCAGCGCCATCACGACGCCGACCATGAGCACGCGCTGCTGGTACTGCGAGGGCACCGCGAACTTCGCCATGATCAGGACGAAGACGAAGAGGTTGTCGACGCTCAGCGACTTCTCGGTGATGTACCCGGCGAAGAACTCGCCCGCCGGCCCACTGCCGCCGAAGTACCACAGCCCCAGTCCGAACAGGGCGGCCAGGACGATCCACACCACCGTCCACGTCCCCGCTTCCTTCAGCGACACGTCGTGGGGCTTGCGGCCGATGAGGAAGTCGACGGCGACGAGCACGCAGAGGGCTGCCACGGTCAGCAGCCACACGGAGAGCGAGACGTTCACGGGTCACTCCTGGTGCGGGGGGGGGACGGCCATCGTGGTCCCGGATGGCTGGTTTCCGCCACTCCCGCGGGATGAACACATGGTCAAAGGGACACCTGGAGCGCTTCCAGGACGTCCTGGTCCGTCAGCTGCCCGAAGTCCTCGTACCACTGGCCCACGGCCAGGAACGCGGCCGGTGTGTACAGGCAGACCACCTCGTCGGCCTCGGCGCGCATCAGCCCGGCGGCCTCCGGGGAGCACACCGGCGCCGCCAGCACCACCCGCTCGGGTTCCTGACGGCGCACGAAGCGCAGCGCGGCCCGGGCCGTGGAGCCGGTGGCCAGGCCGTCGTCGACGACGATCACGGTCCGTCCCCGCAGGTCGGGCGCGGGGCGGCCCTGGCGGTAGAGCCGTTCGCGGCGGCGCAGTTCCGCGCGTTCCCGCTCGATGACGGGGGCCAGGGCGCTGTCGCGGATGCCCAGGTGGCGCAGGGCGTCCTCGTCGAGGAGGGGCACCTCGTCCCCGGCCATCGCGCCGACCCCGAGCTCCTCGTGGGAGGGCGCCCCGATCTTGCGTACCACGAGCACGTCGAGCGGGGCGCGCAGGGCCGCGGCGACCTCGCGGGCCACGGCGACGCCGCCGCGGGGCAGGGCGAGTACGACGGGGTCGGGCAGGGCGCCCTCGCGCTGCCGGGTGCGCAGTGTTTCGGCCAGTTCCCCGCCGGCCTGCCGACGATCACGGAACCGCATGACGGTCACCTCCGCTTCCGGCACGGGAGAGGTCGTCCCATCCGGTGGGGCTCCCGCGTACCCCGCGGCCCGACGGACGATGCGCGCCGCGCACCCCCGCCCGGGCGAACGGCGGGGCGCGCCCGGCCGGGCACTCCGGATCACCGCAGCACCCCGCTCGCGGCGCGGACGCGCCACGTGCCCGGAGGGACGGGACTCCGTGGGTCAGCCCGCCGCGGTCCGCAGCTGTTCGACGCACCACCGCCGGACCCTCTCGGTGACCTGCTCCAGCGCGCCCGGCTCCTCGAACAGGTGGGTCGCGCCGGGCACCACGTGGAGGGTGTGCGGGACGTGCAGCCGGCGGGCCGCCTCCTCGTTGAGCCAGAGCACGTGCCGGTCCCGGCCCCCCACGATCAGCAGCACCGGGGCGCGTACGGCGCCCAGGGCGTCGCCGGCCAGGTCGGGGCGCCCGCCGCGCGAGACGACCGCCTGCACCCGGCCGGGCCGCTCGGCCGCGGCGACGAGGGCGGCGGCCGCGCCGGTGCTGGCCCCGAACAGGATCACGGGCAGGCCGCGGGTGGCCGGCCACCGCGCCAGTTCGTCGACGGCGGCCACCAGGCGGCCGCCCAGCAGCGGGATGTCGAAGCGGAGTGCCGCGGTGAGCGTGTCCTGCCGCTCCTCCTCCTCGGTGAGCAGGTCGATGAGCAGCGTGCCGAGCCGGGCGGTGCGCAGGCCGGCCGCGACCTGCCGGTTGCGGGGACTGTGCCGGGAACTGCCGCTGCCGTGCGCGAACAGCACGACCGCGCGGGCGGCCTGCGGCACGGTCAGATCGCCGGTGAGGGCCGCGCCGCCGACGGGCACGGCGACCGTCTGGGAGTTCATCGGGAGCCTCCTCTCCCCTTGAGTCCCGAGGTACCCCGGCAGGGGCGGGTGTCCCATGGCGCGATCTGTGGGATGCGTGTCGTTGACGCCGTGATCCGGGCCGGTGGAGCGTGGAGGGGTGACCGATCACCGCGTCGTCTTCGTCGTCTTCGACGGCTTCCAGCCCCTCGACCTGACCGGCCCGCACGAGGTGTTCCACGGTGCGGGCGGCTACACCTGCGAGGTCGTGGCGCGCCGGGCGGGCCCGGTCCGCTCGGGCAGCGGCCTGCTCGTGCACGCCGCGCACGGCGTGGCGGACCTGGACCCGGCCGGGACGGACACCCTCGTCGTGGTGGGGGGCCGGGGTGTCGACCTGGCCCGCGAGGACGAGGCGCTGGTCTCGTGGGTCGCGGCCGCGGCGGCCGGTGCCCGGCGGGTCGCCTCCGTGTGCAGCGGCGTGTTCCTGCTGGCGGCCGCGGGCCTGCTGGAGGGGCGCCGGGTCACCACGCACTGGGCGCGCGGGGAGCAACTGGCCCGGGAGCATCCCGGGGTGCGCGTGGACTGCGACCCGATCTTCGTCCGGGACGGGCCGGTGTGGACGTCGGCCGGGGTGACCGCCGGGATGGACCTGGCGCTCGCCCTGGTGGAGGACGACCGGGGCCGGGACGTGGCGCACGCGGTGGCGCGCCGGCTGGTGCTGTTCCTGCGCAGGCCCGGCGGCCAGTCGCAGTTCAGTGTGGCGCTGTGGTCACGGCAGCCGGCGACGGACCCGGTGCGGGCCGCGGTCGCCGCGATCCACGCCGACCCGGGGGCCCGGCACGACATCGCCGGGCTCGCCGCGCGGGCCGGACTGAGCCCGCGCCACCTCCAGCGCCGGTTCACCGCCGAACTGGGCGTGCCGCCGGCCGCGTACGTCGAGCGGGTGCGTGTCGAGGCGGCCCGGCGCGCGCTCAGCGAGGGGGACGAACCGGTGGAGGCGATCGCCCGCAGCTGCGGTTTCGTCACCGCCGAGACCCTGCGCCGCACCTTCCACCGCCGGCTCGGCGTCGCACCGTCGGACTACCGCGCCCGGTTCCGATCCACCGCGGGCGCACCCGGCGCCCGCCCCGTTCCGGAGGAGGGACGATCCGTATGACGACCTATGGCCTGCTGGTCTTCGAGGAGGCCGAGGAACTCGACTTCGTGGGCCCCTGGGAGGTCTTCACCGTCTCGGCGCGACTGCGCGGCGAGACCGACCGGGCGGTGCTCGTCGCCGAGCGTCCCGGCCCGGTCCGCTGCAACAAGGGCCTGCGCGTCCTGCCCGACCACACGCTGGACGACCATCCGCCGCTGGACGTGCTGCACGTGCCGGGCGGCCGGGGTGCCCGGGAGGTGCAGGTGCACAACCCGGTGGTGACCGGCTGGATCGGCGGGACGGCCGGTCGGGCCGCGTGGGTGCACGGCGTGTGCACCGGCACGTTCCTGCTGCACGCGGCGGGACCGGCCCGCGGGCGCCGGGTGGCGACCCACCGGAGCCACGAGGACACCCTGCAGGCGCGCGGCGACGTGACGGTGGTGCGGGACGCCCGCTATGTGGTCGACGGCAACCTGGTCACCAGCCAGGGCGTCTCGGCCGGTATCGACAGCGCCCTGTGGCTGGTCGGCCGGCTGCACGGCCGGGACCACGCGCGGGAGGTACGCCGCGCCATCCAGTACGAGCCGGCCCCTCCCTACCTCGCGGACGAGCCCCTCTGACACGCCGTCGAGGGCGCGACTCCGCATGGGAGCCCCGGCTTCGGGCACGCGATGTTCATGGGCGGTGACACGGGAGACGGCGGACAGGGACGGCAGCCGGGCGCGTGCGGGCACCGGGCGGTGCCGCACCGGGGCGACATCCGGATCGAGGCGTGGGCGGCGTGCCGGGAGCACTGTCTGGCGGAAGCCGTCGTCGCGATGGTGGAGTGTTTCGCGGACCTGTCCGGGGTGCGCCCCACGGCCGTGGACCGGGTGCGGCTGGGCGCGGCCAGTGACGACGACCTGCTCGCCGCGCTGCTGGACGAGGTCCTCTTCCGGCTGGAGGAGTACGGCCAGGTGCCCGTCGACGTGGAGGCGGACGAGGCCGACGGAGGTCTGGACGTCCGCCTCGCGGTCACCGCTCTCGCGGACGTGGAGATCACCGGGGCGGTTCCGACGGCGGTGGCGTGGGAGGAACTGCGGATCGGGCCCGACCCCTACGGCTGGTCGTGCGCGGTACGGGTGGACGCCTGATCCCGGCCCGGACGGCGGGGCTCCTCGCCCCCGGCGTGGGACCCGCCGCCGTTCGGGAAGCGCCGGAGCCCGGACGGCGGCTGAACGGCCGTTCAGCCGCCGCACGAGACGGGACGCCGGCTCAGACGGCCCCGGGCACCTCCTCCGTGACCCCGTTCAGGGGAGAGGACGGATCGGTGCCGTAGGGGCGGGTGATGATCTCCAGGCCGTGGCCGGCCGGGTCGAGGAAGTAGACGCCTCGGCCGCCGTCATGGCGGTTGATGCGGCGCGGGTGATTGCCGTGCGGGTCGGCCTGGATGGGGATCCGGGCCTCGACGAGACGGGCCAGGGCCTCGTCGAACTCGTCCTCGGAGACGAGAAACGCGTAGTGCTGCATGGGAATGTCGGCGTCGATGGTGAGGAAGTCCAGCGTGACGCCGTTGGCGGTCGTCACCGGCAGGAACACCCCGGTCGGTTCCCCGACCCGCAGTCCCAGGATCTTCGCGAGGAAGTGAGCGGACTCGTCCCGGTCACGGGACAGCACGATGGTGTGGTTGAACTCGACTGACACGGTCAATGCCTCCACGGGCATCTCCACGGCGCCTCCATGCCTCACCCGGACGGTGACCGGCACGCGATGCCGCGCCGTGGATCGTAGGCGAGGGCCGCGGCGGTCGTCGAGCGCTTTTCGGCCGTATCGCAGCGCCGGGGGGGACGGTGCCCTGACATTCGTCAGGACCGGACGCGCGTCCCGGTTCCTACTGTGTCGGCCACGGGGGGCCAGGTTCCCCGGGGACCACCGGCAGACCACCGGCAGACCAGGAAGGGCAACCATGCGCATGCTCCTGCGCGGCGCCGCGGCGCTCGCGGCCGTCGTCACCGTCGCGTCGCTGACCAGCGGTGCGGCGGCACAGCCGAGAACCGGGGAGGCCGCCGGCACCGGCCGGGCCGCGGCCGCCGCCCAGATACCGCCGGGCGTCACGGCCGGCGTCGCCGTCTACGACCGTCAGGCCGGCACGTTCACCGAACAGGTCAACGAGAGCGCGCAGTTCCGGTCGGCCTCGGTGGTGAAGCTGCTGCTGGCCCTGGACTTCCTGTGGAACCGCGGGCCCGACTACACCATCCCGGATGCCGACCGGGCCCGCCTGGAGCCGATGCTGCGCAGCAGCGACGACGCCGCCGCCAACCACTACTGGTCGACCTACGGCGGCTCGGCGATCATCGACCGGATGGCCTCGTCCTCCCGGCTCGGCCTGCGCGACACCCAGGGGCCGCCCGCCGGCTACCCGGGCTATTGGGGCTACACCGCCGTGTCCGCCCGGGACACGGTGACGATCTACCGGTACATCCTGGAGAAGGCGCCCGCGCCCGTGCGCACCTTCATCATGGACAACCTGCGGGCCTCCACGCGCTGCGCCTCCGACAAGTTCGACCAGCACTTCGGCATCGCCGGGGCGTTCGACCGCCCGTGGGCGGTGAAGCAGGGCTGGGCCGGCAAGTACGCGGAGGGCACCTGCGGCCCGCAGGGCGCGGCGGCGGCCCGGGCCGGGACGGCCGAGGCGGCCGCTCCGCGCGCGGCGGCGGACGTGGATCTCACCCGCCCCGCCCTGCACAGCACCGGCACGGTGGGACCCGACGACCGGTCGATCGTGGCCGTGCTGACCACGCACCCGGTCGGCACGTCGTACGGCAAGGCGTACACCGACATCGGGCGGCTGACCCGCTCGCTGAACGTGCCGGGCGGGGTGCGACCCGCCGGGACGTGGTTCGGCACCTGGAGCGAGTTCGTCAACGTCCGCAAGAGCCCCACCACCGCGAGCGACCGGATCACGCAGCTGCCGGCCGGTGTCGAGGTGCTGGTGGGCTGCCAGGTCCGCGGCCAGGTGGTCAACGTGCCGCCCTACACCAACGAGTGGTGGGCCTACCTGCCCCAGTACAAGGGCTACATCTCCAACATCTACATCAGCTCGCCGGACAACCGGCTGCCGGACGTACCGGAGTGCGGCTCCTAGCGGGGCCGCCACCGGGAGCGGGGGACGAGCGGGGGGCGGGGCCGAGGCTCCGCCTCCCGCTCGCGTGCGTGTGCCTCAGCTCTGGTACTCGGCGAGGTAGCGGAGCACCTTGTCGACGTGCGGCTGTACCCGCTCGGGAACGCCGCGCTCCTCGATGACCGTGCGGTCGCTGGTGCGGTAGCCGGCCGCGACCAGGGCGGGCAGGTCCTTCTTCGGCAGCCCTTCCTCCTTGAAGCGCTGGTCGAGCCAGCACACGTATCCCGCCATGGTGGAGATGGCGTCCGGCGGCGACATGTGGTCCTTGTCGCCGTCCTCGTCCCCGTCGATCGCCCAGGCGTTGAACACCCCGGGCGTCCACATGGCGATGCCGTACTCGTCGCTCTCCGGGCGGGCGGCCTTCGGGTCGAAGCCGCTCTCGGCCTTGACCATCGCGGCGAGCAGGGCGGGGGTGATCTCCTCGTCGGTGCAGCGGTGGGCGGCGCGGGTGATGATGGGGCGCAGCGACTCGGGCACGTCGGAGTCCGCGGGTATCTCCCCGGGTGGCAGGCCGCGGGTGCCGGTGGCGGTGGGAGCTGCGCGGCCGCGGTCGTCGTCCCGCGTGTCGCCGCCCGTGCCGAGCAGGGCGACGGCGGTGAGCGTGGCGGCGGTCACGACGGCGATCCCGGCCGCGACGGCCGGCACGAGACGCCGGCGGCGGCGCGCGGGACCGCCCGTGATCTCCTCGACCCGGTCCGCGACGCTCCGGGCGGTGTGCGGGAGGCGGGCGGTGTGGCCGGGTGCCAGGCAGTCGGCGATCAGCCGCCGCAGTTCCTCGCCGAGGCCGGCGTCGAGGCGCAGGGACACGGTGCCGCGGGCGTAGCTCTGGGCGGCGAGGGAGCGGGCCCGGGCCGTGGCGCCCGGGAACGGGTGCAGGCCGCCGGTGAGGACCTGGTGGGCGAGGACCCCGAAGGCCCAGATGTCGGCGGTGGGCCGGACGACGGCGCCCTCGCTGCCGGTGCGCTGCGACCACCACTCGGGCGGCAGGTGGTCCAGGGTGCCGAGCGGCGGCAGGTGGGCGTGGGTGCCGTCGAGTTCGGTGGCGAGCCCGAAGTCCGCCAGCCACACCTGCCCGTCCGGGCCCAGCAGGACGTTGGCCGGCTTGAGGTCGCCGTGCACCCAGCCGGCGGCGTGCATGTGGGCCAGTCCGGCGGCGACACCGCGCAGGATCCGCTCGGCGCCGTCGATCGGCACGCCGGACACGGCGGCGTCGAGGACGTCCTTCAGGCTGGCCTCGGCCCGGTCCATGACGAGTGCGATCGCCCCGTCCAGGGCGGGCAGGTCCGGCGCCCGCAGGGTGCACACGGCGTGGGTGCGGACGAGGTGCGGATGGTCGGCCTCCGCGCTGAAACGCACCTCGCGGGCGACGAGTTCACCGAGGGCGGCACGCTGCCCGGGGCCCAGAGCGCCGGTCGGCAGCACCTTCACGGCGGCGGGCGTGCCGTCGGCGACGGCGCGGGCCTCGTAGACGGTGCCCCAGCCGCCGGAGCCGATGACCGCGCCCACTTCCCACCCCTCGATCCGGAAGCCCTCCGGGAGGCGGGGCCGGGGTGTCTCCAGGTCGTCCTCGTGGGTGTCGCGTCCGGTGGTCACGCGCCGGCCTCCTGCGGGGTGAGACGGCCGGCGTTGCGGGGCGGCAGCAGGGCCAGGTGCTCCTCGCGCACCAGGCCGAAGCGCAGGGCGACGGAGGCGAGCCGGGTGCGCTTGGCTCCGGTCGCGGCCTCCTCGCCGAGGTCCAGGCGGAGTTTGGCGAAGGCCAGGTAGTCGATGTGGTAGTTGACGGCCGAGCGGGTCAGGTCCCGGCAGGACTCCAGCGGCCGCAGCCGCTCCACGATCTGCCCGACGCCGGGCAGCGCCGAGTCGGACGGGTCGCGCAGCCGGGGCTCGCACAGGGCCACCAGGACGAGGAAGTACTTCGAGGTGGGGTCCAGGGCGAAGGGGTGGACGGTCTGTTCGCCGCCGCCCGGCACGGAGTCCTCGCCGAGGTAGGCGTGCTGGGGGGCGAAGACCTTGAACGCGGCGGTGCCGGACAGGGCCGGGAGCACCACGCGGGAGAACTCGAACGGCACGGGCGCCCCGAGCCGCCCCGGCGCGACGGTGAGGTACTCGCCGGCGCCCTCCAGGTTCTCCACGACGTACGACACGCTGCGGCTGAAGTTGGACAGCCGCCAGTAGTCGCCGGCGGCTTCCAGTTGCCCGGCCCGGCGCGAGATGCCGGGGTCGGTCAGGACGATGCGCACCCCTGTCCCGCCGCGGCCGAAGTCCGCGACGTCCCCCGGTCCCAGATGAATCAGTTCCGGTCTGCCCGGCTCGTCCACGTCCCAGTGCGACGGACCGGGCAACTGCACGATGATGGTTTCCACGCGGACTCCCCCGCTGTTCTCGCCCCCGATTTGGTCGCCAGGATTGTACGGTCGGATTCCGCTTGCCGCGGAGGCGGCGCGGCAAGGGTCAGCGGCCGCGTTCCGGACGCCGTGCGACGAACACGAACTCCCGCCCCGGCCGGTCCGGCGCGTCCCGCACTTCTTCCAACTCATAGGCGTGCGCGGTCAATTCCGCCTCGACCTCGTCCCGCTCACGGAAGCGCAGCGTCGACTCCGAGGCCGGCACCCGGCCGTCGGCGGCGACCACGCAGGTCCACCGGATGTCACCAGCGATCACGCGGTTCGGGCCGCGCGCAGGGTCGCTCGCCACTGTCCCGGCCCGGTGATCTCCTGGGCCCCGAACTCCTCAGCCATGCGCAGGTACGGCACGAGGTCGGGAGGGTCGGGGTCGAGCGGGTCGTAGAGCGCGGCGAGGCGCGGATGCCGGAAACACGTGTCGGCCATGCCCCGACGGCAGGAAGCGCTGCCGTCGGCGGTCACCGCATGTCACGCCGGACCGGCTCAGCCGAGGCAGATGACGAGCAGGCACAGCTCCTGGGGCTGCTGGCCGGACGGCGGGGCCGTGGGCGACGTGGGGCTCGCCGGGGGCGGGTCGCTCGCCGGGGGCGCGGGCTGCTGGGCGTCCGCACCGGCGGCGGGCGGCGTCGTCGGCTCGGTGGCGCCGGACCCGGTGGAGCCGGACGTCCCGGTGGTGCCGGTGGTGCCGGTGGCCGTGTCGGCGGTGCCCGGGACGGTGGTCCGGCGCGGCGGGGTGGTCAGCGGCAGTTCGCGCGGCGGGGTGGCGGCGTCCGTCCGGGTGCCGGCGGGTGGGGTGCGGGGATCGGCGGCCCGGGTCTGCTGGTGGCGCGAGGCGCGGTCGGCGCGCGGCGGGCCGGCGGGCGAGGAGCGCGGGGTGGCGTCCTGGCCGGCCGACGGCTCGGTGCCGGCCGGCGCCTGCCCCTCGGCGCCGCCCATGGTGGTGTCCTGCGGTGCGGTGGCCGCGCGGACGCCGGGCGTCGCGCTGCCGTTCATCGCGGTGACGGTCAGCCCGCCGCCGACGAGTGCGACGGCGGTCGCGACGACGGCCCGGCGCTGGTTCTTCTTCCAGCGGGCCAGCTGGCGCCGCCGGGCCGCCCTCCCCTGCGGCCGGGCCTCGTGGAGGCCGGGCGCATCGGGGCCGGGCGCATCGGGGCCGGGGTCGCCGTGGCCGGGGTCGCCTTGGCCGGGGTCGCCGTGGCCGTCGGACGGGCCCGCGTCGGCGGTGCCCTCGGGGCCGCCCGGGTCGCCGTGGCGTCCGGCCGGGGAGGCCGGGCTCTCGTCCCACACGGTCAGGTCGTGCCAGGTGCCTGTGGTGGCCGGGTGACTCCATACGGCCCGCGCGACGGGGGCGGTGCCGGTCGCGGTCCCGGTCGCCGGGGCCCGGCCGGTGCCGTCGTCGCCGGCTGAGGGGTCGATGTCCGGGGCGTAGGCGCCGCACCCCGGGCAGACCAAGGCGCCGTTGAGGTGCCGACGGCACGAGGAGCAGTAGTCCATGTGTGGTCTTCCCGATCTGGCTGTTCCGGCGGCTCGCCGGCCGCGACCTGGTCACGTTCGCACGTGGGATCGAGCCGTAACGCTAACGAGACTTCGGACGGTCTGTGTGCAGCCTGTGTGTCGCCCCTGCACAGATCCTCTGGATCTCCCGTGCGGTGCGGGTGACCGCCGATTGAAGCGGCCGGGATCCGGGCATCCTCGGGCACCCGGTACCGCCACTGCTGCCACGCTGACCGTCAACTGGCTTGTTTTCACCAGGAGATGAGGCACAACCCTTTGCGCTCCCGGCGGGTCACACCATGCAGGAGCAACCACCTCGAAGAGTTGCAAGGGGGAAATATGAGATTCGCCCGTTCCGTCCTCGCCACGTCCGCCGTGGCGGCGCTGTCGCTGGGGACCATGACCGCCCTGGCCGCGCCGGCCTCCGCCGCACCCAACACCACGCCGCAGAAGGTCTGCGGCAGCGGCTACAAGACGGTCAACTCGGCGGCCGTCGGCTCGCTGGGGACGGTCTACCTGACGTACAACGCCGCCAACGGGCAGAACTGCGTCGCGACCATCCGCAACAACCCGGGCACGGCGGTGAACATGTCCGCCTGGATCTACGTCCCGGACACCGAGGAGAGCCACTACGACGAGGGCCTGTTCACGTCGTACGCCGGACCGGCCTACGCGTACGGCAAGGGACACTGCGTCGACTGGGGCGGCAGCATCGCCAACACCTACGTGCAGGTGTACGGCTCCAACTGCGGCTCCCTGAAAGAACACCGGGTGACCTTCACCCGCTGATCCCCCTCCGGCCGGGATCACCGCGGACCACGCGTCCGCGGTGGCCCCGGCCACCGGGGTGACGGCCGTCCGGTGGCGCGGCGGGGCCGCTCACGCCCAGGCGGACACCGGCACGAACGAGCTGTCCTGGCGGAACAGATCCGTGCCGTTCGAGCGCTCCACCCGGAGCTGGTAGGCGTAGTGGCGCAGGTAGTGGCCGGGGTGGTTGTACGACTCGAAGCGCACGGAGCCCGGCGCCGTGCCGGCCCGGAGGAAGAACGTGGCGTCCCCGGCGAAGGTGCTCGTGCCGTCGTTCGCGTCGAAACGCGCGCGGAAGTCCCAGTGGCGCAGATACCTGCCGGCGGCGTCGCGGAAGGAGCAGCCGCCGCCGTCGGCGAGGCCGGCGACGACCGTGAACGTGGCGGCCTGCTTCTCGGCGGTGGTGCTGGAGCCGCTGACGACCGGCAGGTTGAGCAGGGAGGACTGCTGCTGCCAGTAGCGGGCCGGGTAGTTGGCCGAGCGGAAGGAGCGGGTGACGCCGCGGGCCAGGCTCGGTCCGCCCGGCACGGTCTCCTTGACGACGGTGAAGTGCCGGGCCGTGCCGGAGATCCCGGGCAGTGCGGCCGGTGCCGTCCAGGTGGCGAAGGTGTCGTGGCTGTCGCTGTAGTAGTAGTTCCCGTCGCCGTAGCCGTCGAAGAAGATCCGCCAGCCGCCGTTGTCGAGCCGCACCAGCGCCGGGCCCTCGCGGTAGCTGCCCCAGCCGGCCCAGTCGCCGGTCCGGCGGATCGTGTACGGCCCGGCGAGGCTGGAGGCGGTGGCGTACTCGATGTACTTCGTCGTCTCGTTCTTCGGGAAGGCGTGGTAGGTGGAGCCGATCCGCACGATGAACGTGTCGATGTGGTTGGCGCCGATGCCGGCCAGGGCGACCGGCGGACTCCACGCGGTGAGGGCCGCGTTGGCGGCCCTCAGCAGATAGGGCGTGAAGATCCACTGGTCGTTCACCGTGGAGCAGGACACGATGACGTGCACGCTGCCGTCGTGGTCGACGAACCACTCGGGCGCCCAGGCCCGGGACAGGTTGGCGACGGGGACGGTGTAGTCGTACAGGAACGTCCAGTCGGCGCGGTCGGAGCTGCGCGCGAAGCCGATCGTCGTGCTGGTGTCCTGCCAGGTGCGCGTGGTGTAGGTGGCGTAGTAGTAGCCGTCGGTGTGCCTGATGACGCTCGCGTCCCGGATCCGGCCCGCCGGCGGGGTGTAGGCGGAGGAGCGCAGCAGGCGGAAGTCGGTGGCGTCGTCGGACTGGTACACGTTGACCGTGCCGTCGTCGCTGTCGAGGAACGGCACGATCGTGTAGCGCGTGGCCGAGCCGTCGGGGGGCGCTGCGGCCGACGCGCTGCCGAGCAGTCCGGGTGTCTCGCCCAGCAGCACCGCCGAGGCGGGTACGGCGGCCAGGGTGCGCAGGAGCGTGCGGCGGGACGGGGCGGCGGGGTGTGGGGTCACGGGCGGCTCTCCCTTGAGCGTCCGATTCGACATGCCGAACATAGTTCGGTCTCTCGATCAGCGAGTGGGGGCTCAGAACGTAGGGGCGGAGCGGGCGGCCGTCAATGGTTTGAACAGCAACGGATGAGCCCAGTGAGGAAGACGTGGCCCGTGGGTGAACGTCCACTCCCGACGACGGCGTTCCCCCGCCGGCCACCGGACGTTACCGTTCGGTAGAAGAGCCGCTTCCGGAGGTGTCCGCATGACGCTCGACCGTGCCCCAGGCCTGGTGGAGACCGCCCGCGCGCTGGCCGCCGGGGAGGTGACGTCACGGGTGCTGACCGAGCGCACCCTGGCGCGCGTCGAGGCGACGCAGAACAGCCTCAACGCCTTCCGGATCGTGCGGTGGGACGCGGCGCTCGCCGAAGCCGACGCGGCCGACCGGGACCTGGCCGCCGGCGTCCGCAGGCCGCTGCTCGGCGTGCCCGTGGCCGTCAAGGACGACATGGACGTGGCCGGCGAACCGACCGCGTTCGGCTGCTGCGGCGAGTTCCCGCCGGTCGCCGAGGACGGCGAGGCCGTGCGGCGCCTGCGCGCGGCCGGGGCGGTCGTCGTGGGCAAGACCAACACCTGCGAGTTCGGCCAGTGGCCCTTCACCGAGGGGCCCGCGTTCGGCGCGACCCGGAACCCGTGGAGCGCGGACCACACGCCCGGCGGTTCCTCGGGCGGCTCGGCGGCGGCGGTCGCCGCCGGCCTGGTGCCCGCCGCGCTCGGCTCCGACGGTGCCGGGTCGGTGCGCATCCCGGCCGCCTGGACGCATCTCGTGGGCATCAAGCCGCAGCGCGGCCGGATCTCCACCTGGCCGCGCGGCGAGTCCTTCCAGGGCATCACCGTCAACGGCACCCTCGCCCGCACGGTCGCCGACGCGGCCCTGCTGCTGGACGCGGCGAGCGGCAACCACGCCCGGGACCCGCACCGGCCCCCGGCCGTCGACGTGTCCGGCGCCGTGGGCCGCGACCCCGGACGGCTGCGTGTCGCCCTCTCCCTCAAACCGCCGTTCACGGCGGTGCCCGCACGTCTCCTGCCGGTCGTCCGGGCCCGGGTCGTCGAACTCGCCGAGCGGCTCGCCGCCCTGGGGCACCGGGTCGAGGAGGCCGACCCGCCGTACGGGCAGATCGGGCTGACCTTCGTGCCGCGTGCGACGGCCGGGATCGCCGAGCGGGTGGGTGAGGCGCCCTTCCCGGCGCTGCTGGACCGGCGCACCCGGGACGCGGCCCGGCTGGGCCGGCTCCTCGGCGGGGCCCCGCTGCGGGCGGCCCGGCGGGCGGAGGCCGTGCTGCACCGCCGCGTCGGCGCGTTCTTCACCTCCTACGACGTCGTCCTCGCGCCCACGACGGCCGCTCCCCCGCCGCGCATCGGCGCCCTGCTGGAACTCAGCGGCTTCGCCACCGACCGGGCGATGATCGCCGCCTGTCCGTACGCCTGGCCGTGGAACGTGCTCGGCTGGCCGGCGGTCAACGTGCCGGCCGGGTTCACGCCGGACGGCCTGCCGGTGGGCGCCCAGTTGCTGGGCCCGGCCAACAGCGAACCGCTGCTGGTGCAGGTGGCCGCCCAGCTGGAGGCGGAGCTGCGCTGGTACCGGGAGTGGCCGGCGCCGGCGGCCGGGGCCCGGCCCGCCGCCGCCTGAGGCGGCACGCGCGCCGGGAGCGCCGACGGCTGGGGGGGGCCCCGTCGGGCGCGGCCGGAGAGGCGGCCTCTAGAGTGCCCCCGTGACCGCGTTCTCCGATGCCGGCGCCCCGGGCCGCCACGGCCCCTCCGCCACCGTCCAGGCCGACCCGCGCGAGGTGGGCCGGGTGCGCACCGAGTACTCGCCCGCGTACGACGGCGACCCCGACCCGGGCGAGATCGTCTGGACGTGGGTGCCGTTCGAGGAGAACGACGGGCGGGGCAAGGACCGCCCCGTGCTCGTGGTGGCCCGGGAGCCGGCCGGGACCTTCCTCGCCGTGCAGTTGTCCAGCAAGCGCCACGACGGGGACCGGGAGTGGGTACCGATCGGCAGCGGCCCCTGGGACCGGTCGGGCCGGGACTCGTGGGTGGACGTCGACCGGGTGCTCCGGCTGCACGAGACGGGCATGCGCCGGGAGGCCTGCGCGCTGGACCGGATGCGGTTCAACGCGGTCAGGCGCCGGCTCCAGGAACGCTACGGCTGGAGCTGACCCGCCGCGCGTCACCCGTACTGAACGCCCGTTCGAAGGCCCTCCGCACCGCACGGTCCCGGGTCCGGTCGAGGATCCCGAACACGACGTGCTCGAAGGCGTCCGCGAAGCGCCCGCCGGGGGCCAGCGCCGCCTGGAACGCGCCCGCCACCTGCGCCGGGTCGTTGCGGAACACGCCGCACCCCCAGGCACCCAGCACGAGCCGGCGGTAGCCGTGGGCGGCGGCCGTCTCCAGGACCCGTTCGGCCCGGACGGCCAGGGCGCGCGGCAGCTCGGGCACCCGGTCCGGCGCGCTGCGGAGCACCACGCCCGCGTTGGGCGCGGCCGCGGTCAGGAAGCCGGCGGTGTACGGCTGCTCCAGCAGGCGGCCGTGGTCGTCGCGGAAGACGGGCACGCCGGGTGAGTGGATGACGCGGTCCGAGTAGAAGGGGTCGCGGTGGGCGCGGTGGTGGTCGTAGAACGCCCGGGCCCCGAGGAGGCAGGCGTGCAGCGCGGAGGCCCGGCACAGGGCCTCCTCCTGGGCCTGCGCGCCGTTGAGGTAGCCGCCTCCCGGGTTGCGCGCCGAGGCGAAGTTCAGCACGGCCACGTGCCCGCCCAGCCGCCGGGCGGCCTCCAGGCTGCTCTCGCCGGTGACCTCGACGGTGGTGCGCGTCACCCGGACGGCCGGCACCGGGACAGGTGCGGGGCCGTGGATCCGCGTGCCCTCGCGTGCCGCCCGCAGCCACGCCGCGATCGACACCTCGCGCCCGTCCGGGGCGCGGTAGGACCCCGCCGCGACGATCTCCTCGGTCTGCCGGGCGATGTCGCGCAGCCGCGCGGCCTGGATTGTCGTGCTCACGCGGACATCGTGACCGAGGCCGGAAGCGGGCCGCAACGGAGTTTCGGCGGCCGGAAAGCACCGGGAGGAGTGCGGGGACCACCGGCCCGGCCCGGATGACCGGCCCGCGACGCCCCGGCGACCGCCCCGGAACATCCCGATGACCGGCCCGGAACGCCCCGGTTCGCCCCCTTGTGCCGAGCGGCCGGAACGTCTTGGGTGGGACGAGTGATCCCGGCCCGGGCCGCCGAAGAGCCCGGACCGGTGGCATGGTGGAATCTCAGGAGGATCCCTACATGTCCGATTCGTCAAGCGGCTGTACCCAGCCGGACACCCTGGTGACCGAGGCGGACGTCGAGGCCCTGGTCCGCGGCATCTGCTTCAAGACCGGCCCGCCACGCCGCCTCGGTGTCGAGGTGGAATGGCTCGTCCACGAGCTGCGCGCACCGCAGCTCCCCGTCACGACCGAACGACTCGAAGCGGCCTACGCCGCACTGCGGAACCTGCCCCTGAGGTCGGCGCTCACCGTGGAGCCCGGCGGCCAGCTGGAGCTGAGCTCGCCACCCGCCGCCTCCCTGACGGAGGTCGTCCGCACCGTCTCCGCCGACCTGGACGCCGTCCGCGCCGTCCTGCGCGAGGACGGGCTCACCCTCGTCGGCCTCGGCCACGACCCCTGGCACGAGCCCCGCCGGTTCCTGCGCGAACCGCGCTACGACGCCATGGAGACCAGCCTGGACCGCACGGGTCCCGCCGGCCGCGCCATGATGTGCACCTCCGCCTCCGTGCAGGTCTGCCTGGACGCCGGCCACGAGGAACCCGGCACCCTCGGCCACGTGCGGCGCTGGTGGCTCGCCCACCACCTGGGCGCTGTCCTGGTGGCGGTGTTCGCCAACTCCCCGCTCGCCGGGCACCGGCCGACCGGCTGGCTGTCCACCCGGCAGCTGCTGTGGACCCGGATCGGTGCCGGACGCGCGGGCGGACCGGCCCTGGACGCCGATCCGCGCGGCGCCTGGGCCCGGCACGTGCTGGACGCCCCCGTAATGTGCGTACGGCACGACGGCGCGCCCTGGGACGTCCCGGAGAACCTCACCTTCCGCGAGTGGATCCGCACCGGCGCGCCCCGGCCGCCCACGCGCGAGGATCTCGACTACCACGTCACCACGCTGTTCCCGCCGGTCAGGCCGCGCGGCCACCTCGAACTGCGCATGATCGACGCCCAGCCGGGCGACGACGGCTGGATCGTGCCGCTGGCCGTGGTGGCGGCGCTGTTCGACGACCCGGAGGCCTCCGAGACCGCCTACCGGGCCGTGAAGCCGCTGGCCGAGCGGACGCTGGGCATGCCGGCGCCGCACAACCCGCTGTGGCTCGACGCGGCCCGCTCCGGGCTGGCCGACGCCGAACTGCGCGAGGTGGCCGTCACGTGCTTCACGACCGCACTGGACGCCCTGCCCCGGCTCGGCGCCGCCCCCGAGGTCGTCGAGGCCGTCACGGCCTTCCTGGACCGCCATGTCGTCCTGGGCCGCTGCCCCGCCGACGACCTGCTCGACCGACAGCGCGGCACGGACGGTCGCGCCCACGAGAAGGACTGCCGCCCATGACCGACCTCTCCCCCGCCGCCGGCACGGACGCCGGCACCGCCCGCCCCGCGGACCCCGAGGCGCTGCGCGAGCGCGCGGTCGCCTCCCTGGTCCTCGCCCGCGACCGCACCACGCTGCTGACGAGCTGCGTCGAGGAGCCCGACCTGACCGCGCAGCACTCGCCGCTGATGTCGCCGCTGGTGTGGGACCTCGCGCACATCGGCAACCAGGAGGAGCAGTGGCTGCTGCGGGCCGTCGCCGGGCAGGAGGCGATACGGCCCGAGATAGACAGCCTCTACGACGCCTTCGAGCACCCGCGCGCCGAGCGGCCGAAGCTGCCCCTGCTGCCGCCCGCCGAAGCCCGCGCCTACGCGGCCGACGTGCGCGCCCGGGCGCTGGACGTGCTGGAGAAGGCCGCCTTCCACGGCACGCGGCTCACCGAGGCCGGCTTCGCCTTCGGCATGATCGCCCAGCACGAACAGCAGCACGACGAGACCATGCTGATCACCCATCAGCTGCGCAGGGGCCCGCAGGCCCTGACCGCCCCGGACCCGGAGCCGGTGCCGCTGTACACAGGGCCGGCCGAAGTCCTCGTGCCCGGCGGCCCGTTCACGATGGGCACCTCCGACGAGCCGTGGGCCCTGGACAACGAACGCCCCGCGCACCGGCGCGAGGTGGCGGCCTTCCACATCGACACCACGCCGGTGACGAACGCCGCCTACCAGGCGTTCATCGAGGACGGCGGTTACACGAACCCCCGCTGGTGGGCGCCGGAGGGCTGGGCGCACATCCGGGCGCACGGCATCACCGCGCCGCTGTTCTGGCGGCGGGACGGCGGGCAGTGGCTCAGGCGGCGCTTCGGCGTCACGGAGGTCGTCCCGCCCCACGAGCCGGTGCTGCACGTGAGCTGGTACGAGGCCGACGCCTACGCCCGCTGGGCCGGACGCCGGCTGCCGACGGAGGCCGAGTGGGAGAAGGCGGCCCGCCACGACCCGGCCGGCGACCGCTCCATGCGCTACCCGTGGGGTGACGCCGATCCGGGCCCCGAGCACGCCAACCTCGGCCAGCGGCACCTGCGCCCGGCGCCCGCCGGCAGCTACCCGGCCGGTGAATCGCCGCTCGGCGTACGGCAGTTGATCGGCGACGTGTGGGAGTGGACGGCGAGCGACTTCCTGCCGTACCCGGGTTTCCGGGCGTTCCCGTACAAGGAGTACTCGCAGGTGTTCTTCGGCCCCGAGCACAAGGTGCTGCGCGGCGGTTCGTTCGCCGTGGACGCGGTGGCCTGCCGGGGCACGTTCCGCAACTGGGACTATCCCGTCCGGCGGCAGATCTTCTCGGGCTTCCGCACGGCCCGCTCGGAGGAGGTCTGATGTGCCGTCACCTCGCGTACGTCGGACCCGGGGAGCCGCTCGGCCGGTTGCTGGTGCAGCCCCCGCACGGGCTGTACCGGCAGTCGTGGGCGCCCCGGCACCAGCGGCACGGGACGGTCAACGCCGACGGATTCGGCGTCGGCTGGTACGCGGAAGGGGACCCGGTGCCGGCCCGCTACCGGCGGGCCGGGCCGATCTGGGCGGACCTGTCGTTCGCCGACCTCGCCCGGGTCGTACGGTCCACGGCGCTGCTCGCCGCGGTGCGGGACGCGACCCTGTCGGGCGCGGACGCGGAGGCCGCCGCGGCTCCGTTCGCGGCGGGCACCTGGCTGTTCAGCCACAACGGCGCGGTCCGGGGCTGGCCCGGCTCCCTGGCCGCCGTCTCCCGGACGCTGCCGCCCGGGGACCTGCTGTCCCTGGAGGCGCGCAACGACTCGGCGCTCGTGTGGGCGCTGGTCCTGGCGAGGCTGCGCGAGGGTGACGAGGAGGGCCAGGCGCTGGCCGACACGGTGCTGGAGGTCGCGGCGGCGGCCCCCGGCTCCCGGCTGAACCTGCTGCTCACCAACGGCGACACGATCACCGCGACCGCCTGGGGCGACACCCTGTGGTACCTCACCCGCCCCGGTGGCGGCACCGTCGTGGCCTCCGAGCCCTACGACGACGACCCGCACTGGCAGGAGGTCCCCGACCGCACGCTGCTCGCAGCGAGCCGCACCGACGTGCTGCTCACCCCGCTGAAGGAGCCGGCCGAGGCCTGCACGCCGTTCCCGAAGGAGCCCCGCACGTGAGCCCGTTCCACCTCACCCGCACCCTGCCCGAGGACGCCACGGACGCCGCGCTGCGCGCCGACGTCCACCGGGGCCTGACCGGCCGCCCCAAGACGCTGCCGCCCAAGTGGTTCTACGACGCGCACGGCAGCGACCTGTTCGAGGAGATCACCGGACTGCCCGAGTACTACCCCACGCGGGCCGAGCGGGAGATCCTCGTGGCACGCGCCGGCGAGATCGCAGCGGCGACCCGGGCCCGCACCCTGGTGGAGCTCGGATCCGGCTCCTCCGACAAGACGCGCCACCTGCTCGACGCCCTCACGGATGTGCACACCTACGTCCCGGTCGACGTCAGCGCGAGCGCCCTCACCCAGGCCGGGCAGGCGCTCGCCGCCGAGCGGCCGGGGCTCGAGGTGCACGCGCTGATCGCCGACTTCACGGCGGAGCTGTCGCTGCCGGACACGCCGGGACCCCGTCTGGTGGCGTTCCTCGGCGGCACCATCGGCAACCTGCTGCCCGCCGAGCGCGCCGCGTTCCTGTCCTCCGTGCGGGCCCTGCTCGCCCCGGGGGACGCCCTGCTGCTCGGCACGGACCTGGTCAAGGACGAGGAGGTGCTGGTCCGGGCCTACGACGACGCGGCCGGGGTGACGGCCGCGTTCAACAAGAACGTGCTGACCGTGATCAACCGGGAGCTCGGCGCCGACTTCGAGCCCGGCGCGTTCGAGCACGTGGCCCTGTGGGACGCCGGGCACGAGTGGATCGAGATGCGGCTGCGCTCCCGGACGGCGCAGACGGTGAAGGTGCCGGCGCTCGACCTCGCCGTCGACTTCGCCGCGGGCGAGGAGTTGCGCACCGAGGTGTCGGCGAAGTTCCGGCAGGAGGGCGTGCGCGCCGAACTGTCCGCGGCGGGGCTGGACCTCGCCCACTGGTGGACGGACGGCGCGGGCCGGTTCGCGCTGTCGCTGAGCGTGGCGCGCTGACCCGGGCCGGGGCCTGGACGGCGGCGGGGCGGGGACGACGTCTCGCGCTTCGCCGCCGGGTGGGGCACGGTGGAGGAACGCGTGGCACACCCGTCACTCACGGAGGAGCAGCGGCATGTCGAACCACACCTACCGGGTCACGGAGATCGTCGGCACCTCGCCCGACGGCGTCGACCAGGCCATCCGCAACGGCATCGACCGGGCCTCGCAGACCCTGCGCAACCTGGACTGGTTCGAGGTGACGCAGGTGCGCGGGCAGCTTGAGGAGGGGCGGATCGCCCACTGGCAGGTGGGGCTGAAGGTGGGCTTCCGGCTGGAGGAGTCCGAGTAGCGGTCGCGAACGAAAGTGGGCCCCGGGGCGAGGGGTGCCGGTGGGTCGCGCCCGTCGCCCCGCCGGTCCGTGGCTCAGGTGCGGCCCTCGCGCTCCTGAGCCGCCTTCATCTCGGCCGACCTGTCGGCCCAGTCGGCCCGCAGCACGGTGAAGCCCGCGCGCCGGGCGTCCTCGCAGACCAGTTCGTCGTCGTCCACGAGGACGCGGACTGCCCGCGTGCGGGCGAGCCGCTTGAGGATCTCCAGCTTGGTGAACCGGGCGGGCCGCCGGTCGGCGTCCCGCCGCATGTACACGCGGCCCTCGGGCAGCCCTTGGGCCGCCAGCCAGTCCAGCGTGTCGCGGCGGCAGCGCTCGGGCCGCCCGGTGAGGTAGACGATCTCGCACTCCCGTGCGCTCTCCTGGACCAGCGCGATGCCCTCCGGGAGCGGCCCGTCGTGCGGCGCCGCCGCGAAGAACCCGTCCCAGTCCTTCGGCCTGCGCTCCAGGAACCGCTGCCGGTGCGCGGTGTCGGCGAGGGTGTTGTCCAGGTCGAACACGGCCAGCGGGGCCGTGCTGCGGTCGTCGCTCACGCACCCCAGCCTAGGGTGTGCCCGGTCCTTCCCGCCTGCCGGCGGCGTCCGTCCCGGCTCCTGCCCGGCGGTGGGTTTCGGCCAGCCTGGCCGTGGAGCAGCCCGGGATCACGGGACGGCGGCCCTGTCCCGGCAGGCCTCCCCTGGATCACCCGCGCCGGGACGCGACGGGAACGCGCCATGCGAACAGGGCCGTGTCTCCTCACAGTTGATGGCTCAAGCACGGCACTGACATACTCCGCTTCCAGCCTCGCCACCACCCGTGGCCGGCTGGCCGGGGGTCTCCGCACAGAGCCCCAGGCCGCACGCGTGTCTCCGAGCAGCGTTTCCCCCGGTCTCCCGAACCCCCCACGAAGCCCGCACCCCCCCCCACCGCGTGTCCGGCGTCCCTCCACCTTGCGCGAAAGCCGGGCGCGACACCGGCTCGACGGGGTCGAATGCGGGGCACGAAGCAGCGAAGAAGGTGCGCCTGTGCCCGAGTTCCCACCGCGGCGGGATGCCGCTCCCCCCTCCCCGCACCCGCAGGCCGGCCATGCTCCGCCGCCCCGGATCGCCGACCAGCCGGAATTCCGCTCCCTGCGCCGCGCGCAGCGCCGTTTCGGTACCCGGGCGACCGTCGTGTCGGCCGGCGGATTCCTGCTCTACGTGCTGCTGTCGGGCTTCGCGCCGACGGTGATGAACCAGCCCCTGTTCGGCCGTCTCACCATCGGACTCACCGTCGGACTCGGGCAGTTCGCCGTCATGGGCGTGACCGCCTGGTGCTACGTGCGGCACATGCGCACCCGGGTCGACCCGCTCGCCCGCGGCCTGCGCTCCCGGCTGCGCGAGAGCGAGAGCCGCCGCGCGCGGTCCGCCGCACGGTCCGACGGCACCGGCCGGACCCTCCAGCCGGGCACCCGGGGGTTCCGCACGTGGTGACCGCCGCCGCCATCGACGACAGCAGCCTGCAGCTGACGTTCGTGCTGTTCCTGACCGTCGTCGTGATCACCTTGTTCACGGCCCTGCTGACGGCTCCGCAGCGCGACGAGATCAGCGAGTTCTACCTGGGCGACCGCACCATGTCGCCGTTGCGCAACGGCCTGGCCATGTGCGGTGACTACCTCTCCGCGGCGACCCTGCTGGGAAGTACCGGGCTGGTCGCCCTGACGGGGTACGACGGCCTGATGTACCTGGGCGGCACCGCCGTCGCCTGGATGATGGTGCTGCTGCTGATCGCCGAACCCCTGCACCGCACGGGCAGGTTCACGCTCGGCGACACGGTGGCGCTGCGCCTGCCCCGGCGGCAGCGCCCGGTGCGGGTCGCCCTGGCCGTGTGCATCCTGGCCATCGCCACGCTCTACCTGGTGGCCCAGCTGGTCGGCAGCGTGGCCCTGCTGACCCAGTTCACCGGCGTGCCGAGCGGCTCCACCCGCACCCTGTGCGTGGTGGTGATCGGCACCTTCGTAATCCTGTACGCCTCGCTGGGCGGCATGCCCGGGGCGACGGTCATCCAGATCATCAAGGCCGTGATGCTGGTGGTGGGCGTGCTGTTCACCGCGGGCTGGGTGCTGCACCACTTCCACTGGAACCCGAACGCGCTGCTGGAGAGGGCGGCCGAGCGCAGCGGGTCGGGCCCGGGCTTCCTGGAACCCGGACTGCGCTACGGCGGCAGCGTCGGCAACAAGCTGGACTTCCTCAGCCTCGAACTGGCCATCGTCCTGGGCCTGGCGGCCCTGCCGCACGTGCTGATGCGCCTGCTCGCCCCGCGCAGGAGCGGCGTGCTGCGCTCCTCGGTGCTGTGGGCCGTGGGCCTGGTCGGTGCCGTCTGCTTCGGCGCGGGCATCCTCGGTCTCGGCGCGACCGCGCTGCTGGGCCGCGAGGCCATCGTGGGCACGGACCGCACCGGCAACTCCGCCGTGCTGCTGCTCGCCCACGAGCTGGGCGGCAGCGTCCTCACCGCGCTGCTGACCTGTCTGGCGTATCTGACCCTGCTGGCCGTGGCGGTCGGTCTCACGCTGGCCGCCGCCTCGTCCCTGGCGCACGACCTGTACAGCGAGGTGATCCGCAAGGGCCGCGCGACCGAGACGGAGGAACTGGCCGTGGCCCGGCTGTCCGGGGCGGTCATCGGGGTGCTCGGCATCCTGCTCGCGCTCGTCGCCTGGGGCGCGAACACCGCGACGCTCGCCTTCCTCGCCTTCGCCATCGCCGCGTCCGCGATCCTGCCGACGATCGTCTACACCCTGTTCTGGCGGCGCTTCACGGCCGGGGGTGCCCTGCTGAGCCTGTACGGCGGCCTGCTCTGCTCCGTCCTGCTCGCCGTGTTCTCCCCGGTGGTCTCCTCCACCCCGGCCTCCTTCTACCCGGACGCGGACTTCGCCTGGTTCCCGCTGCAGAACCCGGGCATCGTCTCCATTCCCGCGGGGTTCCTGCTGGGCTGGCTCGGCACGGTGCTGGACCGGGGTCCCGCCGAGGAGCCGGGTACGCACGAGGAGTTCGAGGTGCGGATGCTCGTGGGCGCCGACGACTGACACCGTCCGGGGACGGCGGTGGACGGCACCGGGAACGCACATTGTTAATGGGATCCATTTTCATGTAGCGTCCTCGGTGCCGTCCACCGAGGAGGATTCCCATGGCTGTCCCGAAGCGGAAGATGTCCCGCAGCAACACCCGTCACCGCCGCGCCCAGTGGAAGGCGGCCACACCGGCGCTGGTGCCGGTCACCGTCGACGGCGTCCGGCACCTCGTACCGCAGCACCTGGTCAGGGCCTACGAGCGCGGGCTGCTACGCCCCGAGGGCTGAGGGCGCCTCCGCCCAGAAGTGCGCCCGGACCCGGCGCAGCCAGGCCTCGGCCGGAGCCTCGTCGGACTCGTCCGGCAGCACCGTGGGCTTGGCGCCGAAGGCGTCCTCGTAGTGACTGAGCAGCGGCAGCGCGGCCGACGGGTCGGCGGCGACGCGCTCGCCGAAGGCGTGGTACTCCTCCGGGTCCTCGACGCGGATCGTCAGCCGCCCGGTGGTGTACAGCTCCAGACCCTGCCGGCACAGGCGCTTCAGGTGCCGGGCGTGCTTCGCGGTGCGCTTGCGGGTGTCCGCGGAGAACGAGCCGTCCCCGCGGCTCTCCAGCCGCCGGAACTGCTGCGTGGCGTATCCGAGGTAGGCGTCCCGCACGCGCCGGGCGGACAGGAACGCGGACCGTATGCCGATCAGCTCGTCCCCGAGCGGGGTGCGCACCTCGTACAGGTCGTCCGGGAGCCACACCAGCTCCATCGCCGTCGGATTGCCGCCCAGCGCCAGCCGGCACCACTTGGCCGCCTCGTGCAGCGTGCGGTCCGGCGCCGTGCCGACGTGGGACTCCCTGGGCCGGTGCAGCCCGTGCAGCCGTTCCGTGGGCACGGCGAACAGGCCCAGGAGGTCGATGTCGGAGCCCTCGCGGGCGAGGCCGTACGCGGTCGATCCGACGATGCCGGAGAGCAGGACGTTGGGGACGGTCACGGTCGGCCGCCTTTCGTGTCTGGATACCGGGACATTGTCCTGACGTGCGAGGACGTGGTCACCCGGTTTTCCGGCGGCGGCCGCGGCGCGGCGCGGGCTCCGTGCGCCCGCGGAATACCGGCGGCCCCGTACGGCGTAGACCCCTGTATGGAACCCGTGCGCCTGTCCGTCCTCGACCGCTCCCGCACCCGCGAGGGACACACCCACCCCGAGGCCCTGCGCGACACGGTGCGGCTGGCGCGGGAACTGGAGCGGCTCGGCTACCACCGGGTCTGGGTCTCGGAGCACCACGGCGTCCCGGGGGTCGCCGGTTCGGCGCCGACCGTGCTGGCCGCCGCGGTCGCGGCCGCGACCCGCACGATCCGGGTCGGCACCGGCGGTGTCATGCTGCCCAACCACCGGCCGCTGGTCGTGGCGGAGCAGTTCGGGGTCCTGGAGTCGCTGTTCCCCGGGCGGATCGACATGGGCCTCGGCCGGTCCGTCGGCTTCACGGACGGGGTGCGCAAGGCCCTCGGCCGCGACAAGGGCGACGCCGAGGACTTCGAGGCGCAGCTGCGGGAGCTGCTCGGCTGGTTCCGCGGCGCCTCCCCCACCGGGGTGCACGCCCGCCCGGCCGAGGGGCTGACCGTGCCGCCGTTCGTCCTGGCCATGGGCGAGGGCGCCGGCATCGCGGCCCGCCTCGGCCTGCCCCTGGTGATCGGCGACCTCAGGAACCGGGAGAAGATGCGGCGCGGCATCGACCACTACCGCGAGCACTTCCGCCCCTCCGCCTGGGCGGCGGAACCCTACGTCGTCGTCTCCGGAACGGTCGCCGTGGCCGCCACCCCCGAGGAGGCCCGGCGGCTGCTGATCCCGGAGGCCTGGTCGATGGCGTACTCCCGCACCCACGGCACGTTCCCGCCCCTGCCGCCCGCCGAGCGCGTCGAGGCGCTCACCCTGACCGGCAAGGAGCGCGACTTCTACGAGGCCGGCCTCACCGGGCACATCGCAGGCACCGGGGAGCAGGTCGCGCACGAGCTGCGGACGCTGCTGAAGGAGACCGGGGCGCAGGAGATCCTGGTCACCACCAGCACCTACGACCGCGAGGCCCTCCTGGACTCCTACCGGCGGCTGGCCGCGATCACCTCCGGTTAGAGTCGTCCGACATGCACGACCACCGAGACGCCCACGACCCGTACGTCCGTGTCCGAGGAGCCCGCGAGCACAACCTGCGCGGTGTGGACGTCGACATCCCGCGCGACGCACTGGCCGTGTTCACCGGCGTGTCCGGCTCCGGGAAGTCCTCCCTGGCGTTCGGCACGATCTACGCCGAGGCCCAGCGGCGCTACTTCGAATCGGTCGCCCCCTACGCGCGCCGGCTGATCCACCAGGTCGGCGCCCCGAAGGTCGGCGAGATCACCGGTCTGCCGCCGGCCGTCTCGCTCCGGCAGCGCCGCGCGGCACCCACCTCGCGCTCCTCGGTCGGCACGGTCACCAACCTCTCCAACTCGCTGCGCATGCTGTTCTCCCGGGCCGGCACCTACCCGCCCGGCGCGCAGCGCCTCGACTCCGACGCCTTCTCGCCCAACACGGCCGCCGGCGCGTGCCCGGAGTGCCACGGGCTCGGCCGGGTGCACCGGACGACCGAGGAGTCGCTGGTGCCCGACCCGTCGCTGTCGGTCCGCGAGGGCGCCATCGCCGCCTGGCCGGGCGCCTGGCAGGGCAAGAACCTGCGGGACATCCTGGACGCGCTCGGGTACGACGTGGACCGGCCGTGGCGGGACCTGCCCGCCGAGCAGCGCGAGTGGATCCTGTTCACGGACGAGCAGCCGGTGGTCACCGTGCACCCGGTGCGGGACGCCGACCGGATCCAGCGGCCCTACCAGGGCACGTACACGAGCGCCCACCGGTACGTGATGAAGACGTTCTCGGACTCCAGGAGCCCGGCCCTGCGGGCGAAGGCCGAGCGGTTCCTCACCAGCGCGCCCTGCCCGGCCTGCGGCGGCAGCCGGCTGCGGCCCGAGGCGCTGGCGGTGACGTTCGGCGGCCGGACCATCGCCGAGCTGGCGGCCCTGCCACTGGCGGAGCTGGCGGCGTCCCTCGACGCGACCGGCGAGGCCGCCCGGGTGCTGACCGACGACCTGAGGTCCCGTATCGCACCGGTCGTCGAACTCGGCCTCGGCTACCTCAGCCTCGACCGCCCCACCCCCACCCTCTCGGCGGGCGAGTTGCAGCGCCTGCGCCTGGCCACCCAGCTGCGCTCCGGCCTGTTCGGGGTGGTCTACGTCCTGGACGAGCCCTCGGCCGGACTGCACCCGGCGGACACCGAGGCGCTGCTGACCGTGCTGCAGCGGCTGAAGCACGCCGGGAACTCGGTGTTCGTGGTGGAGCACCACCTGGACGTCATGCGCGGAGCCGACTGGCTGGTGGACGTGGGTCCGCTGGCGGGCGAGCACGGCGGGCGCGTGCTGCACAGCGGCCCGGTGGCCGCGCTGGCCGAGGCCGGGGAGTCGGCGACGGCCCGCTACCTCTTCGGCCGCGCCCCCGCCCCGGCCCGAAAGGTCCGCGCCCCGCGCGGGTGGCTGACGACCGGGCCGGTCACCCGGCACAACCTGCGCGGGGTGACCGCCGCTTTCCCGCTCGGCGCGTTCACCGCGGTCACCGGCGTGTCCGGCTCCGGCAAGTCCACGCTCATCGGCGAGATCACCGAGGAGACGCCGGGGGTGGGCCGGCTGGTCTCGGTCGACCAGAAGCCCATCGGCCGCACCCCGCGCTCGAACCTCGCCACCTACACCGGCCTGTTCGACGTCGTGCGCAAGGTGTTCGCGGCGACCGGCGGCGCGCGTGAACGCGGCTTCGGGGTCGGCCGGTTCTCCTTCAACGTGGCAGGGGGGCGGTGCGAGACCTGCCAGGGAGAGGGGTTCGTCAGCGTGGAGCTGCTGTTCCTGCCGAGCACGTACGCCCCCTGCCCGGACTGCGGCGGCGCCCGGTACAACGCCGGGACGCTGGAGGTGACCTACCGGGGGCTGACCATCGCGCAGGTGCTGGACCTGACGGTGGAGGGCGCGGCGGACTTCTTCGCCGACACCCCGGCCGTGGCGCGCAGCCTCGGCACCCTGCTCGACGTGGGCCTGGGCTACCTGCGGCTGGGCCAGCCCGCGACGGAGCTGTCGGGCGGGGAGGCACAGCGCATCAAGCTGGCGAGCGAACTGCAGCGCGCCCGGCGCGGCCACACGCTCTACCTGCTCGACGAACCGACGACCGGCCTGCACCCGGCCGACGTGGACGTCCTGATGCGCCAGTTGCACGGCCTGGTCGACACCGGGCACACCGTGATCGTCGTCGAGCACGACATGTCCGTCGTCGCGGGCGCGGACTGGGTCGTCGACCTCGGTCCGGGCGGCGGCGACGCGGGCGGCCGGATCGTGGCGGCGGGGCCCCCGTCCGAGGTGGCGCGCTCGGCGGAGTCCCGGACGGCGCCCTATCTGACGCGCGCGCTGTCCGGGAACGGCTGAGGCGGGTCCCCCGCCGGGTGCGGCGGGCGTCCGCGGCCCGGGTGCCGGCGGACGCCCGCTCCCTCGCGGCCTCCCGCCACGCGGGCCGCGCGGCACCCGCCGCACCCGGCGGGTGCGCGCCCTACGCGACGAGCACCGTGTGCGTCCACGCCGGCGCCGTCTGCCGGGGCTGGGCGGAACGGGCCAGGGAGCGGCGGTCGGCGTGGCCGCCCGGTGGGATGGCGTCGCGTATCTCGACCTCCGCGACCAGGCCGCGGGTCGTCGCGACCCGCCACAGCGAGGCGAGCAGGGTGTCGTCGCCGACGAAGGCCACGGCGGTGGCGGTCCCCGCGTCCCGGCCGGGCCCGCCGGTGAGCCGGTAGCCGATGCGCACCGGCTGGACGGGGACCCGGGCGTCCAGGGCGGCCTGGAACACGGCCCGGCGGAAGGTGCCCTGGGCCCGGCCGCACCAGGTGCTGCCCTCGGGGAAGGCCGCCACGGCCGTGCCCTCGCGCAGCGCGCGGGTGATCCGGGCGACGGTGTCCGGCAAGGCGCGCAGCCGGTCCCGGTCGATGAACAGCACACCGCCGCGCGCGGCCAGCGGCCCGGCGACGGGCCATCGCCGCACCTCGGTCTTGGCCAGCATCCGGGCGGGGCGCACGGCGGCGAGCAGCGGTATGTCCAGCCAGGAGATGTGGTTGGCGACCAGCAGCAGTCCGCCGGTGGGGACGGCGGTGGCGCCGGTGAAGCGGACCCGGACCCCCGCGGCCCGCACGATCCACCGGCACCACCGCCGGACGAGGCCGGCCGGGATCCGCGCGCCGAGCGGCAGCAGCGCGATCCCGGCGAGGAGCAGCAGCGCCACTGCGATGAGCCGCAGCAGGGCCCGCGGCACCACCCGGGCGGGCACCGCCGCCGGCGCTTCGACGCAGGCCCGCGGCGTGCAGGGCGCGGTGGGCAGCCAGGCGCTCATCAGGCCGGCACGAGGGAGAGGAAGTGCCGCAGGTAGCGCGCGTTGACCCGGCTCATGGGCAGCAGCACGTACAGGTCGGCGACGCCGAAGTCCGGGTCGTGGGCCGGCTCGCCGCACACCCAGGCGCCCAGGCGCAGGTAGCCGCGGAGCAGGGCGGGCAGCTCGGTGCGGGCGGCGGGCGCGGGGCCCGGCCGCCACGGCAGCAGCGGCCGGACACGGTACTCCTCCGGCGCCAGGTGCTTGGCGCTCACCCGGTCCCAGGTGGCGGAGGCGAGCGTGCCGCCATCGGCGAGCGGGACGGAGCAGCAGCCGGCGAGCCACTCGTGGCCGCGATCGACCATGTAGCGGGCGATGCCGGCCCAGATGAGGCCGATGACCGCGCCGTCGCGGTGGTCGGGGTGCACGCAGGACCGGCCGACCTCGACGAGCTGCGGCCGGATCCTGGCCAGCGCGGACAGGTCGAACTCGCCCTCGCCGTAGAGCCGTCCGGCGACGGCCGCGCGCTCCGGCGGCAGCAGCCGATAGGTGCCGACGACCTGTCCGGTGGTCTCCTCCCGTACGAGGAGGTGGTCGCAGTAGGCGTCGAACGAGTCGGCGTCGAGGCCGGGCTCCGCGCCGGTGAGCAGGGCGCCCATCTCGCCGGCGAAGACGTCGTGCCGCAGCCGCTGCGCGGCGCGGACGTCCTCCTCGGTGCGGGCGAGGGTGACGGTGTAGCGGGTGGGGGCCGTGGGCTGCGCGGGACGGTCGACGGTCAGTACGCCGGTCATGGTGCTCTCCTGTCACGGGCCGGATCGGTGCGGCGGGGACACCGGGCGGAGCGGGCGATCCTCCGCCCCAGTTCTTCCGGTGCCGGCCGACCTTCGCGTGTCGTGCGCAGGGAGCGCGGGTGTGGGGTTGTTGAACGGCTCGCGCCCACGGGCGCGGGTACGAGACGGGACCGGGAAGAGCACCACTCCCGGTCCCGCCCGTTCGCACCTGTCGGCGAACGTCTGCTACCGCTTGGCGGCCTTCCGGGTCGCCCGCAGCCACTCCTTGTTCATGCTGGTGATGGACATCAGCGGGATCCCCTTGGGGCAGGCGGTGGCGCACTCCCCGGCGAGGGTGCACCCGCCGAAGCCCTCCTCGTCCATCTGCGCCACCATGTCCAGTACCCGTGTCTCGCGCTCGGGGGCTCCCTGCGGCAGCACGTTCAGGTGGTTGATCTTGGCCGAGGTGAACAGCATCGCCGCCCCGTTCGGGCAGGCCGCCACGCACGCCCCGCACCCGATGCACTCGGCGTGCTCGAAGGCGAAGTCGGCGTCCGGCTTCGGCACCGGCGTCGCGTGCGCCTCGGGAGCCGCGCCGGTCGGGGCGGTGATGTAGCCGCCGGCCTGGATGATCCGGTCGAAGGCGGACCGGTCGACGACCAGGTCCTTGATGACCGGGAAGGCCGCCGCCCGCCACGGCTCGATGTCGATCGTGTCGCCGTCCTGGAAGGACCGCATGTGCAGCTGACAGGTGGTCGTCCGCTCGGGCCCGTGCGCGTCGCCGTTGATCACCAGCGAGCAGGCGCCGCAGATCCCCTCGCGGCAGTCGTGGTCGAAGGCGACCGGGTCCTCGCCCTTGAGGATGAGCTCCTCGTTGAGCGTGTCGAGCATCTCCAGGAACGACATGTCGGGTGAGATGCCGTCCACCTCGTACGTGGACATCGTGCCGTCGGCGTCGGCGTTCTTCTGGCGCCAGACGCGCAGGGTGAGCTTCATGCGTAGCTCCGCTGGGTGGGGTGGACGTACTCGAAGACCAGGTCTTCCTTGTGCAGCACGGGAGCCTCGCCGGTGCCGGTGAACTCCCAGGCGGCCGCGTAGGCGAACTCGTCGTCCTTGCGGGCGGCCTCGCCGTCCGGGGTCTGGGACTCCTCGCGGAAGTGGCCGCCGCAGGATTCGGAGCGGTGCAGCGCGTCCAGGCACATCAGCTCGGCCAGTTCCAGGTAGTCGACGATGCGGTTGGCCTTCTCCAGCGACTGGTTGAACTCCGCGCCGGTGCCGGGCACCTTGATGCGCCGCCAGAACTCCTCGCGGATCTGCGGGATGCGTTCCAGCGCCTTGCGCAGCCCCGAGTCGCTGCGGGCCATGCCGCAGAACTCCCACATGAGTTCGCCGACCTCGCGGTGGAAGGAGTCGGGGGTGCGGTCGCCGTCGACGGACAGCAGCAGGTGGAGCCGGTCCTGCGTCTCGGCCAGCACCTCCTGCACGACGGGGTGGTCGTCGGTGACCGCGTCGTGGTGGGGGTTGCGGGCCAGGTAGTCGTTGATGGTGGCGGGGAGCACGAAGTACCCGTCGGCCAGGCCCTGCATCAGCGCGGACGCGCCGAGCCGGTTGGCGCCGTGGTCGGAGAAGTTGGCCTCCCCGATGGCGAACAGGCCCGGGATCGTGGTCTGCAGGTCGTAGTCGACCCACAGGCCGCCCATCGTGTAGTGCACGGCGGGGTAGATCCGCATGGGCACCTCGTACGGATCCTCGTCGGTGATCCGCTGGTACATGTCGAAGAGGTTGCCGTACTTGGCTTCGACGGCCTTGCGGCCCATCCGCCGGATCGCGTCCGCGAAGTCGAGGTAGACGCCCTGCCCGCCGGGGCCGACGCCGCGGCCCTCGTCGCAGACGTTCTTCGCGGCGCGGGAGGCGATGTCGCGCGGCACGAGGTTGCCGAAGGACGGGTAGATGCGCTCCAGGTAGTAGTCGCGCTCGTCCTCGGGGATCTCGTTCGGCGGCCGGGTGTCGCCCTTGGCCCTGGGCACCCAGATCCGGCCGTCGTTGCGCAGCGACTCGCTCATCAGTGTCAGCTTCGACTGGTGGTCGCCGGTGCGCGGGATGCAGGTGGGGTGGATCTGCGTGAAGCAGGGGTTGGCGAAGTACGCGCCGCGCCGGTGGGCCCGCCAGATCGCGGTGGCGTTGGAGTTCATGGCGTTCGTCGACAGGTAGAAGACGTTGCCGTAGCCGCCGCTCGCCAGTACGACGGCGTCCGCGAAGTACGTGTCGATCCTCCCGGTGACGAGATCACGCGCCACGATCCCGCGGGCCCGCCCGTCGACGACGATCAAGTCGAGCATCTCGGTGCGCGGGTGCATCTCGACGTTGCCCGCCGCGATCTGCCGGCTGAGCGCCTGGTAGGCGCCGAGCAGCAGTTGCTGACCCGTCTGGCCGCGGGCGTAGAACGTCCGGGACACCTGGACGCCGCCGAAGGAGCGGGTGTCGAGCAGGCCGCCGTACTCCCGGGCGAAGGGCACGCCCTGGGCCACGCACTGGTCGATGATCTCCACGGAGATCTGCGCGAGCCGGTGCACGTTGGACTCCCGGGCCCGGAAGTCGCCGCCCTTGACGGTGTCGTAGAACAGCCGGTGGATCGAGTCGCCGTCGTTGCGGTAGTTCTTCGCGGCGTTGATGCCTCCTTGCGCCGCGATGGAGTGGGCGCGGCGCGGGGAGTCCTGGTAGCAGAACTGGACGACGTGGTAGCCCTGTTCGGCGAGGGTGGCACCGGCGGAGCCGCCGGCCAGCCCGGTGCCCACGACGATGACGGTGTGCTTGCGCCGGTTGGCCGGGTTGACCAGCTTCGCCTCGAACCGGCGCTTGTCCCACCGCTCGTGGATCGGCCCCGAGGGCGCCTTGGCGTCGACGACCGGCTCGCCGGTCGCGTAGTCCGCGTAAGAGGTCATGTCAGCTCACCACTCCGGTCATGACGGCCACGGGTACGGCGATGAAGCCGGCCGTGAGCAGCAGCGCGAGGACGTTCGCGACGGTCTTCAGGGCGCGGTCGCGGGTGCGGCTGCCGGCGCCGAGGGTCTGGGCGGCGCTCCAGAAGCCGTGCCGCACGTGCAGGCCGAGCGCGAGCATCGCGACGATGTAGACGACGTTGCCGTACCAGGTGGAGAAGGTGTCCACGACGTTCTGGTACGGGCGGCCCGACTCGAAGCCGGGGTGCACGGTGCCGGTCGTCAGGTCCAGGATGTGCCAGACGATGAACAGGCCGAGGATGATCCCGCCCCAGCGCATGGTGCGCGTGGCGTAGGAGGCCCGGGGCTTCTTGTGCACGTACTTGCGGGGCCGCGCCTTGATGTCGCGGCGGCTGAGCTGGTAGGCGGAGACCGCGTGCGCGACCACGGCGACGACGAGGACGACGCGGACCAGCCACAGCGTCCACTCGTAGTGCATGAACGGCTCGCCGACGGTGCGCAGCCAGTGCGCGTAGTGGTTGAACTCGCCCGCGCCGAAGAAGATCTTCAGGTTTCCGATCATGTGGACGACCAGGTACAGCAGCATGATCAGACCGCTGACCGCCATCACGGTCTTCTTCCCGACGGTGGAGTCCCACACGGTGCGTGCCATGGACGGCCGTCGGTCCGTCCGCGTTGCCAGAGCCATGGAACAGCACGCTACGGATCGCACGCCGATCGGTCCAAGACATGGTCCGGCTTGATTCCATAGGCGGGGACTATCGTGTGAGGATGCAGTTCCAGCAGCTCCAGTACTTCGTGGCCGTCGCCGAAACCCGGCACTTCACCCGCGCCGCCGATCTGGTCCATGTCGCGCAGCCGTCGTTGTCGCAGCAGATCAAGGCGCTGGAGCGGGAGTTCGGCGCGGATCTGTTCCTCCGGGCGCGCGGCAACATCACGCTCACGGACGCCGGGGAGGCCCTGCTCCCGCTGGCCCGCCGCATCCTGGCCGACGCGGACACGGCCCGGCACGAGGTGCAGGAGCTGGTGCAGCTGCGGCGGGGCCGGGTACGGCTCGGCGCCACGCCCAGCCTGTGCACGGGCCTGCTGCCGGACGTGCTGCGCGCGTTCCACGACCGCTACCCGGGCATCCGGCTGCTGATCGAGGAGGGCGGCTCGCACGACCTGGTGCGGGAGCTGGCGCGCGGGGCGCTCGACCTGGCGCTGGTCGTGCTGCCGCTGCCGACGCCGTCACCGGCGCTGACGACGGTGGAGCTGCTGCGGGAGGACCTGGTCGTGGTCTCCTCCCCCGACGCGCCGAGGCCGGGCCGGGGGCGGCGCGCGGTCCGGGTCGCCGACCTGGAGGGCGAACGCCTGGTGATGTTCCGCCACGGCTACGACCTGCGCGAACTGACGGTCGCCGCATGCCGCGCCGAGGGCTTCGAGCCGGACTTCGCGGTGGAGGGCGGGGAGATGGACGCGGTGCTGGGCTTCGTCCGGGCCGGGCTGGGCGTCGCCGTCGTACCGCGCATGGTGGCGGCACGGTCCGGGGGCGGACTGCGGGTGACGCCTCTGGCCCGCCCGGGCCTGCACCGGACGATCGCCCTGGCCCACCGCAGCGACGTGGCACCGCCCCGGGCGGCCCGGGAGTTGCAGCGGATGCTGCTGGAGCGGTGAGGCCGCAGGGGCCCGGCGTACGGAGGAGCCACCGTGGGGCCGCGGTCACCCCGCAGGAGAGCCGTCGGCGGCCGGCCGGTGCGCGGACGCGAGCTCCAGGAGCTCGTCGACCGGCCACTGGTCGTAGGCGTGCTCGCCGTACTTGACGGCGAGGATCCGGCCGTCGGGGCCGATCAGGAAGTCGGCGGGCAGTCCGAGCCGGCCCCCGGCCTGGTCGGCCGCCGGCAGCCGCTCGCGGCCCCTGACGACCTCCCACCCGCCGCGCAGCACCGCGGTGACGACGGGTCCCCAGACGCGCGGGCTGAGGAGCGCGCGGGGGGCCGACTCGACGCCGAACTCCGCGTACAGGCGCTTGCCCGGGTCGGCGACGACCGCGAAGGGCAGGTCGGCGGTGTGCCGGCGCAGTTCTTCGGCGGGCGAGTGGAAGACCACGACCTCACGCACTCCGGCGGCCTCGATCTCCGCGTGCCGGCGGACCACCGACCGCAGGTGCAGGTGGCACACCGGGCAACCGGCGAACCGCCGGAACTGCAGGTGCACCAGATGCCGTTCCTCGGGGACGGCCACGGATCCGCCGGAGACGGTGGCGATCCGGCGTGCAGCGACGGTGGAGCCGGGGCGTAACGGCCGTGCGGGCCTGCGCGACAGCATGGGCACTCCTTGTAGGTGTACGGCGTACTCCTACAGGAGTGTAGGCGTACGCCGTACGCGGAACAAGGTAGGCGTATGCCGTACGCTGAACATCGTCATGCCACGACCCCGCTCACTCAGCCATGCAGCGCTGGCCTCGGCCGCTCTCGTCGTGATCGACCGCGACGGGCTCGCCGGGCTGTCCATGCGCGCCGTCGCCAAGGAACTCGGGATGAGCACCATGTCGCTCTACCGCTATGTCGACGACCGGGAGGAGCTGGAACGACTCGTCGTCGACCTCGTGCTCGGCACCGTGGACACCGAGCCCCCCGGGCCCGCGACGCCTTGGCCCGAGCGCGTCGAGGTGCTGGCGCGGCGCCTGCGCGACGCCGTGGCCGCCCACCCGGAGATCGTGCCCCTGACCGTCATCCACCGGCACCGGTCGCCTGCCGGCCTGCGCTGGTCGGAGTCCGTGCTCGGCGTCCTGGAGGAAGCCGGGTTCGACGGCGGTCAACGGGTGGTCGCACTGCGGGGCCTGCTCGGCTATCTGATCGGCGCCATCCAGCTGGAGCACCTCGGGCCTCTGTCCGGCGAGGGCACGGTCGCCCTCGCCGAGCTGCCGCCCGATGCCTTCCCGCGTATGACCGAGACCGCCCGGCACGCCCGGCAGGTCAGCGCCGACCAGGAGTTCCTGGGCGGTCTCGCGCTGCTGCTGCGCGGGCTCGGCGCCTGATCCGGCTCCGCGCAGCGGCCCCGGGCGTCACCCCGTCGCGTCCACCAGCGCCAGTTCGTGCAGCCGCTCCGGCGGGCCCGGGCGGGCGTAGTACCAGCCCTGGGCCGTGTCGCAGCCGAGTATGCGCAGTTGCTCGGCCTGGGCGCCGGTCTCGACGCCCTCGACCGTCACGGCGAGGTCCAGGCTGTGCGCCAGCGAGACGATGCCCTCGACGATCTTCAGGTCGACGGGATCGGCCGGGAACTGCTGCATGCTCTGCGTGAAGGACCGGTCCAACTTGAGGATGCTGACCGGCAGCCGCCGCAGGTTGGCCAGGTTGGAGTAGCCCGTCCCGAAGTCGTCGAGGGCGATGTCGACGCCCATCTCCGCCAGCCGGCGCAGCGGCTTCAGCAGGTCGTCGTCGGCGCCGATCAGCGCCGACTCGGTGACCTCCAGGCACAGGGCGTCCGGCGCGACGCCGGTGCGCTCCAGGATGTCGACGGTGTCCTGGACCAGGCCCGGGTGGGTCAGCTGGCACGGCGACAGGTTCACGTTGATGCGCAGCGGGCCCGCGTCCGCGCCCCCGTGCAGTTCCCGCCACTCGCGGGCCTGGCGCACCGACTGCTCCAGCACCCAGCGCCCGAGCGGCACGATCAGCCCGGTGTGCTCGGCGAGCGGGATGAACCGGTCCGGGCCGAGGACGCCGTGCTGCGGGTGCAGCCAGCGCACCAGGGCCTCGGCGCCCCGGACGCTGCCGTCGCCGAGATGCACAAGCGGCTGGTACTCGATGAAGAACTCGCCCCGCTCCAGCGCCGTCGGCAGCGCGGTCGTCAGCCCGTGGCGGGTGATGGCGCGGGCGTCGGCCTCCGGGTCGGCCAGCTCGAAGCGGTTGCCGCCCGCCGACTTGGCCCGGTACATCGTGATGTCCGCGCTGCGCAGCACCTCCGCCGGGCTGCGCTCCCCGGCCGGTCCCTCGACGATGCCGATGCTGCCGCGCACGGTCAGCTCCCGGCCGTCGACGCTGATCGGCGCGAGCAGGGCGTTCATGATGCGGGCGGCGAGCTCGTCGACCGTGCGCTGGGTGTCGGGGCCGGTGGTCAGCGCCACGAACTCGTCGCCGCCGAGCCGCGCCACCATCTCGCCGGGCGCGGTGGCGCAGGACTGCAGCCGGTCGGCGACCTCCACGAGCAGCCGGTCGCCGGCCGCGTGGCCGAGGCTGTCGTTGACGGTCTTGAAGCCGTCGAGGTCGAGGTAGCACAGCCCGAACCGCTGTCCCTCCCCGGCGCCCAGTGCCTTCTCCAGGCGCTCGAAGAAGAAGGTGCGGTTGGGCAGGCCCGTGAGGGCGTCGTGCGTGGCCTCGTAGCGCAGCCGCAGGTTGAGCAGCCGCCGTTCGGTGGTGTCCTCCATGAGGGCGAGCTGGTACTGCGGGTTGCCGTCGGCGTCGCGCAGCAGGGAGACCGTCAGGTTGGTCCACAGGACCGTCCCGTCGGGGCGGTAGAACGCCTTCTCCAGGTGGTAGTGCTCCCGCTCGCCGCGCACCAGCTCGTCGTAGAGCCGCCAGGTCTGCGGGGCGTCGTCGGGGTGGGTCCACTCCCGGACGTTGCGGCTGCGCAGCGTCTGGTCGGAGATGCCGAACATGCGCAGCAGGGCGCCGTTGACCTGGAGGATGTTGCCCTCCAGGTCGGCCATCCCGATGCCTATGGCCGCGCCCTCGAAGACCGCGCGGAAGCGGGCCTCGCTCGCGTGCAGCGCCTGGGCCACCACGCCCTGCGCCTGCAACGCGGCCTGCGCGATGGCCTCCTGCTCGGCCAGGGTCCGCTCGCGCAGCGCCCGGGCGAAGCCGGCGGCCATCGCGTGCTGCAGGCGCGCGCACCGCGCCCGCAGGTCCTCCGGGTCGCCGTCGCCGCCGCAGTACAGCACCAGGTAGGCGTCCACGCAGTCCAGTGTGCGGCTGAGCGCCTCGGGGTCGGTGCAGTGCACGTCCACGAGGGCCGCGCCCACCGCCTTGCCCGCTTCCGCGTCGAACGCCCGGGCCAGCAGCGCCTCGCTCAGCCGCCGGGCCAGCGGCAGCAACTGCTCCTCGAACTCGGGCCGGGTCGACGACGTCGAGGTCACCGGGAAGACCGCCCGGCTCCAGATCGTCGCGAACCGGCGGAGTCTGTCCTCCGGCCCGTCCGGTTCCGCGATCACGCCGTACGCCCCACGCCCGCGAAGCCGGAGAACGCGTACGGATCCTCGTCCTCCGGTGCGGTGTCGGGCCGCCAGCACGGCATCGCCACCAGTCCGGGTTCCACCATGTCGTACCCCTCGAAGAACCGCGCGATCTCCTCGCGCGAGCGCATGATCAGCGGGTTGCGGATGCCCTCGTACACGTCCACCGCTCCCCCGGCCCGCTCCGGCGGCAGCGGGATCCCCTCGTAGGAGGCGTGGGTGAGCACGAGCAGGCTGCCGGGTGCGAGCGCCGCGCTCAGCTCCGCCACCGCCCCGTACGGGTCGTCCTCGTCTTCCACGAAGTGCAGTATGGCAACGAGGAGCAGGGCCACTGGCTGATTCAGGTCGATCAGCCGCTCCACCTCGGGGCTGCCCAGGATGTCCCCGGGCTTGCGGAGGTCCGCGGCCACCACGGCCGTGTCCTCGTTGCCCGCCAGGACCGCCTCGCTGTGCGCCACCGCCACCGGGTCGTGGTCCACGTACACCACGCGCGCTCCGGGCCGGGCGGCCTGTGCCACCTCGTGGACGTTGCCGAAGGTGGGGATGCCGGAGCCGATGTCGAGGAACTGTCCGATGCCCTCACCGGCCGCGTAGCGCACGGCGCGGCGCATGAACGCCCGGTTCGCCTGCATGATCTTGGGGAGGCCCGGCATGAACTCCATGGCCCGGCGGGCCGCTTCCCGGTCGACCTCGAAGTTGTGCGATCCGCCCAGGTAGTAGTCGTACATCCGGGAGACGCTGGGCACCGAGATGTCGATGCTCCGTGGGGCCCAGGCGGGACGCTCCATCTATCTCTCCAAGGCGTAGGCGATCCGGTGTTCGAGCAGAGGCTACTGATCGCCCGCCAAGGGAGCGACCCGAAACGGAAATTGACCATCCGTTCCCGGTCACTGCCTGCGGCACGTGCCGAATTGATACCCCTGCGCCTGCCCTTCGAACACATGACGATCAGTGCCCGGGGCGTTCCGGAGAGTGCCGGTCCGGCGCGGGAAGGGCACGGCGAAACGGTCCGCCCCTCCGTGGAGCACGGAGGGGCGGACCGGGCCGGCTCGCCGGGTCGGAGATGAACCCTGGGGAGGTCGCTCTGTTATTCCGACGCGCCGACCAGCTTGCCGTCGGGCCGCACGGCGTACCACGTGCCGCCGACGCCCTGGCCGTTGGTGTCGCCCGGCGCCTTGTCGCCGGCGAAGGTGTAGATGGGCGAGCAGTTGATCGTCTGCTGCTTGCCCTTCCCGTCGGTCCGGTCGAAGATCATGTAGCCCTTCTTCTGGATGCCCTTGGTGTCGGCGAAGTCGACGGGCTCCACGATCGGCCACTTCTCCAGGCAGGCGCCGACGCAGTTGGAGACGGGCTTCGGCCAGGCCTCGTCCTTCTTGAACCGGTAGACCGTCATGCCGTTCCTGTCGACGACGATCTCGCCCAGCTCGGGGTCCTTGCGGGTGGACAGCCCGAGTTCCCCGGCGTCCGCGGCACCGCCGGCGTCGCCCGCGCCCTCCCGGACCTTCTTGCCGTCGGGGGCGAGCGCGTACCACTTGCCGCCCACGCCCTGGCCCTTGACGTCGCCGGCGTTGACGTCCTTGGCGTAGCGGTAGGCGGGCCAGCCGCCCACGGTGAGCTGCTTGGTGCCGTCGGCCCGGGTGACCGAGCCGAGCAGCGCCTTGTCGATGCCCTCCCCGGCCTCGGCGTCGTCGGCGGGGACGGGCGGCCAGGTCTTCGCGCAGTCGCCGTCGCAGTTCGACTTCGGCGGCTGGTCGGTGTCCTGGTCGAACCGGTACAGGGTGAGGCCGAGACTGTCGGTGACCACCTTGCCGATCTCGGCGGTGGAGACGGACAGCTTGCCCGCGGGGTTCGACGGGCTGAGGGCGCTCGGCGCGGCCGGCTGGCCGGGCGTGCCGGCGGCGCTGTTCCCGGTGCCCGAGCCGATGCTTCCGTAGTCCCCGGGCGCGGCCGTGGCGCCCACGTTCTGGCTGGCCGCCGGTGGGCTGTCCTGACCGCACGCCGTCGTCAGCGCCAGGACCGCCGCGGCGCTCGCCACGAGTGAGGCGCTCCGCCAGGAGGTCTTCATCGTCAACTCCCCATAATCGCAAGGGTGTTGCAGCGCCCTGCTGCGCCGCCGCACGGCCATCAGTACGCACGGGGACGGCCGGTGCGTTCAACGGCCGGCGAAATTTCTTTCCGGAGCCCGAGCGGCCGCCGCCCGCCACCCGCACACAGGTGCGCTTCGCACACCCCGCGAGCGACCCCGCATCGAACCGGCCGCACCGGAGCATCCCTCTTTCGGGGCAATCCCCTTGCGCCCCGGCACGTCCCGGCGGCACAGGGCTCATGATCTTCGTCGTGCATGGACCCGTATCGACTCAATCCGCCCTTGCCGCACGGGCCTTGGCGGTGGCGACGCTCACCTGGGCACTCGTCGGAGCACCGGCCGACGTGGCGGTGGCCACCGCCTGCGCGTACGCCTCGACGGGGCCGGACGGCACGGAGGCGGTGGCGGTCGCCGGCAGCATGACCTGGCCGACCGATCCGCCGTGCCCGCCACCCCCGCCCCCTCCTCCGTGTCCCACCCCCACACCGACCCCCGAGCCCCCGCCCCCGAAACCGACCCCCACCCCTACGCCACCGCCGAGCCCGGACCCGGAACCACCGCCCGCGCCCCCGCCGCCGAGACCGGCACCGGTGCCCCCGGCGCGGCCGGAGCCGCCGCCCCCTCCGGCGCCGCCCGCGCCCAGGCCGCCGGAACCGCCGCCCCGGCCGGACCCCAGGCCCGTGCCTCCGCCGCCCCCGGCGCCGAAGCCGTCGGCGACTCCCGCGCCGGGCCCGTCGGCGAAGCCCGTGCACTACCCGCGCTACCGCGCCACGCCGCCGCGGCCCCGGCGGACCGGCGGCACGCTCTCGCCGCTCACCTTCGTCCTGCTCGTCACGGTGCCCGCGGTGGTCGCCGTGGCCGCGCTCCGTGCGCGCTGATCCCTTCACCTGGAGGCACCTCTTGCCGGAATGGCTTGTTCTCATCCTCGCGATGCTGGCCGCCTGCGCCGTGGTGGTCGTCATCACCCTCGTCCGGCACCGCAGGGCGCCCGAGGACGAGGACCCCAGCGAGACCCCCGACGTCATCGAGTACATGACGATGTGGATCGGCGTGGTGTACGCCATCGTCCTGGGCCTGGCGATCGCCGGTGTCTGGGAGGGGCGCAGCGCCGCCCAGGACCACGTCCAGGCCGAGGCCACCGCCCTGCACGAGATCTCGGAGCGGGTCCGGGTCTACCCCGCCGAGGAGCGCGACCGGATCCGCGACGACATCAGGATCTACGTGAGCCATGTCGTCACCACCGAGTGGGACAGCATGGCCGACAAGGGCGAGGTCACCGAGCGCGGGGCCCGGCTGTTCGAGCGGATCCGCGCCGACGTCACCGACTACGAGCCGAAGTCGGACTTCGAGGCGCAGGCCTATCAGCCACTGCTCGACCAGGTGACGGCGGCGAGCCAGGCCCGGATCGGCCGGGCGGAGTCGACCGGGGAGACCATGCCGGGCGTGGTGTGGTTCGGGCTGATCGCCGGGGCCGTCGTCACGATCGGGATGATCTTCGCCCTGCAGATCCGCAGGACGACGCGCGAACTGATCCTCGCCGGGCTGTTCTCGGCGCTGATCGCCTTCCTGCTGTTCCTCATCTGGGACTTCGACGCGCCCTACAGCAGGGGCGTGACCGCGTCGGCGGACCCGTTCCTGAACCTCTTCCCGGGCACCGGGGACTGACGGGAGCGGCCACGCCCGCACCACGCATCCCGGCCGGGGGACGCGCGACACTCCGTCGCCGTCCCCCGGTCGCGTGACCGGCGTTCCGCCGGGCGGCGTCCGCGCGCGTCCCCCGTTCGCACTACTGCGATCGCGCCACGGGGCCCGCCTTTCTAGCGTTTCGGGCATCGAGGTGCATGTGTGACACGAGCGGAACAGGTCCGCGGCTGCTCCTCGGGACCCGGAGGTTTCACCATGCGCGCGATGCCCGTCGCTTCGGCCGTCCTGCTGGCCGGCGCCCTCACCTCCTGCGTGCCCGCCGCCGGTGCGGCGATCCGGACCGACTTCGGCTTCGGCGTGGAGCCGGCCACGGTCGCGCCGGGCGGAAAGGTCACGCTGCGGGTGGAACGCAACGAGGCGTGCCGAGGGGAGGCGGCGGTCAACTCTCCCGTCTTCGACGTCGTCACCATCCCGCCGGAGAGGTCACGGGCGACGGCCGTGGTCGACCGGGGCGCCGAACCCGGCGCCGTCTACGACGTGCACTTCGAGTGCGACGAGTCGAGCGGCACGGCCCGGCTGACGATCGCCGGCGGCCGCCCGACCCACCACCCCACGCCTCACCCGACGCGCCACCCCCACAAGGGAGTGCACGCGGGCGAGGGCGGCACGCTCGCCGGACTCGACCTCCGGGAGATCGGCCTGGGCGCCGCGCTCATCGCCGGCTCGCTCGGTGCCGCCCACCACTTCTCGCGCCGCCGCCCCGGCGGGGACGCCGGCTGATCCCCGTCACGCGCCGCGCCCTCGCCCCGGGTCTCCTCCGGCGAGGAGGTCCCGGGGCGAGGACCGTTCACGTGCGGGACGACGGCCCGTCAGGGCGGGGGCGTGGAACCTCAGGCGTGCCGCTCGGCGCGCCGGCGCATCCAGAACACGCCACCGCCGACGACCGCCGCGGCCACGAGTCCGCCGCCGATGGCCATGTCGGTCGGGGTCGCGCCCGTGGTGCTGCTGCCGCCGATGCCGCCGCGGACACCGCCGATGACGGTGAAGGCCTGCGGCTTGGTCATGCTCTTGCCGCTGCAGGTGACCGTGATGTCGTACGACCCGGGGCGGGCGTTGCGGTTGATGGTGGCGGTGCCCTTCGCCTTCTCGTTGTGGCCGCCGTGGACGGGCGAGAGCTGGGTCGGCGAGAAGGCGTTGGACGTCGCCGTACCGCCGTGGGGGCAACCGTCGACCGTGATGGTCAGCTGGCCGCCGCGGGCGATGACGCTGGGCAGGGCGGTGATGTTGGTGGGTGTGTCCCACGCGACGGCGGCGGGGGCCGAGAAGCCGAGGGCGGCGACCGCGGCGCCGGTGACCGCCAGGGCACGAGAGTGACGCATGTGAACCTCCGCGGAAGGCGCCCCGGGACCCGTTCCCCGGTCGATCGGCGAGAAAGCGCCTCCCACGAAGACAGTCAGTTGCCGTGCCCGGAGCCGCATGTCGGGAATGGTCCGTCCTGGTGAGAGCGGACCCCGGGGCACCTCCGCGCGGGAGTACATCGTCGCAGGTCACGGGCCGTCAGAAATTTCCCCGCGGCGGCAACTCGGATGGCGCACCTGACGCCCCGGCCGGCCTCGGTCCGCCCCCGGCGCCGCGGGCCACCCGTTCGCTCCCGCCCCGTCGCCGGTTTCGCGCACGGCACTTAGCGTGCCGTTATGCGCGATTGACCCGGCGACGGCCGCGTCGAGAGGGGATGGCGAATGTCTGCGTCCGAGCTGGCCCTGGCGGAAGAGGAGGCGCGGCCGAGGAAGCGCGCCCCGTGGGGCGTGATAGCGCTGGTTCTGCTGACCGGCCTCGCGCTCATCCGGAACGGTTCGGGGGAGTTCGACGAGGGCCCGCCGCAGCCGGCGAGGGCGGCCGCGGCGGAGAACCAGGTGCCCGGCCCGGCCTTCACCGGCGTACGCCCGCTGCCCTACGCCCTGCCGGACCGGGTCAGGATCCCGGCGATCCAGGTCGACGCGCCCATGATCCCCGTGGGCCTCGACCCGGACGGCTGGGTGGGCGCGCCGCCGCCGGAGGACCCCAACCTGGCCGGCTGGTTCACCGGAGCCGTCACCCCGGGCGAGAAGGGCACCGCGGTCGTCGTGGGCCACGTGGACAACCAGCAGGGCCCCGCCGTGTTCTACGGGCTCGGGGCCCTGAAGAAGGGCAACCGCGTCGAGGTCGCCCGCCAGGACGGCAGGACGGCCGTGTTCGAGATCTACGGGGTCGAGGTGTTCGAGAAGGACGACTTCCCGGGCGACCGCGTCTACGCGTCGAAGGGCGCGGCGGAGCTGCGGGTCATCACCTGCGGCGGCGGCTTCTCCGAACAGGAGGGGTACGCGGGCAACGTCGTGGCGTTCGCCCGCCTGGCCGAGGTGCGCTGAGCGCACCCCGCCGGGCGGGCGGAGGCCCCGCGGGACGGCCCTAGGAGCGGGGCCGGCGGGGCACGGTGACGTGGTAGCCGGAGTCCAGCAGTTCGGGCAGGCAGCGCCGCAGGGCGCGCACGGTCTGCGAACGGTCGCCCCCGGCGTCGTGGCAGAGCACCACCACGCCGGGGGCGGCTCCGCGCTCGACCCGGCGCACGATGGACCGCACGCCCGGGGTGGTCCAGTCGAGCGTGTCGAGCGTCCAGCCGAGCGGTTCCATGCCGAGTGCGGCACCGATCTGGAGGGCGGCGCGGTTCCAGGCGCCGTAGGGGGCGCGGAACCACGCGGGGCGCTCGCCGCAGGCGTCCTCCACGGCGTCGCTGGTGCGTGCCATCTGGGAGCGGATCTGGCGGCGGGTCAGGCGGGTGAGCAGCGGGTGGGACCAGGTGTGGTTGCCCACGACGTGACCCTCGTCGGCCATCCGCACCAGCAGGTCCCGGCCGTCGGCGACCATCTCGCCGCACACGAAGAACATCGCGCGGACGCCGTACTCGGCGAGGACGTCCAGGACGGCCGGGGTGTAGCGCGGGTCGGGGCCGTCGTCGAAGGTCAGCACCAGATTCCGGCCCCGGCCGGGCACCCGCAGCAGCGGTTCGCGGCGGACCAGGACGCGGCGGGGCGCGGCGCGCGGCGGGGCGAAGCCGGTGAGGGGCTGCAACCGGTACGCGGAGGCCTCGGACGGGCGGCGAGCGGCCTGGGCGCCCGCCGCCGGGGCGGCGGGCCGGGCGGGTCCCTCTCCGGTGACCGCCGCGAGCACACCGGCCGTGGCGGCCGCTCCCACGGCGCCGGCGCCCGCGATCAACGCCGCGCGTCGGGTGGGCAACTGATCCTTCTTCATGACTCATCAGTCGCCCGGCCGAAGGCCGACGCACCTGAGCAACACCGGGGCGGCGGCACGGTTTCACCCGGACGGCCCAGGCGGACGGGTCACGGGCGGCGCGCCAGGGGGAAGGGCAGCTTTCCTGTGTCCGTCCCGCCCGGACGGGCAGGCCAGCGAGGGGGGCCGGCGGGCTCGGTCCCGTCCCCTCCGGCGAGGCCGAGCGCCGCCAGTGACGGCGACCCCTCCGAACCGACGGGTCGCCGTCCGCCGTTCGGGTGCCCGTTTCCCCGCGACTTTCGCATCCAGGGTTACGGAGACGCACGGGAACGCCGGCTCCTGCCTGCCCCGGAACCTCCCTGCGGGCGGCCGGAGCTGTGGCTTCCGATAGCCTCACGGCGTGACGGAACAGCACTCCCCGCGGTTCGAACGGGGCACGGACGGGCCGAAGGTGATCGTGGTCGGGCTGGACGGCTCCGACTCCTCCCTGCGGGCCACGGCCTACGCCGCCGGGCTGGCCCGGCGGCAGCACGCGCTGCTCGCGGTGGTGTACGTCCAGCCCGTGCTGGCGGCGGGGGCGGCGCTCGGGGCACCGGTGGCCGGGACGACCGACGAGATCGCCGAGGACCTGGTGGCGCAGATCCGGGACGCGGCCGAGCGCCTCAAGGGGATATTCGAGGTGCGCTGGGAGTTCCACACGTTCCGCGGGGACCCTTACACCGGTCTGGTGAAGGCGGCCGACGAACTCAAGGCGGACGCGGTGGTCGTGGGCGCGTCGGAGCAGGCGGGGCACCGGATCGTCGGCTCGGTGGCGGTGCGGCTCGTGAAGGCCGGGCGGTGGCCGGTGACGGTGGTGCCGTAGGCCGTCCCGCGGTGGTGCCCGGTCCCTGCGTGGTGTCTTCCGCCGGGCGGGCGCCTGGGCCATCATGATCCGCTGTCAGCCGTTGCCACTCGTGAAGAGGTGAGGCGCATGGCCGGGCTCCGGACGGGTGAGGGGATTCTCCGCCGCAAACCCATCGAGCGGATCGAGGAGACGGAAACAGGCGAGGGGACGCGGCTGGAGCGGTCCCTGGGGTTGTGGCAGCTGACCGCCATCGGCGTCGGCGGCATCATCGGCGCGGGCATCTTCACGCTGGCCGGGGCGGTCGCCAACGGTACGGCGGGCCCGGCCGTGCTCGTGTCGTTCCTCATCGCGGGGGTCGCCTCCGCCGCGGCCGCCCTGTCCTACGCCGAGTTCGCCGGGCTCATCCCGAAGGCCGGCTCGGCCTACACCTACGGCTACGCGGTGCTGGGCGAGCTGGCCGGCTGGTTCATCGGCTGGGACCTGCTGCTGGAGTACACGGCGATCGTGGCCGTGGTCGCGATCGGCATCTCGGGGTACTTCAGCTTCCTGGTCGGCGAGATGGGCACCGACCTGCCGGACTGGATGCTGGGGGCGCCCGGCACGGGTGACGGGCACCGGGTGGACCTGTTCGCGGCGCTGCTGTGCCTGCTGATCGCGTACCTGCTGACCCTCGGCATCAGGAACGCGGCCCGCTTCGAGACGGTCGTGGTGGTCCTGAAGGTCCTGGTGGTGCTGCTGGTGATCGGGGTGGGCGTGTTCCACATCGACACGGCGAACTACGACCCCTTCTTCCCGTACGGGGTCGGCGGGGCCTTCACGGGCGCGGCGACGGTGTTCTTCGCGGTGTTCGGCTACGACGCGATGTCGACGGCGGCCGAGGAGTCCAAGGACGCGCAGCGCCACATGCCGAAGGCGATCGTCTACTCGCTCGTCGTCTCGATGGTGCTGTACGTGGCGGCCTGCCTGGTGCTGACGGGCATGCAGGACTACCAGGACATCGACCCCGAGAGCGGCTTCTCGACGGCGTTCAAGTCGGTGGGGCTGAGCGGCCTGGCGGACGTGATCGCGGTGGGCGCGATCATCGGCATCCTCACGGTGATGTTCACGTTCATGCTGGGCGTGACGCGGGTGTGGTTCTCGATGTCCCGGGACGGGCTGCTGCCCACCTGGTTCGCGAAGACGCACCCGACGCGGCACGTGCCGACCCGGGTCACCTGGATCGTGGGGGTGGCGTCGGCCGTCATCGCCGGGTTCCTGCCGATCGGCGAGGCGGCCGAGCTGACCAACATCGGCATCCTGCTGGCGTTCGTCGTGGTCTGCGCGGCGGTGATCGTGCTGCGCTACCGGCGGCCGGACCTGCCGCGCTCCTTCCGCACGCCGTGGATGCCGGTGGTGCCCGCGGTGGGGATCGTGTTCTCCGTCTGGCTGATCACGTTCCTGCAGTGGCAGACCTGGGTGCGGTTCGCCGTCTGGTTCGCGCTGGGGCTCGTCGTCTACTTCGCCTACTCCTACCGGCACTCGAAGCTGGCCGGGCGCCCGCCGGAGCGGACGGACTGAGGCGCTAGTCCCCCATCACGAGCCCGTCCTCGGCGGCACCCCGGCTGAGGACGACGTCGCGGATGCGGTCGCGCACGGCCCGGACGTCGGCGCCCCGGGCGAGCGCCTGGTTGAGGTCGACGACCCGGCCGGCGTCGACGTCGAACAGCTGCGGGACGAACTCGGCCCGGGTCACCTCCCAGCGGCCGCCCGGCCGGGCGGGCGGGGCGAAGGTGAAGCGGCCGAGGGTGGACTGGTTGCCCCGTGGGTCCTGCGCGCCCTCGGCGTTGGTCATCAGACCGGCGATCTGGTCGCCCATGCCGTAGATCACCCAGGTGCCGTTGACCTTCTCGTAGGCCTGCGGGACGTGGGCGTGGGTGCCGAGGATCAGGTCGATGTCCGGGCGGCCCCCGGTGCGGGCGGCGGTGAGGCCGCGGGCCAGGGACAGCTGCCGCTCGTCGGGGGCGTCCTGCCATTCGGTGCCCCAGTGCAGGGAGACGACGACCACGTCGGCGCCCGCGCCGCGCGCCACCCGGGCGTCGGCGAGGATCCGGGCCTCGTCGACCAGGTTGACGGCCCAGGGCTGTCCCTCGGGGAGCGGGATGCCGTTGGTGTCGTAGGTGTAGGCGAGGTGGGCGACCTTGGCCGGGCCGGCCTGGAGGATCGTGACGGTGCGCGCCTCCTGCTCGGTGCGGGCCGAGCCGGCGTGCCGTACGCCCGCGCGGTCGAGGGCGTCGAGCGTGCGGCGGATGCCGTCGGCACCGTCGTCGAGGGTGTGGTTGGAGGCGGTGGAGCAGCCGTCGTAGCCGGTGGCGGCGAGGGCCGGGGCGACCTCGGGCGGGGACTTGAAGGTGGGGTAGCCGGTGTAGTCGCCGTTCTCGCCGTAGACGGTCTCCATGTGGCACAGGGCGAGGTCGGCGCCGGAGACGACGGGGCGGATCCCGTCGAGCATGGGCCGGAAGTCGTAGCCGGTGCCGCCGCCGTCGAAGCGGGCCCGGTCGATGATCGTGTCGTGCGGGAGGACGTCGCCGGAGGCGACCAGTGTGAAGCCGCGGGGCCCGGCGGCGGAGGGTGCCGGGCGGCCGGGGCCGGACGGTTCGTGGCTGCGGGCCTGGCAGGCGGCGCCTGCGGCGAGGACGACGGTGAGGGCCAGGGCCACCTGTCGGCTGCGTGCGATCATCCATTCACCCCACGGTGGGCGTTGTGGTCGTATTTACACACAAGTAGGAAAGGGGGCCGGGGTCGCCCCGCGCGGCTCCGACACGCTCGTCGGCCCGACCGGCACCCGCCCGGTGGAGCGCCCCGACCGTTCGTCGAACCGTTCGTCGACGCGATCGACCGTCCGTCGCACAGCCGGGTACGTGCCCTGTGCCCCGGCGTGGCCCTGCGGTGGCATACGGCCATGACGGCCGGATCCACCCTCACGAACGGGACGACCGCCGAGCACGAGCTCGCCGCACTGCAGCGGGAGCACGGCCGGCCCCTCTTCGCGCTCCTCCTGCGCCTGTGCGACGGCGACCGGCAGCGCGCGGAGGACCTGGTCCAGGAGACCCTGGTGCGCGCCTGGCAGCACCCCGAGGCCCTGCGCGCCGACGACTTCGACTCCGTGCGGCCCTGGCTGATGACCGTCGGGCGGCGGCTCGCGATCGACGCGCGGCGCGCCCGGCAGGCCCGCCCCGCCGAGGTCGGCGACGCGGTGCTGGAGAACGCGCGGGTCAGCTCCGACCACGCCGAGCGGGCCGCGGCGATGCTCGACGTGCGCCGCGCTGTGAAGACACTCACTCCGGAACACCGTGAAGTCCTGGTGCTCGTGTACTTCCAGGGGGCGAGTGTGGCGGAAGCCGCGGCGGCCCTCGGGATTCCGCCCGGTACCGTGAAGTCCCGCGCGTACTATGCGCTGCGCGCCCTGCGCCGGGTGCTTCCGGGTTACGCCGCCGACCTGCGGTGAAACCCACGGTCGAGTCAAACCTCCGTAAAGCGCCTTGCTCAGGACCCCGGTTGAGTAATCGGGTGTTCCTATCCGTGTTCCGGAGGGGGCCGACGACGCCCCGGGATCCGGTGTCGGGCGACGCGCACGTACCGGAGGAAGGCAGGAAGGGATGCTGCACAGAGGTCACGGGGGCACGGACGGTTCCGACGGCGAACTGACCGTCCCCATGGCGTGGTTGTACGCGGAGTACATCGCCGACGAGTTGCTGCGGACCGGCGATCTGATGCCGCCGACGTCCTTCGAGTTCCGTGCCGGGCGCGACGCCCTGGCGCTGACCATCTTCCTCTCCGACACCGACGGGGAGCTGTCCGGCATCCGGGTGGTCACGCAGCTGGAGACGTGGCTCTCGCTGACCGCGTACGACCAGCCGTGGCAGGAGTGGGTGGGCGAGCGGCTGGCGGAGCTGGCCGCCGACGCCGCGGCCTCCGGCCGGACGGCACCGGACCTGGACCTCGCCGAGGAGGCCTGGCGCTGGCTGCAGGAGACGGAGCTGCTCGCGCCGGACCTGAACGCGGTGCCGGGCGGCGCTCCGGTGGTCGGGGAGGACGAGGGACCGAAGGTCTGGACGCCCGCCTGGCAGCTCGGACTGCCCCTGGGGCACCTCGCGATCCATCTTTTTTAGACTTCCGCGTCCTCCGACCAATCCGGCGGCCGGAGGGCTCCGAATCCTTTGGTTGCGATTGTGTCACCGGCTTGAGTGATTCCGCTGCCTGGTCCGTACCGGTGGGAGCAAGGAGTAACCCCACCCGCACCCAACGGCACGAGGATTCGGCATGAGGTCCCTGGAAAGGCATCGCGACGTCGGCGCCTACGCGCTCGGCGTGCTGGACGAGGCGGAGGCCTTCCGCTTCGAGGACCACCTCATGGAGTGCCCCAAGTGCGCTGCAGAGGTGACGGAGTTCGGCCCGACGACACGGCAGTTGATGCTGTACCGGCGGGCCACGCCACGGCTGGTGAGCCCGCTGGCCCAGCCCGGCCCGCGCATGCTGGACCGGCTGCTGGCCGAGGTGGCCGACCGGCGCCGGGCCGGCCGCAGGCGCGTGGTGTTCGCGCTGGCCGCCTCCGTCGCTCTCGCGGTGTCGGTGCCCGCCGTCGCGGTGATGGCCGCGGGCGGCGGCGACAGGACCCGGACGATCGCGGTGACCGACGCGCGCACGGGCGTGTGGGCCGAGATCACGACGGCGGACGAGGCCTCGGGCAGCCAGGTCGAGCTGCGGGTGAAGGACGCGTCCGACTCGCGCGCCTGCCACCTGGTCATCGTCGGCCGGGACGGCACCGAGGAGATCGCCACCAGCTGGCACGGGCCCGGCCACGACACCGAACCGCACACGATGATGGCCAGCTCCTCCCTGCACCCCGACGAGATCGTCCGGTACGAGATCCGCTCCACGGAGGGGGACGTCCTGGCCCGGCTCGAAACGCGCTGACCATCCGTCCGCCCCGGCCGCCGGGCGGCCCGGGCCCCCCGGTGTGAGACTGCTGACGACGCATTCCGCGGCCCGCCCGGGGTGCCCGCGGTCCCGGCGAGGGGAGCGAAGGTGTCGACGGCAGAGACCGGTGAGGACCGTCTGGAGGAGTTCCTCGCCGACCCGGCGAACGCGGCCCTGGACCTGACCACCACCGTCGCCCGCTGCACCAAGGCCCTGGGACTGCAGCACTCCGTGGTGTACCTGGCCGACATCCAGCAGCGCCGTCTGGTCCCCCTCACCGACGTCACCCCGCCGCTGCCCGTGGACGGCTCGCTCGCCGGCTGGACCTACCGCACCCAGTCCCTGCGGGTGGAGGAGTCGGAGTCGGGCGGCATGACGGCGTGGATCCCCCTGGTGGACGGCGCCGAGCGGCTCGGCGTGCTGGCCGTGCACTCCCCGTCGCTCACCCCGGCCGTGCTGCGCCGCGCCCGGGCCCTCGCCACCCTGCTCGCCATGACGATCACGTCCAAGCGCGCGTACAAGGACTCCTTCGTCCGGCGGACCCGCACCGAGCCGATGCGGCTGCCCGCCGAGATGCTGCGGGCCTTCCTGCCGCCGCGCACCATCGGCACCGCCCACGTGGTCTCCACGGCCGTGCTGGAACCGGCCTACGAGATCGGCGGCGACGCCTTCGACCACGCCCTGACGGAGACGACCCTGCACGCCACCGTCCTGGACGCCATGGGACACGACCTGGCCTCCGGGCTCACCACGGCCGTGTCGCTGGCGGCGTGCCGCAACGCCCGGCGGACCGGGGCGGACCTGCCCGAGCTGGTGGAGTGCGTCGACGACGCGCTGGCGCGCTGGCTGCCCGACCAGTTCTGCACCGGCGTGCTGGCCCAGCTGGACCTGGCCTCGGGGATGCTGCGGTGGGCCAACTGCGGGCATCCCGCCCCGCTGCTCATCCGCGAGGAGCGGCTCCTCGTGGACGCCATGCGGCGCGAGGCGGATCCGCCGATGGGCCTGCCGTCCCTGCTCGCCGGGCGCTCACGGCAGACGCACGAGATCGCCCTGAAGCCCGGCGACCGGGTGCTGATGTACACCGACGGGGTGACCGAGGCCCGGGGCAGCGATGGCGGCGAATTCGGCCTCGAACAGTTCGCCGACTTCATCATCCGGGCGACGGCGGCGGGCGAGCTGGCGTCCGAGACGCTGCGGCGGCTCATCCACTCCATCCTGGACTCGCCCACCAGCCGGCTGCGGGACGACGCGACCATCCTGATGTTCGAGTGGACACCGCCGTCCCGGTGACGGCCGGGCCGGTCACTTCAGCAGGCGGGACAACCTGCGGTCGGCCAGCGGCTTGCCGCCCGTCTGGCAGGTCGGGCAGTACTGGAGCGAGGAGTCGCTGAAGGACACCTCGCGGACGGTGTCGCCGCACACCGGGCAGGGCTCGCCGGTGCGGCCGTGCACCCGCAGGCCGCTCTTCTTCTCGGCCTTCAGCCGCCCGGCCGCCACACCCCGGGAGCGCTCGACCGCCTCGGTGAGCGTGGAGCGCAGGGCCGCGTACAGCCGCCCGGTCTCCTCCTCGCTCAGCGACGCGGCCAGCTTGAAGGGCGACATCCGCGCCGCGTGCAGGATCTCGTCGCTGTAGGCGTTGCCGACGCCCGCGATCAGGCTCTGGTCCCGCAACGCGCCCTTGAGCTGCCGCCGCTCCCCGGCCAGGAGTGCCGCGAGGCGCCGCTCGTCGAAGTCGGCGGCGAGCGGGTCCGGGCCGAGCCGGGCCACGCCCGGCACCTCCTGCGGGTCCCCGACGACGTACACCGCGAGCCGCTTCTGCGTGCCGGCCTCGGTGAGGTCGAAGCCCGCGCCGGTCTCCAGGGCCACGCGCAGCGCGAGGGGGCCCTTGCCGGGGCGGGGCGGGCCGTCGGGGAGGCGGTCCTTCCAGTGCAGCCAGCCCGCCCGGGCCAGATGGGTCACCAGGTGGGGGCCGTCCGCGGTCGCCAGGTCCAGGAACTTGCCGTACCGGCGTACGGCGGTGACCTCGCGGCCCTCCAGCGCGGACAGCGGCGGGTCGTACGTCTTCAGCACGCTGATCGCGACGGGCAGCACCCGTACGATCTCGTGGCCGACGAGGTGCTCGGTGAGGAAGTCCTTGAGCGCCTCGACCTCGGGGAGTTCCGGCATGGATCCAGGGTGCCACGCCGCGTCAGTCGTGGTCCGGCACCACGAACTCGCACCACACGGCCTTGCCGCCGCCCCGGGCCTCCACGCCCCACACGTCGGTGAGTAGATCGACCAGGAGCAGGCCGCGGCCGGAGACACCCGAGTCGCCCGCCTCGCGGCGGCGGGGCAGGGCGCTGGAGGAGTCCTCGACCTCGACCCGCAGCCGGCGGCCGGAGCCGGTGAGCACCCGCAGGGTGAGGACCGCCGAGCCCTCGGTGTGCATGAGGGCGTTGGTGATCAGCTCGTCGGCGACCAGTTCGATCTCGTCGGCGCGGTCCCGGGCGCCCCAGGCGGCGACCCCGGTGCGGATCATGTGCCGGGCCTCGGACAGGGCGGCCGGGTCGCCGGGGGACACGTGCCGCTGGAGGCGGCGGCCGGACTGCGGGCCCTCGGGGCCGCGCCGGCGCAGCAGGAGCAGCGCCACGTCGTCGTCGCCGCCGCGTTCGTCGGCCACGTCGATGAGCCGGTCGGCGAGGTCGCGCACGTCCTCGGGGCCGGTGGCGACGAGCGCGGTGAGGGTGCGCATGCCGTCGTCGAGGTCGGCGCCGGGCTGCTCCACCAGGCCGTCCGTGCACAGCAGCAGGGTGTCGCCGGGGTCGAGCTCCAGGGTGCCGACGGGGTAGTCGAGGCGGCCGAACTCGGCGGACAGGCCGAGCGGCAGGCCGCCGGGGACGGGGACGCGGCGGCAGGAGCCGTCGGTGAGCCGGACGAGCGGGTCGATGTGCCCGGCCCGGACCACCTGGAGCACCCCGGTGGACAGGTCGGCCTCCGCGTACAGGCAGGTCGCGGAGCGGTCGGTGTCGAGCTCGTGCAGGAAGACGGAGGCACGGGCCATCACGGTCGCCGGGGTGTGCCCCTCGGCGGCGTAGGCGCGCAGCACGATGCGCAGCTGGCCCATGACGGCCGCGGCGTGCGTGTCGTGGCCCTGGACGTCGCCGATGACGGCCCCGACCCGGCCGCCCGGCAGCGGGATCAGGTCGTACCAGTCGCCGCCGATGTCCCGGCCGACGGAGCCGCCGAGGGTGGCGGCACGGTAGCGGACGGCCACATCGGCGCCGGGCACGCTCGGGATGGTGCGGGGCAGCATGGCCTGCTGCAGGTTCTGCGCGAGGTCCATCTCCTGCTCGTAGAACATGGCCCGCTGCAGGCTCTGGGCGATGCTGCTGCCGAGGGCGACGAGGATGTTGCGCTCCTCGGGGGTGAAGCCGTGCCGGTCGCTGTAGAGCAGGCCCATCGCGCCGATCGGGCGGGCCTGGACGATGAGCGGCAGATAGGCGGCCGACGTGATGTTCAGGCCGGTGATGTGCGGCCACAGGATCGGGTAGCGCTCGGCGAACTCCTCGGGCGATTCGATGAAGCACGGGCCGAGGGTCCGCACGGCCTCGCTCATCGGGTAGGGCTCGTCGATGCGGGTGACGCGGGTGCCGGGCACGAAGGCGTCCTCGGGGCCCTCGGCCACCAGGCGGATGCGCCCGGCCTCGACCAGGCCCATGACGAGGCTGGTGGCGCCCAGGTGGATGAGGCCGTGCGTGTCCTTCAGGACGTCGATGACGTCCTGCACGGTGCGGGCGTGGGCGAGGGCGGCCGTGGTGAGTTCGACGACGCTGGTCTGCTCCCGGCTGGCCTCGTCCCGGTCGGCCTGGTCGCGCCGGGCGTCGATCTCGTCGAGCTCCCGGGTGGCGTCCCGGACGATGCCGATGATGCGGCGGGGGCGGCCGGTCTCGTCACGCCGGATGTAGCCCTGGGTGTGCGTCCAGCGCAGGCTCCCGTCGCGGCGGCGGATGCGGAAGTAGGCGCCGTAGTTCTCGCTGCCGTCCTTCAGCGCCTGGGAGACCGCCGTGTCCAGGCGGCGGGCCTCGCCGGGCGGGACACGCTTGGCGAGCGTCTCGGGGTGGTCGTCGTACTCGTCGGGGCGCACGTCGAAGATGTCGTGGGCCTGCGCGTCCATCTGCATCAGGCCGGTGTCCAGGTCCCAGTCGAAGCTGCCCATCCGGTTGAGCGCGAGGATCGGATCCGGGTGGGCGGGCCAGTCGTCCGGGAGTGACAGGGCGGCGCGCGCTCCCCGATCAGCCATGGGCCCACCTTGCCAGGATTCGTCCGATTCTTCGACCGGATGTGCCGAGTGCGGGGCCGCCCGGCGGGACCGGCCCTCAGTTCCCGAAGACGTCGGTGGGGCTGCCGAAGATGCTGTCGTCGGCCGGTTCGCCGGGAATCAGCCCCGCGCCGTCGGGCAGGTCCGGGCCGTCCGGCACGGCTTCGGGTCCGACCTCGTCCGGATCGCCGGCCTCGCCCGCCTCCTCCGGCTCCGGTTCGCCGGGCTCCCGGGGCACCGGTTCGGCGGGAGGCGGTTCGGGGACGTACGACGGAGGCGGGGCGGTGTCGCCGGCCGGGTCCGCTCCCGTGCGGGACTCGCCCGGGGGGACGGGCGCTGCGGCGGACGGCGCCGGGGGCCGGGGCGTCCACACCGGCGGCGGCAGGGCCCGGTCGTGGCGCACGTCGTGCCCGCGCCGCCGTTCGATCCAGGTCCGGGCGGCCAGGTCGATGAGGGTGAAGCCGCTCACGGGGTGCGGGGCCGGGGTCACGACGATCGCCCCGCCGGGCCGGTAGCCGGGCCAGGGCGCGCCCCGGGTGCCGGCCGTGCCGCGCGCGGCGAGCGGAGGGCGCAGGGGGTTGCCGCAGGCGCAGCGGACGCGGGGCACGCCCCGGTCGTCGACCAGGACGGCGGTGCCGGCCTGCAGGACGGCCTGGTAGCCGGTGACGCGGCCCGCCCGGTGACCGTGCCCGGTGACGCGGGTGTCGGCCCGCAGCACGACCGGGGTGAGGGCGCGGACGTAGTCCGGGACGGCTTGCGGGGAGACGCCCGCGACCCGGGCGAAGGCACGGTGGGCGGCCGGGTCGCGGGTGAGGTGGCCGATCTGCCGGCCGATGTCGCAGCTGCCGGTCCGCTCGGTGCCGCCGTAGAGGCCGGGTGTCGCCCCGGACAGGGAGCGCGGGCCGGCGGCCACCCGGACGGTACCGCCCGACGTCGCCGGTGCGGGCGCGGCGGGGTCCGGGGCGGGTGCCGGGACGGCCGTGGAGTCCGTGAAGGGGTCGGGTCCGGGGTCGGCGGCCGGCTGGAGGACGAGGGCCCCGGCCGCCGTGCCGCCGTCCGCGCCGCCGCCGGGGCGGCCGGAGACGCAGCCCGCCAGGAGGAGCGCCGCCCCGAGCGCGCACGCCGTGGCGAAGGCCCCCGAGGATGTCCGCACCTCGCCCTCCCGCACACCTAGGCCGTTTCATGGCATTTCGCCCCTATTGTTGGCTCGGCTCACTCGGGTTGCGCAACCGGAGCGGTGGTACGCGGAGCGTGACACCGAAGTCCGGCGCGTCACGGGAGGAGCGCACGGCCGTGGAATGGTTCACCGCATCCGACTACTGGCTGACCCGGCTGGTCTTCCAGAAGGCGCTGGCCGCCGTCTACCTGGTGGCGTTCCTGACGGCGGCGCTGCAGTTCCGGGCGCTGATCGGGCGGCGCGGCATGCTGCCGGTGCCGCGGTTCGTCGAGCGGGTGCCGTTCCGGCGGGCCCCCAGCCTGTTCCAGCTGCACTATTCGGACCGCTTCTTCGCGCTGTGCGCCTGGGCGGGCTGCGCGGTGTCGGCGGCGCTGCTGGCCGGGCTGGACTCGGTGCTGCCGCTGTGGGGCGGCATGCTGCTGTGGCTGGTGCCGTGGGTGCTGTACCTGTCGATCGTCAACGTCGGGCAGACCTGGTACTCGTTCGGCTGGGAGTCGCTGCTGCTGGAGGTCGGGTTCCTCGCCGTGTTCCTCGGCAACGACGAGGTGGCGCCGCCGCTCGTGGTGCTGTTCCTGCTGCGGTGGATCCTGTTCCGGGTGGAGTTCGGCGCGGGGCTGATCAAGATGCGCGGCGACGCGTGCTGGCGGAAGCTGACCTGCCTGGACCACCATCACGAGACCCAGCCGATGCCCGGTCCGCTGAGCTGGTTCTTCCACCACCTGCCCCGCCCGCTGCACCGGGTCGAGGTGGCCGCGAACCACGTCACGCAACTGGTGGTGCCGTTCCTGCTGTTCACGCCGCAGCCGGTCGCGACGGGCGCCGCCGCGCTGATGATCGTCACTCAGCTGTGGCTGGTGCTGTCGGGCAACTTCTCATGGCTCAACTGGATCACGATCGTGCTGGCGCTGTCGGCGGTGCGCTTCCCGGCGGACGCGCCCGAGGTGCCGGACACGCCGCTGTGGTACGTCGTGCTGGTGCTCGCGGTGTCCGCGCTGCTGCTGGTCCTCAGCCACCGGCCGGTGCGCAACATGCTCTCCCGCCGCCAGGTGATGAACCGCTCCTTCGACCCGCTGCACCTGGTCAACACCTACGGCGCGTTCGGCAGCGTGAGCCGGGTGCGGTACGAGGTCGTGGTCGAGGGCACCGCGGACGAGGTGCCGCGGGCGGACTCGGGCTGGCGGGAGTACGAGTTCAGGGGCAAGCCGGGCGATCCCCGGCGGTGGCCGCGCCAGTTCGCGCCCTACCACCTGCGCCTGGACTGGATGATGTGGTTCGCGGCCCTCTCCCCCGCCTACGCCGACCCCTGGTTCGGCCGGCTCGTGGAGCGGCTGCTGGAGAACGACCGCGACACGCTGAAGCTGCTGCGCCGCTCGCCGTTCCCGCCGGACGCGCCACCGCGGTTCGTGCGCGCCCGGCTGTTCCGCTACCGGTACACGACCTGGCGCGAGCTGCGGCGGACCGGCGCCTGCTGGGAACGGACGTACGTGCGGGAGTACTTGCCGCCGACCCGGCTGGCCGAGCGCGTTCACAGGCCGTAGACGCGGGCGGCGGTGGTCTCGAAGACCTGGGCACGGTCGCGCGGGCCGGTGAGCCGGCGCATGGCGTCGAGGATGCCGCCGTACGTGCCGGCCCGGGTGGACACCGGCCAGTCCGAGCCGTACATCAGCCGGGCGGGCCCGAAGGCTTCCAGCGCGGTGTCGGCGTACGGGCGCAGGTCGTCCACGGTCCAGCGGGCGGGGTCGGCCTCGGTGGCCAGGCCGGAGAGCTTGGCGACGGTGTTGGGCAGGGCGGCCAGGGCCCGCAGGCCGGACGCCCAGGGTTCGAGGGCGCCGGAGGCGACGGGCGGTTTGCCGAGGTGGTCCAGGACGAACGTGAGGCCGGGCAGGGCGGCGGCCGCCCGTGCGCAGGCCGGGAGCTGGTGGGGCAGGACGACGAGGTCGTAGACCAGTCCGGCGGCGGCCACGGCGGCCAGTCCCCGCAGGACGTCCGGGCGCAGCAGCCACTCGGGGTCGGGCTCGCCCTGGACCTGGTGGCGGACGCCCTTGAGGTACCGGCCGCCGGGGAGCTCGCGCAGCCGGGCGAGTTCGCCGGCCACGCCGGGGCGGGTGAGGTCGGTCCAGCCGACGACACCCGCGACCAGGTCGTGCTCCTCGGCCAGGGCCAGCAGTTCCGGGGTCTCCTCGGGCACGGTGACCGTCTGGACGACGACCGTGCGGCCCACTCCGGCGGCCCTCGCCTCGGGTTCGAGGTCCCCCAGGGTGAAGTCGCGGCGCAGCGGCAGCAGTTCCGGGCCGGTGATCCAGGTCTGGTCGCGGACGGAGAGGTTCCAGACGTGGTGGTGGGCGTCGGTCACGGTCATGCCGGCGGACCGGCTCTCATGAGTGCCCCTCTCCGGACGCCTCGCCGGGGACGGGGGCCTCGGCCGGCAGCAGGCCCTCGGCGCGCAGGTCCCGCCACACCGCGTCGGGCACCCGGGCGGCGAACTGGTGGGCGCAGTCCCGTACTTCGTGCGCCGAGCGGGCTCCGACCAGGACGCTCGCGACGGCCGGGTGCGCGGCGCAGAAGGCCAGGGCGACGGCGCGCAGCGTGGTGCCGTGGCGGTCGGCGACGGACTTCAGGCGCAGGGCGCGTGCGACCAGTTCGGAAGGGGCTGCGGTGTAGTTGTAGCGGGCGCCCGGCTCCGGGTTGGCCAGCAGGCCGGAGTTGAAGGCGCCGCCGATCACGACGGACGTGCCGCGCTCCAGGGCCGCCGGCAGCAGGTCGGTGAGGGCGCTCTGGTCCAGGAGGGTGTAGCGGCCGGCGCACAGCACCACGTCCACGTCCGTGTCGCGGACGAAGCGGGTGAGCATCGCCGACTGGTTCATCCCGGCGCCGATCGCGCCCACGACGCCTTCCGCGCGCAGCTTCTCCAGGGCCGGGTAGCCCTCACGGAAGGCCGCCTCGGCGTGCTCGTCGGGGTCGTGGAGGTAGACGACGTCGACGCGGTCGAGGCCGAGGCGTTCGAGGCTGGCCTCCAGGGTGCGGCGGATGCCGTCGGCGCTGAAGTCCCACACGCGCCGGTGGGTGGCGGGCACCGCGAAGCCGTGGGCGAGGTCGTCGCCGGTGCCGTCGGCGGGTTCGAGGCGGCGGCCCACCTTGGTGGAGACCGTGTACCGGTCGCGAGGGTGGCCGCGCAGGGCGGCGCCGAGGCGGCGTTCGGAGAGGCCGAGTCCGTAGTGCGGGGCGGTGTCGAAGTAGCGGACGCCCCGCTGCCAGGCGGCCTCCACGGCCTCGTGGGCCTGCTCCTCGCCGACCTCGGTGTACAGGTTGGCGATGGCGGCGGCGCCGAAGGACAGGGCGCTGACCTCGACGCCGCTGCCGCCGAGCCGGTTCACCGGGCCACCGGGCGCGGCCGCAGGCCCTGCATGCCGCCGTCGACGGCGAGCGCGGTGCCCGTGGTGGCGCCGGACAGGGGACTCGCCAGGTAGGCGATGGCACCCGCCACTTCGGCCGGGGAGACGAGACGGCCGGTGGGCTGGCGGGCTTCGAGGGCGGCGCGTTCGGCGGCCGGGTCGGGGGCGGCGTCCAGGAGGCGGCCGACCCAGGGGGTGTCGACCGTGCCCGGGGTGACGCAGTTGACGCGGATGCCCTCGCGCACGTGGTCGGCGGCCATGGCCAGGGTCAGGGCGTACACGGCGCCCTTGGTGGCGCTGTACAGGGCGCGCTGGGGCAGGCCCGCGGTGGCGGCGACGGAGCAGGTGTTGACGATCGCGGCGTGCGCGGAGGCCCGCAGGTGGGGCAGGCAGGCGCGGGTGGTGCGGACCATGCCGACGACGTTGACGTCGTGGACGCGGTGCCACTCGTCGTCGGGGTTGTCCTCGACGGTGCCCCGGGCGCCGATGCCCGCGTTGTTCACCAGGACGTCCAGGCCGCCGAGTTCCCCGACCGCCGCGGTGACGGCGGCGCGCACGGACGCGTCATCGGTGACGTCCGCGCGGTGCGCGAGGAGTGGCTTGCCGACCGGGGACGGGTCCCGGTCGAGGACGGCGACCTGTGCGCCGCGTTCGGCCAGGAGGTCGGCGGTGGCCCGGCCGATGCCGGAGGCACCTCCGGTCACCAGGGCTCTGAGGCCCTCGAAGTCGCTCATGCGGCATGCCCCTTCTTCGTCGCGTCGAGGTCGGCGGCCCAGAACTCGCCGCCGGGGTACGTGTAGCGCGCCAGCGACCCGGGCCGCAGTGCGGCCGAGAAGCCCGGCGCTGTGGGTGCCGTGTAGTGACCCTGCCGGATCACCACCGGGTCGAGGAAGTGGTCGTGCAGATGATCGACGTATTCGATGACGCGGTCCTCGGTGGTGCCGGTGAGGGCGACGTAGTCGAACATCGACAGGTGCTGGACGAGTTCGCACAGGCCGACACCGCCCGCGTGCGGGCAGACCGGTACACCGGACTTGGCCGCGAGCAGCAGGATCGCGAGGTTCTCCGGGACGCCGCCGACCCGGGCCGCGTCGATCTGGACGACGTCGAGCGCGCCGGCCTGGAGGAGCTGTTTGAAGACGACGCGGTTGTGCACGTGCTCGCCGGTGGCGACCTTCACCGGGGCGACGGCCCGGCGGATCGCGGCGTGGCCGAGGATGTCGTCGGGACTGGTGGGTTCCTCGATCCAGTACGGGTCGAACTCGGCGAGGGCCCTGGTCCAGCGGATCGCCTCGTCGACGTCCCACCGCTGGTTGGCGTCGACGGCCAGCCGGATGCCGGGGCCGATGACCGACCGGGCCACGCGGCAACGGCGGATGTCGTCGTCGAGGTCGGCGCCGACCTTGAGCTTGATCTGGGTGAACCCGTCGGCGACGGCCCGGGCCGCGAGACGGCTGAGCTTGTCGTCGTCGTAGCCGAGCCAGCCGGGCGAGGTGGTGTAGGCCGGGTAGCCGCGCTCCAGCAGCCGGGCCGTGCGCTCCCGGGCGCCCTCCCGGCCCCGGCGCAGCAGGGTCAGGGCCTCCTCGGGGGTGAGGGCGTCGGTGAGGTAGCGGAAGTCGATCTGGCGGACCAGCCAGTCCGGCTCGGCCTCGGCGAGCAGCCGCCACAGCGGCAGCCCGGCGCGCTTGGCGACGAGGTCCCACGCGGCGTTGACGACCGCGCCGATCGCCATGTGCATCACGCCCTTCTCCGGTCCGAGCCAGCGCAGCTGACTGTCGCCGATCAGGTCGCGGTTGAGGGTGGAGGGGTCGGCGCACAGCCCGTCCAGGTCGCGGCCGACCAGGTGGCCGCGGAGCGCGTCGATCGCGGCGACCTGGACCTCGTTGCCCCGCCCGATGGTGAAGGCGAAGCCGTGCCCCTCGTGCCCGTCGGCGGCGTCGGTGCGCAGGACGACGTAGGCCGCCGAGTAGTCCGGATCGCGGTTCATCGCGTCGGAACCGTCATGTGCGCGCGAGGTCGGGAAGCGGACGTCGTAGGTGTCGACCGCGGTGATGCGGGCGGGCGTCGGGGGCACGGGGGGCCTTTCGTCGGTCGGGGCGGTGGGGGTTCACTTCCCCTCCACTGGTCCGACCAATCTCGCGGTGACGCCTTCGCGTTGCCGCAGATCTCCCTGGTGACACCTAGTGGTAGGACCACCGGCTGGTTAGACTGCGGCGACGCGCGGTGATCGGAGGAGCGGCGTGGACGACGAGACGGCCCCGCGGAAGGCCACCGTGACGCAGCGCGCCATCGAGCGGATCAAGGCGCTGATCGCGGAGGGCCGGCTGGAGCCGGGCCAGCGGCTGCCGACCGAGCGCGAGCTGGCCGCTCAACTGGGTATCAGCCGCAGTTCCATGCGGGAGGCGATCCGCGCGCTCACGGTGCTCGGCGTGCTGGAGGCCCGGCACGGGTCGGGCATCTACGTGACGCAGCTGGAGGCCGGCGACCTGCTGGAGACGTTCGGGGTCGTGGCGGACCTGTCACGCGGCCCGCGTCTGGTGGAGCTGCTGGAGATCCGGCGGATCCTGGAATCGACGGCGACGGCGCTGGCCGCCGCGCGGATCTCCGAGGACGAACTGGCCGAGGTGGAGAAGCACCTGGCGGCGATGAGCGCCACGGACGATCCGGAGGAGATCATCGCCCACGACCTGGCGTTCCACCGGGTGATCGCGCAGGCCGCGGGCAACGGGACGATGGCCGCGATCCTGGAGGGGCTGTCGTCGCGCACGTTCCGCGCCCGGGTCTGGCGGGGCTACCAGGAGGAGGGCGCCTTCGACCGGACCCGCCGCGAGCACGCGGCGATCCACCGCGCCCTGGCCGCCCACGATCCGGAGGCGGCCCGCGCGGCGGCCGCCGCGCACGTGGGCGAGGTGGAACAGTGGCTGCGGGCACAGCTCGGGCCCCGGGACACGCCCGGGGCCCGCCCCGTGACCGCTACGTGAACTGCCCCGGCCGGTAGTCACCGGCCGGCTGCCGCAGGATCACGTTCAGCCGGTTCGCCGTGTTCATGAAGGCGATCAGGGTGACCAGCGCGACGAGCTGCTCCTCGTCGTAGTGCTTGGCGGCCCGCTCCCACACCTCGTCCGGGACGCCGCCGGCGCCGTCGGCGATGCGGGTGCCCTGCTCGGCCAGTTCCAGCGCGGCGCGTTCGGCCTCGGTGAAGACGGTGGCCTCCCGCCAGCCGGCGACCAGATGGAGGCGGACGGCGGACTCGCCCGCCGCCGCGGCCTCCTTGGTGTGCATGTCGATGCAGACCGCGCACCCGTTGATCTGGCTCACGCGCAGGGAGACCAGTTCCCGTGTGGCGGCCGGCAGCGCCGACTCCACGACCAGCCGCCCCACCGAGGTGAACTGCTTGACGAGCCTGCTGCCGCTCGGGGTGGCGAAGACGTCCAGACGCGCGCTCATGGTGAGCTCTCCTTCGTCGTTGTCGGTGCTTACGCCCTTATGAGCCGGCGGCTCACCCCGATGTGACACGTGCGGACGTGACCTGCGTCTCCCCGTCAGGCGCGCCGGAGCCGAAGCGTCATGAGCTCGAACGGGCGCAGCCGCAGCGCGATCCGGCCGTCCTCGGACCGCGGTGCCGGGACGTCGGCCAGCGGGCGTTCCAGCAGGTCCGTGACCGCCACGTCCGTCACCTCGAACCCGGCGGTGAGCGTGGCGCGCGCCCGGCCGCCGAAGGCCTCGTGGAACCGGACGACCACGTCCCCGCTGCCGTCGTCGGCCAGCTTGACGGCCGTGACCACCACGGCGTCCTGGTCGCAGGTCACCAGCGGCGCCACCTCACCGGCACCCGTCAGCGGCCGCTCCGGGAGGTTGATCCGCCAGCCCTCGCGCACCGCGTCGCCGATGCCGGCGCCGGGCACCAGCGCGTGCCGGAAGCGGTGAACGCCCTGGTCGGTCTCCGGGTCGGGGAAGCGCGGGGCACGCAGCAGGGAGACGCGGACCGTGGTGGTCGTGCCGCCGTCGCCGTCGGTGCGGACCGTGCGCGTCACGTCGTGGCCGTACGTGGAGTCGTTGACGAGCGCCACGCCCCAGCCGGGCTCCTCCAGGTGGACGAAGCGGTGGTTGCACGCCTCGAACTTGGCCGCCTCCCAGGAGGTGTTGGTGTGGGTGGGCCGGTGGAAGTGCCCGAACTGGGTCTCGGACGCGTACCGTTCGGCGTGCACGTCGAGCGGGAAGGCCAGCTTGAGGAACTTCTCCGTCTCGTGCCAGTCGACCTCCGTGTCCACGACCAGCCGCCGCTCCCCCGGGGCGAGCGAGAGCAGCTGCGTGACGCGGGAGGAGCCGAAGGTCCGCACGATCCGCACCCCGTCGCCGTCCGGGACGACCTCGTCGGCGTCGGTGAGGTCGGTGACGGTGTTGCGGTAGAACTCGTCGACGTCCCAGGCGTCCCACATGTTGGGGAAGTCGGGGTGCAGCTGGAGCAGGTTCGCGGCCCGGCCGGGGGCGACGGTCTCGCGGTCGGCCTCGATGTCGTACGCCGACACGACGAGTCCGCGGGCGTCGACCTCGACCCGGAGCAGGCCGTTGTCCAGGACGTGTCCGCCGCCCGGCCGGGGGGACAGGGCGGTGCGCTCCTGCCCGGCCGGGACGCCCGCGCCGCCTGCCGGGACGCCCGCGCGGGCGTGCGGGGCGGCGTTGAAGACGAGCGGGGTGTCGCCCTCGCCGGCCAGGGCGCGCTGCGCGGCCTCGACGATCCCGGTCAGCTCCTCGGCGACGCGCTCGTAGGTGCGGCGGGCCTCGCGGTGCACCCAGGCGATGGACGAGCCGGGCAGGATGTCGTGGAACTGGTGCAGCAGCACCGTCTTCCAGATGCGGTCCAGGTCCTCGTACGGGTAGGGGAACCCGGTGCGCACGGCCGCCGTGGCGGCCCACAGTTCGGCCTCCCGCAGCAGGTGCTCGCTGCGGCGGTTGCCCTGCTTGGTCCTGGCCTGGCTGGTGAGGGTGGCGCGGTGCAGTTCGAGGTACAGCTCACCGACCCAGACGGGCGGTTCGGGGTACTCCGCCGCGGCCTTCTCGAAGAACTCCCGCGGGGTCTCCCAGATCACCGTCGCCGACCCCTCCAGGTCGCGCATGCGGGCCGCCTTGGCGACCATCTCGCGGGTGGTGCCGCCGCCTCCGTCGCCCCAGCCGGTGGGGGCCAGGGAGTGCCGGGCGACGCCCTTGTCCTTGAAGTTGCGGGCCGCGTGGGCGATCTCGCTGCCCTTCATGGAGCAGTTGTAGGTGTCGACGGGCGGGAAGTGGGTGAAGATCCGGGTGCCGTCGATGCCCTCCCACTGGAAGGTGTGGTGCGGGAACTTGTTCGTCTGGCTCCAGGAGATCTTCTGGGTCAGCAGGTACGTGGAGCCGGCCGCCTTGATGATCTGCGGCAGGCCCGCGGCGAAGCCGAAGGTGTCGGGCAGCCAGGCCTCGTCGTTCTCGATGCCGAACTCGTCGAGGAAGAACCGCTTGCCGTGCACGAACTGCCGGGCCATCGCCTCCGAGCCGGGCATGTTGGTGTCCGACTCCACCCACATGCCGCCGGCCGGCACGAACCGCCCGTCGGCCACGGCCTTCTTCACCCGCGCCCACACCTCGGGCCGGTGGTCGCGCACCCACGCCCACTGCTGGGCCTGCGACATGGCGAACACGAACTCCGGCTCGTCGTCGAGCAGCGCGGTCATGTTGGAGGCCGTGCGGGCCACCTTGCGCACGGTCTCGCGCAGCGGCCACAGCCACGCCGAGTCGATGTGCGCGTGCCCGACGGCGCTGATGCGGTGCGCGGAGGGCGCCGCGGGCGTGGCGAGGACGCCGGTGAGACGCGAACGGGCGTGCCCCGCGCTGCCGTTGACGTCCTGGAGGTCGAGGGCGTCGAGCGCCTTGTCGACCGCCCGCAGGATCTCCCAGCGGCGCGCCGACTCCACCGGCAGCTCGGCCATCAGCTCGCCGAGCACCTCCAGGTCGATCACCAGCTGCCACACGGTCTCGTCGAAGACGGCGAGGTCCATCCGGGCCAGGGTGTACTGCGGGTCGCCGCCCGCGGTCTCCTTGTCGCCGAGCTGCGTGGGCAGGAAGGGGTGGTAGTCGAGGATGACCGGGTTGGAGGCGGCCTCGATGTGCAGCCGCACCTGCTCGCCGCCCTCGGCGGGGGCGCCGACGCGGACCCACTGGTTGCGCGGGTTGAGGCCCTTCACCGGGGTGCCGTCGGGCCGGTAGACCAGGCCCTCGCACTGGAAGCCGGGCATGTTCTCGTCGAAGCCGAGGTCCAGGATCGCCTCCACGGTCCGGCCCGCCCACGCCTCGGGCACCGTGCCGGTCACGCGGAACCAGCTGGTGCCCCAGGGAGCACCCCACCGGGCGCCCACCTCGATCGGCCCGGGCTCGGCCGCGAGGCCCTCGGCGACCGGGACGGGCTCACCGGGGGCGTGCCAGACGGCCACCTCCAGCGGCACGGACTCGGGGTACACGGCGGGGCGGACACGCTCGTCGAGGACGCGCTTGAGGCGGGCTTCGACCAGGCTGCGGTCGTCATGCATGCGGGGTGCTCCCTAGAGGGGGTGGTTACCAGGGGTGGGTCAGGGTCACGGGTGCCGACGAGGTGTAGAGCTCCCCGACGGCCCGCAGTTCGAACCGTGCGGCCCGCTCGCCCTGTTCGGGCGTCAGGCCGGCGACGAAGAACGCCCGCTGGCAGGTGCCGCCGAGGAAGCGGCGGGTGCCGTCGGGCAGGACCCGGTGCAGGGTGTAGTGCCGGACCTCACCGGGGGCCGGGTTCCAGGTGAGGCGCAGATCGCCCCCGGACGCGGCGCTCACGCGCAGGCCGGACGGTGCCGCCGGGGTCCGGGAGGCGGTGCGCACGGCGAGGCCGCCGAGCCGCCAGCGCACGGGCGCGCCGTCGGCCGGGGTGAGCCGGACGCCGATCGCGCGGACGGTCCCGGTCAGGCCGGTGAGCCGGACGGCCGTGGTGCGCCAGGTACCGGCCGAGGTCACGGGGAAGTACGTGTACGGCGGTGTCCCGCCGGGCGAGCCCGGCTCGGCGGTCGCGACGGCCAGCTCGACCCGGACCGGGCCGGAATCGGTCCGGTGGGTCAGTTCGACGACCGTGTCCGCGGTGAGCGGCAGCCGGGTCGCGTACAGGTCCACGACGGCCGGCGCGGACAGCTCTCCCTCCACGAGGAGACTGCTCCCGCCCCGCCACGCGTCCTCGAAGTCGAAGACGACGGCCGGACGGAGGCCCTCGGTGTGCACGACCCAGCGCCGGGACGGCAGCCGGTCCTGCAGCCCGAGGTGGTTCCAGGGGGCGTCCGAGGTGACCCTGCCGTCCTCGTACCAGCGCAGTCCGTGGCCGGTGTTGAACGTGCTGGCGAACGGCACCGAGGTGACCGTCGAGCGGTCGGCGACGGACTGGGCGGGTGCGCGCCAGGTGTCCGTGCCGTCCGGCCGGGACGGGTCGAGGGAGCGGCCGGTCCAGAACCGGTCGTCGGCGGCGTGGAAGTCGGCCGGTCCCCGCCGGCCGGCCGGGAGGTGGTTGCGGGTCCACTCGGGCCGGTAGAGGCCGACCGAGGCGAGGTGCGCCCGGTCCGCCGGCACGATCGCGTCCCAGCGCACGGTGGAGTTCCAGCCGCTTGCCTCGACGTCGACGCCGGCCCACAACTCATAGCGGCTGCGGCCCAGTTGCTCGGCCCGGCTCGCCGAGGAGACCAGGCTGTCCGCGGACCAGCGGAAGTCGACGAACATGTCGTCGGAGGTCCGGAAGAACGGCTCGTTCCGGCCGTTGAGCGCGCCCTGCCAGCTGACCGTGCCGTTCACGGTCATGGCGTCGTACCACGTGACGCGCTGTCCCTTGGCCGCCGCGCGGGACTTCAGCTCGCGCAGGAAGCCCAGCATGTCGGCGCCGAGGGCGCTGTCCCCTCCCCCGGTCTCGGCGTTGACGAACCAGCCGTCGAAGCCGTGGGCCTCGGCGACCGCGACCAGCCGTTCGGCGAGCGGGTGGCGTCCGGCGGCGTCCCGTTGCACCAGGTCGCGGGTCCAGCGCAGTTGTCCGCCGTAGGCGACGGGCGGCAGGAAGACGTTGCCGAGGACGGGCACGCCGTGCCGGTGGGCGGCGTCCACGATCGGCGCGTTCGGCGCGAGGATCAGGCCCTCTCCCGACGACCCGCCCCAGAAGACCAGTTCGTCGATGTAGGCCCAGTGGGTGAGGGCGTAGTAGTCGGCGGTGGGCGAGCCCTGGGAGGGGTTGCCCGCGGTGGGCCCGAAGGAGACCAGCGACTGGACGCGGGCCTGCCCGGCGCGGGCGGTGGTGTTGACGGGGGCCGGGGTGAAGCGGGCGGCCAGCGGCACGGACGAGGCGTTGAAGGCGAGGTCCGGGTCGGTCTCGGCCCGCCAGGACTTCAGGCTGCGCCAGGTGATGCCGGGGCCGGGGCTGCCGGAGGGGAGGGAGTCCGGGTACCAGTAGGAGGCGTACGGCTGGGTCGCGGCGGCGGCTCTCGGGGCGGCCGTGGCGGGCAGGGAGGGGACGAGGGCGGTCGCGGCGCCGGCGAGCAGGACGGTGCGTCGGGTGGGTGTCACGAGCGGGTGCCTCCTTCGAGGACCTGGTCGGGGGTGACGGTCTCGGTGATGCCGCGCGCGGCCAGGTGCTCCCGGTCGGCGGCCCGGGTGTCGAGGACGGCGGTGGGCCGGGCTCCGTCGGCGACCAGCCGGAAGAAGGCCTCGAAGACGGGCCCGCCCGGGGCGCACCGCGAACGGGCCGCCGGGTCGGCGGGCACGACGAGAGCGGTACGGCGGACCGCCGGCGCGGACGCGGGGCGGCGCGCCGCCCGTTCCAGCACCAGGGCGGTGTCCTTGGGCTTGCGGTCGTTGGTCAGCAGGCCGAGTCCGTACTCCAGCTCGGGGAAGTCGGCGAGGCTGCGCGACACGTCGTGGGAGCACCACCAGGTGATGCCCCACAGGTCCGGGCAGTCCAGGGCGTTCGCGACGGTCGCCTCGGTGAAGGCGGCGGCGTGCTCGGGCGGGACCAGGGGCGCGGGGGCTCCGACCTCCTGGAGCCAGACCGGCCGGTGCGGGTCGCCGGCCCAGGCCTTGCTCAGTTCCACCAGCCAGGCCGCGTGGTGCTCGCTCGGCACGGAGGTGCGGCCGTAGCGCTGGGCGGTGCCGTTGAAGACCCAGGAGTGCACGGCCGTGACGGCGCCGTGCCGGGCGGCCTGGCCCGGGGTGAAGGGCTGGTCGTCCTGGTACCAGGTGGCGTCGTACTCGGCGTGCAGGTGCAGCCGGCCCGGGGCGCCCTCCTCGCAGGCGGCGAGCATCCGGCCGAGCCAGGCGTCGATCTCGTCGGGTGTGGCCCGGTCGGGGTCGGGGTGGGGGCCGGCCGAGAACTGGTTGACCTCGTTGCCGAGGGTCATGCCGATGAAGTTGGGCCGGTCGGCGAGGGCGGCGGCGAGGGTGCGCAGCAGGGTCTCCTGCCCGTCGAGCACGTCCGGGTCGGTGAACAGGTTGCGCCGGTGCCAGGTGCGGGTCCAGGCGGGCAGGAAGTCGAAGCTGCTCAAGTGCCCTTGCAGGCCGTCCACGTTGACGTCGAGGCCGCGTTCGGCGGCGGCGTCGGCCAGTGCGACGAGCTGCTCCACGGCCCGGGGCCGGATCAGCGTGCGGTTGGGCTGGAAGTACGGCCACAGCGGGAAGACCCGGACGTGGTCCAGGCCGAGCGCGGCGATCGAGTCGAGGTCGGCGCGCACGGAGTCCAGGTCGAAGTCGAGCCAGTGGTGGAACCACCCTTCACTGGGGGTGTAGTTGACGCCGAAGCGCACGGCAGGAGGCATGCGGTGTCCTTGCGTGTCGGTGTGGGGGGGGGCCGGCCGTTCGGTGCGGGCGCTCAGCCCTTCACCGCGCCCTCGCCGACGCCGCGGAAGAAGTACCGCTGGAGGCAGGCGAAGAGGACGATCAGCGGTGCGACGGCGATGATCGTGCCGGCGGCGACGAGGCGCTCGTCGTTGGCGAAGGTGCCGTGCAGGTAGTTCAGGCCGATGGTGAGGGTGAACCTCGACGGGTCGCTCAGCACGATGAGCGGCCACAGGAAGTCGTCCCAGGCGCCCATGAAGGCGAAGATCGCGACGACGGCGAGGGTGCCCTTGACCGACGGCAGCGCGATGCGCAGGAAGCGCTGCCAGACGTTCGCGCCGTCGACGAAGGCCGCTTCCTCGATCTCGTAGGGCAGGTTGAGGAAGGCGTTGCGCATCAGCAGCACGTTCATGGCGCCGATGCAGCCGGGCAGGACGACGCCGATCAGGGTGTTGTTGAGTCCGAGGTCCCGCATGGTCGTGAACTGGGCGATGATGATGCCCTCGACCGGCACGAGCATGGCGAGGATGAAGGCCAGGGTGGCGGCGCGGCGGCCGCGGTAGCGCAGCCGGGCCAGGGCGTAGCCGGCGAGGGCCGCGCCGGCGCAGTTGGTGACGACGTTGGCGGTGGCGACCTTCAGGGAGTTGAGGGCGTAGTCCCACACGGGGATGGTGTCGGCGACCCGCGCGTAGTTGTGCAGGGTCGGATCGCCCGGCAGGAAGGTGGGCGGGGAGCTGTAGATGTCCTCGGTGGGGCCCTTGAGGGATGTGGACAGCTGCCACAGGAACGGGCCGATGGTCAGCACGAGGACGGCGAGCAGCAGGACGTAGCGCAGGGCGAGTTCCCACCCGCGGACGCGGCGGCCGTGTTCGTCGGTGACGCGGGGCTCGCGGGCCGCGGCCGGCGTCCTGCGCGCCGGGGACGCCTTGTCCAGGACGCTCATCGGTCCTCCTTCCGGTCGGCGCGCAGTACCAGCAGCATCAGGGCGACGGTGACGACGAAGACGACGACGGAGATCGCGGAGGCGTAGCCGACCCGGCCGCTCAGCCCGGTGCCGGTGCGCTGTACGAGCATGACCAGCGTGGTGTCCTCGCCGGCCGGTCCGCCGCTCGGGCCCGCCAGCAGGTACACCTCGGAGAACACCTTGAACGCGGCGACCGAGGAGAGCGCCCCGACCAGGACCATGGTGGAGCGGACGGCGGGCACGGTGACGGTGAGGAAGCGGCGCACGGCGCCCGCCCCGTCCACGGCGGCGGCCTCGTGCAGTTCGCGCGGCACGTTCCCGAGCGCCGCCAGATAGATGATCATGTAGTAGCCGAGGCCTTTCCACACCGTCACGGCCATGGCGCTCAGCAGGAGCAGCCACTGGTCGCTGAGGAAGCCGACGCGGCCCGCTCCGACCGCCTCCAGCAGGGAGTTGACCAGCCCGCGCTCGTCGAGCAGCCACACCCAGATCAGCCCGACCACGACGATCGAGGCGACGACCGGGGTGTAGAAGGCCGACCGGAAGAAGGCGATGCCGGGGATGTTCTTCTGCACCAGCAGGGCGAGCAGCAACGGCAGGACGACGAGGAGCGGGACGACCCCGAGGACGTAGAGCGTGCTGTTGCGCAGGCCGGTCCAGAACATGTCGTCGTGCAGCAGCTCGCGGAAGTTGGCGAGCCCCACGAACCGCCCGGGGATCAGGGTGCGGCGGTCGGTGAAGGAGTTCACCACCGTGGAGACGAACGGGTAGAGCACGAACGCGCCGATGACGAGCAGACCGGGGGCGGCGAACAGCCATGGGCTGGTGGGCAGTTGGCGCCGCACCCGGGGGATGCCGGAGGAAGCCATGAGGTGTCAGCCCTGCTGCTTCAGAAGCCGGTCGCACTCCTTGACAGCGTTGTCGAGCGCTTCCTTCGGGCTCTGCCTGCCCTGGAGCGCCTTGGCGACCTCGTTGCGCAGCGCGATCTTCATCTGCTCGCTGAACAGCACCGGCGTGTAGTTGACCGCCGTCTTCAGGGACTTGGCGGCGGCGACCCGGACGCGGGTCTCGTCGGTGCCGTCCTCCTCGGTGAAGTACGGGTCGTCGAGTGAGCCGGCGGTGCTGGGGAAGATGGCGACCTTCTTGGCGAAGGACATCTGGTGGGCCGCGTCCGTGACGAAGTGCGCGAAGGCGACAGCCGCGGGCTTGCGCTTCGACTGGGAGTTCACCATCACGCCCATCACGTACATGTTGACGTGGCCGGTGCTGGTGATCTGGTCGGTGATGCCGATGTTCCTGTACAGGCTCGGCGCCTGCTTCTTGAAGTTGCCGAGGTCGAGGGCGCTGCCGGGGTTCATGGCGACGGCCCCGGTGAGGAACTTCTTGCCGGAGGACTCAGGGGTGGCGGTCAGCGCCTGCGGGTCCAGCGCCTTCGCGTCGTACAGCTTCTTGTACTCGGTGAGGAGTTCGACGCCCTTGGCGTCGTTGAAGGTGAAGGCGGTGCCCTCCTTGTTCATCAGCGGGACGCCGTAGCGGCCGAAGTCCTCGATGGTGGGCACGTTGGCGAGGGTGGCGACCTTGCCGTCGCTCTTCTCCGCCAGCTGCAAGGCGGCCGAGAACAGCTCGCCGTACGTCTTCGGCGGCTTCTCCGGGTCGAGCCCGGCCTCGCGGAACAGCGTCTTGTTGTAGAAGAGGGGGCCGGTGTTGAGGTACCAGGGGAAGGCGTAGGTGCCGGTCATGCCCGGTATCCGGTGGCCGTCCCAGGCGCCGGGCAGGTACTCCTTCCGGTACTGCGGGGCGGCCTTGTCCAGGTCCAGGGCGAGACCGGCCTTGGCGAGCGGGGCGACCAGGTCCGGGGAGACGTTGACGACGTCGGGCAGGGTGCCGCCGGCCGCGTCGGCGCTGATCTTGTCGGCGTAGCCCTCGGCGGGCTGGTCGACCCACTTCACGTCGGTGCCGGGGTACTTCTTCTCGAACTCGGCGATCAGGCCCTCGAAGTACGGCTTGAAGTTGGCGCGCAGGTTCCAGGTCTGGAACGTGATGTCGCCCTCCACCTTGCCCGAGGCGTCGCTCGAACCGCCTCCGCCACCCCCCGAACCGCAGGCGCTGAGGGGCAACAGGACGGCGACGGCAGCGGCGGCGAAGGCTCTGCGGGAGATGCGCACGGGGACCGGCTCCTTGGGAACGGGATGGCGGGAAGGTGGCGGGAAGGCGGCGGAAAGGACGCCGGGGCAGACCTTGCATCGTTCCGTTCCGGGAAGTCAATGCATTCCGCGCAGCTAAAGTCTTTAGCTGCGCATCACCGCAGGTCAGATGGGGTTGCTCAGTCCTCTTGCAGGCGATCACTAATGCGCTTTAGGATCAGCGCACTCAAGCGCATTAGTGATGCGCACCCGACTGATGACAGGAGGCGGGCGTGACGGAAAGGCGCTCCCCGGCGCGGCGGCCGACGATGAAGGACATCGCCCGGCGGGCCGGCGTCTCCGAGAGCGCGGTCTCCTTCGCGCTCAACGGCAGGCCCGGGGTGTCGGAGGTGACCCGGGACCGGGTGCGCCGGGTCGCCGAGCAGCTGGGCTGGCGGCCCAGCACGGCCGCGCGCGCCCTGTCCGGGGAGGGCGCGGCGACGGTCGGGTTCGTGCTGGCCCGCCCGGCGGGGACGCTGGGCGTGGACTCGTTCTTCCTGCAACTGGTCTCGGGCATCCAGGAGGTGCTCGCGGAGCGGCATCTCGGGCTGCTGTTCCAGATCGCCGAGGACATCGGCGACGAGTGCGCGGTGTACCGGCGGTGGTGGGCCGAGCACCGGGTGGACGGCGTGCTGGTGGTCGACCCACGCACCGACGACCCCCGGCCCGGGCTCCTCGACGAACTGGGGCTGCCCGCCGTGGTGATCGGCGGCGCCCCGGACGGACGGCACCCCCGCTTGTCGACGGTGTGGGCGGACGACGCGGGCGCGATGGCGGCCCTGGTGGACGGGCTGTTCGCGCTCGGCCACCGCCGGATCGCGCACATCGCCGGGCTGCCCGGGCTGGCCCACACCGAGCGCCGGATCCGCACGCTGCGCGCGGAGGCCGAGCGGCGGGGCCTGTCCGAGGTGCAGTCGGTGCCGACCGACTACTCGGACGCGGCGGGCGCGGCCGTCACCCGCCGGGTGCTGGACGGGCCCGGCGCCCCGACGGCCCTGATCTACGACAACGACGTGATGGCCGTCGCCGGGGTGGCCGCGGCGGCGGAGTTGGGTTTCTCGGTGCCGGCCGACGTGTCGGTGGTGGCCTGGGAGGACTCCGCCCTGTGCCGTCTGGTCAAGCCGTGGCTGTCCGCGCTCTCCCGGGACAGCGTCGAGTTCGGCCGCACCGCGGCGCGGGAACTGACCGCCCTGCTGGACGGCGGCCCGGCGCGGACGGTGCGGGTGCCGGTGCCGGCGCTGATCGAGCGGGACAGCACGGGGCCCGCGCGGGGGACGTCCTGACGGGTCCGCCCCGCGCGGGGGAACGTCCTGGAGTCCGCTGGGCCCGGCCCCGCTCGCCCCGGCGCCACTCCACCCGGCGCCACCCGGCCCCGCGCCACTCGACCCGCGCCACCCGGCCCAGCCCACCTGACCCGGCACCACCCGGCCCCGCGCCGCTCCACCCGGCACCACCCGGCCCCGCGCCACTCGACCCGCGCTGCTCAGCCCGGCGCCGCTCCACCCGGCACCACCCGGCCCCGCGCCACTCGACCCGCGCTGCTCAGCCCGGCGCCGCTCCACTCGGCGCCGCTCGCCCCCGCACCACTCGACCCGGGCCCCGCTCGACGCGGCGCCCAGCCCCGCGCCACTCGGCCCCGGGCCGGCAGAACCCAGGCGGAAGCCAGGCGGCGGGCCCTGCCCGCCCGACCCCGGCTGCGTCACAATGGACGGTATGCGCCTACGGGGCACCGCCTGTGCCGCGGCCGGACTGCTGCTGGCCGTCGCCGCCGGCTGCACGGGGAGCGACGGGTCCGCCGCGCCCGCGACCACGGCGGCGACCAGGAGCGCGACCGAAACCCCGGAGCCGCGCAGCACCACGCCCTCCCCCGGCCCGGTCGACCCGGTCTCCCTCCCGGCCCTGATGCGGCGCGAGCACACCGGCTCCGGTCTGCGCCTCGGCGACGTCCTGGCCCGCACCTCCGCCTACACCCGCTACGCCGTCACGTACGAGGCGAACGGCCTGACCGTCTCGGGGATCATGAACATCCCCGCGGGCAAGGGCCCGTTCCCCGCGCTGGTGCTGGCGCACGGCTACATCGACCCGGACGTCTACGTCAGCGGCCAGGGCATGCCGCGCGAGCAGGACCGCCTGGCCCGCAGCGGTTACGTCGTCCTGCACACCGACTACCGCAACCACGCCCGCTCCGACGACGACCCCGGCAACGACGTGAACCTGCGCCTCGGCTACACCGAGGACGTCATCGGCGCCGCCCTGGCCCTGCGCGACTCCGGACGCCCGGAGATCGACGGCGGCCGGCTCGGCCTGTTCGGCCGGTCGATGGGCGGCGGGGTCGTGTACAACACACTGGTCGTGGCGCCGGGCCTGTTCGACGCCGCCGTCGCCCACGCGCCGGTGAGTGCCCGCCCGCAGGAGAACATCGACCACTTCCAGCGGCCCGGCGGCGACCCGGTCGTGACGGAGATCGAGGACAGGCACGGCACCCCTGAGGAGAACCCGGCGTTCTGGCGCGGCGTCTCAGCCCTCAGCTACGCCGACCGCCTGACCGAGCCCCTGCTGATCCAGCACGGCACCGCCGACGGCACCTGCCCTCTGGCCTGGTCACGGGAGGCCGCCCGGGTGTTCCAGGAGGCGGGCAAGGACGTGGAGTTGCGCACCGTCGCCGGTGAGGGCCACACCTTCGGGCCGCGGTGGGCCGCCGAGATGGACGTCACCGAGGCCTTCTTCGAGCGTCATCTGCGCTGAGCGGAGCGTCATCTGCGTTGAGCGCCGCACGCGATCTCGACGTGCGCCCCCGGCCGGTGCACAGTTCTCCCTACGTACTCACCGGTAGCCCCGTCTCCCCCGTCCTCCCGAGGAGCCTCTGTGACCACCTGGGCCGGCCGCACCGCCGCCGAGATGTCCGCCGCCGTCCGCGAGAAGCGGGTCACGCCCCGGGAGGTGGTCGCCGAGCATCTCGAACGGATCGGGCGGCTCGACGGCCGGGTGGGCGCCTTCCGCGTGGTCCGCGCGGAGAAGGCACTGGCCGAGGCCGACGAGGTGGGCGCCCGCGGCGACCTCGCCGAACTGCCCCTGGCCGGGGTGCCGGTGGCCGTCAAGGACAACCTCGCCGTGCGCGGCGAGTCCCGCCGCGTCGGCTCGGCGGCAACACCGGACACGCCCGCCGCGAAGGACCACGAGACGGTGGCCCGGCTGCGGGCCGCGGGCGCGGTCGTCGTCGGCCTGACCCACGTGCCGGAACTGTGCGTCTTCGGCACGACGGACGGTGTGCTCGGCACCACCCGCAACCCGTGGGACCCGCAGCGCTCGGCGGGCGGCTCCTCGGGCGGCAGCGCCGCCGCCGTCGCGGCCGGGATGGTGCCGATCGCCCTCGGCAACGACGGCATGGGCTCCCTGCGCATACCGGCCGCCAACTGCGGCCTCGTCACCATCAAGCCCGGGCGCGGGGTGGTCCCGTCCGGGGCGGGGGACAGCGACTGGTTCGGGATGTCGGAGAACGGCCCGCTCGCCACGACGGTCGAGGACGCCCGCCTGATGCTCGCGGTCCTCGCCGGCACCGAACCGGCGGCCCCCGGCGCACCCGGTGCCCTCAAGGTCGCCGTGTCGCTGCGCAGTCCGCTGGCCGGGGTCACCATCAGCCGGCCGTACGCGGCGGCCGCACGGGACGCGGCCGCAGTGCTGATGCGCGCCGGCCACCTGGTCCGGCGTGCCGATCCGCCCTACCCGCTGTCCCTCGCCACCACCTCCCTGCTGCACTGGACGGCGGGCACGGCCGCCGATGCCCGGCCCCTCGACCCGCGCCTGCTGACCCGGCGCACCCGCGTGCACGCGCGGCTCGGGCGGCCGTTCGTGAGCGCCGCCGGCGCGGGGGCGGCCCGGGAGCGACTGCGGCACCGGCTGGAGCCGTTCTTCGCCGAGTACGACGTGCTGCTCACGCCCGCGCTCGCCCGCCGCTCCCCCAAGGCCGGGCCCTGGCACGAGCGCGGCTGGCTGCGCAATCTGCTGGTCAACACCGCCTACTCGCCTCTGACGCCGGCGTGGAACCTCACCGGCTGGCCCGCCATGGCCGTCCCCTGCGGCACCCTGCCCTCCGGCGCGCCCTGTGCCGTGCAGCTGGTGGGGCGTCCCGGCTCGGAGGACCGACTCCTCGCTCTGGCGGGGCAGTTGGAGGCCGGAAATCCGTGGCGGCGCACGGCGCCGGTCGGCTAGGGTCGGCCGGGTGACTGCCGGGTCGGCCGTAGGCCATGCACGAGTGAGGCGCCCGGCCTCGGTATGAGGGCGGCGGGGGTGACCCCGCCCGGCCCCGGCCGAGAGCCGCCGCGGGCACGGGCCCCGCCCGCTGTCTCCGCGTTCCCTCCTCCCCCGCCCCTCGCGGCGACATCGCCACCACTCGTGAACCGGAGACACATCCACTCATGTCCCTCGCAGAACACACCCCGGGCCTGCCCACCACCGTCGCCCGCCTCGACCACACCGTCGTCCACGCCTCGGACCGCGCACTGTCCGCCGAGTTCCTGGCGGCCGTGCTGGGCCTGGAGGTCGGCGCCCCCTTCGGGCCGTTCCTCCCCGTGGACCTGGGCAACGGCGTGACCCTCGACTACTACGAGAAGACCGACGAGCCGATCCAGCCGCAGCACTACGCGTTCCTGGTGCCCGAGGAGCAGTTCGACGCGATGATCGCCCGCCTGGAGGCGCTCGGCGTGACCTACTACGCCGACCCGCGCCACACCGAACCCGGGCGGGTCAACGACCTGTTCGGTGGCCGCGGCGCCTACTTCGCCGACCCGGACGGCCACAACATGGAGATCATGACCCGCCCCTACGCCCGTCCCTGACGACCGTCCGGGACATCACGCACCGGCCACTCCCCGCGCGCTACAGGGCGCGGTACATGATGTGCAGTCCCACCGGGCCGTGCCGGGGGTGGTCGAACGCCCCGGGCACCGTTCCGAGGACGGTGAACCCGAGTGAGGTCCACAGTTTCACGGCGGGGTTGGTCTCGACGACGGCGTTGAACACCATGCCCCGGTAACCGGCGGCGCGGGCCTCGCTCAGCAGGTGCTCGGCGAGGGCCCTGCCGTAGCCCCGGCCGCCCCGGTCGGGGTCGACCATGAATCCGGCGTTGGCGATGCGGGCCGCCGGGCCGCCGTAGTTGGGGGTGAGGTAGGCGGAGGCGACGACCGTGCCGCCGTCCTCGACGACCCAGACGCGTTTCGCGGGATTCATCCACAGGACCCGGGCCTCCTCCTCGGAGGTTCCCGGGTCCCATGCGTAGGTCTCGCCCGCGGCGACGATACGGTGCCAGAACGGCCAGATGCGAGGCCAGTCGTCAGCCGTTGCTTCCCTGATCAGCATGGGTGCGAGTGTGGCACGCCCATGCCCGGCGGCCGCCGAGGGGGCCGCGTCCGGTTCAGTCGACGCTGGGCAGGATGTGGGGCTCCGCGAGGTCCTCCTCGTAGCCTGCGAGGCGGATCGGGGCCGACCGGGCCCACACGTCGAGGCTGCCGAGCTCGTCGACCCGTCGGCCGGCGCGCTCGCCGCGTTCCTTGGGGCGCTGATCGCGATTCGTCATCTCCGGTGTCACCGCGCACTCCTTATGTGTCGGTCACCCTCGGGACGTACGCGCCGGTCCTGCTGCGCCTGACGCCCGCTCGGGCCATGTGTCATCTGCAGTTCGGACGCGGTGGCGCCGGTCGACTCTCGGGAGAGCAGGCCGTGGTGTACCGGCTGGTCCCATGACGGACCGTGGGTGTGGGTAGGACCCCGTGCTGCTGTCCGTCCGCCTCAGGTTAACCAAATGAGCGGGGCCCTGCTCGATGGGGCTGAAAACAACCGGTAACGATCGCGCGTCATCCGGTGTTCAGCTTGGGTTTCCGTACCGGTTCGCCCCTGTACGGACCTTTTTGAGGGTCACTCTTTCGGCGTAGGGAGGCGACGGCGCTTTCCGGCCGGTGGCGCAGTTCAAGTGCCGTTGGCCGGGTCGCAAGCTCGTCATGCTCTGCTGCCGTACGGCAACGGCCGTCCCGCGGGAGGACTGACGCATGGAACTGCGCAGCGTCGAGGAGCTGATGGACCTGCTGTACGCCTGCCGGGACGCCCGGGCCGTCCCGGATCCCGGCGGCCCGCCGGCCGACCCGCTGGAGCACGCGCTGCGGACGGCCGCCCTGCTCCGCCGGGGCCGCCCCGCCGACAAGGAGCTCCAAGTGGCGGGGCTGATAGGGCCGGTCGGCGCGCTGCTGGGCGGCGGTGACCCGGCCGGCCGGGCCGCCGACGCCGTGCGTGCCCTGCTGGGCGAGCGGGTGTCCCGGCTCGTACGCGACTGCCCCGGCCGGGACGTCCCGGCCGGCGACGATCTGCTCGCCCTGCGCCAGGCGGCCGAGGAGGCCCGGACGGCCGGTCTCGACGCCGGGGACCTGGAGGACTGGCGCACGGTGCTGGAGCTGCTTGCGGCCCGCGACGTGCGCCTGGGTGCGGTCGACTGACGACCGGCGCCTACCACTTCCCCGGCGCGTAGTCCTTCAGGAAGACCCCGTACAGGTCCTCCCCCGCCTCGCCCCGCACGATCGGGTCGTAGACCCGGGCCGCGCCGTCGACGAGGTCGAGCGGCGCGTGGAAGCCCGCCTCGGCGAGCCGCAGCTTGTCGTAGTGGGGCCGCTCGTCCGTGATCCAGCCCGTGTCGACCGAGGTCATCAGGATGCCGTCGGTCTGGAACATCTCCTGCGCGCTGGTGCGCGTGACCATGTTCATCGCGGCCTTCGCGGCGTTGGTGTTCGGGTGCCCCGCGCCCTTGTAGCCGCGGCCGAACACCCCTTCCATCGCCGAGACGTTGACGACGTACGCGCGGCCGCTCGCCGCCTTCTTCGCGGCCTCGGCCATCGCCGGCCGCAGCTTGCTGATGAGGATGAACGGGGCCGTGTAGTTGCACAGCTGGGTCTCCAGCAGCTCCACCGGGGAGATCTGCTCGATGGTCTGCACCCAGGTGTTGGTGTCGACGACGTCGGGGACCAGGCCGCCCGCGTCGATCGCCGTGCCGTCCAGGTGCCGCTCCACGCTGGCGTTGCCGGCGACCAGGGCGAGGTCGGCGACCTGCTGGGCGTCGAGACCGCTGGTGCCCGGCGGCAGCGCGGCGAGGCCGTCCACCGCGCCGGAGTTGAAGGCGCCGATGACGTGGTGGGCCGGCAGTTCACCGGCGGGCAGCGGCGCGCTCTCGCCCTCGACCAGGGCGGCGTAGGCGGAGGGCAGGCGGCGCACGGTCTGGGTCGCGTTGTTGACCAGGATGTCCAGCGGCCCGGCCTCGGCGACCTGGTCGGCGAGGGCGACGGCCTGCGCCGGGTCGCGCAGGTCGATGCCGACGACCTCCAGGCGGTGCAGCCAGTCCGCGGAGTCGTCCATGGCCTTGAAGCGGCGGATGGCGTCCTTCGGGAACCGCGTGGTGATCGTGGTGTGGGCGCCGTCGCGCAGCAGCCGCAGCGCGATGTACATGCCGATCTTGGCGCGGCCGCCGGTGAGCAGCGCGCGCTTGCCGGTGAGGTCGGCCCGGACGTCGCGCTTCTCGCGGTTCAGGCGGGCGCAGCCGGGACAGAGCTGGTGGTAGAAGTAGTCGACTTCCACGTACCGGGTCTTGCAGGTGTAGCAGGAGCGCGGGCGCTGGAGTATCCCCGCGATCCGGCCCTCCTCGGTGCGCGAGGAGGGCAGCAGGCCCTCGGTCTCGTCGTCGATGCGCTGGGCGGAGCCGGTCGCCGTGGCCTCCGTGACCGCCTTGTCGTGGGCGGTCTTGGCGGCCCGGCGCTCCTGGCGGCGGCGCTGCTTGACCGTGCGGTAGATGCCGGCGGTGGCCCGGCGCACCGCGATGGCGTCCGGGTGGTCGACCTCCAGCTTGTCGAGTTCTTCGAGCACGCTGAGGCAGATCGCCAGGCGCTCGGGGTCGATGCCGGGTCCGTACGAGTGCCCGCTCGCCTCGTCCATGGCCTGCGGGCCGTCCTCTGTCACCGTCATCGCCGCTGCGTTTCCCTGCTCTGCGTCGCGGTGCGCCGGTCGCGCCCGCATCCGAACGGCGGATTTTACTTCAGCGCGGGGCGGGACCGCCAAACGCGTGCGCTCACGGCCGGCAGGCCTTGATCAGCGTCGCCACCTCCCTGGACACGGCCGTCGCGAACAGGTCGAGGTCGGGGACGGCCTCGCCGTCGGCGACGAGGCCGTAGTGGACCGCGCCGCGGTAGGTGGAGACGGCGACCGCGAGGGAGTGGCCCGGGGCCAGCGGGGCGAGAGGGAAGACGGCGGTGAGGGGGTGGCCGCCGAGCTTCAGGCCCAGGCTGGGCAGGGGCACGCTGGTCACGAGGATGTCGAACCAGAGCCGGGCCGCCTGCCCGACCAGCGGTCCGCCGAGCCGGTGGGCGAGAGCGGGCACGTGGTCGGCGAGCAGGGCGACGGCGCCGGCGCCCCGGTTGGGTCCGGCGTCCTTGTTGCGGTCCATGGCGGTGCGGACCGAGGCGAGACGGGCCAGCGGGTCCGGGTCGTCCACCGGAAGCCGTATCAGGTACCCGGAGAGCCGGTTGCCCTGGGGGTGGGCCGTGCGCGGGCGGCGCCTGGAGACCGGGATCAGGGCCCGGGGCGCCACGCCCTCGCTGGCGTCGCCGCGCTCGTCGAGCCAGCGGCGCAGGGCGCCGGCGACGACCGCGATGAGGACGTCGTTGACGGTGCCGCCGACGGTCTTGCGGATCCGGTGCACGTCGTCGAGGTCGAGCACCACTCCGGCGGTGCGGCGGGTGCCGCTGGGTTCGCAGGTCAGCGCCGGGGTGGAGCGCACGTCGAGGGAGGAGCGGGCGACCGAGGCGCCGATGTCCAGGGCCTGGGCGGCGCCGGAGAGGGCGCCGCGCAGCAGGCCGGGCAGGTCGCGCACGTCCGGCAGCGGACCGCGGGGCGGGGCGGCGGGGCGGGGCCGGGGCGGGGGCAGGTCCATCGGGTCCATGACGCCCGCGGCGAGGGTCAGTGCCCGCAGCCCGTCGGCCAGGGCGTGGTGGAACTTGAACAGCACCGCGAAGCAGGCCCCGTCCTCGCCGGGCAGCACATGGGCCTCCCACGGCGGCCGGCCGCGCTCCAGCGGACGCCCCATGAGCCGCCCGGCCTCCGCGTGGAAGTCGGCCGTGGGCGCGTGCAGGCGCACGTGGTGCAGCGGGTCGAAGTCCGGGTCCGGCTCGCGGGCCGCCCCGCCGAAGGCGAGGGGGCTGCGCAGGGCGGCGGGCAGCGGCTGCCACACGTCGCGGATCCGCATCCGCAGTCCGCTGACACCGGCGGCGCGGGCCGCGAGCAGGTCCGCCGCGTGGGCGCCGGCGGCCGGCGATTGCGCGGAGAAGATCCCGAGCGCGCCGAGGTGCATCGGGTGGTCGGCGGACTCCAGGTTCCAGAACGCCAGGTCAAGGGGGGCGAGCAGATCAGCAGTCAAGAGCTTGCCTCGCGTCGACGAAAGGATGAGCCAGCAGTCAATCGCCCCCGGCCGATTACGGTCAAGTACGATCACGCTACGCACAGTTAACAGCGTATGAAGTCCCGCCCCGGTGAGAGGGGCGGGACTCATGGTGCATGTGCGGTCAGTCCAGCACAGGTTGCGGCGCCGGGCACCCCGTGGGAGTCACCCGGGAGGCGTCACGGATCAGCGTCTCGTGCGCGGCCTTGAGCCGGGCCGTGTCGGGTTTCAGCACCGCGCGGTCGTAGGTGAGGAAGCCGTTCAGCTCACCCTCGACGTCCGCGATCTGGGTGTAGACGGCACCGTTGCTGCCCTTGCAGACCAGCGCCCGGACCTCGTCCAGCTTCTCCAGGTAGTCCTCCGTGTAGGTGGCCGGGTCGACGTCGACGTACGACTGCTGCACGGACCAGGCGTGGCCGGGCACCGCGAGGCCCAGGCCGCCGTACTCGCCGCTGACCAGGGCGCGCCGCCCGTCGGGGCGGGGCGGCAGGGCCGGGCTCGGGTAGCCGTGCTCGTCCATGATGTCGCCGGTGCCGCCGTCGGCGCCGAGGTTCAGCCCGGACTGGCCGTTCACCAGGCGGGTGGGGTCCCAGGCCTTGGCCTGCTCGGCGATCCGGCCCACGTCGTACTGGCCCCAGCCCTCGTTGAAGGTCACCCACATGACGACCGACGGGCTGCTGACGTGCTCGTCGATCATCTCTTTCAGCTCACGCTCGTAGCGGGCGCGGGAGGTGGCGCTCGGGTCGACCCCGGCCGTCATCGCGGGCATGTCCTGCCAGACCAGCAGGCCGAGCCGGTCGGCCCAGTAGAACCAGCGGTCCGGCTCGACCTTGATGTGCTTGCGCACCGAGTTGAAGCCGAGCCGCTTGTGCGCCTTCAGGTCGTAGGCGAGGGCCTCGTCGGTGGGCGCGGTGTGCAGGCCGTCGGGCCAGAAGCCCTGGTCCAGGGTGGCCATCATGAAGACGGGTTCGCCGTTGAGCAGCGTGCGGGGGACGCCGTTCACCTTCTCGACGGCGACGGAGCGCATGCCGAAGTAGCTGCCGACCCGGTCGGCGCCCACCTTGACCTTCAGGCCGTAGAGGAACGGGTCGTCCGGCGACCACAGGTGCGGGTCGCGCACCGTCAGCGTGAGCGGGCCGCCGGTGCGGCCGCTCGCGGTGGCCACCTTGCGCCGGCCGTCGTACGCCGTCGCCGTGACCGGTACGCCGTCCCGGACGCCCCGGACCTCGACGGTGACCTTCTCGCCCGCCACGTCGGGGACGATCTTGAGGGAGTCGGCGTGGTCGCGGGCCACCGGCTCCATCCAGACCGTCTGCCAGATGCCGGAGGACGGGGTGTACCAGATGCCGCTGGGGTCCAGGCGCTGCTTGCCGAGCGGCGGGTTCTCGCCGGAGGCCGCGTCGGTCGGGTCGTAGACGCCGACGATGAGCTCCTGGGTGCGGCCGGGCTCGAGCGCGTCGGTGATGTCGGCGCCGAACTTGTCGTAGCCGCCCTCGTGCGTGGCGACCTTCGTGCCGTTGACGTAGACCTCGGAGCGCCAGTCGACGGCGCCGAAGTTGAGCTTGAGCCGCTGTCCCGAGCCGATGTTCCAGTCGCGCGGGACCGTGAAGGTGCGGCGGTACCACATGCGGTCCTCGTGCCGCTCGATGCCGGAGAGCTGGGACTCCACCGGGTACGGGACGAGGATGCGCTCCTTCAGTGTCTTCCCGACGGGCGGCTGTTCGCCGGCCTCGGCGGCGGCGAACTGCCAGCGGCCGTTGAGGTTCTTCCAGGCGTCCCGGGTCAGCTGCGGGCGCGGGTACTCCGGGAGGGCGTTGTCCGGTCCGACCTCGTCGGCCCAGCGGGTGCGCAGCTGGTGAGTGGAGTGGTTCGGGCCGGACGTCCAGAACTGCTTGACAACGTTGCCGTCGGCGTCGGTGAGGCCGCCTTCGCCGTCGTAGCGGACGTCGGCCGTGCCGCGGGCCGTGCCGGTCTTGTTGCCGACGACCGGCTCGTCCAGGGCGACCAGCAGGGCGGTGGGGTCGGCCGGGTCCGGGCGGGCCTCGCCCAGGGGCCAGGCGGCGCCGCCGATCACGGCGTCGAGGTGGTCGGTGAAGTCCGCCGGGGGCGTGGCGAGGGCCTGGGCGAAGTCGAGCTTCAGGGTGCGGCCGGTGGACTGCACGGTGGCCGCGAGCGCGCCGTCGTAGTCGAAGCCGTCGGGGAGGCGGAAGGCCGACTGCGGGACGGGGGCCTTGGCGGCTCCGGGCTGGGTCCAGCGCAGGTGGAAGTTGGAGCCGCCGTAGTGCTCGAAGTACTCGACCTTGAGGTCGTAGGCCCGGCCGGCGGTCAGCTCGACGGGTTCGGCGGTCTGCTCACGGTCCCAGTCGTCGACCCAGTGGTCGATGGCGAGCCGGCCGTCGATCCAGAGGCGGAAGCCGTTGTCGGCGCTGACGGAGAAGGTGTGCGGCCCGGTCTTCTCCGGGACGATCTTCCCGGTCCAGCGGACGCTGACGTCGTCGGAGCGGCCGGTGGTGAAGTTCAGGCGCGGTTCCAGGTTGTCGAAGTCGAGGTCCTGGTCGAAGGTCGTCGCCTTGAGGGTGTGGAAGTCGAAGGCGCCGGGGGCGGAGTGGGTGTAGTACTCGCCCTTCAGGCCGTGTATCTCGGCCGGTTCGTCGGCGAGGGCGGGGACGGCGCTCAGGCCCGTCAGGGCCAGGAGCGCGGCGAGCAGTAACGCGAGGCGGTCTCTGAGGCGTCGGGGACGCACGGAACCTCCATGCCAACGTTGTCATGTACAAGACGTTGGCATGACAACACGGATCGGGGGCTTCGTCCAGAGGCAGGACAAAGTCCCCCGCCGGTGTCTCGTCAGGTGACCAGCTGGCCCTTGCCGAGCGCGATCACACCGCCCTTGGAGACCGTGTACAGCTCCGCGTCCCGCTCCGGGTTGACGCCGATGGTCGCGCCGGGCGGCACCTCGACGTTCTTGTCCAGGACGGCGCCGCGCACCACCGCGCCCCGGCCGATGTGCACGTTGTCGTGCAGCACCGAGCCCTGCACCACGGCCCCCGGGTCGACCACGACGCCGGGCGACAGCACCGACCGCGTGACCTGCCCGCGGACCAGGCAGCCCGCGCTGATGATGGACTCGCTGGCGATGCCGCCCGCGTTGAAGCGGGCCGGCGAGAGCTGGTACGAGTGCGTGTAGATCGGCCAGCTGCGGTTGTACAGGTTGAAGGCGGGGCGCTCGGCGATCAGGTCCATGTGCGCCTCGTAGTAGGCGTCCAGTGTCCCGACGTCCCGCCAGTAGCCCTGGTCGCGGGTGGTCTCGCCGGGCACGTGGTTGGTGCTGAAGTCGTACAGCGCGGCCTCGCCCCGGTCGGTGAGCTGGGGCAGGATCGAGCCACCCATGTCGTGCACGGAGGACTCGTCCTCGGCGTCCCGCTTGAGCGCCTCGATGAGGGCCTTGGTGGTGAAGATGTAGTTGCCCATCGAGGCGAAGACGCAGTTCGGGTCGTCCGGGAGCCCGGGCGGGGCGGACGGCTTCTCCAGGAAGCGCTCCACCGTCTGCCCGTCCGAGCCGGGCGTGATCACGCCGAACGACGAGGACTCGGTGCGCGGCACCCGGATCCCGGCGACCGTCACGCCCGCGCCGCTCTCGATGTGCTGGGCGAGCATCTGGCGCGGGTCCATCCGGTACACGTGGTCGGCGCCGAAGACGGCCACGTACTCGGGCCGCTCGTCGTAGATCAGGTTCAGGGACTGCAGGATCGCGTCGGCGCTGCCCAGGTACCAGCGGGGGCCGAGCCGCTGCTGGGCGGGGACGGGCGTGACGTAGTTGCCGAGCAGGTTGGACATCCGCCACGTGGTGGTGATGTGCCGGTCCAGCGAGTGCGACTTGTACTGCGTCAGGACGCAGATGCGCAGCACATCGGCGTTGACCAGGTTGGACAGGACGAAGTCGACCAGGCGGTACGTGCCGCCGAAGGTCACCGCCGGTTTGGCCCGGTCCGCGGTCAGGGGCATCAGCCGCTTGCCCTCACCACCCGCCAGCACGATCCCCAGGACCGAAGGACCACCACCACGCATGGCCGCTCCCCTCACGCCGATTTCCCGATGCCTGCCCCTGACCAGTACCCACTAAGCCTGTTTGACGATCTCCTCGTAGAGCCGCACCGTGCGCCGGGCCACCGCGTCCCAGCCGAACTCGCCGACCGCGCGCTCCCGCCCGGCCTCACCCATCCTCCGGGCGGCCTGCGGATCGCCGAGCACGGCGTCCATGGCCCGGGCGAGCCCCGCCTCGAAGCCGTCGCCGGCCGGGACGAGCAGGCCGGTCCTGCCGTCGTCCACCACCTCCGGGATGCCGCCCACCGCCGAGGCCACCACGGGCGTGCCGCAGGCCATCGCCTCCAGATTCACGATGCCCAGCGGCTCGTACACCGACGGGCAGACGAACAGCGCGGCGTGCGTGAGGAGCTGGATGACCTCCGGGCGCGGCAGCATCCTCGGGATCCAGTGCACGCCGTCGCGGACCTCGCTCAGCTCCGCGAACAGCTCCCGGAACTCCCGGTCGATCTCCGGCGTGTCCGGGGCGCCCGCGCACAGCACCACCTGCGCGGCCGGGTCGATGTCCCGCACCGCGCGCAGCAGGTGCGGCACGCCCTTCTGGCGGGTGATGCGGCCGACGAACAGCACGTAGGGGCGCGAGCGGTCGATGCCGATCCGGTCCAGGGCGTCCGTGCCGTGGTCGGGCCGGTACAGGCTCGTGTCGATGCCGTTGTGCACGACGTGGACCTTCTCCGGGTCCAGCGCCGGGTAGCAGCCGAGGATGTCCTCGCGCATCGCCCCCGAGACGGCGATCACCGCGTCGGCGGACTCGATCGCGGTGCGCTCGGCCCAGCTGGACAGCTCGTAGCCGCCGCCGAGCTGCTCGGCCTTCCAGGGGCGCAGCGGCTCCAGGGAGTGCGCGGTCATCACGTGCGGGATGCCGTACAGCAGCTTGGCGAGGTGGCCGCCGAGGTTGGCGTACCAGGTGTGGGAGTGGACCAGCTCGCGGCCCTCCAGGGCGGCGGTCATCGCCAGGTCGACGGAGAACGTGCGCAGCGCGTCGTTGGCGCCGTCGAGCGCGGACCACGGGCGGTGGCGCAGCACGCCGTCGGCGCGGCCCTCGCCCCAGCAGTGCACGTCCAGGTCGACCAGGGGTCTGAGCTCCCGGGCCAGGAACTCCACGTGGACGCCGGCACCGCCGTACACGTCCGGCGGGTACTCCCGGGTCAGCAGTCCGACGCGCACCCGCAACTCCCTGCTCTCAACGGCCGTTCCCTTTCATGGTCACCCAGATGGGGCGCGTGGGGAAGAGCGGGGCGCCCTCGGGAAACAACAGTCGCCGCAGACGCCCCCGCCGGGCACCCGGTAGTACAGGCAGCAGCTGCGCCGCCGGAAGGCCGTGCCGGTGAGGGTGCCGGCGCCGCTGAGCTGCGGATGGGCGAGGAGGCGCGCGGCCAGGGAGCGGGCCCTGGCGGCGGCGCCGGGGCGGCCGTGGCGGCGGGCCCAGCGGTCCAGTTCCCGGGCGGCGCCCGCCAGCGCCGAGGCGGAGTTGCCCCGCAACAGGCCCGGTGCGAGGCGGTGGTGGACGCGCAGGGCCGACGCCAGCGGGACCAGGTGCCCGTCCAGGACGACCTCCGCGAGGTGCTCCGGCTCCGCGGGCAGCGGCCGCACGCCGGACAGCCAGAGGTCGTCGGGGGCACTGCCGTCGGGGTCCCAGCGCAGACGGCGGGCGTCCAGGTCGGGCAGGCTGCCGTACAGCACGGCGCAGCCGAGGGCGACCGACCACAGCCGGGCCGCGAGTGCCTGGTGCGCCACGGACGCGGCCACACGCGGCTCCGGGACGCCCAGGGCCCGGGCGACCTTGCGCACACGGAAAATCAGCGGATTTCCCCCTTCGTCCGCTGCCGCCTCCGCGTAGGCCTGTGCGAGAGTGGGAAGAGGCCCGGCCGCCGCGGGGTCCGTGCGCAGCACGAAGAAGCCGCCGAGCGGGCGGAGCGCCGCGAGGCCGGGGTCGAGGTCCACGAGGACCAGTAGTACCAAGGCCCTTAGGGGACGCGCCGGGGTGGCCCCCGACTCGAGCCGCCCACCCTGGGGATGACGAGGCTCCCCTCGTACTCCATCGGCAGTAGGACCCAATGAGTGCTCAGGGACGACGACGGGAAGACCCGGACACGGCAGGGTGTTTGTCATGAAGGCAGACCGATCGCCGCGCCGGGCCGAGCGCCCCCGCCAGACGCAGAGGAGCAGCCGATGAGCGCCCTCGCTCTGTCCGTCCTGCTCTCCCTCGTCTCCGCGGTCGCCTACGCGGGCGGGGCCATCGTGCAGGAGCGGGTGGCGGAGTCCTCGCCCGGCGAGGAGTACGCGCCGCTGCGCCGGCCCGGCTGGTGGGCCGCGGTCGCGCTCAACGGCCTGGGCGGTCTGCTGCACGTGGTGGCGCTGGCCTACGGCCCGCTGAGCCTGGTGCAGCCGCTGGGCGCGCTGACCATCGTGGTGGCGCTGCCCATGGCCGCGCTGTTCGTCGGCCGCCGGGCCGGTGCCACGGCCTGGCGCGGCGCCATCATGGCCACGGTGGGTCTCGCCGGACTGCTGTCCCTGGTCGCCGCGGCCGAAGCGCAGTCGCTGACCGGTGCCGAGCGGGTGGCCGTCGCCCTGGTCACCGCGGGTGCCGTCGTCGTGCTGATGATCGCCGCGCGGGCCGCGCACCGGCACCCGGCGGTGCGCAGCATGCTGCTGGCGACCGCCTCCGGTATCGCGTTCGGCATGTCCTCGGTGTTCACCAAGACGGTCGCCGTCGACTGGACCGGCGGCGTGTCCGCGGCCGACCTGCCCTCCCTGGCCGTGATCGGCGTCCTGGCCACGGCCGGCATGCTGCTGTCGCAGGCCGCCTACCGGGGCGCCGGGCTCACGGCGCCGCTGGCGACGCTGACGGTGGTGAACCCGGTCGTGGCGGCGGCGGTCGGCATCACGATGTTCGGTGAGACGTTCCGCTACGGCACCGCCGGCACCGTGCTCGCCCTGGGCTGTGGCGTGGTGGCGGCCGGCGGTCTGATCCTGCTGACCACCGAGCGGCTCGCGCAGGACCGGCCCGAGAGCGAGCGGGGCGCGCTGGGCAGCACCGGTACGGGACCGGTCCCGGTGGACACCGCGGGTCTCGGCCTCGGCCTCGGTACGGCGGTGCGCCCGGGCCTGCCGGAGCCGGTGGAGGGCGTGCGCGTCCCGGAGCCGGTGGACGGCGTGCTCGTGCCGGAACTCGTGGACGGTGCGCTCGTGCCGGACGTGCTCGTGCCGGACGTGCTCGTGCCGGACGTGCTCGTGCCGGACGTGCTCGTGCCGGCGGCGCGTGTCCTCCCGGACGGGCCGTACGAGAGCGGGGTGCCGTCGGTGCCCGACCACGACACCGACGGCGAACGCCCGCTCTCCTACCTGCCCTTCTACAACCTCCCGTACGTGCCGCTGCCGGCGCTGGACCGGCACCGGGTACGGATCAGATCCTGACGCCGCCGGCCCTCAGGTACGCCACTGGGTCGACGTCCGAGCCGAAACCGGGCCCCGTCCGCACCTCGAAGTGCAGATGCGGGCCCGAGCTGTTGCCGGTGGAGCCGGAACGGCCGATGCGCTGGCCGGCGCTCACCGTCTGCCCGTCCCGTACGGAGATCGCCGACAGGTGGGCGTACTGGCTGTAGCGGCCGTCGTCGTGGCGGACGACGACCTGGTAGCCGAAGGAGCCGCCCCACCCGGCGCTGACCACCCGGCCCGCGGCGACGGACTTCACGGACGTGCCGGTCGGCACGGGGAAGTCGATGCCGGTGTGGTAGCCCTTCGACCAGGACGAACCGGCCTTGCGGTAGGGCGTTCCGAGGGAGGCGCTGACAGGGGCGACCAGGCCCTGCCGGGTGGCCGTGGACCGGGCGGCCCGCTCCTTTCCGGCCTCCTGCGAGCGGTCCTTGGCGCGCTCTTTCGTGCGCCCCTCGGCACGCTCCTTCGGGCGGTCGTCGACGCGCTCCTTCGGGCGGTCCGCCGCCGGCTTCCTCGGCGCCGGCTTGTGCGCGGGACGCGTCTTCGTACCGCCCTCGCCACGCAGGGCCAGCCGCTGGCCGGGCACGATGAGGTCGGGGTCGCCCCCTATGGTCGAGCGGTTGGCCGCGTACAGGCCGCGCCAGCCGCCCCGGACCTCGCGGTCGGACGCGATGCCGGAGAGGGTGTCGCCGTGGACCACGGTGTACATCTCGGCGCTGCCCGCGCGGGACTGCGGTGTGGACTGCGGCCGGACCTCCTCGATGGAGGTCTTCTTCTTCGTCTCCCGCTGCTTCGTGCGCTCGGCCGCCGGGCGGATGTCCGGCTCGCCGCCGCCCCGGGTCAGCCCGGCCCGCACCGAGCACACCGGCCAGGCGCCCGGGCCCTGCCCGTCGAGCACCTTCTCGGCGACCGCGATCTGCTGGTCCTTGGTCGCCAGGTCCGCGCGGGACGCGTAGGCCCGGCCGCCGTAGGCCTCCCAGGTGGACTGGGTGAACTGCAGCCCGCCGTAGAAGCCGTTGCCGGTGTTGATGTTCCAGTCGTTGCTCGACTCGCAGGCGGCGACCTTGTTCCACGTGTCCACGTCCGCCGCCTGGGCGGTGCCGGCGCCCAGGAACGGGAGCGCCATGCCCGCGCCGCCCGCGGTGACGGTGAGTGAGGCGCGGTTGATCCTGTTCGGCTGATACCGGCGGTGCCGGCCGCGTACGGCCATCGAAAGCCCCCCTAGACATGCGTCAGGAGGGGCAAAAGTAAGCGCTGCGAACCGGCCAGAACAAGACGCGTATCGGCCGCCCGGGGGTTCAAGTGGCCGGTATGGGGCCCCTGTTGCGCGACGTGCGCCCCGGCGGTGCATCGCGTACGCCACGCGGTGCGCGGGTGCGGCGCGCGCGGGGACGCGTACCTCGGCTGAGTGCGAGAGGGGCTGCCGTGCGTATCGTCCTGCGCGACGCCGTCCGGCCCGCGCGTGCGGCCGAGGTGGCGGCACGCCAGGATGGTCGGCGGGGGTCACGCCGGCGGGTACCCGCCGGCGGCACCGGTACCGAGGTCTTTAGGAGCGAACCGAATGAGCAGTACAGCGCAGATCGGCGTCACGGGACTGGCCGTCATGGGCCGCAACCTCGCCCGTAACTTCGCCCGCAACGGCTACACGGTGGCGGTGCACAACCGGACGCCCTCGCGCACCCACGCGCTGGTCGAGGAGTTCGGCGGCGAGGGGGAGTTCATCGCGTGCGAGAGCGCGAAGGACTTCGTGGCCGCGCTGGAGCGGCCCCGCCGGCTGGTCGTGATGGTGAAGGCCGGTGACCCGACGGACGCGGTGATCCGGGAGTTCGCGCCGCTGCTGGAGCCCGGCGACATGATCATCGACGGTGGCAACGCGCACTTCGCGGACACCCGGCGCCGCGAGCGGGAGCTGCGCGAGCAGGGCATCCACTTCGTCGGCATGGGCGTCTCCGGCGGCGAGGAGGGCGCGCTGAACGGCCCGAGCATCATGCCGGGCGGCCCGAAGGAGTCCTACGACTCGCTCGGCCCGATGCTGGAGAAGATCTCGGCCAAGGCGGCCGACGGCACGCCGTGCGTGTCCCACGTCGGACCGGACGGTGCCGGGCACTTCGTGAAGATGGTGCACAACGGCATCGAGTACGCGGACATGCAGCTCATCGGCGAGGCGTACCAGCTGCTGCGGGACGTCGCCGGCTACTCCCCCGCCGAGATCGCCGACATCTTCCGTACCTGGAACCAGGGCCGCCTCGACTCCTACCTGATCGAGATCACGGCCGAGGTGCTGTCGCACGTGGACGCGGAGACGGGCAAGCCGTTCGTGGACGTCGTGGTCGACCAGGCCGAGCAGAAGGGCACCGGCCGCTGGACCGTGCAGATCGCCCTCGATCTGGGCGTGCCGGTGTCGGGTATCGCCGAGGCGGTGTTCGCGCGGTCGCTGTCGGGTCACGCGGCGCTGCGGGAGGCCTCGCGCGGGCTGGCCGGGCCCACGGCGAAGCCGCTCGGCGAGGCGGAGGCCCGGGCGTTCGCCGACCGGGTGGAGCAGGCGCTGTACGCGTCGAAGATCGTGTCGTACACGCAGGGCTTCCACGAGATCGACGCGGCGCGCGGGGAGTACGGCTGGGACATCGACCTCGGCGCGGTGTCCGCGCTCTGGCGCGGCGGGTGCATCATCCGGGCGGCGTTCCTCGACCGGATCCGCGCGGCCTACGACGCCCGGCCGGACCTGCCGAGCCTGCTGTCGGACGACACGTTCGCGCAGGAGATCGCCGATGCCCAGGACGACTGGCGCGAGGTGCTGGTCGCCGCGACCCGGCAGGGCGTGCCGACGCCCGGTTTCGCGGCGGCGCTCGCCTACTACGACGCGCTGCGCGCGGAGCGGCTGCCGGCGGCGCTGACGCAGGGGCAGCGGGACTTCTTCGGTGCGCACACCTACCGGCGGGTGGACCGCGAGGGGTCGTTCCACACGCTGTGGGGCGGGGACCGCTCGGAGGTCACGGCGTAGCGCTGCGCGCCGGGGGCGCGTGGGGCGGGGCCGGACGCCGGCCGCGTCGAGCGTTCCGAGTGCGGGCCGGCGGGGCCGGTGGACACCTTGCGTGGTGTCCACCGGCCCCGTTCTCCTGCCGTGGTCAGGAGAGCGGCGGTCCGGGCTCGGGGTTCGGTACGGGTTCCGGGCCCGGGGGGATCGGCGACGGATCGGGCGGCTGCGGATTCGGTACGGGGCCGGGCCCGGGCGGCGGGGGCGGGGTCGGGGCCGGCGGCGGCGTGGGCGACGGCGGCGGCGGGGTCGGCTCGGGGCCGGGCGGGGGCTGCGGGTTCGGCACCGGGTCGGGACCCGGCGGCTCGGGGGGTGTGGGATCCGGTCCCGGTGTCGGGGCCGGCGGCACGGGGTCGGGATACGGGTTCGTCATCAGGTCCTCCAGCCAGTGGGACGACTCCGGCTCTGGACTACTCCCCCGCCTACCCGGCACCCGCCTCCGCAGTCACTCCCGGGCGGGACGGAGAGGGGGCCAGGTGGGGGAGGTCCCGGCGTCGTCGGGCGTTCCGGCTCTCCGGCACGCGAAGCCGCCCCGGTGCGGGACCGGGGCGGCTCGAACCCTGGGTGCCGGGCGTGCGGTCGGTCAGAAGCGGCCGGGGTGGGCCCGCAGCCAGTCCTTCGCGGCGTTCAGCAGGGCTTCGCCCGCCGGCGGCGCCTCGTCGGGGTGGCGTTGGGCCCACTTGGCGACGTAGGGGCAGAGCGGAGCGACCGTCCTGCGCTCGCGGGCGGCGAGAGCGTAGAGCTCACGGGCCAGGGAGCCCGCGATGCCCTTGCCCTCGTGGGCCGGTTCGACGACGGTGTGGACGGGCACGAGGGCCTGCTCGGGGCTGTCGAGCACGAAGTACTCGATGTGGCCGAGGACTTCGCCGTCGGCCACGGCCTCCAGACGGCCCGCCTCCCGATCGTCACGGATCTCCCGGTCGTCACGGATCTCCGGGTCGCTCATGGACACGCTCCTCGCTTCCGTCCTCCGTCAGGCCCCGACGGCCTGCGGGCTGCGCTGCTGGTCCGAGCCCGGTACCGGCTCCGACGGATCCGCGCCCAGGGCCACGATCCGGTTGTCGCGGTCCACGTGCACGACCCGCGGCGCGTACTCCCGCGCCTCGGCGTCGGTCATCTGGGCGTAGCTGATGATGATCACGAGGTCGCCGGGGTGGACGAGATGAGCCGCGGCGCCGTTGATCCCGATCACGCCGGAGCCGCGCTCGCCCTCGATGACGTACGTCTCGAGGCGGGCTCCGTTGGTGACGTCCACGATGTGCACGAGTTCGCCGGGCAGCAGGTCGGCGGCGTCGAGCAGATCGGCGTCGATCGTCACGGATCCCACGTAGTGCAGGTCGGCCTGGGTGACGGTGGCTCGGTGGATCTTGGACTTGAACATGGTGCGCAGCATGGTGTGCTCCCGGAGATCGGCTCCCTGCCTGCTTCTGCAGGTCAAGGGCTGTCTCCGGAGACTACTACCACCGCTGCCGCTCGTCATCGGCCGATCCGCCGAACCGGAACTCCGTCGGCCGTGCCGACCGCTTCAGGGGACGCGCCGGCCGGGAACCGGTTCCCGGCCGGCGCGTCGCCGGCCGTGGTGTCAGCCGAGGTGCCGGGCGAAGAACCTCAGCGTGCTCTCCAGCTCGAACGCCGGGATCTCCCCGTGCCCGCCGGGGTTGGCGTGCATCGTCTTCTCGGCCGAGGCGAAGGCGTCGAACAGCGCCAGGCTCTGCGCCCGCGGCACCCGCTCGTCGTCCCACTGCACCAGGAACTCCACGGGGACGGTGATCCGCGTGGCGGCCTCGGCCGAGGCCTGCGCCCCGCCCAGGCCCAGCACCGCCGCGCGGACCCGCGGTTCGGCGGCGACGAACGGAACACCGAGTCCGCATCCCAGGGAGACGCCCCAGTACCCCACCGGGCCGGCACCGACGTGCCCGAGTCGCTGAACCGCGTCCAGGACCGCCCGCCACTCCGGCACGGTCTGCCGGGCCACGAGCGCCTGGAAGTCGGCGATCAGCGGCGCCAGGTCCTCACCGGCTGCCACGCGGGCCTGGTTCTCGGCCACGATCCGCTCGTACTCCTCGACCTTCGGCCGGTCGCCATGGGCGGGGATGTCGGCGGCCACGACCGCGAAACCGCATGCGGTCACGAAACGGCGCGCACGCTCCAGGACGTCGGGGGCCTTTTTGTGCTGACCGCCACCGTGTCCCATCAGGACGAGCGGACGTGTGGCGGCGGCGCCTTCCGGCGTCCACAGCACACCGGGGATCTCGCCGAGGGTGAAGAGCTGTTCGCGGACGCCGCCGGACGACGTCTCTGAGGTGAAGCGCATGCGATTCATGCCTTTCGGGATGCCTCTGCGGGCGCTCCTCAGGCCATGCGAGGGAGGGAGGCCCGACCTGTCACAGCGTTGATCGGTCTCACCTCCTCGGTTCGCAGCGGTGCACGGCGGCAGGACCGTACCACGGAGGACCGCCTGCGGATCGACCGTGCGGCCGCCGGGCCGAGGCGCTGCGCGGGCGGTGACGCCGGGCCGTCGGCCGGCGGTCCTGAGGGGGTAACTGCGGGAAAACCGCCGGTTCACCGGTCACAAGGCGAACAAATTGTGTAGCCATCGTGACTGAAAAGCGTGGGTATCCGTCAGGAACTCGATCAGCCGATCGGACACACCGCCTCCCCCGCCCCTCCCACGAGCCGTCCGGCCGGCGTCCCGGACCGCCCCCCGGACCCCGCACACGGGGCGTACGCGCCCCGCGACGAAGGGTGGACCCTCCCACCGCCGACATGCGCCGTGATCAGCGGCGTGCATGCGGCCGCCACGCCGCTCCGGGAACCCGTCCGGGCCGCCCGCCGCGGGAGCCGGCCGACGCCGGGAGGGTGCGCGAAGCGGCGTCCGGTCCATTCTTCGGCACCATCGCCCCCCGCCCGAACTCAAGCTGCAGAACAGGCCATTCCGCCTGGCTCCACCGTCGTTGACGCGTTTCACGCGAACTGTTAGAACGATCGGCGGAAAACGCGCGCTGCTCCGGCAGCCGCTGACGGGGGTGGGGGCACTTCTTGAGGACACTCGCACGGGGGATTCCGGACTCGAGAGCCGGAAACGAGCACGCCTGACAGGTCATACGTAAGAACGCCGGGATCGTCGACGCATGCCCGCAGGCATGCCGGTACATCACGCCCTGGCGTCTTCCCTATTCGCACACCAGCCGCGGAGTTGGCGCCTTTTCATGCCACCCGCCGGCTTAGCTTGCCCATCTCGGCCTACTGAACGGTGTGGAACGTGAAAGCATATCTGGCCATCCTGCGCATCGGTGACTACCGGTTGCTCTGGTCGGCTCTGGTGCTCAACCTGCTCGGCGACGGTGCCACTTACGCCGCGCTCGCCTGGATCACGGTGGAGGAGGCCGGCGCCGCCGGGCTGGGAATCCTGGGAGTCTGTCTCACGCTCCCGGTGATCGCCGGAGGGGCCGTCGTCGGCCCGCTTCTCGACCGGTTCTCCCGGCGCAAGCTGTTCATCTACGACTCGGTGTTCCGGGGCGTGGTCGTCGCGCTGATCCCGCTCCTCGCCGTCGCGGACTCCCTGCATGCCTGGCACCTGTACGTCGTGGCGCTGGTCTACGGCTTCCTCAAGATCATTCCGCTGGCCGGTACACCCGCCGTGCTGCCCGAACTGGTGCCGGCCGACAAGCTCCAGGCGGCCTCCGGCCTGGAAGCCACCGCCATGGGCGCCGCCAACGTCCTCGGCCCGGCCATCGGCGCGGGTCTGATCACCCTCGTCGGCGCCCCGAACGTCCTGCTCCTGGACGCCGCGACCTACCTGCTCTTCGCCTTCCTGATCAGCAGGATCAAGGCCCCGATGGGCCGTCCCGAGCCGGCGGAGACCACCGGTGACGCACCGCGGCGGCCCGGCTGGGCGCCCGTCTTCCGGCTCATCGTCCGCGACCGGTTCCTGCTGGTGCTGACGCTCTCGTTCGGCGCCTTCAACGTCTCCGCCGGCGCCCTGGTGGTCGCGCTGCCGTGGCTGGCGAAGTTCGAGTTCGACAGCGGGCCCGGGGTCCTCGGCCTCATGCTGGCCGTGATGGCGGCGGGCGAACTCATCGGCTCGCTGGTCTCCGGCGCCGTACAGACCTCCGAGAAGCAGATGCTCCGCATCGGTGTCTTCCAACTGCTGTCCGGCGCCGTCCTGTTCTTCCTCATCCCGACCGCGCTGCCCTGGATCCTGCTCGGGCTGGCGCTCAACGGCATCCTGTCGGCGCCCATGACCGTCCTCGGCGGCGTGGTGCGCATGACGCGGGTGCCCAACGAGATGCGGGGCCGCGCCATGACGCTGATGCGCACGGTGATGGCGGGCGCCCTGCCCGCCGGTTCCGCGCTGGGCGGTTTCCTGCTCACCGACAGCCACTACCACGGGCTGATCGTCTCCGTCGCCGCGCTCGCAGCCGCGCCCGGCATCCTCACCGTCGTCCTCTTCCGCCGCACCCCGTTCAGATTGGGGGTGACCGCGGCCGATGACCAGCAGACCAAGAACGACGCCGTCCCTTCCGGCTCCTGACGCCGGCGAACCCGTCCTGCTCGTCACCGACCACCCGCGCGCCCTCGACAGCGGCACGGCGCCCCTGCGCACCCTCACCGTCGACCTGCCGCCCCTGCCGCGCCACGGCACCGGCGGGGACGAGGAGAGCGCCCTGCTCCTCGCCGCGTACGCCGTACTGCTGCACCGGTACACCGGCCGCCGCAGGCTCCTCGTCGACAGCGACCGCGGAGCCCTGACGCTGACCGTGGACCCGGCCGGACCGGTCGCCGCGCTGCTGGCCGGGTGCGCCGCGCCGCGGCCCGCCGGGCCCCCGGCAGGCGCCCCGGTGCGGTACGCGGACCACACGGCACCCGGCACGCCGACGGGGGCCGGGGCCGCGACGGCGCCCGGCGAGGCGTGCGAGCTGCTCCTGACCCACGAGGGCGACCGGGCCCGCCTCGCGTACCGTTCCTCCCTGTTCGAACCGGCCACGATGGAACGTTTCGCCGAGCACCTGCTGCGCGTACGGGAGTTCCTCGCCCGCCGGCCCGACGCCACCGTCGGCGAGGCGGACCTCCTCTCGGAGGACGAGCTGGCGCTGATTTTCGGCACCCTCAACGACACGGCCGTCGACTGGCCGGACACGGCCACGGTCCACGGACTCTTCGCCGAGCAGGCCCGGCGCGCCCCGGAGGCCACCGCCGTCACCTGGGCCGACGGTCGCATGGACTACCGCGAGCTCGACCGCCGGTCGGCGGAGCTGGCGGCGGAGCTGCGCACCCGCGGGGTGCGCACCGGCGACCGGGTGGGACTGCGCGCGGCACACGGCCCGGAGCTGGTCGTCGCGGCGCTGGGCATCCTCCGCGCCGGAGCGGCCTACGTCGCGCTGGAGCCCGACCACCCGGCCGAGCGCACCGGCTGGCTGCTGGCCGACTCCTCGGTGCGGGTGCTGGTCAGCGGCCCCGGCCTCCCGGCGGCCCCGCCCTTCGACGGCACGGTCCTGACCGTGGACGTCCGGGACCACGAGCACGCCGCCGCGCCCCTCCCGGCCGCCACCCCCGGGCTCCAGGACACCGGGGCAGGGTCACCGGACGGCCCCGCGTCCGCCGGAGACCTGGCGTACATCTGCTACACCTCCGGCACCACGGGCACGCCGAAAGGCGTCCAGGTCACGCACCGCAACGTGGTCCGGCTGGTCAAAGGAACGGCATACGTACCGTTCGGGCCGGACACCAGAATGCTGCCCACCGGTTCGGTCGCCTTCGACGCGAGCACCTTCGAGATATGGGGACCGCTGCTGAATGGCGGAAGTCTCCACATGGCCGATCGGGACGTCATTCTCAACGCCCGGGAATTGGGCCGGGAATTGAGCACGCGGCGGATCACCACCATGTGGCTGACCTCCCCGCTTTTCAACCAGCTGGTGGAACAGGACGCGAAAGCCTTCCGCTCCCTGAGGGAACTCGTCGTCGGCGGTGACGCGCTTTCCTCCCCGCACGTGGCGAAAGCCCTCGACGCGTGCCCGGAACTGACCGTGGTGAACGGGTACGGGCCGACGGAGAACACCACGTTCTCCCTCACCCACCGCGTCACCCGCGACGACCTGGACGGCCGCCGCATTCCCATCGGCCGGCCGATCGCCAACTCCACCGCGTACGTCCTCGACGAGGCGGGCCGCCTGTGCCCCGTGGGCGTGCCGGGTGAACTGTGCCTGGGCGGTGCGGGCGTCACGCTCGGCTACCTGGGCCGGCCGGACCTCACCGCGGAGCGGTTCACCGAGGACCCCTTCGTCCCCGGCGGCCGGATGTACCGGAGCGGCGACCTGGCGCGGCTGCGGCCCGACGGAGTGATCGACTTCCTCGGGCGCCGCGACCACCAGGTCAAGATCCGCGGGTTCCGCATCGAACCCGCCGAGGTCGAGAAGGCCATGCTCGGCCACCCCCGGGTCGCCGAGGCCGTCGTGACGGCACGGCCCCTGCCGGGCCGCGGCGACCTGCGGCTGTGCGGCTACTACGCGGGCCCCCGGCCGCCCGGGCCGGAGGAACTGCGCGACCACCTCGCCCGCACCCTGCCCGGCCACATGGTCCCCACCCACCTGGTGCCCCTGGAGCGGCTGCCGCTCACCCACACCGGCAAGCTGGACCGGGGCCGGCTGCCGGACCCGGACGGCTCACCCCTGCTGGCCGCGACCCCGTACACCGCGCCGGCCGACGAGATCGAGCGCACCCTCGTCGAGCTCGCCGAGGCGGCACTCGGCCTGACCGGCATCGGCACCGGACACGACCTGCGCGACCTGGGCGCCGACTCGCTCACCGCCACCCTGATCGCCGCCGGGGCGCAGGAGCGACTGGGCCGCCACTGCCCGGCCGGCGCGGTCCTGCGCAGCGGTACACCCGCCCGTCTCGCCGCACTGCTGCGGGACTCCACCGCGACCGCCGCGGCACGGATCCCGGCCGCGCCCGACGCCGGCACCTACCCGGTGACCCCGCAGCAGCGGCAGGTCTACCTGGAGCAGATCAAGGACGAGCGGGCCGTGCACTACAACGTGCCCGTCACCCTCGACCTGCCCGCCGGGACCGACCCGGCGCGCCTCGCGGACGCCCTGCGGCGGCTCCCCGAGTACCACGAGGCGCTGCGCACCCGCTTCACCGTCGAGGGCGGCGAGGTCCGCCAGTGCGTCGAGGCCCGCACCGAACCCTCGGTCCGGGTGGTCGACGACCCGCGCGACGCCACCCCGCCCGGCGCGTTCGTCCGCCCCTTCGACCTGGCGCGGGCACCCCTGTGGCGCGCCGAGGTGCACCGGGCGGGCGAGGGCGTCCGGCTGCGGCTGGACCTGCACCACATCATCGTCGACGGCTTCTCCCTGACCCCGCTCCTGGAGGATCTGGCGCTGCTGTACGAGGGCGGCGAACCGACCCCGCCCGCCCGCCGGTACCGGGACTACGCGGTGTGGCTCCGGGGGCGCGACGCCACCGCGGCCCGCGAGGCGCAGGCCCCCCACTGGGAGGAGGTGTTCGCCGAACCGGTCGACCCGGCGGACCTGCCCACCGACCGCCCCCGCCCGCCGCTGCGCGCACTCGACGGCGACGTCCTCGTCTTCGGTCTCGGCCGTGAACGGACCGAGCGGATCCGCGCCGTGGCACGCGCGCACGACGTCACACCGTTCGCCGTGCTGGCGTCGGCGTACGCCCTGCTGCTGGCCGGGCTCAAGGGCACGGCCGACATCACGATCGGCACCCCGGTCTCCGGCCGCACCGTCCCCGGACTGCACCGCACCGTGGGCATGTTCGCCAACACCGTCGTGCTGCGCCTCGACGCCGACCCGGCCCTGCCGTACGACACCTTCCTGCGGCGTACCGGCGAGGCTGCCGAGCAGGCCTCCGCCCACCAGGACTTCCCGTTCGAGGAGGTCGTGGCCCGGACGGCACCCGGGCGGGACTACAGCCGCACCCCGCTGTTCGACGCGCTCCTCGCGCTGCACAGCGCCCGCTACCTCTCCGTCGAGTTCCGGGGCACCCGCGTACCGCTGCGCCTGGAACAGACCGGACAGGCCGTGTTCGACCTCAACATGCAGGTCCACGAGACCCCGGGCGGCCTGAGTGTCGCCTGGCAGTACGCCGCCGGCCTGCTGCACCGCGACACCGTCGAGGGCTGGCGCGACACCTTCACCTCGCTGCTCGACACGGCGACCACCGACCCGGCCACTTCACTGGGCGCACTCCTGCCCGCCCCCTCCGGCTTCGACCTCGACTTCGATCTCTGACTGCTCACGGCACCACGCACACGCACAGCCCGTCACGCACTCATTCGCAGCTCGATCCAGGAGACACCTATGCCGTCGCTCCACCCCGAGGCAGCACCCTCCGCGCAGGCCGCCCACTGGCGATCCCAGCTGGCCGCGCTCATGGAGACCTCCGGCTTCCTGTCCGACTTCCGCCCGCCGGCGGACCGGGACCGGGTGCCCACCGCCACCCACGCGGTACGTCTCGGACCCGAACTGACCGCCCGCCTCGACCGCGTCAGCCGCGACCGGCCGGAGCAACTGCACGTCGTCCTGACGGCCGCCCTGATCGCCCTCGTCGGCCGCTGCACCGGCCAGGAGGACGTCGTCGTCGCCCAGCCCACCCGGGGCGCCGCCGCCGGCCACGCCGGCGGGCCGCTCCTGCTGCGCACCGCTCCCACCGGGACCCTCCGCGAACTGCTCGCCCGGGTCGCCGCCGCCGTCAAGGAGGCCGAGCGCCACCAGGACTGCGACGTCGCCGCACTCGCCGCCGAACTGGGCCGCGCCGACGCCTTCGACACCGCCATCGAGCTGACCGGCTTCCACGACGCCGGGTACGCCACCCCCGCCGCCACCCGCTTCACCGTCTCCCGCGAGGACGACGGACTCGTCGTGACCGTCACCTACGACACCGACCGCCTCGCCGAGGACTCCGTCCACCGCATCGCGGGCCACTACGCCCTGCTGCTGGAGCTCACCACCGCGCAACCCGACCGGCAGGTCACCGACCTGACGCTGTGGACGGACGAGGACGCGGCGATCGTCGAGGCGAGCAACGCCACCGAGCGGCCCTTCGACCGCGACGCCACCCTGCACGGCCTGTTCACCGCGCAGGCCGCCCGCACCCCCGGGGCCCCCGCCCTCCTCACCGACGCCGGCACCGTGACGTACGGCGAACTCGACGCCCGCTCCGACCGGCTCGCGCACACCCTGCGCGGACGCGGCGTCGGACCCGGCACCGTCGTCGCCCTGGTCGCGGAGCGCTCGCCCGAGATGATGACGGGCCTGCTCGCCGTGCTGAAGGCGGGCGGCGCCTACCTGCCCGTCGACCCCTCCTACCCGCAGGCCCGCATCGACTTCCTCCTCGCCGACAGCGGGGCGCGCCTGGCGCTCACCCAGGCCCGGTTCGCCGCACTGCTCGGCGACACCCCGGCGCTCGACCTCGAGGACGCCGCCGCGTACGCCGACGCCGACGGCCCGGCCGGGCCCGCGGCCGGCGCCGGCGACGTCGCGTACGTCATCTACACCTCCGGCTCGACCGGCCGCCCCAAGGGTGTGCAGGTGGAGCACCGCAGCGCCGTCAACCGGCTGGCCTGGATGCAGAACGCCTACCCGCTCGGGGCCGGCGACGTCATCCTGCAGAAGACGTCCGTCTCCTTCGACGTCTCCGTCTGGGAGCTGTTCTGGTGGCCCCTCGCCGGCGCGGCCCTCGCCCTGCCCGCGCCCGGCGCCGAGAAGGACCCCGTCGAGCTGCTCGCCGCGCTCGACCGGCACTCCGTGACGACCCTGCACTTCGTGCCGTCGATGCTCAGCATGTTCCTCGGCCACCTCGACCGGTTCGGCGACGCCGGCCGGGCCCGGACCGTGCGGCAGGTCTTCGCCAGCGGCGAGGCCCTCACCCCCGCGCAGGCCGCGCAGTTCGCCGAACTGCTCCCCGAGGCGCGCCTGATCAACCTCTACGGTCCCACCGAGGCGACCGTCGACGTCACCCACCAGCCCGTCACCGGCCTCGACCGGGCGGACCGCCGCGCCCGGCTGCCCATCGGCCGGCCGATCGACAACATCCGCATGCACGTCCTCGACGACCAGGGCCGCCCCTGCCCCGTGGGCGTGCCGGGTGAACTCCACGTGGCGGGCGTGGGCCTGGCCCGCGGCTACCTCGACAGGCCGGAGCTGACCGCCGAGAGGTTCACCGGCGGCGCCGCGGTCGGCGAGGAGCGCCTCTACCGCACCGGCGACCGCGCCCGGTGGCTGCCCGACGGCACCCTCGACTACCTCGGGCGCGTCGACCTCCAGGTCAAGGTCCGCGGCTTCCGCGTCGAGCCGGGCGAGATCGAGGAACGGCTGCGGGCCCACCCGGACGTCCGGGACGCCGCGGTGGTCGCCGTCGACGACGGCCTGACCGCCTCGCTGCGGGGCTTCGTCGTCCCGGCCGGGGACGCCCCGGCCGAGAGCGCGCTCAAGGACCATCTGCGCGAGGCGCTGCCCGCCTACATGGTGCCCGGCCGCATCCTCGCCCTCGACGAACTGCCGCTGACCCCCAACGGCAAGCTGGACCGCGCCGCCCTGCGCAGCCCCGACGCCCTGCGTCCGAAGCCCGCCGGCCATGTCGCCCCGCGCACCGAGCACGAGAAGACCCTCGCGGAGATCTGGCGCGAGGTCCTCGGACGGGACCGGATCGGCGTGAACGACAACTTCTTCGCCCTCGGCGGGAACTCGATCCACTTCGTGCCGGTCCTCGCCAAGGCCCGTGAGGCGGGGCTGGAGTTCACCTTCCAGCAGCTCTTCAAGCACCAGACCATCGCCCGGCTGGCCCGCTGCATCGAGGACGCGCACGAGTCCGCGACCACCGAGGCGGACGTCGCGGCCCGCGGCGCGTTCCGGCCGTTCGAGCTGATCGGCGAGGCCGACCGGGCCCTGCTCCCGGACGACGCCGAGGACGCGTACCCGCTGTCCATGCTCCAGGCCGGGCTGATCTTCCAGACCGAGATCACCGGCGGTCTCGGCCAGTACCACGACGTGCTGAGCTATTCGATCACCGGCAGCTTCGACACCGAGGCCTTCACCGAGGCCGTACGCCTGCTCACGGCGCGCCACCCGATCCTGCGCACCACCTACCACCTCACCGGCTACAGCGAGTTCCTCCAGATCGTGCACCGGGAGGTCGACCCGCCGCTGACCGTCGCGGACCTGCGCCACCTCGACGCGGCCGGGCAGGAGGCCTGGCACCAGGAGTGGCTGGCGCAGGAGAAGGCCCGCCGCTTCGTGTGGGAGGAGGGCGGGCTGGTCACCCTGCACGTCCAGGTGCTCGGCGACGACCTGTTCCGCTACACCGTGAGCCAGCACAACTCGGCACTCGACGGCTGGTCCATCTCGCTGCTGCACACCCAGTTGTTCGAGCTGTACCACCAGCTGCGCGAAGGCCGGGACACCTCCCGCCCGCCCGTCGACAACCACCTGCGCAACTTCGTCGGCCTGGAGACCGAGGCGCTGCGCTCCCCGCAGTCACGGGACTTCTGGCTGAAGGTGCTCCAGGACCCGCACCCCGCCGACGTGCCGCCCCGGCCCGGTGCCGAGCCCACCGACGACTTCCGTGTCGTCCTGCGGGACGTGCCCCTGCCGAACGGGCTCACCCAGCGCATCGAGGCGACCGCCGACGCCCTGTCGGTGCCCTTCAAGGACGTGCTGCTCGCCGCCCACATGAAGGTCCTCGCCCTGGTGTCCGGACAGGACACCGTGATGACCGGCTACGAGCACAGCGGCCGGCCCGAGCTGCCGGGCGCGGAGACCACGCTCGGCCTGCACCTCAACACCGTGCCCTTCCAGGTCGACCTCGCCGGCGGGAGCTGGGCCGACCTGATCCGCCGCGTGTACCGCGCCGAGCTCGACCTGCTGCCGCACCGGCGCTACCCCATGGCCCGGATGAAGCAGGACCTCGCCACCCAGCGCGTCCTGTTCAGCACCACCTTCAACTTCACCCACTTCTACCTGCTGCAGAACCTCAAGAAGCTGCCGGAGTTCTCCATGCTGGACATGCGGGTCGACTCCGAGACGGAGTTCCCGTTCCGCACCGAGTTCTCCCGGCACTTCTTCGACGACGAGCTCCAGCTCTGCCTGCACTTCCACACCCACCTGTACGACGAGGCGCAGATCGACCGGATCGGCGGCTACTTCGTGCGGGTGCTGGAGCTGATGGCCGCCGAACCCGACGCGCCGCACGACGCCCACGCCCTGCTCGCGGACGAGGACCTGGCGCTGCTGGGCCGCACGCCCGGCCCCGCGACCCGGGCGGCGGACCCGGCCGCCGCCGGCGCCGGCAGCGCGTCCGAGGCCACCGTCGCCCGCATCCGGGACGCCTGGGCGAACGTCCTCGGCACCCCGCCCTCCGCCATCAGCCGCGACGGCGACTTCTTCGCCCTGGGCGGCAACTCCCTGTCGGCGCTGCGCGTGGTGCTGGAACTCGACGGACTGGTCACCCTCTCCGACCTCACCCGCATCTCCCGCCTCGGTGAGCTGGCCGCCCTGGTGGACGAGCGCTCCGCGCGCGAGGAGGGTGCCGGCCAGGAGGACGGCGAGCTGCTCCAGCGGCTGACCAGCGCCCCGGGCGAGGCCGCCCGCGGAGCGGTGATCTGCGTCCCGTACCCCTGCGGTCACCCGGTGAACTTCAAACCGCTCGCCGAGGCGATCGAGAAGCTCACGCCCGACCTGGCCGTGTACGGCGTCGAACAGCCGGGCCACAGCCCGGAGCGCCGGGGCGAGTTCACCGACGTCACCGAGACGGTGGTGCGCGTCGTCGACGAGATCGAGCAGCGCGCCGACCTGCCGCTGATCCTCTGGGGCCACTGCGGCGGCGCCGCCGTGACCGTCGAACTGGCCCGCGTCCTGGAGGAACGCGGCTTCGACCTCCGGCACGTCTTCATCGGGTCCAAGCTGCTGCCGCCCGTCTCCGACATGCGCGAGTCGATCGCCATGATCGACGGCTGGAGCGACGAGGAGATCATCACGTACATGGTCGAGGAGACCGGTTACAGCGAGCTGGACGGCCTCGACCACCGCTACATCTCCTTCCTCGGCGACTCGTTCCGCCACGACGTCTGCGGCGGCTACCGCTACTTCATCGGGCGCACCGAGGAGCCGTCCGGGCGGCGCATCGAAGCGCCGTTCACGGTCGTCGTCGCCGACGACGACCAGGGCCTCGCCCACGCCTCCGAGGCCCACCGCTCCTGGGAGCTGCTCGCCGAGGACGTGCGCTTCCAGCGGCTGGCGTCCGGCGGCCACTACTTCGTACGAGGAAACCCCGCCGGCACCGGCGAACTGATCGAGCGGGCGTGGGCCACCACGACCGAGATGGAGGGCTGACATGTCGCAGATACCCGTCCTGTGCTTCCCGTTCGCCGGCGCCGGCGCCTCGGTGTACCGCCGCTGCCAGGAGTACGGCAGCGACACCGTCCTCGTCACCCCCGTCCAGCTCCCGGGCCGTGAGGAGCGCTTCGGCGAGCCGCTGCACACCGACGTCGTCGCCGCCGTCGACGACCTGCTGCCGTCCGTGCTCGACCGGATCGCCGGCAGCCCCGCCGTCGCCCTGTTCGGCCACAGCCTGGGCGCCGTCCTCGCCTTCGAGATGGCCCACCGGCTGTGCGCCCTGGGCCGGCCCGAGGTGGTCAAGCTCATCGTCAGCGGCTCGCCCGGGCCCTGGACGCAGCGCCGGATCAGGGCCACCGGCCTCACCGACGAGGCGTTCCTGGCGCAGGTACGCGAGTTCGCCGGGTACACCCACCCGGCTCTGGAGCACCCCGACCTGCGCGAGATGCTCCTGCCGCCGCTCCGCGCCGACGTGGAGATGCACGAGAACTACCGGGCGCCCGCCGGCAAGCCCCTGCCCGTCCCGGTCGTCTCCGTGCGGGGCGACCACGACGAACTCGTCTCCCGCGAGGAGGCCCAGGAGTGGGAGGCGGCCACCACGGCCGCGTACCACCACGCCGAACTGCCCGGCGGGCACATGTACGTGGTGGAGTCGCCCGACGGCCTGATGCGCCTGCTCGACGCCGAGCTGGCCGGACTGGCGGTGCGACGGTGACCGCGCCCGCCCCGACGGCACACGACGTGCCGACCGCACCGGCCGGGCGCCCGCCCGGCCGGCTCGCCGGGAGGACCGCCCTGGTCACCGGCGCCGCACGCGGGATCGGCCGGGCGTGCGCGGTGGCGTACGCCCGGGCCGGTGCCGACCTGCTCCTCACCGACATCGGCCGCGACCTGCCCGGGGTGCCCTACCCGCTGGGCACGGCCGAGCAGCTGGCCCACACCGCGCTCCTCTGCCGCGAGCAGGGCGCCGGGTCCGTCGTCACCGTGCCCGCCGACGTCCGCGACACCGGGGACGTGCGTGCCGTGGTCGACGCGGCCCTCGACCGGTTCGGCAGGATCGACGTCCTGCTCAACAACGCCGGGATCGCCGCCCCCTCGGGCAAGACGGTGTACGACATCACGTCCGACGAGTGGGACCTGATGCTCGACGTCGACGTCTCCGGCGCCTGGCGGATGATCCGGGCCGTCGGCGGCGCCATGACCCGGCAGCGCTCGGGCAGCATCGTCAACGTCGCCTCGACCGCCGGCCTCGTCGGCTACCGCCATTTCGCCGGGTACGTCACCGCCAAGCACGCGCTGGTCGGCCTGACCAAGGCCGCCGCCCTGGACCTCGCGCCGTTCGGGGTCCGGGTGAACGCCCTGTGCCCCGGCTCGGTGCGCGACGACGAGGCGGTCGAGGGCCGGATGCTCAGCGAGATCGCCCGGTCCCTCGACGTCCCCGTCCAGGAGCACGAGCAGACCTTCGTGGCCGCCCAGCCGATGAACCGGCTCATCGAGCCGGACGACGTGGCGGGAGCCGCGCTCTGGCTCGCGTCCGACGAGTCCCGACAGGTGACCGGTTCGACGGTCACCGTGGACGGAGGGTTCACCAGCCGATGACCGACGACCACCTCCACGATCCCTCCGCCGCCGGGCGGCTGTGCCGCGCCGTCGCCCTGCGCGTCCACACCGGCGCCGACCCCGAACGGCTGGGCCGCGACCTGGCGCTGCTCACCGGCACCGCCGGAGCCCGCCTGTGGGTCGAGGACGTGCCCGACGGGGCGGAGTCCCCCGCCGCGGCCCACGCCCGGGAACGCGAGCTGACCCGCCCCACCGACCCGGCCACGGGACCCGGTCTGCGGGCGGTCCTGCTGCGGTACGCCGACGGGGGCGCCGACCTCGTCGTCGTCGCCCACCGGGCGGTGCCGGCGGACCCGTACCGACTGGCCCGCGCCCTGCTGGACCCGGCCGCCCGGCCCACCGGCCCGGTCACCGCGGCGCACGACACCGCCGAGCGGCTCGGCGAGCAGGTGGCCCGGCTCGGCCGGGCGCCGGCCCCCGACTGGGGCCTCGGCGAACCCGGCGCGGCCGGCGCGGGCAGCCGCTCCTTCACCCTGCCGGTCCACGGCGACGCCCCGGCGGCCGTCACCGCCGCGGCGGCACTCGGGCTGGTCCTGGCACGCTGCGCCGGCGGCCCCGACGTCGAACTGGGAACCGGCCCCGGGCACAGCATCACGTTCGCCGTCGACCCCACCGCCACGGTCGGGGAGTACCTGGAGCGGGTACGGCACGCCGACACGGTGCCGTCGCACACCCCCGCGGCCGGCCTGTACGTCACCGAGCCCGCCGAGGTGCTGACCGGCGAGGGGCTCAAGGCCGAGGTCATCGAGGACCGGCCGTTCCTCGCCCCGCTCCACCCGCTGTCGGTGCACGTGGCGGACGACGGCTCCGGCGTCCTGTCCGGTGTGTGCCACCACCGGCGCTCCGACTTCGGCGACTCCGCCGTCGAGTGGCTCACCGGCATGCTGGTCACCGCCCACCGGGCGCTGGTCACCGCACGGCCGGACACGCCGGTGGCGGACGTCCCGCTCTTCGACGACGAACAGCGGCGGCGCCTGGCCGTCCTGGGCGGACTGGGACACGAGCCCGCCGCGCCCGGGGCGGCCGGCGAACGCATCGAGAGGGCCGTGCGGTCCTGGGCCGAACGGACCCCGGACGCGACGGCCCTCACCTTCGAGGGCGAAAAGCTGACATACCGTCAACTGGACGAGCGGGCCGACCGGATCGCCGCCGCGCTGCGGGAGCTCGGCGTCACACCGGCGGACCGGGTGGGCGTCTGCCTGGAGCGCACGGCCGATCTGGTGGTGATCCTGCTCGGGGTGCTCAAGACGGGTGCGGCGTACGTCCCGATGGACCCCGCCTACCCGGCCGACCGCCTGGCGTACATGACCGAGGACGCGGAACTGTCCCTGGTCGTCACCGGCTCCGAGGCGTTTCCCGTCACGGAGGGCGTGCGGACGGTCCACCCCGGCTCCCTCGGCCCGGCGGACCCGGACGGGCGGGCGCCCGCGCCCGGGCCGCTGTCCGCCGACGCCGCCGCCTACGTGATCTACACCTCCGGTTCCACCGGCCGCCCCAAGGGCGTCGTCGTGCCGCACCGCAACGTGGCGGCGCTCATGGACGCCACCCGCGCGGACTTCGGCCTCGGCGGCCGGGACGTGTGGACCTTCTTCCACTCCAGCGCCTTCGACTTCTCCGTCTGGGAGATCTGGGGCTGCCTGACGACGGGTGGCCGGCTCGTCGTCGTGCCGTACTGGGCGTCCCGGGACCCCGAGCGGTTCGCCCGGCTGCTGGCGGAGGAACGGGTGACCGTCCTCAGCCAGACGCCCAGCGCGTTCGCCCAGCTGATGGAGGCCGACCGGGCCGAGCCGGTGACGGACTCGCTGCGCCTGGTCGTCTTCGGCGGTGAACCGCTGGACACCCGCCCGCTGCTGTCCTGGCTGGACCGGCACCCGGCGTCGCGGTGCCGGCTGGTCAACATGTTCGGCATCACCGAGACCACCGTGCACGTCACCGCGCAGACCGTCACCCGCCGTGAGGCGCTGACCGGTTCGCGGTCCGTCGGGCACCCGCTGCCCGGCTGGCACCTCTACGTCCTCGACCCCGAGGGCCGCGAGCTGCCCCCGGGCGTCGCCGGCGAGATCTACGTCGGCGGGGCCGGAGTGGCCGGCCAGTACCTGAACCGGCCCGAACTCACCGCGCAGCGCTTCGTCCCGGACCCGCACGCCCCCGGCCCCATGTACCGCAGCGGTGACCGGGGACGGCTCCTGCCCGACGGCAGGCTGGAGCACCTGGGACGCCTCGACAACCAGGTGAAGCTGCGCGGCTTCCGCATCGAGCTGGACGAGATCCGCGCCCGGCTGCTGGACGCGCCCGGCGTGGCGGCGGCCACCGTGGTCCTGCGGCAGAAGCCGGGCGACGCGGCCGGTGCGCGGCTGGACGCCTACGTGGTGCTGCGCGGCGGGGACTTGCCCGCGGGCACCGACGGCGCCGCGCCCGCCGCCGGCACCGAGGAGGTACGGCGCCACGCGGCACGGTTCCTGCCCGAGCACATGGTCCCGTCGACGGTCACCGCGCTGCCCGCCCTCCCGCTCACCCCCAACGGCAAGATCGACGCGTCCCGGCTGCCGGAGCCCCTCGCGGGCGTGCGGAGCACACCGGCCGCCGCCGACGAGGAGGCCGGCGACCTGGAGACCCGGCTGCGCGGCGTGTGGGAGAAGGTCTTCGGGTTCCGCGTCGGACCGGACGACGACTTCTTCACCCTCGGCGGCAACTCGCTGCTCGCCGTACGGCTGCTGGCCGCACTCCGCGAGGCCCGGATGCCCGTCTTCCCCCTGCCGCAGCTCTACCTGCACCGCACGGTACGCACCCTGGCCGCCCACCTCGACGGGGCGGAGGCACACGCATGAGGCCGACACTCGCCCTCGTCGGCGCCGGCTCGCAGATCTACCGGGAGTACCTGCTGCGCGCGGTCGCCGGGGAGTACGACGTCCACCTGCTCGCCGACCGCGCCCCTACCTGGGAGGAGCCGTACGTCACGGGGCACACCGTCCTGGACACCGCCGACCCGGCCGCGCTGGCGGCCGTCGCCCGGGGCCTGGGCTGCGCCGGGGTCATCACCTGGGACGACACCCGGGTCGTGCAGACCGCCGAACTGGCCCGGCTGCTCGGCCTGCCGGGCAGCCCGCCCGAGGCCGTGCTGCGGTGCCGCGACAAGCGCGCCACCCGCGAGGCGCTCCGTGCCGCGGGGGTGCCGCAGGCCGAGTCGGTGCCCGTCACCTCGCTCCCGCAGGCCCGCGCCGCCGCCGCGCGGGTGGGCTACCCGCTGGTGCTCAAACCCCGGGCGCTGAACGCCAGTACGGGCGTGGTGAAGGTGGAGTCCGCCCACCTGCTGGCCGGCCGGTTCCGGCTGGCCCGCGCGGCGACCGCGCCCGGCGCCGTGGAGGTGGCCCCCGGAGACGTCCTGGTGGAGGAGTACCTCGACGGCCCCGAGATCAGTGTGGACGCGGCCTGGTACGAGGGCCGGATGTCGCTGGCCTTCGTGGCCCGCAAGGACTGCGGCTACCCGCCGTACTTCGAGGAGGTCGGCCACCTGGTCGACGGCCGCGACCCGCTGATGGACGACCCGCGCGTGCGGGACGTCGTGGCCGGTGCGCACCGGGCCGTGGGCTTCACCACCGGCTGGACCCACACCGAACTGCGGCTGACCGCCGCCGGTCCCAAGGTCGTGGAGATCAACGCCCGGATCGGCGGCGACCGCATCCCGGACATCGGCCGGCTCGCCCTCGGTGTCGACGCCGCGCTCGTCGCCGCCCGCGTGGCCTGCGGCGAGGAGCCCGGCATCCGCCCCGACCGGCACCGTGTGGCGGCCGTCCGCTTCCACTACCCGGAGGCGGACTGCATCGCCCGCCACGTGTCGATCGACCGCGCGGCGCTGCCCCCCGGGGTGGACTCCGCCCTGGCTGTCGCCCTCCCGGGCCAGGAGCTGCGGCTGCCGCCGCACGGCCATGTCGCCGGCCGCTACGCCCTGGTCACCGTCGTCGGCGACACCCGCGAAGGGTGCCTGGCCGACCTCGACAAGGCCGCGCCCGCGATCGGTCTGGAGGTGCTGCGCCCGCTGTGACGCAGGGCGGCCACCGGGCTTGCCAGGTGGCCGCCTCAGCCGCGCGCGTGCGGGGAACGGAGGACGAGCAGCGTGATCTCGCTGGGGGCGAAGACGCGGAACGGCGGGCCCCAGAAGCCGGTGCCGCGGCTGGTGTAGAGGAGGGTGCGGGCGCCGTGGTGGCTGAGGCCGGCTAGGGCCGGCTGGTCGAGGCGGACCAGGTGGTGGAAGGGCCAGATCTGGCCGCCGTGGGTGTGGCCGGAGAGCTGGAGGTCGATGCCGGCGGCGGCCGCCCGGTCGACGAACGTGGGCTGGTGTGCCAGGAGCAGGACGGGCAGATCGGGGTCGGCGCCGTTCAGGGCTCCGGCGAGGTGGGCGCGGTGGCCCGCCAGGCCGGAGACCTCGGCGGTCACGTCGTCCACGCCGGCGACGACGAGGGTGTCACCGCCGCGTTCGAGCAGCAGGTGACGGTTGCGCAGCGGCTCCCAGCCCAGCTCGTCCATGAGGTCGACCCAGCCCTGGGCCTCGCTGTAGTACTCGTGGTTGCCGGTGACGTAGACGCGGGCGTGGGTGGCGCGCACCGTGCCGAGCGGGGTGGCCTGGGCGCGGCGGCGTTCGGCGGTGCCGTCCGCGATGTCGCCGGTGTGGCAGACCAGGTCCGCCTCCAGGGTGTTCACCGTCTCGCACACCCGCGCCGACCAGCGGGCGCGGTCGAGGGGGCCGTAGTGGGTGTCGGTGATGAGGACGACGCGCAGGCCGTCGAGCCCGGCACCCAGCCGGGGCAGTCGCACGTCGAGCCGGCGGACGCGGGGCACGCGGCGGGCTTCGGCGTACCCCCAGGCGAGGAGTACGGCGGTGACGCCGAGGACGGTCCAGGTGACGATACGGGCGCGGTCTGGGCCGTCGCCGGCGCCGGCCACGGTCAGGGCGAGCCGCAGCAGCACCCCGAGCAGCACGGACCAGGTGAACAGGATCCAGCTGACGCCCAGCAGTGTGTCGCCGAGGATCGCCGCCCGGTCCTGCTGGCGCCGGCCGTGGCCGCGTGCCATCGCCAGGGGCATCACGACCAGGCCGAGGACGGACGCGGCGGTGCCGGCCAGTGCGACGGGCAGTGGCCAGTGCTGGCCGGTGTACAGGAGCACCCAGCAGGGCACGGCCCACAGCAGGAAGGGTGCGGCCAGGGGCAGGTAGCGCATCAGGCGCTGCACGCGGCTGGGCCGCGGTGCTCGCGCCTCACCCCCGGCGGGCCGGGCGCTGCTGGTGTCGGTCACGCTTCCCCTCCCTGACCGGGCTGCCGTCCCGCGCACTGTATCCGGTCGCCCACGGGCGGCCCGGACCGGCGTTCACGGGAGCGGTCCCGTGCGGGCCCGGGCGTTGGCATCATGGGGCCCGACGGAGATCCACCCGTTCCGTGTCGCGTGGGGGGCGATGAACAGTGTCACGTCAGAACCCGGCGGACGAACATCTGCAGGCCCTGCACCGGCAGGGCTGGGAGGCCGCGTGTTCCCTGCACCGGCACCTGCGCGCCGGAGGGGAGCTGGCCCCGGTCGCCACCCCGGGCGTGCTGCTGGAGGCGGGTGAGGTCGCGTACGGCGACGTCGCGGCGCACTACGCGCGCTTCTACGCCATGAACGTGAGCTACGACCAGCGCTCGGGCTTCTACTTCGGCTCGCCGCTGTTCGTCGCCGCGGGGCTGGTCGGGGACGCCGTCGCCAACAGCAGCGCCCGCAGCCGGGCGCAAGCGATGGCGCAGGCGCAGTGGCGCAACTTCTCCCCCTGCCGCGCGATCCTCACCGACCGCCGCATGCTGCTGCACGTCGCCGCCGAGAACCGCTGGGTGTCGCTGCGGCACCACGAGATCATCAGCTTCCTGCCGGTGATCGACCAGTGGGCGCTGTTCACCGACTACCAGCAGTGGGAGCCGATGCGGCTGGCCGGGCCGACCGTGCCGTGGCTGACCGCCGCGACGATCTCCGTGCTCAACCGGGGCCGCGCCGAGTACCAGCGGCTCCCGCCGCTGCCGTTGCCGGACTGAGGCCCGGCCGCGGGGGCACGGTCACTCGCTGCGCCGCAGTGTCCCGGAGTCCGCCACGCTCGTCACCTTGTAGCGCAGGCTGCCGTCGCCTGAGGGGGTCAGGACGATGTCGACCTCGTCGACGCAGTTCAGCGGGCTGCTCTCCTCAGTGATCTCCTCCCGGACCTGCACCGAACGCCCCGTGTCCATGGTGAGGATCCAGCGGCCGCTGCACGCCAGCGACGGGTACTCGACGGTGGCCACCTGGTCGCCGAGCTCGCCGCCTTTGTAGTCCACCGTGATCGAGTAGAGGTCGTCGTCCGCCTCACGCACGTTGCCGGTCCATCTCCCCTCGTAGTCGGCGGAGGTGGCCTTGGGGGAACGCGTGGCGGGGGACGTTCCCGGCGCCCCGGAGCCGGTCCTCTCACCGTCGCCCGTGAGGCCGGGCAGTTTCACGGCCAGGACGACGGCGAGCACGGCGGCGACGGCCGACGCGACCAGCACGACGGGGCCGACCCTGCTCCTGCGGCGTCCGCCCGGCGGGAAGGCGCCGGGTACCGGTGGCATCGGCGGCGCGGTCACCGTCCTGTGCGGTGCCGGCGCGGGCGTCGGGGCCGGGGTGTGCGCCGGGGGCCCCGGTACCGGCGCCGGGGTGCCCGGCGGCGGGGGCGGGACCTGTCCGCCGTGCGCGGTCGGCAGGGCGTGCACGGCGGACCCGGCCCGGCCCGTGGACGGATGGTCGACCTGGGTCGGCGGGGGCGGCTCCTCCAGGTCGAGGAGGCCGGAGGCCTGCCGGCCGAGCTCCGCCATCAGCGCGCCGGGCAGCCACGCGGCCGGGTCGCCTCCCGCGCCGGCCGCCTCCGCCCTCGCCGCGATCTCGGGCAGGGGGATGCGGTCCTCGGGCCGCTTGGCGAGGCACCGCGCCACGAACGCGGCCAATGACTCGGACATACCGGACAGGTCCGGGTCGTTCTCGGTCACCCGCAGCATGATCGCGTGGGCGCCGCTGTCCGGGCTCCCGAAGGCCTGCCGGCCGGTGGCGGCGAACACCAGCACCAGACCGAGGCTGAACACGTCGCTGAGCCCGGTGATCTCACCGCCCAGGATCTGCTCGGGCGACATGAACCCCGGGGAGCCGACCATCGCGCCGGTGCGGGTCAGCACGCTCGCGTCCGCGGCGCGCGCGACACCGAAGTCGATCACCCGCGGGCCGTTGACGGTGAGCATGACGTTCGACGGTTTGAGGTCGCGGTGCACCAGCCCGCAGGCGTGGATGCTCCGCAGCGCCCGTGCCAGGCCGGCGGCCAGGTGCCACACCGACGGCTCCGGCAGCGGCCCGCAGACCTCGGTCACCGCCTGGTGCAGCGTGGGGCCGGCGACGTACCCGGTGGCCACCCAGGGGGTGTCCGCCTCGGTGTCGGCGTCCAGGACCGGCGCCGTCCAGTCCCCGCCCACCCGCCGCGCCGCGGCCACCTCCGCGCGGAACCGGCGGCGGAACTCCGGGTCATGGGCCAGCTGCGCGTGGACCAGCTTCACGGCGACGGTGCGCCCACGCGGTGACCGCCCGAGGAACACCTGTCCCATGCCCCCGGCCCCCAGCCGCCTGAGCAGCCGGTAGTCCCCGACCTGTGCCGGATCGCCGGGCCGCAAGTTCTCCATGACCGCTCCGTCCCCCTGGTTGCCTGGCCGCGTGCTCGGCCGCGTCGCGGCGCACCGAGGGACGTCGGCCCCGGTGCCGGGCGCGGGACGGCACGACGGCCCGCCCATTACAGCGCACCGGTCGCGTCGGCGGGGCGTCGCCGCCGGATCGCGCCGCGATCGGGCGACCGGCGGCCGGCGTGTGGTAGCGCCGGTCCGGGCCCGGCGTCGCGCGGGGCGGCGCCTCACGACCGCCAGGCGTAGCGGCGTTCCGGGCGTCCCGCGGCGCCGTAGCGCAGGGAGACCTCGGCGCTGCCGGTGCTGTGGAAGTACTCCAGGTAGCGGCGGGCGCTCACGCGGGACACGCCGGTCAGCGCGGCGCACTCGGTGGCGGAGAGCGTGCCGTCCGCCTCGCGCAGGGCGCGTTCGACGAGTCCGGCGGTCTCCACGCTCATGCCCTTGGGCAGGGTGGGGGCCGCCGCCGGGGCGAACGCGCCCGCCAGGACGCGGTCCACGTCGGCCTGGCCGCGTACGACGGTGGTCAGCAGCCGGCCGCGCTGGTCCGCGTAGCGTTCCAGGCGGGTGCGCAGGTCCTGGAAGTCGAAGGGTTTGAGGAGGTAGTCGACCACACCGCGGCGGACCGCGCCGCGGACGGTGTCGGCCTCCTGCGCGGCGCTGATCACCATGACGTCGCAGTCGTGGCCGGCGCTGCGCAGCCGGGGGATCACGTCGAGGCCGAAGATGTCGGGCAGGTACAGGTCGAGGAGGATGAGGTCGGGGCGCAGTTCGTCCGCGGCCTCGATCGCCTGGCCGCCCGTGTGGGCGACGCCGACGACGCGGAACGGCTCGACGCGGTCGACGAAGGCGCGGTGGACCCGGGCCACCATGAAGTCGTCGTCGACCACGAGGACGCCGATCGTGTCCGTCCCTGCCTGCTCCGTCCCGGCCGGTGCCGGATCGCGTGCCGGGTTCTGGGCTGGGGTCATGCGTCCGCTCCTTCCGCCACCGTGCCGGTGAGGTGGCTGACGGTCATGCGTGCGGTGAACACGGCCCCGTCCGGGGTGTTGGACACCGAGATCTCTCCCCCGTGCCGTTCGCAGACCAGCTTGGTCAGGGCCAGTCCGATGCCGCGCTCGCCCTCCCGGGCGGCCTTGGTGGTGAAGCCGTGGGAGAAGACCTCGCGGGCCAGTTCGGGAGCCACTCCGGGGCCGGAGTCGCGGACCGCGATCTCCACGCTGGAGGCGTCCTGCCGCAGCGCCACCTCCACCCGGGCGTCGTCGCCCTGCGCGGCGGCGTCGACGGCGTTGTCGACCAGGTTGCCGACGACGGTGGCCACGTCGGCGGCGTCCTCCGGTGCCAGCCGTTCCAGCGCGGTGTCGTCGGAGATCCGCAGACTGACCTTCCGCTCGGCCGCGAGGGACGCCTTCGCCATGAGCAGCGCGGCCACCGCCGTGTCACGGACCCGGCGGCTGAGGGTCACGTCGAGGGACTGGCGGCGCTGGTTCAACGCGCGGATGTAGCGCACGACTTCGTCCTGCTCCCCGATCTGGATGAGCCCGGAGATCGTGTGCAGCTGGTTGGCGAACTCGTGGGCCTGGGCGCGCAGCAGCTCCGAGGAGCTGCGGAAGGAGCCGATCTCCCGCTCCAGCCGGGCGAGTTCGGTCCGGTCGCGCAGGGTGGTGACCGAGCCGAGGTGCCGGCCGTCCTTGGTGACGGTCATGCGGTTCATCACCAGGACCCGCCCGTGGCGCACGACCACCTCGTCCCGGGTGCCGGCGGCGGTCCCGGCCAGTACGTCGCGCAGCCGTCCGTCGATGCCCAGCCCGTCCAGGCTCTGCCCGACGCAGTCTTCGGGCAGGTCGAGCAGGCGGCGGCCCATGTCGTTGACCAGGGTGAGCCGGTGCTGCGGGTCCAGGGCGACCACGCCCTCGGCGATCCCGTACAGCATGGCCTCCCGGTGCTCGGCGAGCCCGGCGATCTCGCGCGGCTCCAGGCCGAGGGTCTGCCGCTTCACCCGCCGGGCGAGCAGCCAGGAGCCGGCCACGCCGAGGCCGCTGGCGATGCCGAGGTAGGCGAGCAGGGAGGAGGAGGCGCCGCCGAGCCGCTGCCCCACCGTCGGGGCTGCCTCGCCGATCATCACCGTGCCGAGGACGCGGCCGAGGTTCTCCTCGGTCGCGCCGAGGACGGGGACCTGGGCGGCCAGCTCACGGCTGCCGTCGAGGGTCAGCTGCCCGGACCAGCCCCGGCCCCGCCGGGTGCCCGGTCCGAGCGGCATGCGCTCGCCGACCACGGTGGGGTCGGTCGAGCTGACGATCCGCCCGGCGGCGTCGGCCACCGTCACCGAGGTCACTCCGGACTGCGCCTGGGTGGAGAGCACCAGCGGGGCGAGCGACTCCCCGGGGTCGGGGCGCGCCAGCCGGCTGCGCACCAGCGGGTTGGCGGCCAGCTGTTCGGCGAGGGCGCTCACCCGGCGTCCCTCGACGCGGTTGAAGGTGGCCTGCGACTGGGCGAGGGAGACCGCGGCGACCGCCAGCAGCACCACCACGACGATGGCGAGCTGGAGGACCAGCATCTCGCCCGCGAGCGAGTGGCGACGGAAGGTGGCGACCACGGTGGACTCAATCTGCGATGCCGACACAAGGGGGGCGGCTCATGTGCCGAGTCGCACCATCATGACGTCCACCTGCGCGAACCGGAAGGGAGGTGCCGCGCGCGATGAGGTCAGGAGGTGCCCGGCCGGGTGCCGATGCCCGACAACTCCCGGATGGTGCCGCCGAGTTTCGCGCGGAGCGGTTCCAGCATGTCGGGTTCGGCGCTGACCACCCAGCGCATGCCGACCAGGTACCTGCCCCCGTACACGCGGGCCGACTCCAGCCAGGTCTCCTTGAGCCGTTCCTCCGGGAAGGTGGTGATGAGGAAGTCGCCCTTCGGGGTGTGGCACACGCCCTCGCGCAGTTCGTCCGCCTCGGTGCGGATCTTCGCCGTGCAGCCGACCAGGCCGGCGATCACCTCCACCTTCGCCGGCGCGACGACCCCGGCGGCGGGTGCCCCGGACGCGCCGGGCTTCGCGGCCGCCGTGCCGTCGCCGCCCCCGCCGCCGCAGGCCGTGGCGAGGGTCAGCACGGCGAGGACCCCGGCCGCGGCGACGGCGCGCAGGCGCCGGGCGCGGGACGGGGTCCGGTGGGTGGGTCGTACGGTCGGTGGCTGCTGGGACACGTCGCCTCTCCGGGTGCGGCTGTCGGCTGCGTACTCGAAGGAGGTACGGGCCGGCCCCGGGCGGCGTTCACGCGGTCACGCGGCCTCCTCCACCGTTTCCGCCGCGCCGCGCGCCCCGTCGAACTGCGTGCGGTACAACCGCGCGTACCGCCCGCCCGCCGCCAGGAGTTCCTCGTGGGTGCCGCGTTCCACGATCCGGCCGGCCTCGACGACGAGGATCCGGTCGGCCGCCCGGACGGTGGAGAGCCGGTGGGCGATGACGACCGCCGTGCGGCCTTCGAGCGCTTCGGCGAGGGCTTCCTGGACGGCGGCCTCGGAGGTGTTGTCGAGGTGGGCGGTGGCCTCGTCGAGGATGACGACGCGCTGGCGGGCCAGCAGCAGCCGGGCGATCGTCATCCGCTGGCGTTCGCCGCCGGAGAGCCGGTAGCCGCGTTCGCCCACGACGGTGTCGAGGCCGTCGGGCAGGGAGCGTACGAGGGTGTCCAGGCGTGCCCGGCGCAGGGCGTCCCACAGTTCCTCGCCGGTGGCCCCCGGGCGGGCGATCAGGAGGTTGGCGCGGACGGTGTCGTGGAAGAGGTGCCCGTCCTGGGTGACCATGCCGACGGTCTCCCGCAGGGAGCGGGCCGTGAGGTCGCGGACGTCGACCCCGCCGACGCGCACGCTGCCCGCGTCGGTGTCGTACAGGCGTGGCAGCATCTGCGCGATCGTCGACTTGCCTGCGCCGGAGGAGCCGACGAGCGCCACGGTCTGTCCCGGTTCGGCGCGGAAGGAGACGCCGTGCAGGACCTCGTCGCCGCCGCGCCCGTCCAGTGCGGCGACCTCCTCCAGGGACGCCAGGGAGACCTTGCCGGCGGACGGGTAGCCGAAGCGGACGTCGTCGAACTCGACCGCCACGGGCCCGTCGGGCACCGGGCGCGCCTGGGGCCGCTCCTCGATGAGCGGCCGCAGGTCGAGCACCTCGAAGACCCGCTCGAAGCTGACCAGGGCGCTCATCACCTCGACCCGCGCCCCGGCGAGCGCGGTCAGCGGGGCGTACAGCCGGGTCAGCAGCAGGGCCAGGGAGACGACCGCGCCGGGTTCGAGGGTGCCGCGCAGGGCGAACCATCCGCCGAGGCCGTGGACGAGGGCGAGGGCGAGGGCGGAGACCAGGGTGAGGGCGGTGATGAACGCCGCCTGGGTGGTGGCCGTGCGGATGCCGATGTCGGCGACCCTGCGGGCCCGTTCGGCGAACTCCCGCGACTCCTCCTCGGGCCGTCCGAAGAGTTTGACGAGGGTGGCGCCGGGCGCGGAGAAGCGCTCGGTCATGCGGGCGCCCATGGCCGCGTCGAGCGTCGCCGCCTCGCGCTGCATGCGGGCCATGCGGCTGCCCATGCGCCGGGCCGGGATCACGAACACGGGCAGCAGCGCCAGTGCCACCAGGGTGATCTGCCAGGACAGGGTGAGCATCACGGCGAGGGTGAGCAGCAGGGTGACGAGGTTGCCGACCACGCCGGAGAGGGTGGTGCTGAAGGCGCGTTGGGCTCCGATGACGTCGTTGTTGAGCCGGGAGACGAGAGCGCCTGTACGAGTGCGTGTGAAGAACGCGACCGGCATGCGCTGCACATGGTCGAAGACGGCGGTGCGCAGATCGAGGATGAGGTGCTCGCCCAGGGTCGCCGAGAGACGGCGGCCGAGGATCCCCAGTGCCGCCTCCGCGACCGCGATCACCGCGATGAGCAGGGCCAGCCGGACGACGGTGCCCTCGTCGCCGTGCGCGACGATGACGCCCACGACCCGCCCGGCGAGCACGGGTGCCGCCACGGCGAGCAGCGCGGTGCCCACGCCGAGCGCGACGAACAGGGCGATGCGGCGCCGGTGCGGGCGGGCGAACCGGCCGATGCGGCGCAGGGTGGCCAGGGCGAACGGGCGGTGTTCCTCCTGGGCGTTGAGGACGCTGTGCAGCTGTGTCCACGCCGTGGTCTCCATGCTCATGGACGAAAACGTAGGACCTCAAGCATTCTTGAGGTCAAGCAGCTCGCGTCCCGTCCCCGGCATCCCGCACAATCGGCCCGATCCCCCTCGTCCCCGACTGTCCGCGCAAAGGCCCCGATGACGCTTCCCACACAGCCGCTCCCCGCAGGCAATCCCCAGGTCCCGCTCCCGCAACCCGCCGTTGGCACGGCCTGGGAAGCCTCGGCGGACGTGACAGCGGTACAACTCCCCGAACTCCGCCCGGGACGGCTCCCCCGTCGCGTCCCGGCCCGCCGCCTGCGGCAGATCCTGTGCCTGCTCCCGCTCCTGCTGGTGACCGTGGTCGCCGTCCGGCACCGCTCCGTGCTGGCCGAGGGCTTCGCCCACCTGGGCACCGCCGAGTGGCCGTGGCTGCTGGCCGCGGCCGGCGCCACCTGCCTGACGTGGGTCGCCGCCTCCTGCACCCGGCAGGGCGCGGTCGTCGAGCGGCTGCCCCGACGGCGGTTGCTGGCCACGCAGTTCGCGGCGGGCGCGGCCAACCACCTGCTGCCGACCGGGCTGGGCGCGAGCGCGGTCAACCTGCGGTTCATGACGGTGTGCGGGCTGCCGCTCACCCGCTCCTCGGCCGCTCTCGCGCTGTACCTGCTGGCGGAGAGCGTCGGCCGGGTGGCCCTGCTGGCCGCCCTGTTCCTCGCGTTCCCCGGCGCGCTGCGGCTCGGCGCCCTGGTCCCGGAGACGGCGTTCGGCCCGCTGCTGGCCGCGGTCGCCGCGGTGCTGCTGATCGCGGTGGCCGTGCTCGGCCTGGTCCGGCGGCTGCGCACGGCCCTGCTGTCGTTCCTGCGCACCGCGCTCGGCGAGGCGCGCGAGGTGCACACGCGGCCGGCACGGGCGCTGGCCCTGTGGGGCGGCGCGCTGGCCTTCCCCGCGTTGCAGGCGACCGTTCTGGTGCTGGTGGCGCGGGCGCTGGGTCTCGACGTGCCGGCGGCGCACCTGGCGGTGGCGTATCTGGCGGCGACGTGCGCGGTGGCGCTGGTGCCGACGCCCGGCGGGATCGGCTCGGTGGAGGCGGCGCTGGTGGTGGCGCTGGTCGCGGCGGGTGGGCCGGCCGCGGTGGCCACGGCGGTGGTGCTGGCCTTCCGGGTGGTCACGGTCTGGCTGCCGCTGGTGCCGGGCGCGCTCACGCTGGCGGCGCTGGTGCGGCTGAAGGTGATCTGACCCGGAGGTGTCCGCGGCGGGGCCCGTTCCGCCTCCGGCGCGGGACGGCACGGGTCGTACCCGCACCTGTGGGAGAGGCCACATGACAGTACGTCATGTGCGCCGATTCACGCTCCGCTCACCCCCGTCCGCGGTACGAACCCCCGTACGGGATGCGGCAGGATGAACGGTCGGACCGGCCGCGGGTCAGGGTGGCCGGGCACCGACGGAGATTCCGTACACGAGCAGGGGACGACGTGACGACACTTCACATCCGGCCGCCGGCGACGACAGCCTTCGCCGCGCTTCTCCTCCCCGGGGGTGACCGGTGAACCGGGCGCTCACGGTGGACGATCTGCTCTTCGCCGGCATCGCCCTGGCCTCGGGCCTGCTGGCGGCGTTCGCGCTGCGGATCCTGCTGCGCTGGCTGGGCGGGCACGCCGACCGCACCCGCTGGAGCGGGGACGACGTCATCGTGCACGCGCTGCGGGCCGTGGTGCCGTGGGCCGCGGTCGTGGGTGGCGCGGCGGGCGCGGCGGCGGTGCTGCCGCTGACGCGGACGGTGCAGCACCACACCAACCAGGTGCTCACGGTGCTGCTCATCTTCGTCGCGACGGTGTCGGCGGCGCGGGTGGTGGCCGGGCTGGTGCGGTCGGTGACCCAGTCCCGCTCCGGGGTCGCCGGATCGGCCACGATCTTCGTCAACATCACCCGGATCCTGGTCCTGGCGATCGGTTTCCTGGTGGTGCTGCAGACGCTGGGGATCTCCATAGCCCCGCTGCTCACCGCCCTCGGCGTCGGCGGCCTGGCGGTCGCGCTGGCGCTGCAGGACACCCTCGCCAACCTCTTCGCGGGCATCCACATCCTCGCCTCCAAGACCGTCCAGCCGGGCGACTACATCCGGCTCAGCAGCGGTGAGGAGGGCTACGTCGAGGACATCAACTGGCGGCAGACGACGATCCGCAACCTGTCGAACAACCTGGTGGTGATCCCCAACGGCCAGCTCGCCAAGGCGAACATGACCAACTTCATGCGCCCCGAGGAGCAGCTGACCATCCTGCTCCAGGTGGGGGTGGCCTACGACAGCGACCTGGAGCACGTGGAGCGGGTCACCAACGAGGTGATCGCCGAGACGATGCGGGACGTCGAGGGGGCCGTGCCCGACCACGAGCCGATCATCCGCTTCCACACCTTCGGCGACTCCCGCATCGGCTTCACCGTCATCCTGGGCGTGGGCGAGTTCAGCGACCAGTACCGGATCAAGCACGAGTTCATCAAGCGCCTGCACAAGCGCTACCGCGCCGAGGGCATCCGCATCCCCGCCCCGGCCCGGACGGTGACCCTGCAGCAGGGCGCTGCCGTCATCCCGCAGCAGCGCAGCGGCGGGCTCGAACCCGGCGAGGTGCCGTCGGTCCGCTTCGACTGAGCGCGCGGTGTCGCCGGCCGTGATCCGCGCCACCGCGGTGGTGACGGCCGGCGACACCTCGTGCCCGGCTCGTCACGGCCGGTCGGCCGGTTGCCCGAAACCCGTCGCCGACCCCTGTCGAGCCGAGGTCGATCACGAGATATCTTGATGTCGAGCAATGTTGCAGACGTGGAGCGGAGCACCCGGTGACTGACTCGACCATCATCTATACGCACACTGACGAGGCCCCCGCCCTGGCGACGTATTCCTTCCTGCCGGTGGTCCGGGCGTACGCCTCGCAGGCGGGTGTCCCGGTGGAGACCCGCGACATCTCGCTGGCCGGGCGCATCATCGCCGTGTTCCCGGAGTACCTCACCGAGGACCAGCGCATCCCGGACGCCCTCGCGGAGCTGGGCGAGCTGGCCAAGACGCCCGCCGCCAACATCATCAAGCTGCCGAACATCTCGGCGTCGATCCCGCAGCTCAAGGCGGCCGTCGCCGAGCTGCAGGGCCAGGGCTACGCGCTGCCGGACTACCCGGACGACCCGAAGACCGACGAGGAGCGCGAGATCCGCGCCCGCTACGACAAGGTCAAGGGTTCCGCCGTGAACCCGGTCCTGCGTGAGGGCAACTCGGACCGCCGCGCCCCCGCCTCCGTGAAGAACTACGCCAAGTCCCACCCGCACCGCATGGGCGCCTGGTCCGCCGAGTCCCGGACGAGCGTGGCGACCATGGGCGAGAACGACTTCCGCTCCACCGAGAAGTCCGTGGTGATCGCCGAGGACGGCGCGCTGCGCATCGAGCTCGTCGGCGACGACGGCACCACCACCGTGCTGCGCGAGTCCGTACCCGTGCAGCGGGGCGAGGTCGTCGACGCCTCCGTGATGCGCGTCGCCGCGCTGCGCGAGTTCCTCACCGCGCAGGTCGCCGAGGCCAAGGCCCAGGGCGTGCTGTTCTCCGTGCACCTGAAGGCCACGATGATGAAGGTCTCCGACCCGATCGTCTTCGGCCACGTGGTGCGCGCCTTCTTCCCGAAGACCTTCGCCCGGTACGGCGACCAGCTCGCCGCGGCCGGCCTGACCCCGAACGACGGTCTGGGCGGCATCTGGAAGGGCCTGGACGCCCTGCCCGAGGGCGCCGAGATCAAGGCCTCCTTCGACGCCGAGCTCGCCGAGGGCCCGGAGCTGGCGATGGTCGACTCCGACAAGGGCATCACCAATCTGCACGTCCCGTCGGACGTCATCATCGACGCCTCGATGCCGGCGATGATCCGCACCTCCGGCCACATGTGGGGCCCGGACGGCCAGGAGCACGACGCCCTCGCGGTCATCCCCGACTCCTCCTACGCGGGCGTCTACCAGGCCGTGATCGAGGACTGCAAGGCCAACGGCGCCTTCGACCCGTCCACGATGGGCTCGGTGCCGAACGTCGGCCTCATGGCGCAGAAGGCCGAGGAGTACGGCAGCCACGACAAGACCTTCGAGATCGCCACCACGGGCACGGTCCGCCTGGTCGACGGCAACGGCACCGCGCTGATCGAGCAGGCCGTCTCGGCCGGTGACATCTTCCGCGCCTGCCAGACCAAGGACGCGCCGATCAAGGACTGGGTGAAGCTGGCCGTCACGCGCGCCCGCGCCACCGGCGACCCGGCCGTGTTCTGGCTGGACGAGACCCGCGCCCACGACGCCAACCTGATCGCCAAGGTCAAGACCTACCTGGCGGAGCACGACACCGAGGGCCTGGACATCCGCATCCTGTCCCCCGTCGAGGCGACGAAGCTGTCGGTGGAGCGCATCCGCCGCGGCGAGAACACCATCTCCGTCACCGGCAACGTGCTGCGCGACTACCTGACCGACCTGTTCCCGATCCTGGAGCTGGGCACCAGCGCCAAGATGCTGTCGGTCGTCCCGCTGATGGCGGGCGGCGGCCTGTTCGAGACGGGCGCGGGCGGCTCCGCCCCGAAGCACGTGCAGCAGCTGGTCAAGGAGAACTACCTGCGCTGGGACTCCCTCGGTGAGTTCTTCGCGCTGGTGCCGTCCTTCGAGCAGTACGCCAAGGTGACGGGCAACGCCCGCGCCCAGGTGCTGGCCGACACCCTGGACCGGGCCACGGCGACCTTCCTCAACGAGGACAAGTCCCCGACCCGCCGCGTCGGCGGCATCGACAACCGCGGCAGCCACTTCTACCTGTCCCTGTACTGGGCGCAGGAGCTGGCGCGGCAGACGGACGACGCTGACCTGGCGAAGGCGTTCGCCCCGCTCGCCGAGACGCTCGCCGCCAACGAGCAGAAGATCGTCGACGAGCTGGGCGCCGTGCAGGGCAAGCCGGTCGACATCGGCGGCTACTACCAGCCGGACCCGGCGAAGGCCGCTGAGGCCATGCGCCCGTCCGCCACGTGGAACGAGGCCCTGGCGTCCCTGAGCTGACGTCCCGCCCCTGCACGCGGACTCCGCCCCGGCCGGCACTGCCCGGCCGGGGCGGAGGCGTCCCCGGCCGGCCGCGTCTCACCAGTCGCGGGTGGCGATCAGTTCCTCCACGTCGGCGTCCGCGAAGCCGTAGGCCCGGGCGACGAACCAGAAGTCCTCCGCTATCGCCTCCCGCGCCACCGTCTCGATCTCGCTGCCGGCCTCCTCGAAGGCGCTCTGGAGGTCGTTGAACTCCTCGGTGGCGGCCTGGGTCAGCGGGTACAGCGCCGGCAGGCCGGCGGGCCGCTCGGTCTCGATGCGCGCGCACAGCCGCAGCAGGATCTCCCGGCCGCGGTCCAGGACGTGGCCGGGGTAGTAGTCGTCGGCGTAGAGGGCCTTCAGGAACGGGTGCGTGGCCACTTCGTGGTTGCGGAGGGACATGCTGCGATCATGCACCAGGCCACTGACAACCGCCCCGGAGCCGCCCCATGACCCCTGCCGCACCGTCCTTCGGGCTGCTGCCCGGCGACGACCGCTCCCCGGTGATCCTGCACGTGCCGCACTCCGCCCGCGGCATACCGGACGACGTCCGGGCGGGCATCGTGCTCGACGACGAGGCGCTCGCGCGGGAGCTGGACCACATCACCGACGCGCACACGGCCCGGATCGCCGAGGTGGCGGCCGGGCGGGCCGGGGTCACGCCCTGGCGATTCGTGAACCGGCTGTCGCGGCTGGTCGTCGACCCGGAGCGGTTCCCTGACGAGCGCGAGGAGATGCGGGCCGTCGGGATGGGCGCGGTGTACACGCGGACCACGCACGGCGCGGTGCTGCGGCCCGCGGACACCGATCCGCGGCCACTGGTCGAGCGGTACTTCGAGCCGTACGCGGCGGCGATGACGCGGGCCGTGGCCGATCGCCTCGCGGCCACCGGGCGGGCCGTGATCATCGACGTGCACTCCTATCCGAGCCGGCGGCTGCCCTACGAGCTGCACGGGGACGGGGTCCGGCCGCCGGTCTGCCTGGGCACGGACGCGTTCCACACGTCTTCCGGACTGCTGGGTGCCGCCCGGGAGGCGTTCGGGCGGACGGAGCTGGACAGCCCGTTCAGCGGGGCGTACGTGCCGCTGGAGTTCCACCGGCGCGAGCCGCGGGTCGAGGCGCTGATGGTGGAGATCCGCCGGGACACCTACATGACCGAGCCGGGCGGCCCCGCCGGACCCGGTCTGGAGCGGCTCGCCGGGGCGCTCGCCGGCGTCGTCGACGCGGTGTCGCGCTGAGGCGCGGGCGTCACCGGCTGGAGCACTCCGGCGCGACAAGCGGACGGGGACGCGGCGAGGGTGGGTGCATGACGGAGGAGATCACCACGCTGACCGGTCAGGCCCCGCCCCCGGTACGGGACTGGCCCGCCCTCGACCTGGACGGGACGGACTTCGATCCGGTCCTCGCCGAGCTGATGCGCCAGGGACCGCTGACCCGCATCCGGCTGCCGTTCGGCGAGGGCTGGGCGTGGCTGGCCACCCGCCACGAGGACGTCAAGCTGATCACCAACGACCCCCGCTTCAGCCGCGCCGAGGTGACGAAGCGTCAAGTGACGCGGATGGCGCCGCACTTCAAGCCGCGGCCCGGTTCGCTGGCCTTCGCCGACCAGCCCGACCACAACCGGCTGCGCAAGGCCGTCGCCGGGGCCTTCACCGTCAGCGCCATGAAGCGGCTGCGGCCCCGTGCGCAGGAGATGCTCGACGCGCTGGTGGAGGGCGTGGTGCGGGACGGGCCCCCCGCCGACCTGGTCGAACGGGTCCTGGAACCCTTCCCGATCGGCCTGGTGAGTGAGGTCATGGGGGTGCCGGCGGCCGACCGGGAACGGGTGCACGCCTGGACCCGGCAGATCATCTCCACCTCCGGCGGCGCCGAGGCGGCGGAGCGGGCGAAGAGCAGCCTGTACGGGTGGATCACGGAGACGATCCGCTCCCGCGCGGACAGCACCGGCGAGGACGTGTACTCCCTGCTGGGCGCCGCCGTGGCGCGCGGCGACCTGGGCGAGACGGAGGCGATCGGTCTCGCCGGGCCGCTGCAGATCGGCGGTGAGGCCGTCACCCACAACTGCGGGCAGATGCTGTATCTGCTGCTCACCCGGCCGGAGTTGATGCGCGCCTGGCGGGAGCGGCCCGAGGCCCGCGACGCCCTCCTGGACGAACTGCTGCGCTACGTCCCGCACCGCAGCTCCGTCGGCCTGGCGCGGATCGCCCTGGAGGACGTCGACCTGGGCGGGCACCGCATCCGCGCCGGCGAACCCGTGTACGTCTCCTACCTCGCCGCCAACCGCGACCCGGACGTCTTCCCCGAGCCGGACCGGATCGACCCGGGCCGAGCCCCGAACCCGCACCTCGCCTTCGGCAACGGACCCCACTACTGCACCGGGGCGGTCCTGGCCCGCCTCCAGACCGAGCTGCTGCTCACCACGCTGCTGGAGCGCCTGCCGGAGCTGCGCCTCGCCGTCCCCGCCGACCAGGTCGCCTGGCGGCGCAGGACCATGATCCGGGGCCCGCGCACCCTGCCCTGCACGTGGTGAGGCACACGGCTCGGCGCGGGATTCACTAGGCGCGCAGCCACTCCGTGACGACCACGGCCCCGCCTGTGCGCAGCCGCAGCGCGAACGGGCCGGACGGAGGCGCGTGCGCGGTGAAGCGCCCCAGGTCGTCCGCCGTGAGCGGGACACCCGGGCGGGGGCCGCCCAGGACCTCGATGCGGGCCGGCTGCGGTGGCAGCACCTGTCCCAGCAGCCCGTCCGGGGTCACCTCGACGTCCACCGTCACCTCACCCGCCCGGAACGTCAGCATCCGGGGGGCGGCGGGGGCGCCCCGCACCGGGAGGGCGTCGACCAGCGAGTCGAAGGCCAGCTCGGCGACCTCCGCGTCCAGGTCGTGCAACGCGTAGGCGTCGACGGCCAGTTGCTGGAGCTCCGCGGGAACCGGGTCGAGGACGGCGGCGGCCCGCCGCAGCTCCTCCTCCAGCAACCCGTCGTCGAACTCGCCGTCGTCGAAGTCCTCGGCGCCGAAGAGGTCCTCGTCGTCGTCCCCGCCGTGCACACCGTCCCTGCCGCTCACATCGCCCCCCGCGCCTCTAGCCGGGCCCGCAGCCGGCGCAGACAGCGCTGCCGCAGCGGCCCGATGCTGCCCACCGCGATCCCGAGCGCGGCGGAGACCTCCTGGTAACTGGGCGGCGGTGTGGCCATCAGCAGCCGCAGCAACTGCCTGCAGCGCTCGCCCAGTTCCTCGAACTCCTGCCACAGGCGCCGCACCCGCTCGCTCTGCGCGGCGGCCTCCTCGGAGTCGAGCAGCGACTGTTCCGGCGTGCCGTCCTCGCTGACCCGGTCCAGCAGCCGCGGATCGTCGGTCAGGGTCAGCCGCTGCGCGCTCCTGATCACCTTCAGGCACTCGTGGCGCGCGGTGCTCGCCAGCCAGGCGCCCGCCTTGTCCGGCTCACGCAGCCGCCCGAGGTGCTGGGCGAAACGGAACCAGGCGGTCTGGTACACCTCGTGGGCGTCCGCGTCGGACAGCCGGTGGGCCCGCACCACGGACCACACCAGGGGGCTCAGCCCTTCCACGAGCGCCTTCCAGGCCGCCGCGTCGCCGTCGGCCGCGGCCTGGACGAGCGCGCCGGCATCAGTACGGTCCACGGCAGCCCCACCCCTCGTGTACGGCACGTCATCGTACGCCGAGAAGGGGGCGGCTCCGGCCCTCACAGGCCCGGAGCGCGGTGCACGACCGGCACCGGGCGCCAGGTGGGCGGACGCAGGGCCGGGACGGACACCCCGCGCACCTCCGCCGGCCCCGCCTCGGACGCCAGGAGCCGGCGCCGGGCGGCGCGCGGGTCGGTCTCCTTGTGCGCCGTCATGTGGGCGGCGACCAGGCCCGCGGTCACGGGGGTGGCGAAGGAGGTGCCGCTCCACTGCGCGTACCCCTCGAACATCACCTGGTCCGGCTTGGCGGCGTCGCCGTCGTCGCTCAGCACGCCGCTGTGGCGCGGGTGCCGGCAGGTGCAGTCGTAGCCGGAGCCGTAGCGGCAGGCGTCGTAGGTGGAGTGCTGGTACACGTACGGGACGGGTGTGTCGAAGCCGGTGAGGGCGCTGGTGAGGCGCTCGCCGGGGGCGTAGACCTGCACCCAGGGGCCGTGGTTGGTGAAGCAGGCTCCGCCCTCGCCGTCGCTGCGCAGCGCGCCGACCGACAGGACCGAGTCCTGCCAGCCGGGCAGGTCGGCGTAGGCGGCGGGCCAGAAGGGGCTGGAGCTGGCGTTGTTGCCGGCGGCGGCGACCAGCAGGGTGCGCTGCGCGCGCAGTTCCCGCATGAAGTTCTCCACGCCGAGCAGCCCGTCGGTGCGGCCGTTGGAGGTGCCGGCGGAGAGGCTGAGGATGTCGGGCCAGCCGTCGGCGTCGACGGCTTCGAAGAGCTTCTCCCCGAACTCCGACTCCAGAATGGCGCCCGCGTCGTTCAGGGTGCCGCGGACGGTGATGTCGGTGTTGGGCGCGACGGCGGCGACGAGCCCGGCGATGAACGTGCCGTGGCCGACGTACTGCTGGAGGACACCCTGCTCGTCGCACTCCTGGACCTGGGCGTCGCCGTGCGTGTGCGCGAGCAGCCCGCAGGAGCGGTAGTCGTGGGTGAGCCCGGTGTCGACGACGAGGACGCCGACGGCGGTGCCCGGGTCGTGGGCCGTGCCGGCGGGGGCCGGGTTGGGTGGCTCGCTGCGCGGGGCGGGGACCGGTTCGTCACCGGGGCAGGCGTTGACGGCGATGTGCACGACGTGGTTGCGGGCGACCATCCGGTGCCCGGCCCGTGCCTCGCGCTCGCGCACGGACCGCAGCGCCCGCATCACGGTGCGGTCGGTTCCCCGGTTCCCCTCGCCGGGGTCGCCGACCCGGATCCGGGTGACGCCGCTGCGGTTGGCGGCCGGGCCCGCCCGGCGGACCTGCTCCTGGTCGAGGTCGGGTGCCGCCGTGAAGTGGGCCCGCACGGTGTCCTCGACGATCTGCGCCTCCTCGCCGTCGCGGACGAGGATCACGCCCTTCTCGTACATGAACTCGGCCGAGTCGTCGGGTCCCGTCGCCAGGGGGACGCCGGGCATCGAGCGCTGGATCTGCTCGAACTGCTCGTGGAATCGCTGAGGTGCCATGGCGTGTCCTCCCGTTGGTGCGACGGCGTCGGCCGGTGCGCGAAGCGGTCGCCGGCTCTCCTCGGCAAGAGTCGCCCGGCGGGCGTTTGATACAGCGCCGCACCTGTGGGGTGCCGTTCGGTGGCACTACCATCCGAGGCGTGACAGCGGGAAGCGACGCGGTGCAGGAACTGCTGCCGATGGTGTTCGCCGACCCGGGCGAGGCTCTCACGAGGGCCCGGGCGCTGCTGGACGACGGCCCCGCGCCGCTGCACGCCTCCGTGGCCCACCAGGTGATCGGCATCTGGCAGCGGGACTTCGGCGATCTGCGCCTCGCGCTGCACCACCTGCGCAGGGCGCGGGAGTTCGCGGCGCGGGCCGAGTCGGCCGACCGGGAGGCGGACGTGCTGGCCACCACGGGCGTGGCGCTGGTGCACGCGGGCCGCACCCGGGAGGGCCTCGCCGCGTTCGAGCGGGGCGTGGCCCGCGGTGGCGGGCTGACCCGGGCGCGGGTGCTGTACCGGCGGGCGTACGTGTGGTGGGTGCTCGGCCACCATCGCGAGGCGCTGGAGGACGTACGCCGTGCCGTGCCCGTGCTGCGGCAGGCCGAGGACGTCATCTGGACGGCACGGGCGCTGACCCTGCGGGCGACGGTGCATCTGGCGCTCGGGGCGGTGGAGCGGGCCGAGGCGGACTTCACCGCGGCCGAGGCGCTGTGGGAGACCACCGGCCAGGAGCACGACAAGGCCGACGCGGTGGAGAGCCGGGGTCTGGCGGCGTTCCGCTCCGGGGACGTACCGGTGGCGCTGCGCCTGCTGGACGAGGCGGAGGAGCGGTACGCGCGGCTGGGCACACCGACGTTCATGCTGAACATCCGGCGCTGCGAGGTGCTGATGGCGGCCGGGCTGGCGCCCGAGGCGCTGGCCGAGGCGGACACCGCGATCGGCAAGCTCGACGGGATCGGCGGTCAGTCCACGCGCAAGGCGGAGCTGCTGCTGGCCGCGGCGCGGGCCGCGCGGCTGGCCGGGGACCCGCACACCGCGATCGCCCGGGCCGCCCTCGCGGTACGCCTGTTCGCGGGGCAGCGGCGCACCTGGTGGGAGACGCACGCCCGGCTGGTGCTGGCCGAGGCGCGGCACGCGGCCGGGCGCGGTTCGGGGCGGCTGGTCGCCGACGCCGCGGCGGTGGCCGCGAAGCTGGCGTCGTTCGGTGCCCCGGCCGCGCCGGAGGCGTCGCTGCTCGCGGGCCGGATCGCGCTGGACCTGGGCTGGACGCAGGACGCGGAGCGGCACCTGGCCGTCGCGGCGCGCAGCCGGCGCAGCGGTCCGCCGCTGGCGCGGCTGACGGGCTGGTCGGCGCAGGCGCTGCGGGCCCGCGCCGCCGGGTCGGCCCGGGGTGTGCTGGAGGCCTGCCGGCGGGGTCTGGACGTGCTCGACGGCCACCGGATGACCCTGGGCGCCTCGGAGTTGCGGGCCCGGGCCACCGAACAGGGCGCGGAATTGGCGGCGTTGGCGCAGCAGGCGAGTCTGGTCGCGGGCGGGCCACGGCGGTTGCTGGTGTGGAGCGAGCGCTGGCGGGCCACCGTGCTGGCCACGCCGCCGACCCGGCCGCCCGCCGACCCGGATCTGCTCAGCGGCATGACGGCCTTCCGGGAGATCGCCGCACGGGCGGAGGCGGCGCGGATGGAGGGCCGGCCGGTCGTGGCGCTGGAGCGGGAGCAGCGGCGGCTGGAGCGGGAGATCCGCTCCCGCACCCTCCACATGCGGGGCGAGGCGCCCGGCGGCGGGGACCGGTTCGACGCCGGGCGGCTGCTGGCGCACCTGGGGGATGACACCCTGCTGGTGGAACTGGCCGTGCTGGACGGGCGGGTGCACGTGCTGCTGTGCGGGCGGGGGCGGGTGCGCCGGTTCGAGGCGGGGCTGCTCGCGGAGGCGGAGCGGGAGGCCGAGCACGTGCAGGCCGGGCTGCGGCGGCTGGCGCATCCGGGTGCGGACGCGCGGCTGCCGGTGGTGGAGGCCGCCGGACGGCGCCTGGAGGAGCTGCTGCTGGGGCCGGCCGCGGGGCGGCTGGGCGGCGGGCCGGTGGTGATCGTGCCGCCGGGGCGGCTGCACCGGGTGCCGTGGGCGCTGCTGCCGTCGCTGCGCGAGCGGGTGCTCTCCGTGTCGCCGTCGGCGGGCAGTTGGCTGCGCGCCCGCCAGACGGTGCCGCCGCCGGACGGCCGGCATGTGCTGGTGCGCGGCCCGGGCCTGGCGACGGGCGGGGCGGAGGTGTCCGAGCTGGCCGGCCGGTATCCGGGCGCGACCGTCCTGGAGGAGGCGCGGGCGCGTGTGCCGCGGGTGCTGCGGGAGCTGGACGGGGCGGCGCTGGCGCACATCGCGGCGCACGGCACGTTCCGGGCGGACAGCCCGTTGTTCTCCTCGTTGCGGATGGCGGACGGGCCGATCGTGGTGCACGACTTCGAGCGGCTGGACCGGAGCCCGTACCGGATCATCCTGTCCTGCTGCGACACGGCCCGCTTCGCGACCGTGGGCGCCGACGAACTGCTCGGCCTGGTCACCGCGTTGCTGCCGCTCGGCACGGCCGGGGTGGTGGCGTGCAGCGCGCCCGTCAACGACGCCGCGGTGGTGCCGCTGATGCTGGCCCTGCACAAGGGCCTCGGCGCGGGCCTGTCCCTGGCGGAGGCCCTGCGCGACGCCCGCGCCGCCCTGCCGGGCGACGCCCTGCACCAGGCGACGGGGTGGGCCTTCTCGGCGTTCGGGGCGGCGTGAGGCGGCTGCGACGGCAGCGTGAGGCGGCTGCGGTGGGCTGTGACGGCAGACTGCGTCGCCCGCGGTGGGCTGCGACGGCAGACTGCGTCACCCGCGGTGGGCTGTCACGGCGGCTTGCGGCGGCTCTGCAGCTGCGGTTCTGGAGCGGCTTGCGGCACGCCGGGGGGCGGCTGCGCCTCACGGCGGGTGTGGCTCTGCGGCTGCGGCCAGGGGGCAGCTGCCGCGCCTTGCGGCTCTGGACGGCCGCGGCGGCGGATGCGACTGCGGCGGCGGGTGCGGCTGCGGTGCGGGGCAGGCGATCCGGCCGGGGGCACGGCACCTCGGCCTCCGCCGCACACGCAGTTGCCTCAATCCGGCCCCGCCGAGCACACCGTCACCCCCGCCCGACCCCGCCGGAGGCAACAGGCGGCCCGGCCCGTCCCCTGTTCGGGTCGGGCCGCCGGTCCGGGGGCTTGCGGGGCCGGTCCGCTGCCGGTCCGGCCACGTCGGCCGCGCCGGTGGGTCAGGCCGGCTGAGCCGCCGCGGCGTCCGTCAGCCACGGGAGGGCCCCGCGGTCGCCGGCGCCGAGCCGTGTGTAGGCGCCGTACAGGTGGTTGCCGACGGTGCGGATCGACAAGGTGAGGCGGTCGGCGATCTGCCGGTTGCTCAGGCCCGCCGCGGCGAGCGTGACGATCTGCCGCTGCCGGGCGGTGAGTTCACCGAGGGCCAGCCCGGACAGCGCGGGCGTGCGCGCGCCCTGGCAGCGCCCGGCCAGGGCCACGGCCCGGGCACGGGAGTGCCGGGCGGCGCGCGGGTCGCGGTGGGCTGCCACGGCCTGGGCGTGCGCCTCCGCGGCGAACAGCGTGAAGCCCCGCCGCTCCAGCTCCCCGGCCACCTCGTCGAGGGCCCGGGCGTCGGCGCGGGTGAGCGCGTCGGCGTGCCGGGCGAACACACCGCTCAGCCGGTCGATGACCTCCTCGGGCGCGCCGAGCCGGACGGCGTCGTACGGGTCGGCGAGGTCCGTCAGGGCGGTGCCGACACGGTCGTCCCGGCCGCCCGACAGGGCGACGGCCCGGTCGAGTTCGCACCGGCAGGGCGCGTTCCCGGGGTCGGCCCGCAGGCCTTCCCTCGCCCAGGCCGCGGCCTCCTTCACCTCGCCGCGCAGCCGGGCGAAGCGGGCACGTACGGCGGCGTACCCGGCGGGCAGGGGACCGCCCTCGGCGACCAGCCACTCCCCCACCGGCGTGGGCATCGCCCGTACGTCGTCCTGGTCGATCCGGCGGGTCAGCGCCGCGCGTTCGGCGTCGAGGGCCCGGGCCGGCTCCTGCGGTGTCCTGGCCAGCCGGCGGGCCCGCAGCCGGCCCGCCGCGGCGCGGAGCACCGGGCCGTACAGGGGGTGGGCGAGGCGCACGGAGCCCGTGTCGTCGACGTGGATCAGGCCGTCGGACTCCAGGACCTCGCAGGCCGAGAGGTCCAGCCCGGCCGGGTCCGCCGGCAGCGGTTCGGCGAAGGCGAGGCGGTCGAGGGTCTCGCGCTCGCGCGGGCAGGCGCGGCCGAGGACGTGGGCGGCGCGTTCGTGGACGGCCGGGGTCAGCGGCACCGGTCCCCGCCAGGCCCGCTCCCCGGTTCCCGGTACGGGCGTCAGCCGTGGGCGGACCGCGGCCAGCAGGTCGCGCAGCAGCCTGAGGTCGCCCCGGGCCAGTCCCAGCAGCCGCCGGGCGGTGAGCGGGTCGAGGGGTCCGGCTGCCTCCGTGAGCAGCCGGGCGGTCCGCTCCTCGGGCAGCCGTTCCAGGGGGAGGCGCGGCAGCAGTTCGCCGGTCCACAGCCGGCGGACGGCGCCGGGCACGGGGGTGCCGTCGGTGATCACCACCAGCAGGCGGACGCGGCCGTCCACGGCGAGCTGGTGGACCAGGGCGGCGGAGGCGTCGTCGAGCAGCTGCGCGTCGTCGACCAGGAGCGTGCGCACGCCGGACAGGAGTTGCACGGCGCGATGCAGGGTGACCGGTTCGGGCAGCAGATGCGCGAAGGCACCGAAGGGGATGGCGCGGCTCTCGGGCGTGCCGGCGGCGCGGGCGCAGTCGGTGTCGCGGACCGCCTCGGTGGCGAGCCGGGTCTTGCCGCAGCCCGCCGGACCGGTCACCACGATGCCGCGGCGGGCTCCGGCCAGGGACCTGCGCAGCAGCTCCAGTTCGTCCTCCCGCCCGGCGAACGGCCAGGGCAGCTCCAGCGTCGTCGCGTCCCTCTCGTAAGTCGTCACACCGTCATGAGCGCGGCTACTCACGTTTGATACAGGGCGACTTGAGTAGCCGCCGACTCAGGCGCCCGGCAGGGGCGGCACGGCAGGCTGTGGCCCATGACCGCACGCTACTGCTCGCTGGCCCAGGCGCCGGCGCCCGCCTTCGCACCGGGGCTGGCCGCCGAGCGGCTGGGCGCGCTGGTGAGCGGGCGGCGGATGTGGGTCAACGGCACGGTCCTGCACTACTGGTTCTTCGACGGCGGCAGTGACGCGTCGGTCATCCCCGTGCCGGGGACGGGGATGACGCGGCGGGTGCCGTGGTCCGGCGCCGAGGAGCAGCGGGACGTGGTGCGCGCGGGTTTCCGCCAGTGGCAGGACCTCGGCATCGGGATCTCCTTCGCGGAGGTCGAGGACCGCTCGGAGGCCGAGCTGCGCATCGGCTTCCAGGCCGGCGACGGCTCGTGGTCGGCGGTGGGCCGGGACGCGCTGCTGGCGGGCGGGCACGAGCGCACCATGAACTTCGGCTGGGACCTGACCGCGCCCGGGGAGCGCGCGACGGCCCTGCACGAGATCGGGCACGCGCTGGGCATGGTGCACGAGCACCAGAGCCCGTTCGCCGGCATCCACTGGGACGACGAGGCCGTGTACGCCGAGCTGGCCGGCCCGCCGAACCACTGGAGCCGGGAGCGCACGCACCGCAACATCCTGGTCAAGCTCGGCCCGGACGAGGCCAACGGCTGCGTCTGGGACCCGCAGTCGATCATGGAGTTCCCGTTCCCGCCGGGGCTGGTCCTGGAGCCGGAGCGGTACCGCGCGGGCATCGAACCGCCGGGCACCCTGTCGGCCGCCGACAAGGAGTTCGCCCTGCGCTGGTATCCGCCGGCGGAGCGGGAGCCGGCCGCTCTGGTGCCGTTCCGCTCGGTGCCGCTGGGGCTGGACCCGGGCGAGCAGGCCGACTTCGTCGTGGATCCGCCGGAGACCCGCACGTACACGCTGGGCACCTTCGGCGACTGCGACGCCGTCGTGGTGGTCTTCGAGGAGCGGGACGGGGAGCCGCGCTATCTCGCGGGCCGGGACGACGGGGGGACCGCGCACAACGCCACGATCGGCGTCCGGCTCGTGAAGGGCCGCCGCTATGTCGTCCGGGTACGCCTGTACTCCGCGTGGGGTGCGGGCGGGACGGCGGTGATGTGCTGGTGACGGCACGCGTCCGCCGCACGGACACCTGAGCCACAGTCCGGCACCGGGGGAACGGTCGGGGACGTCGCCCATGGGGGTGGGTGACGTCCCCGACCGCGCCACGCGGTCGAAGGCCGGGCGATCAGTCCCGGTGGGCCGTGTGCCGGCCCGCGTCCACGGCCGCGTACAGGTCGCGCCAGGCGGCCGCCAGCCGTTCGGTGCTCTCGGCCTCCAGCTTCCGCGCCACCTCGTCGCCGTCGACGCCGAGACCCTCCAGCCGGGCCCACACCTCGGCGGCCGCGCGGTGACGGCCCATCAAAGTGTCGCCGTTCAGGACGAGACGGCGGGCGGCCGCCTCCAGGGTGGGCCGGGTCATCGAGGTGATCGTGCCCCAGGTGACGAGCCGTTCCACGTACCGGGTGGGGGACGGCGACGGGCCGGTCGCGGTCGTGGCCGTCCACATCAGCCGCTGCGGATGGGCTCCCGCGGCGGCCAGGGGCCGCCAGCCGGCCCCGCCGAACCAGTCGTCGTACAGCTGGTACAAGTGCCGGGCGCGGGCCACGGCGGCCTCGCCGCGCAGCGCCAGGGCGTCCGGGGTGCCGAGTTCCGCCAGCCGGGCGTCCACCTCGGCGTCGAGCAGGGCCACGGGCAGGGACACGACCGAGGAGAGCGCCGCGAGCCGGCGGCCGTCGGCCAGGGCGCGCTGGAGGCCCTCCACGTAGGCGTCGAGGGCCTCGCGGTAGCGCGCCGGCGAGAAGACCCCGGTGACGTGGACGGGGAAGCCCTCGCCGACGCACTCCCTGATCGCGGCGATCCCCTCGCCGGTCGCCGGCAGCTTGATCATCGCGTTCGGCCGGTTCACCGCGCGCAGCGCCTGCTCCGCCTCCGCCACGGCCGAGTCGGCGTCGCGCGTGAGACGCGGGTCCAGGTCCATCGACACCATGCCATCCAGTCCCCGCGTGGCCTGGTACACCGGGCGGAGTTCGTCGCAGGCGCCGCGGACGTCGTGGGCCACCACCGCGCGCACCGCGTCCGCGGCGCAGATGTCGTCGGAGGCCAGGCACGCCAGCTGTGCCCGGTAGGCCTCGTGGGTCTCGACGGCCGCGGCCAGCACGGCCGGGTCCGAGGTGGCGCCGCGGACTCCCGTGCGGGCGATGAGACGGGCCAGGCATCCGGAGGTGAGGTGGCCCCGGTGGAATCCGTCCAGCCAGGGCGAGACGCCCTCCGCGACCAGTTCGTCCAGCTCCAGCCCGCCCGGTCGCCTCAGCCGGTCCGACATGGCGCGTCGTCACTCCTCGTCGCATAAGTCGCCAGTTCAAGCGTCACCGTCAGGTTATTCGCATGCACCCGAGATGAACTACGGGTGACGTGGCACATTGGCGCAAAGTGGTTCCGACATCGACTTGATGAAGTAGCGGCTATTTGACGAAGTTGACCGATCGCCATTGGGCCCGCCTTCGCTTTCGATACAGGATCGGGAGCGAACAGCCGGTCCGAGGTCCGGCACGGCCACTCCGTCTGCCGAGGGGGCACCGCGTGCACGAACCACATCGCCGCCTTCGACGGTTCCCGCGCGGGACCGCTCCGCACTCTGCCCGCCGATCGTCGCCGGAGGGCTCACCACCTGGGCGAACGACCGGTTTTTCGGTTGTCCGCCCGGCCCTGCCGCGCCAGGGGCGACGGCCGGACGGCGGCACGGCCGCCGGCCGGGCCGGGCCGCGCCCCCGGCCCGTGACGGTCGGTGCCGGATTCAGCGCCGCGCACCGGCGCCGGATGAACCGGAAAGCGGCACTTCTCGCCCGGTAACGCTTTTGCGGAGCAGGCGCCATTGTGTGCCGCCGCCGCCGGGTCCCCCGCAAAGCGAGCAATTCCCGCCGTGGCGTTCCGCGGCGTATCACGCCACCGGAGCTATCACCTGAGCTATTACGTGCGCCGGGCAATGCGGCAAGGGCCGCGCTCCGGCGCGCGGACGGGCACCACCCGCACGGAGCCGCGGCGGCGCCGCTCGTGCGGTTCGTCCGATGACCGGCGGCCCGGGGCCCGCCGCGGTACCACCCGGCCCCGCCGGCCTCCGTCCGAGACCCGCACGGCCGCGCAGTCACGGGGTTTCCCCTGCCCCGGCGATGGCGCGCCGCAGTCATGCCCTTCGCCAAAGGAGACACCAGTGGACGACGCTCTGCTCGACATCCAGGACAAACCGGCCAGGCAGCAGCCCGAGTGGGGTGATGCGTCACGGGTGCGGCAGGTCGCGGACACCCTGGCCCGCCGCCCGGCCCTCGTCGACGCCCGGGACGTCGACACGCTGCGCGCGCTGCTGGCCCGGGTCGCCTCCGGGGAGGCCCTGGTCGTCCAGTCCGGCGACTGCGCCGAGGATCCGGCCGAGTGCACGCCCGGTTACGTCGCCCGCAAGACCGCCGTGCTGGACCTGCTGGCCGGCGCGCTGAAGATGATCACGCACAAGCCGGTGATCCGGGTGGGCCGTATCGCGGGGCAGTTCGGCAAGCCGCGCTCCAGCCCCACCGAAGTCGTGGGCGGTGTGGAACTGCCGTCCTACCGGGGCCACATGGTCAACGGCCCGGAGCCCGACCCGGAGAGCCGGCGCCCGGAGCCCCGGCGCATCCTGGCCTGCTACCGGGCGGCGGGCGAGATCATGACCCACCTCGGCTGGCGGGACTCCGGGCGGCACGCCATCGAGCCGCCGGTGTGGACCAGCCACGAGGCGCTGATCCTCGACTACGAACTGCCCATGGTCCGCCGCGACGAGCAGGGCCGGCTCGTCCTCACCTCCACGCACTGGCCCTGGATCGGCGAGCGCACCCGTCAGCTCGACGGCGCCCACGTCGCCCTGCTGTCCCGCGTCGCCAACCCGGTCGCCTGCAAGATCGGGCCGAAGGTGACCACGGACGAACTGCTCGGTCTGTGCGAACGGCTCGACCCGGACCGGGAGAAGGGCCGCCTGACCCTGATCGCCCGCATGGGCGCGTCGACGGTCGCCGAGCGGCTGCCGAAGCTCGTGGCCGCGGCCCGTGAGGCCGGGCATCCGGTGATCTGGCTGACCGACGCCATGCACGGCAACACCGTCACCCTGCCGGGCGGCCTGAAGACCCGCTTCCTGGAGACCATCGAGCGGGAGATCCAGGAGTTCCAGGAGGCCGTGCGCTCCGAGGGCGGGATCATCGGCGGGCTGCACCTGGAGACCACCCCGGACGACGTCACCGAGTGCGTCCCGAACGACACCTGCGTCGAGCACGTCGCGGACAAGTACACGTCCTACTGCGATCCGCGCCTCAACCCCAGCCAGGCCGTCGCCGTGGCCTCGGCCTGGCTCGGCTGACAGCACGGGCATCCACCCCGCACGGCACGGGGCACGTTGGGCGAACACGCAGACGAGGAGGTCTGGAAGATGGACGGAAAGGTCGCACTGGTCACCGGGGCGGCGGGCGGCATCGGTGAGGCGGTGGCCCGCACGCTCGGCGAGCGCGGCGCGGTGGTCGCGGCCGTGGACCGGGACGCCGACGGGCTGCGCGGGGTGGTGGACAAGCTGCGCGCGGACGGCCTGGAGGCGCTGGCGCTGCCCGCCGACGTCACCAGCACCGCGGAGGTCGACGCCGTGGTGCGGGAGGCCGAGGAGCGTCTCGGCCCGCTGGAGTACCTGGTCAACGGTGCCGGTGTGCTGCGGCTGGGCACCGTGCGTGACCTGACCGACGAGGACTGGGCGACGACGTTCGCCGTCAACGCCACCGGGGTGTTCCTGATGTCGCGGGCCGTCGTCACCCGCATGCTGCCGCGGCGGCGCGGAGCGATCGTCACCGTGGCGTCCAACGCCGCGGCCACCCCGCGCGTGCAGATGGCCGCCTACGGCGCGTCCAAGGCGGCGGCGACCATGTTCACCAAGAGCCTGGGCCTGGAGGTCGCCCGGGACGGCATCCGCTGCAACGTCGTGGCACCGGGCTCCACCAGCACCCCGATGCTCACGTCGATGTGGCACGACGAGTCCGGCCCGAAGCACACGGTGGAGGGCCGGCTGGACGCCTTCCGGGTGGGCATCCCGCTGGGCAAGCTGGCCCGCCCCTCGGACGTGGCCGGCGCGGTCGCCTTCCTGCTGTCCGACGAGGCCTCCCACATCACCCTGCACGAACTCACCGTCGACGGCGGCGCCGCGCTCGGCGCCTGAGCCCCCTCCCCCGTGACCCGAGGCGACCAGGAGAACAAGCCCATGGCAGGCATACCCGAGATCACCCCGTACCCGATGCCGACGGCCGGCGACCTGCCCGGCAACGTCGCCCGGTGGTCCGTCGACCCGGACCGCGCGGTGCTGCTGGTGCACGACATGCAGCGCTACTTCCTGCGCCCCCTGCCCGAAGCGCTGCGCGAGGAACTGGTCCGCAACGCGCGCCTGGTGCGCGAGCACTGCGCCGGGCTCGGCATGCCGGTCGCCTACACGGCGCAGCCCGGCGGCATGACCGACGAACAGCGGGGCCTGCTCAAGGACTTCTGGGGTCCGGGCATGCGCACCGCCCCCGCCGACCGGCAGGTCGTCGACGAACTGGCCCCGGCCGACGGCGACTGGCAGCTCACCAAGTGGCGTTACAGCGCCTTCTTCCGCTCCGACCTGCTGGAGCGGATGCGCGCCGCGGGCCGGGACCAGCTGGTGCTGTGCGGCGTGTACGCCCACGTCGGCGTGCTGATGACCGCCGTCGAGGCGTTCACCCACGACATCCAGCCGTTCCTGGTGGCCGACGCGACGGCCGACTTCTCCGAGTACCACCACCGGCTGGCCCTGGAGTACGCGGCGCAGCGCTGCGCCGTCGTCGTCACCACCAAGGAGGTCCTGGCATGACCGGCACCGCGAGCGGCGACCTGCTCGGCCGGATCCTGGGCGACCGGCCCCCGGCCGCCTACGCCCTGCTGCACCGCCCCGGGGCGACGGGGCCGGGCGTGCTGGACGTCGTCACCGGTGAGACCACCGAGCCGCGCACCCTGGCCGAACTGCCCTTGCCCGACGCCCCGCGGCCGGCCGGCGGTCCCCGCCACGAGGTCCTGGCGCTCGTGCCCTACCGGCAGATCGCCGAGCGCGGCTACGACTGCCCCGACGACGGCACCCCGCTGGTCGCGATGACCGTCACCGGCCAGGCGACCGTGCCCGTCGCCGAGGTGCTGACCAGGATCCCCGACCTGCCCGTGGAACTGTCCGGCGGCCGCTTCGACACCCCGGACGAGGAGTACGCCGAGACCGTCCGCCGGGTCGTCCGGGACGAGATCGGCACCGGCGAGGGCGCCAACTTCGTCGTCAAGCGCACCTACACCGCCGACATCACCGGCTACACCCCCCGGCACGCCCTGGCGGTCTTCCGGCGGCTGCTGCAGCGCGAGAGCGGCGCCCACTGGACGTTCCTGGTGCACACCGGCTCCCGCACGCTCGTCGGCGCCTCCCCCGAGCGGCACATCAGCCTGCACGCGGGCACGGCGGTGATGAACCCGATCAGCGGCACCTACCGCTACCCCGCCACGGGCCCGACCCTGCCGCAGGTGCTCGACTTCCTCGCCGACCGCAAGGAGGCCGACGAGCTGTACATGGTCGTGGACGAGGAACTGAAGATGATGGCCCGGATCTGCGAGTCGGGCGGCCGGGTGGTCGGGCCCTACCTCAAGGAGATGGCCCGCCTCGCCCACACCGAGTACTTCATCGAGGGGCACAGCACCCGCGACCCGCGCGACATCCTGCGCGAGACGCTCTTCGCCCCGACCGTCACCGGCAGCCCGCTGGAGAACGCCTGCCGGGTCATCAGCCGGTACGAGCCCGAGGGCCGGGGCTACTACAGCGGCGTCGTCGCCCTGATCGGCCGCGACGAGCACGGGGGCCATGCCCTGGACTCCTCCATCCTGATCCGCACCGCCGACATCGATGCCACCGGACGGCTGCGGATCGGGGTCGGCGCCACGCTCGTGCGGCACTCCGACCCCGCGAGCGAGGTCGCCGAGACCGCGGCGAAGGCGGCGGGCCTGCTCTCGGCCATCGAGAGCGACGGGCCCTCCCGCTTCGCCGACCACCCGCGGGTCCGGTCGGCGCTGGAACAGCGCAACGCCACCCTCGCCGGCTTCTGGCTGGCCGGCGACGGCCCGGCGCGGCGACCGGATCCGGCGCTGAACGGCCGGCGGGTCCTGGTCGTCGACGCCGAGGACACCTTCACCTCGATGCTCGACCACCAACTGCGCTCGCTGGGGCTGCGGGTGACGGTCCGCCGCTTCGACGAGCCGTACTCCCTCGACGGATACGACCTCGTCGTCATGGGGCCCGGTCCGGGCGACCCGCGCGATGCCGAACACCCCAAGATCGCCCATCTGCGGGCCACGGTGCGCACCCTGCTGGACGAGCGGCGCCCGTTCCTCGCCGTCTGCCTCAGCCACCAGACGCTGTGCACCCTGCTCGGCTTCCCGCTGGTGCGCCGCGCGGTCCCCAACCAGGGCGTGCAGCGGGAGATCGACCTGTTCGGCACGCGGGAACGGGTGGGCTTCTACAACACGTTCGCCGCCCGCGCCGAGGAGGACAAGGCCGAGTGCGAGGGCGTGGGCGTGGTGGAGGTCAGCCGCGATCCCGGCACCGGTGAGGTGCACGCCCTGCGCGGCCCGCACTTCGCCTCGATGCAGTTCCACGCCGAGTCGGTGCTCACCCAGGACGGCGTGCGCGTCATCGGCGACCTGATCAAGGAGGTCCTCCCCGGCATGGACGGGGCCCTCCCCGGCGCGAGGGGAAAGGAGCGCGGCACCGTTGAGCAGGTTGCGCTGGCTGACCGCGGGTGAGTCCCACGGTCCCGCACTCGTGGCGACGCTGGAGGGTCTTCCCGCCGGCGTGCCGATCACCACGGACATGGTGGCGGACCATCTCGCGAGGCGGCGGCTGGGCTATGGCCGCGGTGCCCGGATGAAGTTCGAGCGGGACGAGGTCACCTTCCTGGGTGGTGTGCGGCACGGTCTGACTCTGGGTTCCCCGGTGGCGATCATGGTGGGCAACACCGAGTGGCCTAAGTGGGAGCAGGTCATGGCGGCCGATCCGGTGGACCCGGAGGTGCTGGCGGGGCTGGCGCGCAATGCGCCGCTGACTCGTCCGCGCCCCGGTCA
>NZ_JBIBUF010000006.1:2046-570014 GCF_043079125.1 Streptomyces sp. NPDC015242 | reverse complement strand
CCGGGGATCTGGTGCGGTGGAACAAGGACGGGCAGGTGGAGTACCTGGGCCGGACCGACTTCCAGGTCAAGATCCGCGGCTTCCGCATCGAACTCAGCGAGATCGAACAGGCGTTGACCGCTCACCCGGGCGTGGCACAGGCCACGGTCGTGGTGCGCGAGGACACCCGGGGCGACAAGCGCCTCGTGGGCTACGTGGTGCCCGACCCCGACGCCGCGGTGGCGGACGCGGGCGCCCAGGCGGACGAATGGCGGCAGGTCTACGACGACAGCTACCGCGCCTCCGAGGACCAGGCCTGGGGCGAGGACTTCCAGATGTGGACGTCCACGTACGACGGTGAGCCGATTCCCCGGGAACAGATGCGGGAGTGGCGGGACGCGGCGGTGGCACAGGTGCTGCGGTTCGCGCCCCGGCGGGTGCTGGACATCGGCGTCGGCGCGGGTCTGCTCATGGCGAAGATCGTCGGCGAGGTCGACGAGTACTGGGGCACCGACATCTCGGCGCCCGTGGTCGAGCGGGTGAGGGCCCAGGCCGAGCAGGCCGGCTACGGCGACCGGGTCCGGCTCAGCGCCCAGGCCGCCGACGACCTGTCCGGGCTGCCCCGCGGCCGGTTCGACACCGTCGTGCTCAACTCGGTGGCGCAGTACTTCCCGAGCGCCGGCTACCTCGACCGGGTCCTGCGCGAGGCCATGGAACTGCTCGCGCCGGGCGGCCGGCTCATCGTCGGTGACGTCCGCAACGCCACCACCCTCCGGCTGCTGCTCACCGCCGCACAGCGCGCGGCGCACCCGCACGCCTCGTACGAGGAACTGCGGACGCTCGTCGAGAAGGAACTGCTCGCCGAGCGCGAACTCGTCGTCGCCCCGGAATGGTTCACCGAGTGGGCGGCGCGGCACTCCGCCGGCGTCGACATCCGCCTCAAGCCGGGCCAGGCCCACAACGAACTGACCCGGCACCGCTACGAGGCCGTCCTGCACAAGGCCCCGGCCGACGTCCTCGGCCTCGCCGACGTGCCGTCCGTGCCCTGGGGCGGGCAGTTGTCCGCCCTGTCCGACCTCGCGACCGTCGAGGACCGGGTGGGCCCGGTGCGGGTGACCGGCGTGCCCAACGCGCGGCTGGCCGAGGAGGCCACCGTGGCCGTCGCGGCGGGTCTCCTCGACCCGGCGCCCCTGCCCGGAAGCCCCGTCGACCCGCAGGACGTGCTCCGCTGGGCCGACGACAACGGCCGGCACGCCGTCCTCACCCTGTCGGGGGAGGACGCGCGCTGCTTCGACGCGGTGCTGCTGCCGCGGCGTCCCGGCGGACCGCCGAGCGTGTCCGGTACGTACGTGCCCGGCGCCGTCGGCGGACGGGCCCGGGCCAACGCGCCCGCCCTCGCCAAGACGATCGGCCCGCTCCTCGCCGCACTGCGCGAGCACCTCCAGGAGCGGCTGCCGGACTACATGGTGCCCGCGGCGGTCGTACCGCTGACGCAGATCCCGCTGACGCCCAGCGGCAAGCTCAACCGGCGGGCGCTGCCGCCGCCGGACTACGCGCAGGGCACGACCGGCCGGGCACCGCGTGACGAACGCGAGGAGGCCCTCAGCGCGCTCTTCGCCGAAGTGCTCGGTCTGGAGAGGGTCGGCATCGACGACGACTTCTTCGCCACCGGCGGCGACAGCATCCGCTCCATCCAGGTCGTCGCACGGGCCAGAGCCCGTGGCCTGACGGTCAGCACCCGGGAGATCTTCGAACACCGCACGGTCGCCCGGCTCGCGGAACTCGTCGAAGGACGGCAAGGGGAGCGCCCGGTCCTGGCCGAACTGCCCGGCGGCGGCGTCGGCCGGGCCCCGCTGCCTCCGATGGCCGCACACGTCCTCGAACTGGGCGGCGGCATCGGCCGGTTCTCCATGTCCGGGATGCTGACGCTGCCCGAGGGCATCGACCGGCCGGCCCTGGTCGCCACCCTGCAGGCCCTGCTGGACCGGCACGACGTGCTGCGCTCCCGGCTCGACCGGGGGGACCGCCCAGGCCTGTGGATCGAGCCGCCGGGCAGCACCGACGCCGGCGCGCTGCTGCGCGAGGTGTCCGACCCCGGCGCCGACGCGCAGGCCGAACTGGACGCGGCCGCCGACCGCCTCGACCCCGACGCGGGCGTCATGGCCCAGTTCGTGTGGTTCACCTCCGGCACGGGCGCCGACCGACTGCTGATCGTGCTGCACCACCTGGCCGTCGACGGGGTGTCCTGGCGGATCCTCATACCGGACCTGATCTCGTCCTGGCAGCGGATCCGCGACGGCCTCCCCCCGGAACCGGTACCCGGCGGAACCTCGTTCCGCCGGTGGGCGCACGCCCTGGCCGACGAGGCGAACGGTCCCGCGCGCACGGCGGAACTCCCCGTGTGGCAGCGGATCCTCGGCGAGGCCGAACCCCCGCTGGGAGCACGGGCGCTGGACCCCGCGCGCGATGTCACGGCCACCGTCGACACGGTCCGCGTCCGGGTCCCGGCGGACGTCACCGAGACACTGCTGACGACGCTCCCCGCCGTGTTCCGCGGCAGGGCCGACGACGGGCTGCTGGCCGGCCTGGCCCTGGCACTGACCCACTGGCGCCGCACCCGGGGCGTGCCGGCTTCCTCGACGCTGGTCCGGCTGGAAGGGCACGGCCGGGAGGAGCATCTGGTGCCCGGCGCCGACCTGTCGGGCACGATCGGCTGGTTCACCTCCCTGTACCCGGTCCGCCTCGACCTGACCGGGATCGACGTGGCGGACGCCCTCGCCGGCGGTCCGGCCGCGGGCCGGGTCGTCAAGGCCGTCAAGGAACAGGCGCGGGCGGTGCCGGACAACGGCATCGGCTACGGCCTGCTGCGCCACCTCAACCCCGGCACGGCCCGAGCGCTGGCGGCGGGGCCCGAGCCGCAGATCGGGTTCAACTACCTCGGCCGGACCTCCGGCGCGGACATCCCCGAGGACCTGCGCCTGCTCGGCTGGGCTCCGGACACCTCGCACCAGGACCTCATCGCCGCACCGGACGCCGACCTGCCCGTGCTGTCGGCACTGGAGATCAACGCGGTCGCCACCGACACCCCCGACGGCGAGGAACTGACCGCCTACCTCGCCTTCCCGACCGGTGTGCTCTCCCGCGAGGAGGTCACCGAACTGGCCGGCCTCTGGGTCCGGGCGCTCACCGCCCTGGCCCGGCACGCCACCACACCCGGCGCCGGCGGACTGACCCCGTCCGACGCCCCCCTGGTCGACGTCCGCCAGGACGAGATCGACGCCTGGGAGACCCGGTTCGGCCCACTGACCGAGATCTGGCCGACGACCCCCACCCAGTCCGGGATCCTCTTCCACACGATGATGGCCGGGGCGTCGTTCGACCCCTACCACATCCAGTTGGTGTTCCAGATGAGCGGCAGCGTCGACCCCGAGCGGATGCGCCGGGCCGGGCAGGCACTGCTGGAGCGCTACCCCAACCTCCGCGCGGCGTTCGTCGACCGGGCCGACGGCGAGTTCGCGCAGGTGGTGCCCGCGGCGGGAGTGACCCTGCCGTGGCAGTACCTCGACCTGACCGCGGTCGCCGAACCGGAACGCACCGAGACCTTCGAACGGTTCCTCGCCGCGGACCGGGCCGCCCACTTCGACGTGGACACCCCGCCGCTCCTGCGGCTGGCACTCGCCGTTCCGGAACCCGGACGGGCCGAACTCGTGATGACCGTCCACCACGTGCTGTCCGACGGCTGGTCCACGCCCCTGCTGATGCGGGACCTGCTCCTGCTCTACGCGTCCCACGGCGACGCGACCGGTCTGCCCGGCACACGGAGCTACGGCGACTTCCTCGCCTGGCGCGCGCAGCAGGACCAGGACGAGGCGGCACGGGCGTGGGCGGCCGAACTGGACGGCGTACAGGAACCGACCCTGCTCGCGCCGCGCTCCGAAGGCGGCGAAGGCCTCGACCAGGTCGAGTTCGCCCTGTCGGCCGGCCTGTCCGACGCGCTCGCCCGGCGGGCATCGGAGCTGGGCGTCACGGTCAACACCCTGGTCCAGGCCGCCTGGGCGCTGCTCCTCGGCCGGCTCACCGGCCGCCAGGACCTGGTCTTCGGTGCCACCGTCTCCGGCCGCCCGCCCGCGGTCACGGACGTCGAGTCGATGGTCGGCATGTTCATCAACACCCTGCCCGTGCGCGTGCGATACGCGCCCGGCGACACTCTCGCCGAGGTCGTCACCCGGCTCCAGCGGCACCAGGCCGGCCTGCTCGAACACCACCACCACAGCCTCACGGAGATCCAGCAGGCCCTCGGTCTGCCGACCCTCTTCGACACCCTGGTCGTCTTCGAGTCCTATCCCGTCGACCGGGAGGGCATCGGCGCCGCCACCGAGGCCGCGGACGGGATCGCCTTCACCGGACTGCGCCCGACCAACGGCACCCACTACCCGCTGGCGCTGATGGCGGCGGCCGACCAGCACCTGGAGTTCCTCCTCCAGTACCGTCCCGGACTCTTCGACCGGGACACGGTGCAGGCCTACGCGGGCCGCTTCGTGCGCGTCCTGGAACAGATCGAGGCCACGCCGGACCTGAAGGTCGCGCGGCTCGACGTCCTGGAGCAGGCCGAACACGACCGGCTCACCGGCCGCTCCGCCGGCACGGCCGTCCCCACCCCGGACGTCACGATCCCCGGACTCGTCGAGGCACAGGCGGAACGCACCCCGGACGAGACCGCCGTGATCGCCGGCGGCACCTCGCTCACCTACCGCGAGCTGACCGCCCGGGCCGACCGCCTGGCGCGCGAACTGGCCGGCCGGGGCGTGGGAGCGGAGTCGGTGGTCGCGGTCTCGCTGCCCCGCTCGGCGGACCTGGTGGTCGCCCTGCTCGCCGTCCTGAAGGCCGGCGGGGCGTACCTGCCGGTCGACCCCCGGTATCCCAGTCACCGTCTCGTGCCCATCTTCGACGAGGCACGGCCCCTGCTGGTCCTGACGGACACCGCGACGGTCCCGGTCCTGCCGCGCCACGAGGCCCCGGACGTCCTCCTCGACACCCTCGACCTCACGGCGGACGCCCCGGGCCCCGCCCGGGCGCCGCACCCGGACCAGACCGCGTACGTCATGTACACCTCGGGATCCACCGGCAAGCCCAAGGGCGTCGCCATCTCCCACGCCAACGTGGTCAACGGCGTGCTGCGACTGGCCCCGCGCGTCGGCATGGCAGCGGGCAAGCGGCTCCTCGCGGGCACGTCGGTGAACTTCGACGTCTCGGCGTTCGAGATCTTCACGACCCTCGCCCACGGCGGCGTCGTCGACGTCGTCCCCGACGTCCTGGTCCTGGGAGAGCGCAAGGACTGGAGCGGCAGCGTCATCTCCACCGTGCCGTCCGCCTTCGCCGAACTCGTCGACGAGATCGCCGGGCGCGTCCAGGTGGAGACGGTCGTCTTCGCCGGCGAGGCCCTGCCCGCCGCGCTCGTCGAGCGGACACGCAACGCCTTCCCGGGCGTACGGGTGGTCAACGCCTACGGGCAGAGCGAGTCGTTCTACGCCACCACCTTCACCGTCGGGGACGAACCGCTGGACCCGACGGGCAGCGCGCCCGTCGGCACCCCCCTAGGCAACATGCGGACCTACGTCCTCGGCCCGGGCCTGGCCCCCGCGCCCCCGGGCGCGGTCGGTGAGTTGTACGTCGGAGGCAACGTGGGCCGCGGTTACCACGGCCGCGCCGCACTGACCGCCGAGCGTTTCGTCCCCGATCCCTTCGGCCCGCCGGGCTCCCGGATGTACCGCACCGGAGACCTCGCCCGCTGGAACGACGCCGGCCGGCTGGAGTACCTGGGCCGCGGGGACGCGCAGGTCAAGGTGCGCGGCTTCCGGGTCGAGCCGGCCGAGGTCGAGGCGGCGCTCACCGCTCATCCCGGCGTCGCCCAGGCGGTCGTCGTCGCCCGCGAGGGGCGCGGCGGCGGCAGCGCCGGACGGCAACTGGTCGGATACGTCGTACCCACCGGCGCCGCCCCGGAGGCCGGCGGCGACCCGGCCGGCCCGGACGCGCGGGACCTGCGCGCGTTCGTCGCGGAACGGCTGCCGGACTTCATGGTGCCGTCCGCCCTCGTGGTCCTCGACCGGATGCCGCTCACCCCGAACGGCAAGCTGGACCGGGCCGCGCTGCCCGAGCCCGAGTACGCCGCCACCGCCTACCGGGCACCCCGCACCTCCCGCGAGGAGACCCTCGCCGGGCTGTTCGGCGAGGTGCTGGGCGTGGACCGGGTCGGCATCGACGACGGCTTCTTCGAACTCGGCGGCCACTCCCTGCTCGCCACCCGGCTGATCAGCCGCGCCCGTGCCGAGATGGGGATCGAGATACCGATCCGCAAGATCTTCGACCTGCCGACCGTGGCCGCGCTCGCCGCCTGGGCGGAGGAATCGGCCGCTCCCCGCCGTCCCGGCCTGCGCAAGATGTTCACAGAGGAGTAAGAGCGATGATTCCGCTTTCGTTCGCGCAACGCCGCATGTGGGTCCTGCACCAGATGGAGGGCGGGTCGGAGAACTGGAACATGTCGGCGGCCTTCCGGCTGACCGGCTCCCTCGACCGGGACGCCCTCGCCGCGGCGATCCGCGACGTGGTCGACCGGCACGAGATCCTGCGCACCGTCTACGCGATGAACGACGACGGCGAACTGCACCAGCGGATCCTGCCGACGGCCGAGGCCGCGCCGGAGGTGCCGGTCACCGAGGTGGCGCCCGAGGAGGTGCCCGGCGCGGTGGAGGAGGCCGGCGCGTACCGGTTCGACCTGGGGGCCGAGATCCCGGTGCACGTGCGGCTGCTGCGCTGCTCGCCCGAGGAACACGTCCTCGTCCTGGTCATCCACCACATCGCCACCGACGGCGCCTCGGGCGCGCCGCTGGCCCGCGACCTGGCCGCGGCCTACACCGCCCGCCGGGAGGGCCGGGCCCCGGGCTGGGAGCCGCTGCCCGTGCAGTACAAGGACTACACGATGTGGCAGCGCGAGGTGCTCGGCGACGTCACGGACCCGGACAGTCTCGCGGCGCGGCAGATCGCGTACTGGCGCGAGGAACTGGCCGGGGTGCCGCAGCCGTTGAACCTGCCGCTGGACCGCCCGCGGCCCCCGGAGGCCAGCGGGCGGGGCGCCACGGTCGGCCTCCTGGTGGAACCGGAGGTGGCGGCGGGGCTGCGGAAGGCGGGCGACGAGCACGGCTCGACCATGTCGATGGTCCTGCACGCCGCGCTGGCGGTACTGCTGTGCCGGCTGGGCGGCGGGCGGGACATCACGATCGGCAGCTCGATCGCCGGGCGGACCGACGAGGCGCTGGCCGATCTCGTCGGGTTCTTCGTCAACACCCAGGTGCTGCGCGTGGACCTCGCCGGCGACCCCTCGTTCGCCGAACTCCTCGCCCAGGTGCGGAACAAGGCGCTGGCGGCCTACGAGCACCAGGACGTGCCGTTCGACATGCTGGTGGAGGCGATCAACCCGGCACGCTCCGCCGCCTACCAGCCGCTGTTCCAGGTGATGCTCGGGCTGCAGAACTACGAGCGGCCGCGGCTCGAACTCGCCGGGCTCACCCTGGAGGTCGAGGGGACCGCCGCGTCGACCTCCAAGGTCGACCTGTTCTTCAACGTGGTCGCGGACGACTCGGGGGCGCTGCGCGGCGACATCCAGTACGCGACCGACGTGTTCGACCGGGAGACCGTCGAGGCCGTCGCCGCCCGGTTCGTGCACGTCCTGGGGCAGCTGGCCGCCGACCCGGGCCGGCGCGTCGGGGACGTCGAGGTCCTGCTGGAGGGGGAGCGGCAGCGGCTGGTGACGGAGGTCAACGACACCGCCGAACCCACCCTGGAGGGAGGGCTCGCCGAGGCGCTGCACGAGCAGGCCCGGGCGACGCCGGAGGCCCTCGCCGTCATCGGCGAGGACGAGTCGCTCACCTACCGGGACCTGGACGCCCGGTCGAGCGCGCTGGCGCACTGGCTGGCCGGCCGGGGGGTGCGGGCGGAGTCGCGGGTCGCCGTGCGTCTGCCGCGGACGGCCGACCTGGTGGTGGCGATGCTGGCGGTGCTGAAGGCCGGCGGAGCCTGCGTACCGGTCGATCCCGGCCACCCGCGGGCGTGGACCGACCGCGTCCTCGCCCACGCGCGGCCGGAGCTCGTGCTGGACGCCGGCACGCTGGCCGGCGTGGACCTGTCGCAGTACCCGGACTCGGCGCCGGAGGTGGCCGTCCGGCCCGGGAACACCCAGTACGTGATCTACACGTCGGACCCCGCGGGGGAGCCCAGGGGCGTGGTGGTCCCGCGCGGCGCGGTGGCCAACTCCCTGGCCACGGCGCGGCGCCGGTTCCCGCTGTCGCCCGAGGACCGGATGCTGTTCGGCACGAGCGTGGCGCTCGACTCGGCGCTCACCGAGATCCACCTCCCGCTCCTGACCGGCGCGGCCGTGGTGGTGGCCGGCGAGGAGACCGCCGAGGACGTGTCGGCCGTGGCGGAGCTGATGCAGCGGCACGAGGTCACCGCGGTGCAGGGCACGCCCGCCTTCTGGCAGGCGCTGGCGATGCGCGTGCCGCACGCCGCGAACGGGCTGCGGATCATCGTCGGCGGCGAGACCGTCCCGGCACGGCTGGCCAGGATCCTGGCCAAACAGGCCGCCGAAGTGGTCCACGTGCACGGCACGCCCGAGACGACGCCGTGGAGCACCGACGCACGCCTGCGGGTGGGCACCGGGGTGCGGATCGGGCTACCGGCCGGGAACACCCGGGTGTACGTGCTCGACGCACGGCTGCGCCCGGTCCCGCGCGGGGTGGCGGGTGAACTGTACGTCGCCGGTGCCGGGGTGGCCCACGGTTACCAGGGCCGGCCGGAGGCGACCGCGGAGCGGTTCGTGGCCTGCCCCCACGGTGAGCCCGGCAGCCGGATGTACCGCACCGGGGACCTGGTGCGCTGGGACGCCGACGGCCGGCTCGTGCACGTCGGGCGGGCCGACCGCCGGGTGCGCGTCGGGGGTTTCCGGGCCGAGCCGGCGCAGATCGAGCAGGTGCTGGCCGGGCACCCCGGCGTGGTGGCGGCGGCGGTCGTGCCGCGGGAGGACCAGGACGGCGGCGAGCGGCTCGTGGCCCATGTGGTGCCCGAGCCCGACGCCGGTGTCCAGGCGCTGCTGGCCGAGCTGCCCGCCTACCTGAGCGAGCGTCTCCCGCGCCCCCTGGTGCCCTCGGCGGTGCTGCCCCTGGCGGAGCTCCCGCTGACCCCGGACGGGCGGATCGACGAGGAGGCCCTGCCGTCCGACGACTCGGGCCCGGCGGACGGCCGGGAGCCGCGCAACTCCCACGAGGAGAGGATGTGCGCCCTCTTCGGCGAGCTGCTCGGCCTGGAGCGGGTCGGCATCGACGACGACTTCTTCGAACTCGGCGGGCATTCGCTGCTGGCCACCCGGCTCAGTGCCCGCATCCGCGCCGAGTTCGACATCGACATCCCGCTCAGGACGATCATCAAGTACCCCACGGTGGCCGAACTGGCCGCGCTGCTGCTCGTCGCCGCCTCCGAGGATCTCTCCGACCCGTTCGCCGTCGTGCTGACGCTGAACAGCGACCCGGGTACGGGCAAGCTGCCGCTGTGGTTCCTCCACGGGGGAGGCGGACTGGGCTGGGCGTTCTTCAGCTTCGTGCTGCACGCCCAGGACCGGCCGGCCTACGCACTGCAGTCCCGGGGCTGGAACGGCACCGAAAAGCTGGCGGGGTCGGTGGAGGAGATGGTCGAGGACTACGTCGACGAGATGGTCAGGATCCAGCCGGAAGGCCCCTTCCACCTGGTCGGCTGGTCCTACGGGGGCACCGTCGTGCAGGCCGTCGCGGAGGCGATCGACCGGCGCGGGCGCGAGGTCGCCTTCGTGGCCATCCTGGACTCCCAGCCCGGAGGGAACTACTTCAAGGAGATCCACGCCGGCCGGACGCTGGCGGACTACCGGGCGGAACTGGAACAGCACTTCGGCGAGTACTTCGGCCCCGAGAACCGGGAACAGCTCGTGGGCACCATGTCGAAGATCCTCGCCAACAACGCGGCGATCATGTCGAAGTTCGAGTCACCGGTCTACCGCGGTGACGTGGTGTTCTTCAACGCCACGCTGGAGGAGAACTCGTACGCGCACCTGTGGCGGCCCTATGTGCTCGGCACCATCGAGGTGCACGACGTGCGCGCCGTCCACCACGAACTGCACATGCCCGGGCCCGTGGCGGAGATCATGGACGTCATCAACGGAAAGTTCGCGGCATGACCGGGCACCGGGGCGAACCGACGCAGGACAAAAGGGAGTTGGCCGGGGTGAAAACGTCCGGGACGTCCGCGCCGCACGCGGACGGGACCACGTTGCTGTGCGTGCCGTTCGCGGGAGCGGGCGCCTCGTTCTTCCACCCGTGGCGGGCGCTGGCCGCCGGCCGGTGGCGCGTGGTCGCCTTCGAACTGCCGGGCAGGGAACGGCGCATGCTGGAGACGCCGTACCGCGATGTGGCCGAGGCGGCCGGTAAGGAGGTCGACGGGATCGCCGCGATGCTCGGCGAGGGGGCGCGGGTGCTGGTGTTCGGGCACAGCCTGGGCGCGGTGCTCGCGTACGAACTGGTGCATCTGCTGACCGAGCGCGGCGTGCACGTCGAGCGGCTGGTCGTCAGCGGCTCGCCGGGACCGTGGACGCAGCGCGAGCGGCGCGCCGCGGGGCTGCCCGACGAGGAATTCCTGGCCCGGGTCGAGGAGTTCGCCGGGTTCCGGCACGAGGCGCTCGACCACCCGGAGATGCGTGAGCTGATCCTCCCGGTGCTGCAGGCCGACTGCGAGATGCACGAGAGTTACGTCCCGAGCACCGACGAGCCGGTGCGGGTGCCGATCTGCTCCCTGCGCGGCGACTCCGACGGCCTGGTCACCGCGGAGGAGGCACAGCAGTGGCGGGACGCGACCACGGCCGGCTTCAGCTATACGGAACTCCCGGGTGATCACATGTATCTGGTCGACCTCGGCCGGGAGGTCCTCGACGTCATCGAAGCGGAATCGGCCCGGCAGGGCTAGATGACAGCAGGCGTGTCAGGGACGTGACAGACCGATGTCAGGTCCGGCCGGGACGCTGGACGCATGACAAGTTCGGCGATCGCAGTCTCTGGACTGCGCAAGGCATATGGCGACAAGGTCGTGCTCGATGGCATCGACTTCGAGGTCGCCGAGGGAACGGTGTTCTCCATGCTCGGCCCCAACGGGGCCGGCAAGACGACGACGGTGAACGTCCTCGCGACGCTGCTGAAGGCCGACGCCGGAACGGTGCGCGTGGCCGGGCACGACGTGGCCTCCGAGACCAAGCAGGTCCGCGGGGCGATCGGCGTGACCGGCCAGTTCGCCGCGGTGGACGATCTGCTCACGGGCAGGGAGAACCTGGCGCTGGTGGCGGACCTGAAGCGGGTCCCCTCCGGCGGCCAGGTGGTCACGCAGCTGCTGGAGCGGTTCGACCTGGCGGAGTCCGCGGACAAGATGGCCGCGACCTACTCCGGCGGTATGCGCCGGAAGCTGGACCTGGCGATGACGCTGGTCGGCAGCCCGAAGATCATCTTCCTGGACGAGCCGACCACGGGCCTCGACCCGCGCAGCAGGCGCACGATGTGGGGCATCGTCCGCGACCTGGTGGCCAACGGCACCACCATCTTCCTCACCACCCAGTACCTGGAGGAGGCCGACGAGCTGTCCGACCGGATCGTGGTGCTCGACCAGGGCCGCCTGGTCGCCGACGGCACCGCCGAGGAACTCAAGCGCCAGGTCCCGGGCACCCATGTGCGGCTCCGTTTCGGTGACCTCGACGACCTCGACACGGCGGCGCGCATCCTGCCCGGGGCCACCCGCGACGACCAGGAACTGACCCTGCGCGTCCCCAGCAACGGCGACTCGAAGTCGCTGCGTTCCATGCTGGACCGGCTCGACGAGTACCGGCTCAACGCCCAGGAGTTCTCCGTTCACACCCCGGACCTCGACGACGTCTTCCTCGCCCTCACCGGGCGCCCGAGCGTGAAGGAGGAGGCGAAGTGAGTTCCCTCTCCGCGGCCCTGACCGACTCGTCGATCATGCTGCGCCGCAATCTGAAGCACACGCTGCGCAACCCGCTCACGGTGTTCAACGCGCTGCTGATCCCCATTCTCGTGATGCTGATGTTCGTCAAGGTTTTCGGCGGCGCCTTCAGCGTCGGCGAGGACTACGTCGACTACGCCACCCCCGGAATGCTCGTGATGGGCATCAGCTACGGGCTGGGGGCCACCGCGACGGCCGTGAACGACGACATGACCAAGGGCATCATCAACCGGTTCAAGGCCATGGACGTCTCCCGCGGCGCCGTGCTGACCGGCCAGGTCGTCGTCACCACCCTGCGCTGCCTGGTGGCCGACGCGGCCATCGTCGGAGTGGCCTTCCTGATGGGGTTCGACCCCACCGCCAGCGCCATGGACTGGCTCGCCGTGTTCGGCCTCGTCGTGCTCCTCACCGTCGCGACGAGCTGGCTCACCGTCGCCGTGGGACTGGCCGCCAAGACCGCCGAGTCGGCCGGCCTGGCCGCCGTCCCGCTGATCCTGCTGCCCTTCCTGAGCAGCGCGTTCGTCCCCGCCGAGACCATGGGGGCCGGCGTGCGGCAGTTCGCCGAGTACCAGCCCTTCACCCCGATCATCGAGACGCTGCGCGGCCTGATGGTCGAGGACGGCCCGGCCAGGAGCGACGCGATCGCGGCCGTCGCCTGGTGCGTCGGACTCGCCCTGCTCGGCTACGTGTGGGCGCTGTCCACGTTCAAGAAGCGAGCGTGACCCGGACCAGCTGAGACCAGTCGGCCCGTGCCCCCTCCCGAGCCGCCTCGGCGAACCGCGCGTCGCCGAGGCGGCGGCGCGCGGTCTGCTCGATCCGGGCCACGTCCGGATGGGAACGGTCCTGCAGCCCGCGTACGGCCGCGCTCGCCGCGAGCAGCCGCGCGGCCCGCTCGTGCTCGCCCCGGCGCAGCGCCAGGTCCGCGACACCGACGAGCACATGCGCGATCAGCGGCGCGTGTCCCGCCTCGGTCGCCGCCGCACAGGCCGCCGCGCGGTGCGCCCGGGCCTCGTCGGGATCACCGGTGAGGTAGCCGAGCAGGTCGTGGGTCGTCGCCCGGATGATCGCCCCCTCGGCTCCCTCGCCCAGCAGGCGCCGCGCGGCATCGAGCCGCTCGTACGCCTCCTCGGTCCTGCCGTCCCACCGGGCGAGTTCCGCCTCCGCCAGGGCCAGCTCGGCCAGTGAGTCCGGCCAGGTGACCCGCCGCGCGCTGCGCCGTGCCTCGGCGAGGGCGGCCGCCGCCGCGTCCTCGTCGCCCAGCAGCCAGTACAGCTGCGCCTGCCGCGACCGCATCCGCACGATGTCCTCGGCGGCACCCACCTCGGTGACGACCGCGATCGCCTCCTCGTAGTGCTCGCACGCGGCGGCGAACTCGCCGCGCACCGCGATCCGGTCCGCCAGTTCCGTCAGGGCGAACGAGATCCCGAGCCGTTCACCGAGCGCCCGGAACTCGGTCAGCGCCCGCTCCAGGTACGCGTCCGCGTCCCGCCCGTCCCGGCCGAGCATGATCCGCATCTTGCCCAGGTGCAGCCGGGCCATCGCGCGGACCCAGGGATCCTCGTCGTCGAGCAGCGGCTCGAACGCGGGCAGGAACGCGTCCGGCGCCTGCAGCATGCGCTCCAGCGGTGCCACGAAACCGAGCGCTGGATGGCTGCGCCGGCTGCGCCTGCTGAACTCGTACGTCTTGTGGATCCACTCCGCGGCCTGATGCTCGTCACCGCCCCGCCCGGAGCTCATGAACATCGCGATGAGGGCGTACACCATGGCGCGATACTCGTCGCTCACCTCGCCGGGCGTCCTGGTGGCCGCGGTGAGCAGCTCCATGCCCTCGGTCCGGTGGCCGCCCAGCCACCAGAACCAGCCCGCGCTCGCCGCCAGCCGCATCGCCCCCTGCGCCTCACCCGCCGCCAGCGCGCCGCGCATCGCCGCGCCGATGTTGTCGTGCTCGGTCTCGAGCGTGGCCAGCCACTCCAACTGCTCGGCGCGGCGCAGATGCGGCTCCGCGACCTCGGCCAGCTCGGTGAAGCAGGCCAGGTGCGCGTGGCGCGCCCGGTCGGTCTCCCCGGCTTCGGTGAGCCGGTGCCGGGCGTACTCCTTGATCGTGCCGATCATGCGGTAGCGCGGGGCGCCGCCGCCCTCCGCGAGCAGCAGTGACTTCTCGGTCAGCGCGGTGAGCAGTTCCAGGACCTGCTCGGGCTCGACCGCGTCGCCCGCGCACACCCGCTCCGCCGCCTCCAGGCTCGCCCCGTCGGAGAACACCGACAGCCGGCGCAGGACCGTCCGCTCCGCGCTGCTGAGCAGCTCCCAGCTCCAGTCGACCGACGCGCGCAGCGTCTTGTGGCGGGGCAGCGCGGTCCGGCTGCCGCTGGTGAGCAGCCCGAACCGGTTGTCGAGCCGGTTGGCGAGCTGGTCGACGGACATGGTGCGCAGCCGGGCCGCGGCCAGCTCGATCGCCAGCGGGATCCCGTCCAGCGCGCGGCAGATGCGCGCCGTGGTCGCCAGGGTGTGCGCGTCGGCCCCGAGGTCCCGGCGCACCGCCCCGGCCCGGTCGCGCAGCAGCCGGACGGCGGGCGAGGCCGCTGTCTCCTCCGGGCTCGCCTCGACGTCCGGCAGGGCCAGCGGCTCGACCAGCCACAGCGCCTCCCCGGTGATGCCGAGCGGTTCGCGGCTCGTCGCCAGGATCCGCAGCCGGCGGCACTCCCCGAGCACCCGGTGGGCGAACACCGCCGCGGACTCGATGACGTGCTCGCAGTTGTCCAGGATCAGCAGCGCCTCCCGCTCGCGGATCGCGGCGACCAGACGCTCCGTCAGCTCCGCGCTGGGGGCTCCGCCGAGCAGGGAGTCCCGCAGGCCGAGCCCGGCGAGCGTGGACTGCGCCACGTCGGTCACGCCGCCGTTCACGCGGACGGCGGCCAGCTCCACCAGCCACACCCCGTCGCGGAGGTCGCCGAGCAGGGTCCGCGCGGCCTCCGTGGCCAGCCTGGTCTTGCCCGAGCCGGCCGGCCCGATCACCGTGGTGAGCCGGTGCGCGGCGACGAGTTCACGCACCGCGGCGACCTCGTCGCCCCGGCCGACGAACGTGGTCAGCTCGGCCCGCAGATTGGTCCTGCGGCCCGGCTCCTCCTGCCGCCGGGCCTGCCCCAGCTCGCCCCGCAACAGCGCCACGTGCAACGCCGCCAGCTCGGGGGAGGGGTCGGTGCCCAGCGCGTCGGCGAGGGCCTCCCTCGCCCGCTGGTACACCTGCAGGGCCTCGCTGTCCCGGCCGGCCGCGGCGAGGGCCCGCATCAGCGCGGCGGCGAACCGCTCCCGCAACGGATGCGCGGCCACCAGGTCGGTCAGCTGCGCGACCAGTTCCGCACCGCGCCCGAGCGCGATCTCCGCGTCGGCCCACTCCTCCGTGGCGGCCAGCCGCAGGGCCTCCAGACGGGCGGCCGCCGCGTCGAAGGCGGCGCTGTCCTGGAGGCCGACGTCCTGCAGGGCCGCACCGCGCCACAGGGCGAGGGCCTCGCTCAGCAGCCGTGCCCGTCGGGGAGCGTCCTCGGCACGGTTCCGGCCGGCGGCGACGAGGCCTTCGAAGCGCACGGCGTCGACGGCACCGGGCTCCACCGTCAGGCGGTAACCGTCCGTCTGCCCCTCGATCACCCCGTCGGGCAGTGCCTTGCGCAACCGGGAGACCAGGCGCTGCAGGGCGTTCGTCGCGTCCAGCGGCGGGCGCTCGCCCCAGATCCAGTCGACGAGCGCCGCCTTGGGCACCGCGTGCCCCGTCCGCAGGGCGAGAGCGATCAGCAGCCCGCGCAGTCGCGCACCCGGCACATCGACCAAGTCACCTTCGGCTGTGCGGACTTCAAACGGACCCAGCATCCCGATCTGCACCCGCTGATTCTGTCATGAGCGACAGCGGGCCAGATCATGGAGAACGGCACGGGCCACCTCGCGTTCACGGGACTGCAGATAGAAGTGGCCGCCGTCGAACTGCCGGAAGGCGCACCGCCCGGTCGTGTAGCCGGCCCACTTCTCCATGCTGTCGGGCGGCACACCCGTGTCCTGCCTCCCGCGGTAGCCGCTGATCGGGCACCCGACCTGGGCGCCCGTACGGTCCCGGTAGGTCTCGACCGCCTTGTAGTCGGCGCGCAGCGAGGGCAGGGCGACGGCCAGCAGGTCCTTGTCGGCGAGCAACTCGGGCGGAGTGCCCGCCAGTCGGGCCAGATGGCCGGTCAGGCGCTCGTCGTCGAGGTCGTGCACGAGCCGGCCGGAGGGGACGGACGGGGCGGCCCGGCCCGAGACGATCAGTCCCAGCAGGGCGTCGCCCCGGCGCCGTTCGAGCCGCAACGCCACCTCGTACGCCACGAGCGACCCCATGCTGTGCCCGAACAGGGCCAACGGCCGGTCCTGCCAGGGCCCCAGGGCGTGCGCGACCTCGGCGGCCATCTGCCGCAGATCCTCCAGGGCGGGCTCGGCGAGCCGGTCCTGCCTGCCCGGGTACTGCACGACCAGCACCTCGGCCGAGGTGGACAGCTCGGCGGAGAGCGAGAAGTGGGCCGAGGCCGAGCCACCGGCATGGGGGAAGCAGACCACCGTGGGGCCGTCGGCCCCGGAGTCGTGGAATTGCCGGATCCATGCACTGTGGACGGTTTTGCGGCGGCGTGTGATCGTCATCGGTCCCCTCGCGCGTTCCCGGACAACTGTCCCGTCGACGGGACAGCCCGCAGGCCGTGCCGTCCCGGGGCGGGAGCGCGTCTCATTCCCGCAGTTCGAGTGTGCAGCACTTGACGCTGCCCCCGGCCTTCAGCAGCTCGGCCAGGTCGGCGCCGACGGGGTGGTAGCCGCGCTCACGCAACCGCGCCGCGAGACCGGTGGCCGCACGGGGCAGGACCACGGTGCGGCCGTCCGACAGCGCGTTGAGGCCGAACACGGCGGCATCGGCTTCCTCGGCGAGGACGGCGTCCGGGTACCGCTCCGCCAGCACGGCCCGGCTCTCCGGGGAGAACGCGGCCGGGTAGTACATGATCTCCCCGTCCCCGAGCACCGCCAGGGCGGTGTCCAGGTGGTAGAAGCGCGGATCGACCAGGGTCAGGCCGGTCACCGGGCGCCCGAAGAACTCGCGCACCTCGTCATGGGCCCGCGCCTCGGTGCGGAAACCCGTGCCGGCCAGGATCTCCGTGCCGGTGAACAGCAGGTCGCCCTCGCCCTCGTTGAGGTACTCCGCCTGCCGGACCTCGGACCAGCCGCCGCGGCCGAACCACTCCAGGTAGGCTGCGGACTCGTCCCTGCGCTGGGGGTGCCGGAACCGCGCGACGAGCACCTTGCCGTCCACGACGAGGGCGCCGTTCGCGGCGAACACCATGTCGGGAAGCCCCGGCACGGGCTCGATCAGCCGCACGTCGTGCCCCAGACCGGCGTAGGTGTCGAACAGCCACTTCCACTGGGACAGCCCCGTCTCCATGGAAGTGGGGCGCTCCGGGTCCATCCACGGATTGATCGAATATGTGACGTCGAAGTAGGTGGGACGGCACATCAGATATTTCCGGGGCGATGCCTTTCGCTGTTCGTGCGGCACCTTTACTCCCATCTGCCGGTGAAACCCGAGGAATCCCGGAACGATTGCCGGGTGAGAAAGAAATAGCACGGCCAAGCGGGTCAACGGTGCCCGGTGGTGACCGCACCGTCAACTCTTGCATTGCGTTTCCCCGGCCCTTTACGTTGGCTCGGCGATGGCCCCCTCGGCGCACTGTCCCGTCGGCGGGACAGTGGAAAGGAAAAGGCTGGCAATGGAGTCAGAAGCGCAAGCCGTGCCTTCGAGCGCGCCCGAGTCGCTCGTGCGGGAGATCTCGGCACTGTGGGGGGAATACCTCGAATCCGACGACATCGGACCCGATGACGACTTCTTCGCCGTGGGCGGGAATTCCCTGATCGGAATCAAGATCATCGATCGGGTGACCGAGGATTTCGGCGTCACCCTGTCCGTGCGCGATTTCTACCTGGCCCAGACGCCGGCCCGGGTCGCCGCGCTCATCGAGCAGGGGAGGGCCCGGACGTGAGGCTGACGCCGGGGCCCGCCCGCGACATCGACCTCGACCGCCTCGACCTGTTCGACCTGGAGCTGTACGCCTCGGGCGACCCGCACCCCGTCTGGGACGTCATGCGGGCGAAGGCACCCGTGCACCACCAGGTCCTGCCGGACGGCCGGGAGTTCTGGTCGGTGACCCGCTACGACGACGTCTGCCGCGTGCTCGGCGACCACCGCGAATTCACCTCGGAACGCGGCACGGTGGTGACCCACCTCGGGGTCGACGACGTGGCCGCCGGCCGGCTGATGACCTCCACCGACCCGCCACGGCACACCGAGGTCCGCCGGGCCATCGGCGCCAAGCTCACCGCCCGTGCCGTGGCGCCCTGGGAGGACCGGATCAGGGAGACCGTCGTGCGCTTCCTCGAACCGGCCCTGGACGGCGGCACGTTCGACCTGGCCGAGCAGGCACTGCGCCTCCCGGCGATGGTCACCGGACCGCTCCTCGGCATCCCGGAGCGGGACTGGGACGAACTCGTGCGGCTGACCGCGATGGTGACGGCACCCTCGGACCCGCACTTCCGGCTCGGCGGCGAGGCCGCGACCCTGGCCATCTCCCACCACGAACTCGTCACCTACGTCACCGACTGGGTCAGACGGCGCCGGGCCACCGGAGACGAGGACGGCAGTCTGCTCGACCACCTGATGACCGTCCGCGCGGGGAACGCGCCGCTCACCGACGAGGAGATCGCCCTCGACGGCTACAGCATCCTGCTGGGCGCCAACGTCACCACGCCGCACACCGTCTCGGGCACCGTGCAGGCGCTCATCGAGCGCCCAGAGCAGTTCGCGAAGGCGCAGGCCGACCCCTCACTGGTGCCCAACCTGGTCGAGGAGGGGCTGCGCTGGACCTCGGCCGCCTGTAACTTCATGCGGTACGCGGTGCGCGACATCCGGCTCGACGGGGGCACGATCCCGGCCCGCGGGGCGGTCGTCGCCTGGATCGGATCGGCCAACCGGGACGAGTCCCAGTTCACCGATCCGCACCGCTTCGACATCACGCGGGACAACGCCAAGCGCCAGGTCGCCTTCGGCTTCGGGCCGCACTTCTGCGTCGGGGCCCCGCTGGCCCGGCTGACCCTGCGCGTCTTCTTCGAGGAACTGCTCCAGCGGTTCGGGTCGATCGCCCTCGACGGCGAGCCGCAGCACCTGCGGTCGTACTTCATCGCCGGCATGACCCACCTCCCCGTCGTCGCCGAGAAACGAATGACGCCATGACCTCCGGCTCCACCACCGCCCCCTCGCCGTGGTTCGTCCGGCCGCCGTCCGACGCCCACAGCGCCCGCATCTTCTGCTTCCCCTACGCCGGGTCCGGCGCGTCCGCCTTCAGCGCCTGGCCGGCCGCCGTCGACGACGCCGAGATCTGCCCCGTACAGTTCCCCGGCCGCGAGAACCGCCTGGCCGAACCCCACTACGGCACCTACGAGGACCTCGCCGACGGCCTCACCGGAGCCCTCGGGCCCCTGCTCGACCGGCCGTTCGCGTTCTTCGGGCACTGCGCGGGCGCGCTGCCCGCCTTCGAGACCGCCGTCCGGCTCGCCGCTCTGGGCCTGCCCGTGCCGTCCCGCCTGTTCGTGTCGGGCCAGCCGGCACCGCACGACAGCGCGAGCGACCGGATGCTCACCATGACCGAGGCCGAACTGCGCGCCGAACTGGAGTCGGTCGTCCGCGGCCGCGGGATCGCACCACGGCCCGACATGATCGACTTCGGCATGACCGTACTGCTCCGCGACCTCGCCGCCGCCCGGCGGTACCGGCGCGTCCAGCCGGTCACGCTGCCCTGCCCGGTCGTCGTCCTGCACTGGCGGGACGACCCCGATGTGAGCCTCGACCAGCTCGGGGAGTGGCGCCGGTACACGGACACCGCCGACTTCCACGTCCTCGACGGCGGCCACCACGACTTCATGAACGCGCCGGACCGACTGCGCGAGGTGCTGACCTCTTGGCGCTGAGGGCGGTGCGGCCGGCCGGCGCCGTACGCCGAGAGAACCGGAAGGGATTCGCATGACTGGCGCACCCACCGACATCGCCGTCATCGGGATGTCGTGCCGCTTCCCCGGCGTCGACGACCCGGGGCAGTTCTGGCGCCTCCTGCTCGACGGCGGGTCGACCGTCGGAACGTTCCCCGAACAGCGGACGGCCCCCTCCGGGCAGCCGGCCCACCCGGACGCCGCCACCGTCAGCGCCGGGTCGTTCTTCGACGCCGTCGACGGGTTCGACGCGGAGTTCTTCGGAGTGGACCCGGCGGAGGCCGCCGCCATGGACCCCGTGCAGCGACTGGGCCTGGAACTCGCCTGGGAGGCCGTCGAGGACGCCCGCGTCCCGGCGTCCGCGCTCGCGGGCCGCGACGTCGACGTCCTGGTCGGTGCCGCCTCCTCCGGGTACGACGTGCTGCGCAGGCTGTCCGGCAGCGACCGGGACGACCACTACGCCGCGCTCGGTTCCAGCGGCGCGCTGATCGCCAACCGGATATCGAGCCTGTTCGACGTGCGCGGCATGAGCTTCTGCGCCGATTCCGGCCAGTCCTCCTCCCTCGTGGCGCTGACGCTGGCGTGCGACCGCATCCGCAGCGGCGCGGTCGACATGGCGATCACCGGCGGTGTGAACCTCGTCGTCGACCCGGACACGGGACTCGGCATGGCGAACCTGGGCGCCCTGTCGCCCGACGGCCGCTGCTTCACCTTCGACGAACGGGCCAGCGGCTTCGTCCGGGGAGAGGGCGGCGGCTTCGCCCTGCTGAAGCGGCTGGACCTCGCCGTCGCCGACGGCGACCACGTCTACGCGGTGATCCGTGGCTGGAGCGTCGGCAGCGGCGGCGCGACCTCCCGGATGCCCGACCCCAGCCCCGCCGCCCAGGCGGCGACCGCGCTGTCCGCCCTGCGACGCGCGGGCGTCCCGTTCGACGAGGTCGACTACGTCGAGGCCCACGGCACCGGCACCCGGCTCGGCGACCCGGCCGAGATCTCCGGCCTGCGCCAGGTGTTCCGGGAGACCGGCCGGAGCCGACCCCTGGTGATCGGCTCGGTGAAGACGAACGTCGGGCACCTGGAACCGGCCGCGGGCATCGCCGGCTTCATCAAGGCCGTCCTGTGCGTGGACCGCGCACACCTGGTCCCCAGCCTGAACTTCCGCACCCCGAACCCCGCCATCCCCGGCTTCCACGAGGACTTCGAGGTCCTGAGCACCGCGCGGCCCTGGCCGGCCGTGCCGGGCCGGCCGCGGCGGGCAGGGGTGTCGGCGTTCGGCATGGGCGGTACGAACGCGCACGTGGTCCTGGAGCAGGCGCCCCGGGTACCCGCACGTGACGAACCGGCCTCCGCGGCCGTCCCCGGGGTGGTGCCCTGGGTGCTGTCGGCGCGGTCCGAGCCCGCGCTGCGGGAGCAGGCGGCGCGCTTGCGGGAACGCGTCACCGCCGACACGTCCCTCTCCGCGAGCGACGTGGGGCACTCCCTCGTGTCGACGCGGACGCTGTTCCAGCACCGGGCGGTGGTGCTGGGCGGTGACCGCAAGGAGTCACTGGCCGGTCTGGACGCGGTGGCGACGGGCGCGAGCGCGGCACGGGTGGTCCGCGGGGTGGCCGGGGGACCTGCGGGCCCGGTCGTCTTCGTGTTCCCCGGCCAGGGCTCGCAGTGGACGGGCATGGGAAGACGCCTGTATGCCGAGTCGGACGTCTTCGCGCGCGGCATCGACGACTGCGCGCGGGCCCTGGCGCCGTGGGTGGACTGGTCCCTGGTGGACGTGGTGACCGGAGCCGGGTCGGCACCGTCGCTGGACCACGGCGACGACGTGGTCCAGCCGGCGTTGTTCGCGATGATGGTGTCCCTGGCACGGGTGTGGCGGTCCCTGGGAGTCACCCCCGACGCGGTCGTCGGGCATTCGCAGGGAGAGATCGCCGCCGCCTGCGCGGCGGGCGCGCTCCCCCTGGAGGACGCCGCCCGGATCGTCGCCCTGCGCAGCCGGGCGCTGACCGAACTGGCAGGCCTGGGCGGGCTGAACGCGGTGTCCGCGCCCCTGGCATGGGTCGAGGAACGGCTGGAGCGGTGGCCCGGACGCATCTGCGTCGGCGCGGTCAACGGACCGGGCTCCGTGGTGATCTCAGGAGACCTGGAGGCCCTGAGCGAGTTCGCCACGACGGCGGCCGCCGACGGCGTCCGGGTGCGCCGGGTCAGAATCGAGTACGCGTCACACTCCCACCAGGTCGAACGCATCCGTGACCGGGTCCTGGAGGCCGCCGCGGACCTCTCCCCGCGGAAGTCGGCGGTGGAGTTCCACTCCACGGTCACCGGAGGACTGCTCGACACCCGCGCCCTCGACGGCACCTACTGGTACGACAACCTGCGCTCGACGGTGCGTTTCGGCGAGGTGGTCGCCCGGCTGATGCGGTCCGGGGGCGGGGTGTTCGTGGAGGTCAGCCCGCACCCGGTGCTGGCGGTGGCGATGGCGGAGACCGCCGACGCCCTGGCGGCCTCACCGGTGGTGACGGGCACCCTGCACAAGGACGACGGAAGCGCGGGCGACCTGCTCACCTCGCTGGCCGAACTGCACGTGCGGGGCGTGCCGGCGCGCTGGGACGAGGTGTTCGCGGCGGACCGGCCCCGCCGGATCGGCCTGCCCACCTACGCGTTCCAGCGGCAGCGGTACTGGCTGGCAGCACCCGACGGCACCCGCACGGCGCCCACCGCCCCCGTCGCACGGGGAGGCGGACCCGCCACGCACCGGCCCGCCACCGCCGGCCCCGGCGCGCCGGACCCGGGCTCGGCATCAGAGGTCCTCGACCTCGTGTGCGCCGAAACCGCGGCGGTCCTGAGCAGCGCCGGCACGGACCTCACGGGTGCCGATCTCGCGGCGCGGTCGACCGAGACCTTCAAGGACCTCGGTTTCGACTCCTCGATGGCCGTACGACTCCGCAACCGGCTCGCCGCGGCCGCCGGCGTACGGCTCCCGGCCACCGTCGCGTTCTCCCACCCCTCGCCGCAGCGGCTCGGCAGCCACATCTTCTCCCTCCTCGCACCGAAGCCGCCCGGCACGCAGGAAACGGCGCAGGAAACGGTGCGGGAAACGGTGCGGGAAACGGCGCGGGAAACGGTTCAGGGAACCGCGGAGGAAACGGCTGGCGAAACGACGGAGAAAACGAGAACGGAAAGCCGGAGCGACGACGAATTGTACGAATTGATCGACCGCGGATACGTGTAGCACCACCCGCTCATCCGAGAACGACCGTTGGGGGAGGCCCTGGTGAAAGACGTCGACAAGCTCCGGTCCTACTTGCGACGCGCAGTCGACGACGCGCAGACCCTGCGCGAGCGGGTGCGCGAACTGGAGGAGTCCGCCGGCGAGCCCATCGCCATCGTCGGCATGGCCTGCCGCTATCCAGGAGACGTCCGCTCTCCCGAGGAGCTGTGGCACCTCGTCAGCGAAGGCGTCGACGCCATCACCGACTTCCCCACCGACCGCGGCTGGGACACCGAGAAGCTCCTCGATCCCGACCCGGACCGGCCCGGCGCCTCCTATGTCGCCAAGGGCGGATTCCTGTCCGAGGCGGCCGGGTTCGACCCCGCGTTCTTCGGGATCAGCCCCCGCGAGGCCACGGCCATGGACCCCCAGCAGCGGCTGCTGCTGCAGACCTCCTGGGAGACGTTCGAACGCGCGGGCATCGACCCGGCCACCCTGCGCGGCAGCCGGACCGGCGTGTACGTCGGCGCCATGACCCAGGACTACGGCCCCCGCCTGCACGACGGCGCCGCCGGGTTCGACGGATACCTCCTGACGGGCAACACCGCGAGCGTCGCCTCCGGACGCATCGCCTACACCTACGGGTTCGAAGGGCCCGCGGTGACCGTGGACACCGCCTGCTCCTCCTCGCTGGTCTCGATGCACATGGCCGCCCAGGCTCTGCGCAACGGCGAGTGCTCACTCGCCCTGGCGGGCGGCGCCGCCGTCATGGCCACCCCGGGCATGTTCGTCGAGTTCAGCAGGCAGCGCGGCCTCGCGGCGGACGGGCGGTGCAAGGCGTTCTCCGAGGCGGCCGACGGCACGGCCTGGGCGGAGGGCGTCGGCCTGCTCCTGCTGGAGCGTCTCTCCGACGCGCGGAGGAACGGCCACCAGGTGCTGGCCGTCGTGCGCGGCTCGGCCGTCAACCAGGACGGCGCCTCCAACGGCCTGACCGCCCCCAACGGCCTCTCCCAGGAAGCCGTGATACGCCAGGCCCTGACCGCCGCGGGCCTGACGGCGCAGGACGTCGACGTCGTCGAGGCCCATGGCACCGGAACCAGACTGGGCGACCCGATCGAGGCCGAGGCGCTGCTGGCCACCTACGGCCAGGACCGGCCGGAGGACCGGCCGCTGTGGCTGGGTTCGCTGAAGTCCAACATCGGCCACACGCAAGCCGCGGCGGGCGTGGGCGGTGTCATCAAGATGGTGATGGCCCTGCGGCACGGGGTGCTGCCGAGGACGCTGCACGTGGACCGGCCGTCCTCGCACGTCGACTGGGCGGCGGGCGCGGTCGAGCTGCTGACCGAGGAGCGGCCCTGGCCGGACGCGGGCCGTCCGTGCCGCGCCGCCGTCTCGTCGTTCGGCGTCAGCGGCACCAACGCCCACCTCATCGTCGAGCAGGCTCCGGTGCCCGAAGAGGCCGTCGGTGAGCCGGTGGTGGTGACGGACGGGATGTTGCCGTGGGCGGTGTCGGCGAAGTCGGAGGCCGCGCTGCGCGATCAGGCGCGGCGGCTGCTGGAGCATCTGGACCGGCATCCGGGGCTGACGCCGGCCGAGGTCGGTCACGCCCTGGCGGCGGGCCGGTCGGTGTTCGACCACCGGGCGGTCGTCATCGGCCGTGAACTCGCCGACTACCGGGGTGCGTTGGCCGCTCTCGCGTCGGGTGAGCCCTCGGCCCGGGTGGTGACCGGAACGGCGCCAGCCCGCTCAGGGAAGACGGTGTTCGTCTTCCCCGGCCAGGGCTCGCAGTGGGTCGGTATGGGCGTGGAGTTGATGGCGGCCAGCCCTGTCTTCGCGGAGCATCTGTCCGCGTGTGCGGCGGCGCTTGAGCCGTTCACCGGCTGGAGTCTGATCGACGTTCTGAACCAGGTGGAGGGTGCTCCCGGTTTCGACCGGGTGGATGTGGTGCAGCCGGCGTTGTGGGCGGTGATGGTGTCGCTGGCGCGGCTGTGGGAGCACCTGGGTGTGGTCCCGGACGCGGTGGTGGGTCACTCGCAGGGGGAGATCGCTGCCGCGCACATCGCGGGGGTGCTGTCCCTGGAGGACTCGGCCCGGGTTGTGGCGTTGCGCTCGCAGGCCATCACGGGGATCGCGGGCCGGGGCGGGATGGTGTCGGTGCCGCTGCCGAAGACTGACGCCGCAGCGCTGATCGCTCCGTGGGAGGGGCGGGTGGCTGTGGCGGCGGTCAACGGGCCGTCGTCCACGGTGGTGGCCGGTGACGCGGACGCACTGGATGAGCTGATTGCTCACTGCGAGCAGGCGGGCATCCGGGCCCGCCGCATTCCGGTCGACTACGCCTCGCACACCTGGCACGTGGAGGCTCTGCACGATCAGCTGATGGAGCTGCTGGCGCCTGTCGAGGCGCGTCCGGCCAGGGTGGCGTTCTACTCGACGGTCGCCGGTCATGTCGGTGGGCCGTTGGCCGACACGACGGTGATGGGCGCGGCCTACTGGTACGAGAACCTGGCGACGACGGTCGAGTTCCAGGCCGCGACCCGCGGTCTCCTCGATGACGGGCACACCCTGTTCGTGGAGGCCAGCCCTCACCCGGTGCTGACCCACCCCCTGCAGGAGACCGCCGGGGACAGCGGTGACGTCACCGTCACCGGCACGCTGCGCCGCGACGAGGACTCCTGGCAGCGCGTGCTGACCTCTCTGGCGACCACGCACACCCACGCCGCCGCCGACTGGGCCGCCTTCTACCCGGCCACCCGCCCCACCCACCTCGACCTGCCCACCTACCCCTTCCAGCACCAGCGTTACTGGATGGAAGCGCCCCAGGGCGCCGGAGACGCGGAGGCGGCCGGGCAGGCGGCGGTGGAACATCCGCTGCTCGGTGCGGCGGTGGAACTGGCGGGGTCGGACGTCACCGTGCTGACCGGCCGGTTGTCGTTGCAGACCCACGGCTGGCTGGTCGACCACGCGGTCTCCGGCACCGTACTGCTGCCCGGCACGGCCTTCGTCGAGATGGCGCTCCGCGCGGGCGACGAGGTGGGCGGCGACCACCTGGAAGAACTCACCTTGCAGGCACCCCTCGTGCTGTCCCCGGCCGGCGGCGTCCGGACACGGGTGGAGGTGGGCGAGCCCGACGAGACCGGACGGCGACCGGTGGGCGTCTACTCCCGGCCCGACGGCGAGGGGACAGGTGTGCCCTGGACCCGCCACGCCACGGGGGTCCTCGCCCCCGGCGGTGCCGTGCGGTCCTCGTGGAACCCCCGGGTGTGGCCGCCGGCCGGGGCGGTGCCGGCGGACATCGATGAGCTGTACCCGTCGCTGGCCGCCCTCGGCTACCAGTACGGACCCGCCTTCCAGGGGGTGCGGGCCGTGTGGAAGCGGGGGCGGGAGGTGTACGCCGAGGTGGCGCTGCCGCAGGAACGGCACACCGAGGCGAACGCGTTCGGAGTCCACCCGGCACTGCTGGACGCGGCCCTGCACGCCGGGCTCCTCCCGGACGCCCCGGCGGCCGGGCGGGCGACGGAATCGCCGAGGCTGCCGTTCGTCTGGTCCGGCGTGCGGCTGCACGCGACCGGTGCCACCAGCGTGCGGGTGCGGCTGACCCCGACGGACCACGACGCCCTGGCGGTGGAGATCGCCGACACCGAGGGCGCGCCGGTCGCGTCGGTCGGCTCGCTGGCCCTGCGTCCCGTCGACCCCGGGAAGCTGCCCGGTGCGGGGAACGGCCACCCCGACGCGCTGTTCCGCATGGAGTGGACGAGCCGTCCGGTGCGGGAGACCGAGGCGCCTTCGGCCGCCCCCTGGGCGCTGGTGGGCGGCGACGGACTCGGACTGACCGCCCTTGCGGACAGCGGCGGCGCGCGGGTACGGCGGTACGCGGACCTGTCCGAACTCAGCGACGCGTGGGCGGCACCCGGCGCCTCCCGGCCCGGACTCGTCCTGGCCTGCCTGCTTCCCGGCGAGGACGACACCGCCGGAGATCCCGCCGGTGTGCGCACCGAGCTGCTGACGTCACTGTCCCTGGTCCGGTCGTGGCTCGCGGACGAGCGGTTCGCCGACACCCGCCTGGTGGTCGTCACCCGAGGTGCGGTGGTGACCGGCCCCGCGGAGCGGCCGGCGCTCGCCTCCGCGCCGGTGTGGGGGCTGCTGCGCACCGCGCAGACGGAGAACCCGGACCGTTTCGTCCTCGTCGACGTCGACGAGGACGAGCGTTCCCTGAGCGCCCTGCCCGCCGCGCTCGCCTGCGGAGAACCGCAGCTGGCGGTGCGCGGGGGAGAGGTCCTGGTGCCACGGCTCACCCGGGCCGCGGCGACGGGCACGAGCACCCGGGATGCCGGGCCGGTGTCCGCGCCGCCCGTGTGGAATCCCGAAGGCACGGTACTGATCACGGGCGGCACCGGAACGCTGGCCGGGCTGCTCGCCCGGCACCTGGTCAGCGAGCGCGGCGTACGGCACCTGCTGCTGGTCGGCCGCCGCGGGCCGGCGGCCGAGGGTGCCGGGGAACTCGTCGCCGGGCTGGCCGAACTCGGCGCCACGGCCCGGGCGGTGGCGTGCGACGTGTCCGATCCCGAGGCACTGTCCCGGCTGCTGGAGGCGATACCGGCCGAGCACCCGCTGACCGCGGTCGTGCACACGGCGGGCGTCCTGGACGACGGCCTGGTCTCCGCGCTGACCCCCGAGCGGCTGGACGCGGTGCTGCGGCCCAAGACGGACGCGGCATGGCATCTGCACCGGCTCACCCGCGACCTCGACCTCGCGGCGTTCGTCCTGTTCTCCTCGGTGATGGGCGCGTTCGGCGGAGCCGGGCAGGGCAACTACGCGGCGGCCAACGTCTACCTCGACGCGCTCGCCGTACACCGCCGGGCCGAGGGGCTTCCGGCCACGTCACTCGCCTGGGGCCTCTGGGACCAGCGCAGCGACATGACCGAGGACCTGGACCAGGCGGACCTGGCCCGGATGGCCAGGGCCGGCCTGGCTCCCCTGCGGGCGCAGGAAGGACTCGCCCTGTTCGACGCGGCTCTCGCCCTCGACGAGCCGGTGCTCGTCCCCGCGAAGCTGAACACCGCACGGCTCACCGGGGGCGGCGACGCGACGCTGCCCCCCGTGCTCGGCGCCCTGGTGCGCCCTCGCCCCGCCCGGCGCACCGCCGCCTCCGGTTCACCGGACGGCGCCGCGGGCGGACACCGGTTCGCCGGGATGTCCCCCGCCGAGGCGGAGCGCGAGCTGACGGAACTCGTACGGGCCCACGCCGCGACCGTCCTGGGACACCCGACTCCCGAGGCCATCCGGCCGGACAGCGCGTTCAAGCAGCTCGGCTTCGACTCACTCTCCTCGGTCGAACTGCGCAACCACCTCAACACCGCCACCGGTCTGCGCCTGTCACCGACAGCGGTCTTCGACCACCCGACACCGACCGCGATGGCCCGGCATCTGCGCGGCCAGTTGCTGGGCGACCTGCCGTCCACCGCCCGGCCCACGGCGACGGCCGCCGCGTCGGACGAGCCCATCGCCGTGGTGGGGATCGGCTGCCGGCTCCCCGGCGGCGTGGGATCACCGGAGGAACTGTGGGACTTGGTCACGTCCGGCAGTGAGGCGATCTCGGACTTCCCGACCGACCGCGGCTGGGATCTCGACGGGCTCTACGACCCCGACCCGGGCCGGACGGGCAAGAGCTACGTCCGCGAGGGCGGCTTCCTCTCCGACCCCGCCGCCTTCGACGCCGGTTTCTTCGGCATCAGCCCGCTGGAGGCGACGGCGATGGACCCGCAGCAGCGGCTCCTGCTGGAGGTCGCCTGGGAGGCGATCGAGCGGGCGGGCATCGACCCGACCGCCCTGCGCGGCAGCCCGACCGGTGTGTTCGTCGGCGCCATGACCCAGGAGTACGGCCCACTGCTCCACGAGGCCGGGGAAGGGCTCGACGGCCTGCTGCTGACCGGCAGGATAGCCAGCGTGATCTCCGGCCGGCTGGCCTACTTCCTGGGCCTGGAGGGGCCGGCGATCACCGTCGACACGGCCTGCTCGTCGTCGCTGGTGGCGTTGCACCAGGCGGCGCAGGCGCTGCGGCAGGGCGAGTGCACCCTCGCGGTGGCCGCGGGCGTGTCGGTGATGTCCACCCCGGGCGTGTACACCGAGTTCAGCAGGCAGCGAGGGCTGGCGGCGGACGGACGGATCAAGGCGTTCGCCGCGGCGGCCGACGGCACCAACTGGGGCGAGGGGGCGGGCGTACTCCTCCTGGAACGCCTCTCCGACGCGCGGAGGAACGGCCACCAGGTGCTGGCCGTCATCCGAGGCTCGGCGGTCAACCAGGACGGGGCGAGCAACGGTCTGACCGCCCCCAACGGGCCTTCCCAGGAGCGTGTCATCCGGCAGGCCCTGGCCAACGCCCGCGTCACGCCGGCCGAGGTCGACGTGGTCGAGGGCCACGGCACCGGAACCACCCTCGGCGACCCGATCGAGGCCCAGGCACTGATCGCCACCTACGGCCAGGGCCGCCCGGAGGACCGGCCGCTGTGGCTGGGTTCGCTGAAGTCCAACATCGGCCACACCATGGCGGCCTCGGGCGCCGCCGGTGTCATCAAGATGGTGATGGCCCTGCGGCACGGGGTGCTGCCCAAGACGCTGCACGTGGACGAGCCGACCCCGCACGTCGACTGGACCGCGGGCGCCGTGGAACTCCTGACCGAGGAACGCCCCTGGCCCGACGCGGGCCGGCCGCGCCGCGCCGCCGTCTCGTCGTTCGGCATCAGCGGCACCAACGCCCACCTCGTGCTGGAGCAGGCCCCGGAAACCGGGGACGCGGACGCCGGGGAAGCGCCGGAGCCGGCCCTCGCGACGGACGGACCGGTGCCGTGGGTGGTCTCGGGCAGGACTCCGGCGGCGCTCGCGGCGCAGGCCGGGCGGCTGGGGGAGTTCCTGGCCGCGGACACCGAGGTGTCGCCGGCCGACGTGGGCCTGTCGCTGACGGTGTCGCGGTCGGCGTTCGACCACCGGGCGGTCGTGGTCGCCCGGGAACCGGCGGACCACCGAGACGCGCTCACCGCGCTGGCCACCGGCCGCCCCTCGCCGCATGTGGTCACCGGCACGGTGGCCGCCGAGCCCGGGAAGACGGTGTTCGTGTTCCCCGGCCAGGGCTCGCAGTGGGTCGGTATGGGCGTGGAGTTGATGGCGGCCAGTCCTGTCTTCGCGGAGCATCTGACCGCGTGTGCGGCGGCGCTTGAGCCGTTCACCGGCTGGAGTCTGATCGACGTTTTGAACCAGGTGGAGGGTGCTCCCGGTTTCGACCGGGTGGATGTGGTGCAGCCGGCGTTGTGGGCGGTGATGGTGTCGCTGGCGCGGCTGTGGGAGCACCTGGGTGTGGTCCCGGACGCGGTGGTGGGTCACTCGCAGGGTGAGATCGCTGCGGCGCATATCGCGGGGGTGTTGTCGCTGGAGGACTCGGCCCGGGTTGTGGCGTTGCGCTCGCAGGCCATCACGGGGATCGCGGGCCGGGGCGGGATGGTGTCGGTGCCGCTGCCGAAGACTGACGCCGCAGCGCTGATCGCTCCGTGGGAGGGGCGGGTGGCTGTGGCGGTGGTCAACGGGCCGTCGTCCACGGTGGTGGCCGGTGACGCGGACGCACTGGATGAGCTGATTGCTCACTGCGAGCAGGCGGGCATCCGGGCCCGCCGCATTCCGGTCGACTACGCCTCGCACACCTGGCACGTGGAGGCTCTGCACGATCAGCTGATGGAGCTGCTGGCGCCTGTCGAGGCGCGTCCGGCCAGGGTGGCGTTCTACTCGACGGTCGCCGGTCATGTCGGTGGGCCGTTGGCCGACACGACGGTGATGGGTGCGGCGTACTGGTACGAGAACCTGGCGACGACGGTCGAGTTCCAGGGCGCGACCCGCGGTCTCCTCGATGACGGGCACACCCTGTTCGTGGAGGCCAGTCCTCACCCGGTGCTGACCCACCCCTTGCAGGAGACCGCCGGGGACAGCGGTGACGTCACCGTCACCGGCACGCTGCGCCGCGACGAGGGCGGCCTGAAGCGGTTCTGCGCCTCCCTCGGTGAGGCCTGGGTGCGGGGAGCGGGCGTCGACTGGCCGGCGGTGTTCGCGGGCCGGGGAGCGCGGGTCGTCGACCTGCCGACCTACGCCTTCCAGCACCAGAGGTACTGGCTGGAGACCTCCGGCAGCGAGTGGAGCGTGGTCGCGGCCGGCGAGGCCCCGACCGAGCCGGCCGTGGCGGGCGGGCACCGGTTCACCGGCATGTCCCCGGCCGAGGCGGAGCGGGAGCTGACGGAGGTCGTGCGCGCCCACGCCGCGACCGTGCTGGGGCAGACCACCCCGGAGGCGGTCCGGCCGGACAGCACCTTCAGGGACCTCGGCTTCCAGTCCCTGTCGGCGGTGGAGCTGAGCAACCGTCTGACCGCGGCCACCGGTCTGCGCCTGTCGCCGACGGTGGTGTTCGACCATCCGACACCGGCTGCGATCGCCCGGCATCTGCGCGGTCAGTTGCTGGGAGAGGCGGCGGCCACCCCGGCGCCAGTGGCTGTGTCCGCCGCGTCGGACGAGCCCATCGCCGTGGTGGGGATCGGCTGCCGGCTCCCCGGAGGTGTGGGGTCGCCGGAGGAGTTGTGGGACCTGGTGACGTCCGGCAGTGAGGCGTTCTCCGGACTGCCGACCGACCGTGGCTGGGACGTGGAGGGACTGTACGACCCCGATCCGGACCGGTCGGGCAAGAGCTACGTCCGCGAGGGCGGCTTCCTGTCCGACGCGGCCGAGTTCGACGCCGCCTTCTTCGGTATCAGCCCTCGCGAAGCCCTCGCCATGGACCCTCAGCAGCGTCTCCTGCTGGAGACCGCCTGGGAGGCGTTCGAGCGCGCGGGCATCCGTCCCGAGTCGATGCACGGCACCCGGACCGGCGTCTTCGTCGGCGCGGTGGCGCTGGAGTACGGCCCGCCGCTCCACGAGGCCGCGGACGGCATGGACGGCCTGATGGTGACCGGAAAGATGACCAGTGTCATCTCCGGCCGGCTGGCCTACTTCCTGGGCCTGGAGGGCCCGGCGATCACTGTCGACACGGCCTGCTCGTCGTCGCTGGTGGCATTGCACCAGGCGGCGCAGGCGCTGCGGCAGGGCGAGTGCACCCTCGCGGTGGCCGCGGGCGTGTCGGTGATCGCCACCCCCGGCGTGTTCACCGAGTTCAGCAGGCAGCGCGGCCTGGCGGCGGACGGACGGATCAAGGCGTTCGCGGCGGCGGCCGACGGCACCAACTGGGGCGAGGGAGCAGGCGTGTTGCTCCTTGAGCGCCTCTCCGACGCGCGGAGGAACGGCCACCAGGTGCTGGCCGTCGTGCGCGGGTCGGCGGTCAACCAGGACGGGGCGAGCAACGGCCTCGCCGCCCCCAACGGGCCTTCCCAGGAGCGTGTCATCCGGCAGGCCCTGGCCAACGCACGGGTCCGGGCCGAGGAGGTCGACGCCGTCGAGGCCCACGGCACCGGAACCAGACTGGGCGACCCGATCGAGGCCCGGGCGCTGATCGCCACCTACGGCCAGGACCGGCCGGAGGACCAGCCGCTGTGGCTCGGTTCGCTGAAGTCCAACATCGGTCACCTCGGCGCCGCGGCAGGCGTCAGCGGCGTGATCAAGATGGTGATGGCTCTGCGGCACGGGGTGCTGCCCAAGACGCTGAACGTGGACGAGCCGACCCCCCATGTCGACTGGACCGCGGGCGCCGTGGAACTCCTGACCGACGAACGCCCCTGGCCGGACACAGGACGCCCGCGCCGCGCCGGCGTCTCCGCCTTCGGCGTCAGCGGGACCAACGTGCACGTCGTCCTGGAACAGGCTCCGGTGCCCGAAGAGGCCGTCGGTGAGCCGGTGGTGGTGACGGACGGGACGTTGCCGTGGGCGGTGTCGGCGAAGTCGGAGGCCGCGCTGCGCGATCAGGCACGGCGGCTGCTGGAGCATCTGGACCGGCATCCGCGGCTGACGCCGGCCGAGGTCGGTCACGCCCTGGCGGCGGGCCGGTCGGTGTTCGACCACCGGGCGGTCGTCATCGGCCGGGAACTCGCCGACTACCGGGGCGCGTTGGCCACTCTTGCCGCCGGTGAGTCCTCGCCGCAGGTCGTCATCGGCACGGCGCCTGCTGAGGCAGGCAAGACGGTGTTCGTGTTCCCCGGCCAGGGCTCGCAGTGGGTCGGTATGGGCGTGGAGTTGATGGCGGCCAGCCCTGTCTTCGCGGAGCATCTGACCGCGTGTGCGGCGGCGCTTGAGCCGTTCACCGGCTGGAGTCTGATCGACGTTTTGAACCAGACGGAGGGTGCTCCCGGTTTCGACCGGGTCGATGTGGTGCAGCCGGCGTTGTGGGCGGTGATGGTGTCGCTGGCGCGGCTGTGGGAGCACCTGGGTGTGGTCCCGGACGCGGTGGTGGGCCACTCCCAAGGCGAGATCGCCGCCGCGCACATCGCGGGGGTGCTGTCCCTGGAGGACTCCGCCCGGGTCGTGGCATTGCGCTCACAGGCCATCACCGGGATCGCGGGCCGGGGCGGAATGGTCTCGGTGCCGCTCGCTATGGCTGATGCATCGGTGCTGATCGCCCCGTGGGAGGGGCGGATAGCGGTGGCCGCGGTCAACGGGCCCTCCTCCACGGTGGTGGCCGGTGACGCCGACGCACTGGACGAGCTGCTCGCTCACTGCGAGCAGGCGGACATCCGGGCCCGCCGCATCCCGGTCGACTACGCCTCGCACACCGCGCACGTCGAAGCCCTCCACGACCAACTGCTGGAGCTGCTGGCCCCGGTGCGCGCGCACGAAGCGAGGGTCGCGTTCTACTCCACGGTCGCCGGTCACGCCGGTGGGCCGTTGGCCGACACGACGGTGATGGGCGCGGCCTACTGGTACGAGAACCTGGCCACGACGGTCGACTTCCAAGCCGCGACCCGCGGTCTCCTCGATGACGGGCACACCCTGTTCGTGGAGGCCAGCCCTCACCCGGTGCTGACCCACCCCCTGCAGGAAACCGCAGAGGACGCCTCCGAGGTCACCGTCACCGGCACGCTGCGCCGCGACGAGGACTCCTGGCAGCGCGTGCTCACCTCCCTGGCGACCACGCACACCCACGCCGCCGCCGACTGGGCCGCCTTCTACCCGGCCACCCGCCCCACCCACCTCGACCTGCCCACCTACCCCTTCCAGCACCAGCACTACTGGCTCTCGGACACCACCGGCGTCACCGACCCCCACACCCTCGGCCTGCGTGCGGCCGATCACGGCCTGCTGGGTGCCGCCGTGGCTCTGGCGGACGGTGACGGCCACCTGTTCACCGGGAGCCTGTCGCTGCGCAGCCACCCTTGGCTGGCCGATCACGCCGTACACGGCACACCCCTCGTGCCCGGCACCGCCTTCGTCGAACTCGCCCTTCACGCCGGTCAGTCCACCGACACGCCACACCTGGAGGACCTGACCCTCGAAGCACCCCTGGTTCTGCCCGCCACCGGCGGCTTCCATCTGCAGGTGCACGTGTCGGGGCCGGGCGATGACGGCCGCCGCGCCTTCGCCGTCCACTCCCGGCCCGACGACGCCACACCGGACCGGCCCTGGACCCGCCACGCCACCGGCGCGCTCAGCCCTCAGCCGTCCGCTCCGCCGGACACGGTGGAGTGGGCGGAGCCGACGGCCTGGCCGCCGGCCGGTGCCACCGCCCTGCGCGCCGACACCCTCTACGACCTCATCGCCGGTTTCGGCTACCAGTACGGCCCCGCCTTCCAGGGGGTGACCGCCGCCTGGCGCCGGGGCGACACCCTCTACGCCGAGGTGGCCCTGCCCGGCGACGACAGCACCGACGCCGACCACTACGGCATCCACCCCGCCCTGTTCGACGCCGCGCTCCATCCGAGCGTCTTCGCCCGTTCCGAGCAGAACCCGGACGAGGTGCCCCTGCTGTTCGCCTGGTCGAACGTACGGCTGCACGCCGTCGGAGCCCGGGCACTGCGCGTCCGGACCACCGTGACCGACGCGGGCGCGCTGCGCGTCGGCCTCGCCGACCCGGCCGGGCGGCCGGTGGCCGAGGTCGAGTCGCTGGCCATGCGGCCGATCACCGCGGAACAACTGGCCAAGGCGGTCACGACGGTCACGACGGGCGGGAACGAGCACCTGTTCCGCCTGGACTGGGTCCCCCTGTCCGTCACCGAGAGCCTCTCGGCCGACCGGGTGGCGTTCCTGGGCACCGACGTTCCCGAGGCGCTGCTCGGGTCGCTGCCCGACGGGACCACGGTGACGTGTCACGGGGAGCCGGCGACACTGCCGGCCGACGGCGCCGACGCTGTGCCGGACCTGGTCGTCGCCACCGGCCTGCTGCGCCGGCCCGGCCCGGCCGAGGACGTCCCCGGCTCCGCACGCGAAGCCGTGCGGTACGCCCTGGACCTGATCCGGACCTGGCTGGCCGAGGAGCGACCGGCCGGCAGCCGACTGGTGTTCCTCACCCGGGGGGCCGTCGCGGTCCACACCGGGAGCGAGGCCCCCAGCCCCGCTGACGCCGCCGTCTGGGGTCTGATCCGTACGGCTCAGACCGAGCACCCGGGCCGGTTCACCGTGATCGACGTCGCCGACGAGAACACCGTCTCCGCCGAGGCGTTCCGGGCGGCGCTGGTCAGCGGCGAGCCGCAGGTGGCTCTGCGCGACGGCGACCGGCGGATCCACGTCCCCCGGCTCGTCCGCGACACCCGGAGCCCGTCAGCCCCCGCACCCGAGGCGGCAGTGGGCGGCACCGTCCTGATCACCGGCGGCACGGGCACCCTCGGCTCCCTGTTCGCCCGGCACTACGCGAGGGCCGGGCGGGCCGGGCACCTGCTGCTGGTCGGCCGGCGCGGCATGGACGCTCCGGGCGCCCCCGAACTGGCCGCCGAGGTGACCGAGTCGGGCGTCAAGGTCACCGTCGCCGCCTGCGACACCGCCGACCGCGAGGCGCTCGCCGCGCTGCTCACGGGCATCCCCGAGGAGCATCCGCTCACCGCCGTCGTGCACAGCGCCGGCGTCCTCGACGACGGCATCGTCACCTCCCTGACGGCGGAGCGCGTCGACGGCGTGTTCCGTCCCAAGGTCGACGCCGCCTGGCACCTGCACGAACTCACCCGTGAGTCGGACCTCACCGAGTTCGTCCTCTTCTCGTCCATGGCGGGCGTTCTCGGCACACCGGGCCAGGGCAACTACGCCGCGGCGAACGTCTTCCTCGACGCGCTGGCCCAGCGCCGCCGTGCCGAGGGACTGCCCGCCGTATCGCTGGCCTGGGGATTCTGGGAACAGCGCAGCGACATGACCGGCCACCTGGACGACGCGGACCTGACCCGCGCGGCGCGCCTCGGAATCCAGCCCATCACGGCGGACGAGGGGCTCGCGCTGTACGAGGCGGCCCGTGCCACGGACGGTGCCTGCCCGGTCCCCGCCAAGATCGCTCCCGCTCTGCTCCGGCCGCACCTGGAGACCGGCACCGTTCCCGCGGTCCTCCAAGGCCTCGTACGCGTGCCCGTCCGCAGGGCCGCCGCCACCACGGCGGTCACCGATGCCACCGGCCTCCGCGACCGCTTGGCCCGCCTTTCCCCCGAGGACGCCGAGGAGACCCTCGGCACCCTCGTCCGTACCGAGGTCGCCGTCGTCCTGGGCCATGCCACGCCCGACGCCGTCAGCCTCACCCAGGCGTTCAAGGACCTCGGCTTCGACTCGCTGACCGCGGTGGAGTTCCGCAACCGCCTCAACGCCGCCACCGGCCTGCGCCTGCCCGCCGGCCTCGTCTTCGACCACCCGACACCGCGCCGCCTGGTCACCCACCTCCTGACCACCCTGGCCCCGGCCGCCCCCACGCCCACCGCCGCCCCGGCCGCGCCGCTCGCCACCACCGCCACCGACGAGCCCGTCGCCATCGTGTCCATCGGCTGCCGGTACCCGGGCGGCGTGCGGTCCGCGGAGGAACTGTGGTCCCTGGTGGCGGGCGAGTCGGACGCCGTCGCCGAGTTCCCGGCCACCCGGGGCTGGGATGTCGAGACGCTCTACGACCCCGATCCCGACCGTCCGGGCAAGACCTACGTCCGTGAGGGCGGCTTCCTCTACGACGCCGATGTCTTCGACCCCGCGTTCTTCGGGATCAGCCCCCGTGAGGCCCTCGCCATGGACCCCCAGCAGCGCCTTCTGCTGGAGGTCGCCTGGGAGGCCGTCGAACGGGCCGGCATCGACCCCACCACCCTCCAGGCCACCCCCACCGGCGTCTTCACCGGTGTCATGTACGGCGACTACGGCAGCCGTCTCGACTCCGTACCGGAAGACCTGGAGGGCTACCTGCTCAACGGCAGCGCGGGCAGCGTCGCGTCCGGCCGTGTCGCCTACACCTTCGGGTTCGAGGGCTCGGCGCTGACCGTGGACACCGCCTGCTCCTCCTCCCTGGTGGCCATCCACCTGGCCGCCCAGGCCCTGCGCAACGGCGAGTGCTCACTCGCCCTGGCCGGCGGCGTCACCGTCATGGCGACGCCCGACGTCTTCACCGAGTTCAGCAAGCAGCGCGGCCTCTCCCCGGACGGGCGGTGCAAGTCCTTCGCCGCCTCCGCCGACGGCGCGGGCTGGGCGGAGGGCGTCGGCCTGCTCCTGCTGGAGCGCCTCTCCGACGCGCGGAGGAACGGCCACCAGGTGCTGGCCGTCGTGCGCGGCTCGGCCGTCAACCAGGACGGCGCCTCCAACGGCCTGACCGCCCCCAACGGTCCGGCTCAGGAGCGTGTCATCCGGCAGGCCCTGGCCAACGCCCGGGTCCGGGCCGAGGAGGTCGACGCCGTCGAGGCCCACGGCACCGGAACCACCCTCGGCGATCCCATCGAGGCCCACGCGCTGCTGGCCACCTACGGCCAGGACCGGCCGGAGGACCGGCCGCTGTGGCTGGGCTCGCTGAAGTCCAACATCGGCCACACACAGGCCGCGGCCGGTGTCGGCGGGGTCATCAAGATGGTGATGGCCATGCGCCATGGCCTGCTGCCGAAGACCCTCCACGTGGACGCGCCGACCCCCAACGTCGACTGGGCGTCCGGGGCCGTCGAACTGCTGACGGAGACACGGTCATGGCCCGACACCGGCCACCCGCGCCGCGCCGGTGTCTCCTCGTTCGGTGTCAGCGGCACCAACGCCCACCTCATCCTGGAACAGGCCCCGGACACCACCGACCGGGACGCACCTGCGCCGGTGGTGGTGACGGACGGGACGTTGCCGTGGGCGGTGTCGGCGAAGTCGGAGGCCGCGCTGCGCGATCAGGCACGGCGGCTGCTGGAGCATCTGGACCGGCATCCGCGGCTGACGCCGGCCGAGGTCGGTCACGCCCTGGCGGCGGGCCGGTCGGTGTTCGACCACCGGGCGGTCGTCATCGGCCGCGAACTCGCCGACTACCGGGGCGCGTTGGCCGCCCTCGCGTCGGGTGAGCCCTCGGCCCGGGTGGTGACCGGAACGGCGCCAGCCCGCTCAGGGAAGACGGTGTTCGTCTTCCCCGGCCAGGGCTCGCAATGGGTCGGTATGGGCGTGGAGTTGATGTCCACCAGCCCTGTCTTCGCGGAGCATCTGACCGCGTGCGCGGCGGCGCTTGAGCCGTTCACCGGCTGGAACCTGATCGACGTTCTGAACCAGGTGGAGGGCGCTCCCGGTTTCGACCGGGTCGATGTGGTGCAGCCGGCGTTGTGGGCGGTGATGGTGTCGCTGGCGCGGCTGTGGGAGCACCTGGGGGTGGTCCCGGACGCGGTGGTGGGCCACTCGCAGGGGGAGATCGCCGCCGCGCACATCGCGGGGGTGCTGTCCCTGGAGGACTCGGCCCGGGTCGTGGCGTTGCGCTCACAGGCCATCACCGGGATCGCGGGCCGGGGCGGAATGGTGTCGGTGCCGCTGCCGAAGACCGACGCCGCAACGCTGATCGCCCCGTGGGAGGGGCGGGTGGCGGTGGCCGCGGTCAACGGGCCCTCGTCCACGGTGGTGGCCGGTGACGCGGACGCACTGGACGAGCTGATTGCTCACTGCGAGCAGGCGGACATCCGGGCCCGCCGCATTCCGGTCGACTACGCCTCACACACCGCGCACGTGGAGGCTCTGCACGATCAGCTGATGGAGCTGCTGGCCCCGGTGCGCGCGCACGAAGCGAGGGTGGCGTTCTACTCCACGGTCGCCGGTCATGTCGGTGGGCCGTTGGCCGACACGACGGTGATGGGCGCGGCCTACTGGTACGAGAACCTGCGTACCACCGTGGTCTTCGAGGAAACCGTCCGCGCCCTGCTGGACGACGGGCACACCCTGTTCGTGGAGGCCAGCCCTCACCCGGTGCTGACCCACCCCCTGCAGGAGACCGCAGAGGACGCCTCCGAGGTCACCGTCACCGGCACGCTGCGCCGCGACGAGGACTCCTGGCAGCGCGTGCTGACCTCCCTGGCGACCACGCACACCCACGCCGCCGCCGACTGGGCCGCCTTCTACCCGGCCACCCGTCCCACCCACCTCGACCTGCCCACCTACCCCTTCCAGCACCAGCGTTACTGGCTGTCGGACACCGACGAGCCCGGCACCGGCAATTCGTCCGGCGCTTCCCCGGATGCGGTCGAGGCCGAGTTCTGGGACGCGGTGGACCGGGAGGACCTGGACGCGCTGATCGGCACGCTGGGACTGGGGGACGCGGAGGGCGACGGCGTGAGTACCGCCCTGCCCGCCGTGCTGTCCGCCATGGCGTCGTGGCGGCGGCGCCGGCTGGACCGGTCGGCGCTGGAGAGCTTGCGCTACCGCCCCGTGTGGAAGCCGCTGCCCGGCATCGGGGCCGGGGCGACGCCGGCAGCGGGGACGGGCGCCTGGCTGGTGGCCGTTCCCGAGGCGGCGGCTCAGGACCCGGCGGTGGAGACGGTGCTCGACGCGCTGAGGCAACGCCGGGCCCAGGTGGTCCGGTGGGACATCGCGCCGGCCGACCTGCGGGACCGTGCCGCGCTCGGCCGACGGCTCACCGCCCTCCTCGCCCGGACAGACACCCCCGGCCGGGTCACCGGCGTACTGTCGCTCACCGCGCTCATCGACGACGGCCTGGACGCCGCGCGGGAACCGGTCTCCGCAGGGCTCGCGGGCACGGTCGCCCTGGCGCAGGCGCTGGACGACGCGGGGATGGACGCCCGGCTGTGGTGCCTGACCCGGGAGGCTGTCGCCACGGGAGGCGCCGATGCCGTCACCAACCCGCTGCAGGCCCAGATCTGGGGCCTGGGCCGGGTGATGGCCCTGGAACGGCCGGAACGGTGGGGCGGGCTCGTGGACGTGCCCACCCGACTGGACGGACGTGCCGCGCAGGTGCTGTGCGCGGTCCTCGACGGCGACGGCGGGGCCGACGGCGAGGACGAGGTGGCGGTGCGCGCTTCCGGAGTGTTCGGCCGACGGCTGGCGCGGGCGCCGCTGGGAGCCGCACCGGCGGGGGAGTGGCGGCCCCGGGGCACCGTGCTGGTCACGGGCGGCGCGGGCGAGGTCGGCTCGCACGTCTGCCGCTGGCTCGCCCGGGCCGGCGCGCCGCACCTCCTGCTGGTCGGCAGGCGCGGCAAGGACACCCCCGGCATCACCGAGCTCGAGGCGGAACTGACGGAACTCGGATCGCGCGTGACCGTGGCCGCGGTCGACGCCGCCGACCGGGACGGGCTGCGGGAACTGCTGGCGTCGCTGCCGGAGGAGTACCCGCTGAGCGCGGTGATCCACGGCGCCGCGGTGCTCGCGGACGGCTTGGTGGAGACCCTCACGGCCGAACAACTGGCACGGGTGCTCAGGCCCAAGGTCGCCGCCGCCACCGTGCTGCACGAACTCACCGCCGACCACGAGCTGGACGCGTTCGTGCTGTTCTCCTCGGCCGTCGGCGGCGTCTGGGGCAGCGGCGGGCAGGGCGGGTACGCCGCGGCGAACGCCTTCCTCGACGCGCTGGCCCAGACCCGGCGGGCCGCCGGGCTGCCCGCGACCGCCGTGCACTGGGGGTCATGGAGCGGCGGCATGGTGAGCGGCGAGGTGGAGGAACGCCTGCGCCGGCAGGGGCTGCCGCCGATGGTCCCCGAGACGGCGACGGCGGCGCTGGCCGCCTCGCTCAGCCGGGACGAGACCCAGGTGATGGTGGCCCACGTGGAGTGGGCGGACTACGCGCCCGCGTTCACCGCGGTCCGGCCCAGCAGGCTCATCGCCGACCTTTCCGGCGTCGCCTCCCCCACCCCGGCGCGTCCCGGCGGTCACGCGGACGAGGCGAACGACGACGACCTGCCGGCCCGGCTGAAGGAACTGCCCGACGGCAAGCTGGACGAGGCCCTGCTGGAGACCGTCCGCGCGCACGCCGCGGCGGTCGTCGGCCTGAGCGGACCGGACGCGATCGGCCCCGAGCGGGCGTTCAGCCTGGTCGGCTTCGACTCGCTGACCTCCGTCGAACTGCGCAACCGACTGCGGCGCGTGACCGGGCTGCAACTGCCCACCACGCTGCTGTTCGACTGCCCGACGCCGGCCGCCGTGGCGCGCCACCTGCGGGACGAGCTCTTCCCCGAGCGGACGAGCGACCGCGGTGACGGCGAGGCCTTCACGCCGAACGGCGCCGCGCACGGACCGGACAACGGCGACGTGCCGTCCCTGGACGAGATGGATGTGGACGACCTGGTGCGCATGGCGATGAAGAACGACGTTCCCGACGAGATGCGGAGGCCATGATGGCCCAGTCGAACGAAGCCGTCGTCGAGGCGTTGCGGGCCTCCCTCAAGGAGACGGAACACCTGCGCCGGGTGAACGCCGAACTGTCCGCGGCGGCGCACGAACCGATCGCGATCGTGGGCATGAGCTGCCGCTACCCGGGCGGAGTGCGCTCCCCGGAGGACCTGTGGGAGCTGGTCGCCGCCGGGCGGGACGCCATCTCCGGCTTCCCGGACAACCGCGGCTGGGACGTCGAGAAGCTGTACGCGCCGGAACCGGGCCCGCACGGCACGTCGTACGTGCGCGAGGGCGGCTTCCTGTACGACGCCGACGAGTTCGACCCGGCCTTCTTCGAGATCAGCCCGCGCGAGGCGACGGCGATCGAGCCGCAGCAGCGCCTCCTGCTGCAGACCTCGTGGGAGGCGATCGAGCGGGCCGGCATCGACCCGACCACCCTGCGCGGCAGCCGCACCGGCGTCTTCGTGGGGATCGCGCGCCAGGAGTACGGGCCGCCGCTGCACGAGTCGCCGGAAGCACTCGAGGGATACCTGATGACGGGCACCTCGGTCGCGGTCGCCTCGGGCCGCATCTCCTACGTGTGGGGCTTCGAGGGACCGGCCCTCACCGTCGACACGGCCTGCTCGTCGTCGCTGGTCACGCTGCACATGGCGGCCCAGGCGCTGCGGAACGGCGAGTGCACGCTGGCCCTGGCGGGCGGCGTGACGGTCATGACGATGCCCGGCGTGTTCACCGAGTTCAGCCGCCAGCGCGGACTGGCCCCGGACGGCCGGTGCAAGCCCTTCGCGTCCGCCGCCGACGGCACCGCGTGGGGCGAGGGCGTGGGCCTGCTGCTCCTGGAACGCCTCTCCGACGCGCGGAGGAACGGCCACCGGGTGCTGGCGGTCGTCCGGGGCTCGGCCGTCAATCAGGACGGCGCCTCCAACGGCCTCACCGCGCCCAACGGCCCCTCCCAGCAGCGCGTCATCCGCCAGGCCCTGGCCGACGCCCGGCTGACGGCGGACCAGGTGGACGCCGTCGAGGCGCACGGCACGGGCACCAGGCTGGGCGACCCGATCGAGGCGCAGGCGCTGCTGGCCACCTACGGAAAGGACCGGCCCGCGGACCGGCCGCTGTGGCTGGGGTCGGTGAAGTCGAACATCGGCCACCCGCAGTGCGCGGCGGGCGCGGCGGGCGTCATCAAGATGGTCATGGCCATGCGCCACGGCACCCTGCCCAAGACGCTGCACGTGGACGAGCCGACACCGCACGTGGACTGGTCCGCGGGCGCGGTGGAGCTCCTCACGCGGGCACGGCCCTGGCCGGAGACGGGCGAGCGGCCACGACGGGCCGCCGTGTCGGCGTTCGGCGTGAGCGGCACCAACGCGCACCTGATCCTCGAACAGGCTCCCGGGCAGGACACGTCCGGCGACGCCGCCGGCCCCGTGCCGGACGCCGCGTCCGCGGTGCTGCCGTGGATCGTGTCGGCCCGGTCGGAGCAGAGCCTGCGGGCACAGGCCGGCAGGCTGCGCGACGCCGCCGCCGGCCCCGGCCCGGACCCCGCCGACATCGGCTGGTCGCTGGTGTCGACCCGGGCACACCTCGAACACCGCGCGGTGGTGCTGGGGCGCGACCGGGACGCGCTGCTGAGCGCACTGGCCGCCCTGAGCGACGGCACGGACTCCGCCGGGCTGGTGCGGGGGGTCGCCGGACGGCTCGGCGGTACCGCCCTCATGTTCCCCGGTCAGGGCGCCCGCTGGGTCGGCCTGGCCCGGGACCTGTACGACGCCTTCCCCGCGTTCGCGCGGAGCCTCGACGAGGTCTGCGCGGGCTTCGACCCGCATCTGCCCTACGCGCTGAAGCCCCTCCTGCTGTCCGGCACACTCGCGGAGGAGCGTGCCCAGCGCACCGACGTCGCGCAGCCGGCGCTGTTCGCCCTCCAGGTCGGCCTGTACCGGCTCATCACGCGGTACTGCCCGCCGCCGGACCTTCTCATCGGGCACTCGGTCGGCGAGATCGCCGCCGCCCACGTGTCCGGCGCCCTCGGCCTGGAGGACGCGACCAGGCTCGTGGCCGCGCGCGGACGGGTCATGCAGACGGTCACCGAACGCGGCGCCATGCTGGCGGTCGGCGCTCCGGAAGCCATCGTGGAAGCGATGCTCGCCCCGTACGGCCGTCTCGGTGTCGCCGCCGTCAACGGCCCCGAGTCCGTGGTGGTCTCGGGCGACCGCGACCAGGTGCACGCACTGCGGGACCGCCTCACCGCCGACGGCACCCGCGCCAAGCTCCTGAAGGTGGACCACGCCTTCCACTCGCCGCTCATGGACCCGGTCCTGGAGGACTTCGCGGCGGCGGTCGGAACGCTTCCCCCGGGCAGGCCGGCGATCCCGGTCGTCTCGACCCTGCTGGGCCGCGAGGCCACGCCCGGGGAACTGACCTCCACGGCGCACTGGGTGCGCCACGTCCGCGAACCCGTCCGCTTCCACGACGCGGTGGAACACGCCCGCGCGGCCGGAGCGCGCCTCTTCCTCGAAGCGGGCCCCGGATCGGCCCTGACGAGCATCATCACGGAAGCCTTCGCCGGCGTGGACGACGCGCTGGTCCTGTCCGCGTCGCGGCGCGACCGCGAGCCGGCCGAGGCGCTGATCGGGGCGCTGGCGCAGATGCACGTCCGGGGCGGAACCGTGGACTGGGGCGCCCTGTTCGGGACGCGCCGGCCGGTGGACCTCCCGACGTACGCGTTCGAGCGGCAGCGCTACTGGCTGGACCCCACGGCCGGGAAGAGCACGGCGGACGTGACCTCAGCCGGTCTGTCCGCACCCGAACACCCTTTGCTGGGCGCCGCGGTGGACCACCCCGGCACCGGCGAGGTGGTGTTCACCGGCCGGTGGTCCCTGCGCACCCACGGCTGGCTGGCCGATCACTCCGTGTTCGGCGCGGTCGTCGTACCGGGAACCGCCTACCTCGACCTGGCGCTGTGGACGGGCGACGCCGTCGGCTGCGCGTCGGTCGAGGAACTCTCCCTGGAAGTCCCCCTCGTGCTGCCCGACCCGGGAGAGACGCGGATCCGGGTCGTCGTCGGGGCGCCGGGCGAGAGCGGGCGCCGCTCCCTCGACGTGTACTCGTGCCCCGGCGACGACGGCCCGGCGGCGGACGGCTGGACCCGGCACGCCACGGGCACCCTGTCGCCGAGCGCACCGGCGGCAGCCGTACGTGCCGAGGACGCGCACCCTCTCGCCACCTGGCCGCCGGCCGGGGCGCAACCCCTCGCCGTCGACGGTTTCCACGACTCCCTCGCCGACACGGGCTTCGACTACGGGCCGGTCTTCCGCGGGCTGCGCGAGGTGTGGCGCCACGGTGACGACCTCTACGTGCTGGCCACTCTGCCCGACACCGGCGACGGTCCGGCCGGCCGCGGGTTCGCGCTGCATCCGGCCCTGCTCGACGCGGTGCTGCACGCGGTCGCGGTCGGCGGAGTCATCGACGTGGACGACGGCCGGGGCTGGATGCCCTTCTCCTGGGCCGGGGCGGACCTCACCGCGGAGTGCGGCCCGAGCGTACGGGTCCGGATGACCCCGGTGGGCGAAGGCGTCGTGTCCCTGCTGATCGCCGACGAGCACGGCCGCGGCATCGGGCGCGTATCGGCGCTGACGTTCCGGCCGGCCGGACCCGAGCAGCTGAGCGCGGCGCGCGGCGCGCACGAACGGTCCCTGTTCGAACTGCGGTGGCGGCCCCTCCAGCCGGGCGAGCGGGCGGCCCACCGCGGGCCGTGGGGCGTCATCGGCACCCAGGACGGCCTGGCCGCCCGCCTCCTCACGGCGGGCCACGGGAACGTCCAGTCCTACGCGTCCGTCGACGACGTCCTCCAGGGCGAGGCGCCCCCGCACCTCGTCCTCTGCCTCGACGACGTCGTTCCCGCCGGCCCCGACCTGCTCGCCCGGGTCACCGGCACCGGCACCCGCGTCCTCGACACCGTCCAGCGGTTCCTCGCCGAGGACCGGCTCGCCGGATCGACCCTGGTGGTGCTCACCCGGCTGGCCCTGGACACCGGCACCGGGGAGAGCGTCGAAAGCCTGCCCGGCGCGTCCGTGTGGGGCCTGATCCGCTCTGCCCGGACCGAACACCCCGGCAGGTTCCGGCTGGTGGACATCGACGACGCGGACACCTCCCTCGCCCGCTTCCCCGACGTGCTCGCGCTCGACGAGGAGCAACTGGCCCTGCGCGACGGCGCGTACCTCACGCCGCGCATGACACCGGCCGCCCCGGCGGAACACCGGATCGGACCGCCCCCGGCCGGCCACCGGCTGGGCATCCCGGCGCGGGGCACCCTGGAGAACCTGACCTGGGTACCGTGCCCCGAGGCGGAGGCCCCCCTGACCAGCGGCCAGGTCCGGGTCGCCGTACAGGCCGCGGGGCTCAACTTCCGGGACGTCACCATCGCCCTGGGCCTGGTGGAGCGGACGGCCTTCGGCACGGGACTGGGCAGCGAGGGCGCCGGAACGGTGCTGGAGGTGGCGGACGACGTCACCGGTCTCGCGCCGGGCGACCGGGTGACGGGCTCGTTCTCCGGCGCCTTCGGACGCGTGGCCGTGACGGACCAGCGGCTGCTCATCCGCATCCCCGACGGATGGAGTTACGCCGAGGCGGCGTCCGTGCCGAGCGCCTACCTCACCGCGTACCACGCCCTGTTCCGGCTGATGAAACTGGAGAAGGGGCAGCGCATCCTCATCCACGCCGCGGCGGGCGGCGTCGGCATGGCCGCCGTCCGGCTGGCGCAGCACGTGGGCGCCGAGGTCTACGCCACGGCCAGCCCCGCCAAGTGGCCCGCCCTGCGCCGACTGGGCCTGGACGACGAGCACCTGGCGTCCTCGCGGGACCTGGAGTTCGCGGACACGTTCCTGGCGTCCTCCGGCGGCCGAGGCGTGGACGTCGTGCTGAACTCCCTCGCCCACCGGTTCGTCGACGCCTCGCTCCGGCTGCTCCCCGAGGGCGGCACCTTCATCGAGATGGGCAAGACCGACGTCCGCGACCCCCACCGGGTGGCGGCCGAACACCCCGGAGTCGACTACCGGGCCTTCGACCTGTACGAGGAAGGACCGGACGCGACGCAGGAGATGCTCCGGGCCGTCATGGACCTGTTCGCCGACGGGCGGCTGCATCTGAACCCGGTCTCCGTGCGGGACATCCGCGACGCGCGCAGGGCGTTCCGCGAGATGAGCCAGGGCCGCCACATCGGCAAGATCGTCCTGGAGGTGGGCGAGGCCTTCGGCGGCGGCACCGTGCTGGTCACCGGCGGGACCGGGGGAGTGGGCTCACTGGTGGCCCGGCACCTCGTCACCGCACACGGGGTGCGCAGCCTGGTGCTGGCGAGCCGGCGGGGCAAGGCGGCCGACGGGGTTCCGGAACTGGTCGCGGAGCTGGAGGCGGCGGGCGCCACGGTCGGCGTCGTGGCCTGCGATGTCGCGGACCGGGACGCCGTGGCGGACCTGCTCGCCGATCTGCCGCCGCAGTACCCGCTGACGGCGGTCGTGCACGCGGCGGGCGTCCTGGCGGACGGCACCGTCGAGTCACTGACCGCGGCGGACCTCGCGCACGTGCTGCGGGCCAAGGCCGGCGGCGCCCTCACCCTGCACGAGCTGACCAGGGAACACACCCTGTCGGCGTTCATCCAGTTCTCCGCCCTGGCGGGCACGCTCGGCAGCGCGGGGCAGGCGAACTACGCGGCGGCGAACACGTTCCTGGACGGTCTGGCGGCGTGGCGCAGGACGTCCGGCCTGCCCGGCACCTCGCTGTGCTGGGGCTGGTGGGAAGAGCGCAGCGGCATGACCGCCGGCCTGGACCGGGCCGACCTCTCCCGGACCCGGCGCCTCGGCGTCGCCGCCATGCCCACGTCCGAGGCGCTGGCCCTGTTCGACTCGGCGTGCGCGCTCGACAGGGCCGTGCTGATCCCGGCCCGGATGGACCTGCCCGCGCTGCGCGACAGGGCCGGTGACACGCTGCCGCCGCTGCTGCGCGACCTCGCCGAGGGCAGCCGTCCCCGGCGGACCCGGACGAACACGGCGCAGGCCGGCGACCCCCTCGGGCTGCCCGCCGCCCTGGCCGGGCTGCCGGAGGACGAGGCGGAGGCGGTCGTGCTCGACCGGGTGCGCGAGCAGGCCGCCGTCGTGCTCGGACATCCCACGGGCACGGCCGTCGACGCCGACCAGGCGTTCACCCACCTCGGGTTCGACTCGCTGACCGCGGTCGAACTCTGCAACCGGCTGGCCTCCGCCACCGGGCTGCGCCTGCCGTCCACCCTCGTCTTCAGCTACCCCACGCCGCGTGAGCTGAGCCGGCACCTGTGCGGTCTGCTGCGTCCCGCACCGGACGCCGACCAGGGGGAGGACGCGCAGATCCGGGAGGTGCTGCGGACCGTCCCGATCGACCGCCTGCGCGGCGCGGGCCTCCTGGAACAGGTCCTGGCCTGTGCCGGCCCGCCCCTGACGGACACCGCCGCACCGCCGCCCGGCACGGGCCCGGGCACGGACGCACTGGCGGCCCTTGACCTGGACGCACTGGTCGACCTGGCACTGGACGAGAGGGACAAGTGACATGACCAACCCGCCGGATCGCACGACGGAGGACGCGGACCGGGTCCAGCGGGCTCTCCGCACACTGCTGGAGGAACGCGACCGCCTGCGGCAGGAGAACGACGCCCTCAGGGCCGGCCGCGGCGAGCCGATCGCCGTGGTGGCCATGGCGTGCCGCTACCCGGGCGGCGTGTCCTCGCCGGAGGACCTGTGGGAGGTGGTCCGCGACGGCCGGGACGTCGTGGACGACGTCCCGCAGGACCGCGGCTGGCGGGACGTGTACGACCCGGACCCCGACGCCGCCGGCAGCTCGTACGTGCGCCAGGGAGGCTTCCTGACGGACGTGGGCGCCTTCGACGCCGAGTTCTTCGGCATCAGTCCGCGCGAGGCACTGGCGACCGACCCGCAGCAGCGCCTGCTGCTGGAGACCTCGTGGGAGGTGTTCGAGCGGGCCGGCATCGTGCCCGCCGAGGTCCGCGGAACCGACGTGGGCGTCTTCACCGGGATCAGTTCGCCCGAGTACGGGGCGCGCTTCCTGGAGGCGGGTGCGCACGAGCTGGAGGGCTACCTGCTGCACGGCAGCACACTCAGCGTCGCCTCCGGCCGCGTGGCGTACGGGATGGGGTTCACGGGGCCGGCGGTGTCGGTGGACACGGCCTGCTCGTCGTCGCTGGTGGCGATGCACCTGGCCGCCCAGTCGCTGCGCACGGGCGAGTGCTCGCTCGCGCTGGCCGGCGGGGCCTCGGTGATGTCGGCGCCCGCGGTGCTCGTGGAGTTCTCCCGGCAGCGCGCGCTGTCGGCCGACGGCCGCTGCAAGGCCTTCTCCGACGGAGCCGACGGAACCGGCTGGGCCGAGGGCGTCGGCGTGCTGCTGCTGGAGCGGTTGTCCGACGCCCGCCGCAACGGCCACCCGGTGCTGGCGGTCCTGCGCGGTTCCGCGGTGAACCAGGACGGGGCCAGCAACGGGCTCACCGCCCCCAACGGCCGCGCCCAGGAGAAGGTGATCAGGAAGGCGCTCGCCAACGCCGGAGTCGCGGCCCGCGAGGTCGACGTGGTCGAGGCGCACGGCACCGGGACCTCGCTGGGCGACCCCATCGAGGCGGGTGCGCTGCTGGCGGCCTACGGGCGGGACCGGGCCGCGGACCGGCCGCTCTGGCTGGGGTCCGTGAAGTCGAACATGGGCCACGCCCAGGCCGCCGCCGGGGTCGCCGGGGTGATCAAGATGGTGATGGCCATGCGCCACGGCCACCTGCCGCGGACCCTCCACGTGAAGGCGCCCTCACCGCACGTGGACTGGTCGTCCGGCGCGGTCGAACTGCTGGTGGAGGGCCGCGCGTGGCCCCGGCGGGACGGTCCGCGGCGGGCCGGGGTGTCGTCCTTCGGGGTCAGCGGCACCAACGCCCACGTGATCCTGGAGGAGGAGCCGCCGCGGCCGCTGCCCCGGCCGGACGGCGGCCCCGCCCCGGTCCTCGCCGACGGGCCGGTGCCCTGGCCGGTGTCGGGCAGGAGCCCGGCCGCCCTGGCGGCGCAGGCGCGGCGGCTGGCGGACTTCGCGGCCACCGGCCCCGGCGCGCCGGTCGCCGACGTGGGACTGTCGCTCGCGGTGTCACGGTCCGCGTTCGAGCACCGCGCCGTCGTGATCGGCGCCGACCGGGAACGGCTGCGGGAACAGCTCGCCGACCCCGCCGTACGCGGAACGGCCGACATCGACGGCAAGACGGTGTTCGTCTTCCCCGGCCAGGGGGCGCAATGGGAGGGAATGGCGGTGGAGTTGGCCGACTCCTCGCCGGTGTTCGCGGCCCGGCTCGAGGAGTGCGCGCGGGCGGTCGAGGCCCATGTGCCGTGGCGGGTGCTGGATGTGCTGCGGCAGGTGGACGGAGCCCCGTCGCTGCAGCGGATCGAGGTGGTGCAGCCGGTCCTGTTCGCGGTGATGGTGTCCCTGGCGGAGCTGTGGCGGGCCTGTGGAGTCGTGCCGGCGGCGGTGGTGGGCAGTTCCCAGGGGGAGATCGCCGCCGCCTGCGTGTCCGGGGCGCTGTCGCTCGAGGACGCGGCGCACCTGGTGGTGGCGCGGTCGCAGCTGTTCGCCGATGAGCTGGTGGGGCGTGGCGCGGTGGCCTCGGTGGCGCTGGGCCGGGCGGAGACCGAGGCGCGCCTGGCGCCGTTCGGGGAGCGGCTGTCGGTCGCCGGGGTCAACGGGCCCCGGGCGGTGACCGTGGCCGGTGAAGTGGACGCTCTGGAGCAACTGGTCGCCGGCCTGGAGGCGGAGGGCGTGCGGGCGCGAGTGGTGCCGGCGACGGTGGCCTCGCACTGCGCGCAGGTGGACCGGCTGCGCGGGCGGATCGCCGACCTGCTCGGCTTCGTCCGGCCCCGGGCGGGCACGGTGCCGTTCTACTCGACGGTGACCGGGGGCGTACTGGACGGCTCGGAGCTGGACGCCGGGTACTGGTTCGACAACTGCCGCCGCCCGGTGGCCTTCGAGCCGGTGGTGCGGTCGTTGCTGGCCGACGGCTTCCGCGTCTTCGTGGAGTCCAGCGCGCATCCGGTGCTGACCTGGGGAGTGCTGGAGATCGCGGAGGAGGCGGGCGACGAGGTCGCTGCGGTGGGTTCGCTGCGCCGGGGCCAGGGCGGTCCGGAGCGGTTCTGCACCTCCCTCGGTGAGGCGTGGGTCCGGGGAGTGGACGTCGACTGGCCGGCGGTGTTCGCGGGCCGGGGAGCCCGTGTCGTCGACCTGCCGACCTACGCCTTCCAGCACCGGCACTACTGGCTGAGCGCCTCCCCGCAGACGGCGGTGGCGGCGGTCCCGCCGCCGACCGCACTGCCCGCGCGGGACGAGCAACTCCTGCCCCTGATGGACAAGCTCGCCACCCTCCCCGACGGGGACGCGGAGGCACTCGTACTGGAGCACGTCCTGGAAAAGGTCGCTCTCGTCCTCGGTCACCCCTCCGCCACCGCCATCGACCCCGACCAGAAATTCGGGGACATGGGATTCGACTCGATGCTCTCCGTTGAGCTGAGCAAACGTCTGGCCGCGACGACGGGCATCAAACTGAAAGCGAACGTGGTGCTGCGCCACCCCACACCGAAACTGATGACCGGACACATCATGTCCTCGATGACCGGCCGCGTGGCGCGGTGACTCCCCAGGTCCGGGGCGCTCGATGCCTCGCGGGATGTCCCGCCGGCGGGACACCGCAAGGTCCGCCGCGGTCCGTCGCGCCCCGGTACCGGAATGTCTTGACCGGCTGATCCACCTCCGTGAAGGTGGAGGTGATCTGCGAAATTCTGCGCATTCCTCCGCTTCCCGGGCCTATGTGTTGAGGGGTTGATCCGTTTGCGTTCATTCGATGCGCCGGCCGCGCATAAAGGGATGTGGCTGGCGCAGAAAATGACTCCCGACTCACTGAACCACGCGATGATCATGTGGGACGTGGACGGTGAACTGGACCGGGCGGCCATGGAATCCGCCTTCCGGCAGGTGCTGGAGGAGGCGGAGGTCCTGCGCGTCACCTTCGCCGACGACGGCGGCGGACTGCGGCTGACACCCCGCGAGCTGGGCGACTGGGAGCCGTTCTTCCTGGACCTGAGCGCCGAGGCCGATCCCGGACAGGCGGCCCGTGAAGCCCTCGCCGAGGTGCTGCGCCGGCCGTTCGACCTGGAACGGGACCTGCTGCTCCGGCTGGGCGTGGTCAGACTCGCGGCGACCCGCTCCCTGGTGGTGATCGCCTACCACCACCTGGTGTCCGACGGGTACGGGGCGGCCGGCCTGCTGTCCCGGCGTCTCGCCGAGGTGTACACGGCGCTGGTGCGGGACGAGAAGGCACCGGAACCGGCGCACGCGTGGGACGCCGAGTCGTTCGCCACCGCCGCGGCGGAGTACCACGCCTCCCAGCGGTCCCTGGACGACACCGAGTTCTGGCACGACTACCTCAAGGACGCGCCCGCACCCGCCCAGGTCCCGCGTGTCGCCCTGCCCGCGTCGGCGGAGTCCGCGCTCGGCGAACCGATGAGCGAGGCCGACCGCTGGTCGGAACTGGCCGGCGCCATCGGCATGGTGAGCCGGACACTGACCGTCCCGCGCGCCGAGGCGGACGCCTGGACCGAGGCCGCCAAGTCCATGGGCGTGTGGATGTCGTCGCTGCTGACCGCGGCCGCCGCGGCCTACCTCCGGCACCGGTGCGACCGCCCGGAGTTCCTGTTCTCGCTGGCCGTGGGCAACCGGGTCGGGGCGGCCAGCAGGACACCGGGCCTCGCGGTCAACGTGGTTCCCGTACGGGCGAGGGTCCCGCTCGGCGCGACCCTCACCGACATCGCCGACGCGCTGGGCGACGAGACCTACGAGATCTTCGACCACGCCGCCTGCCACTACTCCGAGATCCAGCGCGCCGGCGGAACCGTCCTGAGCGGCCGCGGCAGCTTCGGCGCCGTCATGAACGTCACCGAGTTCGCGGAGCAGCTCCACTTCGACGGCCACCCGGCCCGCTACCTGTGCGCGACCACCGGGACCTTCGACGAACTGTCCATCGCCGTCGGCACCGACGGGAGCCCCGACAGCGACCTGTGCTTCCGGCTCGACGCGCCCGCTGGCCTGTACTCCCGCGCGGAACTGCGCTTCATCGGCGCCGAGTTGATCGACTTCGTCCGCGCCCTGACGGCCGCGGGCCCGCAGGTGCCGGTCGGCGCGCTGGACGTGGTGAGCGGCGCCGGACGGGACCAGGTGCTGACGGCACCGAACGGCACGGACACCCCGCTGCCGGGACTGACCGTCCCGGAGCTGTTCGCCCGCCAGGCCGAGCAGGCGCCCGGGGCCGTCGCGTTGGTGTCCGGTGACGTGGAGGTCACCTACCGGGAGCTGGACGAGCGGTCGAGCCGTCTGGCCGGTGTGCTGCGCGGCCGGAACATCGGCCCCGAGACGGTGGTGGCGGTCGCGCTGCCCCGGTCGGTGGAGCTGGCCGTCGCCCTGCTGGGAGTGGCGAAGGCGGGCGCCGCCTACCTGCCGGTCGACCCCGCGCTCCCGACGGAGTGGGTCACGTCGGCGGCCGCTGACTGCCCGGTCCGCCTCCTGCTCACCGACGCGACGTCCGCCGCGGCGCTCCCCGCCGGCCTGGGACTGCCGGCGCTGCTGCTCGACGACCTCGGCCCGGACCCGGCGGCCGCCGACGGGGACGACGGGCGGGCGGTTCCGGTGCGGCTGCGCCGGGACAACCTGCTGGCCGTGGTGCCCGGCTCCGCGGAGACCACCGTGGTGGCGGTGACGCACCGGAACATGGAGCGGCTGGTACGGGACCGCGCCTGGGCGGACGGCGCCCGCGGCACCGTGCTGTGGCACGCGCCGCACTCCGGCGACGGGCTCGCCCTCGAACTGTGGGCGCCGCTGCTGAACGGCGGCCGGGTGGTCGTGGCGCCTCCCGGGGAACCGGACATCGACGCGCCGGCCCGGGCGCTAGCCACCGTGTGGCTGCCCCCGGCCCGGTTCGCGGCGATCGCGGCGGACCGGCCCGAGCGGCTCGCCGGGCTGCGCGAGGTGTGGACCGGCGGCGACCGCGTCCCCGCGGCCGCGCTGCGCCGGGTGCGCCGGGCCTGCCCCGGGCTGACGGTCGTCCACGGTCACGGCCCGGCGGAGACCACCGCGTTCGCCGCGTGTCACCGCCCGGCAGCGGACGAACCCGCGTACCCGGCGGGCACCGTCGGCCACGCGATGGACAACACGGCCCTGTACGTCCTCGGACCGGGCCTGGCGCCGGTGCCCGTGGGCGTCACGGGGGAGCTGTACGTGGCGGGAGCCGGGGTGGCGCGCGGTCGTGCCGGGCGCCCCGGGCAGACCGCTGAGCGGTTCGTGCCCTGCCCGTTCGGTCCGGCCGGCGGGCGCATGTACCGCACCGGCGACCGGGTGCGGTGGGGAGCCGACGGCCGCCTGGAGTACGTGGGCCGCGCCGGCGGCCAGGCGGACGTCCGGGGTGTCCTGGTCGAGACCGCCGAGGCCGAGGAAGCGCTGTGCGAGCACCCGGGGCTGGCACGGGCGGCCGTGATCGCCGGCGAGGACGGCACCGGGCAGCGTCGGCTGGTGGCCTACGTGGTCCCGGCCGGCGGCCCCGGCGCCGCGGCCGGCCCTTCCGCCGAGGAACTGCGCCGGTTCGCCGCCGGGCGGCTGCCGGAGTTCATGGTGCCGTCGGTGTTCGTGGTCCTGGAACGCCTCCCGGAGACGGCCGGCGGAAGGCTGGACCGGGCGGCGCTGCCGGAACCGGTCTTCGACGATGGGCAGTACCGGGCACCGCGCAACCGCACCGAGCGCGTGCTCGCCGAGGCCTTCGCCGATGTGCTGGAGGTGGACCGGGTCGGCATCGACGACGACTTCTTCGACCTCGGCGGCAACTCGCTGCGGGCCATCCGCCTGGTCGGCCTGATCCGCGCGGAGCTCAACCAGGAGGTGTCCATCCGCACGCTGTTCGCGGTACGCACCGTCGCCGGTCTGTCGGACACCTGGAAGGACCTCGCCCAGTCCAGCAGGCCGACGCTGCGCCGGCGGACGAAGGACGGCGAAGTCCTCTGAGCGGGGACCTCCCGGCCGCCGGCACGGCCACCGGAGACGAGGCCATGACGTCACAGCCGCAGGGGAACGAGGGGAACGACGAAGTGGGGCACACCGGCATGGACACGGACGTGGTGATCGCGGGCGCCGGGCCGACGGGCCTGATGCTCGCCTGCGAGCTGAGACTCGCCGGCGTCGACGTGACGCTGGTCGAACGGCTCGCGGAACGGACCGGCGAGTCACGCGCCGGCGGGATGCACTCCCGCACCCTGGAGGTGCTGGACCAGCGCGGGATCGTGGACCGCTTCCTGGCGGCCGGCGAACTGCAGGGCGTGGGCCACTTCTCCGGCCTGCGGCTGGAGTTCGACGAGTCCGAGTCCCGCCACCCCTACCCGCTGATGATCCTGCAGTACACCATCGAACGGCTCCTGGAGGAGTGGGCCGCCGAACTCGGCGTACGGGTGCGCTGGTCGTCCGAGGTGAACGGGATCAGCCAGGACGACTCCGGTGTGACGGTCGAACTGGGCACGGCGGGGACGGCACCGGCGACGCTGCGCGCCCGCTACCTCGTGGGCTGCGACGGCGGCCGCAGCACGGTGCGCAAACTGGCGGGCATCGACTTCCCCGGCACCCCGGCGACGATGACCTCGCTGATCGGCGACGTCGAACTCCCCGACCTGCCCGAGGACTACATCTGGGGACGGCGCTGCCCCGGCGGCGACTACTCGGTGATCGCCTTCGAACCGGGCTGGTACCGGGTGATCACGACCGAGCACGGCCGGGTCCCGGACCGCGACGAACCCACGACGTTCGAGCAGCTGCGGGACTCGCTCATCCGGATCGCGGGCACCGACTACGGCATGAACAGCCCGCGGTGGGTCTCCCGGTTCAGCGACGCGGCACGGCAGGCCGCCCGCTACCGGGAGGGCCGCGTGCTGCTCGCGGGCGACGCGGCGCACATCCACTTCCCGGCCGGCGGCCAGGGCCTGAACATGGGCGTGCAGGACGCGGTCAACCTCGGCTGGAAACTCGCCTCGGTGGTGCGCGGACAGGCACCCGAGACCCTGCTGGACAGCTACCATGCCGAGCGCCACCCCGTCGGGGAGCGCGTCCTGCAGAACACCCGCGCCCAGGCGGCCCTGGCACGTCCCGGCGCCCATACGGACGCGCTGCGCGACGTGTTCTCCGCGCTCATCGTGTTCGACGACGTCAACCAGTACCTGCGCGGGATGCTCACGGCTCTGGACATCCGCTACCCGGCGGACGGCGACCACCTGCTGACGGGCCGCCGGGTGCCCGACGCCGGCCTGAAGACCACCGACGGCGCCACCCGGGTGTACGAACTGCTGCACGGGGCCCGCCCGGTCCTGCTCGACCTGCGCGGCGACGCCGGACTCGCGGCGGCCGCCGAGGGCTGGACCGACCGTGTCGACCTCGTCGAGGCGCGCAGCGAGGACGACCACTGGCCCGTCCCGGCCGTCGGCTCGATCCCCGCCCCGGCCGCGCTCCTCATCCGCCCCGACGGCCATGTCGCCTGGGCGGCCGACGCCGGCGGCGCGCCCGGCACCCCCGCGCTGCGGACGGCCCTCGCCACCTGGTTCGGCCCGGCGCCGCGGAGTTGACCCACGCCCCCTGGAACCGGGTGTCCCGCTGACAGGACACGCATGTCCGGGAGCGGAAGACCACCGATCGGAGATGCGCTCAGTGCATCGCACCTTCATGCCCGCGGGAGAATCCAATGAGTGATCGTGAACACGAGATCTACGACGTGGTCGGCATCGGCTTCGGTCCGTCCAACCTGTCACTCGCCGTCGCCCTGGAGGAGGCCCGGGCGAACGGCCCGGAGCACGAGGTCAGCGCCCTCTTCCTGGAGCGCCAGTCGTCGTTCGGCTGGCACCGCAACATGCTGCTGCCGTCGGCGACCATGCAGATCTCCTTCCTCAAGGACCTGGTCACCTTCCGCAACCCGACGTCGAGCTTCAGCTTCATCGCGTTCCTGCACGCGTCGGGGCGGCTGCCGCAGTTCGTCAACAACCAGGACTTCTTCCCCACGCGTGAGGAGTTCCACCAGTACCTCGAGTGGGCGCAGGCACGCGTGGCCGACCGCGTCGCGTACGGCTCGGAGGTGACGTCGATCCAGCTGCCGCCGGGCACCGACGCCGAGGGCTCGGACCGGCTGCGCCTGCACGTCGCGGACACGGCCGGGCGGGGCAGCCGCGTGGTCGAGGCCCGCAACGTGGTGATCTCGACGGGCCTCGTCCCGGACATGCCCCTGGGGACCGAGCGCGACGAACGGGTGTGGCACAGCTCCGAGTTCCTGGAGAAGTACCGCCGGATGAACCCCGCGGACCTGCGCCGGGTCGCGGTGGTCGGGGCCGGCCAGAGCGCGGCCGAGATCACCAGGTTCCTGTACGACGAGCTGCCGCACGCCCAGGTGTGCGCGGTCATCCCGTCCTACGGGTACTCCGTCGCGGACGACACCCCCTTCGCCAACCAGATCTTCGACCCCGGGGCCGTCGACGACTACTACTTCGGCACCGACCAGACACGGGAGGCGTTCTGGCGGTACCACCGCAACACGAACTACTCCGTGGTCGACGACGAGGTGATCAGGGCGCTCTACCGCAGGTCGTACGACGACGAGGTGCGCGGTGTCCGGCGCCTGCAGTTCCTCAACCTGACGAGGGTCACCGGGGTCAAGCGCCTGGGCGCCGAGACCCGCGTCTCCCTCCAGGTGGGCCCCGACGGCGAGGTGCGCGACCTGGACTTCGACGCCCTCGTCTGCGCGACCGGCTACCGGACGATGCAGCCCACGGGGCTGCTCGGCGACCTCGACCGGCACTGCCTGCGCGACGAGGCGCACCGCTACCGGGTGGAGCGGGACTACCGCGTCTCCACCGACCCGGAGATGCGCTGCGGCATCTACCTCCAGGGCGGCACCGAACACACCCACGGCCTGACGTCCTCGCTGCTGTCGAACATCGCCGTACGGAGCGGAGAGATCGCCGCCTCGATCGTCGGCCGGCTCGCCGCCGGCCGCGACGCCGAACATGCCATCCTTGCCGAGGTCGGCGGTGACCTCCGCTGACGGGTGCGGTGCCCATCACCCCCGCGGGAAGGGAACGCTGATGAACAGTCCGATGGCGGAGAGGTGGCTGCGCCGCTTCCGTGACGACGACACCTGCGGGACGAAGCTCGTCTGCTTCCCCCATGCCGGGGGCTGGGCGAGCGCCTACCGCACCTGGTCCACGGGACTGCCGTCGGACACCGGCGTGCTCGCCGTCCGGTACCCGGGCCGCGAGGACCGGTACAGCGATCCGTTCGCGACGGGCCTGGAGGCCCTCGCGGACGACATAGCCGACGCGCTCGCCGAGCTGGCGCCGTACCGGCTGGTGCTGTTCGGCCACAGCATGGGCGCGTCGGTGGCGCACGAGGTGGCACTGCGCCTCCAGAAGCGCGGGTGTCCGCCGGCCGCGCTGTGCGTGTCCGGCAGACGCCCGCCGCACACGCTGGACGGCTCGCGCCGGTTCTCCGGCCCGGACGACCGGATCGTCGCGGACATCCTGCGCTTCGACCCCAGCCGCGCCCCGGTCTTCGCCGATCCCGACCTGAGGGAGCTCGTGCTCCCCGCGGTCCGCGCGGACTACCGGCTGGTGGACGACTACCGCGGCGGCAGCCGCCCCCCGCTCGACTGCCCCGTGTTCGGCTACACCGGGGACGCCGACCCCGAGGTGACCCCGGACCAGATGCGCGACTGGGCCGACATGACACACGGCGCCTTCCGGCTCCGGGTCCTGCCCGGCGGGCACTTCTACCTCGTCGGCGAGGAGGCCGCGCTGCTGGCGGACCTCGGCCGCGTACTGGACGGCGTCACGTACCGCCCGCACACCGCCATGTGACGGCTGCGGGCGGGCGGCACGCCCCGGCCGCATCACTCCGTGCCGGACGACTCCGCCACGACGTCACCGATCACGGTGCGGGCCTGGACGAACACGACCTCGTCCGCCCGCTCGCGCCCCGCCAGGAGCGAGAGCGCCGTGGAGACGGTCCCCGCGGCGGAGTCGAGCGACAGACGCGCCTCGCTGGTCTCGGCCACACCGACCCGGACGTTGCCGAACGTGGCGGTGGCCAGCACGGACCCCCGCCGCACCTCCCCGAGGTCGATGTCGCCGTGGACCGTCCGGGCCTCCACGTCGGTGTGCGCCCGGCCGAGCCGGACGGTGCCTCGCTCGGCGTACAGGAGGGCGGCACCGCGGACCTCGTCCGCCGTCACATCGCCCCGGCCCCGGGCGCGGAGCGTGGCCGTGCCCTCCGCCAGACCCAGCCGGACGTCGCCGCGGTCTGCCGTGGCCTCGACGGTGCCGGCCGCGCGGCCGACGGTGATGTCCCCGAGGGCGGCGTCCAGGTGCAGGCTGCCGGTCCGGTGGAGGCTGATGTGCCCCAGGCCCGTGCTGAGCCGGCACTCTCCCAGCTCCCCCGTCGCATGGAAGTCCGCGGCCAGAGCACGGCCGTGCAGACTCGACCCGGTGGGTACGGCGAGCGCCACGACGACCGCGCCGCCGTTGCAGCCGGGCCCCCGGGCCTCCACCAGCAGCCGGCCGTCGGCGTGGCCGATGTGCAGGTGGTCGGCGGACCGTACGTCGTCGGGGTCCTCGCGGTCGCGCGGGGAGACCTCGACGGTCGTCACCGAGCGGTCGCCGGCGACGATCCGGACCTGGCCGCACACGACGCTGAGGTCCACGTGGACGGGTGAGGGCGTCTCGAACGCCGGCATGGCGGGCCGCCTTCGGGACGACTGCGGCCACCGGCCCGACGGCGGCGGCCCGGCCGACGCGCCCTCATGTGCGGTCGCGCCGGATCGGCCGGGGTGCCGCGACACGGGCCACCGCGGCGCGGAACCGTACCGCCGGGGCACCTGGTGGAGTCCGGTCCATCCTCACCACGTCTGACGCCATGTGGCATCACACTAGCGCCACCACACGAGGTACGCCCCCACGGCAGCACGGAACGCCCCACGCCGGCGAGCGGAATCGGCCAGCCGGCAGGGCAGGGCACCTCGGCGCCAAAGTGGCGCAGATTGGTGGTGGATGTGACGCCAGATGGTGTCAGGATGGTGGGAGCGGCCTCGGCCGTGGCTGCGGCACCCGGTGCGCCGGGTCGCCGGGCGGTGCGGCGGCGGGGCCGTGCAGGCGACGGTAGGTGTAGGCGGCCGAGACGAGAGCCATGTGGTGGTACCAGCCGGGGAACGAGCGCCCCTCGAAGTCGAGCAGCCCGAAGTCCCGCTCCATGGCACCGATCGCGTCCGTCGTCCCGGTGTGCAGCGCGGTGATCGAGCCGACCTCCGCAAGGCCGAGGTGGGCGAGGCTGGTGAGCCACAGCGGGCCCGGGGCGCCGGTGGGGTCCGTCTCGGTGAGCAGCCGGTACGGAGGGCCCGGAGCACGCCCGGGGAGGTCTCCGGCCAGATGGACGAGCGACGTCTGGAGCCGGCTGCGCCGCTCCGTCTCCGGGCCCTGCGCGGAGACCAGGGACCGGGCGCTCACCGGCGCGGGCAGGCTCTCGCCGGCGGGCAGCACCGCCAGGTGCGGGGGTACGGCGACGACGAAGTCACGGTTGCGCTTGGCGAGTCCGTGCAGCAGGTACGCCACGTCGGGTTCGTCGCTCATGTCGACGAGGACGACGGCCGACGGGGAGTCCGAGCGGGCCGCGAGCCGGTCGACGAGACGCAGCACCGCCGCCCACAGCGGCCGGTACCGCTCACCCTCCGGTATGCGGGCGTCCCTGCGCCGGTCCGGGTCCTGCGTCCAGGCCGTGGACAGGTGCAGGCACCAGTCCACGGGCAACTGTGCCTCGCCGACGCAGAGAAAGGCGCCCAGTCCCAATTGGCAGTTGAGCGTGCGGCCCGAGGACAGGTCGAAGTAGCGGTGGACGCCCACCGACCGGTCACCGCGCTTGGGCAGGACGGCCCGGCCGATGGGCCAGACGTGCGTGGGCCGGTGGACCGCCACCCAGTGGGTCAGTTCCTCCATGACCTCGTCGAAGTCCCACGGGCTGAGACTGACGAACTGGCGCAGCGACTGCACGACGGACGGATCGCGGGAGATCGTGGTGGCGAGCCGGCGCACCGACTTCTTGCCCGAGGTGACGAGCAGTCCCTCCAGGTAGGCGTGGGCCCACTTGCGCTGATCCGTCCGGCGTAAGCTCTTGAAGATCGTGGCGCTGAAGTGATCGAGAGACATGTCCGGATCGGTGGCACGGGTCGCGTGCCGTGAACCCGACGAAGTGCCTGTCTGGAGGGTCTCCATACGCAATAACTCCCCCGAAGTTACTGAGCGTTGTGGAGACGAAAGTCTAGGTCGGAGCACAGTGCGGTGTCAGCGCCCGAGGTTGGCTGACTTGTTGTGGTGCCACGAATGGCGCAAATCCCGGGGGCACTTGACACCAGGACGGCACCCCGTCCTCGCACGGTCCCGGGCGTGCGCGTGCTCTCCCGCCTGCCCGGTGGCGGCTGCGGCGCCCGCAGGACACCCGCAATCAGGACGTGGCTGTCCCACTCCCTCGATTTCACGCGCGCTTCACTCCGCCCGGCTCCCCGTGAGCGGATCAGGCAAGCGGACGGTGTTCAGATCAGGCCAATCAGTGGACTAGACCATTTTGGAGGAGTGGCGTTCGAACTCCGCAAAGTAGTGTTCGAGGGCGCCGAGATTCTTGAACTGGCCTCGATGTCGGGATCTACTCGGAAGGGCGGAAGCCGACCCTCCCGGTCTCGGCGAGGAACCGCGGAACGCCCGGTTCGACCCCTATTCGTAGCCAGCCATCGCAAAACCGCTCGGTCAAAACGCGTGTGTAACGGGGAGACGTGATGACACAGCAGGTCGAGGACTGCAAAGACTCCGAGGTGACCTTCTTCGGCAGGGTCGCGGGAGCGGGACAGAGAATTCGCAGAGCCGATGCAGTGGAGTCGCGACGCGAACAGGTACTCACCACAAAGGTGGGCCTGCGCATACCCATGGGACTGGCTTTCGAGGAGTGGGAGCGGGCCGGGCGTCAGCTCTCCGGACTGCTCAACTCGTCGTCCTGGTGGCTGGGGGACTGGCTGGTCTACGGCAAGGACCACTATGCCGACCGCTATGAACTCGGAATTCGCGCGGCCGGGCTGCAATATCAGACGCTGCGCAACTACGCCTGGGTGTCGCGGCGATTCGAGGTGAATCGCCGGCGGCACGCACTCAGCTTTCAGCACCATGCCGAGCTGGCGTCGTTGCATGTGGAGGAGCAGGACATCTGGCTCGATCGTGCCGAGCAGATGAAGTGGAGCACCAAGCAACTCCGCAATGCCCTCCGGGCACAGCGCGAAGGCGCCGCGCAGCAGACGGACACCGGGACGGCGACCCGCCGGCTGGCCGTGCCCGACCATCGCCTCCAGTGGTGGCACAAGGCGGCCTCACAGGCCGGCACGGAGCTGGAGGAATGGGTGATGGCCACGCTCGACGCCGCCGCCGAGCAGGTGCTGCGGGAGGCCGACCGGCCGCTCGCTCTCGAATGACCGGTGCGTGAGGGTGGGTCCGCTACGCCGAGGGTGCGGACCCCGCGCGGCCGAACAGGCTCCTCAAGGCAGGCGGGTCATCAGCTCCGCGGTCTGCGCGTGCCGGGTGCAGCCGCGTCCGGCGAACGAGCGGACCACCCGGTCGCGGACCTCGGGGCGCTGTTCCTGACTGAGTTTGAACATTCCCTCGGCCTTGGTCACCCGGACCCGGAAGGCGCCGACCCCCAGAACTATCCTGCGGAAGTAGTCGACGGACCCGGTCATGTCCCAGCTGTCGCCGAAATCCTTCTCGAAGGCCTGCACGGTCGCCTGTACGACGCCCAGTGTCTCTTCCGTCGACTCGATCCTCTCCACGACTCCGTGCACGTGCACCGAGGTGAAGTTCCATGTCGGCGCGGCAGGGGTGACGTCGTAGACGGTGGGCGACACATAGGCGTGCGGTCCGGTGAATGTCAGCAGGATCGCCGTCCCCGTGTCCAGTGCCGCCCAATGCGGATTGGCTCGGTTCATGTGACCCAGCAGCGGCATGCCGGCCAGGTCCGCTTCGGGCCGCCCGTCCCATTCCGGGTCGGTGATGACCGGGAGATGCGTGGCGAACGGCCCGTCAGTGGGAGCCCCATTGCTGGCGGCCAGTGCCAGCGGGTTGTCGCGAATCAGGTCGAGCATCCACGACACATCAGGTTCTCGATAGTGGCTGGGGACGAACATGCAGCACTCACCCTTCGGGTTCTGTCGGGAACAGTGACGCCTGTCCTGTTGGCAGGACAACGGGCCCTCCATCGTGGCGCGCTGATGTCCCCTGCGCAATGAAGAACAGAACCGGAACCCGGGAAATGCCCGTCGGGGCCGGGAAAGGACAATGCCGGCCCCATTGATTCGGGGCGCGTTTCCGGGCGGGCCCCCGAAGGATTAGGGAAATCTACTTCGGGTCGCGCCGGAACAACGCCCTGGACCAGAGGTGCCCGAGCGCGGCCAGTCCCAGGCACCAGGCGACGGCGAGCCATCCGTTGTGGCCGATCTCGCTGCCGAGCAGCAGACCGCGCAGGGTCTCGATGGCCGGCGTGAACGGCTGGTACTCGGCGATCGGCCGGAACCAGCCCGGCATCGAGTCGACCGGGACGAAGGCGCTGGAGATGAGCGGCAGGAAGATCAGCGGCATGGCGTTGTTGCTGGCCACCTCGGCGTTCGGACTGGACAGGCCCATGCCCACCGCCAGCCAGGTCAGGGCCAGCGAGAACACGGTGAGCAGCCCGAACGCCGCGACCCACTCCAGGACCGTGGCGTCGGTGGAACGGAAGCCGACGGCCAGGGCGACGGCGCCCACGAGAAGCACGCTCGCCAGACACTGCAGCACGCTGCCGACCACGTGCCCGACGAGCACCGAACCGCGGTGGATCGCCATGGTGCGGAACCGGGCCACGATCCCCTCGGCCATGTCCGTGGCGATGGACACCGCGGTACCGATCGTGGTGCTGCCGATGGTCATCAGCAGCAACCCGGGCACCAGGTAGGCGATGTAGGCGGAGCGGTCGGCGTCGCCGCCCCCGATGCCGGCGCTCATCGCGTCGCCGAAGATGAACACGAACAGCAGGAACAGCATGACCGGCGTGAGCAGCAGTTGCAGCGTCAGGGACGGGTAGCGGCGCGCGTGCAGCAGATTGCGCCGCAGCATCGTGGCCGAGTCACGCAGGGCGTGCGACGGGACGCTCATCGGGCGAACTCCTTGGGCTGGTCCGGCTGCTGAGAGCCGGTGAGGGCGAAGAACACGTCGTCCAGGTCGGGGGTGTGCACGGTCAGCTCGTCCGCCTCGACGCCGACCGCGTCCAGCCAGTCGAGGAGGGCGCCCAGTTCCCGCTGGCTGCCGTCGCTCGGGATCTGCAGCGTCATCGCGTCGTCGTCCCGGGTGACCTCGTCGAGGGCGAGGGCGGCGGACCGGTACGCGGACGGGTCGGAGAACCGCAGCCGCACGTGACCGCCGGGAATGAGCCGCTTCAGCTGCTCGGGGGTTCCCTCCGCGGCGATCCTGCCGCCGTCGAGGACCGCGACGCGGTCGGCGAGCTGGTCGGCTTCCTCCAGATACTGGGTGGTGAGGAAGACGGTCACGCCGTCGGAGACCAGTGCGCGGATGATCTGCCACATGGTGTGCCGTGAGCGCGGGTCGAGGCCGGTGGTCGGTTCGTCGAGGAAGATGATCCGCGGGCTGCCGACCAGGGTCATGGCGATGTCGAGGCGGCGCTTCATGCCGCCGGAGTAGGTGGAGGCGGGTTTGCGCGCGGCCTCGGTGAGGTCGAACCGCTCCAGCAGGCCGGCGGTCACCCGGCGCCCCTCCTTCTTGGGGAGGTGGTTCAGGTCGGCCATCAGCAGCATGTTCTCCTCGCCCGTGATCAGCCCGTCGACCGCGGAGAACTGGCCGGTGACGCCGATCTCCGCGCGGACCGCCTGCGGATCGGCGGCCAGGTCGTGGCCGCCGACGCGGATCTCACCGGAGCCGGCGCCGGGGCTGATCAGGGTGGAGAGGATCTTGACGACGGTGGTCTTGCCCGCGCCGTTCGGACCCAGCAGAGCGAACACGGATCCGGCCGGGACGTGGAGGTCGATGCCGTCGAGGACGGTCTTGTCGCCGTACGACTTGCGCACACCGACGGCGGAGACGGCGGCGGGCGACCGGCCGCCGTCCCCTCGCTGTGTTGTGGGCATGACAGAAGAAGGCATGGTGCGACCCCTTTCGTGAGGCGGGGTGATGGGGTGACGGGAGGAGGAGGGGGGAGGGGGAGGAGAAGAGGGCGGCGATCCGGCCGGGCGGACCGGTGGCTCAGGCGCGGCGCACGTCGATGTTGCCCCAGCGCGTCCGGGCGCGGACCTCGACGGTCTGCTCGGTCTTCTCCGGCGTCTCGGAGGAGGTCAGCGTGTTGCGCACCTGCCCGCGGTCGGAGCTGACGTCGAGCCAGGCGGCGACGCCCTCGCGGATGCCGACCTCGATGGCGCCGTAACTGGTCTCCAGCTGAACGATGCCGGAGGCGACTTCGGCGACCCGCAGGGTGCCGTGGGCGGTGGTGGCGACGACCGAGCTCTCGGCCCGCGTGATGTCGATGTCGCCGTTGGCGCCACTCACCCGCAGCTCGCCGAGCGCGGTGCCGACCATCGTGGTGCCGTGCGAGTTCTTCAGCACGGCGGAGCCGTCGACGGTGCCGACGCGCAGGCTGCCGGAGCTGGTGGTGATCTCGGCCGTGCCCTCGACCCGGTCGACGGTGACCGAGCCGTGGGAGGCGGTCAGCTGGAGCGGGCCGGTGCTGTCCAGGCGTACGTCACCGGAGGAGGTCTTCACCCTGACCTCGCCGAGGCGGCCCTCGCCGAAGACCTGGGTCCAGGAACCGGTCAGGTCGATGTGCGAGCCCGTGGGCAGTCCGACCGTCACATCGACGGTGCCGGACCGCCCGACGAGGTTCGCCTTGGGTGTCCTGATGGTCAGGACACCACCCGCGCAGGTGATCTCGGTCTGGTCGGCGGCCTTCACGTCGTGGCCCCGCTTCGGGTCGCGGGGGCGTACCTCGACGACCGTGTCGAGGCGGTCGGTCGCGGTGAACCGGATCGAGCCGGCGTACACGTGGGTGGTGGCCGTGATCGGTTCCGGGGTGTCGAAAGCAGGCATGGCTGTGCCGTCCTCATGGGTGGTCGGAGCGTCCCCGCTGCGGGACGTGATGGCGGTGAGGTGGCCTGACGGTGTCACGCGGCGCGGGTGCGGTCAGCGCACCCAGCCCGTGATGCTCTGTCCGATGGTGCGGGTCTGCTCCGCCGTACGCGGCCGGGTGCCGCCGTCGACAGCGGCCGCCACGGCCCGCACCAGCCACGCGTTGACCGACAGGCCCTCGCGGCCGGCGGCCTCCTCGGCCCGCGCCTTGAGGTGCGCGGGCAGGCGCAGGTTCACGCGGGCGATGCCGCCCTCGTCGCCGTCGGCGGGAGCCTGCGCCCTGAGCGGTTCGGCGGGTGCGGCCGGCTCCAGGGGGCCGCCGTCGGCGGGCGGCAGGGTGACCACGAAGTCGGGATCGAGCCCGCGCAGCCGTACGTCGACCGAACCGGGGGCGAGCTCGCGGGTGATCTCGTCCATCGCGGCGGAGAGCACGTTGAGCATGATCAGCCGAGTCGCCGACTCCAGGGGAGCGGTGAGCCTCTCGGCCAGCTCGCGGGCCTCGTCGCCGCCGGCCTCGGCGGCCACCGCGAGTTCACGGCGGAGGGTGTCGACGTACGGGGTGAGGTTCATGGCGCCATGGTGGCACCGAAATGGCGCCGTGGGCAAGCGCCAGTGATGCCTCGGATCGGGGCTGTCCGCCGGGGAACGCTGTGGAACGCTGTGGCCTGCGGAAATGTGACGGTACCGTCCCGTCGGCACGGCCTACGCGCCGACGCGCGGCGGCGATGCGCCCCGGGATGGCGCCAATCAGCGCCACATGACGCCAAAAGGCGCCACCCAGCCTTCCCGGTGGCACCAAAAACCGGCCGCCGGCATAGGCGCGACGCCCTGCCGGCAGTAGGGTGGAACGGTGACCCCCTTACCCCGAGAGCAACGGTCGCCGATCGGTGAGCACGACCGCGACGCGGCCGTGCGGCGCCTCCAAGAGGCGTACTCCGAAGGGCTCCTCACCCACGAGGAGCTGGACCGGCGCCTCCACCAGGCGCTCACCGCCAAGGCCCGCGGCCAGCTCGTGTCCGCCCTCGCCGCACTCCCGCAGGAACTGCCGGCCACCACCTCCACCATCGCCGCCGCCAGCGGACGCATCGAGCGCGGCGGCGCGTGGCGGGTTCCCCGGAGACTCAAGGTCGGATCCGCGTTCGGACGGGTGCGTCTGGACCTGTCCCGGGCGATCATCGAGCATCCGGTCGTCGACATCGAACTGCGGCTCGGCACCGGCGGGGCCAGCATCACGGTGCCACGCGACGCCGTCGTCGACGTCGAAGGCGTACGCACCCAGTGGAAGGACCTGCGCTACAAGACCCCGCGGCGTCTCCGCCCCGGCGGACCGACGATCCGCTTCTCCGGGGTGATGGGATTCGGCCGGCTGAAGATCCGCCACGCCCGGCGCTGAGGTCCGCCGGCCGGGCACACCCCGGCGGTGTGGCATCCCGCGGCGGATGAGAGGCTCAGGCGGGTGAGTGAGACACCACCGAACACCCTGCAGTACCGCTTCGACGGGCCGGAAGAGGCCCCCGTCCTGATCCTCGGTCCCTCACTGGGTACGACCTGGCACATGTGGGACCGCCAGATCCCCGAGCTGACCAGGCAGTGGCGCGTCTTCCGGTTCGACCTGCCGGGGCACGGCGGCGCTCCCGCGTACCCGGCCGGCTCGGTGACCGACCTCACCACACGGCTGCTGGCCACCCTCGAAGGGCTCGGCGTGCAGCGCTTCGGCTACGCGGGCTGCGCCCTCGGCGGCGCCGTCGGCATCGAACTCGCCCTGCGCCACCCCGAGCGGCTCGCCTCCCTCGCGCTGATCGCGGCCTCGCCGCGCTTCGGCACGGCCGACGAGTTCCGCCAGCGCGGCGTGATCGTGCGGACCAACGGCCTCGACCCGATCGCCCGCAGCGCCCCCGAGCGCTGGTTCACCGGCGGGTTCGCCGCCGCGCAGCCCGCCATCACCGAGTGGGCCGTACAGATGGTGCGCACCACCGACCCCGGCTGCTACATCGCCGCCTGCGAGGCGCTCGCCTCCTTCGACGTGCGCGCCGAGCTGAGCCGCGTCGGCGTGCCCACCCTCGTGCTCGTCGGCTCGGACGACCAGGTCACCGGCCCAGCGGAGGCCCGCACCCTGGTCGCCGGCATCCCCGACGCCCGCCTCGCCGTCGTCCCCGGGGCCTCGCACCTCGTGCCGGTGGAACAGCCCGCCGCCGTCACCGACCTGCTCGTGCGGCACTTCTCCACCGCCTGGCAGCCCGCCTTCGAGACCTCCACCGGCCAGACCGCCCTGCCCGCCACCGCTCTCCGGCCGGTGCTGTCCCCCTCCCCGCCGCAGCCCGCGCAGACCGGCCCCGTCGCCGAGATCGCCCCGGCCGCCGCACCGCCGCGGGGGCCGGGCCGGCCCGACCCGTACGACGCCGGGCTGAAGGTCCGCCGCGAGGTGCTCGGCGACGCCCACGTGGACCGCGCGCTGGCACAGGCCGACGAGTTCTCGGGCGACTTCCAGGAGTTCATCACCCGCTACGCCTGGGGCGAGATCTGGGACCGGCCCGGTCTCGACCGGCGCACCCGCAGCTGCGTCACCCTCACCGCCCTGGTCGCCGGCGGCCACCTCGACGAGCTGGCCTTCCACACCAGAGCCGCCCTGCGCAACGGCCTCACCCCGGCCGAGATCAAGGAAGTGCTGCTCCAGGCGGCCGTCTACTGCGGCGTGCCCGCCGCGAACAGCGCGTTCAAGGTGGCCCAGCAGGTCATCCGCGAGGAGACCACGCCCCAGGAGTGAACCCGCCCGCGAGGGCGGGGGCAGGATGGAATCATGAAGCTCACGAAGAAGTCGCACTCCTGCGTCCGTCTGGAGAAGGACGGCCGGACCCTCGTCCTGGACCCCGGCGGGTTCAGCGAGGAGGACGCCGCGCTCGGCGCGGACGCGATCCTCGTCACCCACGAGCACCCCGACCACTTCGACGAGTCCCGGTTGCGGGCCGCGCTGGAGGACAACCCGGCCGCCGAGATCTGGACCCTGAGGTCGGTCGCGGAGAAGATCTCGGCGGCCTTCCCCGGCCGGGTCCACACGGTCGGTCACGGCGACACCTTCACGGCCGCCGGTTTCGACGTCGAGGTGCACGGCGAACTCCACGCGGTGATCCACCCGGACATCCCGCGCATCACCAACGTCGGCTACCTCGTCGACGGCGGCAAGCTCTTCCACCCGGGCGACGCCCTCACCGTGCCCGACCGCGCGGTGGAGACGCTGATGCTCCCCGTCATGGCCCCCTGGAGCAAGATCTCCGAGGTCATCGACTACGTCCGCGAGCTGAAGCCGCAGCGCGCCTACGACATCCACGACGCCCTCCTCACCGACCTGGCCCGCCCGGTCTACGACCGCCAGATCGGGCAGCTCGGCGGCGCGGAACACCTGCGGCTGACCCCGGGGGACTCCGCCGAGGTCTGAGGCCCCACGGGGACCGGGCCGCGTTGTCACACCCTCCGGGTAGGTTGTGAGGCATGCGCATCGCGACCTGGAACGTGAACTCGATCACCGCCCGCCTGCCGAGGCTCCTGGCCTGGCTGGAGAGCAGCAGCACGGACGTGCTGTGCCTCCAGGAGGCCAAGGTCGCCGAGGACCAGTTCCCCGCCGAGCAGCTGCGCGAGCTGGGCTACGAGTCGGCGGTCCACGCCACCGGCCGGTGGAACGGCGTGGCGGTGCTCTCCCGCGTCGGCATCGAGGACGTCGTCAAGGGCCTGCCCGGCGACCCCGGCTTCGACGGCTCCGTGGAGCCCCGCGCGATCTCGGCGACCTGCGGCCCGCTGCGCGTCTGGTCGGTCTACGTGCCCAACGGCCGCGAGGTGGACCACCCCCACTACGCCTACAAACTGCAGTGGTTCGAGGCGCTCAGGGCCGCCGTCGCCGGTGACGCGGCCGGCAGCCGCCCCTTCGCGGTCATGGGCGACTACAACGTGGCACCCACGGACGACGACGTCTTCGACCGCGCCTTCTTCGAGGGTTCCACGCACGTCACGGCCGCCGAGCGCGCCGCCCTGGCGGCCCTGCGCGAGACCGGCCTGTCGGACGTGGTCCCGCGGCCCCTGAAGTACGACCACCCCTTCACGTACTGGGACTACCGCCAGCTCTGCTTCCCGAAGAACCGCGGCATGCGCATCGACCTGGTGTACGGCAACCAGCCGTTCGCGCAGGCCGTCAAGGACGCCTACGTGGACCGCGAGGAGCGCAAGGGCAAGGGCGCCTCGGACCACGCCCCGGTCGTGGTGGACCTCGACGTCTAGGGCCTCAGCAGCCGCAGGTCCACCGAGTCCGCCAGGGCCGCGAGACCCGCGTCGCCCGGATGCAGATGGTCCCCGCTGTCGTAGGCGGGCAGCATCCGGGACGGCTGCCGCGGGTCCCGGACCACCGCGTCGAAGTCGAGCACCCCGTCGAAGACGCCGCCGTCCCGGATCCACGCGTTCACGGCGCGGCGCTCGGCGTCCACGGCGGCGGTGCACCGCGCCTCGCCCGCGCACGGCAGGATCGTCGCGGCGAGCATCCGCAGACCCCGGGCGTGCCCGCGCCCGGCGAGCTCGCGCAGCCCCGCGATCACCTCCTCGGCCGAGGTGTCCCACCGCAGGTCGTTGACGCCCTCGAACACGACCGCCGTCCGTGCCGACGTCTGGGCGAGCACGTCCCGGTCGAACCGGTGCAGGGCGCTCACCCCGGCCGTGTCCGTGGACACCCCGTCGCCCGGGTACCGGTCGGTGACCAACCGGTTGCCCGAGACACCCTGGTTCAGCACGCCGTAGCGCGGCACCGTGTGCTGGGCACGCAGCCGCCCGGCCAGCACGTCCGGCCAGCGCCGGTTCGCGTCCACCGTCGACTTGTCGCCGTCGGTGATCGAGTCCCCGAGCAGCACCACCGACCCGGGCCCGCCGCCCACGTCGACCCCGGCCAGCAGCGGCCAGCCGGTGATCACCGAGGTGTAGGGGCCGGCCGAGCCGTCCGCCGTGTGGTCCCCGGGCTCACTGACGTACGAGCGCTGCTGCGCGAGCCGGTGCACGGGCGCCGCCGTCACCGTGCCGGGCAGGTGGAAGCTCACCAGCAGGTCGCCGCCCGCGGGCACGGTGAAGCCGAGGGGGTCGCTGTACGTCTGCGTCCCGGCCGGGATCTCCACGCCGGCCGCCCCGCCGAAGGACAGCGGCACCGGGGCGCCCCGCGCGGCCGCGCCCGAGGCCCGCACCGCGACCGTCGCGCCGCCGATCCGCACGGACGCGGACGCGAAGGTGTTGTCGAACCGCACCCGCACCCGCGGCCCGCCGGCCGAGGCGTGCACCACCAGCCGCAGCGTGCGGTCCGTCCACGGCCCGACGGACGCGTAGCCGCCCGTGGACGTCGTCCAGCTGCCCGTCCAGCCGCTCGCCGCCGGCCGCACCGAGACGGCGAAGACGTGCAGTCCGGCCGCGTCCGGCAGCCGCACCGAGGCGACCGCGCGCCCCGGCACCAGCGGCACCGTCACCCCGTACAGCCGGGCCCGCTCGGCGCGTTGCCCGGCGGGTGTGTTGACGTGCGGCAGGGCCACGGCCTTCGTCGCGAGCGGTCCGGTGCGCCAGTCGGGCGCGGTCAGCCGGAACGAGGAACGCGTGCCGTCCGCGTAGAACACCGTGCCCGGGCCGCCGGTCTCCGTGCCGGAGGTGCCCGCCACCAGGAAGGCGAGGGCGTCGCCGCGCCCCGTGACGCGGACGTCCTGCCCGGCGGCGCGGACGTTGTCCGGCTCTCCCGGCCGCCGCTTCGGCCAGGTCAGCCGGGCGCCCTGGACGGTGAGGGAGCGACCGGGCGTCCAGCCCGCGGCCGTGAGGTCGCCGGCCGACAAGGAGGCCCCGGCGCCGTCGAAGTCGGCCTCCTCGGGCCGGGAGTCGTCGCTCACGGCGCTGTTGTCGAACAGCCGCTCCAGCGGCACCGGCCCGGCCCGCCTTCCCTCGGCGGCCTCGGCCGACACCGCCGGCACCAGCGACCCGCACAGGGTCAGCACGGCCAGGACCCCCCGGACACATCGGCGCACGGCCGACTCCTCCCGCTCAGCTGGACACGACGCGACACCACGCACACGCAGGGACGGAACAGAAGACTTGGCGACGGCCGGTACGCACGACGCAAGGTGAAGTTAGGGAGACGGCCGGGACGCGTCAACGAGCCCCGCGCGAACTCGGCGTGAACTCGACCGCCGCCGCCGGCCCGCGCGCCCTGTGGTGCAAACGGCGGTACGAATGACACGCTGGACGTATGAACATCCCTTTCCTGGGCCACCGGCGCCAGAAGGCGGGGTTCCCCGATCCGGCGGGCATCGCGGAACTCCTCGCCGAGTGCGAACTGCTCCGCTCCCAGGCGTCCCGGGAGGGGGTCCGGCTGGACGACTCGGCGGCCTCCCTGGAGGCACTCGACCAGCTCGTCCCGCGCTGGCGGGACGACGAGGAGACCCTGACCTGGCTCGGCAACGACGCCGGGCTCTATCTGGGCACCGTCATCGTCCGCACGGTGCCCGGCGCCGTCTGGGAGATCCGCTCCGACGGCCAGCCCGTCGTACGGCTCACCTCCGGCCGGGAGTTCGACGTCGTGGACTCCGGCCACGAGTGGGCCGCGAACGGTGTGCCCGAGCTGTCCCAGCTGTACGCCGAGGTCGCGGAGTCCTGACCCCGGGGACGGAGGCTCCGGCCCCCGGCCGACGTAAATACGGCTAATGATCGAAAGGTGCGTGTCGCCCGACGCAGCCGATCGCGCCTGGATACGTTGCGGCAACCACCACACAGCTGAGAGTGAGTAGGGCTGAGCATGGCCGTCGATCCGCTGATCGAGCTGCGTGACGTCAACAAGCACTTCGGGAGCCTGCATGTCCTGAGGGACATCAACCTCAGTGTCGGCCGGGGGGAGGTGGTCGTGGTCATCGGCCCGTCCGGATCCGGGAAGTCGACCCTGTGCCGGGCGATCAACCGGCTGGAGACCATCGAGTCCGGGCAGATCGTTCTCGACGGGCAGCCGCTGCCGGAGGAGGGCAAGCCCCTCGCGCGGCTGCGCGCCGATGTCGGCATGGTCTTCCAGTCGTTCAACCTCTTCGCCCACAAGACCGTGCTGCAGAACGTCTCCCTGGGGCAGGTCAAGGTCCGCGGGCGCGGGAAGGAGGACGCCGACCGGCGCTCCCGGGAACTGCTGGAGCGGGTCGGCGTCGCCGACCAGGCGGACAAGTACCCCGCGCAGCTCTCCGGCGGCCAGCAGCAGCGCGTGGCCATCGCCCGCGCCCTGGCCATGGAGCCCAAGGCGATGCTCTTCGACGAGCCCACCTCGGCCCTCGACCCGGAGATGATCAACGAGGTGCTGGAGGTCATGCGGCAGCTCGCGCGCGAGGGCATGACCATGATCGTCGTCACGCACGAGATGGGCTTCGCCCGCTCGGCCGCCAACCGTGTCGTCTTCATGGCCGACGGCCGGATCGTCGAGGACCGCACGCCCGACGAGTTCTTCACCAACCCCAGCAGCGACCGCGCCAAGGACTTCCTCTCCAAGATCCTCAAGCACTGAACCGGCGGGCACCGGACGGCTCGTCGCGCCGGACCTCGACTACGATGTGCCCTTCATCCCTGTCGGAGAGGGGGACTTCCGCCGAAGGCCGCCGATCCGTCCGGGGTGAGCAGACCGCCCGCCCGGCCCACGGGTCGTCACCGCCGTGGCCGGCCCCCGCGGTCACCGGACCACGGGGGCGGTGGTCCACATCGGCCAGGCCCGTCCGGCGGCAGCCGGAGATCACTGCTCGCGCAGCGGAACCGACACGTACGACGGGTCGTTCGCCGGCGAGGAGAAGGTCAGCTGCGCGCCGGACGGGTTGTGCTCGATGTACAGCGGGTCGACCGTGTCGACGACCAGGGCGAGGCGATGCCCGGCCGGGACGTCGTAGGCCGTGGAGTACAGCTCCAGGTCGACGCCGAACGGCTTTCCGGGGGTGCGCCCGTGGAAGGTGTACGGTGCGTGGGAGACCAGCTTGCCGAGGCCGAGCGGCCCCACGTCGTACAGGTGGGCGACGAGGGTGCCGCTCCCCTCGGTCGGGGTGAGGGTGGTGTGCAACTTCGCCGTTCCGCGCACCTGCTGGGCGGTGGTGTACCTCTCCGACTGCCACACGGCGGCCCAGCGCCGCGGGAGCAGCGGGATCGAGGCCGTCGGGGGCAGCCGGGTCACCTGGTCGAGGATGCCGGACAGGAGGACGACCCCGCCGTCGGCGCCCGAGTTCACGTTCGCGTGGATGGTCCGGGAGTCCGCGAGGGCGATCTTCCGGGCGTCCGCACCCACCGACTTCCAGTCCGGGTAGCCCTCGTAGCCGCCCCCCGCACGGGACGCGAGCTGGACCGGCTGCTCGCGGTCGATGCCGTTGTCCACGCCTCTGAGGTGGTGGTCGAACCAGCGCTCGGTGTCCTTCCACACGTCGTTGGGCAGCCCGAACAGGCCGGTCAGTTCGGCGGTGGCGTGGTCACCGGGCCGCATCTCCAGCCGCTTGGGGCCGGTCAGCTTCTCGTAGAAGTCGGTGTACTGGTTGGGCGGGAAGATCGAGTCGCCCCAGGCGTTGGCGAGCATGACCGCCGTGCCGTTCTGGTTGATCCGGTCGACGTGGGTCGCAGCGGAACGTTTCTTGCCCCAGGCGATGAGCTCCGGCTCCTTCGCCAGGTTGGAGCTGTAGAAGTCGTCGAAGACCTGGCGGAGTTCGGCGCCCTGGCGGCCCGTGACGACGCTCGCGCCGTCCAGCAGGGCGGCCGCCTGGACGTGCTGGGTGCGCCCGGAGTAGATCGAGCCGATCAGGTCCGCCCAGCCGCTCAGCGAGGCGACCGCCTTGACGCGGGGGTCGTGCGCGGCGGTGAGCAGGCTGATGCCGGCGCCGTAGGAGACGCCCGCCATGCCGACGCGCCCCGCGTCGGAGGGGGTGTGCGCGAGCGCCCAGTCGATGACCTTGGAGGCGTCGGCGACGTCGGGCGGACCCGCCACCTCGATCTCGCCGCCCGACTGCCAGAAGCCGCGCACGTTGTAGGTGACGACGACGTATCCGGAGTCGGCGAGCTTCTGGGCCTGGGCGAGGTACTCGATCTGGGGCAGGCCCCAGCTGGTGGGCAGGACGAGGAGCGGGTAGCGGCGGGTGCCGTCGGCGCCGGCCGGGGTGACGACGTTGGCCTTGAGGACGGTGCCGCCGTCGCCGCCGATGTCGACGAAGCGGACGGGGTGCGGTGCCGCCTGGGCGGTGGGGGCGATTCCGAGGGCGGTTCCGGCGACCAGGGTCGCCGAGACGGCGCCTACGGCGGTGGTGCGCAGGGCCTTGCGATGGGGTCCCACGGGTCACTCCTCACTCGTGTCAGTGCAAAGTGACCGAACGGTAACCTCGCCCCCTTACCAGGGGTAACCCGTCGGTAAGTTACGTGCCAGTAACGATTGTTGATCCGTGGAGGAGTTCAGGAGGCACGGTGTGTATGACGTGGAGCCGCTCCCGTGGCGGCGGGCAGGGCGGCCCGCGCCGCGCGCGTCACGTCCGCCACGAGCTCGACGACGTCCGGCCCGTACGCCTGCGAGTTGATCACCTTCAGCAGCAGCACGAACGAGCTGTTGCCGTAACTACGGGTCAGCCGCTCGTGGTTGCGGGCGAGATAGCGGGTCGCGGCCTGGTTGGTGATCGACGTCTGGCCGCAGAAGAGGAACACCGGGCGGATGTCATGGGTGCGGTCCGCGGTGAGCCGGGCCAGCAGCGCGTACTCCTCCCGGCCGTGCTCCACGCGGTAGCGCTCCGTGCCGACGAGGAACGAGCCCCGGTCCGGGCCCGGTTCGGCGTCCACGTTGACCCGTACCCCCGGCAGCAGCGAGGAGAGGTGGGCCGCCATGCGCCGATTTGACGCCGGCCCGCCCACGCAGAACTCCGTGCGCTCGCCGAAGCCCTGACGGGCCGTGTCGTGCGGGAGGATCTGGGCGTGCGCGTTGCAGTCCTTGATCAGGGCGGCCAGTTCGAGCAGCGCGAACACGTCGTAGCGCATCACCGAGAACTCGGGCCCCGCCGCGCCCCGGTTCACCACCAGCAGGGACTCGGAGTTGTCGGGCAGCCCGAAGAACGCCTGCTTCCGGCGCAGTCTGCGTTTCCACAGGTAGGTGCGGGCCACCCAGCCGATCGCGGCGCTCAGGCCCGCCGCTATCACGCCCAGGACGATGTTGCGCACGTCGTCATTCATGGGCGCGCATGGTAGCGGGCCGGGCGGACACGCGTTCGGCGTGCTCCTGACGAGGCCATGGCGATGAATTAAGCTGCCCGGACTGCCTTTGCCTGGAGGTGCGGATGCGTCGCCCTGTCGCGCGGAATCTGACGGTCCTGGCGGTCTCGGCCGCCGTGGTGGCTTCGGTGGGGGCGGCGGCGCCACCCGCCGCGCAGAGCCCCGGCGAGGAGAAGACCCCCGTCGCCGTCGGCTACGGCGGCGCGGTCTCCAGCGTCGACCCGGACGCCTCCGCCGCCGGGATCGAGGTCCTCAGGAAGGGCGGCAACGCCGTCGACGCGGCCGTCGCCACGGCAGCGGCCCTCGGCGTCACCGAGCCGTACTCCGCCGGTATCGGCGGGGGCGGCTACTTCGTCTACTACGACGCCGCCTCCCGCGCGGTCCGCACCATCGACGGCCGTGAGACCGCCCCGCTGAGTGCCGACGCGAACCTGTTCATGGAGAACGGCAAGCCCGTCCCCTTCGCCGAGGCCGTGAGCAGCGGTCTGAGCGTCGGCACGCCCGGCACGCCCGCCACCTGGCAGACCGCCCTGGACCGGTGGGGCAGCAAGCGGCTGGCGAGCGTGCTGAAGCCCGCCGAGCGCCTCGCCCGCGACGGCTTCACGGTCGACGAGACCTTCCGCGCGCAGACCGCCTCCAACGAGGCCCGCTTCCGCCACTTCCCGGACACCGCCGAGCTGTTCCTGCCCGGCGGCCGGCTGCCGGAGGTCGGCTCCACCTTCAGGAATCCCGATCTGGCCCGCACGTACGCGGAGCTGGCGCGCAAGGGGGTCGGCGAGCTGTACCACGGCCGGCTCGGGCGCGAGATCGTCGAGACGGTCAACGAGCCGCCGGTCGACCCCTCCTCCGGCTGGAACGCCCGGCCCGGCGACCTGTCCGCCAGGGACCTGGCCGCCTACCGCACCAAGCTCCAGGCGCCCAGCCGCACCTCGTACCGCGGTCTCGGCGTCTACTCCATGGCGCCGTCCTCCTCCGGCGGCACGACGGTCGGCGAGGCGCTCAACATCCTGGAGCGCACCGACCTCTCGAAGGCCGACCGGGCCACCTACCTGCACCGGTTCATCGAGGCGAGCCGGATCGCGTTCGCGGACCGGGGCCGCTGGGTGGGCGACCCCGCCTTCGAGGACGTACCGACGAAGGAGCTGCTGTCGCAGCGGTTCGCCGACTCGCGCGCGTGCCTCATCAAGGACGACGCGGTGCTCACCAGCCCGGTGGCGCCCGGCGACCCGCGCGACCCGCAGGCGTGCGGCACCGGAGGCACGGCCGCACCCACCACCTACGAGGGCGACAGCACCACGCATCTGACCGTGGCCGACAAGTGGGGCAACGTCGTCTCGTACACCCTCACCATCGAGCAGACGGGCGGCAGCGGGATCACCGTGCCGGGCCGGGGGTTCATCCTCAACAACGAGCTGACCGACTTCTCCTTCGCCCCGGCCAACCCCGCCGTGCACGACCCGAACCTGCCGGGCCCGGGCAAGCGCCCGCGCTCGTCCATGTCACCGACGATCGTGCTCGACCGGCACGACAGGCCCGTGGTGGCGCTGGGGTCGCCGGGCGGCGCGACGATCATCACCACCGTGCTGCAGACGCTCACCGGTTTCCTCGACCGGGGGCTGCCGCTCGTCGACGCGATCGCCGCGCCCCGGGCCAGTCAGCGCAACGCCGCGCAGACGGAGCTGGAGCCGGGGCTCGACGGTGACGTGAGGAGGCGACTGGAGGCGATCGGGCACGCGTTCAAGGCCAACCCGGAGATCGGGGCGGCCACCGGGGTGCAGCGGCTCCCCGGCGGGAAGTGGCTGGCAGCCGCGGAGACCGTGCGGCGGGGCGGAGGGTCGGCGATGGTGGTGCGGCCCGCGCGGTGAGTGTCTAGTGCGGGCCGGCGGGGGCCGGTCGCGCAGTTCCCCGCGCCCCTAACGGGGCGCGGTGCTGAACGCGAGCCGGCCGTCCTGCACGTCCACGGTCACCCGGCCGCCCTCCGCGACGCTGCCGTCCAGCAGCAGGCGTGACAGTTCGTTGTCCACCTCGCGCTGGATGGTGCGGCGCAGCGGGCGGGCGCCGTACTCCGGCTGGTAGCCGTGGTCGGCCAGCCACTCCACCGCGCGGTCGGTGAATTCGACCGTGACTCCCTTGCCCCGGACCAGGGAGCGGGTGCGCTCCAGCAGCAGGTCGGTGATCCGGCGCAGCTGCTGCGTGGTGAGCTGGCGGAAGACGACGATCTCGTCGATGCGGTTGAGGAACTCCGGGCGGAAGTGCTCGCGCAGCGGGCGCAGGATCTGCTCGCGGCGGGCCTCCTCGTCCGCGTCGGCGCCGCCCGAGGCGAAGCCCAGCGCGCCGCCGCGGCGGGTGATCGCCTCGGAGCCGAGGTTGCTGGTCATGACGATGACCGTGTTGGTGAAGTCCACCGTGCGGCCCTGGGAGTCGGTCAGCCGGCCGTCGTCGAGCACCTGGAGCAGGACGTTGAAGACGTCCGGGTGGGCCTTCTCCACCTCGTCCAGCAGCAGCAGCGAGTACGGGTGGCGGCGGACGACCTCGGTCAGCTGGCCCGCCTCCTCGTGCCCCACATAGCCGGGCGGGGCACCGACCAGGCGGCTGACGGTGTGCCGCTCCTGGTACTCGCTCATGTCGAGGCGGACCATGCGGTCCTCACTGCCGAACAGGGCCTCGGCGAGCGCCCGGGCCAGCTCGGTCTTGCCGACGCCCGTCGGGCCCAGGAAGAGGAAGCTGCCGATCGGGCGGTCGGGCGCCGCGAGCCCGGCGCGGGAGCGCAGGACCGCGTCGGCGACGACCCGGACGGCCTCGTCCTGGCCGACGACCCGCTCGTGCAGATGCTCCTCCAGGCCCAGCAGGCGGTCCTTCTCCTCCTGCGTGAGGCTGCTGACCGGGATCCCCGTCTGCCGGGACACCACCTCGGCGATCGCCTCGGCACCGACCACCAGGTCCTGGCCCTCGTCGACCTCGCCGTCGCCGCCGGCCTCGGTGATCCGCTGCTTGACGTCCAGGATCCGGTCGCGCAACTGGGTGGCCTGCTCGTACTGCTCGTCCGCGACCGCCTGGTCCTTGTCCCGGATCAGCTGCTCCAGCTCCCGTTCCAGGGCCCGTACGTCCGTGCCCTTGGTCCGGGCCCGCAGCCGCACCCGGGCACCGGCCTGGTCGATCAGGTCGATCGCCTTGTCGGGCAGGCGACGGTCGGTGAGGTAGCGGTCGGACAGTTCCACGGCCGCCACCAGCGCCTCGTCGGTGTAGCGGACCTGGTGGTGGGCCTCGTAGCGGTCCTGCAGGCCGCGCAGGATCTCGATCGCGTCCGCGGGGGTCGGTTCCGGCACCATGATCGGCTGGAAGCGGCGGGCCAGCGCCGCGTCCTTCTCGATCCGGCGGTACTCCTCCAGGGTGGTGGCGCCCACGATGTGCAGCTCGCCCCGGGCGAGGGCGGGCTTGAGGATGTTGCCCGCGTCCATGGAGCTGCCGTCGCCGCCCCCGGCCCCGGCCCCTACGACCGTGTGCAGTTCGTCGATGAAGATGATCAACTGGTCCGAGTGGGCGCGGATCTCGCCGACGATGTTGTTCATCCGCTCCTCGAAGTCACCCCGGTAGCGGGTGCCGGCGACCACACCCGTCAGATCCAGGGCGACCACCCGGCGGCCGATCAGCACGTCGGGCACGTCCCCCTCGGAGATGCGCTGGGCCAGGCCCTCCACGATGGCGGTCTTGCCGACGCCCGCGTCACCGATCAGCACGGGGTTGTTCTTGCCGCGCCGGGACAGGACCTCGACGGTCTGCTCGATCTCCTCGTCGCGGCCGATCACCGGGTCGATCCGGCCCTGCCGGGCCAGGTCGGTGAGGTCGCGGCCGTACTTGTCGAGGGTCGGCGTGTTCGTCGCGCGCGGCCGCTCGGCCTGGGGTGCCTCGGGCGCCTCGGGCGGGCTGGAGGGCGCGAAGCGGGCCGCGTTGAGGATGTGCCCGGCGGCCGAGTCGGGGTTCGAGGCCAGGGCGCTGAGCACGTGTTCGGGGCCGATGTAGCCGTAGCCGCGGGCCCGGGCCATGTCATGCGCGTCGAGCAGGGCCCGTTTGGCGGCCGGGGTGAGGGAGAGCGCGGTCGGCGGCGGCGCGTCGTCCGGGGAGTGCTGGGCCGGGCCGGACCGTTCGTCGATCTGGGAGGCCAGCGAGTCCGGGTTCGCTCCGGCCTTGCTCAGCAGGGTGCGCGTGGGTTCGGTGGAGAGCGCCGCCCGCAGCAGGTGTTGCGTGTCGAGGTCCCGGCTGCCGTGCTCGGCGGCGTACTGGGCGGCGCCGCGGACGAGCTCCCGGGCCGGCTGGCTGAGCAGCCGGCCCAGGTCGATCTGCCGGGGACCGGGGCGCGGTCCGCCGAAGAAACGTGCGAGGAATTCACCGAAGGGGTCCGAGCCGTAGCCCTCCGGGCTGCTGAAGCCGCTGCTCATGGGCCTTCCGTTCCCGGCGTCCCCGGCGCCCGGGCGGGGGACGCCCTCGCTGGTCGACGTGCCGGGGTCGGGTAACCCGGGTGGCAGCCCGTTACACCTGGGGCGCGCTCGTAGAACACCTTCGCACGATCGCCGGCCAGGGGCACCTTCGGGACATGACAGGGGGAAGGCGGCGGAGGTCAGCGCGCGGTCAGGATCCTCGGGCCCGCGTCCGTGATCGCCACCGTGTGCTCGGCGTGGGCCGCGCGGGAGCCGTCGTTCGTCTTCAGGGTCCAGCCGTCGGGCGTCGCGTGGTAGTCGTCCGTGCCGCCCGCGATGACCATGGGCTCGATCGCCAGCACCATGCCGTGCCGCAGCCGCATGCCGCGTCCGGGCCGTCCCTCGTTCGGCACGCCCGGGTCCTCGTGCATCCGGCGCCCGATGCCGTGACCGCCGAAGCCGTCGGGGATGCCGTAGCCGGCGGAGCGGCAGACCGTGCCGATCGCGTGGGCGATGTCGCCGATGCGGTTGCCGACGACGGCCGCCTCGATGCCGGCCGCGAGCGCCCGCTCGGCCGTCTTGATCAGGCGCAGGTCGCCCGGGCGGGGGCGGCCGACGACGAAGCTGAGCGCGGAGTCGCCGACCCAGCCGCCCAGTTCGGCGCCGAAGTCGATCGACACGAGGTCGCCGTCGCGCAGGCGGTAGCGGGTCGGGATGCCGTGCACGATCGCGTCGTTCACCGAGACGCACAGGACGGCCGGGAACGGGGTCGGCGCGAAGGACGGCCGGTAGCCGAGGAAGGGCGAGGTCGCGCCCGCCTCGCGCAGCACGTCGTGCGCCACCTCGTCCAGTTCCAGCAGGGAGACGCCCACGCCGGCGGCCTTCCGCGCGGCCGTCAGCGCACGGGCGACGACCTGTCCCGCCTCGTACATGGCGTCGATCGATGTGTCCGTCTTCAGCTCCACCATGCCAATTACTATACCGGTATTAGAATGGGGGCATGGTGCGCACCCCTCTCACCCCCGAAGAGCGTGAACGCGGCGAGCGGCTGGGCAGGCTGCTGCGCGAGGCGCGTGGCGACCGGAGCATGGCCGAGGTCGCGGCGAGCGCGGGCATCTCCGCGGAGACCCTCCGGAAAATCGAGACCGGACGGGCCCCGACCCCGGCCTTCTTCACGGTGGCCGCGCTGGCCGGCGCGCTCGGGCTGTCCATGGACGACCTGGCCGGGCAGTGCGTCCTCGTGCCGCTCTGACCGGCCCCCGGAGGCGCCCGCTCCGCGGGTGAAAACTCCCTGTAGCACCGCCGTAACACGACTGGTGTTGCCTACGGGGCGGAGTGCTCCGGTCTGGCGGGAGTTGAGCGATGACGGCGGATCAACTCCCGGCGGCAGTGCGGGAGTTCGCGACCTACCTGGACGGTCTCCTGGCGCGTGTGGACCCGTCCGGCGGCTGGTGCGCGGTGTTCTGGCAGCGGGACCCGGAGGGCATGCGGGCCTGCCTCGACGGGCGTGAGGTGCCGCCCTGGGACGTGGTGGAGTCCCTGCTGGCCGATCTCGCCGGGGCGAACGGGCCGGAGGGTGCCGGCCCCGAGACCGGACACGCCCGCTTCCTGCACACCGCTGCGCTCGCCGCGTACGACAGCCGCCCGGGCGGAGGCGAGGCCCTCGGCGACCGCCTCGACGCCATGCTCCGCGAGCAGAAGTACGCCGCGGAACGCCAGGCCGCCCTGGCCCGCCAGCTGACCTCGGCCACCACCCGGGACCAGGCGGACGCCCTCCGGGTGGACCTGGCCTGGGCACGCGACGACCTCGCGCGCGCGACCGCGCGCTGTGCGGAACTGCGGGCCCGGATGGCGCGGGCCGACCGCTACCGGCAGCCGGTGACCGCGGGGGAGTGGGCCGGGGCGTCCGCTCCCCGCGGCCCCGTCGGTGCGGCCGGGCAGGACCGGGGGAACGGCGGCCGGCAGGCACCTGCGTCCGCGCCGGGTCGAGGGGTACCGGGGGCGGCGGCTCCCGGCACCGCCCCGGCTCCCGGCACCGCCCCTGCCCCTGGTCCCGCCCCTGCCCCTGGTCCCGCCCTGGCTTCCGGCACCGCCCCTGCTCCTGGTAGCGCCCCGGCTCCTGGTCCCGCCCCTGCCTCTGGTCCCGCCCCGGCTCCCGGCACTGCCCCGACTCCTGGTCTCGCCCCTGCCTCTGGTCCCGCCCCGGCTCCCGGCACCGCCCCGGCTCCCGGCACCGCCCCTGCCCCTGGTCCCGCCCCTGCCTCTGCGCAGCCGCGGAGCGCCCCGCAGCCCTCCGCCCCCTCCGCCCCCAAGCCCCGCAGGCGCCGGCGTGGCGGTGCCCGGTTCGCCGGGGCCGTCGACGAGGACGACGCGCCCGTCGTGGTGCCCGTCGCCGTGCCCGTGCTGCCCGTGCCCGAGACCCCGGCCAGCGGGGCCGGCCTCCGGGGCGCCCGTTTCGCCGGGGCCGCCGAAGAGACGGTCGCCGAGCGCCCGGCGGGGGAGCGGGCCGCGGCCGGGGACGCCGACCGCCACGAGGTCGCGCGGGTCGTGGAGACGCTGGCGCGGCTGCGGGGCGAGGGGCGCAGCGGGGAGGCGCACGCCCTGCTGGCCGAGGTGGCCTCCTGGGGGCCCGCCCGGTTCCCGCTGCTCGCCGAGCTGCTGCACCGGACCGGGCTGGACGCCGACTGGCAGACCCTGCTCTGGGAGGCCGCCTCCCTGCCCGCCGGGCAGCTGGTCGCCGCCGCCGACGCCCTGGCCGCGGCGGGACGCGCGAGCGACGCGCGGCAGCTGCTGCGGCAGGGCGTCGCCCGCCCGCCGGACGAGATCGGCCGCGCCGTCCTCGCGCTGGCGGACGAGGGCCGCCACCGTGAGGTGCGCGTGCTGCTCGACGCCTACGTCACGGCCCGCACCCCCGAGGAGGCCGCCCGCAGCGCCGATCCCGACCCGCGGCGCCTCGTACCGCTCCTGCTGGAGGCCGCCACGGGCGTGTCGGACGAGCGCCGCTGGGACCTTCTGCACGCCCTGCGCGTCGCCGGGCACCCCGCCTGACCGGCCACGCCGTGCCCCCGGCGGCTCACCCGCAGGAGTGCGAATCGCGCGTCGCCCCGCGGGTTGGCGACGATGGTCTTGGCAAGCCCGGGCGGGAGGCTTACGTTCGTGGCTCTACGGCTCGCTTCTACGGGCGTAGAGGCGCAGACGTCGCGTCGAAGGAGCAGCTCATGGCCAACGTCGTACGTGCCGCCCTGGTCCAGGCCACCTGGACCGGCGACACCGAGTCCATGGTGGCGAAACACGAGGAGCACGCCCGCGAGGCGGCCCGCCGGGGCGCGAAGATCATCGGGTTCCAGGAAGTGTTCAACAGCCCCTACTTCTGTCAGGTCGAGGAGCCGGAGCACTACCGCTGGGCCGAGCCCGTCCCCGACGGGCCGACCGTGCGGCGGATGCGGGCACTGGCCCGCGAGACCGGCATGGTGATCGTCGCGCCGGTGTTCGAGGCCGAGCAGCCCGGCTTCTACTACAACACCGCGGCCGTGATCGACGCCGACGGCAGCTACCTCGGCAAGTACCGCAAGCACCACATCCCCCAGCTGAAGGGCTTCCGCGAGAAGTTCTACTTCAAGCCCGGCAACCTCGGCTGGCCCGTCTTCGACACGGCGGCCGGCAGGGTCGGCGTCTACATCTGCTACGACCGCCACTTCCCGGAGGGCTGGCGGGAGCTGGGCCTGGCCGGGGCCCAGCTGGTCTACAACCCCTCCGCCACGCACCGCAGCCTCTCGTCCCACCTGTGGCGGCTTGAGCAGCCCGCGGCGGCCGTCGCCAACGGGTACTACGTCGCGGCGATCAACCGCGTCGGCCAGGAGGAGTACGGCGACAACGACTTCTACGGCACGAGCTACTTCGTCGACCCGCGCGGGCAGTTCGTGGGGGACGTCGCCAGCGACAGCAAGGAGGAACTCGTGGTCCGGGACATCGACCTCGACCTCATCGAGGAGGTGCGGCAGACGTGGGCCTTCTACCGCGACCGCCGCCCCGACGCCTACGAAGGGCTGGTGCGGCCGTGACCCACGACCTCCTCGGCCGCCACCGGGCCGTGCTCCCCGACTGGCTCGCCCTCTACTACGAGGACCCGATCGAGATCACCCACGGCGAGGGCCGCCACGTCTGGGACGCCGAGGGCAACCGGTACCTCGACTTCTTCGGCGGCATCCTCACCACCATGACCGCGCACGCGCTGCCCGAGGTGACCAAGGCGGTGAGCGAGCAGGCCGGGCGGATCATCCACTCCTCGACCCTCTATCTCAACCGCCCGATGGTGGAACTCGCCGAGCGCATCGCCCAGTTGAGCGGCATCCCGGACGCCCGGGTGTTCTTCACCACCTCCGGCACCGAGGCCAACGACACCGCGCTGCTGCTGGCCACGACGTACCGGCGCAGCAACACGATCCTGGCCATGCGCAACAGCTACCACGGCCGCTCCTTCAGCTCCGTCGGCATCACGGGCAACCGCGGCTGGTCCCCGACCTCGCTGTCGCCGCTCCAGACGCTCTACGTGCACGGCGGCGTCCGCACCCGGGGCCCGTACGCCGCGCTCGGCGACGGCGACTTCGTCGCGGCCTGCGTGGACGACCTGGTCGACCTGCTTGGCCACACCCGCCCGCCGGCCGCGCTGATCGCCGAGCCCATCCAGGGCGTCGGCGGCTTCACCTCGCCCCCCGACGGCCTCTACGCCGCCTTCCGCGAGGTGCTGCACGAGCGCGGCATCCTGTGGATCGCCGACGAGGTGCAGACCGGCTGGGGCCGCACCGGCGAGCACTTCTGGGGCTGGCAGGCGCACGGGCAGCACGGGCCGCCGGACATCATGACCTTCGCCAAGGGCATCGGCAACGGCATGTCCATCGGCGGGGTCGTCGCCCGCTCCGAGATCATGAACTGCCTGGACTCCAACAGCATCTCGACCTTCGGCGGCACCCAGATCACCATGGCGGCGGGTCTCGCCAACCTCACCTACCTGCTGGAGCACGACCTCCAGGGCAACGCGCGGCGCGTCGGCGGTCTGCTGATCGAACGGCTGCGGGCCGCCGCCGCGCAGGTCCCGGCCGTGCGGGAGGTCCGCGGGCGCGGCCTGATGATCGGCATCGAGATCACCAGGCCCGGCACCGACGAGGCCGACCCGGCGGCCGCGGCGGCCGTCCTGGAGGCGGCCCGCGAGGGCGGTCTGCTGATCGGCAAGGGCGGCGGCCACAACACCAGCGCGCTGCGCGTCGCCCCGCCGCTGTCCCTGAACGTCGCGGAGGCCGAGGAGGGCGCCGCGATCCTCGAGAACGCTCTGAGGAGCGTCCTGTAGCGGTACACGGACAAGGGAACCTCACATGACCATCGCCTCGGCTTCCCTCGAACCGGCCCTGTCGGTCCGGCAGGTCCTCACCCTGGAACGGGTCCTCGCCGGGGAGCCCGAGGTGGTGGCCGGGGCGAGCCACCTCGACCGGCCCGTGCGGTGGGTGCACGTCGCCGAGGCCGCCGACGTCGGCGTCATGCTCAGCGGCGGCGAGATGGTCCTCACCACCGGCGTGCTGCTCGTCGGCGACGAGGACAAGCAGGCCGACTACGTCCGCTCACTGCACCGCGCCGAGGCGGCGGCGGTCGTCCTCGGACTCGGCCGGGCCTTCCCCTCCCCGCCGGACGTGATGCGCCGGGCCGCCGAGCGCTGCGGGCTGCCGATGGTCGTGCTGCACCGGCCCTTCCCCTTCGCCGAGCTGACCGAGGAGGTGCAGTCGCGGCTGGTGCGGCGCAAGTTCGCCGCCGTCAGCCTCTCCGAGGCCGTCCGCACCGAACTGACCGCCCTCATCACCGCGGGCGCACCGCTGCAGCGGCTGCTCGACGAGGTCGCCCGGCACGCCGGCTGTCCCGTCGTCGTCACCAACCTCGCCCACCGCGTCCTCGGCACGGCGGGGGAGCGGCCCGCGGTCGACGACGTGCTGCGCGACTGGGAGCGCATCGCCCGGCAGGCATGGGGGCACCGCCCGGGCCGTTCCGGCACGGGCGGTGCCGGGGGCGACGGCTGGATCCGGGCCGAGCTGGGCGGGCGCGGGGAGCGCTGGGGCCGGATCGTGCTGTGCGGCTACCGCGGCGACACCGCCACCGGACGGCTGCTGGCCGACCGCGCCGCCGAGGCCCTCGTCCTGCACCGCATGCTGGCCGGCGCCGCCGCGGGCTCCTGGGAGGAGCAGTCCGCGCAGAGCCTGCTGACCGACCTGGTCAGCGGCGTCGTGCCGGCGCGGCAGCTGCTGCCCCGGGCGCGGGCCGCCGGACTTCCGGTGAACCGGCGGACGTTCGTGCCGCTGGTCGTCCGCGACGGAGACCCGGCCCGTCTCGAACGGCTGCTGCGGCTGCTCGGGCTGCCCGGGCTGGTGGCCGAACTGGCCGACGGGGCCACGGCCGTGCTGCTCAGCCTGCCCCACGACCAGGACGCGGCCGCCCTCGCCGCGCACTTCGCGACCCGGCTGCGCACGGAGTCCGGGACGGCCCGTACCGTCGTCGCCGCTGCCGACCCGCGCGCGGCCTGGGACGACGTGCCCACCGGTCTGCTCGAGGCGCAGCACGTCGCGGACGCCGTCGCCGGCTCCTCCCCGGTCCTCGACCTGCCGCCGGTGGTCCGCCTGAGGGACGTCCATCTGCGCGGCCTGATCCGCCTGTTGCGCGACGACCCGCATGTGCAGTCGTTCGCGGAGCGGGAGCTGGACGGGCTGCTGTGCGCGGCGGACGAGGAGCTGCTGTCCGTGCTGCGCACCTACCTCGCCACCGGCCGCAACAAGTCCCGCACCGCCCAGCTCCACCACGTCTCCCGGCCGGCCCTCTACCGGCGCCTGGAAGCGATACAGACCCGGCTCGGCGTCGACCTCGACGACTTCGAGCAGGCCGCCTCGGTGCACATCGCGCTCCTCGCGCACGACGCGCAACAGCAGTGAAACACGCAACCACCTGGGAAAACGGCGGTGAAACATGAGACCGTTCGAGAGTGACACGGTGGCACGCCGCACGTCCCCGGACGTGACATGGTGCCACTCAAACCGGACGTCCCGGCTTCCTAGGCTCACGGCACACCGAGCGACCGGAGGTCCCGATGAGCCGAGTGATCCGCGCCGCCGTCTTCCAGACCGCCTGGACCGGCGACAAGGAGTCGATGATCCAGGTCCACGAGCAGGCCGCCCGCGACGCAGCCGCGCAGGGCGCCCAAGTCCTCTGCTTCCAGGAGCTGTTCTACGGCCCGTACTTCTGCCAGGTGCAGGACCCGGCCTTCTACGCGTACGCCGAGCGGATCCCCGAGGGCCCGATCGTCCGCCGCTTCCAGGCCCTCGCGAAGGAACTGCGCCTCGTGCTGGTGCTGCCGATGTACGAGGAGGAGCAGCCCGGCGTCCTCTACAACACCGCCGCCGTGATCGACGCGGACGGCTCCTACCTCGGCAAGTACCGCAAGACCCACATCCCTCAAGTCCAGGGTTTCTGGGAGAAGTTCTACTTCCGTCCCGGCAACTCCGGCTGGCCCGTCTTCGACACCGCCGTGGGCAGGGTCGGCGTCTACATCTGCTACGACCGGCACTTCCCCGAGGGCTGGCGCGCCCTCGGCCTCGCGGGCGCCGAGATCGTCTTCAACCCCTCGGCCACCTCCCGGGGCCTGTCCGGCTACCTCTGGCAGCTGGAACAGCCGGCGGCGGCCGTCGCCAACGAGTACTTCGTCGGCGCGATCAACCGGGTCGGCGTCGAGGAGTACGGCGACAACGACTTCTACGGCACCTCGTACTTCGTGGACCCGGAGGCCCAGTTCGTCGGCGAGGTGGCGAGCGACAAGGAGCCCGAACTGGTCGTCCGCGACCTGGACCTGGCCACACTCCGCGAGGTCCGCGACCGCTGGCAGTTCTACCGGGACCGGGCGCCCGGAGCCTACGGCCCGCTGACGGCCCCCTAGGGGCGCGGGGCCGTATGCGGCATGCGGCTGCCGCCGCGTGCGCGCGACCAGCCACGACGAACCCGCACGCATCCACAGTGAGGAGCGCCCGATGACCCGAACACTGATCCACGGCGGTCTCGTCATCACAGCTTCCGACGAAGTCCACGCCGACGTCCTGATCGAAGACGGCCGGATCGCCGCCCTGGCCGCGCCCGGAGTCCTCACCGCCGACCGCACGATCGACGCCACCGGGAAGTACGTCATCCCCGGCGGCGTCGACGCCCACACCCACATGGAGCTGCCCTTCGGCGGCACCTTCGCCTCCGACACCTTCGAGACCGGCACCCGCGCCGCCGCCTGGGGCGGCACCACCACGATCATCGACTTCGCCGTGCAGAGCGTCGGGCAGGCCCTGCGCGAGGGCCTCGACGCCTGGCACGCCAAGGCCGAGGGCAACTGCGCCATCGACTACGGCTTCCACATGATCGTCTCCGACGTCAACGAGGACACCCTCAAGGAGATGGACCTGCTGGTGGAGGAGGGCGTCACCTCCTTCAAGCAGTTCATGGCCTACCCGGGCGTCTTCTACAGCGACGACGGCCAGATCCTGCGCGCCATGCAGCGCTCCGCCGACAACGGCGGCCTGATCATGATGCACGCCGAGAACGGCATCGCCATCGACGTCCTGGTCGAACAGGCCCTGGCCCGCGGCGAGACCGACCCGCGCTACCACGGCGAGGTCCGCAAGGCCCTGCTGGAGGCCGAGGCCACCCACCGCGCCATCCGGCTCGCCCAGGTCGCCGGCGCGCCCCTCTACGTCGTGCACGTCTCGGCGATGGAGGCCGTCGCCGAACTGGCCCGGGCCCGCGACGAGGGACTGCCCGTCTTCGGTGAGACCTGCCCGCAGTACCTGTTCCTGTCCACCGACAACCTCGCCGAGCCCGGCTTCGAGGGCGCCAAGTACGTGTGCAGCACGCCCCTGCGGCCGCGTGAGCACCAGGCCAGGCTCTGGCAGGGGCTGCGCACGAACGACCTCCAGGTCGTCTCCACCGACCACTGCCCCTTCTGCTTCACCGGCCAGAAGGACCTCGGCCGCGGCGACTTCTCCAAGATCCCCAATGGCCTGCCGGGCGTGGAGAACCGGATGGACCTGCTCCACCAGGCCGTCGTCGACGGGCACATCTCCCGCCGCCGCTGGATCGAGATCGCCTGCGCCACCCCGGCCCGCATGTTCGGCCTGTACCCGAAGAAGGGCACCATCGCCCCGGGCGCCGACGCCGACGTCGTGATCTACGACCCGCACGCCGAGCAGGTGATCTCGGCCGAGACCCACCACATGAACGTGGACTACTCGGCGTACGAGGGCCGGCGGGTCACCGGCCGGGTCGAGACGGTGCTCTCGCGCGGAGTCCCCGTCGTCACCGAGCGGGAGTACACCGGGCACGCCGGACACGGCGTCTTCACCCCGCGTTCCACCTGTCAGTACCTCAACTAGGAGTGGTGCGGATGGACTTCGGACTCGTCCTGCAGACCGACCCGCCGGCCTCGCGGGTGATCAGCCTGATGAAGCGCGCGGAACGCAACGGTTTCACCCACGGCTGGACCTTCGACTCCGCCGTGCTGTGGCAGGAGCCGTTCGTGATCTACAGCCAGATCCTGGCCAACACCACGAAACTCAAGGTCGGGCCGATGGTGACCAACCCCGGCACCCGCACCTGGGAGGTGACCGCCTCCACCTTCGCCACCCTCAACGACATGTTCGGCAACCGCACGGTCTGCGGCATCGGCCGGGGCGACTCCGCGATGCGCGTGGCCGGCCGCAAGCCCAACACCCTGGCCCGGATCAGCGACGCCATGCGGGTCATCCGGGCCCTCGGCAGCGGCCGCGAGGCCGACCTCGGCGGCGGCAGCGTCGTCAGCTTCCCGTGGATCAAGCCGGACGCCGAACTGCCCGTCTGGATGGCCGCGTACGGTCCCAAGGCGTTGAAGATGGCCGGGGAGGAGGCGGACGGGTTCATCCTCCAGCTGGCCGACCTCTATCTGACCGAGTACATGGTCAAGGCCGTGAAGGACGCGGCCGTCGCCGCCGGACGCGACCCGTCGGAGGTGACCGTCTGCGTGGCCGCCCCCGCCTACGTCACCGAGGACGACTCGCCCGAGGCGCTCGCCCACGCGCGGGAGCAGTGCCGCTGGTTCGGCGGCATGGTGGGCAACCACGTGGCCGACCTGGTCTCCAAGTACGGCGAGCACTCGGCCGCCGTCCCCGGCGAACTGACCGACTACATCAAGTCCCGCGAGGGCTACGACTACTCCCACCACGGCCGGGCCGGCAACCCGGACACCCGGTTCGTGCCCGACGAGATCGTCGACCGGTTCTGCCTGATCGGCCCGGCCGAGCGGCACATCGAGAAGCTGAACGCGCTGCGCGCACTGGGCGTGGACCAGTTCGCCGTGTACGACATGCACGACGCGCAGGAGGCCGTGATCGACGCCTACGGATCTCGGGTGATCCCGGCCGTCAACGGCTGAAGCCTCCCCGAACCCCTTCGCTCTCCCCCTTCCCCCGGCCCGGGAAGGGGGAGCAGGACGCCCCCGGGCGCACCCCCCCATCGGCATCACCCGCACGGCCATTCCCGTCCCGCCTCCCGATTGGCCCGGCCCATGACCGATACCGCTCCCACGGCCACACCCCCGACCACCCAAGTCACCCGCGCCGACGGCCGCGTGGAGATCGCCCCGGGCGCCCCGGTGCCCAGCGGTCCCTACGCCAACGAGGACCTGCTGCCGGTCCCGGTCGCCCAGCGCACCTGGACCACGTACAACTTCTCCGCGCTGTGGGTCGGCATGGCCCACAACACCGCCTCCTGGACCCTGGCCTCCGGGCTCATCGCCGTCGGCATGGACTGGAAGCAGGCGGTGTTCACCATCGCCCTCGCCAACGTGATCGTGCTGATACCGATGCTCCTCACCGGGCACGCGGGACCCAAGTACGGCATACCCTTCCCGGTCTTCGCCCGGGCCTCCTTCGGCATCCGCGGCGCCAACCTGCCCGCCGTCGTGCGCGCGCTGGTGGCCTGCGGCTGGTTCGGCATCCAGACCTGGATCGGCGGCGAGGCCATCTACTTCCTGGCCGGGAAGCTGATCGGCAGCGGCTGGACGGACGCCGCGAAGGTCGGCGGCTACGCCTGGACCATGTGGCTGTCGTTCGCGATCTTCTGGGCGCTGCAGGTCGTCATCATCTACCGCGGCATGGAGACGATCCGCCGCTTCGAGAACTGGGCGGCGCCCTTCGTGCTCGTCGGCGCGTTCGTGATGCTGTGGTGGATGAGCGACAAGGCGGGCGGCTTCGGACCGCTGCTGGACCAGCCCTCCAAGCTCGGCTGGGGCGCCGACTTCTGGACGCTGTTCGCCCCCGCGCTCATGGGCATGATCGGCTTCTGGTCCACGCTGTCGCTGAACATCCCCGACTTCACCCGCTACGGCAGGAGCCAGAAGGCCCAGACCTGGGGCCAGGCCCTCGGCCTGCCCACCACCATGACGCTCTTCGCGTTCCTGTCGGTGATGGTCACCTCCGGCAGCCAGGCCGTCTACGGCGAGGCCATCTGGGACCCGGTCCAGCTCGCGGCGAAGACCGACAACACCGTCGGCCTGCTCTTCGCGCTGGTCACCGTGCTGGTCGCGACCCTGTCCGTCAACGTCGCCGCCAACCTGGTCTCCCCGGCGTTCGACTTCTCCAACATCGCGCCCCGCCGTATCAGTTTCCGCGCCGGCGCCCTCGCGACCTGCGTCCTGGGCGTGCTGATCTTCCCGTGGAAGCTGTACTCCGACCCGCAGGGCTACATCTTCACCTGGCTCGGCCTGGTCGGCGGTCTGCTCGGCACCGTCGCCGGCATCCTCATCGCCGACTACTGGATCCTGCGCCGCTCCCGCTTGGACCTCGCCGACCTCTACCGCCCGGGCGGCCGGTACTGGTACGAGGGCGGCTGGAACTGGCGGGCCGTCGTCGCCTTCGCGGCCGGAGGCGTCCTCGCCGTCGGCGGCGCGAGTTTCAAGCCGCTCGTCGACGGCCGTCCCGTCCCGGCACTCGCCGATCTGGCCGACTACGGCTGGGCCGTGGGCCTCGGCACGTCGATGCTGCTGTACCTGCTGCTGATGGCGCCGCGCGGCCGCGCGGCCCGCTGAACTCCGGTGACCGCCGCGCCGGAGGACGCTAGCCCTTCTCGCTCTCCAGCGCGGCCACCGCTTCCTTCGCGGCCCTGATGGCGCCCTTGTTGATGGTGTCCGTGCCGGGCGCCTTCTTGGACTCGAAGTCGCTGCCGTTGTAGGTGATCGTCACCAGCGCGTTGGACGCGCGGGCGACCACGACGCCCTCACGGGTCTGCTGCTTGTCCTCGGTGGTGAGGTTCACGACGGAGTACGCGCTGTCCCCCAGACCGGGGACGGCCCCGCCGCCGCTCCTGCGCTCCAGCTGCTCCCGGTAGGACTTCTCGGCCGCCTCGTCCGACGCCATCACCTCGTAGGAGACGTCGAGCCAGCGGTAGTCGTAGCCCTTGAGCGCGTTCCACGAACAGGTGCGGCGCAGCTTCGCGTCCGTGGACGGGATCTCCTTGCCGGCCGTCCTGGCGCCCGGCACCAGCGACTCGATCGTCTTCTCGGCGACGCTCTCGCACGGCGCGGGCGCCGCCTCGTACGTCTTTGACTCCGTCGAGGTCGAGGGAGTGGCGGCGGACTGGGTCTCGGTCTTCTCCTCGGCCGGCCCGGGCTCGGCGGCCGTCGGCGCGGCGAGCGGACCGGACGACAGCGCCCAGCCCGCCGCGGCGAGCACGACCACCGGGGACAGGCGTGCGGTCAGGGCGAGAGGCAGGGGTAGGGAACGCACGGCGCCCTTCTCGTGGGGGAACGGACGGTGCGGAACGGGTCCGCACGGCGGACGGGACGACAGTTTCACACGACTCCCTGTGGGGCGGAAGGGCGAACTCGCTGCGTGGCCGCGCGGTGACGGCGCCTCGGTGAGGACCGCCGCGATTTCGGCGGGTTGGCTGAGGAGTGGGGGATTTGCGCGGGGCGCCGGGCGGAGCCCGTCCCGCGAGCGGCCGGCACCGGCGCTGATCCCACACCGGACGATGTCCGGGCGAGGGCACCGGTGCGAACGGGGTACACGCCTGGCCTGATGATGATGATCGTGCCGGGCGGGAGGCCGCAGTGACGCTTTCGGACGTGGTCTACGTCTGTCTGGGACTGGGAGCGCTGGGGGCGGCCGTGCTGCCCCGGGTGGTGTCCAGACGGCCGCTGTCCCTGCCCATGGTCTTCCTCGCCGCGGGGATCCTGATCGAACTGCTGCCGGTGGGTGTGCCGGCGGTGGATCCGGTCCGTGACCGCCTCTGGGTCGAGCACACCACCGAGGCGTGTGTGATCGTGTCGCTGATGGGGGCGGGGCTCGCGATCGACCGGCCCTTCGGATGGCGCCGGTGGTCCAGTGCCTGGCGGCTGCTGGGCGTCACGATGCCGCTGACCGTGGCGGTCGTCGCCCTGCTGGCCTGGGGGCTGCTCGGCTGGCCGCCCGCCGCCGCGCTGCTGCTGGGCGCCGTGCTCGCGCCGACGGATCCCGTGCTGGCCGGTGAGGTGCGCGTGGGGGAGCCGCTCGAAGGCGAACGGGACGAGGACGAGGTGCGGTTCTCCCTGACCAGCGAGGCCGGACTGAACGACGGCCTCGCCTTCCCGTTCGTCTACGCGGCCGTCGCCCTCGCCGCGGCGGCCGGGACGGGATGGTCGGCGGAGTGGATCGGTTCGTGGGCCCTGAGCGACCTGCTGGGCCGGTGTGCCGTCGGGCTGGCCGTCGGGGGCGGCGTCGGCTGGCTGCTGGGGTGGATGTTCTTCCGGGTGCGCACCCCGGAGCTGCGGCTGTCCGAGCACATGGAGGGCTTCGTCGCGCTGGGGGCCACCTTCGTGTCGTACGGCATCGCCGAGGTGCTGCACGGCTACGGCTTCCTGTCCGTGTTCGTGACCGCCTGCGTCATCCGGGCCGCCGAACGCAGCCACGGCTACCACAAGGTGCTGCACGAGTTCACCGAGCAGATCGAGCGGTTGCTCACGGCCGTGCTGCTGTTCCTGCTCGGCGGCTACCTGGTGGCCGGTGCCCTGTCCGCCCTGACGCCCAGGGGCGCGGTGCTGGGTGTGCTCGTGCTGCTGGTCGTACGGCCGCTGACCGGATGGCTGGCACAGGTACGCAACGGCACGGGGAGGAAGGAGCGTGCCGTGATCGCCGTGTTCGGCATCCGGGGGATCGGGTCGCTGTTCTACCTGGCCTACGCGCTGGGGCAGGACTCCTTCGACGGACTGGCACGGGAGCTGTGGGCGGCGGTGGCCCTCACCGTGGTGATCTCGGTGGTCCTGCACGGCGTGATGGCGACGCCGGCCATCGGGCACCTTGACCGGCGGCGCGACGGCGCCGCACCGGGCGGCCCCTAGGCGGCAGGCATGAGCGGCAGGGGGCCCTGGGGAGGAGAAGGTCCCGTACGTGTTCTCCTGTTGCCCCCCCCGGCGGCCCGCTCCCGGGCCGGCCGACGTCCACGACACCGAGGTCGACGATGCAGTTCACCACGCGCCCCACCCTGACCGGCACCTTCGGCATGGTCTCCACCACCCACTGGCTCGCCTCGCAGTCGGCGATGGCCGTGCTGGAGGACGGCGGCAACGCCTGTGACGCGGCCGTCGCGGGCGCCTTCGTGCTGCACGTCGTCGAGCCGCACCTCAACGGACCGGCCGGCGAGGTGCCGATCCTCTTCGCCCCGCACGGCGGCGAGGTACGCGTGGTGTGCGGGCAGGGCGTCGCACCGGCCGGGGCGAGCGCCGCGCACTACCGCGGCCTGGGCCTGGACCTCGTCCCCGGCACCGGGCCGCTCGCCGCCGCCGTGCCCGGTGCCTTCGACGCCTGGATGCTGCTGCTGCGCGACCACGGCACCAAGACCCTCGACGACGTCCTGAAGTACGCCATCGGATACGCCGAGCACGGCCACGCGCCCGTGGAGCGCGTCGGCCGGACCGTCGAGACCGTGCGGGAGCTCTTCGAGACCGAGTGGACCTCCTCGGCGGACGTCTACCTGCCCGGCGGCGAGCCGCCCCGCCCCGGCGAGCTGTTCCGCAACCCGGCGCTCGCCGCCACCTGGAAACGCCTGCTCGCCGAGACCGCGGGCGCCGGCGACCGGGAGGCACGCATCGACGCGGCGCGGGAGGTCTGGCGCGCCGGGTTCATCGCCGAGGCCCTCGTGCGGCAGGCCGCCCGCCCCACCCTCGACACCAGCGGCACCCGCCACACCGGCACCCTCACCGCCGCCGATCTCGCCACCTGGTCCGCGAGCTACGAGACACCCGCGACCTACGACTTCAACGGCTGGACCGTGTGCAAGCCGGGCCCCTGGAGCCAGGGCCCGCTCCTCCTCCAGCAGCTGGCCCTGCTCCCGCCCGAGCTGCCGCCGTACGGCTCGGGCGCGTACGTCCACCTCCTCGTCGAAGGCTGCAAGCTCGCCATGGCGGACCGGGAGGCCTGGTACGGGGACGCCGCCGACGTCCCCCTCGACGACCTGCTGTCCGCCCCGTACAACGCGGCCCGCCGCGCCCTCGTCGGCGAGCGGGCCGAGCACCGGCTGCGGCCCGGCAGCCCGGGCGGACGCACCCCGCGCCTGAGCGCCCACGCGCGCGGGGCCGCCGCCCGTGCGGGCCTCGACGCGTTCGGCGCCGGCGAGCCGACGGTCGCGAAGCTCCCCACCTCGCCCGTGCCCGGCGAGCCGGAGATCCTCCCCGACGGCAGCACCCGGGGCGACACCTGCCACCTCGACGTCGTCGACCGCTGGGGCACCATGGTCGCGGCCACGCCCAGCGGCGGCTGGCTCCAGTCCAACCCGGTCGTGCCCGAACTCGGCTTCCCGCTCGGCACCCGGCTGCAGATGACCTGGCTGGAGGAGGGCCTGCCGAGCACCCTCACCCCCGGCCGCCGCCCCCGCACCACCCTGTCCCCGTCGATGGCCCTGCGCGAGGGCGTGCCCGTCCTGGCGTTCGGCACGCCCGGCGGAGACCAGCAGGACCAGTGGCAGCTGCACTTCCTCCTGGCCCTCGCGCTGCGCCCCCCGGTCCGCGGCGGTCTCGACCTGCAGGGCGCGATCGACGCCCCGAACTGGCACAACGACAGCTTCCCCGGCTCCTTCTACCCCCGGGGCATGCGCCCGGGCAGCGTGACCGTCGAGGCCCGCACCGACCCGGCGGTCGTCGCCGAGCTGCGCCGGCGCGGCCACGAGGTGACCGTCGGCGACCCCTGGTCGGAGGGCCGCCTCTGCGTGGTCGCCCGGGACCCGTCGACGGGTGTGCTGTCGGCGGCGGCGAACCCGCGCGGCATGCAGGGGTACGCCGTCGGCCGGTGACCGCGCCCCCGCGCCCGGCGGAGTTCACCGTCCTGCCGCCCGGGGTGCACCCGGCGGGTGGGGATTGTCAGCGGCGCGTGTTGTGATGGAGGGGTGATCGACAGCAACGAAACCATCGAAGAGTTTCTCGTCCAGCACGCCTCCGGCGTCGAAGAGGCCATCCGCAAGGCGGCCGCGACGGAGATCCTGCCGCGCTGGCGGAGGCTCGCCGCGCACGAGATCGACCAGAAGGCCGGGCCGCACGACCTGGTGACCGACGCCGACCGCAAGGCCGAGCTGTACCTGACCGAGGAACTGGTCGCCCTGCTGCCCGGCTCGGTCGTGGTGGGCGAGGAGGCGGTCCACGCCAACCCGGCCTCCTACGAGGCCATCCGCGGCGACGCGCCGGTCTGGATCGTCGACCCGGTCGACGGCACCCGGCAGTTCGTGCGCGGCGAGGCCGGATTCTGCACGCTCGTCGCACTGGCCCAGGGCGGCACGCTCCTCGCCTCCTGGACCTACGCGCCCGCCCGCGACCGGCTCGCCACCGCCCAGCGGGGCAAGGGCGCCTATCTCGACGGCGAGCGGCTGTTCGCCGGCGTCCCCGAGCCCGGCCGGGACCTGCGCGTGGCCACCTCCCACCCGGACTACACGACGGACGAGCAGAAGAACGCCCTGCTCGCCCTGCGCACCGAGGGCGTGGCACCGCGCGCGTGCGGCTCGGCCGGCCTGGAGTACCTGGCCATCGCCCGCGGCGAGTCCGACGCCACGGCCTTCTCCTGGGAGGCGGCGTGGGACCACGCGGCCGGTCTGCTCCTCGTCGAGGAGGCGGGCGGCGCCCATCTGACCCTGACCGGTGAGCCGTTCCGCATCACGGGCGGCAACGCCCTGCCGTTCACGGCGGCCCGCGACGCGGCCACGGCCCGCCGGATCGCGGCCCTCCTGGCGGGCGGCGCGTGACGGCGGAATCGTTGCGTGGTGCGCACAGGTGATGACCATGCGTGTGCGCGGACGGCGGGTCACCGTCGCAAACCGGTCGTCCGCAGCCGATGTGCCCCGCGGCCGGTGACTGTCCGTCCCCGGGCATATCCTGATCCCCCAGTGGCCGTCGGCTGACGAGGGGGTCAGAAGGTGCCGTCGATGCTCGATGCCGTCGTGGTGGGTGCGGGGCCGAACGGACTGACCGCGGCCGTGGAGCTGGCGCGCCGCGGCTTCTCCGTCGCCGTCTTCGAAGCGAAGGGCACCGTGGGCGGCGGAGCGCGCACCGAGGAGCTCACCCTGCCCGGCTTCCGGCACGACCCGTGCGCCGCGGCCCACCCCCTCGCCGTCAACTCCCCGGCGTTGCGCGCCCTGCCACTGGAGCGGTACGGCCTGGAGTGGCTGCACGCCGAGCTGCCCATGGCCCACCCCTTCACCGACGGCACGGCGGCCGTGCTGGCCCGGTCGGTCGGCGAGACGGCCGCCTCCTTCGGTCCGCGCGACGCCGGGGCCTACCGCAGGCTCGTCGAGCCCTTCCTGCCCAAGTGGGACACGCTCGTGCGGGACTTCATGTCCCTGCCGCTCACGGCCCTGCCCCGCGACCCGGTGACCCTGGCCCGCTTCGGGCTCGCCGGCCTGCCCCCGTCGACCCTGCTCATGCGGCGCTTCCGCGACGAACCGGCCAGGGCGCTGTTCGCCGGGCTCGTCGCCCATGTCATGGCTCCGCTCGGCGGGTTCGCCACCGGCGCCGTCGGCCTGGTCTTCGCGCTCGCCGCGCACGCCCGCGGCTGGCCGCTCGCCCGCGGCGGCTCCCAGGCGCTCTCCGACGCCCTCGCCGCCCACCTGCGCGACCTCGGCGGCGGCGTCCACACCGACTACGAGGTCAAGCGCCTCGACGACCTCCCGCCCGCCCGGGCCTACGTCTTCGACACCTCGCCCACCGCCCTGGCCCGCATCGCCGGCTTCGGCAGCCACTACGCCGGCTACCGCTACGGACCGGGCGTGTTCAAGATCGACTACGCGCTGGACGGGCCCGTGCCGTGGACCGCGAAGGAGGCCCGGGTCGCCGGCACGGTGCAGATCGGCGCGGACAGCGCGGAGATCGGCGCGGCCCTGCGCGCGGCCTCCCGCGAGGGCAGGGCGCCCGAGAGGCCGTTCCTCATCACGACGCAGCCGAGCGTCGTCGACCCGACCCGCGCCCCCGAGGGCAAGCACGTCTTCTGGGCCTACGGGCACGTCCCGCACGGCTGGACCGGCGACCTCACCGACGCCGTGGAACGCCAACTGGAGCGTTTCGCGCCGGGGTTCCGGGACCGTGTCCTGGCCCGGGCCACGGCCGGCCCGCCCGAACTCGCCGCCCGCAACGCCAACTACGTCGGCGGTGACATCGCCACCGGCGCGGCCTCCGGCCTCCAGCTCCTGCTGCGCCCGAAGCTCACCCTGTTCCCGTACCACACGCCCCACCCGGCGGTCTTCATCTGCTCCTCGGCGACCCCGCCGGGGCCGGGCGTGCACGGGATGTCCGGACACAACGCGGCGAAGGCCGTCTGGAAGCGACTGAGGCAGACGTGACCACCATCGAAGCGGTCCAGGGCGACATCACCCGCGAGAGCGCCGACGCGATCGTCAACGCGGCCAACTCCTCGCTGCTGGGCGGGGGAGGGGTCGACGGCGCGATCCACCGGCGCGGCGGCCCGGCGATCCTGGAGGACTGCCGCAGACTGCGCGCCTCCCGGTACGGCAAGGGCCTGCCCACCGGCCGGGCGGTCGCGACCACCGCCGGCGACCTCGACGCCCGCTGGGTCATCCACACCGTCGGCCCCGTGTACAGCACCACCGAGGACCGCTCCCACCTCCTCGCCTCCTGCTACCGCGAGTCACTGCGCGTCGCCGACGAACTCGGCGCCCGCACGGTCGCGTTCCCCGCCGTCTCCACCGGCGTCTACGGCTGGCCCATGGAGGACGGCGCCCGCATCGCCGTCGAGACGGTCCGGGCGGCGGACACGGCGGTCGAACGGGTCAGGTTCGTGCTCTTCGGCCAGGAGGCGTACGAGGTGTTCGCGGCCCGGCTGCGCTGAGACACCGTCCGGGGCGGACTCAGACGGGCTCCGGCTCGAAGTGCCGCAGCAGGTCCCGGCCGGGCTGGACCACGCCGTAACTGCTCTCCGGCACCGCGTTCCACACACCGGGAAGATCGCCCAGCGGCTCGGACACCACCAGGCGGGTCTCGTCGGAGATGTGCTTGAGGAACGCGAGGTCCGGGTGGAGGGCGCGCACGTCCTCGACCCGGCTGCTGAAGTACAGCGACCGGGAATGCCCGCCGCTGGAGTAACGGAAGAACCACACGCGCTCGCCGTCGGTCACCGCGATGGTCATCTGCAGCGGCTCCGCCACCCCGTGCTCGTGCCCGAGCCGCTCGACCAGGCCCGCCATCCGCGCCACCGCGCCCGGCGGATCGCTGTCCAGGCCGAAGCTGAGCGCCACGTGGAACATCACTTCGGAGTCGGTCGTGCCCTCCAGCGAGGGGAACAGCTCCGGGTCCACCGCCAGCATGAGGTCCCGGCGCATCGCGGAGAACCCGGTGATCGCCCCGTTGTGCATCCACATCCAGCGCTCGTGCCGGAAGGGATGGCAGTTGGTCTGCTGCACGGCCGTCCCGGTGGAGGCCCGCACATGGGCGAAGAACAGCGGCGAGCGAACGTGATCGGCGATCTCGCGCAGGTTGCGGTTGCTCCACGCCGGGCCGGTGTCCCGGACGACGGCCGGGGTGCGCAGGTGCCAGGCGTACCAGCCGACGCCGAACCCGTCGCCGTTGGTGGTCTCCACCCCCATCCGCGCGTGCAGGCTCTGGTCGATCAGCGAGTGCTGCGGACGGTAGAGGACGTCGTCGAGGAGCACGGGGGTGCCCGAGTAGGCGAGCCAGCGGCACATGGTCACACCCCTTGTCTGCGGGCCGCCCCGGCGGTGCCGGGCGGTCCTGTGAGCGGTGGCTGCGGACAGGTCTCCCGCGCCGCGCGGCCGTGGCGCGAGGCTCCTCAGGCAACCTCTCCGGCGGGAGCCGCGCATCGCCCGCGGCGGGTGGTTGTGCGCCCGGGGGGCACTGCTCGCGGCAGACCGGCGGACCGGCCCGTGGTCCCGCGCGTGCGGCTCTCCCGGAACGCTGCGATGCTGGGCGGAGCGATCGTCACCCGGCGGACGGCAATCGACGGTGAGCCCATGGCGGTGACAGAGGAAGACGGCGCGGAACCGGCGCCCGAGGGCGTCGGTCCCACGGGCGACCCCCTGCTGCGCACCCGCTTCGCCCTGCCGGAGCGGCCCTCGACCTTCCTGCGCCGTGCCCGGCTGGTGCGCCACCTCGACGAAGCCCTCCGGACGCCGCTGACCCTGGTCAACGGCTCGGCCGGCGCGGGCAAGACCCTGCTGGTCGCCGACTGGGCGGCCGGCCTGCGCCAGCCCGTCGTCTGGCTCACCGCCGACAGCGCCGACCGGACCCCCGGGGTGTTCTGGGCCTATCTGCTGGAGGCGCTGCGGGCCGCCGGAGTGCCGGGGCACGCCGACGTCGGCTGTCCGGCGGAGGCGAGCCGCGTCGACCCGCGCACGCTGACCCGCCTCGCCGCCGCCCTGGAGCGCCACGGGAGGACCACCGTCGTCGTCCTCGACGAGTTCGACCGCGTGACCTCGGGCGAGATCGCGCGGCAGCTCCAGTTCGTCCTGCGGCACGCCGGACACGGACTGCACCTGGTCTTCGTCACGCGCACGGAACCCCTGCTGCCGCTGCACCGCTACCGCGCGGCCGGCGAGATGACGGAGATCCGCAACGCCGAGCTGGCCTTCACCACCGACGAGGCGCAGGAACTGCTCACCCGCCACGGCCTGCACCTGCCCCTGAGCGCGGCCCGGGCCCTGGTCGAGCGCACGCGGGGGTGGGCCGCCGGCCTGCGGCTCTGCGCACTGGCCGCCCGGCAGGACGACCATCCCGGCACGTACATCAAGCAGTTCGAGGCGGGCCGCAGCACCGTGGCCGACTTCCTCCTGGCCGAGGTGCTCGACCGGCAGGAGCCGGACACCCAGGACCTGCTGCTGCGCATCAGCGTCCTGGAACGTTTCTGCCCCGACCTGGTGAACGCGCTGACGCAGCGCACCGACGCCGAGGCCGTCCTCGCCGCGCTGCACCGCGAGAACGCCTTCGTCCACTACCTCGGACACGCCTGGTACACCCTGCACCCGCTGTTCGCCGAGATACTCCGCGCCCATCTGCGCGAGCGCCGGCCCGGCCTGGAGCCGGAGCTGCGCGGCCGGGCCGCCCGCTGGCTGCGGCGTTCGGGAGCCCTGCGGGAGGCCCTCGTCCAGGGCGCCGCGGCGGACGACTGGGACTTCACCGCCCGTACCGTCGTCGACGACCTCGCGATCGGCCGGCTCTTCACCGGCCTGCGCTCCGAGGACCTCACCACCGTGTTCGCGGACATGGGTCCCGAGGTGAGAGGCCCGGCGCCCGACCTCGTGCGTGCCGCCCGCGAGCTGGGCCGGCGCGACCTCGCCCACGGGCTGCCCCACTTGCGCCGGGCCGGGGAGGAACTGGCCCGGGACGACGGCGAACCCGCCCCGGCACGGCTCGGCCTCGCCCTGCTGGACGCGCTCGCGGCCCGGCTGACCGGCTCCCCCGAACAGGCCGAGCACGCCGCCGAGCAGGCCCGGCTGCTGCGGGAGGAGATCCCGGCGGAGCTCCTCGACGAGCACCCGGAACTCACCGCCCTGCTCCTCACCCACCTGGGCTCCGCCCGTCTGTGGGCCGGGCGGTTCGAGGACGCCCGGTCCGCCCTGGCAGCGGTCGTCTCCCAGCCCGGCGGAGCGGTGACGGCGCTGCCCCGCTGGGAGGCCCTGGGCCACCTGGCGCTGATCGACTACCTGCTCGGCTGGCCCGGCCGCGCGGAGCAGAAGGCCCTGGCCGCGGCCGGCCAGGCGGAGCGCCACAGCCTGCCCCGGCGGCCCGGTGACGGCCTCGTGCCCCTGGTCCTGGCCGCCGTCCGGCTGGACCGTGACGAACTCGACGAGGCGCAGGCGCTCCTCGCCGGCGAGGACGGCTCCCACCCCTGCGCCGAGGACCCGGTGGAGCGGGCGGGCCGGGCCGTGATCCGGGGCCGGCTGCTGCTGGCCCGAGGCGACGCCCGGGCCGCGCTGGCGGCGGCCGGCGAACCCGTCACCGCGGACGTGGCCTCACCCTGGGCGCAGGAGCACAGCGCCCTGCTCGCCTCGGCCGCCCACCTGGCCCGGGGACATCCGGAACTGGCCGGAGAAGCCGTGGAACGGTTGGCGCGCCACCGCACCGCGTGCGCGATCGAGGCGGCCCGGGCCCGGCTCGCGGCGGGCCGGACGGACGAGGCGCTCGGCCTGATCGGCCACCTGCCCGAGGACGGCAGGCCCGGCCCGGCGGTGACGGTCCGGGCCACGCTGGTCCGCGCCCAGGCGGCACACGAGTCCGGCGACCCGGCCACCGCCGCCCGTCTCGTCGCCCGCGCCCTGCTGGACAGCCGGCGCGACCGGCTGCGCCGCCCGTTCCTGGAGGCCGGTCCCTGGATCCACCCGCTGCTGCACACCGGCCGGCTGCGGGAACTGGCCGGCGGCTGGCTCGTGCCCGGCCCGGACTGGCACACCGCCGCGGCGCCCGCCCCGCCGGGACGGCCGGCGGACCTGGTCGTCGAGGAGCTGAGCGCACGGGAACGGGACGTGCTGCACCGCCTGGCCGAAATGCTGTCGACGGAGGAGATCGCCGCCGACCTGAACGTGTCGGTGAACACCGTGAAGACCCACCTGAAGAGCATCTACCGCAAGCTCGGGGTGAGCCGCCGGGCCGAGGCGGTCCGCCGGGCCCGCGAGGTGCGGCTGCTGTGAGGCCGCTGCCGATTCCCCCGCGAGGGGTGAGGCACGCCGGGGATTTCCCCGCTGAGATGGAGGCGTGAGCCATTGGCGCGCCCTGCTCGTCCTCGGAACCGCCCAGTTCCTGATGGTGCTGGACACGTCCGTGATGAACGTGTCCATCAGCCGGCTGGTCGAGGACTTCGACACCGAGGTCACGGCCATCCAAGCCGTGATCACCCTGTACGCGCTGGTCATGGCCGCTTTCATGATGATCGGCGGCCGGTTCGGGGACATCCTGGGGCGGCGGCGCGTGTTCCTGCTCGGACTCGCCGTCTACGGCACCGGATCGGCGCTGACCGCTGTGGCCCCCACCCTGTGGGTGCTGGCGCTGGGCTGGTCCGTCATCGAGGGGCTGGGCGCCGCGCTGGTCCTGCCGTCCATGGCGGCCCTCGTCGCCGAGTCCTACCGCGGCCGGGACCGGGCCGTCGCCTACGGCGTGATCGGCGGCCTGGCCGGCGCGGGCATCGCCGTGGCCCGCTGCTCGGCGGATGGATGACGACCTACCTCACCTGGCGGCTGGTGTTCGCCGGTGAGGTCGTCGTCGTCCTGGCCGTGCTCTGCCTGCACCGGGCGATCCCGCGCACGCCCCCGGCCGAACGGCCCCCGCGGCTGGACGGCACGGGCGCCGCGCTCTCGGCCGCCGGGCTGGGACTGGGCGTGCTGGGCGTGCTGCAGAGCACCAGCTGGGGCTGGGTGCAGCCGCGCGACCCGCCCTTCACCGTGCTGGGCTTCGCCCCGACCCTCTTCCTCGTCGGCGCCGGCGTGCTCGTCCTGGCCGGCTTCGCCCGCTGGGAGCGGCGGCGGGCCGCGCACGGCGGCGACGCCCTGGTGGACCTGGAACTGCTGCACCGGCCCGTCCTGCGGTCCGGTCTGACCATGCTCCTGAGCCAGAACCTCATCCTGCTCGGCCTGTTCTTCACCATCCCCCTGTACCTGCAGGTGGTGCAGGGCTTCGACGCCTTCCAGACGGGGCTGCGCCTGTTGCCGGTGTCCGTCACCATGCTGCTGGCGTCCCTGCTCGCCGCACCGCTCGGGCGGCGGGCGGGGCCCCGGCGCGTGGTGCGGCTGGCCCTGCTGACGCTGGCGGGCGCGATCGTGTGGCTGCTCGCCACCATCGACCCCGCCATCGACGACGCCCAGTTCGCCGGGGCCATGGCCCTGCTGGGCATCGGCATGGGCCTGCTCGCCTCCCAGCTGGGCAACGTCGTCCAGTCCGCCGTGGGGGAGGAGGAGCGCAGCGAGGCGGGTGGACTGCAGTTCACCGCGCAGAACCTGGGCTCGGCGCTGGGCACCGCCCTCATCGGATCGCCGCTCATCGGGGCCCTCGTACACGCCTTCACCGCCCAGATCGAGAACGACCCCCGGCTTTCGGACGAGGCCCGCGGACAGACCGGCATCGCCCTGGAGTCCGGCGTCAGCTTCGTCTCCACGGAGCAGGTCCGCTCGGCGGCCGAGCGGGCCGGGCTGCCTCCGGCCGAAGCGGAAGCCCTCACGGAGTCATACGCCTCGGCCCAGCTCGACGGACTGAAGGCGGCCGTCCTCGCCACCGGCGGCATCACCCTCGTCGGCTTCCTGGCCACGCCGCACCTGCCGGCGGGCCGGCAGAGCCGCCCGGCGGAGGGGGACGACGGCTCCCCGGCCGGAACGCGGCGCCGCGGCGCCGGAGCAGGGAGCACACCATGACCGACACCGCCCGCCACGCCCGCAAGACCGGGCGCCGGGCCCACGCCGACTACAGCGGCGGCGTCTACGGCTCCATGCTCGCCGCCTCCGTGGTGGTAGGCGCCGGCACGCTGGGCGAGCTGCCCCGGCTGGAGCTGGTACTGCTGCTCGTGCTCACCGGGGCGGTGTTCTGGCTCGCGCACGTGCACGCCCAGCTGTTCGGGGCGCGCCTGGCGCAGGAGAGCGTCGACCGCCGGACCGTGCTGCGCGTCTGCCGCGAGGAGTGGCCCATCCTCAAGGCCGCCGTCCCGCCCGCGGCCGCCGTGGCCGTCAGCCCGCTGCTGGGCCTGGACGTGCCGGGCACCCTGTGGCTGGCGCTCGCCGTGGCCGTGGCCGGGCAGGTGGGCTGGTCGCTCGCCGCGGCGGTGCGCGCGGGCGCCTCCCGGGGGCAGATGGCCCTGTCCGCCGCGGTCAACCTGCTGCTGGGGCTGCTGATCATCGTGCTCAAGATCGTCCTGAAGCACTGACACCGCCGCCGACCGGGCCCTCGGGGTTCACCTGTCCCGGGTGAGGGCGGCCGGGGCCGCGGGGCGGAGCATGGCGGGAGGAGGGCGCGCACCGCACACCCCACTCCGTCCGGGGAAGGGCAGCCCATGCGCTACGAGATCCGCGTCGAGGGGCAGCTGTCCCCGACGCTGGCCAAGGTCTTCCCGGAGCTGGACCACGTGGTGATGGCCGGGCAGACCGTCCTGTTCGGGCCCGTCGTCGACGAGGCCCACCTGTACGGGTTGCTGAGCCGCTGCCAGTCGCTGGGGCTCAGGGTCGTCGAGATGCGCCGGCTCCCGGAGTGAGCCGGGAGCCCGGCCGGGCGGTCACAGGGCAGCCGTACGGATCCGGCCGGAGCGGGCGGCGGCGGCGAGCGCCTCGAAGTCCCGTTCGTTGCGGTCGGCGTAGGCCTGCGCGAAAGCGGTGAGGGCGCGGTCGAAGCGGTCGCCGCTCCCCAGATAGGCGGCGATGGCGACAGGGTCGCCCGAGCGGGCGTGGGCCCGCGCCAGACTCGCCCCGCACAGCCGCGCGAACAGCCGGAGCAGCCCCGGGTCCATGGTCTCCGGCCGGGCGATGCCCTTCCAGTCCCGCAACTGCCGCACGTAGAAGTCCCGCTCGCGGCCGTCGAGGCCCACGGCGTGCGTCCAGCCGAGCAGGATGTCGCTGGTGGTCTGGATCAGCCGCTGCCCCGCCACGACGCGGCGCCCCTCGTTGTCGTAGCGGCCGCCCTCGGTGTGGGCGGCCAGCACCGACTCCTGAGCCTCCTTGGCCTGGAGCAGCAGCGGGTCGTCGTCGTCCCGGCCGAGCAGCAGCGCGATCCAGCAGCGGGTGCCGACACTGCCCACGCCCACGACCTTGCGGGCGACGTCGACCAGCCGGTAGTGGCGCAGCAGGTGCCGCCGCTCGGACGACAGGGTGCGGGCGTAGCCCTCCAGGACGGCGCGCAGCTCCTTCTCCTGCTCCCGCGCCGAGGAGCCGGCGGCCAGGTCGCGCAGCGGGGTGATCAGCGGCGGGTCCGGCGCGATCCGCCGGCCCTCGCCCGTGACGGCCGTGAGCTTGGCCAGGGCCTGCAGGTGCGTGCGCGTCCGGGCCTTCGCCGTCGCCTCGGCGGTGCGGCGCCTGGCCTCCTTCGTCATCGAGGCGGCCAGCAGCTCGCGCATGCGGTCGGCGTCGTCCTGCGCGTACCAGATGTCCAGCACGCGCATGCCGGCGAACTCCCGCATCCGCCGCCGGTAGGCGCGTACGCAGGCGGCGACCGCGTCGTCCTGCTCCGCGGTGCCGAAGCCGTTCGCCCGCCCGGCGATCGCGACACTGGCCGCGAGGCGCTTGACGTCCCACTCGAAGGGGCCGGCCAGGGTCTCGTCGAAGTCGTTGATGTCGAAGACCAGATGGCGCTCCGGGGAGGCCAGCAGCCGGAAGTTGAGCAGATGGGCGTCCCCGCACAGCTGCACCCGCAGCCCGGTGTCGGGGGCCGACCCGAGGTCCGCCGCCATGATCGCGGCGGCGCCCCGGTAGAAGCGGAACGGCGATTCGAGCATGCGGCCGTAGCGGATCGGCACCAGCTCCGGTACCCGGGTGGCCGACTGCCGTTCCACCACCTCCACCGGGTCGAACCGCCCGGGCCCCACGTCCAGCCGGCCGTGGGAGGACCGAGGCGAGCGCCGCCGCGCGTTGCGTCCCCCGGCGGCGCGCTCGGCGGGGGACAGGAAGGACGTGCGGGTGCCCGTCATGGTCATCGTTCGGCCCTCCGGCCGCGAGGGAAGTCGTCCGCCGGCTCCCGGCCCTGCCGGCGCAGGCCGGCCTGCACCGCGCCCGCGAGGATCTTCGCGGCCACGCCCACCAGCAGCAGCCCGCCGAACATCTGGACCATCGCGAGGACCCGGCCGGTCTGGGAGCGGGCCGCGATGTCGCCGTAGCCGACGGTCGTGAACGTGGTGAGCGTGAAGTACAGGGAGTCCGTCTTGGTCAGCGGCTCGCTGAACGAGCCCGGCGTGGTGTGCTCCAGCAGGAAGTAGGCGGTCGCGAAGAGCAGCAGGAACAGCGCCAGCGTCGTGGCCAGGGCCTCCACGGCCTTCAGCCGCGGCCAGGGCGAGTCCACGATGGCCCGCACCTCCCACCAGAAGACCACCACCACGAGCAGCAGCCCGCAGACGAGGACGGCCGAGGCGCCGCTCGTCAGACGTCCGTCGAGGGGCAGCAGGTAGTAGACGGTCAGGAGCCCGGCCGCTGTCAGGAGCGCCCGGGCGAGAGCGAGGGCCGAGGCACGCCGCCTGAGCGGTTCCCGGTCCTGCGGTTCCCGGTCCTGCGGCTCCCCTGCGCGCGAGGGCCCGGGGGCACCGGCCCGGGCGGTCGCTCGATCCTTCATCGCGTGGTCTCCCGCTCTGCCGTCCGGCACCCGGGCGGCGCCTGTGCCGACCCGGGCAGCCACCGTGCCCGGCACCCGGCCTGCGGTCCCAGCCTCACCGCGGCGGCGGCGCGGACGGATCACCCGCCGGGGGTGATCCCCTCGCCCGGCGGCGCGCGTCACGCTGGCCCCCCGGGGGAGCGGCAGGAGGAGGAGCCATGACCACGTCGCCAGGACGCAGCCCCGACGCGGGGGAGCACGGGCCCGACGGCCCCGGGCCCGCCCGCGCGGCGGACCCCGCGGACCTCCTGGCCGCGGTCGGCCGCTCCTGGACCTGGATCCTCGCCTCGGCGGTCGCCACCCTCGTGCCGGGCATCCTGCTCCTGGTCTGGCCGGAGGCGACCCTGCACGTCGTCGCCGTCCTGATCGGCCTGTACCTGCTGGCCGCCGGGGCGTTCCGGTTCGTCGAGACGTTCGCCCGGCCGGAAGCGGGCCACCGCCTGCCCGGCCTCCTGCTGGCCGTGCTCTCCGTCCTGGCCGGGGTGCTGTGCCTGCGCGACCCCCTGCAGACCATCACCGCACTGTCCCTCATCGTCGGGCTGGTCTGGCTGGTGTCCGGCCTGCTCACCCTCCACACCGCCCTGGCCGCCCGCGACCTGCCGCACCGCGGCTTCGTCCTCGGCGCCGCCGTCCTGGCCGTCGTCGCGGGTGTCGTCGTGCTGGCCCTGCCCGCCGAGTCCGCCCGGGCGCTGACCCGGCTGCTCGGCCTCTGGCTCGTCCTGCTCGGCCTGGCCGAGGCGGGACTGGCCCTGGCCTGGCGGGCCGCACTGCGCAGGGGCGCCGCCGCTGACATGTTCGCCCGTCCCGGGTGAGGCGGGCCCCCGCGGCACCGGACAGCCTGAAGGGACACCGAGCGGCTGCCGGGCTGCGCCCGGGACGGAGGACGACATGAGCGCGCAGACCTACCTGGCGTACGACTTTCCGCTGCTGAGCGCCTTCTGGACGATGCTGGTCTTCTTCCTGTGGATCATGTGGTTCGTCCTGCTCTTCCGGATCGTCTTCGACATCTTCCGGGACGACACGATGAGCGGCTGGGGCAAGGCCGGCTGGCTGGTGTTCTGCATCGTCCTGCCGTTCGTCGGCGTGTTCGTCTACGTCATCGCCCGGGGCAAGGACATGGGCCGCCGGGAAGCGTCCCAGGCGCGCCGCCAGCAGGAGGCCTTCGACGACTACGTACGGCAGGCCGCCCGCGGTGGGTCGAGCAGCGTCGACGAACTCTCCCGCCTGTCCGAGATCCGTGCCCGCGGTGACATCACGGACGAGGAGTTCCGCAGGGCGAAGGACCTGGTGCTGAGCGGCACGGCCGCCTCGGACTCCCGGGCCTCCGCCACCTCCCCCTCCGGTCGCTGAGGGCGCCGGACCCAGCAAGGAACGAGGCAGCAGGATGACCGCCACACACCCCACGCACGCGCCGTCGAGGGCCAAACGCGAATGGGCCGTCGGCCTGACGGCTTTCGCCGCCGTGATGCTGATGCTCGCCGGGATCATGGACATCCTGCGCGGCATCGCGGCGATCGCCGAGGACGACGTCTTCGTCAACACCCGCAACTACGTCTTCGAGTTCGACCTCACCGGCTGGGGCTGGATCCACCTGTTCCTCGGGGTGGCCGCCGTGATCGTCAGCGCCGGGCTGTTCCAGGCGTCGACGTGGGCGCGCGTCGCCGGCGTGGCCATCGCCGGGCTCGTGATCATCGCCAACTTCCTGTCCCTGCCGTACTACCCGGTCTGGTCGGTCGTGATGATCGCGATGTCGGCGGTCGTCGTCTGGGCCCTGTGCACCGTGCGCAAGGACGACGCCTGGGAGCCCTTCGAACGGCCGCCGGGCAGTCCCTGAGGCACACCGCGGGCTCCTTCCGCCCGGGCGCGGCGGGATGGGCCCGGCTGGCCGTGCTCGCTCTCCTGGCGAGCGCGGCCGTCGCGCTGGCCGCGGCCGGCCTGCGCAGCCTGCTGTGGCTCCCGCTCGGCCTGGCCGGGCTGGCGCTCGCAGCCGCCGGGGTGTGGTGGGCGCTGTCCCGCACCGGCCCCGCCCGGGTCGCCGGGCTCCTGCTGTCCGTGGCGGCGCCGTGCACCGTCCTGGCGCTGTACGCCACCGCCGGGATGCTGGGCCCGGCGCTGGCCTCCCTCGCGCTGTGGGGCGCCGCCGTCGCCGCCGCCCGGATCGCCCTCACCCCCGGTGCGGGCCCGGTCGCGAGGGAGCACCGCGCCGAGGCGGCACGCCACCCCTGGATCCTCATGAACCCCCGCTCCGGCGGTGGCAAGGTGGGGCGGTTCCACCTGGACGACAGGGCACGGGCCGCAGGCGCCCGGGTCGTGCTGCTCGGCTCCGGGCACCAGGACGTGTCCGCACTCGCCCGGCAGGCCGTGTCCGACGGCGCGGACCTGCTGGGCGTGGCCGGCGGAGACGGCACGCAGGCCCTGGTGGCGGAGGTCGCGGCACGGCACCGCCTGCCCTTCCTGGTGATCCCGGCCGGCACCCGCAACCACTTCGCCCTCGACCTCGGACTCGACCGCGAGGACCCGGCCGCGGCCCTGGACGCCCTGGCCGACGGTGCCGACCTGGACGTGGACCTCGGCTTCGCCGCCGGTCGGGTCTTCGTCAACAACGCCTCCTTCGGCACGTACGCGTCCGTCGTCGCGTCCCCCGCCTACCGCGACGACAAGGTGCACACGACCCTGCGCACCCTGCCCGGCCTGCTGAGCGGCCCGGACGCGCCGAGGCTGCGGATGCGGGCCGACGGCACCCGCGCCGAGGGCCTCCAGGCGCTGCTCGTGAGCAACAACCCCTACCGGCGCGCCGTCGACTCGGTCCACCCGGGCCGCCGGGAGCGGCTGGACTCCGGCCGGCTCGGCGTCCTGGGCGTACGGGTGGAGAACGCCGCACAGGCGGCCGGGATGGCCCGGGGCCCCCGCTCCCGTGGCCTGCTGCGCCTCACGGCGCGCGAGGTGGTGGTCGAGGCGGACACGGACACCGTCCCGGTGGGCATCGACGGCGAACACGTGGTGCTGCCGGTTCCCGTGGTGGTCCGCGCCGAACCCGGCGCACTCCGCGTGCGGGTGCCGCGCCACCGGCCGGGGGTGCCGGTGAGCAGACCGGTGGCGGACTGGCCGCAGGTCGCGCGGATCGCCTTCGGCGGGGCGGCCGCACGGCGCGCAGCGGGCTGACGCAGCGACGCCAGGTCGTCCGAGGGGCCGGGGTTTCTCAGGCGTGCCGTCGCACCAGCAGCAACGCCACGTCGTCGTCCGGCTCCGGGCGCAGCGCGCCGAGCAGGTGGTCGCCGGTGCGCTGGAGGTTCGGCGCCGCGCTGCCCAGGAGCCGGGTCAGCGTGTCCAGGCCGGTGTCGATCGGCTCGCCGCGCGTCTCCACCAGCCCGTCGGTGTACAGCGCGAGCAGCGAGCCCGGGGCGAGCTCCACCTCCACCGTGCCGAACTCCACGCCGCCCACCCCGAGCGGCACACCGCCGGGCACCTCGACGAGGCGGGCCCCGCCGTCCGGCCCGGCGAGCACGGGCGGCAGGTGACCGGCGCTGGACAGCTCGCAGACGCCCCGCCCCAGGTCGCACACGGCGTACACGCACGTGGCGATCGCGTCGCCCAGCGAGCCCGCGATGTCGTCCAGGTGCCGCAGCAACTGGGCGGGCGGCAGATCGAGCCGGGCCAGCGCCCGGGTCGCCGTGCTCAGCTGCCCCATGATCGCCGCGGCCTGGACGCCCTTGCCCATCACGTCCCCGACCACCAGCCCGGTGCGGCCCGGCCCGAGCCGCAGCACGTCGTACCAGTCACCGCCGACCTCGCTGAGGGCCGGGCGGTAACGGGCAGCGATGTCGAGTCCTTCCTGCTCGGCGGGCGCGGCCGGAAGGAGACTGCGCTGGAGGGTCAGCGCGGTGCCGCGCTCGCGTCCGTAGAGGCGGGCGTTGTCGATGCAGATCGCGGCACGGGCGGCCAGCTCGGAGGCGAGCAGCTGGTCCCGGGCGTCGAAGGGGCGCTCGTTGACGGTGCGGTACAGCGAGAGCGTGCCGAGGACCTTGCCCCGGGCCAGCAGCGGCAGCGCCAGGTAGGTGTGGGCTCCGGCCTCGTGCAGGGCCTGCGCGGCCCGCGCGTCCCGGGCGAGGCGCCGCAGCATCCGGGAGTCCACGTGCTCGACCAGGACCGGGCGGGCGCTGCGCACGCACCGCGTGATGACCCGGGACGAGCCGTAGGTGGCCACCTCGCCCACCGGGTCGGCGGCGTGGATGGCGTCGGTGGGGTAGCCGGCCGCCACGGCCAGCGCCCGGAACTCGGCGGGGGCGCCTCCCGCCACGGGCACGATGGTGCCGTGGGCGACGACCGACTCCAGTACGTCCACGGCGGCCAGGTCCGCGAGCTGCGGCACGACCACGTCGGCGAGTTCCCGCGCGGTCTGCCGCAGATCCAGGGTCGTGCCGATCCGCACACCCGCCTCGGCGATCACCGACAGGTGCTGGCGCGCCTGCGCGACCTCCGCCGCCGCCTGCTGCCGCTCCGTGACGTCCAGTACGGCCATGGCGAGGCCCAGGACCCGCCCGTCGATGTCCTCGATGCGGTGGTACGACTCCGAGTACGCCCGGTCCTCCGTGTCCCCGGCCGTCCGGCCGACGGTCTGCTGGTCCAGGAGCGGGCGGCCGGTCCGCAGCACGTGCCGCATCCGGGCCTCGATGGCGGCCACGTCCAGACCGGGCAGCACCTCGCCGATGCGGCGGCCGAGCACGGCCTCCTCGGGCACGCCGTTGATCCGCTCCAGCGCGGGGTTGATCCCCACCCAGCGCAGTTCGTTGTCGAAGACGGCGATGCCGAGCGGGGTCTGGTTGACGAGACTGTGCGAGAGGGCGAGGTCCCGTTCGACCTTCCGTACGGTCGTCGCGTCCGTGGCGAGCCCCAGCAGGTGGGGCTGCCCCTCGGAGTCGAGGAGCCGCATGGTGCGGAACTCCACGGCGCGTGCCGTGCCGTCGCGATGGCGCAGCGGGAAGACACCGGCCCAGCGCTCTCCCGCGGCGACCTGCGCGAACAGTTCCCTGCCCCGGGGCCGGTCCGCGGGCGCCACCAGCAGGGTGTCGGCGCGCCGGCGCAGGGCCTCCTCGGCGGTCCAGCCGAGCAGCTGCTCGATCTCGGGACTCCACAGGGCGATGTGCCCGGACGCGTCGAGGACGACGGCGGCGACCTTCAGCAGGTCGAGCAGCCCGCCGGGCGTGCCCGCGTCGGCGTCCGGGTCCGAGGTCGCATAGCCGCTCATGCGAGCCGCTCCTTCCGGCGCGGCAAGGGGTACCGCCGAGATCCGTTACAGGCCGTCCGATGAGGTCACAGTACGGTCGTCGCGGCGGCACTGTCGCGCCGAAATGGCAAAAAACCGCCGTCGTGCGCGGCGAAGGAGCGACAGGTCGCCACGCCGAGGTCTCCTCGGACGAGCGGTCAGGGCCCACAGCGGGGAATCCCCAGGACCGCACAAAGTCCGACGCGGTCATTGCTTCGGTTGTGTTCGGGTCCTAGGGTGTGCCTGCTCGGCAGTTGCTCCGTCACCGTCAGTTGCCCCGAGTCCCAACAGAAACGCCCACTCCGGGCGGGCAGTTGGGGACCCCGTCTGACGTGCCCTCAGTCCGTGCAGCACCACCCTGTCGAACCGAGGAAGGCCACGGTATGCCGCACCCCCACCCGTCTCCCGCCGACCGGCCCACCCCTTCCGGACGGCCGGTCGTCAGCCGTCGCCGTCTGCTGGAGGGAGGAGCCGCCGTGCTCGGCGCGCTGGCGCTGTCCGCGACGCCCGCCCCGGCGCACGCGGCCGGCCGGCGTCCGGCGGCGGACGGCCCGCCGGAGTGGAACGACGGCCTGTCGGTGTACCGCGTGGGCACCGAGCCGCCGCACACCACGCTCATGCCGTACGCGAACCTCACCCAGGCCCTGGCCGCCGACCGCGCACGCTCGCCGTACCGGATGAGCCTCGACGGCACCTGGAAGTTCGCCTACGCGGACCGCCCCGACGACCGGGACCCCGACTTCCACCGCACCGACGTCGACGACTCAGGCTGGGACACCATCCCCGTCCCCTCCGCCTGGCAGCTGCACGGCTACGACTTCCCGATCTACGTCAACATCACCTACCCCTGGTGGGGCCCCAACGGCGGCGGCGAGAACGCCCAGCCGCCCGCCGCGCCCACCCGCTACAACCCCGTCGGCCAGTACCGCCGCACCTTCACCGTCCCGCGCGACTGGCGGGGCCGGCGCACCTTCCTGCACTTCGAGGGCGTCAAGTCGGCCCACTACGTGTGGATCAACGGCGAGCTCGTGGGCTACCACGAGGACTCCTACACCTCCGCCGAGTACGACATCACCCGCCACCTCAGGCCGGGCACCAACCAGATCGCCGTCGAGGTGTACCGCTACTCCGACGCGGAGTGGCTGGAGGACCAGGACATGATCCGGCTGAGCGGCATCTTCCGCTCGGTCCACCTCTACTCCACGCCCAACGTGCACCTGCGGGACTTCAGGCTGACCACCCCGCTCGGCGACGACCACACCTCCGCCGGGCTCGACGTCACCGCGCACGTGCGCGACTACGGCGGCGAGGGCGGCGGCCGCTACACGGTCGAGACCCAGCTGTACGACGCGCGCGGCCACGCCGTGTGGTCCCGGCCCCTGAGCCGGGCCGTCGACGTCCCCGACGGCGAGGAGGCCATCGCCGAGGCGTCCCGGGCCGTCCCGTCCCCGAAGCTCTGGTCGGCGGAGCATCCGTACCTCTACACGGCCGTGCTGCGCCTGCGGGACCCGTCCGGCAGGGTGATCGAGACCCTCTCGCACCGGGTCGGCCTCCGCGAGTTCGCGCTGAAGGACGGCCTGATGCGCATCAACGGCCGGCCCGTCTCCTTCCGCGGCACCAACCGGCACGAGATGCACCCCGTCACCGGCTCGGCGCTGACCCGCGCGCAGATGGTCGAGGACATCACGATCATCAAGCGGCTCAACATCAACAGCGTCCGCACCTCGCACTACCCCAACAGCCCGCTGTGGCTCGACCTCGCCGACGAGTACGGCCTCTACCTGGTCGACGAGACCAACCTCGAAACCCACGGCATCCGCGACACCTACCCCGGCAGCGGGCACCCCGAGTGGACCGAGGCGTGCGTGGTGCGCGCGCAGAACATGGTCCACCGCGACAAGAACCACGCCTCGGTGGTCATCTGGTCCCTGGGCAACGAGGCGGGCGGCGGCACCACCTTCAACGCCATGCACGACTGGATCCGCTCCTACGACCCCACCCGTGTCATCCAGTACGAGGGCGACGACCGCCCGGGCATCAGCGACATCCGCTCCGAGATGTACGACAGCCCGCAGCGGGTCGAGCAGCGCGCCAGGGACACGAGCGACACCCGGCCGTACGTGATGATCGAGTACTCCCACGGCATGGGCAACTCCAACGGCAACTTCAAGAAGTACTGGGACGTCGTCCGCCGCTACGAGGTCCTCCAGGGCGGCTGGATCTGGGACTTCGCCGACCAGGCCCTGCGCTGGCCCACCCCGGCGCGCACGCTGCTCACCGAGTCGGGTCCGGGCGCGCTGCGCGGCGAGATCATGGCACCGGCCGGCACCTTCGACCGGTCCACGGGCGTCTCGGGCGGCACCGTCTTCCCGCGCGACCCCCGCCTGGACCTCACCGGCTCCCTCACCCTGGAGGCCTGGTTCACCCCGCACGTCACCGGCGGGCACCAGCCCGTCCTCGCCAAGGGCGACACCCAGTACGCCCTCAAGCAGACCGAGCGGACGCTGGAGTTCTTCATCCACGGCGGCGGCCAGTGGGTCACCGTGAGCTGGGCCCTGCCCGACGACTGGACCGGCGAGGAGCACCACGTCGCGGGCGTCTTCGACGCCGAGGCGGGCACGCTCACCCTGCACGTCGACGGCCAGGTGCGCGGCACCCGCACCACCACCCGGCGCCCCGGCGTCAACACGGCACCGCTCTCGCTCGCCACCGACGTCGACAACCCCACCCGCGAGTTCAGCGGCACCGTCCGCCGGGCTCGCGTCTACGCCCGTGCCCTGGACGCCGCTGAGCTCGCCTCCGGCGGCCGCGGCCCGGACGACGAGGGCGTGCGCTTCTGGTTCGACGCCGCCACCGCCGGCCTCACCGAGCGGCGCCCGCGCGCGAAGACCTTCTGGGCGTACGGCGGCGACTGGGGCGACAACCCCAACGACGGCGCCTTCGCCGGCGACGGCATCGTCCTGCCCGACCGGACCCTCACCGGCAAGTCCGCCGAGGTCAAGCAGATCTACCAGGCGATCAACGTCACCCGCGCCCGGGGCGGCCCCGGCGCCGTCACCCTCGTCAACGAGTACCTCTTCACACACCTGCGGGAGTTCGACGGACGGTGGTCCCTGATCGCGGACGGCGAGGTCGTCCAGCGCGGCCGGCTGACCCGCGAGCAACTGGACGTCGCACCGTCGGGCCGCAAGGACATCGAGCTGCCGGTGCGGCTGCCGAGCGCGCCCGCGCCCGGCACCGAGTTCTTCCTGCACCTCTCCTTCACCACCAGGGAGAGCACGCCCTGGGCGAAGGCCGGTTTCGAGGTGGCCAAGCAGCAGCTCCCCCTCGACGCGGGCAGCCCCGCTGTGAAACCCGCCCCGCTGCGCAGCGTGCCCGCCCTGCGCCACACCGACGGGGAGAAGACCGTCACGGTCAGGGGCAGGGACTTCGCGGTCACGGTCGACAAGTCGACCGGCACGCTCGCCTCCTTCGAGGCGGGCGGCGAGAAGCTCGTCACCTCCGGCCCCGTCCCGAACTTCTGGCGGGCCCCCACCGACAACGACCGGGGCAACGGCCACCACACCCGCAACCAGACCTGGCGCGACGCGGGAGCGCGGCGCACGGTCGCCGACGTCCGGGTGCGGCCCCTGGACGACCGGGCCGTCGAGATCACCTTCACCGGCACGCTGCCCACCACCACGGCCTCCGCATTCAGCACCACGTACACGGTCTTCGGCAACGGCGAGATCAAGGTCGACAACACCCTGCGCCCGGGCGCGGCGGGCCTGCCCTACATCCCCGAGGTCGGCACCCTGCTGTTCCTGCCGCGCCGCCTGGACCGGCTGCACTACTACGGCCGCGGCCCCGAGGAGAACATGTGGGACCGCAACAACGCCACCGACGTGGGCCTGTACTCCGGGACGGTCGCCGAACAGTGGACGCCTTATCTGCGCCCCCAGGAGAACGGCAACAAGACCGACGTCCGCTGGGCCGCCCTGACCGACGCCGCCGGGCGCGGGCTGCTCGTCTGCGGTGAACCGCTGCTGGAGGTCAACGCCTCGCACTTCACCCCCGAGGACCTGTCGGCCGGTGCCCGCCACGACTACCAGCTGACCCCTCGGGACGCCGTGGTGCTGCGGCTCAACCACCGCCAGATGGGCGTGGGCGGCGACAACAGCTGGGGCGCGCACACGCACGACGAGTTCAAGCTGTTCGCCGACCGCGACTACGCCTACACCTACCGGCTGCGCCCTCTGGCGCGGGTGAGCGAGGCGATGCGCGCCTCGCGGCGGCCGACCGCCACCGACTAGGGGTGGGCGGACAGCGGCGCCGCCTCAGTCGTCGGCGGCGTCGCTGATCCCGAGCCGCAGGTGCTCGACGTGGTAGACGGCCTGGTCGAGCAGCTCGGCGACATGGTGGTCGTGGAGGGCGTACACCACCGAACGGCCCTGCCGCTCGCCCACCACCAGGCCCAGATTGCGCAGCAGCCGCAGCTGGTGCGAGCAGGCCGACTGCTCCATGCCCACCTCGGCCGCCAGCTCCGTCGCGGGCAGCGGCCCCTCGCGCAGGCGCGCCAGGATCAGCAGCCGGGAGGGCGTGGACAGGGCCTGGAGGGTGGTGGCGACCTTCGCGACGTTGTCCGCGTCGAGGCGTACGCGCTGTGCGGCGTCCTGCGCGGGGATGACGGCTCCATGACCCATGGCGCCATCGTACCGGGCGGGCACGAACACATGAATGAATCTTCATCTGTCCCGCTGGGCGGTGCCCTGCCACGAGGTCCCTGTCGGATTCTCGCCAGACCCGGCCCGCCGCGTGCCCGATGCTGGAGCCATGCAGATGGGGATGCACACCGACACCGAGCGCTGCGTGCGCGCCGTGCAGTCGAAGGACGCGCGGTTCGACGGCTGGTTCTTCACGGCCGTCCTGACAACAGGCATCTACTGCCGTCCGAGCTGCCCGGTCGTGCCGCCCAAGCCGGAGAACATGGTCTTCCACCCCAGCGCGGCGTCCTGCCAGCAGGCCGGGTTCCGGGCCTGCAAGCGCTGCCGGCCCGACACCAGCCCCGGCTCCCCGGAGTGGAACCAGCGCGCCGACCTGGTGGCCCGGGCCATGCGGCTGATCGCCGACGGCGTCGTCGACCGCGAGGGCGTGCCCGGACTGGCCACCCGGCTCGGGTACAGCACCCGGCAGGTCGAACGCCAGCTCCTCGCCGAACTCGGGGCGGGACCCCTCGCGCTCGCCCGCGCCCAGCGCGCCCGGACCGCACGGCTGCTCATCGAGACGACGGCCCTGCCCATGGCACAGATCGCCTTTGCCGCGGGCTTCGCCTCCATCCGCACCTTCAACGACACCGTCCGTGAGGTCTTCGCCCTCTCCCCGAGCGAGCTGCGCGCCCGCACCCCGAAGCGGCGGGGACCGAGCACGCCCGGCGCGCTCTCCCTGCGGCTGCCGTTCCGCGCCCCGCTCAACCCCGACAACGTCTTCGGCCACCTCGCCGCCACGGCCGTACCCGGCGTGGAGGAGTGGCGCGACGGCTCCTACCGGCGCACCCTGCGCCTGCCCTACGGCCACGGCATCGTCTCCCTCACGCCCGGCCCCGACCACATCGCCTGCCGCCTCACCCTCGGCGACCTGCGCGACCTGACCGTCGCCATCAGCCGCTGCCGGCGGCTGCTCGACCTGGACGCCGACCCGGTCGCCGTCGACGACCAGCTGCGCACGGATCCGGTCCTGGCGCCGCTGGTCGACAAGGCGCCCGGGCGGCGGGTCCCACGGACGGTCGACGAGGCGGAGTTCGCCGTGCGGGCCGTGCTCGGCCAGCAGGTCTCCACCGCCGCCGCCCGCACCCACGCGGCCCGCCTGGTCACCGCGCACGGCGAACCGGTGGACGACCCCGAAGGCGGCCTCACCCACCTCTTCCCGGCCCCCGGGGCCCTCGCGGCAGCCGACCCGGAGACCCTGGCGATGCCCCGGACCCGCCGCACCACCTTCACCACCCTGGTCCGCCGGCTCGCCGACGGCGACCTGCACCTCGGCGTGGCGAGCGACTGGCCGCGCACCCGCGCCCAGCTCCTCGACCTGCCCGGCTTCGGCCCGTGGACGGCCGACGTCATCGCCATGCGCGCCCTCGGCGACCCCGACGCCTTCCTCCCCACCGACCTGGGCATCCGCCGCGCCGCCCGGGACCTCGGCCTGCCGTCCACGCCGGCGGCGCTCACCGCACGCGCGGCGGCCTGGCGCCCCTGGCGCGCCTACGCCGTCCAGTACCTGTGGGCGACCGACAGCCACCCGATCAACTTTCTTCCGGCATAGGGACGTTCCATGAAGCAGCACACCGTGACCGACAGCCCCTACGGCCCCCTCACCCTCGTCGCCGACGACGGCGTCCTGTGCGGCCTGTACATGACCGGCCAGCGCCACCGCCCGCCCGAGGAGAGCTTCGGGCCCCGCGACGACACCCTCTTCGCGGAGACGGAGGAGCAGCTCAAGGCGTACTTCGCGGGCGAGCTGAGGGAGTTCACCGTCCCGCTGCGGCTGACCGGCACCCCGTTCCAGCGCCTGGTCTGGGAGGAACTGCGCCGTATCCCCTACGGCGAGACCCGCACCTACGGCCGGCTGGCCGCCGCCCTCGGCAGCCCCACCGCCTCCCGCGCGGTCGGTCTCGCCAACGGCCGCAACCCCGTCGGCATCATCGTCCCCTGCCACCGCGTCATCGGCGCGAACGGCGGCCTCACCGGCTACGGCGGCGGCCTGGAGCGCAAGCAGCGCCTGCTGGACTTCGAACGCGGAGCGGCCCTCTTCTGAGCCGGGCCCGCCCCCGCGGGCAGGGGACGAGACGTCACGGGAGGACGGGGGCCCCTTTCCGGCCCGAACCGCTCAGACGGCCGGAGGGCCTGCGGGACGCTCCCCGGCCACGAGTCCGCGCAGCAGCGCGGGCAGGGCCGTGCCGATGGGATCGCGGACGATCTCGTCGGCCCGGTCGTCGTACGGCGTCGGCTCGGCGTTGACGATGATCAGCCGGGCACCGTGGTCGGCGGCGACCCCGGCGAGACCGGCCGCCGGATGCACCTGAAGGCTCGTGCCGACGGCGACGAAGACCTCACAGGCCTTGCTGACCGCTGCCGCCTCGCCCAGCACGACCGGGTCGAGACGCTCGCCGAACATCACGGTCGCCGGCTTCAGGATCCCGCCGCACTCCCGGCACGGCGGATCGTCCTCACCGGCCTCGATCCGCGCGAGCGCCTCCTCCATCGGGCCGCGCGCGTGGCAGCCCGTGCAGACGAAGCTCCGCGCCGTGCCGTGCAGTTCCAGCACCTTGCGGGCGGGCATCCCGGCCTGCTGGTGCAGCCCGTCCACGTTCTGCGTGATCACCCGCACCGGCACCCCGGACCGCTCCAGCCGGGCCACCGCACGGTGTGCGGCGTTCGGCTCGGCACGCAGCGCGTGGGTCTCCAGGCGCATCCGCCACGAGCGGCGGCGGATCTCCGGGTCGCCCATGTAGTACTCGTACGTGACGAGCTTCTCGGCGTCCGGATCCCGGCGCCACAGCCCGTTCGGCCCGCGGTAGTCGGGGATGCCGGAGTCCGTGCTGATCCCGGCACCGGTGAGCAGGGCGACAAGGGGCTTGGCCATGTCGGCGAGGGTAGGCCGGGCCGTGGGGCGGCCGCGAACGGATATCGGGCGGAACGCCGCCGGGCCCCGGCCGTGCGCGCCCGTCAGCCCACCCGATGGCCGTTCTCCAGCTCCTCCGTACCGGAGCCCTCCGCCAGGACGTCCAGGCCGGCCAGCACCCGGCGGCCGAGGGCGCCCGGCAGGTACTCGGTCAGCTCCTCGCGCGGGACCAGCCGCCAGGACAGCAGCTCCTCCTCCTGGAGGCGGATCGCCTTCAGGTCGTCCTCGCCCAGCACACCCCCGTCGTACAGGTACGCCACCAGCGGCGGGCGGCCCGCGCCCTGCACCCAGTCCACCGCCAGCAGCCGGCCGAGTTCGCGGTCCAGGCCGATCTCCTCGGCCGTCTCGCGCCGCGCGCCCTGCCGCGGGGTCTCCCCGTCGTCGGACTCGACGGTGCCGCCCGGCAGCGCCCAGCCCTCCCGGTAGTTGGGCTCCACGAGCAGTATCCGCCCCTCGCCGTCCCGGAACAGCGCGGCGGCGCCGGCGATGACGCGGGGCAGGGACGCGATGTAGGCGGCGTAGTCCAGTGTGCTCATCCCGGCAGGATAGCGGCGGGCCGGGACCGGCCTCCCGGGAACGAACCGGATCAGGCGCCGTCCCGCGCCAGCCGCAGCGTCCGCTCCGCCAGTTCGCTGATCCGCACGCCGTCGAAGCCGAACACCGCGCTGCGCACCGTGTCCTCGAGCGGGACCGTCCACTGCTCCGGGATGGCGGCGGCCCCGCCGAACACGCCCGCCACGGAGCCGGCGGTCGCGCCGTTGGAGTCGGTGTCCAGACCGCCGCGGACGGTCAGCGTGATGGTGCGGGTGAAGTCGCCGTCGCCGTAGAGCAGTCCCGCGGTGAGGACGGCGGCGTTCGGGACGGTGTGGATCCAGCCCGTCCCGGCGGTCTCCTCGGAGACCGTGGTGAGGGTGTCCTCCCAGGACATCCGGGTGTCGTGCAGGGCGGTCACGCGGCGCACCGTGCGGGCCAGGCGGCTGCTCGCCGGGATCACGGCCAGGGCCTCGTCGACGGCGTGCCGCACGGTGGGCGCGGTGAACGCCGCCGCGATCAGCGCCGCCGCCCACATCGCCCCGTACACGCCGTTGCCGGTGTGCGAGAGCACCGCGTCCCGCCGGGCCAGCGAGGCGGCCCGGCGCGGCTCGCCCGGACAGGTCCAGCCGTGGACGTCGGCGCGGATGAGGGCGCCGATCCACTCCTGGTACGGATTGTCGTACGTCGCCGTCAGCGGTGGCTTGAGCCCGTTGGCGAGGTTGCGGTAGGCGGCCCGCTCGGCCGTGAAGGTCTGCATGTACGGCAGCCGCAGCAGCCACAGGTCGCCTACCTGCTCGGTGCTGAAGCCGAAGCCGTGGGTCTCCAGCAGGTCCAGGCCGAGGATCGCGTAGTCGACGTCGTCGTCGCGGCAGCTGCCGTGGATGCGGCCGCGGACGCACTGGCGCCACTCCGGGCGCAGCTCGAAGCCGTCGTGCTCGCTGATCGGCTCGGGCAGGTAGTCGGTGAGGGGCAGGGCGGCGGCCTGCCGGAGGTAGCGGTCGATGCGGTCGCGGGTCCACACCTCGCCCTGCTCGACGGGCTTGCCGAGCATGTTGCCCGCGATGCGGCCCTGCCAGCCGCCGAGGACGCGGTCCGCCAGGTCTGTCTCGGTGCGTGCGGGGGTCATGGTTACGGTCTACCCCTTTCCGGGGCGCGGTCCGAGGGCTGGGCAGAGGCTGACGGCCGGGGCGTCCGCCGGTTAAGGTCGCAGCGGCGCGACTGGCCCTGACGTGCGTGAGGGCCCGGAGAGCAAGGGGAGTGCAAGTGGCGGACGCTGCAGTGAGCGGCACCCGAAGGACCCGGCGGACACAGCGGGTGCTCGTCGCCGCGGACAAGTTCAAGGGGTCCCTGACGGCCGTGGAGGTCGCCGAACGGGTGACGGCCGGGCTGCGCCGGGCCGTGCCGGGCCTCCAGGTCGAGGCACTGCCCGTGGCCGACGGCGGGGACGGGACCGTGGCCGCGGCGGTCGCGGCCGGCTTCGAGCGCCGGGAGGTACAGGTCGCCGGTCCCCTCGGCGACGAGGTGACGGCGGCGTTCGCGCTGCGCGAGGGCACCGCCGTCGTGGAGATGGCCGAGGCCAGCGGGCTGCAGCGGCTGCCGGCCGGGGTCCTCGCCCCCCTCACCGCGTCGACCCACGGCTCCGGCGAGCTGCTGCGGGCCGCCCTGGACGCGGGGGCCCGCACCATCGTCTTCGGGGTCGGCGGCAGCGCCACCACGGACGGCGGCGCGGGAATGCTGTCGGCGCTGGGCGCCCGGTTCCTGGACGCGGACGGGGAGCCCGTGCCCCCGGGCGGCGGGGGTCTCGCCGGGCTCGCCTCGGCGGACCTCTCGGGTCTGGACCCGCGCCTCACCGAGGTCGAACTGGTCCTCGCGAGCGACGTGGACAACCCGCTGACCGGCCCGAAGGGCGCGCCCGCGGTCTACGGCCCGCAGAAGGGCGCCTCACCGGACGACGTGCGGGCCCTGGACGCGGCCCTCACCCACTTCGCGAAGGTCCTGGAGGGGACGGCCGGCCCCCGGGCCGCCGAGTACGCCGCCTCACCGGGCGCGGGAGCCGCCGGCGGCATCGGCTACGGCGCGCTGCTGCTGGGGGCCCGCTTCCGGCCCGGGATCGAGGTCATGCTCGACGTGCTGGGCTTCGCGCCCGCCCTGGACCGTGCCGACCTGGTGATCACCGGCGAGGGCTCGCTCGACGAGCAGACCCTGCACGGCAAGGCCCCGGCGGGCGTCGCCGCGGCGGCCCGGGCGGCGGACAAGGACGTCGTGGCGGTCTGCGGCCGGCTGGCGCTGCCCCCGGAGGTCCTGGGCCGGGCCGGCATCCGCCGGGCCTACCCGCTGACGGACGCGGAGCCGGACGTGGCGAAGTGCATCGCGGAGGCGGGCCCGATCCTGGAGCGGGTCGCGGAACGGATCGGGCGGGACTTCCTGACCTGAGCCGGCGGCTGACGCGGGCGGTTGCGGCCGCAGGCACGACGAAGGCCCCGAGCAGTCCGCTCGGGGCCTTCGTCGTCGATCCGTCGGTACGGCGCTCGCTGAGCCGTTACGGCAGCTGCGCCGCCCGCGCCTCCCGCCGGTTGTCACGGAAGTTGTTCACCCGCCGGGCCGTCGCGAACAGCGGGATCACCGCCCCCATGACCAGCTGGAGCGCGCACCCCGTCTGCAGCAGCAGCTGCCCGCTCGGCGCGTCGAACGCCCACGCCGCCAGCAGACCCATGCTCAGCACGATCCACGACAGCATCGCCACCGCGAGCCGGCCCCGGGGCTTGGGGTACTCCACCCGGGACACCATCAGCCAGGCGGTCCCCAGGATCGCCAGCAGCGTCGCCACGAAGGGCAGCTCCAGCAGCACGATGGACACCACCGTCAGCGCGCCGAACGGCGACGGCATGCCCTGGAAGGTGCCGTCCTTCACCGTGACGCACGAGAACCGCGCAAGGCGGAGCACCACCGCCAGCAGCACCACGATCGCCCCGACCGCCGCGACCCGCTGGTGCGCGTCGTCCGCGACCATGCCGTACACGAGCACGAAGTACGCCGGTGCCAGCCCGAAGCTGATCAGGTCGGAGAGGTTGTCCAGCTCCGCGCCCATGGGGGAGGAGCGCAGCTTGCGCGCCACCAGCCCGTCGAAGAGGTCGAAGACCGCCGCGCAGAGCATCAGGATGACCGCCGTGGCCGCGCTGTGGCGGGCCATGCCGGTCTCCTGGCTGCCCGTGAGGTGCGGGATCAGGATGCCGGTGGTGGTGAAGTACACCGCCATGAAGCCGCACGTGGCGTTGCCGAGCGTCAGGGTGTCCGCTATCGACAGACGCAGAGAGAGGGGCATCTCCTCCTCTTCGTCCACCTCGTCGGCCTCCGGGACCCAGCCGGCCTTGGTGTCAGGATCAATCACGGTCAATGCGAGTCACCCCAGCCACGGTCTTCTGCCCCACCTCGACCGCGACCTCCACGCCCTCGGGCAGGTAGAGGTCGACCCGCGAGCCGAAGCGGATCAGGCCGATCCGCTCGCCCTGCTCGACCTTGGTGCCCTCGGGCACGTAGGGAACGATGCGGCGGGCGACCGCGCCGGCGATCTGGATCATCTCGATGTCGCCGAGCTCGGTGTCGAAGTGCCAGACGACGCGCTCGTTGTTCTCGCTCTCCTTGTTGAAGGCGGGAACGAAGCCACCGGGGATGTGCTCGACCGACGTCACGGTGCCGGCCAGCGGGGCGCGGTTCACGTGGACGTTGAGCGGGCTCATGAAGATCGCGACGCGCGTGCGGCCGTCCTTCCACGGCATGATGCTCTGCACCACGCCGTCGGCGGGCGAGATGACCCGGCCCTGGGTGATCTCGCGCTCGGGGTCGCGGAAGAACCACAGCATTCCCGCCGCGAGCGCGGTGGCGGGAACGGCGACGGCCTTGGCGGCGCCGGAGCGGCGGGCACGGGCCAGGCTGAGGGCTGCGGTGGCGACGGTCGGAAGGAGCCACGGCGATGCTCCGCGCGCGAGGCGTACGCCGGCCCGGCTGTCGCGAGGTGCAGAGGTTTGGCTGTGGGGCATGGATGACCTTCGTAGCGGATGATGCCGCACTCTGACGGGGGACGGCGGCTTTCCGGCGATCGTAGCGGCTCGGGGCCGTAACTGGGTAAGCCAGGCAGCCGAGTCGGCGGCCGAAGAGTGCTGACGGGGTGTGATCTTCTTCTCCAAGAAAACACCCCGTATCCGGACATTCAGCCCTGGAATCGATACTCCTCGAGCAGGCGCCTGCCGATGATCATTTTCTGGATCTCGGCGGTACCTTCACCGATCAGCAGCATCGGCGCCTCGCGGTAGAGGCGTTCGATCTCGTACTCCTTGGAGAAGCCGTAGCCGCCGTGGATCCGGAAGGCGTCTTCCACGACCTCCTTGCAGTATTCGGAAGCAAGATACTTCGCCATACCGGCTTCAAGGTCGTTTCGTTCCCCGGAGTCCTTTTTGCGTGCTGCGTTCACCATCATCGCATGCGCGGCCTCGACCTTGGTAGCCATCTCGGCCAGCTTGAACTGGATCGCCTGGTGCTGGGCGATCGGCTTCCCGAAGGTGTGACGCTGCTGCGCGTACTGGACGCCCAGTTCGAACGCACGCTGAGCGACGCCGCAGCCACGGGCCGCGACGTTCACGCGGCCGACTTCGACGCCGTCCATCATCTGGTAGAAACCACGGCCGGTGACCCCGCCGAGCACGCGATCCGCAGGAATCCGCAGGCCATCCATGATGAGTTCGGTGGTGTCGACCCCCTTGTACCCCATCTTGTCGATCTTGCCGGGGATGGTGAGGCCGGGCCGCACCTCGCCGAAGCCGGGCTCCTTCTCGACGAGGAAGGTGGTCATCGACTTGTGGGGCGCCGTGCCCTCGGGGTGACCTTCGTCACTTCGCACCAGAACGGCCACCAGAGACGACGTTCCGCCGTTCGTCAGCCACATCTTCTGGCCGTTGAGGACGTACTCGTCGCCGTCCTTCACCGCCTTCGACGTGATCGCCGACACGTCCGAGCCGAGCCCCGGCTCCGACATCGAGAACGCGCCCCGGACGTCGCCGGCCGCCATCCTCGGCAGGAAGTGGTCCTTCTGCTCCTGCGTGCCGTGCTGCTTGAGCATGTACGCCACGATGAAGTGGGTGTTGATGATGCCGGACACCGACATCCAGCCGCGCGCGATCTCCTCGACGCACAGGGCGTACGTCAGGAGCGACTCGCCGAGCCCGCCGTACTCCTCGGGAATCATCAGGCCGAACAGGCCCAGCTCCTTCAGCCCGTCGACGATCGCCTGCGGGTACTCGTCGCGGTGCTCCAGCTCCGTGGCGACCGGAATGATCTCCTTGTCCACGAAGTCCCGGACGGTGGACAGGATCTCCTGCTGGACGTCCGTCAGACCGGCGGTCTGGGCGAGTCGCGCCATGACTACTTCTCCTGCTCTCGCAGCTCCGGGCGGCCGGGCTGCTCGCCGCCGCGCTCCTTGATGTACGTCTCGGTCGGCACCATCACCTTGCGGCGGAACACGCAGACCAGGGTGCCGTCCTGCTTGTAGCCCTTGGTCTCGACGTAGACGATGCCGCGGTCGTCCTTCGACTTCGACGGCCACTTGTCGAGCACCGTCGTCTGGCCGTAGACCGTGTCGCCGTGGAAGGTCGGCGCCACGTGCTTGAGCGACTCGATCTCCAGGTTGGCGATCGCCTTGCCGGAGATGTCCGGCACGCTCATGCCGAGCAGCAGGGAGTAGATGTAGTTGCCCACGACGACGTTCTTGCCGAAGTCGGTCGTCTTCTCCGCATAGTTCGTGTCCATGTGGAGCGGGTGGTGGTTCATGGTGAGGAGACAGAAGAGGTGGTCGTCGTACTCCGTGACCGTCTTGCCCGGCCAGTGCTTGTACGTCGCCCCGACCTCGAACTCCTCGTAGGTGCGTCCGAACTGCATGGCCGTCACGCCTCCGGGATCTCGAACGTGCTGGTGCGCCGCATGCCGGCGGCGCGGCCCTTGCCCGCGATGACCAGGGCCATCTTGCGGCTGGCCTCGTCGATCATCTCGTCGCCGAGCATCGCCGAGCCCTTCTTGCCGCCCGCCTCGGACGTGTAGTACTCGTACGCGTCCAGGATCAGCTCGGCGTGGTCGTAGTCCTCCTGCGACGGCGAGAAGATCTCGTTGGACGCCTCGACCTGGCCCGGGTGCAGCACCCACTTGCCGTCGAAGCCGAGCGCGGCGGCGCGCTGCGCGACCTCGCGGTAGCCGTCGACGTTGCGGATCTGGAGGTAGGGGCCGTCGATCGCCTGGAGGTTGTTGGCGCGGGCGGCCATCAGGATCTTCATCAGGATGTAGTGGTAGGCGTCCGCCGGGTAGCCGGGCGGCTGCTCGCCCACGACCAGCGACTTCATGTTGATGGAGGCCATGAAGTCGGCCGGGCCGAAGATGATGGTCTCCACGCGCTGGGAGGCCTGCGCGATCTCGTTGACGTTGTTCAGGCCCTGCGCGTTCTCGATCTGCGCCTCGATGCCGATGCGGCCGACCTCGAAGCCCATCGTCTTCTCGATCTGCGTCAGCAGCAGGTCCAGCGCCACGATCTGCTGGGCGTCCTGGACCTTCGGCAGCATGATGCAGTCGAGGTTGGGGCCGGCGCCCTCGACGACCGTGACGACGTCGCGGTACGTCCACTCGGTCGTCCAGTCGTTGACCCGGACCACGCGCGTCTTGCCCGTCCAGTCGCCCTCGTTGAGGAACTTCACGATGGTGTGCCGCGCCTCGGGCTTGGCCAGCGGGGCGCAGGCGTCCTCCAGGTCGAGGAAGACCTGGTCGGCGGGGAGGCCCTGGGCCTTCTCCAGGAAGCGCGGGTTCGAGCCCGGTACCGCCAGGCAGGAACGCCGGGGGCGAAGGCGGTTGACCTGCGGAGCAGGGCTGGTCATGCGGGGACCTCCAGAGGGTCGAGCTTGTTCGCTTTCCGGATCTCGTCGACGATGCGGCCGATGATTCCGGTGATGTCGAAGTCCTTCGGGGTGAAGACCGCGGCCACTCCGGCTGCCCTGAGCTGCTCGGCGTCACCGTTCGGGATGATGCCACCGGCGATCACCGGGATGTCTGTGGCACCGGCCACACGGAGCCGTTCGAGGACGTCCGGCACCAGCTGGGCGTGCGAGCCGGACAGGATGGACAGGCCCACCGCGTGCACGTCCTCGGCGACGGCCGCGTCCACGATCTGCTCCGGCGTCAGCCGGATGCCCTGGTAGACCACCTCGAAGCCGGCATCCCGCGCCCGGACCGCGATCTGCTCGGCGCCGTTGGAGTGCCCGTCCAGGCCCGGCTTGCCGACCAGGAAGCGCAGCTTGCCCACGCCCAGGTCCTCGGCCGTCAGCTCCACCTTGCGGCGCACCAGGGCCAGCGTGCTGCCCTCCTCGACGGGGACGGCCACCGGCGCCGAGGAGACGCCCGTGGGCGCCCGGAACTCGCCGAACACCTCGCGCAGGGCCCCGGCCCACTCGCCGGTCGTCGCGCCGGCGCGGGCGCACTCCAGGGTCGCCTCCATGAGGTTCTCCGTGCCGCGGGCCGCCTCCTTCAGCCGCTCCAGGGCCTTGCAGGGCCGCGGGTGGTTGAAGGGCGGCTGGTAGCGGCTGTCGCGCCAGTGCCGCAGCGCCTCGACGACCCGGGCCTCCACCGCCGGGTCCACCGTCTGGATCGCGGTGTCCAGGTCGGCGGTGAGCGGGTTGGGCTCGGTGCCCTCGAAGATGTTGACGCCGACGATCTTCTCCTGGCCGGACTCGATCCGGCCCCGGCGCTCGGCGTGCGAGGCCACCAGCTGCGACTTGAGGTAGCCGGACTCGACGGCCGCCATCGCGCCGCCCATCTCCTCGATGCGGTCCATCTCGGCGAGCGCCGCCTCGACCAGACCCTGCACCTTCTCCTCGATCACCTTCGAGCCCTCGAAGATGTCGTCGTACTCCAGCAGGTCGCTCTCGTACGCCAGCACCTGCTGGATGCGCAGCGACCACTGCTGGTCCCAGGGGCGGGGCAGGCCGAGGGCCTCGTTCCAGGCGGGCAGCTGCACGGCACGCGCGCGGGCGTCCTTGGAGAGGGTCACGGCCAGCATCTCCAGCACGATCCGCTGGACGTTGTTCTCCGGCTGTGCCTCGGTCAGGCCGAGGGAGTTGACCTGGACGCCGTAGCGGAAGCGGCGGTGTTTGGGGTTCTCGATGCCGTACCGCTCGCGGGTGACCTTGTCCCAGATGCGGCCGAAGGCGCGCATCTTGCACATCTCCTCGATGAAGCGGACGCCCGCGTTCACGAAGAAGGAGATACGGGCCACCACGTCGCCCATGCGCTCCTGCGGCACCTGGCCGGAGTCGCGCACGGCGTCGAGGACGGCGATCGCGGTGGACATCGCGTACGCGATCTCCTGGACCGGCGTGGCGCCCGCCTCCTGCAGGTGGTAGCTGCAGATGTTGATGGGGTTCCACTTCGGCATGTGGGAGACCGTGTACGCGATCATGTCCGTCGTCAGGCGCAGGGACGGCCCCGGCGGGAAGACGTGCGTGCCGCGGGACAGGTACTCCTTGACGATGTCGTTCTGGGTCGTGCCCTGGAGCTTGGTGATGTCGGCACCCTGCTCCTCGGCGACGACCTGGTAGAGCGCCAGCAGCCACATGGCCGTGGCGTTGATGGTCATCGAGGTGTTCATCTGCTCCAGGGGGATGTCCTGGAACAGCCGGCGCATGTCACCGACGTGCGCGATCGGCACGCCGACCCGGCCCACCTCGCCGCGGGCGAGGACGTGGTCGGAGTCGTAGCCGGTCTGCGTCGGCAGGTCGAACGCCACCGACAGACCCGTCTGGCCCTTGGCGAGGTTGCGCCGGTACAGCTCGTTGGACGCCTCGGCCGTGGAGTGACCGGCGTAGGTCCGCATGAGCCACGGCCGGTCCTTCTGACGCTCAGTCATCTACGCCTCTCAGATGTTCCGGAAGCGGTTGATCGCGTCGATGTGCTGGGCGCGCTTGGCCTCGTCGCGCACGCCCAGGCCCTCCTCGGGGGCCATGCACAGCACGCCGACCTTGCCCTGGTGCAGGTTGCGGTGCACGTCGTAGGCCGCCTGGCCGGTGTCCTCCAGGGAGTACACCTTGGACAGGGTCGGGTGGATCTTGCCCTTCGCGATGAGCCGGTTGGCCTCCCAGGCCTCGCGGTAGTTGGCGAAGTGCGAGCCGATGATCCGCTTCAGCGACATCCACAGGTAGCGGTTGTCGTACTCGTGCATGTAGCCCGAGGTGGAGGCACAGGTGGTGATGGTGCCGCCCTTGCGGGTGACGAAGACGGACGCGCCGAAGGTCTCGCGGCCGGGGTGCTCGAAGACGATGTCGATGTCCTCGCCGCCGGTGAGCTCGCGGATGCGCTTGCCGAAGCGCTTCCACTCCTTGGGGTCCTGGGTGTTCTCGTCCTTCCAGAACTTGTAGCCCTCGGCGTTGCGGTCGATGATCGCCTCGGCGCCCATGGACCGGCAGATCTCCGCCTTCTGCGGCGAGGAGACGACACAGATCGGGTTGGCGCCGCCGGCCAGCGCGAACTGCGTGGCGTAGCTGCCCAGTCCGCCGCTCGCGCCCCAGATGAGCACGTTGTCGCCCTGCTTCATGGCGGCGCCGTTGCGGGAGACCAGCTGCCGGTAGGCGGTGGAGTTGACCAGGCCCGGGGCGGCGGCCTCCTCCCAGCTGAGGTGGTCGGGCTTGGGCATCAGCTGGTTGGACTTCACGAGCGCGATCTCGGCGAGGCCGCCGAAGTTGGTCTCGAAGCCCCAGATGCGCTGCTCCGGGTCGAGCATCGTGTCGTTGTGCCCGTCGGACGACTCCAGCTCGACGGACAGGCAGTGCGCGACGACCTCGTCGCCGGGCCGCCAGGCGTTGACGCCCGGGCCGGTGCGCAGGACGACGCCCGCGAGGTCGGAGCCGATGATGTGGTACGGCAGGTCGTGGCGCTTGGCCAGGTCACTGGTGCGGCCGTAGCGCTCCAGGAAGCCGAACGTCGACAGCGGCTCGAAGATCGAGGTCCACACCGAGTTGTAGTTGACCGAGGAGGCCATGACGGCCACCAGGGCCTCGCCCGGGCCGAGCTCGGGCAGCGGCACCTCGTCCAGGTGGATCGACTTGCGGGGGTCCTTGTCGCGCGTGGCGAGCCCGGCGAACATCTCGGTCTCGTCCTTGTGCACGGTGATCGCGCGGTACGACTCGGGGAGCGGGAGGGCGGCGAAGTCCTCCGACGTGGAGTCGGGCGACTGGATCGCGGCCAGGATGTCCTTCACGGTCACGGTGTTGCCTCCGGCGGTGAGCGCCCTGAGGGAGGGGCGCCGATGGGTACGTCGGTGCTGCTGAGGGTCGAGGGTGTGCCGTCGGTTCGGCGGTGGTGCTGATCGGCAGCGCTGGTGGCGCGGGAGGGTGCCTGTGACGCAGGCGTCCGGTCGGGCGGGCGCGGGGCCCGCTGGGACGCCGCCCGGACCTCTTCAACGTATGACACCGCGTGTCACCCCGCAAGGCACTGAGTGCCAGAACTTGCTCTCAGATGAAATCTTTACGTAACACATGAGCGATGATCGATCGAACGGCCTCGCCAAGGCCCCGCAAAACGGCCCCTGACATGCCAAAACGGCCACCCCGAAGGGTGGCCGTCATCACAGTGCGGTGGGCCGCTCAGCGCTCCTTGAGCGCCTGCTCGATCGTCCGCATGACCTCGTCGAGCGGGGCGTCGGTGCGGGCGACCGTGACCAGCACCTCGCCCTGCGCGGAGGCCGTGGCCGCCGCCGGCTGCGGCTCCGCCGAGCGTCCGGCGCCGATCCCGGTCCCGAACGTCCTGCGCACGATCGCGAAGGCGTGGTCGAGCTGCGCCTCCACGTCGCCCTGCCCGCCGGCCCTCAGCCAGCGCCGCAGGACGTGGTTGTGGGCGGTGACGACGGCGGACGCGGCGACCTCCGCCAGCAGCGGGTCGTCGTTGGCGTCGTCGGCGTGCGCGCGCTCGTCGAAGTGGCCGAGCAGGTAGCGGGTGAACAGGCGCTCGTAGCGGGCCACCGACGCGATCTCCGCCTCGCGCAGGGTGGGCACCTCGCGCGTCAGCTTGTAGCGGGCGACCGAGATCTCCGGCCGGGCCGCGTACATCCTCATGACTTCCTTGATGCCGCGGCACACCGTGTCGAGCGGATGCTCGTGCGCCGGCGCGGCGTTGAGCACCGCCTCGGCGCGGATGAGGGTGTCGTCGTGGTCCGGGAAGATCGCCTCTTCCTTGGAGCGGAAGTGGCGGAAGAAGGTGCGGCGGGCGACCCCGGCCTGGGCCGCGATCTCGTCGACGGTGGTCGCCTCGTACCCCTTGGTCGCGAACAGCTCCATCGCGGCGGCCGCCAGTTCCCGGCGCATCTTGAGCCGCTGGGCGGCGGCACGGGAGCCTGCGGCACTTTCCGGCGCGTCGGCCGTGGCTGGTGTACGTGAGGACTTGGCGGGCTGGGACATGCCCTGAACGTACTGCATGTGCGCAGCTCGGTGCGCGTGAGCCGGTTCTCCGCCCCCGCCGGAGAGGGGCGGGAACCGGTCCGGGCCGAGCAGGCCGCCCCACTCGGAGCCGGACCGGAACCAGTCGCCGGGACGCTCAGCGCTTGGCATATTCGCGGAAGCCACGGCCGGTCTTGCGGCCGAGGCAGCCCGCGGCCACCAGGTGCTCCAGCAGCGGCGCCGGGGCGAGACCCGGGTCGCGGAACTCGCGGTGCAGGACCTTCTCGATGGCGAGCGAGACGTCCAGCCCGACGACGTCCAGCAGCTCGAACGGGCCCATCGGGTAGCCGCCGCCCAGCTTCATCGCCGCGTCGATGTCGTCCAGCGAGGCGTAGTGCTCCTGCACCATCTTGATCGCGTTGTTGAGGTACGGGAACAGCAGGGCGTTCACGATGAACCCGGCGCGGTCCCCGCAGTCGACGGCGTGTTTCCTGATCCTGCCGCACACCTCGCGGACCGTGGCGTGGACGTCGTCGGCGGTCAGCACCGTGCGGACGACCTCGACCAGCTTCATGGCCGGCGCCGGGTTGAAGAAGTGCATGCCGATCACGTCCTGCGGACGCGAGGTGGCCCGGGCGCAGGCGACGACCGGCAGGGACGAGGTGGTGGTGGCCAGGATCGCGCCCGGCTTGCAGACCTTGTCCAGGGCGGCGAACAGCTGCCGCTTGACCTCCAGGTCCTCGGCGACCGCCTCCAGGGCGAGGTCGACGCCGGCGAAGTCGTCGTACGTGCCCGTGGCCGTGATGCGGTCCAGGGTCCCGGCGGCTGCCTCGGCGGTCATCCGGCCCTTGTCGACCGAGCGGGCCAGGGACTTGCCGATCCGGGCCCTGGCCGCCTGCGCCTTCTCCTCGCTGCGGGCCGCCAGCACGACCTCGTAGCCGGCCTTGGCGAAGACCTCGGCGATCCCGGAGGCCATCGTGCCGGAGCCCGCGACACCGACCGAGCGGATCGCGCGGCCGGCGACCGTGTCGCCGCTCTCCCGGGGGGTCAGCGCGTCCGGCACGACCGTGGCGCTGCCCGGCGCCTCGTAGGTGTAGAAGCCGCGCCCGGCCTTGCGGCCCATCAGGCCCGCCTCGCTGAGCTGCTTGAGGATCGGCGCGGGGGCGTGCAGCCGGTCGTGGGACTCGGCGTACATGGCCTCCAGGACCGTGCGGGCCGTGTCGACGCCGATCAGGTCGAGCAGCGCCAGCGGGCCCATGGGCAGCCCGCAGCCGAGGCGCATCGCGGCGTCGATGTCCTCGCGGGAGGCGTACCGCGCCTCGTACATCGCGGCGGCCTGGTTGAGATAGCCGAACAGCAGGCCGTCGGCGACGAAGCCGGGCCGGTCGCCGACCGCGACGGGCTCCTTGCCCAGGTCCAGCGCGAGGTTGGTGACGGCCGTGACGGCGGCGGGAGCGGTCAGCACCGAGGAGACGACCTCGACCAGCTTCATGGCCGGCGCCGGGTTGAAGAAGTGCAGGCCCAGCACCCGCTCGGGACGCGCCGAGTCGGCGGCCAGCCGGGTCACGGACAACGCGTTGGTGCCGGTCGCCAGGATGGCCCCGGGGCGCACGATCCCGTCGAGCTCCCGGAAGATCTGCTGCTTGACCTCGTACGACTCCGGCGCGACCTCGATGACGAGGTCGGCGTCGGCCGCGGTGCGCAGGTCGGTGGAGGTGCGGACGCGGGCGAGGATCCCGGCGCGGTCCTGCTCGGTCAGCCGCCCGCGCTCGACGCCACGGGCCGTGGAGGCCTCCAGGGCGGCGACGCACTTCGCGGCCTGGGTCTCGCTGATGTCGATGCCGACGACGTCGCGGCCGGCCCGGGCGAGCACTTCGGCGATGCCGGTGCCCATCGTGCCCAGGCCGACGACGGCGACGGTCCGCAGCGGGGACAGGGAAGGGTCGGAAAGGGGAGTGGCCATGGCGGGACTCCAGGATGAGGGTGACGACGGGGAACGCCGCCCGGGTGCGCCGGGGACGGCCCGGCGAGGGCCGGGGTCCCGGGCGCACCGGGTGCGTGAGAAGTGCGGGTGTGGGCCGGGCTGCGATGCGCACACGCCCGGTGCCGTCGCTCGCGGGCGTGCACACGCCCCGGGGCGAACGGCCGTTCCGACCGGCCCTGTCCCGGGGCCGGGTCGTACTGCGGTACCTGAGGCACCGAACCGACTTCCCCCACTGCCTCAAGGGCGTGGGGGTACCCCCATCGCGGAGGCCGCGTCACCAGACCGCCGCGAGGAAGACGAGTGGGTAACTCGCTCGTCTGAGCCTAACTGGCGGGTAACGAGCGCGCCAGTCCCCGTCTTTGTGATGTACGTCCCGAGCGCCGGTCCCGCCCCCTAACCTCGGTGGCATGGACGAAGAGTTGCGATCACTCACGGAGCGCTTACGGCAGGAGTCGAGGGCCTCGCCCGTGTTCGAGCGGCTCGTGGCGACCGGCGACCTCGACGCCCTGGCGGCGGTGCTGACCGAGCCCGGGCAGCCGCTGTGGGCCCGGGAGCTGGCCGCGTTCCGGCTCGGTCTCGCGGGGGACCGGCGGGCCTTCGAGTCCCTGGTGCTGCTGCTCAATCACCGTGATCCGCCACGCTGCGCCTCCGCCGCGTACGCCCTCGCCCGCCTCGGCGACCCGCGCACCGCGCGCGCGGCCGCCGCCCTCGCCACCAACGAACTGCGCGTCGCCTACGCCCTGCACCCGGTCCGCCTGCTGGTGGAGCTGCGCGCCCCGGAGGCCGTGCCGGCGCTCATCACCACGCTCCAGCGCCGGTTGCGCCCGCACGATCCGTACCGCCGCGTGGCCCTCGCCTGCGTGGACGGACTCGGCACCCTGGGCGACGGCCGGGCCAGACCCGTGCTGAACGAGGCCCTGGCGCATCCGGCGCTGGCGGAGGCGGCGGTCCGGGCGCTGGGGCGGATCCCGAGACAGCGGTGAGTCACAGCGCCCTGGCGTACCGCACCTCCGGCACCGTCACGTCCTCGACGGCGAAGGGCTCCTCGGCGCCGTCCGGCCGCAGGCCGGCCCGTTCGTAGAAGCGGCGGGCCCGGACGTTCTCCTTGAGCACCCACAGCAGGAGACGGCCGTGGCCCGCGGCGGCGCAGCGCGAGACGGACTGCGCGAGCAGGGCCTGCCCCGCACCCCGGCCGAGATGGTCCGGGTGGACGTAGAGCGCGTACAACTCGGCATCCGCGGTGCGGACTTCGCCCTCCCGGTACGGGCCATGGCAGGCCCAGCCGACGACCTCGCCCTCCGTGTCCTCGGCGACCAGGTTCACCACGCCGGAGTCCGCCTGTGCGAGATGGGTACGCCGCCGCTCGGCGTCCTCCGCGACGCTGAGCCCGTCGAGGTACGACTGCGGGATCATCCCGCGGTAGGCGTGCTGCCAGCCGCGGACGCGGATCTCCGCGACGCGGTCGCAGTCGGCGAGGGTCATCTCCCGGACGCGCAAGGCTGTCACCCGGCCACGCTCGCCCCGGCGGCGGCGAGGCACCGCCGGAGGTTCTCGAAGACCTGGAGCGGGAGCCGGCCGGCGACCGCCACGAAACGGCCCGTGCCCATGACCACATGGCTGTTCTGCGCCGCGGGGGCGACTCCGTCGGGGGCGGGGATCCGTGTCGGCTCACTCATGGGTCCATGGTGGACCACGGTCCGACCGTGCCCGCCCCCGGACGGACGGGCCGTCGACCGCTCAGCCGCGGAAGCCGAGCAGGCCGTGCAGCGCCGAGCCCTTCGAGGAGGCCTGTCCCGCCTTCCTGGACGCCCCCTCGGCCGCCGGCTTCGGCTCCGGCAGGGCCTCGCACACCGCGTCCGCGGTGCCGTGCCCGCGCGGCACGGTGCCGTCGGCCAGGTACGCCGTCAGGTGCTCGTCCAGGCAGGCGTTCCCGCTCAGCGTGATGCCGTGGTTGCCGCCGCCCTCCTCGACGACCAGGCTGGAGCGGGCCAGCAGACGGTGGGCCGTGACGGCGCCCTCGTACGGGGTGGCCGCGTCGCCGGTCGCCTGGAACATGAGCACCGGCGGCAGCTTGCCGTTGGCGACGTTCACCGGGCGCAGCGAGTCCGTCGGCCAGAACGCGCACGGCGCGTTGTACCAGGCGTTGTTCCAGGTCATGAACGGCGCCTTCTCGTACACCGCCCAGTTGTCCTCGCGCCACCGCCGCCAGTCACGGGGCCAGCCGGCGTCGCGGCACTGCACGGAGGTGTAGACGCTGTAACCGTTGTCCCCCGAGGCGTCGACCGCGCCGAAGTCCTCGTACGCCTGGACCAGCGGCTCGGGGTTCTTGTCGTTGACGTACGCCGCGAACGCCTCGGCGAGGCTCGGCCAGTAGCCGTTGTAGTAGCCGCCCGGGAGGAAGGTGTCCTCCAGCTCAGAGGCACCCACCGTGCCGTCCGCAGGCTGCTTAGCCAAAGCGGAACGCATCGCGTACCACTTGGCCTCGACCTGCTCGGGGTCGGTGCCCAGCCCGTAGGCCGTGTCGTACCGGGCGACCCAGGCGAGGAAGGCGCGGTGGCGGTCGTTGAAGGCCACATCCTGGTTGAGGTTGGCCTCGTACCAGACGTCGGTCGGGTCGACCACGGAGTCCAGGACCAGCCGCCGCACCCGCTCCGGGTAGAACTTGGCGTAGACCGCGCCCAGGTAGGTGCCGTACGAGTAGCCGAAGTAGTTGATCCTCTGGGCGCCCAGGGCCCGCCGGACGGCGTCCATGTCGCGCACGGCGCTGATGGTGTCGATGTACGGCAGCAGGTCCCCGTACTTCTTGCCGCAGGCCGCGGCGAAGGACCTGGCGCGGTCGAGGTTGGCCTTCTCGATCGCGGGCGAGGTCGGCAGGGAGTTCGGGCGGACCGGGTCGAAGTGGCCCGGCCGGCAGTCCAGTGCGGGCTTGCTCGCGCCCACGCCGCGCGGGTCGAAGCCGATGACGTCGTACTGGGCCGCGACCTCCTTGGGCAGCGCGGAGGCGACGAACCCGGCGAGGGTCAGACCGCTGCCGCCGGGACCGCCCGGGTTGACCAGGAGCGGCCCCTGGTACGTCTTGGCGGTGTGCGGGACACGGGACAGGGCGAGGGTGATCTGCCGGCCCTGCGGCCTGCGGTGGTCCAGCGGCACCTTCAGGGACGCGCACTGCAGGGTCGGGTAGCTGTCGGTGCCGCACTTCTTCCACGCGAGCTTCGAGGCGTGTACGGAGGGTGCGGTGGCGGGGGCGCTCGCCTCGGCGGGAACGGCCGTGAAGGTCCCGGCCATGACGACGGCGGCGCCGCACAGCGCGGCTGCGCGTTTTCTCATGGAGTCCTCCCAGGACGGCGGGATCGAGGCCCGCGAGGGTCACCGTCCTCGCCGCATCGTCCCGGAAAGCGGTCCTGGAAGAACTCATTCCGCCAATTTCATGACCCAATTGGATCTTCGGATGCGCTCGTATGCTCCTAAAGAAGCGAAAGTTGGGTGGGCCCGGCCACCGGCGGCTCCTTCGCCGGCTCGGGAGGCCGGATCCGGCGCGGCGTGCCCGCGCGCGTGGGGCCGATGCCGTACTCCTCGGCCAGCTCGTGCACCTGACGGGTGATCCGGCGCTGGTACCACTTCGGCGCGTAGGAGCCGTCCGCGTACAGCCGCTCGTAGCGCGGCACCAGGTACGGGTGGTGCCGGCCCAGCCAGGTCATGAACCACTCGCGCGCCCCGGGCCGCAGGTGCAGCACCAGCGGGGTCACGGACGTGGCGCCGGAGGCGGCTATCGCCCGTACGGTGTCGCGGAGTTGGTCCGGCCGGTCGCTCAGGAACGGGATGACCGGCGCCATCAGCACCCCGCAGCCGATGCCGTGCTCGGCGAAGGTCCGCACCACCTCCAGGCGGCGCTCGGGCGCGGGCGTGCCCGGCTCGACGGTGCGCCACAGCTCCTGGCCGGTGAAGCCGACCGAGACGGAGATGCCGACGTCCGTCACCCGCGCCGCCTGCCGGATCAGGTCCAGGTCGCGCAGGATCAGCGTGCCCTTGGTCAGGATCGAGAAGGGGTTGGCGCGGTCGCGCAGGGCCGCGATGATGCCCGGCATCAGCCGGTAGCGGCCCTCGGCGCGCTGGTAGCAGTCGACGTTCGTGCCCATCGCGATGTGCTCGCCCTGCCAGCGGGGGGAGGCCAGCTGCCGGCGCAGCAGGTCCGGCGCGTTGACCTTGACGACGATCTGGCTGTCGAAGCCGAGTCCGGTGTCGAGGTCGAGATAGCTGTGCGTCTTGCGGGCGAAGCAGTACACGCACGCGTGCGAGCAGCCCCGGTAGGGGTTCACCGTCCACTGGAAGGACATCCGGGAGACCGCCGGCACCCGGTTGATGATCGACCGGGCCCGGATCTCGTGGAAGGTGATCCCGCGGAACTCGGGCGTGTCGAACGTACGGGTCGTCACCGCGTCCGCGCCGAACAGCGCGGCGTCGGCCCGGCCGTGTTCGGAGTCCGCTGTGAGGTTCTCCCAGCGCATGGCGCCTCCTCGGTAGCACTGACCACAGAATAGAACACATGTTCCCTTGATCGTGCGAGGGTGTTTTCCGAACGTGTTCGACCGGGTTGGACGCCCCCGATTTGGGGGCCCGGGCGGCGGGGTGGTTGGCTTGCCCCGACCCCCGAGCAACCAGGTCCTGGAGGAGAGCGATGGCGCAGGTCGAGGCCACTACGGAGCGGATCGTCGCGGCGGACGCGGAGACGGTGTTCGACGCCCTCGCCGACTACAGCGGCACGCGCGCGAAGCTGATGCCCGAGCAGTTCAGCGAGTACGAGGTCCGCGAGGGCGGCGACGGCGAGGGCACCCTCGTCCACTGGAAGCTCCAGGCCACCAGCAAGCGGGTGCGCGACTGCCTGCTGGAGGTCACCGAGCCCACCGACGGCGAATTGGTCGAGAAGGACCGCAACTCCTCCATGGTCACCACGTGGCGCGTCACCCCGGCCGGCGAGGGCAGGTCCCGGGTCGTGGTCACCACCACCTGGACCGGCGCCGGCGGCATCGGCGGCTTCTTCGAGAGGACCTTCGCCCCCAAGGGTCTCGGCCGGATCTACGACGCGCTGCTCGCCCGGCTCGCGGCCGAGGTCGAGAAGTAGCCTCTGCGGGCTCAAGCCCCAAGCGGGGCGGGGATGTTGTGCCCCCTCACCGGTTCGGGTGATCTCCGTCCCGTTCGGCTCCGTGCCGTAACTCGTCGCGCTTGCTCATAGTTGTCGCTTTTACGCGGGAATGGTGTGGCAGCGCGACGAGGGGAGCGGTGAGTGGGCGGGATCACTCTGGCGCAGGACGAACCGGCGGTGGCACCTCCCGACACCCCCGCCCCACCTCCGCCCCCGGCCGGTGAACTGAGCCCCCGCCGGGTGCGGTTGATCTTCCTCGCGCTCATGCTGGCCCTGCTCCTGGCCGCCCTGGAGCAGATGATCGTCGCCACGGCCCTGCCGAAGATCGTCGGTGAACTGCACGGCCTGGACCGGATGTCCTGGGCGATCACCGCCTACCTGCTCACCGCCACGGTCGGCCTGCCGATCTACGGCAAGCTCGGTGACCTGCTCGGCCGCAAGGGCGTCTTCCAGTTCGCCATCGTCGTCTTCGTCGCCGGCTCCGCGCTCGCCGGCCGGGCGCAGACCATGGACCAGCTGATCGCCTTCCGCGCGCTCCAGGGCGTCGGCGCGGGGGGCCTCATGATCGGCGTCCAGGCGATCATCGCCGACATCGTGCCGTCCCGGCAGCGCGGCCGCTACATGGGCCTGATCGGCGCCGCCTTCGGCCTCGCCTCCGTGGCCGGGCCCCTGCTCGGCGGCTACTTCACGGACCACCTCACCTGGCGCTGGTGCTTCTACGTCAACGTGCCCTTCGGCCTGCTCACGCTCGCCGTCGTCGCCGTGGCGCTCAAGCTGCCCAAGCCGGCCGTGCGGGCCCGGCTGGACCTCCTCGGCGCGCTGCTGCTCACCGCCGCCTCCACCTGCCTGGTCCTGCTCACCAGCTGGGGCGGCACCGAGTACGCCTGGGACTCGCGCGTGATCCTCGGCCTCGGAGCCGGAGCAGCGGTGTCCACCGTCCTCTTCCTCGTCGCCGAGCACTTCGCCGCCGAACCCCTCATCCCGCTGCGGCTGTTCCGGGACTCCGTCTTCAACGTCACCGGCCTGATCGGCCTGGTGGTCGGGGCCGCGCTGTTCGGCGCCGCAAGCTACCTGCCGACGTACCTGCAGATGGTCGACGGGGCCTCCGCCACGGAATCGGGTCTGCTCATGCTGCCGATGATGGGCGGCATCGTCGGCGCCTCGATCATCGCCGGGCAGCTCATCAGCCACACCGGCCGCTACAAGGCCTACCCCCTCCTCGGCGGCGCCCTGTCCGTGGCCGGCATGTGGCTGCTGTCCCGCCTGGAAGTGGGCACACCCCGGCTGCACTACAGCATCTGGATGGCCGTCCTCGGCGCGGGCATCGGCATGGTGATGCCGGTGCTGATCCTCGCCGTGCAGAACTCGGTGCGAACGGCCGACCTCGGCACCGCCACCAGCGCCAGCAACTACTTCCGGCAGATCGGCGGCAGCGTCGGAGCCGCCGTCTTCGGCACCCTCTTCGCCGACCGGCTCACCGACGCCCTGGCCGACCGTCTCCCCGCGCGGGCGGGCGCGGGCCTGCCCGACCCCGAGTCCCTCACCCCGCAGCTCGTGCACACCCTGCCCCCGGCCCTGCGCGACGGCTACATCCGGGCGTACGCCGACGCCATGCCGCGGATCTTCCTCTACCTGGTGCCGGTGCTGGTCCTCGGACTGCTCGTCGCCCTCTTCCTCAAGGAGAAACCCCTGGTGTCCCACAACGCCTCCGTCACCGACCCGGACACGGCACCGGGGAACGCCCCGGTCCCGCAGGCGCGCGGCGCGTACAGTGCCGGGGTGCCCGTGTGCGGCTCGGTGCAGCACCACGACGGGACCGTCGTGCCCCGCGCCGCGCTCACGCTCATCGACGTCACCGGACAGCAGACCGGGCGCGGCGCGAGCGGCGAGGACGGCCGCTACGCGCTGGCCACACCCGGCCCCGGCTCGTACGTGCTGATCGCCGCGGCCGGCGGCCACCAGCCGCAGGCGGTCTCCGTGACCGTCGGCGAACGGCCCGTCGAACTCGACATCGTCCTCGGCGGCGCCGGGAACCTCGTCGGCAGCGTCGTCACCGCCGACGGCACCCCCGTCCGGGACGCCACCGTCACGCTCACCAACGTGCACGGCGAGGTCGTGGCCACCACCCGCAGCGGCCGGGAGGGCGGCTACGTCATCACCGAGCTGGTCGCCGGCGAGTACACCCTCGCCGCCAGCGCGCCCGCCTTCCGCCCGGCCGCGCTCCCCGTCACCGTCCAGGCCGCCCGCGAGACCCGCCGGGACATCGAGCTGGCCGGCGGCGCCGTGCTGCGCGGCACCGTCCGGGCCGGGGGCGGCCGGCCCGTGGAGGACGCCCGCGTGACCCTGCTCGACGTGGCGGGCAACGTCGTCGACACCCTCACCACCGGACCCGACGGCACGTTCCGCTTCGTCGACCTGTCCTCCGGCGAGTACACCGTCATCGCCGCCGGCTACCCGCCCGTGGCCACCGTCCTCCAGGTGGCCGGCGGCGGACGGACCGAACGCGACCTGCAGCTGGGGCACGAGGACTGAACTCCGACGGCGCGCGGGGTCGCACGCCGGTGCGCACCCCGCGCGAGCAATTCCCCCATTGCCTCACATCGCGCGTGGCGGTCGCCGTACGGTGGTGACGCCGGCACAGATCTTGCGGATCCGTGGGGAGAGAGGGCCTGGGCCATGGACCGTGGCAGCGAGAGGGAGACACCTCCCCGCCCGGAGGCAGGGCAGGACGCGACGGGGGAGCCCGCCGAGCCCGGGCGCGTCCCCCTGGCGGTGGTCGTCGTCGACCGCGACGGGCTCGTGTCGCACTGGAGCCGGGGCGCACGCCGGCTGTTCGGCGTCCCCAAGGAAGAGGCCATCGGCCGTACGGCCCTGGATCTGCTGCCCGTCTCCGGCGCCCTCGCCGGGGACCGGGACGCGGCCCCGCACGCCGACGACGGCCTCGGCCCCGACCTCGAATCCTCCCTGGACGGCGGGCTCTCCTACCCCGCGGCGGGCCGTGCCCGCCTCGCCGTGCCCGGCCGGGAACGGGCCGACGTCCTGTGGTGGGCCTACCCGCTGGTCGGCCCCGGGCCCGAACGGCTGCTCGTGCTCGCCGCCGACGCGGACGGGTTGCGCCCCGGCGACGGGACGATCGAGCGGATCGCTCCCGGCTTCGCGCTGCACACCGACTTCCCCGGCGCCGAGGACCTCGCCCGCCGGCTGCCCGAGATCCTGCCCAGCATGAGTGTGGGCGAGAGCGCCCGCATCGTCGGGCAGATCCTGGAACTCGGCTACCCAGTCCTGGAGTTCAGCCAGAACGAACGGGTGCCCGTGACCCCCGACTGGGGTGTGGCGCGGCGCGCGGAGCGCAAGGCGCGCCGGGAGCGGGCCGCCCGGGCCCGGGCGGCCGGCGAGCCCGTGCCGCAGGAGCTGGGCGAGGACGCCGAGGACCTGGAGTACGCCGCCGTCCGCGAGCGTCTGGAGTTCCTCAACGAGGTCAGCGGCCGGATCGGCACCTCCCTGGACCTGTCCCGCACGATCGTCGAGGTCAGCAGGGCCGTCGTACCCCGTTTCACGGACGTCGCCGGTACCTATCTGCGCGAACAGGTCGTCGCCGGCGAGGGGTTCCCCGAGGGCGTGCCCGACACGACGACCCTGTGGCACCGGGTCGCCGTCGAGCACACCGACGAACCCGGCCGCTGGGACGATGTCGTGCCGGTCGGCGAGGCCATGCCGTTCCCGGCGCACACGCCGTTCTTCCAGTGCATGACCAGCGGCGAGCCCGTGCTGGTGCCGCGCATCAGCGAGGAGATGGGCCACGCCATCGCCGCGCAGTTCGAGAAGCGCGACATCCGGCCGCTCATCACCGGCCGTTCGATGCTGGTGGTGCCGCTGAAGGCGCGCGACGTCGTCCTCGGGTTCATGATCCTGCTGCGCCACCCCGAGCGGCCCGTCTTCAACGACATGGACCGGGTCACCGGCGCCGAACTCGCCGCCCGGGCGGGCCTGGTGCTGGACAACGCGCGCATGTACACGTTCCAGGAGAACGTCGCCGAGACGCTCCAGGACAGCATGCTGCCGCACATCCCGCCCCGCATGGCGGGCTGCGACATCGCCACCCGCTATCTGCCGGGCACCCTGCTGGGCAGGGTCGGAGGCGACTGGTTCGACGCGGTGAAACTGCACGGCGGGCGCACGGCGTTCGTCGTCGGCGACGTCATGGGACACGGGCTGAACTCGGCAGCGATGATGGGCCAGTTGCGCACGGCCGTGCAGACGATGGCCGGACTCGACCTGCCGCCCGCCCAGTTGCTGCGCAACCTCGACGACCTCGCCCAGCGCCTCGGCGACACCTACCTCGCCACCTGCCTGTACGCGGTCTACGACCCGATCGCGAGCGAGCTGCACCTGGCCAACGCCGGGCACATCCCGCCCGTCCTGGTGCGCGCCGGGGACGGCCGCAGCGAGCTGCTCGACCTGCCCACGGGGGCGCCCATCGGGGTCGGCGGCGTGCCCTTCGAGGCGGTCCGGGTGCGGGTCGAGCCCGGCGACCGGCTGGTGATGTGCACCGACGGGCTGGTGGAGGTGCGCGGCGAGGACATCGGCGTGGGCCTGGCGACGCTGTGCGAGTCCGCCGCCCACCCGGCCGCCTCCATGGACGACGCCTGCGACACGATCATCCGCTCCCTCAACACCCGCGGCGGCCGCAAGGACGACGTGGCCCTGCTGATGGCCCGGCTCAACGGCATCGCACCGGACGACGTGGCCGAATGGCGCCTGGCCCTGGACCCGGCCGAGGCCGGTCGCGCCCGCGCGGTGGTCCGCGAGCAACTGCACGACTGGGGACTGGCCGGACTGGCCGCGCCCGCCGAACTCCTGGTCAGCGAACTCGTCACCAACGCCGTACGGCACTCCCACGCCCGCCCGGTCGCCCTGCGCCTGGTGCGCGGCGACACCCTGCTGTGCGAGGTGGAGGACGACGACCACGAGCTGCCGACGCTGCTGAGCGCGCGCCCCCTGGACGACCGGGGGCGCGGTCTCCGCGTGGTCAGCACGCTGGCCCGGGAGTGGGGGACCAGCCGCACCGGGACGGGCAAGACCGTCTGGTTCGAGCTGACCCTGCCGCGCCGCTGAACAGCCCGGTGCCGAACGCGAGGTGAAGGAACGCGCCGCCTTCTTGTGGCCGTGACCCGGGCGCGATACACCGTACGAGTCCGTCGCTGAGGGCGGGATCGGTTCGCACCCAGGGGAGTGGGCATGAGCGTGACGAGTCGGTACCGGGAGTCCTGGGAAGGGTTCTGGCGTGAGGCGTCCGACGCGCCGGGGGCGGTGCTCTGGGACGCGGAACCGGCCCTGACCGCGGGCCGGCACCTGGCCCTGTTCGAACCGCACCTGGCCGATCCGGCGCTGCCGCTGGTGGATCTCGGCTGCGGCAACGGCACGCAGACCCGCTACCTCGCCGGCCGCTTCCCGCGGGTCGTGGGAGCCGACCTGTCCGCCGCCGCCCTGGAGCACGCCCGCCGGGCCGACCCGGCCGGGCAGGCGACGTACCGGCAGCTCGACGCCGCCGGGAAGGGCGAGGTGCAGGCCCTGCACGCGGAGCTCGGGGACGCCAACGTCTACGTGCGGGGCGTCCTGCACCAGTGCGAGCCGGACGACCGGCAGGCGCTCGCCGACGGGATCGCCACCCTGGCAGGCGACCGCGGCCGGGCCTTCCTCGTGGAACTCTCCGGCGCCGCCAAGGCGGTGCTCCGGGGGCTGGCGAGCGGTCCGGACGGCCCGCCGCCCAAACTGGCGCCGGTCTTCCGGCACGGCATCGCGCCCGGCGAGGTCGCCGACGAGGCCGTGCCCGCGTATCTGCGCTCGGCGGGGCTCACCGTCCTCGCGAGCGGCGAACTGCCCCTGGCCACCACGGAGTACCGCCCGGACGGCACGCGGATCGAGCTGCCGTCCCAGTGGCTGGTGGTGGGGCGCACCGGCTGAGGACGGCCGGGCGGGCCCCCGGGGGGCGCACCCTGGTGACCTTGCATTTTGTCGGTGTACCGTCACCGTGCGTGCCGTTCGTCCCTCACCCGTCCCGTCCTGCGGAGGACAGCCATGTCGTTGCCCTGGTTACGGATGCTGCTCGCCTCGGCGGCCTCGGTGGTGCTGCTCGGCACCTCCACCCCGGCCACCGCCGCCGCGCCGGACGGCAGAGGGGTGTCGGCGACCGTGCACACCGCCGGGCGGGTCCAGGACGCGGGGGACGTGCTCCGCTACAGCTGGCCCGGCGTGTACTTCGAGGGCCGGATCCGGGGCACCGGCGTGGGCGTCGTGCTCGACGACCCGGCCGCCGACTACGACGTCCAGGTCGACGGGAAGACCGTCGCCACACTCGTCACACCGGGCCGCACCACCCACTGGGTCGGAGGGCTGCGCGACGGCGTGCACAGCGTGCGGCTCGTCAAGCGCAACGACACGCCGTGGAGCACCAGTTCCTTCGGCGGGTTCGTCGCCGCGCCGGGCGGCGCCGTCCTGGCCCGGCCCGCCGCGCGCAGCCGCCGGATCGAGTTCGTCGGCGACTCCCTCACGGCCGGCTACGGCAACCTCTCCGGCTCCCGGGACTGCACCGGCGAGCAGGTCGCGCGCACCACCCACGCCGACGTCGCCTACGGCGCCCTGACCGCCCGCAGACTGCGGGCCGACTACCAGCTCAACGCGTACTCGGGCCTGGGCATGGTGCGCAACTACAACGGCGGCTCGCCCGAGGTGACCTACCGCAGCTTCTACGACCGCGCGCTGCTGAACGTGCCCGGCGACGTCTGGCACGCCCCGGACACCTGGCGCCCCGGACTCGTCGTGATCCACCTCGGCACCAACGACTTCTCGACGCCCGTCAACCCCGGCGAGCCCTGGACGGACCAGAGCCTGGCCGCCGCCTACCGCGACGCCTACAGCGGCTTCCTGCGCAAGCTGCGCACCCGCCACGGCCCGGACGCCATCCTCCTGGCCGTCGGCGCCGGACCGTTCGCCGGACACGTCGAGCAGGTCGTCCGGGAGCACAACACCAGCGGCGACACCCGGGTGCGCTTCTGGCGCCTGGACGACACCGGCCTGGACCTGGCGGGCTGCCACTGGCACTACTCGGCCCGCGACCACCGCCTCCTCGCCGACCGGCTCACCGCCCACCTCGCCGGCCTGCCGATCCGCTGGTGACGACGTCGTAGCCGGTTCGGCCCGCAGCGCGTAACGTGACGAACCATGAAGATCTCCACCTCGGACGGCTCGTCATGAGAATCCTCGTCAGCGCCGACATGGAAGGCGCCACCGGTGTCACCTGGCCGGACGACGTCCTGCCCGGCGCCTCGCAGTGGGAGCGCTGCCGGGCGCTGTTCACCTCCGACGTCAACGCCGCCGTGCTCGGCTTCCTGGACGGCGGCGCCGACGAGGTGCTCATCAACGAGGCGCACGCGACCATGCGCAATCTGCTGCTGGAACAGCTGGACGAGCGGGCCCAGATGCTGACCGGGCGGCACAAGGCGCTGTCCATGGTGGAGGGCGTGCAGTACGGCGACGTCGACGGCGTCGCGTTCGTCGGCTACCACGCGGGCGCCGGCATGGAGGGCGTGCTGGCCCACACCTACCTGGCCAACTCCATCACCGGCGTGTGGCTGAACGACGTGCGGGCGAGTGAGGGGCTGCTGAACGCCCGGGTGGCCGCCGAGTTCGGGGTGCCGGTCGTGCTGGTCACCGGCGACGACGTGGCCTGTGAGGACGCGCTCGGGTACGCGCCCGAAGCGCTGAAGGTCGCCGTGAAGGACCACGTCTCCCGGTACGCCGCCGTGTGCCGCACGCCCGCCCGCACCGCGGCCGACATCCGGGCGGCGGCCAAGGAGGCCGCCGCGCTGGCGGTGCGCCACGAGGCGGTCGAGGCGGGGCCGTTCACGATCGCCGTCGAGTTCGACGCCGCGCACCTGGCGATGGCCGCCACCGTCGTGCCCGGTGTCGAACGGACCGGGGAACGCAAGGTGGCGTACACGAGCGGGACCATGTACGAGGGCATCCGCACCTTCAAGGCGGTCACCACGATCGTCGCGGCCGCGGTGGAGGAGCAGTATGGCTGAGCAGGTGGACGCGCAGGCGCTGGACGAGGTCGTGACGTACACGTCCGACCTGATCCGCATCGACACCACCAACCGGGGCGGCGGCGACTGCCGGGAGCGGCCCGCCGCCGAGTACGCCGCCGCGCGGCTCGCCGACGCCGGGATCGAACCGGCGCTGCTGGAGCGCACCGAGGGGCGCACCAACGTCGTCGCGCGCATCGAGGGCACCGACCCCTCCGCCGGGGCGCTGCTCCTCCACGGCCACCTCGACGTCGTGCCCGCCGCGGCCGCCGACTGGAGCGTGCACCCGTTCTCCGGGGAGATCCGCGACGGTGTGGTCTGGGGGCGCGGCGCCGTCGACATGAAGAACATGGACGCGATGATCCTGGCCGTCGTGCGCTCCTGGGCCCGCCGGGGCGTGCGGCCCCGGCGGGACGTCGTCGTCGCGTTCACCGCCGACGAGGAGGCCAGCGCCGCGGACGGCGCCGGGTTCCTCGCCGACCAGCACGCCGCGCTCTTCGAGGGCTGCACCGAGGCGGTCGGCGAGTCGGGCGCCTTCACCTTCCACGACGGCGGCGGACGGCAGATCTACCCGATCGCGGCCGGGGAACGCGGCACCGCCTGGCTGAAGCTCACCGCGCGCGGACGCGCCGGGCACGGCTCCAAGGTCAACCGGGACAACGCCGTCACCCACCTCGCCGGCGCGATCGCCCGGATCGGCGCGCACGAGTGGCCGCCGCGCCTGACCCCGACCGTGCGCGCCGCCCTCCGCGAACTCGCCGCCCTGTACGGCATCGAGACCGACCTCACCGACGTCGACGCCCTCCTGGACAAGCTCGGTCCGGCCGGCAGGCTCGTCGAGCCCACCCTCCGCAACAGCGCCAACCCGACCATGCTCGACGCCGGTTACAAGGTCAACGTGATCCCCGGGGAGGCCGTGGCCTACGTGGACGGACGGTTCCTGCCCGGCGGTGAGGACGAGTTCCGCGCCACCCTCGACCGGCTGACCGGCCCGGACGTGGAATGGGAGTTCCACCACCGCGAGGTCGCCCTGGAGGCGCCGGTGGACGCGCCGACCTTCGCGCGGATGCGGGCCGCCGTCGAGGCGTTCGCACCGGAGGGGCACGTGGTGCCGTTCTCCATGTCCGGCGGCACGGACGCCAAGCAGTTCTCGCGCCTCGGCATCACCGGCTACGGCTTCACCCCGCTGAGGCTGCCGGACGGCTACGACTACGCTGCCATGTTCCACGGCGTCGACGAACGGGTACCGGTCGAGGCGCTGCACTTCGGCGTCCGCGTCCTCGACCGGTTCCTGCGGACCGCCTGACCGAGTGGGGGAGACGGTGCGGACGCTGGCGTACGGGGCGTGGCCCTCGCCCATCGACGCGGCCCTGGCCGCCGCGCACGACGGGCACCCGGAGTACGTGGGCTTCGTCGGGGACGAGGTGTGGTGGACCGAGCCGCGCCCCGCCGAGGGCGGCCGGCGCACCCTGGTGCGGCGGCACCCCGACGGCCGGGAGGAGCCGCTGCTGCCCGCACCGTGGAACGTGCGCAGCCGTGTCATCGAGTACGGCGGACACCCCTGGGCGGCCCTGCCGGGCGAGGACGGCCCGCTGGTGGTGTTCGTGAACTTCGCCGACCAGCGGCTCTACCGCTGCCGGCCGGGCGGTGAACCGAGCCCGCTCACGCCCGTGTCCCCGGTGGGCGGGGGCCTGCGGTGGGCGGAGCCGCTGCTCAGGCCGGAGCACGGCGAGGTGTGGTGCGTGCTGGAGGAGTTCACCGGCGACGGGCCCACCGACGTGCGCCGCGTGCTGGCCGCCGTGCCGCTGGACGGATCCGCCGCCCAGGACCGCAGCGCCGTGCGCGAACTCACCGACGACCGGCACCGGTTCCTCACCGGGCCGAGGCTCTCGCCCGACGGGCGGCGGGCGGCCTGGCTCGCCTGGGACCACCCGCGCATGCCCTGGGACGGCACCGAACTGGTTCTCGCCGACGTCGGCGAGGACGGCACCCTGCGCGGCGCCCGCACCGTGGCCGGCGGGCCCGGGGAGGCCATCGCGCAGGCCGACTGGACGCACGACAACCGCCTGCTGCACGCGAGCGACCGCACCGGCTGGTGGAACCTCTACCTCGACGGGCAGCCGGTGTGCCCGCGCGAGGAGGAGTTCGCCGACGCGCTGTGGAAGCTGGGGTCGCGATGGTTCACGCCCCTGGCGAGCGGCCTCGTCGCCGTCGTGCACGGCCGGGGCGCCACCGCCCTCGGCGTCCTCGACCCCGAGACGGGCGAGGTCGTCGACGCGGCCGGGCCCTGGACCGAGTTCGCGCCCACCCTCGCGGCCCACGGCGAACGGGTCGTCGCCGTGGGCGCCAGCCCGCGCAGCGCCTACGAGGTCGTCGAACTGGACACCCGCACCGGCCACGCCCGGGTCGTCGGCGCCGAGCACGACGACGCCGTGGACCCCGCCTTCTACCCCGAGCCGCAGATCCGCACCTTCACCGGCCCGGACGGACGCGACATCCACGCCCACATCTACCCGCCGCACCACCCGGCCTGCGTCGCGCCCGGCGACGAACTGCCCCCGTACGTCGTCTGGGCGCACGGCGGGCCCACCGGCCGGGCCCCGCTCGTGCTCGACCTGGAGATCGCCTACTTCACCTCGCGCGGCATCGGCGTCGCCGAGGTCAACTACGGCGGCTCCACCGGCTACGGCCGTGCCTACCGCGAGCGGCTGCGCGAGCAGTGGGGCGTGGTCGACGTCGAGGACTGCGCCGCCGTCGCCCTCGCCCTCGCCGAGGAGGGCACCGCCGACCGCGCCCGGCTCGCCGTGCGGGGCGGCAGCGCGGGCGGCTGGACCGCGGCCGCCTCGCTCACCACGACCGACGTCTACGCCTGCGGCACCATCAAGTACCCCATCCTCGACCTGGCCGGCTGGGGCACGGGGGAGACCCACGACTTCGAGTCGCTGTACCTGGAGAGCCTGATCGGCCCGCTCGCCGAGGTGCCCGCCCGGTACGCGGAGCGCTCGCCCGCCGCCCACGCCGACCGTCTGCGCGTGCCGTTCCTGCTGCTGCAGGGCCTGGACGACGTGATCTGCCCGCCCGTCCAGTGCGAGCGGTTCCTGGCCCGGCTGGCGGGCCGGCAGGTGCCGCACGCCTACCTCGCCTTCGAGGGGGAGGGGCACGGCTTCCGCAGGGCGGAGACCATGGTGCGCGCCCTGGAGGCCGAACTGTCCCTGTACGCCCAGGTGTTCCGGCTGAACCCGCTCGGCGTCCCCACCCTGGAGCTCACCAAGTGAAACCGCTCGTCCGGCCGCCCCGGCTCGCCCTCGGCGCCCGCGTGGCCGTCGTCGCCCCGAGCGGCCCGGTGCCCGAGGAGCGGCTGCAGGCCGGGCTCGACGTCCTGCGCGGCTGGGACCTCGACCCCGTCGTGGCGCCCCACGTGCTGGGCCGGCACGGGACGCTGGCCCACCTGTCCGGCACGGACGAGCAGCGGGCCGCCGATCTGCGGGACGCCTGGTGCGACCCGTCGGTCTCCGCGGTGCTGTGCGCCCGGGGCGGCTACGGCGCGCAGCGCATGGTCGACCTGCTCGACTGGGACGCGATGCGGGCGGCGGGCCCGAAGGTGTTCGCCGGGTTCAGCGACATCACGGTCCTGCACCAGGCCTTCGCCACCCGGCTGGGTCTGGTCACGCTGTACGGGCCCGGGGTGGCCGGCGTCGACTTCCTCAAGCACGCCCGAGCCCAGGAGGGCTTGCGGGCCACCCTTCTCGCGCCGGAGTCCGTACGGACTCTCACGGCCGTGCCCCCGGGCGGTGCCCCCCTGGTGCCGGGCCGGGCGAGGGGCGTCACGCTGGGCGGCTGCCTGAGCCTGCTCGCGAGCGACCTCGGCACGCCGCACGCCCGCGCCGGAGCCCGGGGCGGGCTGCTGCTGGTGGAGGACGTCGGCGAGAGCCCCTACCGCCTGGACCGGTACCTGACCCAACTGCTGCGCTCCGGCTGGCTGGACGGGGTCGCCGGGATCCTGCTCGGGTCATGGGCGGCCTGCGGTCCGTACGCGGAGGTGCGTGCGGTCCTCGCCGACCGGCTGGGCGGCCTCGGGGTGCCGGTCGTGGAGGAGTTCGGCTTCGGGCACGGCGACGGCGCGCTGACCGTGCCGCTCGGCGTCATGGCCGAACTCGACGCCGACGCGGGGACGTTGACGTTCGACGAACCGGCCCTGAGCTGAGCGGGCGGCTGCTGAGAGCCCGTCAGGAAACCCTCGTTTCGGTGATTGACGCTCCCTGACACGTGTCACACCATGGCTACCGACCGGTACCTACTGGTCGGTATCCAGGTTCACCGGGTCGTCCGGGTCTTTCCCGCCTGCCGCCCCCACACGTGGAGGTCCGTGTGTCCCGACGCGCGCCCAGATTCCGCGCACCCCTCGCTCTCGCTCTGGGCGCCGCCCTGGCCGCCCCGCTCGTCCTCACCCCGCCCGCGACGGCGGCCGGCTCCGGCACCGTCACCCCTTCGACGTTCACCGTCCAGCCCTTGACGTTCACCGTCCGGGCGGGCGGACGCGCCTGCACGGTCGACGCCGACCTGTACCGGCCCGCCGGCGTGGACCGGGACCACCCGGCACCCGCCGTGCTGGGCACGAACGGCTTCGGCGGCAGCAAGTCGGACGGCTCGACGGACACCATCGGCAAGGCCTTCGCCCAGCGCGGCTACGTCTCACTCGTCTACTCCGGGCTCGGCTTCGGCCGCAGCGGCTGCCTCGTCTCCCTCGACGACCCGGACATCGACGGCGCGGCGGCCTCGCAACTCGTCGACTTCCTCGGCGGGAAGCGCGCCGCCGACGACGGCACCACCGCCGACTTCGTCACGCGCGACGCGCCCGGCGACCCCCGGGTGGGGATGATCGGCGGCTCCTACGGCGGGGCCGTGCAACTGGCGGCGGCCGCCGTCGACCACCGTCTCGACGCGCTCGTGCCGATGATCACCTGGCACGACCTGGCGTACTCCCTCGACCCCAACAACGCCGTCGGGGCCACCGCCGTCCCCGGCGCCTTCAAATGGCAGTGGACCAACGGCTTCTACCTCATCGGCGAGGGCCAGCCGCTGCTCCAGCCCAGCCTCGACCCGTCCCGGATCAACTCCCTGGCCTGCCTGCACTTCGTCACCGAGGCCTGCCGGACCGTCCACACCCTCAACTCCGGCCGCTACCCGGCCGACCGCACCGCCGAACTGCTCGCCTTCGCGCGGCGCGTGTCGCCGGTGTCGTACCTGCACCGCGTCACGGCGCCCACCCTGCTGGTGCAGGGGCAGGCCGACACCCTGTTCAACCTCAACGAGGCGACGGCGACCTACCGGACGCTCAAGGCGCAGGGCACCCCGGTGAAGATGATCTGGCAGTCCTGGGGGCACAGCGGCGGCATCACCGGCCCCGGGGCCGCCGCCGAGCTCGACCTGTCGAAGGGCAACCTGGAGACCAGCTACGTCGGCCGGCGCGTCCTCGCCTGGTTCGACCGCCACCTGCGCAAGCAGGCGAGCACCGACACCGGGCCCGCCTTCGCCTACTACCGCGACTGGATCACGGACCCGGACCGTGTCTACGCCACCGCCGACCGCCTCCCCGCCCCGAACCGCACCCTGTACCTGTCGGGCGACGGCAGGCTCGTCGACCACCGCCACCAGGTGACACCGGGGCGCCGGACGTACACCAACCGGGCGATCCCCACGAGCCATTCCGAGAGCTCTCTGGCCGGGCTCCTCGGGCTGCCGGACTCACCGCCGCGCGACACCAAGGGCACCCACCTGGCCTGGACCAGCGCCCCCCTGGAGCGGCCCCTGGACGTGGTCGGCGCACCCCGGGCCACCCTCAGGGTCGTCTCCCCGCGGACCGAGCGCACCCAGCACTCCGGCGACGCGGCCGACAAGCTCGTCCTGTTCGCCAAGGTCTACGACGTCGCCCCCGACGGCACCCGCACCCTGGTGCGCCGCCTGGTCGCACCCGTCCGGGTGCCGGACGTGACCAAGCCCTTCACGGTCACCCTGCCCGGCGTCGTCCACCGCTACGGGACCGGGCACCGGCTGCGGTTCGTGATCGCGGCGAGCGACGACGCCTACTTCGGCAACCGGGGGATCAAGCCCGTGACGGTCGTCAGCGGGCCGGGCCACCCCGGCGTGCTCCAGCTGCCGGTGGCGCGGCACTGAGCGACGGCGCCCGTGAGGTTACTGTGGCGGGGTGCCCCACGACGCATCCCGCTACCTCGCCGAAGGCCCCCGCGTGGGCATACGCCCCTTCACCCAGGAGGACGGCGCCGAGTTCACCGCCCGGGCCCGGGAGAGCAAGGACCTGCACCACCCCTGGCTGTTCCCGCCCCTGACGGCCCAGGCGTACACCGCCTACGCGGGCCGGCTGATCGAGGACCCCGGCCGGGCCGGCTTCCTGGTCTGCGAGAAGCACGACGGGGCCATCGCCGGGTTCATCAACATCAACAACATCGTCGAGGGCGGCTTCCAGTCCGGGGCCCTCGGCTACGGCGCCTTCGCGCACGCCGCCGGACGCGGCCTGATGAGCGAAGGCCTGGACCTCGTCGTCCGGTACGCGTTCGGCCCTCTGCGGCTGCACCGGCTGGAGATCAACGTGCAGCCCCGCAACACCGCGTCGATCGCCCTGGCCCGCGGCTGCGGATTCCGTCTGGAGGGCTTCTCGCCCAAGATGCTCTTCGTCGACGGTGCCTGGCGCGACCACGAACGCTGGGCGATCACCGCCGAGATGGTCCGGCGGCCGGGGCGGCACTGAGCCGGGCCCCGGCCGGGATCACGCCTGCCGGTCCACGTACTCGTACACCGAGCCGTCCGGATGCAGGGCGATGAGGTTCCGGCCCGCGGGCGAGGCGATCGGGCCCGCGACGACGTGGGCCCCCAGCTCGGTCAGCACCTTGTGGGTCTCCTCGACATCCGTCACGGCGATCGTCGCCGCGACCTTGCGCAGCAGCTCCAGCTCGGCCGGCGGACCGCTCATCAGCAGGAAGCAGCCGATCGCCGCCACCTGGACACCGCCCCGTTCGAAGCGCTGGGCTCTGCCGCCCGCCAGCCGCTCGTAGAAGGGGATCGCCGTCTCGAGGTCGTCGACGCAGACGCGCAGTGTGGCACCCAGAATCTCCATGCGGACGAGCCTAGTTACCGGCCGGGGGCCGAGGGTACCCGACCGGGCATGAAGCCGTTGGATCACCTGGAGCATCTGGACAAGCACCTGGTCGACGAGCTGGCACAGGTGGCGCGCGAGACCGTACGGGACGAGTTGCGCGAGCAGACGCGCAAGCAGCGCCGCAAGGCCGCGCTGTACGCCGCGTCCGGTGCCCTCGCCCTGTACGCGGGCGCGGCCCTCGCGCTCGCCGTGGGGCTGGCCCTCGCCCTCGGCCTGCCCGACTGGGCCGCCGCGCTGATCACCGCCGTGATCCTGGGTGTCCTGGCCTTCGTGCTGCGCGGCATGGCCAGGCCGTCCCGGCCGGGCGGCGGCCCGGCCCACGCGGGAGCGGACCGGACCGCCGGCGGCATGCCGGTGCCGCCCGTCCCGCCGGCCCCGCCCGTCCCGGGCGGTTTCGCCGGGCCCGCTGCCGGCACCGCCCCCGGCACCGTGCCGCCGCGTCCGGCCGACGACCCGGACGTCCCGCACCACCGGGCGTGACGCCGGGTGGCGAGACAGGACCGTCGGGCCCGGGCGGTCGGGCCCCGGTGGCCGCATGGTCGCCCGGGCCCCTGACTGCGCTCGAGGCGAAAGCGGCGCGTCGTCAGTCGTGCTCGTGACGGCTGTGGCCTGTCGCTAGTTGTGCTCGCGTCGGCGGCGGCCAGCCGCTGATCGTGCTCGCGACGGCTGTGGCCTGTCGCTGGGTGCGCGCGTGTGGATCGGCCGGCCGCCGACCGCGCTCGTGGTGGGAGCGGTCCGTCTCCAGTCGCGGCTCGCGATGGGACCGGCCGGCAGCCGACGCGCTCCTGAGGGGAGCTGCCCGCGGACGGTGCCGTTGATGGCCTGGGGCGGGGCGTTCAGCGGCATCTGCCGCACCACGGCTTAGGGCGCCGCCCCGGTCGCCGCCGCGATGCTGCACGCGGCCGCCGCCCGTGGCCGCCGCCGTCAGCCGCGCCCACCGGCCGGCCGGGGCTCTTCGCTCGCGTCGAGGAAGCGCAGCAGCACCTCCGCCTCCGACCGGAGCCGCGCGGCCCGGTCGGCATGCGCCGGGGTGGTCAGCCGGGCCGCCGCCTCCAGCCTTTCGCCGGCCTCGGCACGCACCAGGTGCACCACCTCGTGTTCGTCCAGTTCCCGCCGGGCCGCCTCGGTGGCGCCGGCCCCGGCCGGCGAGGCCTCCAGGGCCCCCGCGCGCGGGGAATCCTCGCCCAGCGGGACCGCCTCCGCGTTGTCCAGCGCGGCCAGGGTCGAGCGCAGGGCGCTCACCGCGGCCTTGTCACGGGACCGGATCGCCTCCGGCAGGGCGGCTCGCAGACGCAGACGAAGAGACATGCCGGCGACTGTAGGCGACCCGGTCCCGCGCCACCTCCCCATTTCCGCTCATGGCGTTCGAGGCGCTCACGACGCTCACGGCAGCTGCGGCAGCACCTTCGTGCGGTAGAAGTCGAAGAAGCCCCGCATGTCCGGGCCGATCTGGTTGACGTACACCCGGTCGAAGCCGGCGTCCGCGAACTGCTTCAGCTCCGCCACGTGCTCGTCCACGTCGTCGCCGCACACCCGGTTCTCGCGCACCATGTCCTCGGTGACCAGCTGCTGCGCCTGCTCGAAGTGCTTCGGCGACGGCAGCACCTGGGCCAGCTCGCCCGGCAGCTGCTCGTTCGCCCAGAGCCGGTGGACGGTGCGCACGGCCTCCTCCTTGTCGGTGCCGTAGCAGACCTTGGTGCCGCCGCTGACCAGCTTTCCGCCGCCCCCGCCCTTGCGGTACTGCTCCACCATCGTCTCGTCGGGCATGACCGTGATGTAGCCGTCGCCGACGCGGGAGGCGAGCGCGGTCGCCGCCGGGCCGAAGCCGGAGATGTCGATCGGGATCGGCTCGTCCGGGACCGTGTACAGGCGGGCGTTCTCCACCGTGTAGTGCGGACCGTGGTGGTTGACCTCCTCGCCCGTGAACAGGCGGCGCATCACCTGGATCGCCTCCTCCAGCATGTCGAGGCGGACATGCGCCGGCGGCCAGTGGTCGCCCAGGATGTGCTCGTTGAGCGCCTCGCCGGAGCCCACGCCGAGCCGGAAGCGGTTGTTCGTCATCACCGCGCTGGTCGCGGCTGCCTGCGCCACCACCGCCGGGTGCATGCGCACGGTCGGGCAGGTCACCGCCGTCTCGATCGGCAGGGACACCGCCTCGGACAGCGCGCCGATCACCGACCACACGAACGGGCTCTGACCCTGCTCGTCGTTCCACGGGTGGTAGTGGTCGGAGATCCACAGCGCCTGGAAACCGGCCTGCTCGGCCATCCGCGCCTGCTCGATCAGCTCCGCGGGTCCGTACTGCTCGCAGGAGAGGAAGTATCCGTACTCGGGCATGGGGGAGTGCCTCCGCGACGTCGGCGGTCCGTATCCCGCACCGGGTACCCGGGCGGGCGGCCGGAAACCGGTGGCGTCGGGCGGGCGGACGTTTGGGTGTCCCGGCCAGGGGGACGCGGAAGGCTCCCGAGGTACGCGAACAGCGCCGGAGGCGAGTCAGCCGTGAGTCGACCCCGCATCGTGATCGTCGGTGCCGGTTTCGCCGGGTACCGCACGGCCCGCACCCTGTCCCGGCTCACCCGGGGCCGGGCCCACGTGACCCTGCTGAACCCGACCGACTACTTCCTCTACCTTCCCCTGCTGCCCCAGGTCGCCGCCGGCGTCCTGGAGCCGCGCCGGGTCACGGTCTCCCTCTCCGACACGCTGCCGAACGTCCGGCTGGTCCTGGGCGAGGCGGACCGGGTCGACCTGGACGAGCGCACCCTGCACTACACGGGCCCCGAGGGCGAGGCGGGCACCCTCGCCTACGACCGGCTGGTGCTCGCCGCGGGCAGCGTCAACAAGCTGCTGCCGATCCCCGGCGTCGCCGAGCACGCACACGGCTTCCGCGGCCTGCCCGAGGCGCTGTACCTGCGCGACCACGTGACCCGGCAGGTGGAGCTCGCGGCCGCCGCCGACGACCCGAAGACGTGCGCGGCGCGCTGCACCTTCGTCGTGGTGGGTGCGGGCTACACCGGCACCGAGGTCGCCGCGCACGGGCAGATGTTCACCGACGCGCAGGTGCGCAGGCACCCGCTGCGGCGGGGCATGCGGCCACGCTGGATGCTGCTGGACGTGGCGGAGCGGGTGCTGCCCGAGATGGACCCGAAGCTGTCCGCCACCGCCGACCGGGTACTGCGGCAGCGGGGCGTGGACGTGCGGATGGGCACCTCCGTGAAGGAGGCCACGCACGACGGGGTCCTGCTGACCGACGGCGAGTTCGTCGACACGCGGACCCTGGTGTGGTGCGTGGGCGTACGGCCCGACCCGCTGGTCGAGTCCCTCGGACTGCCGATGGAGAGGGGGCGGCTCCTGGTCGACCCGCATCTGCAGGTGCCGGGACGGCCCGAGGTGTTCTCGTGCGGTGATGTGGCCGCCGTGCCCGACCTGGAGAAGCCCGGTGCCTACACGCCGATGACCGCGCAGCACGCCTGGCGGCAGGGCAGGGTCGCGGCCGAGAACGTCGCCGCGTCCCTGGGACTGGGCGGGACGCGCAAGCCGTACCGCCACCGTGACCTGGGCTTCGTCGTCGATCTGGGCGGTGCGAAGGCCGCGGCCAATCCGCTGGGCGTGACGCTGTCCGGTGTGCCGGCGGGCGCGGTGACGCGGGGCTACCATCTCGCCGCCATGCCCGGCAACCGGGTCCGGGTCGCCGCCGACTGGCTGCTGGACGCCGTGCTGCCGCGCCAGGCCGTGCAGTTGGGGCTCGTACGGTCCTGGTCCGTGCCGCTGGACACGTCGTCGCCCGAGGTCGCCCGGGTGCCGGGCGGGCCCGGGCCGCGGCAGGAGGCGAGCGCGCGGTCGGGGCCGGGGGCGGCGATCGAGGCCGACGCGCGGGACGGGGGTTCCGGCGCGGGCTCCGAGGGGGTTCCGGTCGGCGACGAACCCGCGAAGGGGAGGCCCGGGTCCGGCCCCGCCGCCGTGCTGCGCCGCACCGAGTCCGAGACGGCGAAGGGCCGCCCGGACGACGGTGCGGCCGGCGGCAGCGCCGGGTCCGGGTCCGCGGTCCTGCGCCGTACCGAGTCGGAGACGGCGAAGGGCCGCCCGAGCGAGGGCGCGACCGGTGACGGACCGGGCGGCGACCCCGTGGGGACACGCCTGGGCGACGAGCCGCACCAGCGGCAGCCGGGCGGTGAGCCCGCGAAGAATCAGCCGGGGGGTGAACCCGCGAAGAATCAGCCGGGTGGTGAGCCCGCGAGGAATCAGCCAGGTGGTGAGCCCGCGAGGAACCAGCCAGGTGGTGAGCCCGGCAGGAAGCAGACCGGTGAGGAGTCCGCCGCGCCGCAGTCCGGGGCCTCGGCGCAGGCCGGCTCCTCACCGCAACCCCCGGCCGAGCAGCCGCCGCCCGCCGGTCCCGGTGCCTCCCCCGGCCCCGTCAAGCGAACCGACGCCCCGGACGACTCCGCGAAGGGAGACTCATGAACACCGGTGAACTCACCGACCTCGGACAGCAGCTGCGCGTCGACAGTGTCCGCGCCGCCGCCGCGGCGGGCTCCGGGCACCCGACCTCGTCGATGTCCGCGGCGGACCTGATGGCCGTCCTGTTCGCCCACCACTTCCGCTACGACTTCGAACGCCCGGCCCACCCGGGCAACGACCGCTTCGTGTTGTCCAAGGGGCACGCCTCGCCCCTGATGTACGCCGCGTACAAGGCGGCCGGCGCCATCGACGACGAGGAACTCCTCACCTTCCGCAAGCTGGGCAGCCGCCTCGAAGGGCACCCCACCCCGCAGCGCCTGCCCTGGGTGGAGACGGCCACCGGCTCGCTCGGGCAGGGCCTGCCCGTCGGCGTCGGCATCGCCCTGGCCGGCAAGCGCCTGGACCGCACCGACTACCGCACCTGGGTGCTGTGCGGGGACAGCGAACTCGCCGAGGGGTCCGTGTGGGAGGCCGCCGAGCACGCCGGCCACGAGCACCTGGACAACCTCACCGTGATCGTCGACGTCAACCGGCTCGGCCAGCGCGGCCCGACCCGGCACGGCCACGACCTGGACGCCTACGCCCGCCGCTTCCAGGCCTTCGACTGGCACACCATCGAGATCGACGGCCACGACGTGGACGCCGTCGACCGCGCCTACGGCGAGGCCGCCTCCACCAAGGGCCAGCCCACCGCGATCCTCGCCCGCACCCTCAAGGGCAAGGGCGTCGAGGGCGTCCAGGACCGCGAGGGCCTGCACGGCAAGCCGCTGCCCGAGGCCGACGAGGCGATCGCCGAGCTCGGCGGCTCCCGCGACCTGCGGATCCACGTGCAGGAACCGCCCGCCACGCGCATGCTGCACTCCGTCCACACCGGGGACATCGAGCTGCCGCGCTGGGAGAAGGGCGAGGAGGTCGCCACCCGCAACGCCTTCGGCGAGGCGCTCGCCGCGCTCGGCACCGGCCGCGGCGACATCGTCGCCCTGGACGGCGAGGTCGGCGACTCCACCCGCGCCGAGTACTTCGCCAAGCAGCACCCCGACCGCTACTTCGAGTGCTACATCGCCGAGCAGCAGCTGGTCGCCTCCGCGGTCGGGCTCGCCTCCCGCGGCTGGGTGCCGTACGCCACCACCTTCGCGGCCTTCCTGACCCGGGCCCACGACTTCATCCGGATGGCCTCCGTCAGCGGCTCCGGCGTCAACCTCGTCGGTTCGCACGCGGGGGTCGCCATCGGCCAGGACGGGCCCAGCCAGATGGGTCTGGAGGACCTGGCGATGATGCGGGCCGTGCACGGCTCGACCGTGCTGTACCCGTGCGACGCCAACCAGACCGCACGGCTCGTCGGCGCCATGGCCGGCCTGGAGGGCATCCGCTACCTGCGCACCTCCCGCGGCGAGAGCCCGGTGATCTACGGCCCGGACGAGGAGTTCCCGGTCGGCGGCAGCAAGGTGCTGCGCTCCTCCGGCGAGGACCGGCTGACGCTGGTCGCCGCGGGCGTCACCGTGCACGAGGCGCTGGCCGCCGCCGACGCGCTGGAGGAGCAGGGCATCCGGGCGCGGGTGATCGACCTGTACTCGGTCAAGCCCGTCGACTGCGCCACCCTGCGCCGGGCCGCCGAGGAGACCGGCTGCCTGGTGACCGTGGAGGACCACCACCCGGAGGGCGGCATCGGCGACGCGGTCCTCGACGCGTTCACCGACGGCCGGCCCGTGCCGCGCCTGGTGCGGCTCGCCGTACGGTCCATGCCCGGCTCGGCCTCCCCGGACGAGCAGCTGCACGCCGCCGGCATCGACGCGGAGTCCATCGCGGCGGCCGGACGGCTGCTGGTGGAGGAGGCGGTCGTGCGGTGAGCGGCGGCGACGGCACGCGCAGGGTGCGGGCGGGCCGCCGCACGGTGGAGGTGCACCGGCCGGACAAGGTGCTCTTCCCCGGCGGCGGCGACGCCAAGGAGTACACCAAGGGCGACCTGGTCGACTACCTCCGGGCCGTCGCGCCCTTCATGCTGCCGCACCTGCGCGGCCGGCCCCTGATGCTGGAGCGGCACCCGGACGGCATCGACGGGCCCCGGTTCATGCAGAAGAACACCCCGGACCACTACCCGGACTGGATCCGGCGCGTCGAGCTGGCCAAGGAGGGCGGCACCGTCCACCACGCCGTGTGCGACGACACGGCCGCCCTGCTCTACCTGGCCGACCAGGCGAGCATCACCCTGCACCGCTGGCTGTCCCGCGCCGACAGCCCGGACCACCCCGACCGGATGGTCTTCGACCTCGATCCGGCGGGCGACGACTTCGAGGCCGTGCGCGAGGCCGCGCGGCTGCTCGGGGAGCTCCTCGACGAGCTGGACCTGCCGTCGGCGCTGATGACCACCGGCTCGCGCGGACTGCACGTGATCGTGCCGCTGAACGGCCGGCACGACTTCGACGAGGTGCGCGCCTTCGCCCGGGACGTCGCCGGCACCCTCGCCGACGCCCACCCCGACCGGCTCACCACCGCCGCCCGCAAGAAGGAGCGCGGCGAGCGGCTCTACCTCGACATCCAGCGCAACGCCTACGCGCAGACCGCCGTCGCGCCGTTCACCGTCCGGCCCCTGCCGGGCGCCCCCGTGGCCACCCCGGTCACCTGGGAGCAACTGGACGACCCCGGCCTGCACGCCCGCCGCTGGACCCTGGCCGACGCGGTCGAGCAGGCCCGTACCGACCCCTGGTCGGGCCTGCTGAGCCGGGGCCGGGCGCTGGGTCCGGCCCGACGGCGGCTGAACGCGCTGCGCGGCTGAACCGGCCCGCCCCGGGAGCGGACGGTTGGCAGATGCACGCGTCCGTAGAGGTTTGGCGAACAGACTTGCGGCCACACGGAGGGGGAGGTGGCCATGTCGAACACAAAAAACACGCAGGGCTCACAGAGTTCACAGGAATCACAGGACTCACAGGATTCGCGTACGTCGAACGACCACGAGACGGCCCGCAAGCGGCCGAGCCCGATGGAGGTACTGCGCCAGGCGCGCGGCCAGCTCGCCGAGCTCACCGGCATGGAAGCCGAGTCGGTGTCGTCCTTCGAGCAGACGGAGGACGGCTGGGCGCTGGAGGTCGAGGTCCTCGAACTCGAGCGCGTGCCCGACACGATGAGCCTCATGGCGAGCTACCAGGTGGAGCTCGACAGCGACGGGCAGCTCACGGGTTACCGGCGGGTCCGCCGCTATGAACGCGGTCGTTCCGACGCGCGCAGGTCCGGCGGCCGCTAGGCCGCCCCACCGGACCACCCGTACGCACACAGGAGGAGGAACACCCGGCATGACTGTCGTACCGGCACAGCAGACCGGCGGCGGAGGCGGCAGCAGCGGTCTCTATGACGTGCTCGAACTCGTTCTGGACAGGGGGCTCGTGATCGACGCGTTCGTCCGTGTCTCCCTGGTGGGCATCGAGATCCTCAAGATCGACGTCCGCGTCGTCGTCGCCAGCGTCGACACCTACCTGCGCTTCGCCGAGGCGTGCAACCGGCTCGACCTGGAGGCCGGGCCGCGCAAGGACCCCGGCCTGCCCGACCTGGTCGGGGAGATGACCGAGTCCGGCGCCCGCGGCAAGTCCAAGGGGGCGCTGTCCGGCGCCGCCGAGACCATCTCCGACGCCTTCAAGCAGGCGCGGAGCGAAAGTGAAACCGAATCGCGACCGCGTGCCCGCAAGACGTCGGCCCGCCGTAAGGAGGAGCAGGAGTGAGCACCTACGTCTATGGGATCGCGGCGAGCTCGCACCCCGCGCTTCCGGAGGGCATGGGCGGCGTGGGTGACCCGCCGCGCCCGGTGCGCGTCCTGCGCGAGGGGGACCTGGCGGCCATCGTCAGCGAGGCCCCCGAGGGGCTGCGGCCCAAGCGCAAGGACCTGCTCGCCCACCAGAACGTGCTCAGCGAGGCCGGTGCGGCCGGCTGCGTCCTGCCGATGCGGTTCGGCAGCGTCGCCCCGGACGACCACTCCATCACCGCTGTGCTCGCCGAGCGCGCCGAGCACTACAAGGAGCGGCTGCAGGCCCTGGACAACCGGGTCGAGTACAACATCAAGGCCAACCACGTCGAAGAGGCCGTCCTGCACCAGGTGATGGCCGAGAGCCCCGACATCCGCGGCCTCGCGGAGGCCAACCGGCAGGCGGGCGGCGGCAGTTACGACGACAAGATCCGGCTCGGCGAGATGGTCGCGGCCGCGGTCAAGGCCAAGGAGGCCGAGGACGGCGCCGCCCTGCAGCGCGCCCTGGAAGGGGCCGCCGACGACGTCAGCGTCGGCCCCGAGTCCACCGGCTGGCTGGCGAACGTGTCGTACCTGGTGAACCGCGACTCGGCCGAGTCGTTCCTGGCCGCGGTCGAGCAGGTGCGCAAGGACATGCCGCACCTGGAGGTGCGGGTCAACGGCCCGCTGCCCGCGTACAGCTTCGTCGAGCCCGGCCCGGCCGAGCACGCGGGAACCGCGGCGGGCGGAACGGACACCGGAGCGGGGTGACGACGTGGGCCTGATCTCGGAGGTGCTGCTGCTGCCGTTCGCACCGGTACGCGGCAGCGCCTGGGCCATCAAGCAGGTGCTCCAGGAGGCCGAGCGCATCTACTACGACCCCGCCACGATCCGGGCCGAACTGGCCCGTCTGGAGGAGCAGCTGGAGGCCGGAGAGATCACCGAGGAGGAGTTCGACCGGCAGGAGGACGAACTCCTCGACCGGTTGGAGACCGCTTCGCGCGGGAGCGCGGGAACAGGCGACGGGACGACACGATGAACCGAATGGGACTGGGTCTCGCCATAGGGGCCGGATATCTCCTGGGCCGGACCAAGAAACTGAAGATGGCGATGGCCGTCGGGGGTCTGGTCGCCGGGAAGAAGCTGAACCTGAGTCCGCGCATGGTCGCCGATCTGCTCCAGGAGCAGCTGAAGAACAATCCGCAGTTCAAGGAGATCGGCGACCAGCTGCGCGAGGACCTGCGCGGTGTCGGCAAGGCCGCCTCCGGCGCCATGGTCGAGCGCCAGATCGACGCGCTCGCGGACCGGCTGCACGGCCGTACCGCCCAGGTGCGCGACCAGCTCACGGGCGCGGTGCCCGGCCGGCGCAAGGGCGAGGACGCCGACGCCGACGCCGACGACGCCGACGACGCCGACGACGCCGAGTACGCAGAGGACGAGGAGCCCGGGGGCGAGGAGCCCGGGGACTCCGGTTCCGGAGCGGACGAGGAGCCGGAGGCGGAGAAGGCCCCCGCCCGGAAGGCTCCGGTGAAGAAGGCCGCGAAGAAGGCCCCCGCCAAGAAGGCCCCCGCGAAGAAGGCGGTGGCCCGCAAGACCTCGGCCGCGAAGAAGACGGCCGCGGGGAACCGGGGCGGCGGCGGCCGCTCCCGGCAGCCGAAGGGAGGCGGTGAGGAATGACCGACACCCTCGGATCGGCGAAGTCCGCCGCGAACGGAGCGTCGAAGAACCCACTCACCGACGTGGCCCACGGTGAGGCGATGGACCGGCTGAAGGCCGAGGTGCAGGAGTACCTCGCGGCCCAGGCCACCCGCATGCTCACCGGCGTCGGCCGCAAGCTCGGCGAGACCACCGGCAAGCTGAACGACATCGCCGAGGGCAACAGCCCCGGCTTCGCCAAGCTCGCCCTGGACGGCGGGCGCAAGCTCGCCGAGGGCAAGGGGCCGGTGCGCGCCGCGCTGGAGACCGGCGGTTCGCACCTCAAGGACAAGGTGACCGGCGCCTTCAAGAACCTGGGCGGCGGCAAGAAGGGCAAGGGCCGTTCCGGCAACAAGCCCACCGTTATCATCGAGCACATCGACGTGGGCGTGCCCCTGCGCACCGCCTACGACCAGTGGACGCAGTACCAGGACTTCAGCACCTTCGCCAAGGGCGTCAAGAGCGCGAGCCGGGACGACGACACCCACTCCGACTGGCAGGCGAAGATCTGGTGGTCCAACCGCAGCTGGAAGGCGAAGACCACCGAGCAGGTCCCCGACGACCGCATCGCCTGGACCTCGGAAGGCGCCAAGGGCACCACGAAGGGGGTCGTCTCCTTCCACCGGATCGCCGACAACCTGACCCGCGTCCTGCTGGTCATCGAGTACTACCCGTCCGGCCTCTTCGAGAAGACCGGCAACATCTGGCGCGCCCAGGGGCGCCGCGCCCGGCTCGACCTGAAGAACTTCGCCCGCTTCATCACGATCAAGGGCGAGGCCGAGGACGGCTGGCGCGGTGAGATCCGCGACGGCGAGGTCGTCACCAGCCACGAGGACGCCCTCGCCGAGGAGGAGTCCGAGGCGGAGGAGGGCGACGAGCAGGAGCCCCGCGACGAGGACGCCGAAGAGCCCGAGGGCGCCGAGGACTCCGAAGACGCCGAAGACGCCGAGGACGCCGAGGACGTCGAGGGCGACGAGCCGGAGGACCGGTACGAGGACGAGGACGAGGACCGGGACGAGGAGGAGGACGTCGACGAGGAGCCCGAGGGCGAGTACGAGGACGACGACGAGGCCGAGGCCGGCTACGACGAGGCCGAGGACGAGGAAGCGCCCGAGGACGAGCCCGAGGCGGAGTACGAGGAGGACGACGAGGACGAGTACGAGGACCAGGACGTCGAGGCGGGGAGCCGGCGATGACGACGCCCAGCAGGATGCCCGAACCCTACGGCCAGGCAAGCGGCGCCAACCTCGCCGACATCCTGGAACGGGTGCTCGACAAGGGCATCGTGATCGCGGGCGACATCCGCATCAACCTGCTCGACATCGAACTCCTCACCATCAAACTGCGGCTGATCGTCGCCTCCGTCGACAAGGCGAAGGAGATGGGCATCGACTGGTGGGAGACCGACCCGGCCCTCAGCTCACGGGCCCGCCGCGACGAACTCGCCCGTGAGAACGCCGAGTTGCGCGAGAGGCTGGCCCGGCTCGAGGAACTGGAGCCCGGCCGCGCGGAGAAGAAGGAGGCACCGTGACCGGACTGCGGTACGTCTACGCCGTCTGCCGCCCCTTCGGTACCCCGCTTCAGGCCCAGTTGACGGGGGTGGCGGGCGATCCGCCCAGAGCGCTGACTCACCGCGGCCTGGTGGCCGTGGTGAGTCACGTGCCGGAGCGGGACTTCGCGGAGGAACCGCTCCGCGCCCATCTGGAGGACCTGGACTGGCTGACCGCGACCGCCCGCGCCCACCAGGGCGTGATCGACGCGCTCACCACCGTCACCACCCCCCTGCCGCTGCGGCTCGGCACGGTGTTCCGGGACGACAGCGGTGTCCGGACGATGATGGAGGCCCGCGAGGAGGCCTTCCTGCGCACGCTCGACCGGCTGGAGGGCCGGGTCGAGTGGGGCGTCAAGGTCTATGCCGAGTCCGAGCCGCAGGAGAGCGCCCCGCCCGCGCCGAAGCCCGCCTCGGGCCGGGACTACCTGCGCCAGCGGCGTATGCAGACCAGGTCGCACGAGGAGATGTGGCAGAAGGCCGAGGCGTTCGCGACCCGGCTGCACGAGACGCTCTCCGCGTTCGCGGAGGACGCCCGGCTGCATGCGCCGCAGAATCCGGCGCTGTCGAAGGCGACCGGACGCAACGTGCTGAACGCGGCCTATCTCGTGCCGCGCACGCACTCCGAGGAGTTCGTGGAGATGGTCGACCGTACGAAGGGCGAAGTGCCCGGGATGCGCGTCGAACTCACCGGCCCCTGGGCCGCCTATTCGTTCGCCGGGGAGGACGCATGACCGACGGGGAGAAACCGTGACCGTAGTGGAACGCCGTGAGGTGGCCCTCGTGGACCTGCTCGACCGGCTGCTGGCCGGCGGGGTCGTCATCACGGGGGACATCACGCTGCGGATCGCCGACGTCGACCTCGTCCGCATCGACCTCAACGCGCTGATCAGCTCGGTGAACGCCCAGGTGCCGTCACCGTTCGAGGAGTTGCTGTGACCTCCCCCGAGCCCCGGCCGGGCCCCGGGCCCGACCGCCCCCGCCGCAGGGTCGAGCTGGAGCCCGACACCGTCGAACGCGACCTCATCAAACTCGTGCTGACGGTCGTCGAGCTGCTGCGCCAGCTCATGGAGCGCCAGGCGCTGCGCCGGTTCGACGTGGGGGACCTGAGCGAGGACCAGGAGGAGCGGATCGGGCTCACGCTCATGCTGCTGGAGGAGCGGATGGCCGAACTGCGCGACCGCTACGGACTGCGTCCCGAGGACCTGAACCTGGACCTCGGTCCGCTGGGGCCGCTGCTCCCCCGGGACTGAACCGGTCCCGGGGGAGCGGGGGCGCGTCCGTCCCCGCTCCCGTGCGTCTCAGGCGTCCTTGCGGCAGAGGATCTCGCCGTGCAGGACGCTGAACCAGCCGTCCTCCCGGGCGCCCCACTCCCGCCAGGCCGCGGCCACGTCCCGCAGTTCCTCCTCGCTCGCGTGCCCGCCCGCCACGGCCCGCTCCGCGTACGTCGACGCCAGGGTGCGGTCGGCCCACAGGCCGCTCCACCACGCCCGTTCCCCGGCCATGGCGAAGGTCCAGGTGCCGGAGCCGGCCGAGACGTCCGTGAATCCGGCCCGCAGCGCCCAGGAGCGCAGCCGGCGCCCGGCGTCCGGCTCGCCTCCGTTGGCGCGGGCGACCCGCTCGTACAGCTCCAGCCAGGCGTCCAGTCCCGCGGTGGCCGGGTACCAGGTCATCGCGGCGTAGTCGGCGTCCCGCACGGCGACGAACCCGCCGGGCCTGGTGACCCGCTTCATCTCCCGCAGGGCGCGCACCGGGTCGCCGACGTGCTGGAGCACCTGATGGGCGTGGACCACGCAGAACGTGTCGTCCGGGAAGTCCAGGGCGTGCACGTCGGCGACCGCGAAGTCGATGTTGGCGAGCCCCCGTCCGGCCGCCGTGGCCCGCGCCTGTTCCAGGATCTCCGGCGCCCGGTCGACCCCGGTGACGTGCCCGCCGGGCACCCGTTCGGCCAGGTCGGCGGTGATGGTGCCCGGCCCGCAGCCGACGTCCAGGACCTTCATGTGCGGCTCGAGCGACGGCAGCAGATAGGCGGCCGAGTTGGCGGCGGTCCGCCAGGTGTGCGAGCGCAGCACCGATTCATGGTGCCCGTGCGTGTAGACGGCGGTCTCCCGTGGTTCCGGCATGGCGGACCCCACCCCTTCCGTTCCGGTCGGCGTAGCATCACCGTACGCAGCGGCGCCGGATAATGAGATGAGCGTCCCGCCATACGGACTGACGGTCTGTCAGTCGCCGGTGATCGGCCGGTACACCGTCAGCGCCTCCGGCAGCTTCTCCAGCGTCACCCGCCCCTCCACCTCGGTCACCTCGCCGTCGTAGGCGAGGAGCGTGCCGGGCGCCACGTGGTCCAGGTGCAGGCGCTTCACCTGGACGGCCGCGTGGGCGGGGGAGCGCGTCAGCGGCCCGGCGAGGGCGGCCGCGAGCAGCCGCAGGGCCGGCCGGCGGCCCCCGTGCACGACCCGCACGTCGAGCTGCCCGTCGGCGAGATCCGTCCGGCGCCCGGGCGCCAGCCCCATGCGGTGGTAGGTGCCGTTGCCCGCGAACAGCAGCCACAGCGGGCGGGTACGTCCCCCGAACTCCGCCTCCAGCGGATGCCGGCCGGCCCGCAGCACGCGCAGGGCCGCGAGCACCCCGGCCGGCCAGCCGCCGATCCGGTGCGACCAGCGCTCCCGCTCCCGCACCAGCTCCGGATACACGCCGGCACTGCACGTGTTGAGGAAGACCCCGTGCCGGTCCCCGCAGGAGTAGCGGCCCACGTCCACGCGCACGGCGTCCCCCTGACGCAGCGCGCGGGCGAGGTCGCGCACGTCCTCCACGCCGAGGTCGTGGGCGAAGTGGTTGAGGGTGCCGCCGGGCAGGACGGCGAGGGGGACGCCGTGGCGGAGGGCGACGCGGGCCGCGGTGTTCACGGTGCCGTCGCCGCCGCACACCCCGAGGACCCGGGCCCGGGCGGCCGCCTTCTCCAACTCCCCGGCCACTTCCGCCGGTTCGCACGTGACGACCTCGGCAAGCGGCAGCGCGTCGCGCAGCGCCCGGGCCCGCTCGGCGGTACCCGAGGCGGTGTTCGCGACGAGCACCAGTCCGTCACCCTCCAGCAGGGCCGGGGCCTCGGCACGGGGACGGGCCGGCGGCGTGGTCCGCCCGCGCGTCGGCACCAGGGCGCGCAGTACGAGCGCGGCGCCCACGCCCAGGGCCGCGCCCCCCAGGACGTCACTCGGGAAGTGCGCCCCGGCGCGGACCCGCGCGAGGGTGGACGCGCCGGCCACCGGAGCGGCCACCACGCCCCAGGCCGGGGACTCCAGCGCCACACCGGCCGCGAAGGCGGCGGCGGACGCGGCGTGCCGGGAGGGGAAGGAGGTGGTGACCGGCCGCACCCTCCGGAGCAGCGGGAACCGGGCCAGGCCGTGCCGTGGACGGCGGACCGGGTGCGTGCCGAGGGCCTTCACGGCGAGGGAGGCCAGACCCGTCGAGGCCAGTCCGCGGGCTGCCGCGCGGCGGGCCCGGGGCGTGCGGCTCGCCGCCAGCGCGGCCGCCGCCGCCCACCACAGCGCACGGTGCCCGGCGCCGCCGCCCGGAACCGGTGGCACGGGGCGCGCGTTCCGTGGGCGCCGGGCGGCGACGGCGCGGTGGAGGCGGGCGTCCAGGGCCAGCGCGCGCACGCGCAGGGGACGCCGCCCGGGCTTCAGGGTGGTGAGGTCCAGGTCGGGGATCGTCATGACGGGCGGGTACCCGGCGGAAATGCGTTTGCCCACGTGCGCCCCGGCCGCACACAATCGCCGCCATGGGTCACCTCGAAGCCGCGCACCTGGAGTACTACCTGCCCGACGGAAGGGCCTTGCTGGGTGACGTGTCGTTCCGGGTGGGGGAGGGCGCCGTCGTCGCGCTCGTCGGGCCCAACGGCGCCGGGAAGACGACCCTGCTGCGCCTGCTCGCCGGGGAGATCAAACCGCACGGCGGGTCCGTCACCGTCGGAGGCGGGCTCGGCGTCATGCGGCAGTTCGTCGGCTCCGTACGCGACGAGACGACCGTACGCGACCTGCTCGTCTCCGTGGCGGCCCCCCGCATCCGTGAGGCGGCCCGGGCCGTCGACGCCGCCGAGCACGCCGTCATGACCGTCGACGACGAGGCCGCCCAGCTGGCGTACGCCCAGGCCCTCGCCGACTGGGCCGAGGCGCGCGGCTACGAGGCCGAGACGCTGTGGGACATGTGCACCACGGCCGCGCTCGGCATCCCGTACGACACGGCACAGTGGCGCCAGGTCCGCACCCTCTCCGGCGGTGAGCAGAAGCGCCTCGTGCTGGAGGCCCTCCTGCGCGGCACCGACGAGGTCCTCCTCCTGGACGAGCCCGACAACTACCTCGACGTCCCCGGCAAGCGCTGGCTGGAGGAACGCCTCGCCGAGACGCGCAAGACCGTGCTGTTCGTCTCCCACGACCGTGAGCTCCTCGCCCGCGCGGCCCAGCGCATCGTCTCCCTGGAACCCAGCCCCACCGGCGCCGACGCCTGGGTCCACGGCGGCGGCTTCGCCACCTTCCACGACGCCCGGCGCGAGCGCTTCGCCCGTTTCGAGGAGCTGCGCAGGCGCTGGGACGAGAAGCACGCCCAGTTGAAGAAGCTGGTGCTGAACCTGCGTCAGGCCGCGGCGGTCAGCCACGAGATGTCGTCCCGGTACCAGGCCGCTCAGACCCGGCTGCGCAAGTTCGAGGAGGCCGGCCCGCCCCCGGAGCCGCCGCGCGAGCAGGACATCAGGATGCGGCTCAGGGGAGGCCGCACCGGCCTGCGGGCCGTCACCTGCGAGCAGCTGGAACTCACGGGACTGATGAAGCCGTTCGACCTGGAGGTCTTCTACGGCGAACGCGTCGCGGTCCTCGGCTCCAACGGCTCGGGCAAGTCCCACTTCCTGCGCCTGCTCGCCGGCGAGGACGTGGCCCACACGGGGCACTGGAAGCTGGGCGCCCGGGTCGTGCCCGGCCACTTCGCCCAGACGCACGCGCACCCGGAGCTGGAGGGCCGCACACTGCTGGACGTCCTGTGGAAGGAGCACGCACAGGACCGCGGCGCGGCCATGTCCCGGCTGCGCCGCTACGAGCTGACCCAGCAGGCCGAGCAGACGTTCGACCGGTTGTCCGGGGGGCAGCAGGCCCGTTTCCAGATCCTCCTGCTGGAGCTGCAGGGCGTGACGGCGCTGCTGCTCGACGAGCCGACCGACAACCTCGACCTGGAGTCGGCCGAGGCGCTCCAGGAGGGCCTGGAGGCCTTCGAGGGCACGGTCCTCGCGGTCACCCACGACCGCTGGTTCGCCCGCTCCTTCGACCGCTACCTGGTCTTCGGCAGCGACGGCCGGGTCCGGGAGACCCCGGACCCGGTCTGGGACGAACGCCGCGTGGAGCGGGCCCGGTAGCGGCAGCGCGAAAGCCCGGCCCCGACAGGACCGGGCTTCACACCGGCGCCGGCCCCTCTCCGGGGCTCGGCGCCCACCCACGATCAGGCGATCAGGCCCAGGGGCCGGAGCCCGGCCGGCCGCGGCCGGGCTGCTCGCCGAGGCCCCGCCGCTCGCCGGGCCGGGCTTCGCGCCGGCGCTACTTCCAGCGCAGCAGCGCTCCGAGGCCGCCGGCCGGTACCTCGTGCTCGGACACCGACAGCGCCGCCGCGTCCGTGGCCACCGCCGAGCGGATCAGCGCGTCGTCCGCCCGCGCCGGCCACGAGTGCTGCTCGCCGAGGATCTTCAGGTCGGTCCGCCGTACGGCGACCTGGTCGGGGTCCTCGCCGATCCACACCTCGCGGTGCGCGTCGGGCCCGTCGAGCCTGATCAGCAGCTCGTCGATGCGGTGCTCGCGCGCCGCCTCGATCAGCGCCGGGACGCCCTCGACGGCTGCGGCCCTGCCCTCACCGTCCGGGGTGCGCGCCGCGCGGAACCGCTCCAGCTCCGCCTCGGCCTGCCGCGCCACGTGCTCGGCGCGCGCCCGCTCGACGTCCTCGTCGAGCAGCCGGCTGCCGGTGCCGTGCGGCGCCTCGATCACGAGGTCGTGCAGCCGCTTCGGCAGCCGCTCGTGCACGGACCGCCGCTCGCGGTCGTCACCGACGAGGATCAGCAGGTCGGCCCTGGTCTCCTCCTGGCACACGGCGAGCGCGTCGGCGATCTCCGCGGCGTTGTGCTCCCAGGTGTTCTCCACCCGCAGCTGGAAGTGCCGCTCGGACCAGTCCACGGAGCGGGTGCGGTGCACCGGCCACTGCCGCCCGGTGACGCCCCCGGCGTCCTCCCGGCCCAGCGCGCTGCGCAGCTCGAAGTCCGCGCCCTTGCGGTCGACGTAGGCGACGACGCACACCGGGTCCTCGCCGGCCAGCTCCAGCAGCGGCGTGACACGGGGCAGGGGCGCCCATTCGGCCCAGTCGCCACCCCTCGGCGGGCGGACCAGCGGCGGGTCGAGAACCACTTCTCCGGCGCGGGCGAAAAGGGCCCGGCCGTGTGGTTCGGAAGAGTGCCGCAAATCCTCGATCGCGCTCTGCACGGCCCGGCAGGTCGCCTGGTCGGCGCCCTGCGCGGCGAGCTCCCGCGCCATCGCCTGGGCGGTCAGCTGCCGCTGGTGCGCGGTGTCCTCCGCATGCCGGGAGGTGTCGACGTACACGGAGGCCCAAGGGCCGGGGTGTTCGTACAGTGGGTGCAGAAAAGCGAGATCCATGGCTTCCCTCCGGATGCCGCTGGGGGTAGTGCTCAGTTGCTCCCGGGGCGGGTACCCGGACCGCATGAACGAACACGACGAGCGGGGCGACACGATGACCGGAGTGGACCCTGGCCGGCTGGACGACCAGCAGCTCATGAAAGAGCTCGAGACCATTCACCGCACGCGCCACGACACGCTGCTGTACGGCTCGAACGACGCGTTGCGGGCCCACAACGAGCGCATGGCCCAGCTGGAGGGCGAGTACCTGCGCCGCAACCCGAACCGCCCGGTGGCCGCGGGCCGCACACGGGAAGGGGCCCGGGAGCGCGGGAGCGGGGAGTCGGCGACTCCCACGACACCCGGCACCTGAGCCCCTCCTCGGCACAGCCGCCGCGAGGCCGTTCGACGGCCTCGCGGACGAGCCGGTCAGGCGGCCTCGCGGGCGAAGACGTCGAGGAACGTCTCGCAGAACGCCTTCAGATCGTCCGGCTTGCGGCTGGTGACCAGCTTGTTCGCCCCGTGGTCGCAGACCTTCACCTGCTCGTCGACCCAGGTGCCGCCCGCGTTGCGGATGTCCGTCCGCAGGCTCGGCCAGGAGGTCAGCACCCGGCCGCGCACGACGTCGGCCTCGACCAGGGTCCACGGCGCGTGGCAGATCGCCGCGACGGGGCGGCCCTGCTCGAAGAAGTCCCGGACGAACGCGACGGCCTCGCCGTCCATGCGCAGGAAGTCCGGGTTGGCCACGCCGCCCGGCAGCACCAGCGCGCCGAACGAACCGGGCGAGGTCTCGCCCACGACCTCGTCGACCGGGAAGGTGTCCGCCTTGTCGAGGTGGTTGAACGCCTGGATCTTCCCCGCCTGCGTCGACACCAGCACGGGCTCGTGGCCGGCGTCCTTCGCCGCCTGCCACGGATCGGTCAGCTCGACCTGCTCGACGCCCTCGGGTGCGACCAGAAACGCGATACGCATCGTGTTCGCCGTCCTTTCCTGTTGCCGTTCTCGCTGTTCTTGCTGATCTCGGTGCTCTGCACTTTTCGCCGTTGCCGCCCGGGGCGTCCGGGCTAGGCGCCACCGCGGGCGTCGGGCTCGGCGCGGCTGATGTCCGCCAGCGCCGACGCGGGGTCCTCGGCCTCGGCCACGTCGCCGAGGCTGACGATGCCGACCGGCAGCCCGTTCTCCACCACCGGCAGCCGGCGCACGGCGTGCTCGCGCATCAGCGCCACCGCCGTCGCCACCCGCTCGTCCGGCGCGACCGTGACCGGGTCCTTCGTGCACACGGCCCGCGCGCTGACCGTCATGGGGTCGGCGCCGTCGGCGACGGCCCGCACCGTGATGTCACGGTCGGTGAGCACACCGATCACGTCCTGCCCGTCGGCCACCACCACGTCGCCGATGTTCTGCGTGCGCATCAGCTGCGCCGCCTCGACGAGCGAGGCGTCCGGGCGCACGGCGACCACACCCGGAGTCATCACGTCCTTCACCAACTCGGCCTTCACCGAAGTCTCCGTCCCTCACCGGGCCGGCGGGGGCACCGCGGCGCACCCGCCGGCGCGGCCCGCGGTGCCCCGCACGGTCCCTACGCGTACTCCTCCGGACCGGTCTCCCGGGCCCGGACCAGGGCCTGGGCCAGCTCCTGGACATTGCCGTAGCGCTCCTGGCGCGGCAGCCGCTCCATGGCCTCGACGAGCGCGTCGGGTGCCTGGCGGCCGCGCAACTCGCGGGCCAGCTCACGCGGGCTCGCGGGGAACGCCCTGCGGCCGAGGATCCGGGCCAGGTCAAGCCGGACCGACTCCAGCGACGTCGGCCCGCGGCCCGGCGTCACCGGCCCGTACGCGACGTCGGGGTCGTCCTCGGCGGCCGGCTCCGGGTCGTGCCACTCCTCGGTGCGCGTGGGGTGCCCGGACCTCAGCAGCCCTTGCAGTTCGTGTTTCATCTCGTCGTCCCGGTGGACGCTCAGCCGGTCGCTGCCTCGCTGCATGTCTCCCTCCAGACCTTCGGGGGTCCGCACCGCGTACCCGAACACCGCGGGGCGACACGGATCCGGCGCACCGGATCGCCGGGACGCCCTGGTTTGCGCCACGGGCAGCGGGAGACCCGGATCGCACCCCCCACACATCTCTGGGGAAGGACACGCCATGGCGTTGCTCGCTGTGCTCATTCCGCTGCTGATGCTCGGGGTGGTGCTGGTGCTGGGCCGTTACGAGGAACTGCTGCTGCCGCAGGGCGACACCGGCCGGCTGGAGCCGGCCGGCGCATCCCCGGCCACCGCGGCCGCTACTTCCTCTCCCGCCCCGGCAGGAACTCCTGCACCTTCGCCTTGAAGCCCTGCCTGACCACCGATCCCCGGTCCGCGTCCCCCTTCAGGATCGACGCGGCGGTCGCCTCCATCTGCTCCCAGGTGGCGTGCGGCGGGATCGGTGGCACAGCGGGATCGGTGAGGAACTCCACGACCGCCGGGCCGTTCGCCTCCAGTGCGGCACGCCACGCCGCCTCGACCTCCTCCGGCTTCTCCACCCGGATGCCGGTCAGGCCCAGGGACCGCGCGAACGCCGCGTAGTCCACGTCCGGCAGCTCCTGCGACGGCAGGAACGACGGCGCGCCCCCCATGGCCCGCAGCTCCCAGGTGACCTGGTTCAGATCGCGGTTGTTCCACACGCCGACCACCAGGCGCGGGTCGTCCCACAGGTGGCGGTACTTCGCCGCGGTGATCAGCTCCGCCATGCCGTTCATCTGCATCGCCCCGTCCCCGACCAGCGCGATCGCCGGCCGGTCCGGGTGCGCGAACTTCGCGCCGATCACGTACGGCACCGCGCAGCCCATCGTGGCCAGCGTGCCGGAGAGCGAGCCGCGCATGCCCGGCCGCATGGTCACGTGCCGCGCGTACCAGTTGGCCGTGGAGCCCGAGTCGCAGGTGACGACGGCGTCGTCCGGCAGCAGCTTGTCCAGCGCGTGGGCCACGTACTCCGGGTTGACCGGATCGGCCTCCAGGGCGGCCCTGCGCTCCAGGACGTCACGCCAGTACCGCACGTTGTCGCACACGGTGTCGTACCACTCGCCGCCGCGGCCCCCCTCGATCAGCGGGATCAGCCGCTCCAGGGTGGCCTTCGCGTCACCGACCAGGTTGACCTCGTAGGGGTAGCGCATGCCGATCATGTGCGGGTCGATGTCGATCTGCACGCCCCGCGCCTTGCCGAACTCCGGCAGGAACTGGGAGTACGGGAACGACGAGCCGATGGTCAGCAGGGTGTCGCAGTCCCGCATCATCTCGTAGGACGGGCGCGTGCCCAGCAGGCCGATCGAGCCGGTGACGTAGGGGAGTTCGTCGCTGAGGACGTCCTTGCCGAGCAGCGCCTTGGCGACGCCCGCGCCGAGCAGTTCGGCGATCCGCTCCACCTCGGCGCGCGCACCGGCCGCGCCCTGCCCGACCAGGATCGCCACCTTGTCACCGGAGTTGAGGATCTCCGCCGCCCGCCGCACCGCGTCGTCGGACGGAACAGCCGTCCACGAGCGGCGGTCCAGGCTGGAAGGGACCATCTTGAACTCGTGCGTCGGGGGTTCGTAGTCGAGCTCCTGCACATCGCCGGGGATGATGACGGCGGTCGGGCAGCGGCGCGCGTAGGCGGTGCGGATCGCCCGGTCCAGCACGTTCGGCAGCTGCTCGGGCACCGTCACCGTCTCCACGAAGTCGGAGGCGACGTCCTTGAACAGCGTGTGCAGGTCCACTTCCTGCTGGTAGGAGCCGCCCATCGCGGTGCGGTGCGTCTGCCCGACGATCGCCAGCACCGGCACATGGTCCAGCTTGGCGTCGTACAGGCCGTTCAGCAGATGGATCGCCCCCGGTCCGGACGTCGCCGCGCACACCCCGAGACGGCCGCTGAACTTGGCGTACCCCACCGCCTGCAGCGCCGACATCTCCTCGTGCCGCGCCTGCACGAACCGCGGCTCGTTCTCGGCCCGCCCCCACGCGGCGAGCAGGCCGTTGATGCCGTCGCCCGGATAGCCGAAGACCTGCTCCACCCCCCACTCGCGCAGTCGCTGCAGGACGTGGTCGGCGACCTTGGTGCTCATGTACGACCTCCCGGACGCGTGGGGACGGAGCCGCAGGTACGAGTCACCCGGGGCGACGGCGGAAAACGCCCGGGGCCCGCCCCGGGTTTGCGGGTGGGGGCCCCGGGCAGGCGCACCCCGGTGCTTCGGACAGCAGGCACGGCCGCGGGAGCGGCCCGGCGCGCCGCCACCGGCGCCCCTGTCTTCCCACCGAGCCGACGCGCTCCCACGGTGACCGCCCGACCCAGAGCATCAAAAAGGGAATCGCGACGCCTCATGCAGACCCGAACCAGCGCGAAGCAGCACCCCCACCACGACGCCCCCGACACCGCCGGCGCCTTCCGCAGGCTCGCCTCGCTGCCCGCCGGACCGGAGCGGGACGCGGTCCGTGACGAGATCGTCGAGGGCCTGGCTGCCCATGGCGGACCGGCTCGCCGGGCGCTTCCGCAGCCGCGGCGAGAGCTACGAGGACCTGCGCCAGGTCGCGGCCCTCGGCCTGGTCAAGGCCGTCGACCGGTACGACCCCGAGCGCGGCCACGCCTTCGAGAGCTACGCCGTGCCGACCGTCACCGGCGAGATCAAGCGGCACTTCCGCGACCACATGTGGACCCTGCACGTGCCCCGCCGGGTGCAGGATCTGCGCAACCGGGTGCGCTCCGCCTGCCAGGAGCTGTCCCAGGGCGTCTCCGACCGCCGGCCGGCCGTGGCCGAGATCGCCGAGCACGCGCAGCTGAGCGAGGAGGACGTCCGGGCCGGGCTGGAGGCGCTGGAGAGCTTCAGCGCGCTGTCCCTGGACGCCGGGCTGCCCGGCAGCGAGGACGGCCACTCGCTGGGCGACGCGCTGGGATCCACGGACCCGGCGCTGGACACGGTCGTGGACCGGGAGGCCGTGAAGACGCGGATCGCGGCGCTGCCCGAGCGGGAGCGCGCGATCCTGCACATGCGCTTCTTCGCGGACATGACGCAGAGCCGGATCGCCGAGGAGCTGGGGATCTCGCAGATGCACGTCTCCCGGCTGATCAGCCGGTGCTGCGGGCAGGTGCGGGAGCAGGTCATGCGGGATGTCGCCTGAGCCCTCCGGTTCACCCGGTCGGCGGGTGACGTCCCGCTAATGGGGGCCGGCCACGGGCGGCGACGCGCCCGGCCGACTGTGATGGCGGCAGGGCATTCCCGCCGTCGCCCGAAGGAGCTCGCTCCATGCGTCGCACCCTCCACGCACTGTCCGTCGCCGCCCTGGCCGGCCCGGCCCTGCTGGGTCTCGCACCGGCCGTGTCCGCCGAACCCGCCGCCGAGGTCGCTCCCGCCACCGTGCGCCCAGGGAGCACGCTCACGATCTCGGTCACCTGCGATCCGACCGGGGGACCCCCGCCCACGACCGTCGACGCCACCTCCCAGGCCTTCGAGGAGGGCACGGTGGCGCTCCACAAGGTCACCGGCAACGACGACGCACTGTCCGGCCCGGCCTACCGCGGCACGGCCCTCATCGCCTCCGCCGAGAACTTCGAGGGCGATCCGGACGCCTCGGGCGAGAACTCCGCGTGGACCGTGGACGGGACGTGCCCGGCCGCACCCGGCGGGGAGGGCAAGCCGTGGAGCGCGACCTTCACGGTGACCCATGGCACGCACCCCCACCCGCCGTCCCACCGGCCCGGCCACAAGCCCCCGCACCACCTTTGCCCCGAGCCGACGCACCACCGCGAACCGCGTCCCACCGCGTGCGCCGAAGCGCCCGTCCAGCGCGGTGTGCGGGCCGGTGACGGCGGGGCCTTCTCCGACTCCGTCCCGGCCCTGGTGGCCGGTGGGGTGCTGATCGCGGGCGCGTTGGGCGCGGCCGTGCACCGGCTGCGCAACCGGGGGAGCGGCACGCACCCCTGAGCCCCGGCGCACCGCACCTGACCGGACCCGACGTGCGGCCCCCGGACCAGGCGGATGCGCACCCGGCCCGGTGTGCGGCACCACACCCGGCGCGCGACACCGGCCCCGGCGTGCGAAACCGTCGCGCAAGCCCCCCGCTTCCCCGGCCCGGCCCGCTCATGCTGTGACCGTCACAACCCGGGCGGGGCCCATGGGGCGGCTGCACCCTGGGTACACAGTCGCCGAGGGCACGAACCGCACCGCACGGGCCACCGGGCAGCGGACGGCGCACCTGCCGGAGGCGACCGGACACAGCGGCACGAGTCACTGCGGAGGTACGGATGCGGCGCACGGACCCGGAGAGCCACGGCCCGGTCCGGTTCGGGCCGCCGCTCCCCGACGACGGCCTGCCCGTACTGCCGGAACTGTCCGCGGTGCTCGCCGCCGCGGCCTCCCGCGGCGGCCACGAGCCGGTCGGCGGCGGCACGGCCCTCCGGGAGGCCGCCTGCGGCTACTGGGACCGCCGTGGACTGCACTGCGACCCCGGCCGCGTCGCCGCGGCCCCCGGCGCGCCGGCCCTGCTCCTGGCCCTGACCGCGGCCCTCGGCGGCGATGTGCTCGTGCCGCGGCCCTGTGCCGCCTGGTGGGCGCCGTACGCCCGTCTGCTGGGACGCCCCGCCTTCCACGTGCCGACGCCGCCCGAGAGCGGCGGCGTCCCCGACCCGTACGCCCTGCTGGAGACGGTGCGCCGGGTCCGCGCGGAGGGCGGTGACCCGCGCCTGCTGGTGCTGTCCGTGGCCGACGACCCCACGGCCACCGTCGCCCCGCCCGAGCTGCTGCACGAGACCGTCGAGGCGGCCCAGGGGGAGGGCCTGCACCTGGTCAGCGACGAGACCTGGCGCGACACCCTGCACGATCCGCACGACACCGTGCTGCTCAGCCCCGCCGAGATGCTCCCCGACCGCGTCACCGTCGTCTCCGACCTGGCCGGGGCGCTGCTCCCGCCCGGCTGGCCGGCCGCCGTGGCCCGCTTCCCGGCGGGCGACACGGCCGACGGCCTCCACGCGCGCGTGCTCGACGTGCTCACGGCCCTCGACGCGCGCGTGGCCGCCCCGGTCGCCGCGGCCGCGGGACACGCGCTCACAGAGCCGGAACCGGTCACCGGGCGGGTGACGGCCGCGGTGCGCCTGCACGCACGCCTGGCCGCCGCCGTGCATTCCGTCGTGGTCTCCGCCGGCGCCGTCGCCCGGCCCCCGCGCGCCGGCCGGCACCTGTACGCCGACCTCGGCCCGCTGCGCCCGGCGCTGGCCGCGCACGGCGTCGGCGACGCGCAGGACCTGGAGGACTTCCTCACCGCCCGGCTCGGCATGCCCGCGCCCGGCGGCCACCGCTTCGGCGACGACCTCGAAGCCCCGCGCGTGCGGTTGTGCACCGGCGCACTGGTGGCCGGCTCCGACGCCGAGCGCGCGGAATGCCTCACGTCTCCCACGCCGTTGGAACTGCCGCACGTGCAACGCGCGTTGAACCGGCTGAAGTCGGTCTTCGACGATCTACGCGACGACGCTCAGCGAGGGGAGCCTCCGCGATGACGCAGCAGTCCGAGTCGCCCGCCGGCACGACCACCGGCCCGGCCGTCAGGGAAGCCGCCGCCCCGGCCGTCCCGTCCCCTCCGGCAGCGCCCTGCCCGCCGCTGGCCGAACCCCGGCCCCTCGCCGAGCACCGGGTGTGGCCCCGGACCTTCCACGACCGGCTGACCGCCCCGCTGCCCGGCCTGAAGGCCATGGCCCGCTTCGCCCGCGAAGGCGCCGTGAGACCCGGCCCCGAAGGGCTGGCCGACATTCCCCGCCTGCCCTACGCCCCCGCCCCGCTGCCCCGCGTCGACGCCCGCACGGTCGCGGTCACCTGGGCGGGACACGCCAGTTGGGTCCTGCGGATCGGCGGGCTCACGGTCCTCACCGACCCGGTCTGGTCCCGCCGCATCCTCGGCACCCCGGCCCGCATCACGCCCATTGGCGTCCCCTGGGAGGACCTGCCGCGCGTCGACGCCGTCGTCATCAGCCACAACCACTACGACCACCTGGACGCCCCCACCCTGCGCCGCCTCCCGCGCGACACCCCGGTCTTCGTCCCGGCCGGGCTCGCCCGCTGGTTCCACCGCCGCCGCTTCACCCGTGTCACCGAGCTCGACTGGTGGGAGGCGGCCGAACTGAACGGCGTCCGTTTCGACTTCGTCCCGGCCCACCACTGGTCCAAGCGCACCCTCACCGACACCTGCCACAGCCTCTGGGGCGGCTGGGTGCTCACCGACCGGGAGGGCCGGCGCGTCTACTTCGCCGGCGACACCGGCTACGGCCACTGGTTCTCCCGCATCGGCCGCCGCTACCCCGGCATCGACCTCGCCCTGCTGCCCATCGGGGCCTACGACCCGCGCTGGTGGCTCAGCGACGTCCACTGCGATCCGGAGGAGGCGGTCCGGGCGGCCCAGGACCTCGGAGCGGCGCGGATGGCCCCCATGCACTGGGCCACCTTCGTCCTGTCCGCGGAGCCGGTCCTGGAACCCCTCACCCGGGTCCGGGCGGCCTGGGAGAAGACGGGCCTGCCCCGCGAGAACCTCTGGGACATGCCGGTGGGCGCGTCGAGGGTGCTCTAGGCGAACGTGCCCCGAAGGGGCGCGGGGAACCGCGCGAGCGACCACGCGCGCTCCGCACCCGCCGCACACCGCGGACCCCGCGGCCGGCGAGGCCCTACCGCACCCGCCGCACCACGCTCGGCACCACACTGATCAGCAGGGTCAGCCCGATCGCCGCCACCACGCCCTCCCACGGCTCGTCGAACAGCGACCCGCCCAGGATGCCGATGAGCTGATACGTCACGGCCCAGGCCAGGCAGGCCGGGAAGTTCCCCCGGGAGAACCGCCGCAGCGGCCACTTCGCCAGCAGACACGCCAGCATCACCGGGATCCGCCCGGCCGGCACCAGCCGCGACAGCACCAGCACGGCGACCCCGTGCCCGGCCAGCTTCTCCTGCGCCTGCGCCAGCCGGTCCTCCGGCGCCCGGGCCCGCAGCGCCTCCAGCCACCGCGACCCGTTCTTCGACTTCAGCCCCCGCCGCCCCAGCCAGTACAGCGTCGCGTCCCCGAGGAACGCCGCCAGCGACGCCGTCACGAACACCATCGCCAGTGAGAACGGCGCCGTCTGGTGGACCGCCACCACCGCGGCCGAACTCACCAGCGCCCCCGTCGGGATCACCGGCACCAGCGCCCCGAGGAGCACCAGCACGAACAGCGTCGGATACCCGACCGCCTGCTGCGTCGACTCCGGCACCACCGACGCCGGCGTGACACCCGGCGCCGCGAGCAGGGGCAGCCCGGCCAGTGCCACGGGCGCGGACCACGTCACCGCGCCGCCTCCAGCCGCACACTCTCGCCGTGCCCGAGCCGGTGCACCGCCGCCCCGGGAGCGTAACGGGCCGCCAGCCGCACGAACTCGTGCCCCGGCGCGTGGAACTCGTGGGGGCGCACGGCGTCCATCCCGATCGGCCAGAACGTGCCGTAGTGCACCGGTACCGCGCTGCTTGCCCCGAGCAGCCCCAGTGCCTGGGCCGCCCGGCCCGCGTCCAGGTGCCCCTCGCCCAGATACGGCCCCCAGCCGCCCACCGGCAGCAGCGCCGCGTCGACCGGCCCGACCTCCTTGGCCATCTCGTCGAACAGCCCGGTGTCCCCGGCGAAGTACGTCCGGGCCTCGCCGGATATGACGTAGCCGAGGGCGGGGGAGCGGTGCGGTCCGACCGGCAGCCGCCGCCCGTCGTGCCGCGCCGGCACGGCCCGGACGACGAGGTCTCCGACCGGCGTCTCGTCGCCGGGCGCCACCTCGCTGACGTGCAGGTGCGTGAGCCGGCGCAGCGCGGGCACCGCCCGGCGCGCACCCCGGGGCACGAGCAGGCGCGTGCCCGGCGCGAGCCGCAGCAGCGACGGCACGTGCAGATGGTCGGCGTGCAGGTGCGAGACCAGCGCCACGTCCGCGCGGTGGGCGCCCGGAGGCGGAACGGCCCCGCGCCGGCGGCGCAGGTGCGCGAGCCGGCGCGCGAACAGGGGGTCGGTGAGCACGCGCACGTTCGAATCCTCCACGGTGCAAGTGGCGTGACCCCACCAGGTGATCTCCACCGGCACTTCTTTGCCTCCTTCGCGCGACTCCCCGAAGCCTACGTGCAGGAGTAGGGTCGGCGGCGAAACCGGAGGTGAGGGGGGACGCCATGGGGCCGGTGCGGGTCACGGCGATCGCGAGTCTGACGCCGCTGGAGGAGCTGGACCAGGACCCGTTCCTGGTCGACTCCCGCAGCCAGCACGCGATGTGCGCCCGCTGGGCCGCCGAGCGGGGCTGGGCGGTCAGCCGCGAGTTGCTCGTGCGCGGACTGCGGCCCGACCACGACGCCCTGTGGGACGGCGTACGGCCCGGCCGCGACCTGTTCGTGGCGCCCAGCCGGCGGGTCCTGGAGAGCGCGCTCGCCTCCGTCGAGGAGTTCACCGAGGAGTGCGCGCGGCGCGGGGTCCGCATCGAGACGGTGGGGCACGCGGAACCGGCGTACGACGCGGCGATGAAGGCGTGCGTGCACCGCCGGCTGTCGATGCCGACGGCCGGCTACGACGGCCGCTGACCTGCCCGCCGGGGGAATGAGCCGGGGACGGGGGAGCCCGCCCGGGCGTTGTGACACTGTGTGGGGAGGGCCCGTGGACGCGGCGGGCCGGGACGTGAGGTGGCTGGGCGTGCGGGGCGTGTGGTGGCGGCGGGCCGCCAGTCAGATCGGGCGGAGCGTCGCCGTGTGGGCGGTCTCCACGGTCACGATGCTGGTGCTCGCCGGAATCCTGCCCGACTTCCGGCTCCGCTCGGCGGACGGCGACAGCGCGACCGACATCGCCGTCACGGCCGCGTTCGGCGCCGGCGCCTTCGGCCTGCTGTCGGCCGTGGTCTGGCCGCTGCTCGTGCGGCTGCTGCTCCTCGTCCCGGCGCTCGTCCTCGGCCTGCTCGTGTTCTTCCTCAACGGGGCGCTGCTGCTGCTCGCCCTGAACCTCAACCCCGCCGAGCGCGGTGCCGCCGCTCCCGAGACCGCCGTCGTGGTCGCCGCGGTGATGTCGGCCGTGGCGTCCGCGACCGGCGCCGCCCTGGCCGTCCGCGACGACGACGCCTACCGCCGCCGGCTGTACCGCCTCTCCGACCGCCGCCGCCGCTCCGGACCCCCCTGCCCGCCGAGCCCCGGCACCGTCTTCCTGCAACTGGACGGCGTCGGCCACGACACGCTGCTCGACGCGGTCGGCCAGGGGCTGATGCCCACCGTCGCGCGCTGGCTCGACCCGGGCCCCGGCGGCCGCCCCAGCCACCGGCTCACCCCCTGGCGCACCGACTGGTCCAGCCAGACCGGCGCCAGCCAGCTCGGCATCCTGCACGGCAGCAACCACGACGTCCCCGCGTTCCGCTGGTACGAGAAGGACACCCGCGAGGTCGTCGTCTGCAACCGCCCCACCAGCGCCGCCGAGCTGCAGCGCCGCGCCGTGCGCGACGCCGGGCACGGCGGCCTGCTCACCGTCGACGGCGCCAGCCGCGGCAACCTCTTCGGCGGCGGCGCCGACCAGCAGGCCCTCGTGCTCTCCATCGCCACCCGCCGCCGCAGCCGCGAGAACCGCTCCCGGGACGGCTACTTCGCCTACTTCTCCGACCCCGCCAACGCCGTGCGCACGGCCCTGTCCTTCGTCGCCGAGGTCGGCCGGGAGATCGGCCAGTCCACCCGCGCCCGCCTCCGCAAGGAGCGCCCGCGCGTCTCCCGCGGCGGCCTCTACCCGCTCGTCCGCGCCTTCGCGACCGTCGTCGAGCGGGACGTCGTCGTCGCCGCCGTCACCGGCGACATGCTCGCCGGACGCACCGCCGTCTACGCCGACCTGGTGGCCTACGACGAGGTCGCCCACCACTCGGGACCGGCGAGCCGCGACGCGCGCAAGGTCCTCCAGCGCCTCGACCGCTGCCTCGCCCTGATCGAGAACGTCGCCGAGCACGCCCCGCGCCCCTACCGGATCGTCGTGCTGTCCGACCACGGCCAGAGCCCCGGCGAGACGTTCCGCTCCCGCTATGGCCTCACCCTCGGCGACCTGGTGCGGGCCGGCTGCGGCCTGCCCGTGCCGCGCCGCGCCGAACGCACCCGCAGCGGGGCCGAGGCCCGCGCGGCCGTCCGTGCCGCGCTGCGCATCCCCGTCGAGGAGGGCGGCGAGCGGCACCGGCCCGGGCGGCGCGAGGAACCGATCGTGCTGGCCTCCGGCAACCTCGGCCTGGTCTCCTTCCCGGACGTCCCCCATCGGATGAGCAAGGAGGAGATCGACGCCCGCCACCCCGCGCTGCTGCCGACCCTCGCCAACCACCCCGGCATCGGCTTCCTGCTGGTGCGCAGCGAGGAGCACGGCGGGGTCGTCCTCGGCGCCTACGGCGCAGAGATCCCCCTGGCCGACCTCGACGACAACCCGGGCCCGCTCGCCGCGTTCGGCCCGGGCGCCGCCGACGCGGTACGCCGTACGCACTCCTTCCCGCACGCCGCCGACATCATGGTCAACTCCTTCCACGACCCGGCCGACGGCGAAGTCCTCGCCTTCGAGGAGCAGATCGGCTCCCACGGCGGACTCGGCGGCGCCCAGGGCAAGCCGTTCCTGCTGTCGCCGCTCGCGCTGTCCGCGCCCGTCGGGGACGGGGCGGACCTCGTCGGCGCCGAGCGGGTGCACCGCGTGCTGCGGCGCTGGCTGCGCGAGTCGAACGGACCGCAGGTGCCGCTGGAGACCGGTGAGCGGGAGCGCGCCGCCTGAAATTCGGCTGCGCCGGACGCGCCGCGCGCCCACACTGTTCGTGCCGGACGCCGCACACCCGCGCGTCCTCCTCGAACACCCCCAAGGAGCCGCTGCTTTGCAGGCAGCCGTCACCGTCACGCCCGCCCGCATCCCCGACCTGCTGCTCGGACTCGCCACGGTCCGGCCGGTCTTCATCTGGGGCGCCCCCGGCATCGGCAAATCCTCCCTCGTGCGGAACTTCGCCGAGTCGCTCGGCCTGGAGTGCGTCAGCCTGCTGGGCACCCAGCTCGCCCCCGAGGACCTCATGGGCGTCCCGCAGATCCGTGACGGCCGCTCGGTGTTCTGCCCGCCCGAGGCGATCGCCCGGGACGAGCCGTACTGCCTGTTCCTGGACGAGCTCAACGCGGCCACGCCGGACGTGCAGAAGGCGTTCTACTCACTGATCCTGGACCGCCGGATCGGCACCTACGAGCTGCCCAAGGGCTCCATCGTGATCGGCGCAGGCAACCGCGCCACCGACAACGCCCTCGCCCGGCCCATCGCCTCCGCGCTGGTCAACCGGCTCACCCACGTGCACCTGGAGGCCTCCACCGAGGACTGGCTGACCTGGGCCGGGGAGAACGGCATCCACCCGTGGATCGTGGACCACCTCACCGACCGGCCCGACCACCTGTGGTCCAAGCCGCCGAAGACCGAGGAGCCGTTCTCCACGCCCCGCTCCTGGCACATGCTCTCCGACGCCCTGCACTCCTTCGGCCGCGACCTCGACGAGGAGACGCTGCGGGTCCTCGCGCACGGCACGCTCACCCCCGCCCACGCGCAGGCCTTCTGCGGCTACGTCAAGATCGTGCGCAGCCGGTACGGCATCGAGGCCATCATCAAGGGCGACGCCCGCTGGCCCAACCGCCCGGAGGACCGCGACCTGCTCTACTACCTCGCCGACTCCTTCCGCGGCCGCCTGGTCAAGGAACTGCCGGTCAGCAAGGAGCACATGTCGGCGAACGGCCGGCAGACCGCCTACCGCGCCAAGTCGCTGCTGGTGCAGCTCGCCGAGATCTCCGTCGAGGTCGCCCAGACCGTCATCGCCTCCGACGCCGACGGCAACCCCGTGCTGCCCTCCTGGTTCCTCGTCGAGGCGGCGCGGGACATGCCCCGGCTGGTGGAGGCACGCCGGTGAGCCGCGGCGCCGGCAAGGACCAGCGCAGGAAGAAGCGGGACCTCGCGGCCGAGGCCTTCGCCGAGGGCATGCGGCTGATGCGGGCCAACCCGGCCCTCGCGGCCGTGGAGTTCGACGTCTGCCGACAGGAGGAGTGCGGCTTCGCGCCCCGCGGCGGGCTCGTCGCCGTCGACTCCGACGGCGATCTGCACGTCCACCCCGACCGGCTCGCCGAGCCCGCCGCCTGGGCCTGGGCGCTCGCCCACGCCGTCCTCCACCTCGGCTTCGGGCACGTCCCCGCCGTCAAGGGCGAGCGCGTCCAGCCCGACCGCTTCGACCTCGCCGCCCGCTGCGTCGTCGTCAACCGCTTCCTGCTCGGCTCCCCCGTCGGCGAGACCCCGGAGCACCTGCCCGCCGCCTACCCGGACGGCGACGAGGAGCAGCTCGCCGCCCGCTGGCGGCGCGACGGACTGCCCCCGGTCTACGAGCGCTGCGGCACGGCCGGTGACGAGCCCGACCAGGTGCTGGTGCGGTGGTCGGGCTGGTCGCGGCCGCCCGACTGGCAACTGGCCTTCGCCACCGCTCTGACCCGGACCGTGTCCGCCGCGATGGACATGGCCGGCGGCCGCCGCGACAGCCTGGACGGCGAGGTCCCCGCGCGGCGTCCCTGGCAGCGGGCGCTGAGCTGGTTCATCTCCTCCTACCCGCTGCTCGGCGGCATCGCCTCCGGCATCAAGCTGGTCGCCGACGCCGAACTCGCCCGCGCACACGGCATCGCCGTCGCCGCGGTCGACGCCGGGGCCGGCGAGATCTACATCAACCCGCTGCGCGGTTTCGAGGACGAGGAGTGGCGGTTCGTCCTCGCCCACGAGATGCTGCACGCCGCCCTGCGCCACGGCGACCGCTGCGGCACCCGCGACCCCTACCTCTTCAACGTCGCCTGCGACTACGTCATCAACGGCTGGCTGACCGAGATGGAGGTCGGCACCATGCCCGAAGGACTGCTGTACGACCCGCAGCTCGCCGGGCTCTCCGCCGAGGAGGTCTACGACCGCATCGCGGGCGACCTGCGCCGCAGGCGCCGTCTGGCCACCCTGCGCGGCAAGGGCGTGGGCGACATCCTCGGCGGCCCGCTCGGCTCGCCCCGCGACTACGTCGACCTCGACGCGTTCTACCGCCGCGGCCTCGCCCAGGGCCTGGACCTGCACCAGCGGCAGGAACGCGGCTTCCTGCCCGGCGGGCTGGTCGAGGAGATCCGGGCGCTGAGCCACCCGCCGCTGCCCTGGGACGCCCGCCTGGCCCGCTGGTTCGACGAGTTCGTGCCCCGCCCCGAACCCGTCCGCTCCTACGCCCGCCCCTCCCGGCGCCAGGCGTCCACGCCCGACATCCCGCGCGCCGGGCGGTACTTCCCGCCCGAGGAGGTCGCCCGCTGCACCTTCGGCGTGGTCCTGGACACCTCCGGCTCGATGGACCGCGTGCTGCTCGGCAAGGCACTGGGCGCGATCGCCTCCTACGCCGAGGCGCGTGACGTACCGGCCGCCCGGGTCGTGTTCTGCGACACCGCCCCGCACGACGCGGGCTATCTGCCCGTGACGGAGATCGCCGGGCGGGTGCGCGTGCACGGCCGCGGCGGCACCGTCCTGCAGCCCGGCGTCGACCTGCTGCACCGCGCCGGCGACTTCCCGCCCGGCGCGCCCGTGCTGATCATCACCGACGGCTGGTGCGACACCCTGCGGGTGCGGCGCGAGCACGCCTACCTGATCCCGGCCGGAGCGCGGCTGCCGTTCAGCGCCAGAGGACCGGTCTTCCGCGTGAGTTGAGCCGGAGTGTGATCGGATGGGGTGAGGAACCCCGAACGACCGGGTTCCGGATACTCATCGAAAGGATGCGTCATGGCAGCCACGCGCTCCGCCCACACCGTGTGGGAAGGCAACCTCTTCAAGGGCAACGGTGTCGTCACCTTCGACTCCTCGGGCATCCTCACCGAGCAGCCGGTCTCCTGGGCGGCCCGTACCGAGGAGCCGGGCGGGAAGACCAGCCCGGAGGAGCTGATCGCCGCGGCCCACTCCAGCTGCTTCTCGATGGCCTTCTCCAACATCCTCGACAAGGCCGGTACCCCGCCGACCAAGCTGGTGACCTCCGCGGACGTCACCTTCCAGCCGGGCGAGGGCATCACCGGCATCCACCTCACCGTCGAGGGCACCGTCCCCGGCATGGACGAGGAGGCGTTCCTCGCCGCGGCGGAGGAGGCCAAGGTCGGCTGCCCGGTCAGCCAGGCCCTGAAGGCCACGCCCATCACCCTGACGGCCAAGCTGGCCTGATCCCGCACACCGGCGTCACGCGGGCTCGCCCGGCAGGGACGGGGCCCGCGTGGCGGCCGGCGGGTCCGCCCCCCGGGCGCCTTACGCGACCCCGGTGTGCCGCCGCCCGCCGTGGGCGCGGGGGTCCGCGCGCCGCCGGTTCCCTCCGCGGAGCCGGGGTAAGAACCAGTCGCCTCGCCACCGACGGGCCGGAGGGAACGCGATGCTGCCGGGACCGACCACCAGCGCGACCGCGCTCGACTCCGCCGCCCGGGACCGGACCCGCGTCCTGCTGCTGTACGGCCTGTCCGGCCGGCTGCGGCCCCGGGACACCGGGCTCGGCGCCCTCGTCGACCGCTACGACTACGGCCGCTTCGCCCCTCACCTGATGACCAGCCAGGACGTGCTGCCCGTCCCGCTCCTCGACGAGCGGGTCGCACCCCGGCGGCTGCGGCTGCCGCACGGCGACCACGGGCTGGGCCTGGCGTCCCTGCGGATCCTCGTCGTCACCACCCCGCGCGGCGACGCCACCCTGGTGCTGGACTGCGCCTTCACCGGCGAGACCCCGGCCGGCGACCTCGCCGCCTGGCTGGCCACCACCTGCTTCGACCGTGAGCGCCTCGAACTCGACGACCGCCCGCTCCTGCACGCCCTCTCCGCGCCGCTCGGCGGCCACCCGCCCGCCCTCGGCCAGAACGTGCACCAACTCGTCTTCCCCGGCGGCCGGTTACAGCGGGACCTGCTCGGCGCCGACGAGGCCCGCACAGCGGTCCTGCTCAACGAACTCGTCTACCGCGGCAGGATGCCGTGGAACCCCACCGCACCCCACGGCACCGGCCTCGCCCCGCACCCGCGCCACCACGGCCTCACCCTCTCCGCCCTCGGCCGGGGCGTCTCCGTCCAGGCCGGCTGGGCCCCGCACGTCGAGAACGGCCTGGCCCTCGTCGCCATCGGCATGGTCTCCGCGCAGTCCGCCCTGCAGCGCACCCGCCTCGCGGCCTTCGCCATGATGAAGGCCAACGAGCGGACCCCGGCCGACTCGCCCACCGAGATCCGTTCCCTGATCTCCCGCCTCTCCGCGGGCGTCAACGAACTCCAGCTGGACCTCGCCTTCGGCGTCGAGGCCTACGTCGACAGCCTGCTCGTCCCCGAGATGATCACCGAGGCCTTCCAGTCCTCCCTGGGTGGCGCCCTCGGCATCCGCGACAGCCTGGAGAACTCGGCCCGCATGGTCGAGCGCCTCACCTCCGTGATCGGCGCCCGCTCCGCCGCCCTGGACGCCGAACTCGCCGAGCGCGACGAGCGCCGCGACCGCACGGTCTCCGGCCTGGTCGCCGCCGCCACACTGATCGCCCTGCCGCCGACCCTCCTGCTGGCCTTCTTCGGCGTGAACGGCTCGAACGTGGACGAGCACCGCTCCATCCTGGACCTGCGCGCCTACGGCACGGCCTACGCGCTGGCCTGGCTGCCCTTCGCCGCCCTGGTCCTGATCGGCTGGATCCTGCTCAGACGGGTCCGCGCCGGTTCCGGCCCGCTGCTGCCCGCCCCCGACGACGACCTCGCCCCCGTCCCGCCCCCGCGCCCGCCCTCCGGGAGTCCCCGCCCATGACACCGCACCCCGCCGTCTCCGCGCACCGCGGCGGCTCCGAGCGCGCGGCCCCCGCGACTCGGGAGGCGTACGAGGACGCGCTGGAGTCCGGCGCGGAGTACGCCGAGTTCGACATCCGCCGCACGGCCGACGGAGTCCTCGTCGTCTACCACGACCCCCGGGTCGGCCCGGCCGGGCCGCCGCTGTCCGCGCTCACCCACGCCGCGCTGAGCGAGCGGGCCGGCTACGACGTGCCCGTGGTGGACGAGGTCATGGCCCTGATCGCCGGGAAGCTGGTGGCGCACCTGGACCTGAAGGAGGCGGGCTACGAGCGGGAGGTGCTCGACCGGGCCGTCGCCCTGCTCGGTGCGGACGGACTCGTCGTGACGACCCTGGAGGACCGTTCCGTCGCCGCCGTCACCCGGTCCCACCCCGGGGTGCGCACCGCGCTGTCCCTGGGCCGGGACCGCAGGGAGCTGGCCCTGGCCCGGCTGCCCGGGACCCGCCTGAGCGAACTGTTCCCGGCCCGCCGGATCCGGGCCTGCGGGGCCCACGGCGTCGCCGTGCACGAGCGTCTGGCCAGGGCGAACGTACTGCGCGAGGCGAGTCGGCGCGGCCTGTTCACCATGGTCTGGACGGTCAATGACGACACCCTCATGCGGGCGTTCCTCGCCCACCCGCGCGTCGACGTGCTCGTCACCGACCGGCCCCGGCGTGCCGTCGCCCTGCGCGGTGCGATGACCCCCACGCGGCATTGACAACGACGCACTCAAGTTTTGTGCTGGAGAGTGTGGCGGAGCGCCCTGGCGGAAGGGGACAGCGATGGGACGTGCGGTCGGGATCGACCTCGGAACCACGAACTCGGTGGTCGCCGTGCTGGAGGGCGGTGAGCCCACCGTCATCGCCAACGCGGAGGGGGCCAGGACCACGCCCTCGGTCGTGGCGTTCGCCAAGAACGGCGAGGTGCTGGTCGGCGAGGTCGCCAAGCGGCAGGCCGTGACGAACGTGGAGCGCACCGCCCGCTCGGTGAAGCGGTACATGGGCGACGCGCACTGGCGCTTCCCCGAGCAGGGCGACATCGACGGCACGCGCTACCGCGCGCAGGAGCTGTCCGCGCGGGTGCTGCAGAAACTGAAGCGGGACGCCGAGTCCTACCTCGGCGAGGACGTCACGGACGCGGTGATCACCGTTCCCGCGTACTTCGACGACTCCCAGCGGCAGGCGACCAAGGAGGCCGGTGAGATCGCGGGCCTGAAGGTCCTGCGGATCATCAACGAGCCGACGGCCGCGGCCCTCGCCTACGGCCTGGACAAGGAGAACGACCAGACGGTCCTCGTCTTCGACCTCGGCGGCGGCACCTTCGACGTGTCGCTGCTGGAGATGGGCGAGGGCGTCATCGAGGTGAAGGCCACCAACGGCGACACGCACCTCGGCGGCGACGACTGGGACCAGCGGATCGTCGAGTACCTGATCAAGCGCTTCAAGGGGCAGTACGGCGTCGACCTCGCCCAGGACAAGATGGCCGTGCAACGGCTGCGCGAGGGTGCCGAGAAGGCCAAGATCGAGCTGTCCAGCTCCACCGAGACGACGATCAACCTGCCCTACATCACGGCCTCCGCCGAGGGCCCGCTGCACCTCGACGAGAAACTCACCCGGGCCCAGTTCCAGGAGCTCACCGCGGACCTCCTCGACCGCTGCAAGGGGCCCTTCCACCAGGCGGTCGAGGACGCCGGGGTGAAGCTCCCGGCGATCGACCACGTGATCCTGGTCGGCGGCTCCACGCGGATGCCCGCCGTGACGGACCTCGTCAAAGAACTGACCGGCAAGGACCCGCACAAGGGCGTCAACCCCGACGAGGTCGTGGCCCTCGGTGCCGCCCTCCAGGCGGGCGTCCTGCGCGGCGACGTCAAGGACGTGCTGCTGCTTGACGTCACGCCGCTGTCCCTGGGCATCGAGACCAAGGGCGGCATCATGACCAAGCTCATCGAGCGCAACACCACGATCCCCACCCGGCGTTCGGAGATCTTCACCACGGCCGCCGACAACCAGCCCTCGGTCGGCATCCAGGTCTACCAGGGCGAACGCGAGATCGCCGCCTACAACAAGAAGCTCGGCGTCTTCGACCTCACCGGCCTGCCCCCGGCCCCGCGCGGCGTCCCGCAGATCGAGGTCGCCTTCGACATCGACGCCAACGGCATCATGCACGTCTCCGCCAAGGACATGGCGACCGGCCGCGAGCAGAAGATGACCGTCACCGGCGGCTCGGCCCTGGCCAAGGACGACATCGACCGCATGATGCGTGAGGCCGAGCAGTACGCCGAGGAGGACCGCAAACGCCGCGAGGCCGCCGAGACCCGCAACCAGGCCGAGCAACTCGTCTACCAGACCGAGAAGTTCCTCCGCGACAACGCGGACAGGATCCCGGCCGACACCAGGTCCGAGGTCGAGACGGCCGTCGCCGGCCTCAAGTCCGGTCTCGACCAGCAGGCCGACACCCCCACCCTGCGCGCCGGTGTGGAGAAACTCGCCTCGGTCAGCCAGAAGATGGGCCAGGCCATGTACGCCCAGGCCCAGTCCGGCGCCGGCGCCGAACGGCCCCCCGCGGACGACACCGCCCGCACCGCACCGCAGGACGAGGAGGGGGTGGTCGACGCGGAGATCGTGGACGACGACAGCAACCAGCGCGACGGGAAGGGCGGCGCCGCCTAGCCGCGGCCCGGCTGGGTCAGCGATCCGGGACGCAGGGCGGCAGTGTCGCGCACACCGCCTCCAGGACCGTCGCGTACGGCGTGCCGAAGTCGGTCAGGCGGGTGCGCAGGAGGTCCAGGCCGTCGCGGTGGTCCGCCAGGAGTCCGGTGTCGCCGGTGCGCGCCGCGCACTCGAGGACCGCGGGGAGGAAGTCCGGTGGTTCCTCCCCGGTCGTCTCCAGGCCGTGCGCGCGGTACAGCTCCTCGGAAGGCGTCGGTGCCGCCTCGCGCCACGAGCTGAGGTACAGGCTGTGCTCCGGCTCCGCCTCGAAGACCTCGACGTAGTGCGCCGCCAGCCGGCGCGGCGGGGTGAGCGCCGCGTGGTCGGCGAACTCCCGCAGCTGCGGGGCGGCTTCGCGCAGCAGGGGCAGCCGGGTGCGGAAGTCGTCGTCGGGGAACATCAGGCACAGCGCGGCCGCCTGGTACAGCACCTCGAATCCGGGCATCGGACCTCCTTCGCGTGCGCCCCGCGATGCCGACGCTAGGGGCGCGCGGGAGGGCACACCCGCCGGCGGGGTCCGTACGGGTCAGAAGCCGTCCCGGTACGCGCGCAGCAGTTCCTGCGTGCGCTGGGCGGACGCGGCCCGGGCCGTCATGTGGTCCAGCACCTCCAGATGCGCCGAGACCTCCTTGCGCGAGTCGAGGTACAGCGCCCCGGTCAGGTACTCGGTGAACACCATGTCGGGCAGTTCCGGCTCGGCGAAGCGGAACAGTGAGAACGGCGCGTACGTCCCCGGGTGCGGGCCGTCCTTGAACTCGGCGACCTGGAGTGTCACGCGGTCCCGCGCGGCGTACTCCAGCAGCTTGTCCAGCTGGTCGCGCATGACCCGGCCGTCCACGCTCACCGGGCGCCGCAGCACCGTCTCGTCCATGATCACCCACAGGTGCGGCGGATCCGGGCGCTCCAGCAGCCGCTGGCGCTCCATGCGCAGCGACACGTGCCGCTCGACCGCGCCGGGACCGGCGTTGGCGATGGTGCCGGACTCCAGCACGGCGCGCGCGTACCCCTCGGTCTGCAGCAGGCCCGGCACGAAGTGCGGCTCGTACGACCGGATGATCCGCGCGGCGCCCTCCAGGCTCACGTACAGGCTGAACCACTCCGGCAGCACGTCGTGGAACCGCTGCCACCAGCCCGGCCGGTTCGCCTCCTCGGCGAGGTCGACGAACGCCGCGACCTCGTCCTCGGCCACCCCGTACGCGGTCAGCAGGATCTGCACGTACGGGATCTTCAGCGCGACGTCGGCGGTCTCCATCCGCCGGACGGTCGCCGGGGCGACGCGCAGCACCCGGGCCGCCTCGTCGCGGCTGAGGCCCGCCGCCTCACGCAGTTCCTGCAGCCGCTTGCCCAGCACCACCTGGCCCACGGTGGGTGCGGCCCGCCGTTCACTCACGCCACGCCTCCCCAACGTGCCCGGTCCGTGATCAGTGTGGCACGCCCGGCCACCCCGATCACAGACCCGGCGACGACGAGGCCGCGGGGGGAGAGGGGGACGCGGAGGCATTACCCCGCGGGTAATCGACCGGGTGCCGCCGGCGCGGGATCGTGAACGCACCGGGTCCCGGGCCGGCGCACTCCGGCCCGGGACCCGGCCGCGCCCCGCCCCACCCGACGGAGGATGATGCCCATGTCCACTATCCAGCTCGCCGTGCTCGCCCGGACCTCCCGGCCGCAGTCGGTGCTGCGCCGCTTCCTGGCCCTGGACGCCGTCGTGACCGGCGCCAACGCGCTCGCCTACCTCGCCCTGTCCGGCCCGCTGGGGCGGTTCCTCGGGGCCGACGCGACGCTGCTGCTCGCGCTGGGCGCCTTCCTCGCCGGGTACGCGACCGGCGTGGGCCTGCTGGCCGCCCGGCGCCGTCCGCCCGCGCTGGGCGTGCGGGCGGTCGTCGAGGCCAACCTCGCCTGGAGCGCGCTGAGCCTGGTCGCCCTGGCGCTGTGGCTCTCGCCGACCACGGCGGGCGCGGTGTGGACGGTGCTCCAGGCGCTGACCGTGGCCGGCTTCGCCGCGCTGCAGCACCTGGCACTGAAAGCCCGTCAGGAAATCGACTCCTGAAGGTACTTGGCCGTCGCCGGGTCGGCCGGGAGCAGCGTCTCGACGGCCAGCTCGGCGACGGTCACGTCCATCGGCGTGTTGAAGGTGGAGATCGAGGAGATGAACGACAGCGTCCGCCCCTCGTGCTCGATCCGCAGCGGCAGCGCGAAGTACGGCACCGGCTCGGCCGGCTCGTCGGCCGGATCCTCGTCCGGCACCGGGTACGCCGCCACCTCCTCGTACAGCGCCCGCAGCGGCTCGGAGCGGTGCAGCGCGATCTGCCGCTCCATCTGCTCCAGCAGGTGCCCGCGCCAGGCGCGCAGATTGCGGATCCGGGGTGCGAGACCCTCCGGGTGCAGCGCCAGCCGCATCGCGTTCAGCGGCGGCTGCAGCAGGGCGCCGGAGACGCCGTCGACCAGCGCCATGACCCCCCGGTTGGCCGCCACGACGTCGTACAGCGCGTTCACGACCAGCGCCGGGTACGGCTCGTAACCGCCGATCAGCCGTTCGATGCCCTCGCGCAGCGCGCCCAGCGCCGGGTCGTCCAGCGGGGTCTCCGGATAGCGCGGGGCGTAACCGGCCGCCATCAGCAGCGCGTTGCGTTCCCGGACGGGGACGTCCAGGTGCTCGGCCAGCCGCAGCACCATCTCCTCGCTGGGCCGGGAGCGGCCCGTCTCGACGAAGCTGATGTGGCGGGCCGAGGAGTCCGCGCGCAGGGCCAGCTCCAGCTGGCTGACCCGCCGCTGCTCCCGCCAGGCCCGCAGCAGGGGACCGACGCCCTGCTGCGTGGTGGACGGGTGAGTGGTCATGCCGGGACCGTAGCCGAGAACCGGCCGCACCGGACAGGGCACACCCCTCTGACCAGGGTCGCGGGCGTGCCGCTGTGGCAGGCTGAGAGGCGAGGACGACACCCCGCAGCGAGGGAAGGAGCACAGCCCATGCCCGTCGAACCGCTGTCGCAGAAGGAGATCGAGGACCGGCTGGCCGAGCTGCCCGGCTGGTCGCTCGACGGCGACCGCCTGACCCGTTCCTACCGGCTCGGCTCGCACTTCTCCGCGACGGCGATGGTCGTGCACATCGCCCAGGTCCAGGAGGAACTGGACCACCACTCCGACCTCACGCTCGGCTACCACACCGTCTCCCTGTCCGTGCACACGCACAGCGCGGGCGGCGCCGTCACCGAGAAGGACTTCGAGCTCGCCCGCAAGGTGGAGGACCTGGCCCCCGGGCACGCGGCACACTGACCGCGTGCTCGACTACGACAAGGAAGCGGAACGCTACGACGCCTCCCGGGGCGGCGAGCCCCGGGCGGCCGCAGCCGCCGAGGCGGTCCTCGGTCTCGTGCCCGAGGGGGCGCGCAGCCTGCTGGACGTCGCCTGCGGCACCGGCATCGTCACCCGCCGGCTCGCGGCCGCGCGCGCCGGCCTGCGCGTGACCGGCGTCGACCTCACCCCCGCGATGGCCCGCCGGGCCGCCGCCCGGCTGCCCGGCGCCGTCGTCCGCGCCGACAGCCGCAGACTGCCCTTCCGGGACGGGGGGTTCGACGCCGTCTGCACCGTGTGGCTGCTGCACCTGGCCGCCGGGCCCGCCGAGGTGCGGACCATCATCGGCGAGTGCGCCCGGGTGCTGCGGCCCGGCGGGGTGTTCGTCACCACGGTCGACAAGGCCGCCTCCCACAACGTGGGCAGTGACATCGATGTCGTCCTGTCCTCCCGGCCGCCCAGCCCGGTCCGGGACGCGGCGGCCGACGTCGAGGCCCACGCCGCCGCCCACGGCCTGGTCCCGGCCGGGCAGGCCCGGTTCACCGGTCACGGACAGGGCCGCAGCCCGCGCCGCACCATCGCCGATCTGCGGCGGGGCTGGTTCGTCACGCTGCCGCCCGGCGATCCCCTCGCGGAGGAGTACGCCGGGCGGCTGGCACGCCTGCCCGGCCAGGACCGGCCGCGTCCCGACCCGGTGTTCAGCCTGCGGGCGTTCCGGAAGGCCGGGTGAAGTCCATGACTCAGTCGGTCGGCCAGGTCGTTCCGCCGTCCCGGGAGAACGCCTGCTCCCGGCGGGCCGTCGTCGCGCGGACGCCCGACCGGACGAACCGCACCCGCATGTCCCGGCCGGCATGGGTGCCGTCGCCGTGGAGGAAGGCGAAGTCGTGCGGGCCGCTCATGCGCGGTCCCCCGTGGTTCCCCCGGGCAGCGAGTCGGTCAGGTAGGCCTGCAGGTCGGGCACGTCCGGGGTGAGCAGATGCCGCACCCAGGCGTCCCGCTCGTGCTGGATCGGCGGCAGCTCCCAGACACAGCCGATCCAGGGCCGGCCCGGAGTGATGAAGTGCGCCGGGTCGCGGTCCGGGCAGCCCAGCACCGGCTGGCCCGCCGCCGCGCCCCCGAAGTGCAGGACGTTGTCCCACACCCAGCTGTAGGCGTTCAGATAGGCGCCGTCGTCGCCGCCCCGGTGCAGCACGACGAAGGTCGCCGGCGGTGTGCCGTCCGGCTCCGGCAGCAGCTCGGGCAGGATGGCGTAGGCCGCCTGCTCCACCTCGGGTTCGATGCCCGCGGGGTCCGCGGTGACGTGGTAGCGCTTGACGTGCCGCCCGGCGATCCGCACGGGCGGGGGCACGGTCAGCAGCTTCTCGCTGAAAGGCATGCCCGGACGCTACGGCCGCTCCACTGACATCATGTGTCAGTGAAGTCCAGCCGGCTCGTCTCCCTCCTCCTGCTGCTCCAGACCCGCGGCCGGATGACCGCCGCCCAGCTCGCCGAGGAGCTGGAGGTGTCGGTCCGCACGGTCTACCGGGACGTCGAGGCGCTGAGCGCGGCCGGTGTCCCGCTGTACGGGGACGCCGGCCACGCCGGCGGCTACCGCCTCCTCGACGGCTACCGCACCCGGCTCACCGGTCTCACCGCGGGCGAGGCCGAAGCGCTCTTCCTCGCCGGTGCCCCCGGCGCCGCCGCGCAGCTCGGACTCGGCTCCGTGCTGGCCGCCGCCCAGCTCAAGGTCCGCGCCGCCCTGCCCCCTCAGCTGCGCGCCCACGCGGACCGGATCAGCGGCCGCTTCCACCTCGACGCGCCCGGCTGGTACGCCGGCGCCGACGAGACGCCGCACCTCCCGGCCGTGGCCGACGCCGTGTGGCAGGGGCGGGCGGTGCACGTCCTGTACCGCCGCTGGCGTGAGCCGACCGACGTGGAACGCCGCCTGGAACCGTACGGTCTGGTCCTCAAGGCGGGTCGCTGGTACGTCGTCGCGGGCCCGGGCCCGCGTACCTACCGCGTCGACCAGATCCTGCGCCTGTCCGCCACGGACGAGGAATTCACCCGCCCGGACGACTTCGACCTGGCCGGGTACTGGGCCGCGTACCAGCGCGACTTCCACCGCGGGCTGCGGTCGGAGCGGGCCGTGGTGCGTGTGGCCCCGGGCGTCACCCTCCCCGGCGCCACGGAGAACGAGAGCGCCCCGGAGGCGGACGGCCGGCGCCGCGTCACCGTCACCATCGAGTCCGTCGACCACGCCCTCGCCGAGTTCCTCCGCCTGGGCACGGGAGTCGAGGTGCTGGAGCCACCGGAACTGCGGGCGAGGATCGCCCGGACGGCGGCGGAACTGGCGGACCGGTACGGCGCCGCGGGCAGGCCGCTCGACGAACGGTGAACCGCCGGGGGAGAGGGCGCGTGCCGGACGGGCACGCGCCCTTCGCAGGCCGTCCGTCAGGTCACCGCGCAGCTCCGGTCACCCAGCCGGAACGCCGTCGGTTTCGTGTTCGTGCCCGACCGGCTCGCCGTGAAGCCGAAACTCACCGACGAGCCCTTCGCGACCGTCCCGTTCCAGCCGGCGTTCCTCGCCGTGACCTCCGCACCCGACTGCGCCGCCTCCGCGTTCCACGCCTGGGTCAGCTTCTGGCCGTCCGCGAAGGACCAGGTGAGCGACCAGCCGGTCCACGGGTCCTGGCCCGTGTTGGTCAGCCGCACCTCGCCCTGGAATCCGCCCGACCACTCGCTCGTCACCTTGTACGTCACCGCGCACGCGCCGGTGGGCACCGGGTCCGGACCGGGACCCGGGTCGGTCGTGCCGCCGTCGGAGGTGTCGCCGTAGACGACGCCCCGGCCGTTCGTGGAGACGTACACGCGGCCGTAGACGCGCGGGTCGCCGGTGATCGCCGCGCCCGTCCAGCCCCACTGGTGGGCGTCGTCGTTCACGCGGGTCCAGCTCACGCCCTTGTCCGTGGAGCGGAAGATGCCGCGCACGCCGCCGATCTTCGCGCTGGTGAAGAGCGTCTGGTAGGAGGCGCCGGGCGCGGCCTTGCCGAAGCCGACGGTGTCGGCCTGCTCGACACCGGGCAGCTTGGTGAAGCTCCGCCCGCCGTCGGTGGAGTGCCACAGGCCATAGGCGCCGTCCGGCGCACCGCCCGCGAGCCACACGTCACCCTTCCCGCCCGGCAGCGCCTTGAAGCGGACGCTGTCACCGCTGGGCAGCCCGGTGGCCGGGGACGCGGCGAACGTCGCCCCGCCGTCCGTACTGATGTAGAACTTGCCCGACTTGAAGCCGTAGAAGGTTTTCGCGTCGACCCGGTCCGACTCGACGATCGCACCGGCGGGGATGCCGCTCGACGCCTGCCACGACGTGCCGAAGCCGGTCGCGACGTGCACGCCGGCGCCCTCGGGACTCCACACGAACCGGCTGCCGTCCGCCGCCGCGGCGACCGTGCCGCCGCCGCTCACGCCCGACGGGTCGGTCCCCCCGAACCAGTTGGCCCCGTTGTCCGTCGAGAACGCGATGTGCGGTCCGGAGTCCAGGTTGCCCACGCGGACCACGGTGTCCGGCTTCGCCTCGGCGAAGTCCAGGCTGGTGGTCGTGGTGAAGTTCGGCTGGGTGAACATCATCGGGGGGACCTTCGTCAGGTCCGTGTGGCGGAAGCCGCCGACGTCACCGAGCGCGCTCAGCAGCGGGGCCCCGGACGGGGGAGAGGCGAGGTCGTTGACCGCCGTCTCCTCCAGGCCGCGCACCATCGGCTTGACGGTGAACTTCCCGCCGCTGTCCCAGTTCCCGAGGTTCTCCGTGCCGTAGATCGTCGCACCCGTGCCGTACATCATGCGGTTGGAGTCGAACGGGTCGATCTCCATGGCCTCGGTCATCCAGCCGAGCTTCGGCGTCTGCTCGGGCGGCTGCGGGTTCGCTCCCCAGGTCAGCCACGGCGAGGACGAGACGTCCATGGTGTAGCGGTTCTCGCGGTTCGGGTACGAGGTGTAGTCCCACGCCTTGGTCCAGCTCGCGCCGCTGTCCGTGGAGCGGAAGATCTGCGTGTCCGGCCACCAGGCGCTGTAGGCGGTCGCCATCACCGTGCCCGGCTTCTGCCGGTCGACGGTCAGCCCGCTGAAGCCGTAGAAGGTGTCGGCCTCCGCCACCGGGCTGATGTCCGTCCAGGTGCCCGTCCCGGTCGCATAGCGCCACAACCGGCCCTTGCCGCCGTCGTACGGGCCGCCCTTGTCGCTGTAGGCGAGGTACAGATGTCCGTTCTTCGCGTCCAGCACGCCCTTGTGGGCCAGGTACCCGGTCGGCTGGCCCGCGAGCCGCTGCCAGGTCGCGCCCGCGTCGGTCGAGCGGTACACCGCGTTGTCCTTGTCGGCGACCCCGACGTAGATCGTCCTCGTGGCGCTCCCTGCGGTGCCCGTGGACTCGTCGAAGGTGACCCAGACGATGCCCTGGTTGTCTGACGCGTAGCCGGAGGTGTCGCCCGGATCCTGCGCGTAGTTCCCGGCGTTGGGGAAGTTCGCCACCTGCGACCAGGTCGCCCCCGAGTCCGTCGACCGCCACAGCCCCTTGCCGCTGGGCGCGCCCAGGTACAGCACGCTGTTGCGGTGCGGGTCGACGGCCAGCCGCTCGCCCATGCCCCGTCCCGGCATGTTGCCGCCGAGCTTGAACGGCAGGTCCGTCTTCTGCCAGCTCGCCCCGCGGTTCGAGGAGCGCATGATCGCGCCGTTCTTCGGATCCCAGCTGTTGGTGTACGTCCCGACCGCCGCGTACACCCGGTCCGGGTCCACGGAGTCGGAGGCGATGCTGATCACGCCCGTGTGCCCCCAGTCGTCCCAGCCGACCGAGTCCAGCAGCGGCGTCCAGGTCTTCGACGACTCCTGCCAGCGGTAGGCGCCGCCGATGTCGGTGCGGGCGTAGGCCAGGTTCTTCTCGGAGCGGTTGAAGACGATGCCGGGGACGAATCCGCCCCCGTCGATCCGGGCGTTCTTCCAGGTGTAGGTGTCGGCGGCGAGCCTCGGCGCCGGCGGGTCGGCGGCCAGCGCGGTGGGGGCGCCCGACAGCAGCCCGGCGGCCAGCGCGAGCACGGCCGTCAGGACACGGGTTCTTCGCACGGCGGGGTTCCTTCCGGTGAGGGGGAACGTGCGAGAGCCGGGCGGCTCCAGTGCGGGTGGAGCCGCCCGGCCGGGGTGGCCCCGCGTCAGGTGCGGGGCCACGTACGCGGCGCTTCGGGCGCCCCTCTTCTCGGGGGGGCGCCCGGCGGGGGCTATTCGAGAAGCTCCGCGTACGAGCCCATGGCCAGGGCGATGTCCGCCTGGGCCCAGAACCGGTGGTACGTGAACGACGGCACGGCCCCGCCCGCGAGATAACTCTCGATCTTCGACCACGCGGGGTCGTCCTCGTAGAAGGACCGGATCGAGTCGAACGTCGACGACGAGTTGATCGCGTCGCCGTTCGGCATCGTGCCCGTCCAGCCGCTCGGCACGGACACCGGGTCGTCGAACCGGTTGTAGTCGGCCCGGTTCTCCGGGACGGAGATCCCGAGGGCGTCCTGGTGGTTGTCCCACATCCCGTCCAGCAGCTTCTTGGCGGCCGCCGCGGCCTCGGTGTCACCCGAGCGGTCGGCGTAGTACGTCAGCGTCTTGGCGTACGCGGCCGCCACACCGACGTCGTTCGTGTAGTCCACCACGCTGACGTGCAGCCCGCTGTTGGAGCCGGGGCTCGACGCGTTCCAGGTGTCGGGCTGGCCCGACCACTGCAGCGTCGACGGGATCCGGAACGTGCCGTCCGGGTTGAACGTGGTCTTGGACAGCGCCCAGTCGACCCACTTGTCGAGGACGGTCTTGGCCTGCGCGTTGCCCGTCTGCTGGTACAGCTCGGCGACCCGCTCCATGGACCACGCCTGGAAGCCGAACCACTGGTTGGACGGCGGGTCGTGGTAGACCGGCTTCTCGTCGTAGTACATGCCGTAGAACGTCGACTTGCCCGCCGGCGGGGTCGCGTACCTGCCCGCCCAGCTGTTGGTTGCGCCGCCCGCGATGGCGCCCTCGTTCGACTGCAGCCAGCGGTAGAACTCCAGCTGCCGGTCGAGGGACTTGGCCCAGTCCGCCGCGCCCGTCGCCGACTTCGGCTTCAGCGGCGCGTAGTTGGCGAGCGCGTACGCGGCCAGCGGGTTCTGGTAGCCGCCGTGGGCGTGGCTGGAGCCGATGCGCCAGGCCCAGCCCGCGCTGGTGTCGGTGGCGCCGCCCCAGGCGTAGTACCAGGACATCAGGTACATCGAGGCGTCCTTGCCGGTCCCAGCCGGGCAGGCCGAGGGTCCGACGCAGTTGCCGATCTTCTTGAAGTACTTGTCGAACATGGAGTAGCGCAGGTAGTCGCCCATCTTGGCCGCCTTGGCGACCGTCGCGGAGACCTGCCCGCCCTTGCCCTGCTCCTTCGCCCACAGGTCCGCCCAGTAGGCGGCCTGCACGGCTCGCGCGTCGGCGTCCGGCGCGTTGGTGAACTTCCACTGCTTGGCGTAGGAGGCGTCACCGGTGAACAGGTCCAGGAAGCCGTTCTTGCCGCCGTACTTGAAGGCGTCGCAGGTCGGCTGCGGCACCGTCTCCCACACCGACTCCTGCGCGCCGCGCTGGAAGGTGTTGATGTACGACGGTCCGGTGTCGGACGGGCCCGCCTCGCACTTGCCCGGCGCGTTGCCGAAGCCGTAGACGTTGTCCACGTCCTGCAGCCAGTGCATGCCGTAGACGTCGTCGGTGCCGTACGCGCTCTTCAGCTCGGCCGCGATCGGGTCAGGGCCGACCGGGACGCCGGAGTCGAGCCTGGCCGGGTACTCCTGCGGGGTGTCCAGCTCCGGCGCGTAGGTCGCCGGCTTGGACGGGTTGTAGAAGGAGTTGGTCGGCTGGTCGGCCTTGGTGGGGATCATGTACTTCTCCATGAGCTCCCACGCGCCGTTGAACTTCGACCAGTCACCCGTCACCTTGCCGTACATGGCCTGGAGCCACAGCAGGTAGCTGTACGCCTCCGAGGTGGTCTCGTGGCCGTGGTCCGGCGCCTCGACGATCAGCGTCTCGACCGAGTGGTACGGGATGCCCTCGGGGGAGAAGTAGCCGTTCGCCGGGTTGGTGATCTTCCCGTAGAGCTCCAGGAAGCGGGCCTCGTACGCCTTCGACGCGGCCAGTTGCGTCACCGTGACCGCGGCCTTGGCGTGCCCGGCGGCCGTCGACTCGAACACGGCCGATCCCGAGCCCGAGTCCCCGGCGGTCACCGTCACCTTCTGCGCGGTGTTCCAGTTCTGCGGCGTGAAGGTGAGGGAGGCGCCGGAGGAGACCGACAGGTTCGTGTTGCCGCTCGCGCGGGCCGAGGTCACCGTCACGCTGGCGGCGGGCTGCTTGGACAGCTTCACCTCGTACGTGCCCGACTTGCCCGACTGCACGCCCAGTTGGAGCGGGGAGGCGACGACGGCCGGGCCGGAGGCGACGGTGATGCCGACCGGCGTGGAACTGGCCGAGGCGCCCATGCTGTCGTACGCCTTCGCCACCAGGGAATGACTGCCCACGGTCAAGCTGGAGACCGAGAGCGCGTAGGGCGCGCTGGTGTCCGTGCCGAGCAGTGTGGTGTCGTCGTAGAACTCCACCTTGCTGATCGTGGCGTTGTCCGCGGCGGCGGCCGTGGCGGCCAGCGGGACGCTCTCGCCCTGGCTGTAGACGGCACCGGCGGCCGGGCTGGTCAGCACGGTGATCGGGGGCTGGTGCGCACCGGTGCACGGGGTGCCGTTGACCGAGAAGGACGTCGGCGCGGTGTTGGTGCCGCTGTAGCTGAACTGGGCGCCGGTGGAGACGGCGGCACCCGCCGCGACACGGGCGTTGTGCGCGGCGTTCTTCACGGTGATGTTCTGGCCGGACTGCGACCAGCTGCCGTTCCAGCCGTTGCCCAGCCGCTGGTTGCCCGAGTAGGCGTAGGTCAGCGTCCAGCCGTCGATGACGTCCGTGCCGCGGTTGGTGAGGGTCAGGTCCACCGTGAAGCCGGAACCCCAGTCGTTCGTCTTGTAGTCGACGCTGCACTGGAGCGGCGCCGCCTGCGCGGGAGTCGACCCCGAGGAGAGCATCGTCAGCGGAAGCGCGAGAGCTGCGAGGGCGGCGGTCCACAACCGCCGCACGGCTCCGCGTCTCCGGGGTGGGGGATGCATGGTGCTGGTTCCTCCTTGCGGCTCGGAGAATTCAAGGCCTGAACCAGTGGGAGCGCTCCCATAGTGCGGATGCGTCAGGTACCGGTCAAGATGTTCGAAGAGTCGAAAAGATTCGACACCACCGGTTGCCGGAAAGTCGGCAACTCCCCTGTTCTTCCCCGGAACTTGGCGCTACCTTCCTTGACACCAGTGGGAGCGGTTCCATCAGTCGACGCGTCCGTCACGGCGGGCCCGGCCTGCAAGGAGTCGCTCATGCGACACCTCTCGCGATCAGTTCTCCCAGTCCCCGCCCGTGCGGACGTCCTCTGCTGCTCGCGTGCCGGCACCCGGTTCCGTAAGTCCGTGCCGGAGCGCGCCCTGAACGGCTGACACCCCCCAGCGAAAGGGACACCCGCACTCATGAGCCGTACCCGAACAGCGTTACTGGCCGCCATGGCCCTGGTCGCCGGCGCGACCGGTACCGCGTTCGCCGTCGACCCCGGCGGCCTCGGCACCACCGCAGTCCCCTGTACGGTCGACTACAAGATCCAGAACCAGTGGAGCACCGGCTTCACCGCCGCCGTGACCCTCACCAACAACAGCGCCGCCAAGTCCTCCTGGTCGCTGAAGTGGTCCTACGCCGGCAACCAGAAGGTCACCAGCGGCTGGAACGCCAAGCTCAGCCAGAGCGGCGCCGACGTCACCGCGGCCAACGAGAGCTACAACGCCCAGCTGGCGACCGGCGCCTCGGTCAGCTTCGGCTTCCAGGGCAGCTACAGCGGCAGCAACGCCGTCCCGGCCACCTTCACCCTCGACGGTGTGACCTGCAACGTCGACGACGGAGGCTCCGGCGGCCCCACGGACCCGCCGGACCCGGGCGGACCCGCGAACCGCGTCAACAACCCCTACGAGGGCGCCAAGATGTACGTGAACCCGGAGTGGTCGGCGAACGCCGCGGCCGAGCCGGGCGGCAGCCGCGTCGCCAACCAGCCCACCGGTGTCTGGCTGGACCGGATCGCAGCGATCAACGGCGCCGGCGGCAAGATGGGCCTGCGCGCCCACCTCGACGAGGCCCTGCGCCAGAAGGGCTCCGGCGAGCTCGTCGTCCAGTTCGTCATCTACAACCTGCCCGGCCGGGACTGCTCCGCCCTGGCCTCCAACGGCGAGCTGAAGGCCGACGAGATCGACCGCTACAAGACCGAGTACATCGACCCGATCAAGGCGATCCTCGCCGACCCGAAGTACGCCTCGCTGCGGATCGTCACCACGGTGGAGATCGACTCCCTGCCCAACCTCGTCACCAACACCGGCAGCCGCCCGACGGCCGTTCCCCAGTGCGACGTGATGAAGGCCAACGGCAACTACGTCAAGGGCGTCGGCTACGCGCTGAACAAGCTCGGCGACGTGCCGAACGTCTACAACTACGTCGACGCCGGCCACCACGGCTGGATCGGCTGGGACGACAACTTCGCCCCCTCCGCGGCCCTGTTCAAAGAGGCGGCGACCGCCGAGGGCGCGACCGTCAACGACGTCCACGGCTTCATCACCAACACGGCCAACTACAGCGCCCTGAAGGAGAACAACTTCTCCATCACCGACAACGTGGCGGGCAAGTCCGTGCGCGAGTCGAAGTGGGTCGACTGGAACCGCTACACCGACGAGCTCTCCTTCGCCCAGGCCTTCCGCAACCAGCTGGTCTCGATCGGCTTCCCGTCCGGCATCGGCATGCTGATCGACACCTCCCGCAACGGATGGGGCGGCACCGCCCGGCCCGCCGGCCCCGGTCCGCAGACCTCCGTGGACGCCTATGTCGACGGCGGCCGCTACGACCGCCGCATCCACCCCGGCAACTGGTGCAACCAGGCCGGAGCCGGCCTCGGCGAGCGCCCGCGGGCCAACCCCGCCACCGGGATCGACGCGTACGTGTGGATGAAGCCCCCGGGCGAGTCCGACGGGTCGAGCAAGGCCATCGACAACAACGAGGGCAAGGGTTTCGACCGCATGTGCGACCCGACCTACACGGGCAACCCGCGCAACAACAACAACATGTCCGGTGCCCTGCCGGACGCGCCGATCTCCGGGCAGTGGTTCTCCGCCCAGTTCCGGCAGCTGATGCAGAACGCGTACCCGCCGCTGTCGTGAGCGGCTGACACCCCGTCCCCACCCATCCGCCGGGGCCTTGCGCCCCGGCGGATGGGTGCGGGCATTTTCTTGCCGGAGCGGCAACAACGGTGGTCTTCCCGCGGTGCGCCGTCGCACGCTGACCGCATCCGAGCGAGAGGCTGGCCACCATGGCGCACCACCACCACGGCAACGAACACGGGCACGGAACCGGACACGGGCACGGAACCGGACACGGGCAGGGACCCGGACACGGGCACGGTCACGGGCGGGGTGACGAACACGTCCACCCGGACTGGGCCGAGATGGGCCCGATGCTGGAGTCCTCGGCGGAGCTGTTCGCGTCGCTGTACGAGCGGGCCCTCGGCTGGCTCGCGCAGGAGGTGACCGAGCCCGGTCTGATCGTCGACGCGGGCAGCGGGCCGGGCGTCGTGGCATGCCTGTTCGCCGAGACCTTCCCGGGCGCGCGGATCGTCGCGGTGGACGGCTCCGAGCCGCTGCTGGAGCGGGCCCGCGCGCGGGCGGAGCGGCAGGGGATCGCCGACCGCTTCGGCACGATCACCGGAGAGCTGCCGGACGTGCTGGGCGAGCTGGACTACCCGGCCGACCTGCTCTGGGCCAGCCGCAGCCTGCACCACCTCGGTGACCAGCGGGCCGCTCTCGCCGCGTTCGCCGAGCGGCTCGCGCCCGGCGGCACGCTGGCCCTCGTGGAGGGCGGTCTGCCCCCGCGGTACCTGCCGCGCGACATCGGCATCGGCAGGCCAGGGCTGCAGGCGCGGATCGACGCGGTGGAGGCGGAGTGGTTCACGCGGATGCGCCACGAGCTGCCGGGCCACGTCGCGGTGACGGAGGACTGGCCCGCCCTCCTGGCCGCCGCCGGCCTGAAGCCCACCCGGTCGCACACGTTCCTGCTGGACCTGCCCGCCCCCGCCGCGGAACGGGCGCGCGCCTACGTCATCACGTCCCTGTCCCGCCGGCGCGACCGGCTCGGGGAAGCACTCGACGCCGAGGACGTCGCCACCCTGGACCGGCTCCTCGACCCCGACGACGACGCGAGCCTGCACCACCGCCCGGACGTGTTCGTCCTGGAGGCCCACACCGTCCACACGGCGGTCCGCCCCGGCTAGCGGCCGCGGGCCCTTGACTTCGAGAGCGCGTCAACTGATGGACTCCCCGGCATCGCAGTTCCGACCGGACACGCAGGGGGATTTCATGGCCGAGAACCAGGTGGCGCTCATCACCGGCGGCGGCAGCGGCATCGGCGCCGCCGTCGCACGGCAGTTGCTGGACGCCGGGTACCGGGTCGCCGTCACCGGACGGGGGAAGGAGCGGCTCGACGCCTTCGCGCAGGAGCTCGGGCGGCCCGAGGGGCTGCTCACCGTCCCCGGGGACACCGCCGTGTACGACGACGTCCGGGCTGCGGTCGGCGCGACCCTCGGGAAGTTCGGCCGGCTGGACGCGGTCGTCGCCAACGCCGGCTTCGCCACGCACGACACGGTCGCCGAGGGCGACCCGGCCGGCTGGCCCGACATGGTGCTGACCAACGTCCTCGGCCCGGCCCTGCTGATCAGGGCGTCCATCGACGCTCTGAAGGAGACGCGCGGGCGGATCGTGCTCGTCGGCAGCGTCGCCGGGTTCGTCCCCTCGCCGGGCAACATCTACGGCGCGACGAAGTGGGCCGTGACCGGTCTCGCCGAGAACACCCGGCGGCAGGTCACGGAGTGGGGCGTGGGCGTGACCCTCATCGCGCCCGGCCGCACGGAGACCCCCTTCTGGGACACCTACGGCAGCCTCCCGCCCGGCCACCTGCTCACCGCCGGCCAGATCGCCGACTCGGTGGTGTGGGCGATGCGCCAGCCGGCCGGTGTCGACGTCAACACGGTCGTCGTACGGCCGGTGGGGCAGCCGGTCTAGCCGGCCCGCGACCGGCACCGGTCCCGAGCCCTCAGGGCTTCGGGACCGGTGCGCCGTCGGTGCGCGTCAGGCTCCGTTGAACTCCGCCGGGTGCGGGCCCAGGCGGCGGTCCTCGTTCAGCGCGCTGATCGCCGCGAGGTCCTCGGTGTCCAGGCTGAAGTCGAACACCTCGATGTTCTCCTTGATCCGCGAGGGCGTCACGGACTTCGGGATCACCACGTTGCCCAGCTGGATGTGCCAGCGCAGCACGACCTGCGCGGGCGTGCGGTCGTGCTTGCGGGCGATGGCCACGATCGCCGGGACCTCCAGCAGGCCCTTGCCCTGGCCGAGCGGCGACCAGGCCTCCGTGGCGATGCCGTGCTCCGCGTGGTACTCACGGGCGTCCTGCTGCTGCAGGTGCGGGTGCAGCTCGATCTGGTTCACCGCGGGGACGACCGACGTCTCGCCGGTCAGCTTCTCCAGGTGCTCGGGCAGGAAGTTGGAGACGCCGATGGCCTTGATCCGGCCGTCGGCGTGCAGCTTCTCGAACGCCTTGTAGGTGTCGACGTACAACCCCCGCTCCGGCGTCGGCCAGTGGATGAGGTACAGGTCGACGTAGTCGAGGCCGAGCTTCTCCAGCGACGTGTCGAAGGCGCGCAGCGTGGAGTCGTATCCCTGGTCGGCGTTCCACAGCTTCGTCGTGACGAAGAGCTCCTCGCGGGGGAGACCGGAGGCGGCGATGGCCTTGCCGGTGCCCTCCTCGTTGCCGTAGATCGCCGCTGTGTCGATGCTGCGGTACCCGGCCTCCAGCGCCGTCGTGACGGCCGTCTCGGCCTCGTCGTCCGGCACCTGCCAGACGCCGAAGCCCAGCTGGGGCATCTCGACGCCGTTGTTCAGCTTGATCGGGGGGACCTTGCTCACGAGCTCTCGATCCTTCGGTGTGCGGTCAGTGGTACTCCCATCGTCAACGATCACGAGCCGTGATGCATTCCTGACGGGAGAATTCGCAACCCACGGATGCCCCGTCGGAGCCGGGGTCACGCGCGGTACAGCGCCTCGACCTCGTTCTCGTACGCCTTTTCGATCGCCTTGCGCTTCAGCTTCAGCGACGGGGTCAGCAGCCCGTGCTCCTCGGTGAAGGGCTGGGCGAGGATGCGGAAGGTGCGGATGGACTCGGCCTGCGAGACCAGGGTGTTGGCCGCGACCACCGCGCGCCGCACCTCGCTCTCCAGATCCGCGTCGCGCACCAGTTCCGCCGGGGACATCCGCGGCTTGTTCCGCATGGCCAGCCAGTGCTCCACGGCTTCCTGGTCCAGGGTCACCAGGGCGGCGATGTAGGGGCGGTCGTTGCCGACGACGATGCACTGGTTGACCAGCGGATGGTCCCGGACGCGTTCCTCCAGCACCCCGGGGGAGACGCTCTTGCCGCCGGAGGTGACCAGGATCTCCTTCTTGCGGCCGGTGATGGTGAGGTAGCCGTCCTCGTCGAGCGAGCCCAGGTCGCCCGTGGCCAGCCACCCCTCCTGCAGGGCCTCGTCGGTGGCCTTGGGGTTGTTGAGGTACCCCTGGAAGACGTTGTGGCCGCTCAGCCAGATCTCGCCGTCGTCCGCGATGTGCACGGTCATGCCCGGGATGGGCTGCCCGACCGTGCCGAACCGGGTGCGCCCGGGCGGGTTGGCGGTGGCGGCGGCGGTGGACTCGGTCAGGCCGTAGCCCTCGTAGATGTGGACGCCCGCGCCGGCGAAGAACAGCCCGAGCCGCCGGTCCATCGCCGAGCCGCCGGACATGGCGTGCTTGATGCGGCCGCCCATCGCGGCGCGGATCTTGGAGTAGACGAGCTTGTCGAACAGCTGGTGCTGCATGCGCAGTCCCGCCGAGGGTCCGGGGCCGGTCCCCCAGGCCTTGGCCTCCATCGCGTCGGCGTAGTTGATGGCGACGTCCACGGCCTTCTCGAACGGGCCGGAGCGCCCCTCCTTCTCGGCCTTGCGGCGGGCCGCGTTGAACACCTTCTCGAAGATGTACGGCACCGCGAGGAAGAAGGTCGGCCTGAAGGCGGCCAGGTCCGGCAGCAGGGCCGCCGCGTTGAGCTGCGGCTGGTGGCCGAACTTGACCTTGCCCCGGATCCCCGCGACCTGGACCATCCGCCCGAAGACGTGCGCGAGCGGCAGGAACAGCAGGGTCGCCGCCTCGTCGCCCTTCCTGGAGTGGAACACCGGCTCCCAGCGCTCGATGACCGTGTCCGCCTCGTACATGAAGTTGCCGTGCGAGATGACGCAGCCCTTGGGGCGGCCGGTGGTGCCCGAGGTGTAGATGATCGTGGCGACCGAGTCGGGCGTGACGGCCTGCCGGTGGCGGTGCACCACCTCGTCGTCGAGGTGCGCCCCCGCGTCGTACAGCTCGTGCACGGCGCCGGAGTCCAGCTGCCACAGGCGGCGCAGCTGCGGCAGCCGGTCGATGACGGTGGCGATCGTCATGGCGTGGTCCTCGTGCTCCACGACCGCGGCTGTCACCTCGGCATCGTAGAGCATCCAGAAGCACTGCTCCGCCGAGGAGGTCGGGTAGACCGGCACGACCTGGGCGCCGATCGTCCACAGCGCGTAGTCGAACAGCGTCCACTCGTAGCGTGTGCGGGACATGATCGCGACCCGGTCGCCGAACCGGATGCCGCTCGCCAGCAGCCCCTTGGCCAGGGCCAGGACCTCGTCCCGGAACTCGGCGCTGGTGACGTCCCGCCACCGGCCGGTGTCGTCCTTGCGGCCGAGCGCGATGTGCAGCGGGTCCTGCCGGGCATGCTCGAACACCACGTCGGCCAGACCGCCCACCGGAGGTGCCAACGCCAACGGAGGGTTGGAAAACTCGCGCAAACCCGCTCCCCGCTCCTCAGCGCTTCAGTCGAGTGACGCTCCGCACAGCGCCGTGAAAGCTACCTCAAGCAACCAATGCGCGGGAGGGGGCCGAACGTGAGCAGCACTCTTGTCCTCGCTGGTCAGCGAGGGAAAATGCGCTCACATGGGGAAGGGTCGGACAGGAAACTGACGATTGAGTAAGTTTCGGTCCCGTAATCTCCACCGAATCTGTACGACTCCGGCGGCCGGTCGCCGGGGCGCCGCCGCGGTGTCTCTTCTCCCAGCGCGCAGGCCGCGGATTTCGTCACTCCGGCCGGTCACCGGCCCTTGTGCGCCGTGCGGTGCAGGCGGTCCCCGCCCGACAGGAGCGCCGCCGCGAGGGCGTCGGCGGCGCCCTGCGCGGCGGAGCGGTGGCGGCCGTGGACCACCACGAAGTCGACCTGTCCCAGCTCCGGGAGCCCCGCCCGGTCCGGCACCCGCACCAGGCCCGGCGGGATGAGGCCGCGGGAGTGGGCCATCACGCCGAGTCCGGCCCGGGCCGCCGCGACCAGGCCGTTGAGGCTGCCGCTCGTGCACACCACACGCCACTCCCGGCCCTGACGCTCCAGCGCCTCCAGGGCGAGGGCGCGGGTGATGCCCGGCGGCGGGTAGACGATCAGCGGCACCGGCCGGTCCGGATCCAGCCGGAGCCGCTCCGCTCCGATCCACACCAGGCGGTCGTGCCGGACCAGCGCGCCGCGCGGGTCCTCCGGGCGCCGCTTGGCGAGGATCAGGTCGAGCTTCCCGGCGGCCAGCTGTTCGTGCAGCGTCCCCGACAGCTCCACCGTCAGCTCCAGGTCGACCTCCGGGTGCTCGTGCCGGAAGCCCTCCAGGATCTCCGGCAGCCGGGTCAGTACGAAGTCCTCCGAGGCGCCGAAGCGCAGCCGGCCGCGCAGCCGGGTGCCCGTGAAGAAGGCCGCCGCCTGTTCGTGCACCTCCAGGATGCGGCGCGCGAAACCGAGCATGGCCTCGCCGTCCTCGGTCAGCTCCACCGAGTGGGTGTCCCGGGTGAACAGCGTCCGCCCGGTCGCGTCCTCCAGCCGCCGGACGTGCTGGCTCACCGTCGACTGCCGCAGCCCGAGCCGCCGTGCGGCCTGCGTGAAGCTCAGCGTCTGGGCGACCGACAGGAAGGTCCGCAAATGGGAGGGGTCGTACATGCGACGGAGCCTATCGTGGAACGTGATGACAGTCAGAGCGGTATACGGGATTCCCGATCGCCGCGGCGGGGAGCAGGATGGAAGGGGGCCGTCCCGGCCCGCACGGGATCCGCCCGTCCCGTCCGTACCGAGTGAGTGGAGCCTCGTGAAACGCCTGCGCCGGCCCCGCCGGATGCCGATCGACCCGTACGTCCTCCTCCTGCTGGCGACGGTGGGCGTCGCCGCGCTGCTCCCGGCGCGGGGCACCTCCGCCGATGTCGCCTCCGGTGCCTCCACGGCGGCGATCGCCCTGCTGTTCTTCCTGTACGGGGCCCGGCTGTCCACCCGTGAGGCACTGGACGGGCTGCGCCACTGGCGGCTGCACCTGACCGTCCTGGCCTGCACCTTCGCCGTCTTCCCACTGCTCGGCCTGGCGGCCCGCGGGCTGGTGCCCGTGATCCTGACCGACCCGCTCTACCAGGGGCTGCTCTTCCTGACGCTCGTCCCGTCGACCGTGCAGTCCTCGATCGCCTTCACCTCGATCGCCCGCGGCAACGTGCCCGCCGCCATCTGCGCGGGCTCCTTCTCCTCCCTCGTCGGCATCGTCGCCACCCCGCTGCTCGCGGCCTCCCTGCTCGGCGGCAGCGGCGGCGGCTTCTCCGCCGACTCGCTGCTGAAGATCGTCCTGCAGCTGCTCGTGCCGTTCCTCGCCGGGCAGGTGCTGCGCCGCTGGATCGGCGGCTTCGTCACCCGCCACAAGAAGGTCCTCGGCCTGGTGGACCGCGGTTCGATCCTGCTCGTCGTCTACACCGCGTTCAGCCAGGGCATGGTCCAGGGCATCTGGCACCGGGTCAGCCCGCTCAGGCTGGGCGGGCTGCTGGCCGTCGAGGCCGTGATCCTCGCCGTGATGCTGCTGCTGACCTGGTACGGCGGGAAGGCGCTGGGCTTCGGCCGGGAGGACCGGATCACGCTCCAGTTCGCCGGTTCCAAGAAGTCCCTGGCCGCCGGACTGCCCATGGCGAGCGTCCTGTTCGGGGCGCACGCCTCCCTGGCCGTGCTGCCGCTGATGCTGTTCCACCAGATGCAGCTGATGGTCTGCGCGGTGATCGCCAAGCGCCGCTCGCACGACCCCGGCGCGGCCGGCGTCAGCGTGGCGGAGCCAGCCGCAGCGTCACGAAGCGCGGCCGGTACAGGGACACGTTCCGGCTGAGCCGGTCGGCGGCGCTCGTGGTCTCCAGCCAGTTGACGTCGTAGCTCAGCACGAGCCGCCCGTCGCCGCTGAGCACCGGATGCGCCTGCGGGTTGTAGGCGGCGACCTGGCCCGGTGGCAGCGCGGGGCTGAACTCCTTCGCCGGGCCGTGCCACGGGCCCTCGGGGGAGCAGGCCCAGTACGCGGCCACCGTGGTCAGGCCCTTGGTGCCGGTGGCCATGGTGAAGAGCACGTACGTCCCCTGGTCCCGGACCACCGTGAACGCGCTGCCCACGCCGCGCCGCCGTCCGTCCCCGAGCACCGGCCGGGGGCGTGCGCCGGCCGCCCAGCCGGAGCCGTCCCAGAACTGCCAGGCCGCCGGGTCGGCGAGCCTGCCCTCCGGCACGCGGGCCGCGTAGGCGTGCGAGGCGGGGCGGGAGGCGGCGCGGCCGTCGTCGCCGCCGTAGACGTAGCTCCAGCCGTCCTCCTCGACCAGCGTGGTGCCGAACAGCACACGCCGGGACGGGTCGGGGACCAGCTGCTGGTCGAGGACCCTGACCACCGACTCCAGGCGCAGGTGGGGCAGGGACAGGGTGGCGACCTCGGTCGCGGTGGGGACGCCGTAGATCCACGGGGCGGGGCCGGCGGTGCGCACCCACAGCAGCACGCGGACGACCTGCTCGTCGGCGCCGGGGGAGCGGGGCTCGACGCGGGCGGCGACCGGCCAGCGCCACTGGTGGGGCGCCGGGTCCGCGAAGAGCGGGGCGGGCAGCGTGGATTCGAGCCGGCCGTCGCGCATCAGCACGGCCGAGTTGCGCACCAGCGGCGCGGCGGAGTCCCGCCAGGTGTAGGACTCGCCGTGCGGGTTGGGCGGGCCGTACACCCGGCCCAGGTAGGTGTCCGAGAACAGCCACAGCACCCGGCCGTCCGGCAGCCGCACCGAGTGGGTGCCGTCGCCGCCGGTCCAGTCGTCGGTGCGGCCGGCGTCGTCGCCGTAGCGGGCGAACTCGGCGGTGAGGCGCTCGTCCGCCTGCCAGGAGCGGACCGTGCGGGCCCGGCAGGCGCCGCCGCCGGGTGGCGCCTCCTCGCCGTCCGGCAGGGCGATGAGCAGCGCGGCGCCGAGAACCAGGACCAGCAGCAGGCCGATCCCGGTTCCCGCGAGCTGTCGTGCTCGTGCTGCGGATGCGTCGTCGGGCACGATCCGTGACGTTAGTTGCTGCCGCTCACCTGGTCCATGGGGAGCCACAGCACCGTGCCCCGTGCGGCCGCGCCCGACGCGCCGGAGGCCAGCTCGCTGTCGGACAGGGCCCGGTTCCACACGCGGACGTCGTCGACGGCCCCGGTGAGGTGCGCCCTGCTGTCCATGCGCTGCCCGATGTGCACGCCGAAGGGGGAGTTGCGGCTGACCGAGCCGGCCACGTCCGCGGTGCTGACCGCCTCGCCGTCCAGGAAGAGCGTGAGCTGCCCGCCGCCGCGGCGCAGCGCCAGGTGGTGCCAGCGGCCGTCGTTGCGGGCGCCGTCGCTCCACACCGAGGCCGTCCGGACGGTCGCGGCGCCCGACCGGGTGGTGATCAGCGCCCGGACCCGGTCGTTCGCCGGCTCGCCGCGCAGCCAGACCTGCGGCTGGGTGCCGCCGATGCCGCCCATCCACAGGAAGGGCTGCTCGCCGGTCGCGGCCGTGTAGCGGAAGAACAGGGACGCCGTGAAGTCGCCTTCGCCGAGCGGCAGTTGTGAGCGGTACGGCAGGCGAACGGCGTCGTCGGCACCGTCGAAGGACATCGCGCTGCCGCGCACCCCGGCGGTCCGCCCGGCGCCGCCGAGGACGGCCGCCGGCTTGGCGCCCGCCGCCGCGTCACGGGTGGTCGGGTCGGCGCCCCGGCGGGGCTTGAGCCAGTCCTCGGTGAAGCGGGCGAAGCGGATCTCGTCCCGGGCGTCGGCCGCGCCGCCCTCGTAGAGCAGTCCCACCGTCGAGCCGTCGACCGCCGCCATGTCGGAGTAGCCGGACCAGTCCGTGGTGACGACCGTGCCCCGGTCCACGCTCTCCCAGGTGCGCCCGCCGTCGTAGGAGGAGCGGATCATCATCGTGCGGCGGCGGTCGGGGTCGGCCGGGGCGGACAGCAGCATGCGGTCGCCCAGCCGCAGCGTGGCGCCCTGCACCTGCGGCGTGTAGAGGTCCGGCAGGGCCCGGAAGGGAGAGGCGAAGCTGTCGCCGCCGTCCGTGCTGAACGCCTGGGCGCGGTGGCCGAGGTCGGTGCCGTCCTGCTCCCGGCCGCTGACGAGCAGGGTCCCGTCCGCCCGCTCGGTGAGCGTCACCTCGGACGGCTTCTGCCGGAACGTGCCGTCCTGCTCTATCGGCCAGGAGTCGGTGGCGCCGATCCGCCAGTGGTCGCCGCCGTCGTCGCTGACGACGAGCGCGGCGTGGTTCGCGGAGACTCGGCTGCCGTTCCACGTCTCGGTGTTGACGCCGAACACCAGTCGCCCGGCGTGCTCGCCGCGGGTCAGCTGGATGCCGTGCACGGGGCCGGTGGCGTACCAGGAGTTCCAGTCGCCGGGCAGGATCTCGTCGCTCAGGTCGCGCGGCCGCGACCAGGTCCGGCCGTCGTCGTCGCTGTACTGCAGGTGCGGGGTGCGGTCGCAGGGGATCTGGCAGTTCCCGGCGTCCGTGCGGCCGGTGTTGTACGTCTCGGCCAGCAGGACGCGGCCGGTGCGGGCGTCCACGAGGGGCGCCGGGTTGCCGTGCGTGTCGCCCGCGCCCTCGTTGACGACCTGGAGCGGGCCCCAGGTGCGGCCGCCGTCGGTGGAGCGCTTGAGGACGATGTCGATGTCGGCGGCGTCACCGCAGTTGAGGACGCGGCCCTCGGCGAAGGCGAGCAGCGTGCCGGTGGTGGTGCGCACGATCGCCGGGATCCGGAAGCATGCGTACCCGGGGTCCTGGGAGGCTTTGAAGAGGACCTGCTGCTCGAACTCCGGTGACGCCGTGGCCGGTCCGGCCTCGGCCGGTGCGGTGGGCGCGAGCAGCGCCGCGGCGGCCAGGGCGGCTGTCAGGGTGGATCTCAGACGGGTGCGAAGACTTGACGGCATGGTGCGACCTGCCCTTCATGCGTCTGTCGGCTGGACCACCGGCAACGGGCGGGAAGACATCCGGTCATCCGGACATCCCATGTCCCGAGAGGCGGGTCACAGACGGTACTTGGCTTCTCGGACCCCCCACAAGAACCGTGCGTCAGGGGATCAGGACGACCTTGCCCAGGTTGGCCCGCGCCTCGATCTCCCCGTGCGCCTTCGCCGCGTCCTCCAGGGCGAACTCCCCGTGCACACACGGGCGGATCTCGCCGGCCGCGTACAGGCGCCACAGCTCCTCACGCCACTGTTCGTACAGCTCGGGCCTCGCGCGGGCGATCCGGGCCATCTGGAAGCCGATGACCGACTTGGCGCCCACGAGCAGGTCGTACGCCTGGACGGCGCCGCCGCCCGAGCTGTAGGCCACGAGCCGTCCCCCGGGGGCGAGCGCGTGCAGCGCGGGGGTGAGCAGGGCGCCGCCGACCGCGTCGAGGACGTAGTCGACCGGGGTGCCCCAGCTGTCGTCGCCGTACGTGATGACGTGGTCGGCGCCGAGGCCGCGCACGAAGCCGGCCTTGGCCGGGTCGGAGACGGCGCCCACGACCCGTCCGGCGCCGCGCGTCCCGGCCAGCTGCACGGCCAGATGGCCGACGCCGCTCGCCGCGGCGGTGACCAGGGCCGCCTCACCCGGCTCCGGCCGGGCCGCCTCCAGGGCGCCGAGGGCGGCCAGGCCGCTGCGGACCAGGGCGACGGCGGTGACGGCGCTCGCGTCGCGCGGGACGGGGGAGGCCATCGCCTCGTGCAGCAGCGCGAAGTCGGCGTAGCCGTGGCCGCAGCAGAGCCCGGTCACGCGATCGCCCGGCCCGAAACCGGTGACGCCCTCGCCCACGGCGGTGACCTCCCCGGCGATCTCGCCGCCGAGCGGGACCGGTTCCGCCGCTTCCACGACCTTGCGGACGACCGGGAGCGTGACGCCGACCGCCTCCACGCGCACGAGCAGTTCCCCGGGGCCGGGCTCGGGGACCGGCGCCTCCTCCAGGAGCAGGGGGCCGCCTCGGGATTCACAGCGGACGCGGCGCATCGCACCTCCGGATGTCGTTGGTGGTCCCCATGAACTCATGGGGACCACCAACGGTATAGGACGATCATAGGGAGAACCAACGATCACTTGGTTAGGCTGCGGCCATGTCGGAAGCCCCTCTCCCCGCGATCCGCTCCCTGCCCAGCTGGCTGCTCGGCCGCGCCGCCGCCCGGGGCCGGGCCCTGGTGGCCGAGGCACTGGCCGACGAGGACATGCGGATGTGGCACCACGTCGTGCTGTCGGCCGTCCGCGACCTCGCGCCCGTCGCCCAGGCCGACCTCGGCCGCGCGGTGCGGCTCGACCCCAAGGACCTGGTCGGCATCCTCAACGACCTCCAGGCGGCGGGCCTGGTGGTGCGCGAGCCGGACCCGCGGGACCGCCGCAAGAACGCGGTCTCCCTCACCGAACGGGGCACCCGGCTGCTGAAGCGCTGCGAGAAGGCGGCCCGGGCGGCCAACGACGAGCTGCTCGCCCCGCTGTCGGCGGCCGAGCGGGAGCAGTTCACGGGCATGCTGCGGCGCATATCCGGCACGGGCTGACGGTCCCGGCGGGCACAAGGCCGAGACGGGGCCCCTGCGGCGCAGGGGGCGCTCCCCGCCGGCCGGGGCCCCGCCGCCGTGCAGCGGGGCGAACCTGCTCAGCCCTGGGCGGCCGCGGCCCGCAGGGCGATCCGGTCCTCACCCGCGTACACGTTCATGGAGCTGCCCCGCAGGAAGCCGACCAGCGTCAGACCCGTCTCGGCGGCCAGGTCCACCGCGAGCGAGGACGGCGCGGAGACCGCCGCAAGGACCGGGATGCCGGCCATCACGGCCTTCTGCGCCAGCTCGAAGGAGGCCCGGCCCGACACGAGCAGGACCGCCCGCGACAACGGCAGTTCCCCGTTCTGCAGGGCACGGCCGACCAGCTTGTCGACCGCGTTGTGCCGGCCCACGTCCTCCCGGACGTCCAGCAGCTCGCCCTCCTCGGAGAACAGGGCCGCCGCGTGCAGACCGCCGGTCCGGTCGAAGACCCGCTGGGCCGCGCGCAGCCGGTCGGGCAGGTCCGCCAGCAGCTCGGGCGCGACCCGGACCGGAGGGGTGTCGGCGACGGGCCAGCGGGCCGTGGTGCGCACCGCGTCCAGGGACGCCTTGCCGCACAGGCCGCAGGACGAGGTGGTGTAGACGTTGCGCTCCAGCGTGATGTCGGGGATCACCACGTCCGGGGCCGTCTGCACGTCGACGACGTTGTACGTGTTCGAGCCGTCGGCCGTCGCCCCGGCGCAGTAGACGATGTTCCGCAGGTCCCGCTGCCCGCCCAGCACGCCCTCGCTCACCAGGAAGCCCGCCGCCAGCGCGAAGTCGTCGCCCGGGGTGCGCATGGTGATCGCCAGGGGCTTGCCGTTGAGCCTGATCTCCAGGGGCTCCTCGGCGACGAGCGTGTCGGGGCGGCTGGAGACGGCCCCGTCCCGGATGCGGAGCACCTTGCGTCGTTCCGTGACTCGTCCCATGTCCTGATCAGTCCCGGTTCTGTATGTGCTGGTAGCCGAAGCGGCCCTTGATGCAGAGATTGCCGTGGGTCACCGGGTTGTCGTGCGGCGAGGTGACCTTGACGATCTCATTGTCCTGCACGTGCAGCGTCAGGTTGCAGCCCACTCCGCAGTACGCGCACACCGTGGTCGTCTCCGTCTGCCGCGACTCGTCCCAGGTACCCGCCGCGCGCATGTCGAACTCCGACTTGAACGACAGCGCGCCCGTCGGGCACACCTCGATGCAGTTACCGCAGTACACGCACGCCGAGTCGGTCAGCGGCGCGTCGTGCTCGACGGCGATCCGGGCGTCGAAACCGCGCCCGGCGACCGAGATCGCGAAGGTGTTCTGCCACTGGTCGCCGCAGGCGTCGACGCACTTGTAGCAGAGGATGCACTTGTCGTAGTCGCGCACGTACAGGTCGTTGTCGACCCGGGGCTCCTCGCCGAGCCGGGCCGCGTCCGGGCCGAAGCGGTCCGGTTCGGCCTCGTACTCCTTGAGCCACCCGGCGACCCGGGGCGTGGTGGACAGGTCGACGGAGGACGCGAGCAGCTCCAGGACGATCTTCCGGCTGTGCCGGGCGCGCTCGGTGTCCGTGCGGACCTCCATGCCCGGTTCGGCCTTGCGGGAACAGGCCGGGACCAGGGTGCGCGCCCCCTCGACCTCGACGACGCAGACCCGGCAGGCGTTCTTCGGCCGCAGCGTGTCGCCCTCGCACAGGGTCGGGACGTCCTTGCCCGCCGCCCGGCAGGCGTCGAGGATCGTCGAGCCCTCCGGGACCCGGGCCTCCTGGCCGTCGAGCGTGAACTCCAGCATCCGGCGCGGGATCCCCAGCGGTGTGACGGTCATTCGTACGCCCCCAGACGGTCGATGGCGGATTCCACGGCGTTGAACGCGGTCTGCCCCAGACCGCAGATGGAGGCGTCCCGCATGGCGCGGCCCACCTCCCTGAGCAGGGCGATGTCGTCCGCGGCGGCGGCACCCGTGCGCTCCGCGATCCGGTGCAGCGCCTCCTCCTGCCGCACGGTCCCGACCCGGCAGGGCACGCACTGCCCGCACGACTCGTCGCGGAAGAATTCGGCGATGCGCAGCAGCAGCCGGGGCAGGGGCACGGTGTCGTCGAAGGCCATGACGACTCCGGAGCCCAGGGTCGTGCCGGCCTCGCGCGTGCCCTCGAAGGTGAGCGGGACGTCCAGCTCGTCGGCCCGGACGAAGCCGCCGGCCGCGCCGCCGAGGAGCACCGCCCGCAGCCCGTCCCGCACCCCGGCGAGCGCGAGCAGCTCACCGAGCGTCGCCCCGAACGGCACCTCGTACACACCGGGCCGCTCCACGCTCCCCGACACGCAGAACAGCTTCGGTCCGGTCGAGCGCCCGGAGCCGATCGCGGCGTACGCGGGGGCGCCCATCGTCAGGATCGGCAGCACGTTGACCAGCGTCTCGACGTTGTTCTCGACCGTCGGCTTGCCGAACAGGCCCTTCTCCACCGGAAACGGCGGCTTGGAGCGGGGCTCGCCGCGGTAGCCCTCGATGGAGTTGAACAGGGCCGTCTCCTCACCGCAGATGTAGGCGCCCGCCCCGCGCCGGATCTCGATGTCGAAGGCGTACCCCTGCCCGAGGACGTCGTCGCCGAGCAGCCCCCGGGCGCGAGCCCGGGCGATCGCGTGCTCCAGTCGGCGCAGGGCGCGCGGGTACTCGCCGCGCAGGTACAGGTAACCCCGGTGGGCACCGGTCGCGTACCCGGCGATCGTCATCGCCTCGATGAGCGCGTACGGGTCGCCCTCCATCAGGACCCGGTCCTTGAAGGTGCCGGGCTCGGACTCGTCGGCGTTGCAGACCAGGTAGTGCGGGCGGTCCGGCTGCGACGCCGTGGCCTGCCACTTGCGGCCCGTGGGGAAGGCGGCCCCGCCTCGCCCGACCAGGCCCGAGTCGGTGACCTCCCGGATGACGCCCGCCGGGCCCAGCTCGAACGCCCGGCGCAGGGCCGCGTAACCCCCGTGGGCGCGGTAGTCGTCGAGGGACGCCGGGTCGGCCACACCGACCCGGCGCAGCAGCATCAGGCCGTCCTGCCCGGCCTGGGGCACCGCCAGCGCGGCCGGGGGCTCCTCCGGCGCCGAGTCGGGGGCGCTCGCGGCGAGGACGGCCCCCGCGACGGTCGCCGGCGCCGACACCGCCGTACGGACCGGGTCCCCGGCCCTGATCGCGAGTGCCGCCGGGGCGCGTTCGCACAGGCCCAGGCAGGGGCTGCGCTGCACGCTCACCCCGCTGCCGGGGCCCAGCCGCTCCTCGATCCCGGAGCACAGCCCGGGCGCCCCGGCCGCCGCGCACGCCAGGTCCGTGCACACGTGCAGCACGGTCGCCGGGCGCGGCTGCACGGAGAACATCGCGTAGAAGGTGGCGACGCCGTACGCCTCCGCCGGCGGCACCGTCAGCCGCCGGCACAGGTAGTCCAGGGCGCCGCCGCTGATCCAGCCGACCCGGTCGTTGATCGCGTGCAGCCCCGGCAGCAGCAGGTCGCGGCGGTCCCGGGCCTCGCGTCCGCCCCGGGCCCACCTCAGGTCGGCGGCCCGCATCTCGTCGCGGGCGGCGCCCTCCCAGGAGGACTCCGGGGGCCCGAGCAGGGCGTCCACGGCCGCCCGTTCCTCGTCCGTCGGTTTGCTGTCGCCGAAGTGCAGGTCCACGGTGCGTCACCCCACGGTGGTCGCGATGGGCAGCTTCTCGATCCGGATCGCCGACGCCTTGAACTCCGCCGTCCCCGCGATCGGGCAGTTCGCCTCGATCGTCAGCGCGTTGGTGTCCACCTCGTCCGGGAAGTGCATGGTCATGAAGGCGAGCCCGGGCCGCAGCGCGGGGTCCACCCACACCGGCGCCGTCACCGACCCGCGCCGCGAGGTCACCTGGACCTCCTCGCCGACGACGACCCCGTACCGCTCGGCGTCCTCCGGGGACAGCTCGATGTACTCGCCGCGGCGCAACGGGGAGGCGTAACCGCCGCTCTGCACACCGGTGTTGTACGAGTCGAGGCGCCGCCCGGTGGTGAGCCGGATCGGGTACCGCTCGTCGGTGAGGTCCACCGGCGGGTCGTGCTGCACGATCCCGAACGGCGCGAGCCGCCCGCGCCGCGCCGGGTCGGGGTCCCACAACCGGCCGTGCAGGTAGGTCGGTTCCAGTCCGTCGGTGCTCGGGCAGGGCCACTGGATGCCCTGGTGCTCCTCGAGGCGCGCGTACGTCATGCCGTAGTGGTCGGGGGAGACCGACCTCAGTTCGTTCCACACGGTCTCGGCGTCGGCGTACTTCCAGTCGTGGCCCAGGCGGGCGGCGAGGTCGCAGAGGATGTCGATGTCCTCGCGGGCCTCGCCGGGCGGGGCGACGGCCCGGCGCACGCGCTGGACCCGGCGTTCGCTGTTGGTGGTGGTGCCCTCGGTCTCCGCCCAGCCGGCCGTGGCGGGCAGCACCACGTCCGCCAGCTCGGCCGTCCTCGTCAGGAAGATGTCCTGCACGACGAGGAAGTCGAGCGCCCGCAGCCGCCGTACGGCCTGCTCGCTGTCGGCCTCGGACTGGGCCGGGTTCTCGCCGATGCAGTAGACGGCCCTCAAGGTGCCGTCCTCCATGGCCTCGAACATCTCGGTGAGGTTCAGGCCGTAGTGCGGCTGGATGACCGTGTCCCAGGCCGACTCGAACTTCCGCCGGGTGCCGGGATCGAGGATGTCCTGGAAACCGGGCAGACGGTTGGGGATCGCGCCCATGTCGCCGCCGCCCTGCACGTTGTTCTGCCCGCGCAGCGGCTGCAGGCCCGAGCCCCAGCGGCCGACGTGCCCGGTGAGCAGGGACAGGTTGATCAGGGCGCGGACGTTGTCGGTGCCGTTGTGGTGCTCGGTGATGCCGAGGGTCCAGCACAACTGGGCGCGCCCGGCCCGGGCGTAGGCGTGGGCCAGCTCCCGGATCGCCGCCGCCGGCACGCCCGTCACCTTCTCGGCGAGGGACAGGGTCCACGGCTCGACCAGGGCCTTGTACTCCTCGAAGCCGGTGGTGGCCCGCTCGACGAACGCCTCGTCGACGAGGCCCGCGTGGATGATCTCGCGGCCGATCGCGTGCGCCATCGGGATGTCCGTGCCGACGTTCAGCCCGAGCCAGCTCTCCGCCCACTCGGCGGTCGACGTCCGGCGCGGATCGACGGCGTACATCCGCGCCCCGTTCCTGATGCCCTTCAGCACGTGCTGGAAGAAGATCGGGTGCGCGAAACGGGCGTTGGAGCCCCACATCACGATGACGTCGGTGTGCTCGATCTCCTCGTACGACGACGTCCCGCCGCCCGAGCCGAACGCCGCCGACAGGCCCGCCACGCTCGGCGCGTGGCAGGTGCGGTTGCAGGAGTCGACGTTGTTGGTGCCCATGACGACCCGGGCGAACTTCTGCGCCACGTAGTTCATCTCGTTGGTGGCGCGGGCGCAGGAGAACATGCCGAAGGCGCCGCGGTGGCGCTCCAGCCCCCGGGCCGCCCGGTCCAGGGCCTCCTCCCAGCTCGCCCGCCGGAACGGCTGGTCCCGGGAGTCCCGCACGAGAGGGTGGGTGAGTCGGGTGTAGGTCTTCGGTTCACGCTTCCTCATGCGGCGCTCCTCAGCGCGAGCAGGTCCGAGATGGCGTGCACGGTGCGCAGGGTGGGCACCTCCACGCCGGTGATCTCCGCCAGTTCGACGACCGCCGCGAGCAGCACGTCGAGTTCGAGCGGCTTGCCGCGCTCCAGGTCCTGGAGCGTGGAGGTGCGGTGGTCGCCGACCCGCTCGGCGCCCGCCAGCCGGCGTTCGATGGAGACCCCGACCTCGCAGCCCAGGGCCCCGGCGACCGCCAGCGTCTCGGTCATCATGATCTCGATGACCCGGCGGGTGCCGCCGTGCAGGCACATCTGCCGCATGGTCGCGCGGGCCAGCGCGCTGATCGGGTTGAAGGAGATGTTGCCGAGCAGCTTGAGCCAGATGTCGTTGCGCAGGTCCGGTTCCACCGGGCACTTCAGGCCGCCCGCCCGCATGGCCTCGCCGAAGGCCAGACAGCGCGCCGAGCGGCTGCGGTCTGGCTCGCCGACGGAGAACCGGGTGCCTTCCAGGTGCCGCACGATGCCCGGGCCTTCGAGCTCGGTCGCCGCGTAGACGACGCAGCCGACGGCCCGTTCGGGCGCGAGCACCGCACTGACCGCGCCGTCCGGGTCCACGCTCTCGATCCGGTGGCCATCCCAGGGGCCGCCGTGCCGGTGGAAGTACCACCAGGGGATGCCGTTCTGGGCCGCGACGACCGCCGTGGTGTCGTGCAGCAGCGGCGCGATCAGCGGCCCGCACGCCGCGTACGCGTTGGCCTTCAGGCCCAGGAAGACGTAGTCGACCGGGCCGACTTCGGCCGGGTCGTCGGTCGCGTGCGGGTGCGCGGTGAAGTCGCCGCGCGGGCTGCGCACCCGCACTCCGTGCCGCCTCATGGCCGCCAGGTGCGGTCCACGGGCGATGAGATGCACCTCGGCACCCGCGCGGTGGAGCGCGGCGCCGACGTAGGCGCCGATGGCACCGGCGCCGAGAACTGCGACTTTCATAAGGAGGGAGCTCCGTTCGGTCGAGGGTACCGAGGAACTGCCGAGACTGTGTCGACGAAATATTGTCTACAGTATGGAAGTTGGGGCGGCAAGAGTCCGTGCGGTGACCGTTCGGCGCAGCTCGCGTACCGCTCACCGCATACGGTCGACGCGCCGCCTTCTCAACCACCCTGCGGATCCCTACCGTCCGGGGTTCATGAGTCCCCCCGTCGCGCCCGTGGGCTGGAGCCGCTGGCTCGTCCCGCCCGCCGCTCTGTCCGTCCACCTCTCCATCGGCCAGGCCTACGCCTGGAGCGTGTTCAAGCCGCCCCTGGAGTCCGCGCTCGGGCTCAGCGGCACCCAGAGCGCGCTGCCCTTCCAGCTGGGCATCGTCATGCTGGGCCTGTCCGCCGCGTTCGGCGGCACCCTCGTGGAGCGCAAGGGCCCGCGCTGGGCGATGACCGTCGCCCTGGTCTGCTTCTCCTCCGGATTCCTGCTCTCCGCGCTGGGCGCGTCCCTGGAGCAGTACTGGCTGATCGTCCTCGGCTACGGCTTCGTCGGCGGCATCGGCCTCGGCATCGGCTACATCTCCCCGGTCTCCACCCTCATCAAGTGGTTCCCGGACCGGCCCGGCATGGCCACCGGCATCGCCATCATGGGCTTCGGCGGCGGCGCGCTCATCGCCTCGCCCTGGAGCGCCCGGATGCTGGAGTCCTTCGGGTCCGGCAGCTCCGGCATCGCGCTGGCCTTCCTGGTGCACGGGCTGTCGTACGCCGTCTTCATGCTGCTGGGCGTGCTGCTGGTCCGGGTGCCGCGCGAGCGGCAGCAGGCGGCGAGCGGGCCGGGGCTCACCACCGGCCCGCAGGTCTCGGCGAACCAGGCCGTCCGCACCCCCCAGTTCTGGTGCCTGTGGATCGTGCTCTGCATGAACGTCACCGCCGGCATCGGCATCCTGGAGAAGGCCGCTCCGATGATCACCGACTTCTTCGCGGACACCTCCACGCCGGTCTCGGTGACCGCCGCCGCCGGCTTCGTCGCGCTGCTGTCGGCGGCGAACATGGCCGGGCGCATCGGCTGGTCGTCGACCTCCGACCTCATCGGGCGCAAGAACATCTACCGTGTCTACCTCGGCGCCGGCGCGCTCATGTACACCCTGATCGCCCTGTTCGGCGACTCCTCCAAGCCGTTGTTCGTCCTGTGCGCGCTCGTCATCCTCTCCTTCTACGGAGGCGGCTTCGCCACGATCCCGGCGTACCTGAAGGATCTCTTCGGCACCTACCAGGTCGGGGCCATCCACGGGCGGCTGCTCACCGCCTGGTCCACGGCCGGGGTGCTCGGGCCGCTCATCGTGAACTGGATCGCCGACCGGCAGGAGGAGGCGGGCCGGCACGGCGCGTCCCTGTACGGCCTGTCGTTCGTCATCATGATCGGCCTGCTCGTCGTCGGCTTCGTCGCCAACGAACTCGTCCGGCCCGTCGCACCGCGTCACCACGTCCCCGCCCCCAGGGAGGCCGCTCATGCCGAGCGACAGCAGTCAGAACCCGCCTAGCCCCGACCGGCGGTGGCTGATCGCCCTGGCCTGGGTGTGGGTCGGGGTCCCGCTCACGTACGGGCTGTACGAGCTGGTCCGCAAGGCGACGCAGCTGTTCACCGGGTAGCCGTTCGACAGGTGTCCGGGCGTCCGGGCTCCTGACAGAAGCCGACAACCGGGGCGGCCGTTTCCTGTCGCCTCGGCTGCCGTCGTACCCGCGAGTCACTGATCAGACTGGTGGACCCGCTACCCAAGGCAACGAGGGGGACCCACCCAATGAACGGCTCGCGCATCGCCGCCGTCGGCCACTACCAGCCCGCCAAGGTGCTCACCAACGAGGACCTGGCGGGCCTGGTGGACACCACTGACGAGTGGATCAGGAGCCGGGTGGGCATCCGCACCCGCCACATCGCCGGCCCCGACGAGCCGGTCGACGAGCTGGGCGCGCACGCCGCCGCCAAGGCCCTCGCGGCGGCCGGGCTGGCCCCGGCCGACATCGACCTGGTGCTGGTCGCCACCTCCACCGCCGTCGACCGCTCGCCCAACATGGCCGCCCGGGTCGCCGCCCGGATCGGCGTCCCGCAGGCCGCCACCATGGACCTCAACGTGGTGTGCGCCGGCTTCACCCACGCCCTCGCCACCGCCGACCACGCCGTGCGCGCGGGAGGCGCGGCCCGTGCCCTGGTCATCGGCGCCGACAAGATGTCCGAGGTGACCGACTGGAGCGACCGCACCACCTGCGTACTCGTCGGGGACGGGGCCGGGGCCGCGGTGGTGGAGGCCGCGGACGAGCCGGCCATCGGGCCCGTGCTGTGGGGCTCGGTGCCCGAGATGGGCAACGCCGTACGCATCGAGGGCACCCCGCCGCGCTTCGCCCAGGAGGGGCAGAGCGTCTACCGCTGGGCGACGACCCAGCTGCCGCCCATCGCGCGCCGGGCGTGCGAGCGGGCCGGGCTGGAGCCCGCGGACCTCGCCGCTGTCGTGCTGCACCAGGCCAACCTGCGCATCATCGAGCCCCTCGCCGAGAAGATCGGCGCCGTCAACGCCGTCGTCGCCCGGGACGTCACCGAGTCCGGCAACACCTCGGCGGCGAGCATCCCGCTGGCCTTCTCCAAGCTGGTCGAGCGGGGCGAGATCACCACGGGCGACCCGGTCCTGCTGTTCGGCTTCGGCGGCAACCTCTCCTACGCCGGGCAGGTCGTGCGCTGCCCCTGAACCGCCGTCCGCCGCAGGGGGTGTGACGCGGCCGACTCCCCGAAACCCTGGCCCCTGTGCGCCGTAGACTGTAGACGAAAGACAATCGATACTGATTCTGCGGCGACACCGGCGTCGGCCGCGCCGTGCACGGCCCTGCCGAGGAGGGGGACCGCGATGCTGTCGACAGGCCTGCCCCAAGGGGCGGTACCCAAGCTGGAACGCCCGGGTCCGCTGCGTGACCGCGTCTACGAGGCCCTCCTCGAACTCATCACCACCCGCGCCCTGCAGCCCGGCCAGCACCTGGTCGAGAGTGAGCTCGCCGGGCACCTGGGGGTCTCCCGGCAGCCGGTGCGCGAGGCGCTGCAGCGCCTCAACACCGAGGGGTGGGTCGATCTGCGGCCCGCCCAGGGCGCGTTCGTGCACGAGCCGACGGAGGAGGAGGCCGACCAGCTCCTCACCGTCCGTACGCTCCTGGAGGCCGAGGCCGCCCGGCTCGCCGCCGCCAACGCCGGCAAGGCCGGCATCGCCACCCTCGAAGCGCTGTGCGCGGAGGGCGAGAAGGCCGTCGAGGCCGACGACGTGGACGGGGCCGTCGCCATGAACGCGCGCTTCCACGCCACGATCATGGAGCTGGCCGGCAACACGGTACTCGCCGAACTCGCCGCCCAGGTCGACCGGCGCGTGCGCTGGTACTACACGCCGGTGGCCCGCCAGCGCGGCCACCAGTCCTGGATCGAGCACCGCGAACTCATCGCCGCCGTCGCCGCCCGCGACGAGCAGCGGGCCACCCAGCTGATGCGGGAACACACCGAGCACACGCGGCGGTCGTACCACGCACGGGCACGCTCGTAGGGCACGGCCGGCCGGCGGCACCGCCTGATCCGCAACGCCCGGACGCCTGCGCGGTCCGGGCCGTCGGCGTGCCCTTCTCCGGTGCGCGGCCCTGCCGGGACACGCGCGCGGCGGAGGGTCCCGAACCCGTCTTTGTCCTCTGAGTGGAAAAAGTGGGGGCCAATTCCTGCGCGACTTCTTCCCACTCCCGGCAGCCACTGCTACGTTCCCTCCGAAAGCAAGCCACCGAGGTGGCGGAAAACCGGCGCGCACAGGCCGATACAGGCGGGGAGGGGCTCGTGAGACGCATGACGGCACGACCCGGGAACGCCCATCAGGCCCGACTGCTCAAGCTGTTGCGCGACGGTGGCCCCAACTCCCGCGCCCAGCTGGGCGACCAGGTCGACCTCTCGCGGTCCAAGCTCGCCGTGGAGGTGGACCGGCTGCTGGAGACGGGGCTGGTCGTGGCCGACGGACTCGCCGCCTCGCGCGGTGGCCGCCGCTCCCACAACATCCGGCTCAACCCCGAACTCCGCTTCCTCGGCGTCGACATCGGCGCGACCTCGGTCGACGTCGCCGTCACCAACGCCGAGCTGGAGACCCTCGGGCACATCAACCACCCCATGGACGTGCGCGAAGGCCCGGTCGCGATCTTCGAGCAGGTCCTGGCCATGGCCGCGAAGCTGAGGGCCTCCGGGCTCGCGGAGGGGTTCGACGGCGCCGGCATCGGCGTCCCGGGCCCGGTCCGCTTCCCCGAGGGCATCCCGGTGGCACCGCCGATCATGCCCGGCTGGGACGGCTTCCCCGTGCGGGAGGCGCTCAGCCAGGAACTCGGCTGCCCGGTCATGGTCGACAACGACGTGAACCTGATGGCGATGGGGGAGCAGCACGCGGGCGTCGCCCGCACCGTCGCCGACTTCCTCTGCGTCAAGATCGGCACCGGCATCGGCTGCGGCATCGTCGTCGGCGGTGAGGTCTACCGCGGCACGACCGGCAGCGCCGGGGACATCGGGCACATCCAGGCCGTTCCCGACGGCCGCCCGTGCGCCTGCGGCAACCGGGGCTGCCTGGAGGCCCACTTCAGCGGCGCCGCCCTCGCCCGTGACGCCCTGGAGGCCGCCCAGCAGGGGCTCTCGGCCGAACTGGCGTCACGTCTCGACACCAACGGCGCCCTGAGCGCCGTCGACGTCGCCGCGGCCGCCGCCGCCGGTGACGCCACCGCCCTCGAACTGATCCGCGAGGGCGGCAACCGCACCGGCCAGGTCATCGCCGGCCTGGTCAGCTTCTTCAACCCGGGCCTCGTGGTGATCGGCGGCGGGGTGACCGGCCTCGGCCACACCCTGCTCGCCGCGATCCGCACCCAGGTCTACCGCCAGTCGCTGCCCCTCGCGACCGGCAACCTGCCCATCGTCCTGGGCGAGCTCGGACCCGCCGCCGGCGTCACCGGCGCGGCCCGGCTGATCAGTGACCACCTGTTCTCACCCGCGTAAGCACGCACCCCGGCACGTCCCGAAGCACGCACCTCGGCACCACGCACCCGAGTACCCACCTCAGCACGGCCGCACCAGCCCAGCTCCCTGCTCTGCCCTGCCCTGACACCGGCCCGCGCCCGCCAAGGGGAATCCGCATGGCACCAGAACCACCGCTGCTCAGCATGTCCGGCATCACCAAGTCCTTCCCCGGAGTCCGGGCCCTCGACGGCGTCGACCTCGACGTCCTCGCCGGCGAGGTGCACTGCCTCCTCGGCCAGAACGGCGCCGGCAAGTCCACCCTCATCAAGGTCCTGGCCGGTGCCCACCAGCCCGACACCGGAACCATCCGCTGGCGCGGCGAGGACGTCACCCTGCGCTCGCCGATCGCCGCCATGCGTCTCGGCATCGCGACCATCTACCAGGAACTCGACCTGGTGGAACACCTGTCGGTCGCCGAGAACGTCCACCTCGGACACGAGCCGACCGCCGCCGGGTTCGTCGTCCGGGGCAAGGCGGCCAAGGCGTCGACGGCCGCGCTGCTCAAGCGGCTCGGCCACGGCGAGATCGACCCGGGCCGTCTGGTCGGGGAGCTCTCCGCCGCCCAGCAGCAGATCGTGTCGATGGCCCGTGCGCTCTCCCACGACGTGCGGCTCATCGTGATGGACGAGCCGTCCGCCGCCCTCGACCCGGACGAGGTCGACAACCTCTTCCGCATCGTCGGCGACCTGACCGCCGCGGGCGTCGCCGTCGTCTACATCTCCCACCGCCTGGAGGAGATCCGCCGCATCGGCGACCGGGTCACCGTGCTGAAGGACGGCCGGGCCGTGGCCAACGGACTGCCCGCGAAGTCGACCCCGACCCGGGACGTCGTCGCCCTGATGACCGGCCGCAACGTCGAGTACGTCTTCCCGGACCGGCCCGCCTCCCCGCCGGCCGCGGAACCCGTGCTCCGGGTCCGAGGGCTCTCGCGCGAGGGGGAGTTCGAGACGCTCGACCTCGACGTGCGGCCGGGTGAGATCGTCGGCCTCGCCGGACTCGTCGGCTCGGGCCGCTCCGAGATCCTGGAGACCGTCTACGGCGCCCGCAAACCGACGACCGGTCAGGTGCTGGTCGACGGGCGGCCGTTGAAGCCGGGCAGCGTCCGGGCGGCCGTCCGGGCCGGACTCGGGCTCGCCCCCGAGGAACGCAAGGCGCAGGCCCTGCTGATGCTGGAGTCCGTCACCCGCAACGTGTCGGTCTCCTCCATGTCCCGCTTCTCGCGCGGCGGCTGGATCGACCGGGGCGCCGAACTCGGCGCCGCCCGGGCCGCCACCCGCGAACTGTCGCTCCGGCCCGACAACCCGTCGGTGCCCGTGCGCACCCTGTCCGGCGGCAACCAGCAGAAGGCCGTCCTGGCCCGCTGGCTGCTGCGCGGCTGCAAGGTGCTGCTGCTCGACGAACCCACCCGCGGCGTCGACGTCGGCGCCCGCGCCGAGCTCTACGCGGTCATCCGCCGCCTCGCCGACGAGGGCCTCGCGGTGCTGCTGGTCTCCAGCGAGGTGCCCGAGGTGCTCGGCCTCGCCGACCGCGTCCTGGTGCTGCGCGAGGGCCGGGTCGTCCACACGGCACCCGCGCGCGAACTCGACGAACACCGCGTACTCGACCTGGTCATGGAAGGAAGCCCGGCGTCATGACGCAGCCCGTCTCCCCGCCGCTGGACAGCAGCACCGACAAGGTGCCCCAGGCCCAGCCCCCGGCCTGGCGCGGCCTGCTGTTCCGCGCCGACGTCCGCACCCTGTCCCTGCTCGGCGTGCTCGCCGCGCTGGTCCTCATCGGCGGCATCACCAAGCCCGACGAGTTCCTCGACACCCGCAACCTGCAACTCGTCCTCACCCAGGCGTCCGTCATCGGCGTCGTCACCGTCGGCATGACCTTCGTCATCGTCTCCGGCGGCATCGACCTGTCGGTCGGCGCGATCGTCGCCCTCGCCTCGGTGTGGGCCACGACCGTCGCCACCCAGGAGTACGGCTTCGCCGGCATCCTCTTCACGGCGATCGTCGTGGGAGTCGGCTGCGGCCTGGTCAACGGGGTGCTCATCGCCTACGGCGCGATGGTGCCGTTCATCGCCACCCTCGCCATGCTGGCCTCCGCCCGGGGCCTCGCCCTGCAGATCACCGACGGCAAGACGCAGATCGTCACCGTGCCGTCCGTGCTCGACCTCGGCGAGCGCGACGCCTACGTCCTCGGCATCCCGCCGCTGGTCCTGGTGTTCGCCGTCGTCACGGTCATCGGCTGGCTGGTGCTCAACCGCACCACCTTCGGGCGCCGCACCGTCGCCGTCGGCGGCAACCCGGAGGCCGCCCGGCTCGCCGGCATCGACGTCCGCCGCCAGCGGCTCTACCTCTACCTGCTGTCCGGGCTGTGCTGCGGCATCGCCGCCTTCCTGCTGATCGTCCTGTCCGGATCCGGCCAGAACACCAACGGCAACCTCTACGAACTCGACGCCATCGCCGCCGCCATCATCGGCGGCACCCTCCTCACCGGCGGCCGGGGCACCATCACCGGCTCCGTCCTCGGCGTCCTGATCTTCACCACCATCACCAACATCTTCGCCCTGAACAACCTGCAGAGCGACGTCCAGCAGATCGCCAAGGGCGCGATCATCGTCGCCGCCGTGCTGGTCCAGCGCCGTACCGCGAGCACGACCTGAGGAAAGGGTTCACCGCCATGCCAGAGATCACGAGCCGCAGAGGACTGCTCTTCGGAGCCGCCGCCGTCTCCGCCGGTGCCCTCATCACGGGCTGCACCAGCAACGAGCCGTCCGAGTCCAAGGACGAGCCGGCGGGCAACAACCAGCCGGCCGCCGACGACAAGCCCGGCAAGCAGGTCACCATCGGCTTCGCCGGACCGCAGGCCGACCACGGCTGGCTCAACGCCATCAACGACAACGCCAAGAACCGCGCCGAGAAGTACTCCGACGTCACCCTGGAGATCACCGAGGGCTCCAACGACACCGCCCAGCAGATCGGCCAGATCGAGACCCTCATCAACAAGAAGGTCGACGTCCTGGTCGTGCTCCCCGCCGACGGCAAGGCCCTCACCCAGGTCGGCCTGAAGGCGATGCGCGCGGGCATCCCGGTGGTCAACCTCGACCGGATCTTCAACACCCCGCAGGCCTACCGCTGCTGGATCGGCGGCGACAACTACGGCATGGGCCTCAACGCCGGGCACTACATCGGCGAGAAGCTCAAGGACAAGCCCGACGCCCGCGTCATCGAGCTGGCCGGCCTGGACAACCTGGAGCTCACCAAGCAGCGCACCAAGGGCTTCGACGACGCGCTGAAGAACTACCCCAACATCAAGAAGGTCGCCCGCCAGGCCGCCGAGTTCACCGTCGAGTCCGGGCAGGCGAAGATGGCCCAGCTGCTCCAGGCGCAGTCGAAGTTCGACGCGCTGTGGAACCACGACGACGACCAGGGCGTCGGCGCGCTGCGCGCCATCGAGCAGGCCGGGCGCGACGACTTCCTGATGGTCGGCGGCGCGGGCGCCCTGTCCGCCTTCCAGGCCATCAAGAAGGACGACGGCGTACTCAAGGCGACGGTGCTGTACCCGCCGACCATGGCCGCCTCCGCGATCGACCTGGCCCGCGCCCTCGGCCAGGGCAAGGGCATCGGCGGCATGGCCGAGTTCGAGATCCCGGCGTCCCTCACGCTCTACTCGGCCGTCGTCGACAAGACCAACGTCGACCAGTACATGCCGACCGGCTTCCAGTGATCCCGCCCGCACCCCCCACGTGCGCCACCCCGACCAGGACGAGGAGGACACCCGTATGGGACAGCCGCAAGCGCCGTCAGATGGGACCGAGGCAGGCAAGCCACCCCTGCGCGTGGGGATGGTGGGCTACGCCTTCATGGGCGCCGCCCACTCCCAGGGCTGGCGCACCGCGGGCCGCGTCTTCGATCTGCCGCTGAACCCCGTGCAGGCCGTGATCTGCGGCCGGGACCGTACCGCCGCGCAGGCGGCGGCCGACCGGCACGGCTGGGCGTCCGTCGAGACCGACTGGCGTGCCCTCGTCGCCCGGGACGACGTCGACCTGGTCGACATCTGCACCCCCGGCGACAGCCACGCCGAGATCGCCCTCGCGGCCCTCGCGGCCGGCAAGCACGTCCTGTGCGAGAAGCCGCTCGCCAACACCGTCGAGGAGGCCACCTCGATGGCCCGGGCGGCCGAGGAGGCGTACCGGCGGGGGCAGGTGGCAATGGTCGGCTTCAACTACCGCCGGGTGCCCGCCACCGCCCAGGCCCGCCGGATGGTCGCCGAGGGCCGGCTCGGCCGGCTGCGGCACGTGCGCGTGACCTACCTCCAGGACTGGCTGGTCGACCCCGAGTTCCCGCTGACCTGGCGGCTGCGCAAGGAGCAGGCCGGCTCGGGCTCGCTCGGTGACCTGGGCGCGCACATCATCGACCTCGCGCAGTACCTCGTGGGGGAGCCGCTGGCCGGCGTGTCCGCCATGACGGAGACCTTCGTGCGGGAGCGGCCGCTGCCCACCGGCGCCAGCAGCGGGCTGTCCTCCGTCTCGGCCGCCGGGAAGGGCGAGGTCACCGTGGACGACGCGGCCCTGTTCACGGCCCGCTTCCCCTCCGGCGCGATCGCCACCTTCGAAGCCACCCGCTACGCCACCGGCCGCAAGAACGCCCTGCGCATCGAGCTCAACGGCGAACGCGGCGCGCTCGCCTTCGACCTGGAGCGGCTCAACGAGCTGTCCTTCCACGACGCCACCGAGCCGGGCGCCGAGGCGGGCTTCCGCCGCATCCTCGTCACCGAGCCCGACCACCCCTACCTGGAGGCCTGGTGGCCGCCGGGCCACGGCCTCGGCTACGAGCACACCTTCGTCCACCAGGCCCGCGACCTCGTCCACGCCATCGCCGAGGGCCGCCGCCCCGACCCGTCCTTCACGGACGGGCTCCAGGTGCAGCGGGTGCTCGCCGCCGTGGAGGAGAGCGCCGAGAAGAACTCCGTCTACACACCGATCGCGGTCTGAGGAGGCCCCTTTCCATGCCGCGCACCTTCACGCTCTTCACCGGCCAGTGGGCGGACCTGCCCCTGGAGGAGGTCTGCCGCCTGGCCCGTGACTTCGGCTACGACGGTCTCGAACTCGCCTGCTGGGGAGACCACTTCGAAGTCGACAAGGCGCTGAACGACCCCTCGTACCTGGAGTCCAGGCACCAGCTGCTCGACAAGTACGGCCTGAAGTGCTGGGCGATCTCCAACCACCTGGTCGGCCAGGCCGTCTGCGACGCCATCATCGACGAGCGCCACCAGGCGATCCTGCCGGACGCGATCTGGGGCGACGGCGACGCGGAGGGGGTCCGGCAGCGGGCCGCCGCGCGCATGAAGGACACCGCGCGGGCCGCGGCCGCCTTCGGCGTCGACACCGTCATCGGCTTCACCGGCTCCGCCATCTGGCATCTGGTCGCCATGTTCCCGCCCGCCCCCGACGCCATGATCGAGCGCGGCTACCAGGACTTCGCCGACCGCTGGAACCCGATCCTGGACGTCTTCGACGCCGAGGGCGTGCGGTTCGCGCACGAGGTCCACCCCAGCGAGATCGCCTACGACTACTGGACCACCCAGAAGGCCCTCGAAGCCGTCGACCGGCGCCCCGCCTTCGGGCTCAACTTCGACCCCTCGCACTTCGTGTGGCAGGACCTGGACCCGGTCGGGTTCCTGTGGGACTTCCGCGACCGCATCTACCACGTCGACTGCAAGGAGGCCCGCAAACGCCTCGACGGACGCAACGGCCGGCTCGGCTCCCACCTGCCCTGGGGCGACCCGCGGCGCGGCTGGGACTTCGTCTCCGCGGGGCACGGCGACGTGCCCTGGGAGGACGTCTTCCGGATGCTGCGCTCCATCGACTACCAGGGCCCGGTCTCCGTCGAATGGGAGGACGCCGGAATGGACCGGCTCCAGGGGGCGCCCGAGGCGCTGACCCGCCTCAAGGCCTTCGACTTCGAGCCGCCCAGCGCGTCGTTCGACGCCGCGTTCAACAGCTGAACCGCCCACCCGGCCAGGTCCGGGGCGGGGACCGGCGCCCGTGCCGGTCCCCCCTCCGACCTGCCCGGAAACCGCTTTGTCCTGCGCTGGGAGAAAGCTGAACCGAACCTGGCACAAGGGGTGTTCGCCCCGGACGGAGGCGGTTACCGTCCTTGAAGTGTTCAGGACACACCCACCTCCGGGGTGACGGCGCACCCCGGCGCCCGCACCGCACGTCTTCGTACCCACCCCGTACGGCCCACCCGTTCCCGGAGGGACTTCGTGCACAGAAGCAGCCCCACCCGCACCCCCAGACGGCCCAGACTGCGCACCACCATCGCCCTGTTCACCGGCCTGCTCCTGGCCGTGGGCACCCCGGCCACCGTCGCCGGCGCCCACCCCGGCCACCCCGAGCACGACGAACCGGCAGCCGCCGAGGGCCAGTTCCAGCAGGTGCCGCTCGCCAAGGGCGAACCCGAGATGGGCGAGCCGATGTCGCTCGCCGTGCTCCCCGACCGCAGCGTCCTGCACACCTCGCGCGACGGCACACTGCGCCTGACCGACCAGGGCGGCGTCACCAAGGTCGCCGGCAAGATCCCCGTCTACACCCACGACGAGGAGGGCCTCCAGGGCGTCGGCGTCGACCCGGACTTCAAGAACAACCGGGCGATCTACCTCTACTACGCCCCGCCGCTGGACACCCCCGCAGGCGACGCACCGGAGACGGGTACCGCCGAGGACTTCAGGAAGTTCGACGGCGTCAACCGCCTCTCCCGCTTCACGCTGAACACCAACGGCACGCTCAACCTGGCCAGCGAGAAGAAGGTCATCGACGTCGCGGCCTCCCGCGGCCTGTGCTGCCACGTCGGCGGCGACATCGACTTCGACGCCGACGGCAACCTCTACCTGTCGACCGGGGACGACACCAATCCCTTCGCCTCCGACGGCTACACGCCGATCGACGACCGGCCGAACCGCAACCCGGCCTTCGACGCCCGCCGCAGCTCCGGCAACACCAACGACCTGCGCGGCAAGATCCTGCGCATCAAGGTCGCCGAGGACGGCTCCTACACGATCCCTGAGGGCAACCTCTTCGCCCCGGGCACCGACAAGACCCGTCCCGAGATCTACGCGATGGGCTTCCGCAACCCGTTCCGGATGAGCGTCGACGACAAGACGGGCATCGTCTACGTCGGTGACTACGGCCCGGACGCGGGCGCCGCCGACCCCGAGCGCGGCCCGGCCGGGCAGGTCGAGTTCGCCAAGGTGACCAAGGCGGCCAACTTCGGCTGGCCGTTCTGCACCGGGAACAACGACGCCTACGTCGACTACGACTTCGCCACCAAGGAGTCCGGCGAGAAGTTCGACTGCGCCGCCCCGAAGAACACCTCACCGCACAACACGGGCCTGACCGACCTGCCGCCCGCGCAGGCCGCCTGGATCCCCTACGACGGCGGCTCGCTGCCGGAGTTCGGCACCGGCTCCGAGTCCCCGATGGCCGGCCCGGTCTACCGGTACGACCCCGAGCTCGACTCCAGCGTGAAGTTCCCCGAGGCCTACGACGGCGACTTCTTCGCCGGTGAGTTCGGCCGCCGCTGGATCAAGCGGATCGAGCAGAACGAGGACGGGTCCGTCGCGAAGATCAACGACTTCCCGTGGACCGGCACCCAGATCATGGACATGGAGTTCGGCCCCGACGGCGCCCTCTACGTCCTCGACTACGGCGTCTCCTGGTTCCAGGGCGACGAGCACTCCGCGCTCTACCGGATCGAGAACGCCGAGGACGGCTTCTCCCCGATCGCCGAGGTGAGCGCCGACAAGACGTCCGGAGCGGCCGGCCTGAAGGTCACCTTCACCGGCTCCGCCAAGGACGCCGACTCCACCGGCCTCACCTACAGCTGGGACTTCGGCGACGGCACCAAGGGCGAGGGCCTCAACCCCACCCACCGGTACAGGAAGGCCGGCACCTACAGCGCCACCTTCACCGCCAAGGACCCCGAGGGCAACACCGGCAACGCCAGCATCCGCATCGTGGTCGGCAACACCGAGCCCAAGGTGCGCATCGACGTCCCGGGCAACGGCACCCTGGCCGCCTTCGGCCAGCCCGTCCCGTTCAAGGTGACCGTCACCGACCCCGAGGAGACCGTCGACTGCTCCAAGGTCAAGGTCACCTACAGCCTCGGCCACGACTCCCACGCCCACGAGCTGACCAGCGAGATGGGTTGCGAGGGCACCCTGAAGCCGCCGCCCGGTGACGGCGGCCACGACCCCAACGCCAACATCTACGGCGTCGTCGGCGCCAGCTACACCGACGGCGGCGCCAACGGCCAGGAGGAGCTGACCGGTACGGCCCGTACCGTCCTGCAGCCGCTGCACCGCCAGGGCGAGCACTTCACCACCCAGTCGGGCGTCTCCGTCATCGACAAGACCGGCGCCAACGGCGGCAAGACCGTCGGCGACATCAACGACGGCGACTGGATCTCCTTCACCCCCTACCGGTTCGACGGCCAGAAGAAGGTGACCGTGCGGGCCTCCTCCGGCGGCGCCGGCGGCTTCGTCGAACTGCGCACCGGCTCCCCCGAGGGACCGCTGCACGGCTCGGCCTACATCCCGCCGACCGGCGGCTGGGAGACGTTCCAGAACGTCGACGTGCCGCTGCGGTCGCTGCCGAAGAAGACCACCGACATCTACCTGGTCTTCAAGGGCGGCGAGGGCGCGCTGTTCGACGTGGACGACTTCGAGTTCTCCAAGGAGCCGTTCAAGGGCGGCAAGAAGGTCCTGGTCTTCTCCAAGACCGCCGGCTTCCGCCACGACTCCATCCCGGCCGGCATCGCCGCGCTGAAGGAACTCGGCGGCCCCGCCGGCATCACGGTCGACGCCACTGAGGAAGCCCGGCAGTTCACCACCACCAACCTCGCCAAGTACGACGCGGTGGCCTTCCTGTCCACCACCGGCGACGTGCTCAACGCCGAGCAGCAGAAGGCGTTCGAGGAGTACGTGGCGGGCGGCGGCGGGTACATGGGCATCCACGCGGCGGCCGACACCGAGTACGACTGGGAGTTCTACGGCGGCCTCGTCGGCGCCTACTTCCAGTCGCACCCGGCCATCCAGAAGGCCACCGTCCGCGTCGAGGACCACGACCACCCGTCGACCGCGCACCTGGGCGACGCCTGGGAGCGCACCGACGAGTGGTACAACTACCGCACCAACCCGCGCGAGCAGGCCAAGGTCCTCGCCACCCTGGACGAGACCACCTACCAGGGCGGCACCATGAAGGGCGACCACCCGATCGCCTGGTGCCAGAGCTACGGCGGCGGCCGTTCTTTCTACACCGGCGGCGGCCACACCAAGGAGTCCTACACCGACGAGGCCTTCCGCGCCCACCTGCTCGGCGGCCTGCAGTACGCCACCGGCCAGGTCAAGGCGGACTGCAAGCCGAACAAGGGCTACCGGAAGATCTTCAACGGCCAGACCCTGGACGGCTGGAAGCAGGCCGGCCCCGGCACGTTCGTCGTCAAGGACGGCGTGATGGAGTCCGAGGGCGGCATGGGTCTGCTCTGGTACCAGGCCAAGGAGCTGAAGTCGTACTCCCTCAAGCTCGACTGGAAGATGCAGGGCGACGACAACTCCGGGATCTTCGTGGGCTTCCCGGCCTCCGACGACCCCTGGTCCGCGGTGAACAAGGGCTACGAGATCCAGATCGACGCCACGGACGCCCCCGACCGCACCACGGGTTCGGTCTACTCCTTCAAGTCGGCCGACATCAAGGCCCGTGACCAGGTTCTGCGGCCGCCCGGCCAGTGGAACTCCTACGAGATCAAGGTCCAGGGCGAACGCCTCCAGGTGTTCCTCAACGGAGTCAAGATCAACGACTTCACCAACAAGGACCCCGAGCGGAGCCTGACCGACGGCTACATCGGCCTGCAGAACCACGGCGCCGACGACCAGGTCTCCTTCCGCAACATCCAGCTCAAGGAACTGCCCGTCCAGGGCCAGTGAACGGCGGCGGGCGGGGGACGCCGGACCCCCGCCCGCCGTCTCCCCCCTCCCCCCGGGTTCGCGCACGACCAGGAGGCTGCCCATGTCCGCGTCCCTTCCCCGACCCCGCGTGGGCGTGTGGCTGATCGGAGCCCGAGGCTCCGTCGCCACCACCGTCGTCACGGGGTGTGCCGCCGTCGCCGCGGGACTGCACCCGCCCACCGGCATGGTGACCGAGACCCCCGCCTTCACAGAGAGCGGCCTGCCCGCCCTGTCCGACCTCGTCTTCGGCGGCCACGACACCCTCGACTGCCCCCTGCCCAAACGCGCCGAGACCCTGACCGCCGGCGGCGTCCTGCCCCCGGGCATCGCCACCGCCGTCGCCGCGGAACTCGCGGCCGCCGACCGGGAGATCCGCCCCGGCGGCCCCACGCCCGGCGACACCCGCAGCGAGGCCGACCTGATCACGGCCTTCGCCGCCGACATCAGCGACTTCACGCACCGCCACGCCCTGGAGCGGACCGTGGTGGTCAACGTCGCCTCCACCGAACCCGCCTCCCAGGGCCCCGGCGCCCCCCTGCCCGCCAGCACCCTGTACGCCCTGGCGGCCCTGCGCGCCGGCTGCCCCTACGTCAACTTCACCCCCTCCGAGGGCCTGCACCACCCCGTCGCCGCCCGCGAGGCCGAGCACAGCGGACTGCCCCACGCCGGCCGCGACGGCAAGACCGGCCAGACCCTGCTGCGGGCCGTGCTGGGCCCGATGTTCGCCCAGCGGGCCCTGCACGTGCGGGCCTGGTCCGGCACGAACCTGCTCGGCGGCGGAGACGGCGCCGCCCTCGCCGACCCGGCCGCCGCCGCGGCGAAGAACGCCGGCAAGGAACGCGTCCTCGCCGACACCCTCGGCCATGTCCCCGAGGGCGAGGTCCACATCGACGACGTCCCCGCCCTCGGCGACTGGAAGACCGCCTGGGACCACATCGCCTTCGAGGGCTTCCTCGGCACCCGCATGATCCTGCAGACCATCTGGCAGGGCTGCGACTCGGCACTCGCCGCGCCCCTGGTGCTCGACCTCGCCCGCCTCACCGCCCGCGCCCACGAGACGGGCCTGTCCGGCCCGCTCGGCCCGCTCGGCTTCTATTTCAAGGACCCGGTGGGGCAGGGCCCGGCCGGCCTGACCGAGCAGTACGAGGAACTCCTCCGGTTCGGGCGGGAGCTGGCCCCGAGCGGGGGAGGGGGCGGCGGGAACGCGGCACCTGAGGAGCGGGCCGGCACGCCGGGAGACGCACGGTGACGCTGCGCGAAAGCCGTTGCGGATGCCGACACGCCACGCCCGCGGCCGGAGCCGGAGGCGAGGCGGGTGACATCGCGCCCTGTGCGTGCACGGGCGGCACGTCCCTGGCCGGCTCGTCCGGCACCGAGCGCGGCCCTGCCCTGCGCACAGCCACCGGCCGCCCCTCGCCTGACCGCTCGGGCGGCAGGCGCGCCTGGGCCGAACTCCTGCGCCTGCCCGCCCTGTTCAGCGTCCCCGGTGACGCCCTGGCCGGCGCGGCCGCGGCGGGGGCGCGGCCCGGCGCCCGCACCCTGCTCGCCATCGGTTCCTCCCTCTGCCTCTACGAGGCCGGCATGGCCCTCAACGACTGGGCGGACCGCGACGTCGACGCCGTCGAACGCCCGCACCGCCCCCTGCCCTCCGGCCGCATCCGGCCGTCCGCCGCACTCACGGCCGCCTGCGCGTTCACCGCGGCCGGACTGGCCCTGGCCGCACGCGCCGGACGGCCGGCCCTGACCGTGGCCGCACCCCTGGCCGCCACCGTCTGGGCGTACGACCTCGGCCTGAAGCACACCCCGGCCGGACCCGTGGCCATGGGAGCCGCCCGGGGCCTGGACCTGCTCCTGGGAGCCGCGGCCGGCACCGGCCGCGCCCGACCGGCCCTGCCCTCCGCCGCCCTCCTCGGCACCCACACCGTCGCCGTGACGACGGTCTCCCGCCAGGAGGCCACGGGCGGCTCACCCCTGGCGCCGCTGGCGGCCCTCGCGACGACGGCTCTGCTGACCCGCCGGGTGACGCAGCGGTCCGCGAGGCCGGCGACCGGCCGCCCGCCGGCGGACGCCCTCGCCCCGACAGGTCCCCGCCCCGTCCAGGGAGGGGGACACGCCGGGCGGCCGTCCGCGTCGGCCCTGCTCACCGCCGCCTCCGCGGCCGCCTACGCCGCGACCGCCGCCCGCCCGTACGTCCACGCGGCCCTGAACCCCTCACCCCCGCTCACCCAGCGCGCCGTCGGCGCCGGCATCCGCGCCACGATCCCCCTCCAGGCCGCCCTCGCCGCCCGCTCCCGGGGCACGGCCGGCGCACTGCTCATCGCCGCCCTCGCGCCACTGGGATCGAGGTTCGCGAAGAAGGTGAGCGTCACATGAGCGCACAGAGCCGCGCCCCCGGCGCCCTCCCCGCCCTCCGCTTCGGCTACGGCACCAACGGTCTCGCCGACCTCCGTCTCGACGACGCCCTCTCCCTCCTCGCCGACCTCGGCTACGACGGCGTCGGACTGACCCTCGACCACATGCACCTCGACCCGCTCGCCCCGGACCTCGCGGCCCGCACCAGCCGCGTGGCGCGCCGGCTGGACGCGCTGGGCCTCGGCGTCACCGTGGAGACCGGCGCCCGCTACGTGCTCGACCCGCGCCGCAAGCACGGCCCGTCCCTGCTCGACCCGGATCCCGGCGACCGGGCCCGCCGCGTCGACCTCCTCGTCCGGGCCGTCCGGGTCGCCGCCGATCTCGGCGCCCACGCGGTGCACTGCTTCAGCGGCCTCCTCCCGGAGGGCACCGACCCCGGCACCGCCTGGAAACGCCTCGCCGAGACCCTCACCCCCGTGCTGGACGCCGCCGCCTCCGCCGGCGTCCCGCTCGCCGTCGAACCCGAACCCGGCCACCTCCTGGCCACCCTCGCCGACTTCCACCACCTCCGCACCGTCCTCGGCGACCCCGAGCCGCTCGGCCTCACCCTCGACATCGGCCACTGCCAGTGCCTCGAACCCCTGCCCCCCGCCGACTGCGTGCGCGACGCCGCCCCCTGGCTGCGGCACGTCCAGATCGAGGACATGCGGCGCGGCGTCCACGAGCACCTCCCCTTCGGGGACGGAGAGATCGACTTCCCACCGGTCCTGGCGGCCCTCGCGGCCACCGGCTACCAGGGCCTGACCGTCGTCGAACTGCCCCGCCACTCCCACGCGGGCCCGCACTTCGCCGCCCACTCCCTGCCGTTCCTCCGCCACGCCGAGCGGGCCGCGGCCACCGCCTCGCCGGCGCCCGCTCCGGCTCTCCAGCAGACCGCGCCACCCCACGGCGCTCCCTCCGCCACCCCTGAAGGGAGCAGCACCCCATGACCCACCCCCGCGCCACCCCGGCGGCGAGAACCGAGAGCACCCGGGTCACCCCTGACAGCACGACCCACGCCGGGCCCACCGCACCGGACATGTCCTCCACCCCCCTGCCCGCGCCCGCGGACCTGCACCGCCGCTTGACCGCGGACCTCGACCCGGCCGCCCGCACCTGGCTGGAGCGCGCCCTGGAGGAGGCCGCCGCCCACCCCGGTCTGCACGGCCCCATCTCCGCGTGGGAGCTGCGCCTGGCCGAGGCCGGCCGCCGCTGCGGCGCCGCGCACGCCGACACCGCACGCGTCCTCATCCTCCACGCGGCCCGGGCCGGCACCGACGCCCTCACGCGCGTGTACTTCCAGGGCACCGCCGACGAGCGCCGCGCCGTCCTGCACGCCCTGCCCCACCTCGTGTCCGGCCCGGCCGCCCTGGCGCTCGTCGAGGACGCACTGCGCACCAACGACACCCGGCTCCTCGCCGCCGCCGTCGGCCCGTACGCCGCCCGGCACCTGGACGCCCACTCCTGGCGGCACGCCGTGCTGAAGTGCCTGTTCACCGGTGTGCCCGTCGACCATGTGGCGGACCTGCCCCGGCGGGCCCGCGGCGACGGCGAACTGGCCCGCATGCTGGGCGACTACGCCGCCGAACGCACCGCCGCGGGCCGCCCCGTTCCCGAGGACCTGTACCGCGTCCTGGACCTGACCGAGTCCGCCACCCCTGCCCCGGGCACGGACCACCCCCACGGCAAGGAGTCCTGATGCGCATCTTCGACCCCCACATCCACATGACCTCCCGGACCACCGACGACTACGAGGCCATGTACGCCGCCGGCGTCCGCGCCGTCGTCGAACCCGCCTTCTGGCTCGGTCAGCCCCGGACCTCGCCCGCCTCCTTCCGGGACTACTTCGACGCCCTCCTCGGCTGGGAACCCTTCCGCGCCGCCCAGTACGGCATCGCCCACCACTGCACGATCGCCCTGAACCCCAAGGAGGCGAACGACCCCCGCTGCGTGCCGGTCCTCGACGAACTGCCCCGGTATCTCGTCAAGGACAACGTCGTCGCCGTCGGCGAGATCGGCTACGACTCGATGACCCCCGCCGAGGACACCGCCCTCGCCGCGCAGCTGCAGCTCGCTGCCGAGCACGGTCTGCCCGCCCTCGTGCACACCCCGCACCGCGACAAGCTCGCCGGCCTGCGCCGCACCCTGGACGTCGTCCGCGAGTCCGCCCTGCCGGCCAACCGGGTGCTGGTCGACCATCTCAACGAGACCACCGTCAAGGAGGCCAAGGACAGCGGCTGCTGGCTGGGCTTCTCCGTCTATCCGGACACCAAGATGGACGAGGAGCGCATGGTCGCGATCCTGCGCGCCTACGGCCCCGAGCAGGTGCTGGTCAACTCCGCCGCCGACTGGGGGAAGAGCGACCCGCTCAAGACCCGCAAGGTCGCCGACCTGATGCTCGCCGAGGGCTTCGACGAGGACACCGTCGACCAGGTGCTGTGGCGCAACCCCGTCGCCTTCTACGGACTCAGCGGCCGCCTGAACCTCGACGTGACCGGAACCGGGGCCACCCACGAGGGCAACTCCATCCTCCGCGGCGCCCCCAAGGACCCTCACGAGCCGGACCCCGGACCCGTGGACCAGGCCCGCGTCCCCGCAGCGGAGGCGTGAGCCATGCGTTTCCGCCACCCCGACGGCAGCACCGTCCACCTCGCCTACTGCACCAACGTCCATCCCGCCGAGACCCTCGACGGCGTCCTCGCCCAGCTGCGCGACCACTGCGAACCCGTCCGCCGCCGCCTCGGCCGCGACCGGCTCGGCATCGGGCTGTGGCTCGCCAGGGACGCCGCCCACGCCCTCGTCACCGACCCGTCCGCCCTGCGGCGCCTGCGCAGCGAGCTGGAGCGGCGCGGCCTGGAGGTCGTCACCCTCAACGGTTTCCCCTATGAGGGCTTCGGCGCCGAAGAGGTCAAGTACCGGGTCTACAAGCCCGACTGGGCCGACCCCGAACGCCTCGACCACACCACCGCCCTGGCCCGTGTCCTCGCCGGGCTCCTCCCCGACGACGTCACCGACGGCACCATCTCCACTCTGCCCCTGGCCTGGCGCACGGCCTATGACGACGAGCGCGCCGAGACCGCCCGTGCCGCCCTGCGCACCCTCGCCGAACGCCTCGACGCCATCGAGGACCTGACCGGCCGCTCCGTCCGTGTCGGCCTGGAACCGGAGCCCGGCTGCGTCGTCGAGACCACCCGCGACGCGATCGGCCCGCTCACCGCGATCGGCCGGGACCGCATCGGCATCTGCGTGGACACCTGCCACCTCGCCACCTCCTTCGAAGATCCGGACACGGCCCTCGACGCCCTCGCCGAGGCTCGCGTCCCCGTCGTCAAGTCGCAGCTCTCCGCAGCCCTGCACGCCGAGCACCCCCATCTGCCGGAGGTCCGCGAGGCCCTCGCCGCCTTCGCCGAACCCCGCTTCCTGCACCAGACCCGCACGGCCACCGCCGCCGGGCTGCGCGCCACCGACGACCTCGACGAGGCCCTCGCCGGTCACGCCCTGCCGGACGCCTCGCCCTGGCGCGCCCACTTCCACGTCCCCCTGCACGCGGCCCCCGCCGCGCCCCTCACCTCCACGCTCCCGGTCCTGAAGACATCACTGACCCGGCTCGTCGGCGGCCCGGCCCCGCTCACCCGCCACCTGGAGGTCGAGACCTACACCTGGCAGGCGCTCCCGCCCGAGCTGCGCCCCAAGGGGCGCGCCCAGCTCGCCGAGGGCATCGCCGCCGAACTCACCCTCGCCCGCGACCTGCTGACCGACCTCGGCCTGAAGGAGCTGCCATGAGCACCCCCGAGCAGCCGGCCCCGGCCGGCGCGGACCGCCCCACCCCGCTCCTGGTCCTGGACGTCGTCGGCCTCACCCCGCGTCTCCTCGACCACATGCCCCACCTCAAGGCGCTCGGCCGGTCCGGCTCCGTCGCCCCGCTGGGCACCGTCCTGCCCGCCGTCACCTGCGCCGCCCAGTCCACGTTCCTCACCGGCACCATGCCCTCCGAGCACGGCATCGTCGGCAACGGCTGGTACTTCCGCGAGCTCGGCGACGTCATGCTGTGGCGCCAGCACAACGGGCTCGTCGCCGGCGACAAGCTCTGGGACGCCGCCCGCCGCGCCCACCCCGGCTACACCGTCGCCAACATCTGCTGGTGGTACGCCATGGGCGCCGACACCGACATCACCGTCACCCCCCGTCCGGTCTACTACGCCGACGGCCGCAAGGAACCCGACTGCTACACCCGGCCGCCCGCACTGCACGACGAACTCACCGGGAAACTCGGCACCTTCCCCCTGTTCCACTTCTGGGGCCCGGGAGCGGACCTCGTCTCCAGCCGGTGGATCATCGACGCGACCCGCCACATCCTGAGCACCCGCCGTCCCGACCTGGCGCTCTGCTACCTCCCTCACCTCGACTACGACCTGCAGCGCTTCGGCCCCGACGACCCCCGTTCCCTGAAGGCGGCCGCCGACCTGGACGCCGCCCTGGTCCCGCTCCTGGACGAGGCCCGCGCCGAGGGCCGCACGGTGGTCGCGCTGTCCGAGTACGGCATCACCCGCGTGAACCGGCCCGTCGACATCAACCGCGCACTGCGCCGCGCCGGCCTGCTTGAGGTGCACACACAGGACGGCATGGAGTACCTCGACCCGATGGCCTCACGTGCCTTCGCGGTCGCCGACCACCAGATCGCCCACGTCTATGTGCGCCGCCCCGAGGACCTCGACGCCACGCGCGCCGCCCTCGACGGCCTGCCCGGCATCGAGCAACTCCTCGACGACGAGGGCAAGAAGGCCGACCATCTCGACCATCCGCGTGCGGGTGAACTGGTCGCCGTGGCGGAACCGGACGCCTGGTTCACGTACTACTACTGGCTCGACGACGCCCGCGCACCCGACTTCGCGCAGCTCGTCGAGATCCACCGCAAACCCGGCTACGACCCCGTCGAGCTCTTCATGGATCCCCTCGACCCCTACGTCAAGGTCAAGGCGGCCACCGCGCTGGCCCGCAAGAAACTCGGCATGCGCTACCGCATGGCGGTGGTGCCCCTGGACCCCTCACCTATTCGCGGCAGCCACGGCCGCCTTCCGCAGAGCGACGACGACGGTCCGCTCCTCATCTGCTCCACCCCCCGCGCTGTCGGCGACCGCGTCGCGGCCACCGATGTGAAGTCACTGCTGCTCCGACTCGCCGGTCTGGGCTGAGGCCACAGCCGTAGCCACCACTACCGCCGAAGCCCTCGGTCCCGACTGGTCACAAGTGAAGCACTCACCACTGACAACGCCCCGCGATCACGAGGAGTTCCCCGCATGAGCCGCTTCTCCCAGCCCGACCCGGAGCTGAGCCACCGCCTCAGCAGACGAGGCATGCTCGGTGTGGCCGCCGGTGCCACCGCCGCCGCCCTGCTGGGCGCGGCGGCCCCCGCCACCGCTGCCCCGGCCACCGCCACCACCGGCACCGTCGCCGCGGGCAAGGGCCGCGGCCGGCCCGTCCTGCCGCCCGGCCGCCTCGGCATCCAGCTCTACAGCCTGCGCGACAAGGTCTCCACCCTCGGCTTCGGCCCCGTCTTCGCCGAACTGGAGCGCTACGGCTACGACGAGGTCGAGTTCGCCGGCTACACCCAGGGCTCGGCGGGCCCCATCACGCTCGCCCAGCTCAAGCGGCTGGCCCGCAGCCACGGTCTCAACCCGATCGGCAGCCACGTCGGCTACTACTCCGACGACCCGAACGCCTACACCTTCGCGCAGAACCTCACCAAGGTCCTCGACGACGCCCAGGCCCTCGGCCTGAAGCACATCGGCACCGCCGCCGGGCCGTTCCGCTACGGCTCGACCGTCGACGCCTGGAAGCGCGCCGCCGAGGACTTCAACACCTACGGGGCCGCGGCCAGGGCCCGGGGCATGAAGTTCTACCAGCACAACCACTCCGAGGAGTTCTCCTTCGCCACCGACAACCCCAAGGTCCGCCTCTACGACGTCCTGCTCAAGGAGACCGACCCGGACCTGGTCTACCTGGAGATGGACATCTACTGGGCGTACGTCGGCCAGTTCCGCTTCTCCAAGCGGCCCGACGGCACGCCCGCGCCGTTCGAGCCGCTCGACTACGTCCTGCGGCAGCCGGACCGTTACCCGCTCTTCCACGTCAAGGACGGCGAGAGCGACCCGTCGAACCCCTACGGCTACCGCATGACGGACGTCGGCGACGGCGACATCGACTACCAGCGGTTCATCTCCGCCGTGACCCGGCTGCGCGGCCACCGCCTGGCCCACCACTGGCAGGCCGAGCACGACAACCCGGCCGAGTCCTTCACCTTCGCGCGCCGCACCAGCGCGCACCTGCACTCGCTGCGGGAGAAGTGCTGACGGCCGGAACGGCATGAGGAGGCCCCTCCCCGTCCGGGGAGGGGCCTCCTCATGTGCGGCGGAGCGTCGGTCGTGAGGCGGGCGTCGGTCGTGAGGCGGAGTGTCGCTCGATTGACGGCGGGGACGGTACGCGCGGCGTCGGCCGGTGACGGGCCCGCGGATCCGGCGTCGTGTCAGGTCGTGTCCTCACCCAGCGGCTGCGGGTTCGGCGCGATGCGGCGGGGCTGCTTGTCGCGTCCCGGCGGACTGAGGAACAGGGCCATGCAGCCGGCGAAGAGGGAGATCGAACCGGCCAGGATGAAGGCACCGGAGTGTCCCCAGGCGCCGACGACCACGGCACCCATGCCCGCTCCCAGACCGGAGACCAGCTTGGCGCTGTAGACCATGCCGTAGTTCGACGCGTTGTTGTTCTCACCGAAGTAGTCGGCGGTGAGCGCGGCGAACATCGGGAAGATCGCACCGCCGCCGAAGCCGGAGATGGACGAGAAGACCAGGAACAGCGGCAGGTTCTCGGCGTTCGCCGACCACAGGATGCCGTACTGGGACAGCCCCAGGATCACGCACACCACCAGCAGGCACCGCTTGCGGCCGTACAGGTCGGAGAGCCAGCCGATGACCCCGCGGCCGGTGCCGTTGACGATGGCCTTCAGCGACATGGCCGTGGCGACGATGCCGCCGGCGAACCCGGCCTCCTCGCCGATCTCCACCTGGAAGGCGATGCCGAAGATGTTCACGCCGGACGTGCACGCCAGGCAGAACCACATCAGGGCCACCCGGCCGGTCTTCCACGCCTCCTTGGGGGAGTACTGGCGCACCGCCGGCGGGTTCATGCGCAGCGAGCGGGCCGCGCGCGGGTCGGCCGGCGGGTTGAGCGGGTCGATGTCGGCCGGCCACCAGTTCTTGGGCGGGTCCTTGAAGAAGTAGCCGGAGCAGGCCACGATCCCGGCCAGGAACGCACCGACCGAGACCAGCACCCAGCGGAAGTTGGTGAGGTCCATGTAGCCGTTGAAGAGGAAGACGAAGGGAACCGAGCCGTAGGCGAAACCGCCGTTGACGAAGCCGGTCTTGCCGCCCTTGCGCTCCGGATACCACTTGCCGACCATGTTGACGCAGGTGGCGTACACCATGCCGGCGCCCATGCCGCTGAACATGCTGAAGCCGATGTAGGCGAAGACGACATGCGGGGCGAACGCCAGTGACAGGTAGCCCAGGAGGGTGCCCACCGCGCCGCACATCATGGCCCAGCGGGCCGGGAGTTTTCCGCTCTCTCGCAGCTTGCCCGCGGGGAAGGCCACCGCGGCCTGGAAGAAGACCCAGACGGTCATCATCCAGAAGATGTGCATGCTGTTCCAGCTGTGCGCCGTGTGCAGGGTCTCCTCGGCGGACGCGAACGCGTACTCGGCGGAGGAGATGCCCATCATGCCGATCCAGGGCAGGATCACCATCCACTTGCGTTTGCGCCCCATGATGTCGATGTCGGTCTCACCGAGGCGGTAGACGCGGCCATTCGCGTCGGTGACCTCCCGGTAGGGAACCGTGGTGGGCAGATCGGTCGTTGTCATGTCGTGTCGCACCCCTTGCGTCGAAAGATCTGGCCAGCGCCCCCTGTCCCATGCCTTTCGTGCGCGTGCGGGTCCCGGGCCCGGCCGACGCGCACCGTCGGCCGGCCCCCCGCTGCCTCACCTCATGTACCGCCCCCCAGCAGCCCCGCCTCCCGCGCCCAGCGGTACTTCGCGCCGAGCACGGCCACCGGCTTCTCCGTCGTGTACGGGTACGCCACGACCCCGCGCTCGAAGAGGTACTGGCAGGCCTCCTCCACCTCCACGTCCCCCGCGAGCGACGCCACCACGGGCTTCTCGATCCCGCGCTCGCGGAACTCGGCCACCACGCGCGCGGTGAGCTCCGCGAAGACCATCGGGGGAGTGACGATCGTGTGCCAGTAGCCCAGGACCAGCGCGTGGATGCGCGGGTCCTCCAGCCCCAGCCGGATCGTCGCCTCGTACGTCGACGGCGGCTCGCCCCCGGTGATGTCCACCGGGTTGCCGGCCGCCCCGAAGGGCGGGATGAACCTGCGGAACGCCTCGTCGAGGTCGGGCGGTATCTCCATCAGGGACAGGCCGTTGTCCGTCACCGCGTCCGAGAGCAGCACACCGCTGCCGCCGGCGCCCGTGATGATCACGACGTTGCCGCCCCGGGGAGCGGGCAGTACGGGCAACGCGCGCGCGTACTCCAGCATGTCGTTCAGCCCGGGCGCCCGGATGACACCGGCCTGGCGGAGGATGTCGTCGTAGACCGCGTCGTCACCGGCGAGGGCGCCGGTGTGCGAGCCAGCCGCCTTCGCACCCGCCGCCGTACGGCCCGCCTTGAGCACCACCACCGGTTTCTTCGGCACGGTCGCCCGCGCGGCCTCCACGAAGGCGCGGCCGTCCTTGAGGTCCTCCAGGTGCATGGCGATGCACTCGGTGTGCGGGTCCTCGCCGAACCAGGTCAGCAGGTCGTCCTCGTCCAGGTCCGACTTGTTGCCCAGCCCGACGATCGCCGACACGCCCGTCCTGGTGGTGCGGGCGAAGCCCAGGATGGCCATGCCGATGCCGCCCGACTGCGAGGTCAGCGCCACCCCGCCCTTGACGTCGTACGGCGTGCAGAACGTGGCGCACAGGTCCTGCCAGGTCGAGTAGTAGCCGTAGATGTTCGGCCCCAGCAGCCGTACGCCGTACCGCTCGGCGATGGCGACGATCTCCGCCTGGAGCTCGTGTTCGCCGGTCTCCGCGAATCCGGACGGGATCAGCACGGCGTTCGGGATCTTCTTGCGTCCCACCTCTTCGAGCGCCGAGGCAACGAACCTGGCGGGGATCGCGAAGACCGCCACATCCACCTCACCGGGAACGTCGGTGACACTCTTGTACGCCTTGCGGCCCAGAATGTCATCGGCCTTGGGGTTCACCGGGTGGATGTCGCCCGCGAAGCCCCCGTCGAGGAGGTTGCGCATCACGGAGTTGCCGATCTTGCCCTGCTCGTTGGAGGCGCCGATGACGGCGACCGATGCGGGCTGCATCAGCCGGCGCATCGAGGTGAGGATCTCGTCCCTGGAGTACTTCCGGCGCGGCGGGGGCTGCGACTCGGCGAGGATCACCCGGATGTCGGCCGCCACCGCCCCCTCCGCGGTGGCGATCACCGGGTTGAGGTCGACCTCGGCGATCTCCGGGAAGTCGGCGACGAGTTCGGAGACCCGGCGGATCTGCTCCGCCACGGCCCACCGGTCCACACCGGCCTGTCCCCGCACCCCGCGCAGGATCTCCGCGGAGCGGATCGAGTCCAGCATGGACAGCGCCTCGTCGGCGTCCACCGGCGCGAGCCGGAACGTGACGTCCTTCAGGACCTCGACGAGCACCCCGCCGAGCCCGAACGCGACCACCTTCCCGAACGTCGGGTCCGTGACCGCCCCGACCATGACCTCCTGCCCCCGGGGCAGCAGCTCCTGCACCTGCACACCCGAGATACGGGCCTTCGGGTCGTAGGCCCGGGCGTTGTCGACGACGGAGTGGAACGCGGCCCGGACGTCGGCGGCGCCCTCCACCCCGACGATCACCCCGCCCGCGTCGGTCTTGTGCAGGATGTCCGGCGAGACGATCTTCATCACGACGGGCCCGCCGAAGCGCGCCGCGAACGCCACGGCCTCGTCGACGTCGGTCGCCAGCTCCTCGCCCGGTACGGCGATGCCGTACGCGTCGGCGAGCACCTTGCCCTCGGGCGCGGTCAGCGCGGTCCTGCCCTCGGCGCGTACGGAGTCGAGCAGGGAGCGCACCCGCGCCTGGCGGTCCTCGGCCATCACGTCAGATCACCCCGTTCGACTTGAGCAGGCGCACTTCCTCGTCGCCGAGGCCGAGTTCGCCGACGTAGACCTCTTCGTTGTGCTCGCCGAGCAGCGGGGAACTGGTCACCTCGACGGGGGAGTCGGACAGTTTGAGCGGGCTGCCGACCGTCACGAACTCGCCCCGCTCGGGGTGGGGCACGGTGACGACCATCTCGTTGGCGGCCAGCGACCGGTCCTCGATGATCTCCCGCGTGGACAGGATCGGCCCGCACGGGATGTTGTGCGCGTTGAGCCGCTCCAGCACCTCCCACTTGGGCAGCGTCGAGGACCACTCCTCGATCAGCTGGAACATCTTGTTCAGCTTGGGCAGCCGCGCCTCGGGCGTCGCCCACTCGGGGTCGTCGGCCAGCTCGGGCCGGCCGATGAGCTCGCTGATCGGCCGCCAGCCGACGGGCTGCACGATGACGTACACGTAGTCGTTCGGGCCGCCGGGCGCGCACTTGACGGCCCAGCCGGGCTGGCCGCCGCCGGACGCGTTCCCGGACCTGGGAACCTCGTCGCCGAAGTCCTCGTTGGGATATTCAGCGAGCGGCCCGTGTGCCAGACGCTGCTGGTCCCGCAGCTTCACCCGGCACAGGTTCAGTACGGCGTGCTGCATGGCCACGTTGACCCGCTGCCCGCGACCGGTGCGCTCCCGTTGGTAGAGCGCGGCGAGGATGCCCGCGACGGCGTGCACCCCCGTCCCCGAGTCCCCGATCTGGGCCCCCGTCGCCAGCGGCGGCCCGTCCTCGAAACCGGTGGTCGCCATCGACCCGCCCATGGCCTGTGCGACGACCTCGTACGCCTTGAAGTTGGTGTACGGGCCGTCGCCGAACCCCTTGATGGAGGCATAGACGATACGCGGATTGATCTCCTGGATGCGGTCCCAGGTGAAGCCCATGCGGTCGACCGCGCCCGGCCCGAAGTTCTCGACCATCACGTCGGAGCGCCGGATCAGTTCGGTCAGGATCTCCTTGCCGCGCTCGGTCTTGGTGTTGAGGGTGATGCTCCGCTTGTTGCAGTTGAGCATCGTGAAGTAGAGGGAGTCGACGTCCGGCAGGTCACGCAGCTGCTTGCGCGTGATGTCACCGGTCGGCGCCTCCAGTTTGACGACGTCCGCGCCGAGCCAGGCGAGCAGCTGGGTCGCCGAGGGCCCGGACTGGACGTGGGTCATGTCCAGGACGCGGATGCCGTCGAGAGCCCTGGTCGAGGTCTGGGTCATGCCAAGCGCTCCTCACTTGTACATGGTCTGGTTCATGGTTCCGGGGGCGTACGCGTCGGGGTCGACCCAGACGTTGATCAGCGACGGCTTGCCGGACTCGCGGGCGCGCCGCAGGGCCGGGCCGATCTCGGCGGGGTCGCGGACCTCCTCGCCGTGACCGCCCAGCATCTGGGCGAACTTGTCGTAGTGGACGTCGCCGAGGGTGTTGCCGACCCGCTCGCGGTCCTTGCCGTACTTGGCGGCCTGGCCGTAGCGGATCTGGTTCATGGAGGAGTTGTTGCCGACGATGCCGACGAAGGGGAGGTCGTAGCGGACGAGGGTCTCGAAGTCCCAGCCGGTCAGGGAGAACGCGCCGTCACCGAAGAGCGCGACGACCTCCTTGTCGGGCCGGGCCTGCTTGGCCGCGAGCACGAAGGGGACGCCGACGCCGAGCGTGCCCAGGGGGCCCGGGTCCATCCAGTGCCCGGGCGACTTGGGCTGCACGACCTGCCCGGAGAAGGTGACGATGTCGCCGCCGTCGCCGATGTAGATCGAGTCCTCGGTGAGGAAGTCGTTGATCTCGCTGACCAGGCGGTAGGGATGGATGGGTGAGGCGTCCGACCTCAGGCTGGGCAGCCGCTTCTCCAGGGCGGTCTGCTCGGCGGCCCGCAGCTCGTCCAGCCACTCCTTGCGCTTGGACGCCCCGCCGTTGACGCGCCCGGAGGCGGCCTCGGTCACCGACTTCAGCACGAGTCCGGCGTCGCCGACGATGCCGAGGTCGATGTCGCGGTTCTTGCCCACCGTGCGGTAGTCGAGGTCGATCTGCACGACGGTCGCGTCCGCCGACAGCCGCTTGCCGTAGCCCATGCGGAAGTCGAAGGGCGTGCCGACGATGACGATGACGTCGGCGTGGGAGAAGGCGTACCGGCGTGAGAGCTGGAAGTGGTGCGGGTCGCCGGGAGGGAGGGTGCCGCGGCCCGCGCCGTTCATGTAGGCCGGGATGTTCAGCGTGCGCACCAGCTCGATGGCCGACTCGGTGCCGCGGGTCGTCCAGACCTGGCTGCCGAGCAGGATGGCCGGTTTCTCGGCGTGCACCAGCAGGTCGGCGAGCCTCTCGATGGCCTCCGGGTCGCCGGCCGAGCGGGTCGAGGCGCGGTAGGCACCGGCCTGGGGCACGCGCGCCTTGGCCACGGGCACCTTGGCGTCGAGCACGTCACGCGGGATCTCCAGGAAGGAGGGGCCCGGTGCGCCGTGGAAGCACTCGCGGAACGCCATGGACACCATGTCCGCCGCGCGCGCCGTGTCCGGCACGGTCGCCGCGAACTTGGTGACGGGGTTCATCATGTCGACGTGCGGCAGGTCCTGCAGGGACCCCATCTTGTGCTGCGTCAGCGCTCCCTGACCGCCGATCAGCAGCATGGGGGACTCCGCGCGGAAGGCGTTGGCGACACCGGTGACGGCGTCGGTGGTCCCCGGTCCCGCGGTGACCACCGCACAGCCCGGCTTGCCGGTGATGCGCGCATAGCCGTCGGCGGCGTGGGCGGCGACCTGCTCGTGGCGGACGTCGACGACCTCGATGCCCTCGTCGACGCAGCCGTCGTAGATGTCGATGATGTGGCCGCCGCACAGCGTGTAGATGCGGTCGACCCCCTCGGCCTTCAGCGCCTTGGCTACGAGATGACCACCGGAGATCACGTCCTGGGTGTCGTCGGGCATGGCGAAGTCCTGTCCCTTCGTAGGAGGGTGGAGCGGCTCGCGGTACATTGCATACAGTCGACGAATACTGTATGAAGCTTGTTATCCCGCATCCGGTGGGTGGTGTCCAGGGGGCGTGCGGCACTTTCAGTCAGGAGCCGGAATGGACCTGTACGAACACCAGGCAAGGGAACTCTTCGCAGAACACGGCATCTTGGTGCCGAGGGCCGAGATCACCGACTCGCCCAAGGAGGCACGGGACATCGCGCGCCGGCTCGGCGGGCGCGTGGTGGTCAAGGCCCAGGTGAAGACCGGCGGGCGGGGCAAGGCGGGCGGCGTGAAACTCGCCGCCGACCCGGCAGCCGCCGAGCTCACCGCCCGTCAGATCCTCGGCATGGACATCAAGGGCCACACGGTCGGCACGGTGATGCTGGCCCAGCCCGTGGACATCGAGACCGAGTTCTACGTGTCCTACGTACTCGACCGCGCGGCGGGCCGGTTCCTCGCGATCGCCTCGGCCGAGGGCGGCATGGACATCGAGGAGGTCGCGGAGACCCGGCCCGAGGCCGTGGCCCGCGTGCCCGTCGACCCGGACCAGGGCGTCACCTCGGCCAGAGCGGCGGAGATCGCCGGGGCCGCCGGACTGCCGCCGCAGACCGTCGACGTCCTCGTGCGGCTCTGGGAGGTCCTGGTCCGCGAGGACGCCCTCCTGGTCGAGGTGAACCCGCTCGTGCGCACCCGTCAGGGGCAGATCCTCGCCCTGGACGGCAAGGTCACCCTCGACGACAACGCCCGCTTCCGGCAGGCCCGGTGGGGCACCGATGACGGGGAGCACGACGACTCGCTGGAGGCCACGGCCGCCGCCAAGGGCCTCAACTACGTCAAGCTCGACGGCGAGGTCGGCGTCATCGGCAACGGCGCCGGTCTTGTCATGTCCACCCTCGACGTGGTCGCAGGCTGCGGCGCGCGACCCGCCAACTTCCTCGACATCGGCGGCGGCGCGAGCGCCCGGATCATGGCGGACGGACTGTCGGTCGTCCTCTCCGACCCGGCCGTGAAATCCGTCTTCGTCAACGTCTTCGGCGGCATCACCGCCTGCGACGCGGTCGCCGACGGCATCGTCCGGGCGCTGGACACCGTCCGGCTGACCAAGCCGCTCGTCGTGCGCCTCGACGGCAACAACGCGGCCCGGGGCCGGGCCGTCCTCGACGAGCACGCGCACCCGCTGGTCGAGCAGGTCACCACCATGGACGGCGCCGCCGCCCGTGCCGCCGAACTCGCCACCACGGCCTGAGGAGAGGGAACACCATGGCCATCTACCTCACCAAGGAGAGCAAGGTTCTCGTCCAGGGCATGACGGGCGGCGAGGGCATGAAGCACACGCGGCGGATGCTCGCGGCCGGCACGAACGTCGTCGGCGGCGTCAACCCGCGCAAGGCCGGCCGCACCGTCGACTTCGACGACCGCGCCGTGCCCGTCTTCGGCTCGGTCGCCGACGGCATGCGCGCGACCGGCGCGGACGTCACCGTCGTCTTCGTACCGCCCGCCTTCGCCAAGGCGGCCGTGACCGAGGCCGCGGACGCCGGCGTCGGGCTCGCGGTCGTCATCACCGAGGGCATCCCCGTGCACGACTCGGTCGCCTTCACCGCGCACGCCCGGCAGCGGGGCACGCGCGTCATCGGCCCCAACTGCCCGGGTCTGATCACGCCGGGCCAGTCCAACGCCGGCATCATCCCGGCCGACATCACCAAGCCGGGCCGTATCGGACTGGTCTCCAAGTCGGGCACGCTCACCTACCAGCTCATGTACGAGCTGCGCGACATCGGCTTCTCGACGTGCGTCGGCATCGGTGGCGACCCCGTCGTGGGGACGACGCACATCGACTGCCTCGCCGCCTTCCAGGACGACCCCGACACCGAACTGATCGTCCTCATCGGTGAGATCGGCGGCGACGCCGAGGAACGTGCGGCGGCCTACGTCCGCGAGCACGTCACCAAGCCCGTCGTCGGCTACATCGCCGGGTTCACGGCCCCCGAGGGCCGGACCATGGGGCACGCGGGTGCGATCGTGTCCGGTTCCTCGGGCACGGCGCGGGCGAAGAAGAAGGCTCTGGAAGCGGCCGGTGTGCGGGTGGGCAGCACCCCGACCGAGACCGCGAAGCTCGTGCTCGAGTCGCTGGACGACCGGCAGCGGACCGGGTGAGCCGGCAGACCGGCAGCGGACCGTGTGAGACGGCCGCTCGACGGCGGGCCGTCCGAGTCAGCCCTTCCGCCCCCGACCGTGCACCGAGAGCGGAGCGAACGCATGACACCCACTCCCACCCCGACCCTCACCCTCAAGTCCGGCACGTCCTGGGACGACGCGTGGCAGCGCTGCCTCGCCGCCGCCCCCGAGGCCTTCCGGGACGACCGGGTCCTCAACCTCTGGAACGCCACCTGGCAGGCCGACGGCCGGGTCCTGCCCGCCGTCAGCCCGGTCGACGGCAGCCCGATCGCCGGCCCGCCGCGACTGGACGGTGCCACCGCCCAGCGGGCCGTGCGCGCCGCCCTCGACCAGCACCGGGCCTGGCGGCACGTCCCGCTGGAGGAACGCCGGGGCCGTGTCGCGGCCACCCTCGACGCCCTCACCGAACACCGGGACCTGCTCGCGCTCCTGCTCGTCTGGGAGATCGGCAAGCCCTGGCGGCTCGCCCGGGCGGACGTCGACCGGGCGATCGACGGGGTCCGCTGGTACGTCGACGGCATCGAGCCGATGCTCGACGGCCGGGCTCCACTGGACGGACCGGTGTCCAACATCGCGAGCTGGAACTACCCGATGAGCGTGCTCGTTCACGCCATGCTGGTGCAGGCACTGGCGGGCAACGCGGTCATCGCCAAGACCCCGACCGACGGCGGCGTCGCCTGTCTCACCCTGGCCTGCGCGCTCGCCGCCCGCGAGGGGATACCCGTGACCCTCGTCAGCGGCAGCGGAGGCGAGCTGTCCGAGGCGCTCGTGCGGGCCCCCGAGATCGGCTGCGTCTCCTTCGTCGGCGGCCGCGACACCGGCGCCGCGGTGGCCACGGCCGTGGCCGACCTCGGCAAACGGCATGTACTCGAACAGGAGGGACTCAACACCTGGGGGATCTGGAACCACTCGGACTGGGACGCGCTCACCGCGGTGATCCCCAAGCTCTTCGACTACGGCAAGCAGCGCTGCACGGCATACCCGCGCTTCGTCGTCCAGCGGCGGCTGTTCGACCGGTTCCTGGCGGCGTACCTCCCGGCGGTGCGCGCGCTCGAGGTCGGGCATCCGCTCGCCGTGCGGGACCCCGCCGGTCCCTTCCCCGACCTGGACTTCGGGCCGGTGATCAACGCGGCCAAGGCCAAGGAACTGCGGGACCAGGTGGCCGAGGCGATCGAGCGCGGAGCGGTACCGCTGCACCGCGGCAGCCCGGACGACACACGCTTCCTGCCCGGACAGGACACCTCCGCCTACGTCCAGCCCGTGACGCTCCTCAACCCGCCGCGCTCCTCCCCGCTGCATCACGCGGAGCCGTTCGGTCCGGTCGACACGATCGTCCTGGTGGACACGGAGGCGGAGTTGCTGGCCGCGATGAACGCCTCCAACGGGGCGCTGGTGGCGACGCTGTCCACGGACGACCGCGCCACCTACGAGCGACTCGCCCCGCAGATCCGGGCGTTCAAGGTCGGCCACGGCCGGCCCCGCTCCCGCGGTGACCGCGACGAGCTGTTCGGCGGGCTCGGGGCGTCCTGGCGCGGGGCGTTCGTGGGCGGCGAGCTGCTGGTGCGCGCGGTGACGCGGGGGCCGGCGGGGGAGCGGCTGCCGGGGAACTTCCCGGAGTATCAGCTGGTGCCGTGAGAAGGGAGGACGGCGTACGCCCGCGAAGGCCCTCGCCGTCCCGGCGTCCCGCCGGCCGCCTGGCCGCCTGGACACCGGGACTGTCCGGGAGTCTCGCTCGCGTCAGGACGACCCGGCGTGCGCCTTCGTCGCGCGCCCGGTCGGGTCCGCCCCGCGGCGCGCGCCCGCTTCCCACAGGCGCCAGGCCGACCACAGCAGCAGGATGAGGAAGACGGCGAGCAGTGCCAGCAGCAGCACCGTCTGCCGGGCCGATCCCTCGCCCTGGATGAGCTGAAGCAGCAGACAGAAGGTCCACGCCACCACACCGCCCGCATACAGGGCCCTGAGCTGTCGCAACTGACTGATCGAACCCATCGTCACCCTTCGGGCCGTGTTTTCACGCGTTGCCCAGCCGATACCCCCGTCACGCCGATTCACCGCTTCGCGGGCCGACGATTTCGCCGGGCTCGCTCACCGTCCCCAGTCGGTCCGGCCGCTGTCCGGCCGTCGCCCGGCTGCTGTCCGGCCGTGTCCCCGCCCCTCACGGCTGGCGCAGAGCCTGGCGCATCGAGTGGAGGCGGTCCAGGGAGCGGCGCCGCATCCACAGGACCCAGACGCACAGCGCGACCATGGCGACCGCGAAGACGAGAGGCAAGAGGAGGGAGCCGCTCACCGCCCCCAGCACGAACATGCCGACCGCGACGAGACCCATGGCACCGAGCCAGTACGGTACCCACTTGCCCGCCCGCTCCATCTGGCCGAGCTGTTCGCCGACCAGCCGGCGCATGGCCGCCTGCTCCTCGGGCTCCCGCGGCACCTCCTGGTGGCGGATCCTGCGGTTCAGATCGGCGAGTCCGGCCGCGTCGGTGCCCACGGCGCGGGCGGCCCGGCGGCGCTGGAAGGCCAGGACCGCGATGGCGACCCCGGTGTAAAGGGCGCTGTGGAACACCCAGACGGCAGGGTGCTCGTCCCGGCGGCTCAGGGCCGAAATGCCCAGTCCCAGCAGAAAGGCCAGAGTCGCCTGGGCGGTCAGACTGCGATCGAGTAAGCGCTTGAGCGAGAGCACAGCGCAGACCTCCTCGAAGGGGAGTCGGGACAGCGTCGTCGTCTCCCGGATACCCCGTGTTTCCCCGGTCATCTGACCCGACGGTGGCCACCACGGGTCCGCTCAGGCGGGTGAAGGCGGGTGAAGGCGGGTGAGGGCGGGTGAAGGCGGGCGCGGTCGTTCAGCGCCGCTCCGGGCGGCCACGGTCGATCCTCTCGAACGGGCGCAGTGCGTGGGGCGCGTTCACGGGCGCGGCCCCGCGAAGGGGCGTCGCTCAGCCGCCGATGCCCTGCCGGTCCGGGTGCAGGGCGAAGGCGCGGTCGGCCGGGTTGGGGGCCGTGAGGGCGATCTCCTGCCGGAGCAGCTCGCGGTGGCGCAGCAGGGGCTCGCGCCGTTCCGGCGGCGCGAGCAGGAGCAGGTCGTCCAGCCCGGCCAGCAGGCGCCGGCACACCTGCGGACTCCCCGCCGCGCAGCCCCGCACCTCCGTGAACCCGAGATCCACGAGTTCGGTCCACCCCGGCACGGGCTGCACCAGCCGCACCGCCCCTCCCCGGTCGCGGTGCAGGGCGGAGTCCAGTGGGTGCCGGCTCATCGCGGCCAGGAACTGCACGATGCGGTCGAGTGCCTGGACGGCGGTCGTCGGGTCGTTGATCGCCGACGACAGGGCACGCAACGCGATGTCGGCCAACTGCCGCAGTCCGAAGCCGAGATCCTGGTGGTAGGTCCGCTCCACGCCCACCGACATGGTGCCGCGCAGCGCCCCGCGCGGCGGGGCGGCCCCGCCGTGGACGGCCAGCACCGGCGTGCCCGGCACCACGAAGTCGCCGATGCGCGGCAGCAGCCGCAGCACCACTCCGTGCTTGCGCGCGACCCGCACCAGCCGCGCGATGTGCACGTCCCGCAGCACCCCCGCCCGGCCCTCGTGCGGCACCCACGCGGTCGCGGCACCCAGGCCGGCCGTCTCCCGGCCGGCCGACGGCGCGGGCATGGAGGCGGCCACCCGGAACGACTCGGCGGCGATCCGCGCGATCACCTGGCTGATCCGCATCAGCCGCAGGGTGGTGTTCACGTACAGCACGAACAGCAGCAGGCTCAGCGCGACCATGCAGAGCGTGAGGACGGACTGCACCAGCGGCAGCGACGTCACGGCACGAGGGTCGTCGGCGCTGTCGAACGCGGTCAGCACCAGCAGCGTCAGCACGAACGTGGCCAGGAACACCGCGAAAGTCGCCTTGGTGATCCGGCTGCGGACGAAGAGCCGCACCACACGCGGGGTGAACTGGCCGCTCGCCATCTGCACGGCCACCAGCGAAATGCTGAAGACCACGCCGATGAAGGTCATCATCGCCGAGCCGACCGCGCTGACCACGGCCTTCGCGTCGTCCGCGAACCGCATGAGCTCGTCGAGGGTGTCGTGGTCGCCCTCCTCCCGGAGCGCCTCCACGATGGCCGTGTCGAGCGCCTGGGCCCCCAGCCACACCACGAAGACGGCGACCATCGCCGCGGTGGGCGCGAACCAGAACGTGTCCCGCAGATGCTCCCTGAGCGGTGACAGGGCGCGCGGGCGGCGCCGGGCGGCAGGGCTCTGCGTCACCATCCAGTCACTCATGGTGCGACCCTAGGGGCAACGGCCCGCGAGGTCCCGCAAGCCCGCCCGGGGGACGGAAACGCAGGTGAAGGGCACTCCGAAAGCTTGGTATTGTTGTGCCTGTCGCCGCGGGGAACACCCCTGGCAAGGCGGCGGACACCTGGTCCGGGTGGCGGAATGGCAGACGCGCTAGCTTGAGGTGCTAGTGCCCTTTATCGGGCGTGGGGGTTCAAGTCCCCCCTCGGACACGGAACACCAAGGGTGCCGGCCACATCGTGGTCGGCACCCTTTCTCGTGCGCGGGAGCTGCCGCGGATGCGCGCTGCCCGGCGCCCCGGGCCTCGGCCCCCTCACCCCCGGTACCCCCGCAGCTTGCGGTACAGCGTCGCCCGCCCTATCCCCAGTGCCGCCGCCGCGCGCGCCTTGTTGCCGCCGTGGCGGCGCAACGCCTCCAGGATCGCGGAGCGCTCGGCGTGTTCCATCGGGCTGAGCGGGCGTGCGGCCGGGCCTTCCCGGACGGCGTCCGGCAGCTCCGACCGGCGGACCGGGCCGGACATCCGCCGCTGCTCCGCGAGGGCCCGTACGACATGGGCGAGCTCCGTGACGTTGCCGGGCCACGGGTACTGCTCCAGCGCGCGCAGCGCGTCCAGCGTCCAGGTCAGCGGCGGCTGTCCGGGCACCGGCCGCGGGGCGAGAGCAGGCAGCAACTCCTTGATGTCCTCGGCGCGTTCCCGCAGCGGTGGCAGGGTCACCGTCCGGGCCGACAGCTTGTCCAGCAGGCGCTGCAGGCAGGGCCCGGCCGGTGCGCCGGGTGTGTAGGTGACCAGCAGTGGGACGTCCGGACGCGTGTCGAGCAGGGAGTTCAGCGCGGCCACGCCGGGCTGCGCGAGCCGCTCGGCGTGCCGGAGCAGCAGCGGGCGATCGTCGTCCCGGGCGGTCAGGGCGCGGTCGAGCCCGGCGTCCCGCGCTGCGTCGGTCTCCCGGACCGGGCCCGGTCCGAGCAGCTCGCGGGCCAGCGCGGACTTGCCCGTGCCGCGCTCGCCGGCCAGGAGCAACGGCTCGGGGGAACGCGCCAGCTCGGCCGCCCGCGCCACGGCGTGCCGCCAGGGGAGCGAGGAGCCGGTCAGCGTGACCGTCGGCGGGGGCGGGTCGGGCACCGGGGCCGCCGGTTCGCCGAGCCGTTCCAGAACGGCCACGATCCCCACGACGGCACCGTCCGAGCGCACCGGCGTGAGGTGAGCGGTGCACCCGGCTCCTTCCGGCAGAACCACCGAGCCCACCACCGCATCTCTCTCCAGCGGCTCCCCGCCCTGCCGGGCCTCCGCCGAGCCCGGCGCCGCATCGGTCGCCAGCGGTTCCCCGGACCGTTCGACCTCGGCCTCTGCCGAGCCCGGCGCCGCGTCCCTCCCCAGCGGCTCCCCGGGCCACTCGGTGCAGCCCCCCGCCTCGGTGCGCCGTGCGTCCGCCGCCGTGCGCTCCAGCGCGTCGAGCACCTCGGGGGTCAGTAACCCCTGCGCCGCCCCGTTGATCAGCCGGCTGCGGCCGTCGAAGGCGGCCACCGCCCGGTCCCGGCCCCGCGACGCCCTCAGATACGCGTCCAGCAGCACCCGCTCGTCCTGCCCCGCCCGCGCCCGCAGTTCCGTCTCGACCGCCGCGGCTGCGGCCTCCGTGAGGGCCGCCTGGGGATGCGGCGCACGCGTGGCGCACAGGGGTGACGCGACGGTCAGTGTGCCGAGGACCTGGCCGTGGTCAGGGGCGAACAGCGGCACGCTGACCGCGGACACGTCCTGCCAGCGGTCCAGGAAGTGCTCGGGTCCGTGCACCTCGGCCCGTCGCCGGGTACGCAGCGCGAGGGCCGCGCTGTTGTGGCCGACCTCCTGCTCCGACAGCACGGCGCACGGATCGACCCCGGGTACGCGTCCCGCCGTCCACAGCACCCGCAGCCGCTCGTCGGTCAGCACGAGCAGCGACCGGTCGGCGTCCAGGGCGGGGACGATCCGGTCGAGCACCGGCCGTGCCGCGGCGAGCAGCGGCGACTCCGCAGGACGGGCCGCACCTGCCGCCGGTCCCCGCAAGTCGTGCGGCACCCCGTGGAACCGGGCCCGCCGCCACGCCGCCACGACCTCCTCCGGCACGTCCCCGGGCAGCGGCCGGCCCGACAGGAAGCGCTCGCGGGCCAGCCGAAGCGAGGGACGGGCGGTGGCGGCGGGGGAAGGTTCTGTGGTCGTCACGGCACGACCCACCGTAGCGGGTTCGGTTGAACGGGCAACAACCGCGGGTGCGGTCCGCGCCCCTCGGGTGTCTCGTAATGAGACACCCGAGGGGCCTCGGCCCCCACCAGGATCGTGACCGCTCGATGTCCCCGATGTCCCGACTCCCCCCGCAGGAGCACCCCGTGTCCACCGCCGTCGAGACCGACGTCCTCATCGTGGGCAGCGGCCCGGCCGGTGCCGCGGCCGCGCTCGCCCTGAGCACCTACGGCGTGCCCCACATCGTCGTCACCCGGTACGCGCACCTCGCCGACACCCCCCGCGCGCACATCACCAACCAGCGCACCATGGAGGTGCTGCGCGACCTCGGGGTGGAACAGGAGGTCGTCGCGCGGGCGACCCCGCAGCACCTGATGGGCAACACCACCTTCTGCACCAGCCTGGCCGGCGAGGAACTGGGCCGGGTGCGCTCCTGGGGCACCGACCCGCTCGCACGCGCCGGGCACGAGCTCGCCGGCCCCACCCGCATGTGCGACCTGCCGCAGCACCTCATGGAACCGATCCTGGTGAACGCCGCTGTCGCACGCGGCACCCGGCTGCGGTACGAGACCGAGTACCTCTCCCACACCCAGGACGCCGACGGCGTCACGGCGACCGTCCACGACCGGCTGCGCGGCGACACCTACGAGATCCGCGCCCGGTACCTGATCGGCGCCGACGGGGGACGGTCGAAGGTCGCCGAGGTCGCCGGGCTGCCGATGCGCGGCCGGACGGGCGTGGCCGGCAGCATCAACATCGTCTTCGAGGCGGACCTGTCCCGGTACACCGCCCACCGGCCCTCCACCCTCTACTGGGTGCTCACCCCGGGCGCCACGGTCGGCGGCATCGGCGCGGGCCTGGTGCGCTGCGTACGGCCCTGGAACGAGTGGCTGATCGTCTGGGGCTACGACGTCACCGCGGGCGCCCCGGACCTGACCACCGAGTACGCCGAGTCGGTCGTCCGCAAGCTCGTCGGGGACGACGACCTGGCCGTGACGATCACCTCGTCGTCGGCGTGGACCGTCAACGAGATGTACGCGGAGACGTACGCCGACGGCCGGGTCTTCTGCGCCGGCGACGCCGTGCACCGCCACCCGCCGTCCAACGGCCTCGGCTCCAACACCTCGATCCAGGACGCCTACAACCTCGCCTGGAAGCTCAAGCTCGTCCTGGACGGCACCGCCCACCCGAGGCTGCTGGACACCTACACCGCCGAACGCGCCCCGGTCGGACGGCAGGTCGTCACCCGCGCCAACCGGTCCATCCGCGAGACCGCCCCCGTCTTCGAGGCACTGGGCGGACTCGCCCCGCAGACCCCCGCACAGCTGCGGGCCGACATCGACGCCCGCAAGGACGCCACCGACGCCGCCGAGCGGCAGCGGGCCGCACTCCGGGAGGCGATCGCCGCCAAGGTGTACGAGTTCGACGCGCACGGCGTGGACCTCAACCAGCGCTACACCTCCGCCGCGATCGTCCCGGACGGCACCCCCGACCCCGGCTTCGCCCGCGATCCCGAGCTGTACCACCAGCCCTCCTCCCGCCCCGGCGCCCGGCTCCCGCACGCCTGGATCACCTCCGGCTCCCGCACCCTGTCCACCCTCGACACGGTCGGCCGGGGCCGCTTCACCCTGCTGACCGGCATCGGAGGAGATGCGTGGGTGCGGGCGGCCGGGAAGCAGGACGTCGAGATCGCCACCGTCGTGATCGGCCCGGGGCAGCCGTACGAGGACCCGTACGGCGACTGGGCGAGGCTGCGGGAGATCCCCGACGCGGGCGCCCTCCTCGTCCGCCCGGACGGCTACGTCGCCTTCCGGCACCCGGACGGTGCCCCCACGACCGCCGGGGACCTGCTCGCGGACGCGCTGCGGCGCATCCTCGGACACGCCTGAACGCACGCCATGATGGAAGAAGCCGACGTCGACGACGAGGAGCCGGCATGACCACCGACGCGACCGGGACCGGCCTCACGGAGCAGGTCGTGACCGGCCTCCGGGCCACCGCCGACCCGCGGCTGCGGGAGCTGCTCACCGCGCTCGTGCGGCACCTGCACGACTTCGCCCGCGAGACCCGGCTCACCCGGGAGGAATGGGAGCGGGCGATCGCCTTCCTGACGGCGACCGGGCAGGCCTGCACCGGCACGCGGCAGGAGTTCATTCTGCTGTCGGACGTGCTGGGCCTGTCCATGCTGGTGGAGACCCTGCACGGCGACCGCGCGCCCGGGACCACCGAGTCGACCGTGCTCGGCCCGTTCCACCTGACCGAGTCGCCCGTCCGTCAACTCGGCGACGACGTCGACCTCGTGGGCGGCGGCGAGCCGTGCGTGGTCAGCGGCCGGGTGCGCTCCGCCGACGGCACCCCGCTGTCCGGTGCCGTCGTCGACGTCTGGCAGGCCGACGACCAGGGCCACTACGACGTCCAGCAGCCGGGCGTGCAGCCCGCGGGCAACGGACGCGGGCTGTTCACCGCCGACGCCGAGGGCCGCTTCTGGTTCCGCACCTGCGTGCCGGCGCCGTACCCGATCCCCACCGACGGGCCGGTCGGAGCACTGCTGCGCGCGACCGGGCGGCACCCCTACCGCCCCGCGCACATCCACTTCATCGCCTCCGCCGCAGGCCACACGCCCGTCACCACGCACCTCTTCGTGGGCGGCGGCGACTACCTGGACTCCGACGCGGTGTTCGCCGTCAAGGAGAGCCTCGTCCGGGACTTCGCCGAGACGGACGACCCTTCGCTGGCACGGGAGTTCGGCGTGCCGAACCCCTTCCGGCACGCGCGCTTCGACCTGGTCCTGGAGCCCGCCGCATGACGTTCCAGGACGTGTTCACGTACGAGACCCGGCCCGTGCGGGTGGTGTTCCGGCCCGGCGCGGCCGTCACCGCCACCCCCGAGGAGGCCGCCCGTCTCGGTCTCCGGCGGCTGCTCGTGGTGTGCGGGCGCCGGGGCGAGGCGGTCGCCCGTGAGGTCGCCGACGCGCTCGGCGACCGGTGTGCCGGGGTGCACGCCGAGGCGCGGATGCACGTGCCCGTGGAGGACGCCGACCGGGCCGTCGCGGCCGCGCGGGCGGCCGGGGCCGACGGCTGCGTCGCGGTCGGCGGCGGCTCCGTGATCGGCCTCGGCAAGGCGGTCGCCCTGCGCACCCGACTGCCGTTGATCGCCGTCCCGTCGACCTATTCCGGCTCGGAGATGACCCCGGTCTGGGGCCTGACCGAGCACGGCGCCAAGCGCACCGGGCGCGACCCGGCCGTCCAGCCCCGCAGCGTCGTCTACGACCCGCGGCTCACCCTCTCCCTGCCCGTGCCGCTGACGGTGACCAGCGGCGTCAACGCGCTCGCCCACGCGGTCGAGGCGCTGTACGCACCGGACGCCTCGCCGCTCGTCTCCGCCATGGCCGAGGAGGGCGTGCGGGAGATGGCCGGCGCCCTGCCCCGGCTGGCCGCCGATCCGCAGGACCTGGACGCCCGCAGCCGGGCCCTGTACGCCGCCTGGCTCTGCGGCGCCTGCCTCGGCGCGACCACCATGGGGCTGCACCACAAGCTCTGCCACGTCCTCGGCGGCAGCTACGGCCTCCCGCACGCCGAGACGCACACCGTGGTCCTCCCGTACGCCCTCGCCCACAACGCCCCGGCGGCCCCACGGGCGTTGACCGTCCTGCGCCGGGCCCTGGGCGCCGAGGACGTGCCACGCGCCCTGTGGGAGCTGGCCGGACGCCTCGGCGCGCCTCGCTCCCTGGCCGAACTCGGCCTCGGTGAGGGCGATCTCGCCCCGGCGGCACAGCGGGTGGCGGGCGAGCCGTACGCCAACCCGCGGGAGGTGACGGCGGCGGGGGTCCGCGGTGTGCTGCTCGCGGCCTACGAGGGAGACCCGCCCGGCCCCGGCCCGGCGCTGTCGCCGCCATAGTCGCCTTCGCCTTCGCCTTCGCCCTCGCCTTCGCCCTCGCGTTTGCGGGCGCGGACCGAAGTCGCGGACAGAAGGTGACCGCAAGTCTTCCTAGGGTCGGGGCATGACCCAGACGCAGAGGATCCTCGTCACCGGCGCCACCGGAACCGTCGGCCGCCAGGTCGTCACCGAACTGCTCGCGCGGGGCCACCGCGTACGTGCCCTCACCCGTGACGCCGCGAAGGCCGCCTTCCCGGACGGCGTGGAGGTCGTCGAGGGCGACCTGACCGAGCCGGACGGCCTCGCCCCGGCGCTGGAGGGCGTGACCGGGCTGCACCTGATCACGTTCGGCGGGGCCGCGTTCACCCCGCTGCGGACCGGCCCGCGGATCCTGGAGCTCGCCCGCGCGGCCGGTGTCCGCCGCGTCACCGTGCTGCACGGCGGCGGGCCCACCCCGCTGGAGGACGCGGTGCGCGCCGACCACGCCCTGGACTGGACGGTGCTCATGCCGGTCGAGTTCATGGCGAACGCCCTGGAGTGGGCGGCCGGGATCACGGCATCGGGCGAGGTGCGCGAGCCGTTCGTCTCCCGGCTCAGCGCCATGGTCCACGAGGGCGACATCGGTGCCGTCGCCGCGGTCGCGCTGACCGAGGAGGGCCACGCCGGCCAGGAGTACGTGATCACCGGCCCCGAGGTGCTCACCGTCGACGACAAGGTGCGCACCCTGGCCGCCGCCGTCGGCCGGGAGATCACCCTGGTCGAGCTGACCGAGGAGGAGGCCGTGGCGCAGTGGCGGGCCGCGCACCTGCCGGAGGACGTGATCGGCTTCCTGCTGGAGGCGTACGGCAACACGCCCGAGGTGGGCCGCACCGTCTCCGGCACGGTCGAGAAGGTCACCGGCCGCCCGGCGCGCACCTTCGCGCAGTGGGCCGCCGGGCACGCCGGCGTCTTCCGGTGACGGCCGTGAGTGTCTCGTATTGAGACACCCGCGGGCCGCCCGGCACATCAAGATCGACAGGGGGGGGTGTGACCGCAGCAAGGTGCGGCCGTCGGCGTGCGCTGCTCGCCGCCGGGCGGCCGCACACCCGAAGAAAGGTGAACCACATGGCCCTCGCACTGCTCCGGCGCCGGTGGCTGAAAGGCACCTCCGCCGCAGCGGCGGGCCTCGCCGTCCCCCTCCCGACCGGTGCCGGTGCCGTCGCCCGCGAGGTCGTCGACCCGATGGGCGCGCCCCTGGCGGGCGCGGACGTCACCGTCACCGCCCTGGACACCCACCGCGTGGCCGCCCGGGGCACGACCGACCCGTACGGCTACTTCCTCGCGGCCCTGCCGCCCGCCCGGTACAGCCTGCTGATCTCCGCGGAAGGCCTGCGGCCGCACCGCGAGACGATCGAGATCGCCCCCGATGCCTCGACGCCCGCCGAGCGCGTCTGGCTGCAGCCGGCCGAGGCACTCCAGTTGCCGACGCCCGGCACGTGGCTCTTCGACCCGCCGCACACCGCGATCCGCTTCATCGCCAAGCACGTCGGAATGGCCCATGTGCACGGCCGGTTCGAGCGCTTCGACGGCGGGATCCAGGTCTCCCAGGACATGGCCGACTCGCGGGTACGGGTCCGCATCGACGCCGCCAGCATCACCACGGGCAACACCACCCGCGACAACCACCTGCGCTCCGCCGACTTCCTGGACGTCGAACGCTTCCCGTACATCGACTTCACCAGCACGCGCTTCGCCTACCGGGGCGGCAGCAAGTGGTCGCTGCTGGGCACCCTCACGATGCACGGCGTCAGCCGCTCGGTGTCGCTGGACACGACCTACCTGGGCACGGTGAACGGCGGCTACGGCCAGGAACTGCGCTGCGCGGCCCTCGCCACCGCGGAACTCCACCGCGAGGACTACACCCTGAACTGGCGCTCCATGCTGGCCCGCGGCATCGCCGTGGTCGGCCCGACCGTACAACTGGAACTGGACGTCCAGGCGATGTACCGCACCCACGACACCCCGACACCGCCGGAGTAGGCGTCTGACCTGGAGCCTTCTCCGACCTTCCCTGCTCGGCGTGCGCGCCGGTCGCGGCCTCGCGCGGCACTGACGGACCACCGGCAGTCCGAGCAGGGGAGAGGGCTCAATCATGGGAGCCTCTGCGAGGGAGATGGTCAGTCCCATCCGCCGAGGAGCCCGCCGTTCATCTGGGCCGTGCAGATGTTGTAGTCCCCGGATGCGTGCGCCTTCTTCGTCTCCCCGTTGACGGTCACGGAGCAGTTGATGTCGCCACCGCCCATGAGCTGCGCGTACACGTTGTAGTACAGGGCGTCGTCGCTGAGTTGCAGTGTCTTCTCGAACGGCAGCCCCTTGCCGGAGCGGCTGTCATTGTCGGAGCCGTAGTTGATGTCGACGCCGGCCGGTGCGGACCCCCACACCTTGAACACGACCTGGCCCGCGGGCGCTTCCTCGGCCGGCTCGGCGTCCTGCTTCGGCTTCTCGGCCTTCGGCTTCTCCGCCTTCGGCTTCACCGTCTTCGTCACGGTCACCGTCGGCGCCGGCTTCGACTCGCCCTTCGCCGGTTCCGCCGCGGCAGCGGTCTCCGTGACCGTGACCGTCGGGCCCGGCTTCGCGTCGGCACTCGCCGTTTCGGTGCCGTCGCTCCCGGCCGCACCCATCCCGATACCGACGAACAGGGTGAGCACGGCGGCCGGGACGAGGATCCGCTTCCGCGCCCACTTGGGCCCCGGCTGCTGCGGGCCGGGCGGCATCGGCGGCTGACCCGGGAACGGCGGCTGGACCGGCGGCTGATGGAACGACATGGAACCCCCCAAGGTTGAACGTTGGAACAACGTAGAGCAGTTGTGAGGGATTTGTGAGGGGCGGTAGTCAATCTGTGACAGAAGAGGCCCCGCACTCGGGTCAGGGGAGGGGAGGCGCCGTCCCGCGTCAGGCGTCACCGAAGAGCGCGGGTCCCGCCACCCTCGTCGAGGAACTCCGCCCGCACGGTGCAAGCCGGCACGAGGTGCGCGCCTGACACCGCTGATCGGATACCGCCGTCTGACCAAGACGGTCAGCATGTGCGCGCAATGCGTTGGGGAATGCCTCGATCACGAAGCCATTCGCGCAGGGTGGTCGTACCCCGCCGGAATAATCCCTGGCCCGGTCCCCCCGGGCCTCCCTACACTCACGCACGTACCCGCACCGCCCACGACCTAGGCGGTGCGCCGGCGTGACGAGTGAAAGGAGACGGCCGTGCGTGTTCGTACCGCTGCCGCCGTCTCCCTGCCGCGCTACGAGGTGATCCTCGTGTCCTCGTCCCCCCGGTGCCCGCTGCGCGGCGGCACCGGCTGACCGGGACGACGAACACCGGGCACCCGAACCGCAATTGACGCTCCGTCATGTGTTGTCCGACGTGTGCCCTTCTCGATGCCCGGACATCGCGCTGCCCCTTTCCCGACCGCATCGAAAGGCCCCGGGCCGTGCGCACCACCCAGAACCCGCTCGCCGCCGTCCGCAACCTCGGCATCCTCGCCCACGTCGACGCCGGCAAGACCACCGTCACCGAACGGATCCTGTTCGCCACCGGAACCACGCACAAGCGCGGCGAGGTCCACGACGGCACCACCGTCACGGACTTCGACCCGCAGGAGCGCGACCGGGGGATCACCATCTTCGCCGCGGCGGTGAGCTGCGCCTGGGACGGTCACCGGATCAACCTCATCGACACCCCCGGGCACGTCGACTTCGCCGACGAGGTGGAGCGCGCGCTGCGCGTCCTCGACGGTGCCGTCGCCGTGTTCGACGCGGTGGCCGGGGTGGAGCCGCAGAGCGAGTCGGTGTGGCGGCAGGCCGACCGGCACGGCGTGCCCCGGATCGCGTTCGTCAACAAGATGGACCGGGCCGGCGCCGACCTCGACGCGGCCGTCGCGTCGATCCGGGACCGGCTGCACGCGGCGCCGCTGCCCGTCCAGCTGCCGATCGGCGCGGAGGACGCCTTCACCGGGGTCGTCGACCTGGTCCGCATGCGCGCGCTGGTGTGGAGCGACGGCGACACCCCGGAGGTTCTGCCCGTGCCGGACGGCCTGCTCGACGAGGCCCGCGCGCGCCGCCGGGCCCTGGAGGAGGCCGTGGCGGAGCTGCATCCGGGCGCCCTGGAGGAGTTCTGCTCCACCGGGGCGCTCACGGAGCGGACGCTGGTGGCGGCCCTCGGGGACCTGACCCGGGACGGTGACGGCGTGGTCGTGCTGTGCGGCTCCGCGTACCGCAACCGCGGCATCGAGCCGCTGCTCGACGCCGTCGTCGCGTGGCTGCCGTCGCCGCTGGACGTGGGGCCGGTGCGCGGCACCCACGCCGGGGCGGAGCAGCGGCGGCCCGCCGACCCGGCGGCACCGCCGGTGGCCCTGGCGTTCAAGGTGCAGGCCACGGCGACCGGACGGCTGACCTATCTGCGCGTCTACGCGGGGACGATCCGGAAGGGGGACACGCTGTGGGACGCGACCGCGGGCCGCACTGAGCGGATCGGCCGGATCCTGCGCGTGCGGGCCGACCGGCACGCCCCGCTGGAACACGCCGTCGCCGGGGACATCGTCGCCGTGGTCGGCCTGAAGTCGGCCCGCGCCGGTTCGACCCTCTGCGCGCCGGACGCCCCGCTCCTGCTGGAGCCGCCCGGTGCGCCCGAGCCGGTGGTGTCGGTCGCCGTCGAGGCCCGCCGGGCCGGTGACATCGACCGGCTGGCGTCGGGCCTGGCCCGGCTGACCGAGGAGGACCCCTCGCTGGTCGCGCGCACCGACCCGGAGACCGGGCAGACCGTGCTGTCCGGCATGGGGGAGCTCCACCTGGAGGTGGCGGTGGAGAAGCTCCGCCGTGACCTCGGCCTGGAGGTCACCGTCGGCCGCCCCCGGGTCAGTCACCGCGAGACCGTCGCGCGCGGGGTGTCGGGGCTGGTGTACCGGCACGTCAAACAGGACGGCGGCGCGGGCCAGTTCGCCCATGTCGTGCTCGACGTGGAGCCGTACGAGGAGGGTGCCTTCGTGTTCCGTTCCACCGTCGTCGGCGGGCGCGTACCGCAGGAGTACGTCCGGGCGGTCGAGGCCGGCTGCCGGGACGCCCTCGCCGAGGGGCCGCTCGGCGGGCACCCGGTGACCGGCCTGCGCGTCACGCTGACCGACGGGGCGACCCATGTGAAGGACTCCTCGGACACGGCGTTCCGCACGGCCGGGCGGCTCGGACTGCGCCAGGCCCTGCGGGCCTGCGCCATGGTCCTGCTGGAGCCGGTCGCCGAGGTGACCGTCACCGTGCCCGGGGACGCCGTGGGCGGCGTGCTCGGCGACCTCGCCGCCCGGCGCGGCCGGGTGACCGGCTCGGTCACCCGGGCGGGCGCCACGGTCGTCACCGCGACCGTGCCGCTGGCGGAACTGTTCGGCTACGCCACCCGGTTGCGCAGCCGCACCCAGGGCCGCGGCACGTTCACCACCCGGCCCACGGGCTACGCGCCGGCGCCCGCGACCACCCCGGCACGGTAGGCCGCGGCCGGCCGGCCCCTTCCCCTGCGTGACGCGAGGGGAGGGGGCCGGCCGGTGCTCCTACGGGTACGACACGACCGTCGACGGCACGGTGGACGTCCCAGACGTGGGCGCCCCCGTGTCGTTGATGACGCACTCGTACTGCCCGTTGCCGCCGAGCGAGACCACGAGCAGGTCGCGGAAGCGCACCCCGGGCCGGTTCGGCGCGGCGAAGCCGTGGTGCTGCACGATGGTCGGGTCGACGTTGTAGTAGCAGTAGCTGCCCAGGCCCCAGCCCTCGTGGCTGGTCACGTTGTCCCCGACCCGGTAGGCCGCGTAGCCCTTGACCGAACCGTTCTGGATCGCGGCCTGGTTCGGCGCGTCGTACGCCTTCTCGTTCTGGAAGAAGATCGTGCGGCCGCGCTCGCCGAACCACTGCACGTCGTACTTGTTGAAGTGCTCCACGAACAGGCCGGTCGCCAGGACGTCGTGGCCGTTGACGACGACGCCGTAGTCGGCCCGGTTGGTCTCCCAGCCGACGCCGTCGCCGTGGTCGGCGCGCCAGACCCAGGTGTGGTCGACGATGGTGTGGCGGCTGTTGACGACCATGCTGGTGGTGGCCTTGCCGGCGCCGGCACCGCCGATGCGGACGAACACGTCCTGGACGGTGGTCGGGTTGGCGGAGTGGTCCCGGGAGGCGCCGGGCGGGCCGATCTCCAGCAGCGTCGGGGAGTTGACCGGCCCGGCGTCGACGAGGAACCCGGCCAGCCGTACGCCGTCGACGTCGGCGACCTTCAGCGCGGTGACGCCGTTGTCGGGGATGAGGGTCGCGTAGCCGAGGCCGAGCACCACCGTGCCCGCGCGGTCGACCCGGATGGGCCGGTCCAGGTGGTAGATGCCCGGCGTCAGCAGCAGGTGCAGGCCCTCGGCCAGGGCCTGGTTGAGCGTGGCCGCCGAGACGCCCGGCTTGGCGACGTAGAAGCGGGTCAGCGGCAGGGAGGTGCCGCGCGGGGTGCCGTTGCCCCAGGTGACGCCCCGGGCGTCGGTCCGCTTCTCCGGCAGGAAGACCCGGTACTCGGTGCCGCTGAGGTACAGGAACGGCTTCTCGCGGGAGACGGGCGTGGTGTTGAGCGTGGTGTACGGCGGGTTCGGGAAGCCCTGTGCGGGAGCGCCCTCGACGCCGGAGAACACCATGTTCCACACGCCGTTGAGCCAGCCGCCGATCGCGCTGTCCCGGGTGTACCACTGCTGCTGCGAGTAGGGCTGCACCTGGCCGTCGATCCGGCTGTCGGCGATGTAGCCGCCGCTGGACCAGCCGTAACCGGTCGGGGCGAGGTTGAGGTTGCCGCGCACGTGCATGCGGCGGAAGGGGGCTGCCTGGGAGACCGCCCAGCGGTTGGTGCCGTTGACGGGGACCACGGCCAGGTTCTCCGCCGAACGCCAGAAGTTCTGGGTGGCGTTGCCGTTGAACCAGCCCGCGTCGACCGTGATGTCGCCGTTGATGGTGGTGTCGTCGGGGGAGAGGCCGAGGCCGGAGATCGAGGTGTAGAAGCCGATCTGCGCGTTGAGGCCGTGGTAGGTGCCGGGCTTGAACAGCAGCTGGTAGCGGCCGGTGCCGAACTGGGCCGACTCCTGCTGCCGGAAGATCTCGTCCAGTCTGCCCTGGATGTTCGGTGTGGAGGGGTCGAAGACGACCACTTTGGGGCCGAGGTCGCCGCCACCGGGCAGGGCGCGCGGCTTGCCGCGCCCGGGCTTCTTCCGGCCGGCCGGGGCGGCCGCGGCCGTGCCGGGCAGGCCGGCGAGGACGGCGGCCGCCGCTGAGGCGCCGAGGACGGCTCGGCGGCCGGGGGAGGGCAGGCCGGACGACGGGGAGTCAGTAGGCATGGGGCGGCTCTCCTGGTTCAGGAAGTGAACGGCGTGGGGTGCGGGGAGCGCTCTCTCGCCGCTGAATGGTTCATCCGTGGAACAGATGCGTCAAGAGGGTGCGGCGAGACTTCGGTGAGTACGTCCAAACCCTTGACGTCTCTGCCTTCCACGGATTAACTCACGTCCTAAATTAAGCCATGACGGCTCCCTCCCGGCGGGGGAGCACGGTCTGGGAGGCGAACTCCCGTCCTCCCGGAAGGGACACGAGCAGCATGCGCAGTACCCGAGCCGCGGCAGCCGGCGCCGTCACCCTGTCACTCGTCCTCGCGGCCTCGGCCTGCGGAGGTGGCTCCGCCACCGGCGGCGGGTCGAACGACTCGCCCAAGACCCTGACCTACTGGGCGTCCAATCAGGGCGCCAGCATCGAGATCGACAAGAAGGTCCTCCAGCCCGAACTCGACAAGTTCGAGAAGCAGACCGGGATCAAGGTGAAGCTGGAGGTCGTCCCCTGGTCGGACCTGCTCAACCGGATCCTCACCGCCACCACCTCCGGCCAGGGCCCGGACGTGCTGAACATCGGCAACACCTGGAGCGCCTCGCTCCAGGCCACCGGCGCCCTGCTGCCCTGGGACGCGAAGAACTTCGACAAGATCGGCGGCAGGGACCGCTTCGTCGACTCGGCGCTCGGCTCCACCGGCGCCCAGGGCGAGGCCCCGGCCGCGGTGCCCCTGTACTCGATGGCGTACGCGCTCTACTACAACAAGAAGATGCTCGCCGAGGCGGGCGTCTCCGAGCCGCCGGCCACCTGGGACGAGCTGGTCGCCGCCGGGAAGAAGCTCTCCAAGGACGGCAAGTGGGGCCTGGGCGCGGAGGGTTCGAACCCGTCCGAGAACATCCACCACGCCTACGTCTTCGCCAAGCAGCACGGCGCCGACTTCTTCACCGCCGACGGCAAGCCGGACTTCACGGGTGACGCGACGGTCGCCGCGGTCAAGCAGTACGTCGACCTGATGGCCAAGGACAAGGTCATCGCCCCCGGCAACGCCGAGTACGCGCAAAACCAGTCGGTCAGCGACTTCGCCAAGGGCAAGACGGCGATGCTGCTGTGGCAGTCCGCCTCCGCCAACCTCAAGTCCCAGGGCATGAGCGAGGACGACTACGGAATCGCGCCCGTGCCCGTCCAGTCCGGCACCCCCGGCACCGGCAAGCAGGTCAACTCGATGGTCGCGGGCATCAACCTCGCCGTCTTCAAGAACACCGACAACCTCGACGGCGCCACCACGTTCGTGAAGTTCATGACCAGCGACGACGAGCAGAAGATCCTCAACAAGGCCTACAGCTCGATCCCGCCGGTGAAGACCGCGCAGTCGGACGCCGCGTTCGCCACCCCGGCCAACGCCGTCCTGAAGGACACCCTCGCCAAGAGCGCCGTCGCGCTGCCGCAGGTCGCCGACGAGTCGCAGTTCGAGACGGCCGTCGGCACGGCCATCAAGGACCTGCTCGCGGACGCCGCCGCCGGACGCGCGGTCACCACCGCGTCGGTGAAGGCGGCCCTGGAGAAGGCCCAGCAGCAGATGCCGGCGGCCTGAACACATGACCACCACGGTTGAAGCCGGCACGCCGCCGGTCCGCACGAACCCGTCCGGCGCGGCGCGCGGCCCCCGCCGCCGTACCGGACGGATCCGCCGCGTCGGCCTGCCCTACCTGCTGCTCCTGCCCGCCCTGCTGCTCGAACTCCTCGTCCACCTGGTGCCGATGGTGATCGGCGTCGTGATGAGCTTCAAGGAGCTCACGCAGTTCTACATCCGGGACTGGGGCGCCGCCCCCTGGTCCGCCCTGGACAACTACAAGGTGTCGGTGGACTTCGACGCCCCCGTCGGCGAGGCGCTGCTGCACTCCTTCCTCGTCACCGTCGCCTTCACCCTGCTGTCGGTGGGCCTGTGCTGGCTGATCGGCACGGCCGCGGCGGTCTTCATGCAGGACACCTTCCGGGGCCGCGGCCTGCTGCGGGCGCTGTTCCTCGTGCCGTACGCCCTGCCGGTCTACGCGGCCGTCATCACCTGGGTGTTCATGTTCCAGCACGACAACGGCCTGGTGAACCACGTCCTGCACGACCAGCTCGGCCTCACCGACAAGCCGTCCTTCTGGCTCATCGGCGACAACAGCTTCATCGCGCTGCTGACGGTGTCGGTGTGGAAGGGCTGGCCGTTCGCCTTCCTCATCGTCATGGCCGGACTGCAGAACATCCCGCGCGAGCTGTACGAGGCGGCCGCCCTGGACGGCGCCGGGGTGTGGCAGCAGATCCGCCGCATCACCCTGCCGTCGCTGCGCCCGGTCAACCAGGTGCTGGTCCTCGTGCTGTTCCTGTGGACGTTCAACGACTTCAACACGCCGTACGTCCTGTTCGGCAGGACCGCGCCGGCGGCGGCCGACCTCATCTCGGTGCACATCTACCAGGCCTCGTTCGTCACCTGGAACTTCGGCACGGGCTCGGCGATGTCGGTGCTCCTGCTGCTGTTCCTGCTGCTGGTGACCGGCGTGTACCTGGCGCTGACCTCGCGCGGACGGAGGGCCGCCTCATGAGCTCCCCCCTGGCCCCGCCCCGGTCCTTCCTGTGGTCCCGGCGGATCTTCCTGACGCTGCTGACCGGCTTCGTGCTGCTACCGGTCTACGTCATGGTCTCCAGCTCGCTGAAGCCGCTCGCGGACGTCACGGGCAAGTTCCGCTGGCTGCCCACCGAGCTGACGCTCCGCCCGTACGTCGACATCTGGTCGACCGTCCCGCTCGCGCGCTACTTCGTCAACTCCCTGATCGTGGCGGGCGCGGCGACGGTCTGCTCGGTGGTGATCGCGGTCTTCGCGGCGTACGCGGTGAGCCGCTACGACTTCCGCGGCAAGCGCGTCTTCACGGTCACCGTCCTGTCGACGCAGATGTTCCCCGGCATCCTCTTCCTCCTGCCGCTGTTCCTCATCTACGTCAACATCGGCAACGCCACCGGCATCGCCCTGTTCGGCTCGCGCGGCGGTCTGATCCTCACCTATCTCACCTTCTCGCTGCCGTTCTCCATCTGGATGCTGATCGGCTACTTCGACTCGGTGCCACGGGACCTGGACGAGGCGGCGCTGGTCGACGGCTGCGGCCCGCTGGGCGCGCTGTTCCGGGTGGTGGTCCCGGCGGCCGTCCCCGGCATCGTCGCGGTCGCCGTCTACGCCTTCATGACCGCCTGGGGCGAAGTCCTCTTCGCCTCGGTGATGACCAACGACACCACCCGCACCCTCGCCGTCGGCCTGCAGGGCTACTCGACCCTCAACGACGTGTACTGGAACCAGATCATGGCCGCCTCGCTGGTCGTCAGCGTCCCCGTGGTCGCGGGCTTCCTGCTGCTCCAGCGCTACCTCGTCGCCGGCCTGACGGCGGGAGCCGTCAAGTGACCCACCCGTACGTTCCCGAGAGGACTTCCGTGACCATCGACTATGCCGCCCTCCCCGACGACTTCCTGTGGGGCACGGCCACTTCGGCGTACCAGATCGAGGGCGCCGTGGCGGAGGACGGCCGCGCGCCGTCGATCTGGGACACCTTCTCGCACACCCCCGGCAAGACCGCAGGCGGCGACCACGGCGACGTCGCCTGCGACCACTACCACCGCTGGCGCGAGGACATCGCCCTGATGCGGCGGCTCGGCGTGAACGCCTACCGCCTGTCGGTCGCCTGGCCGCGTGTCGTCCCGGACGGCGAAGGCCTCGTGAACCCCAAGGGCCTGGCCTTCTACGACGAGCTCATCGACGGCCTGCTGGAGGCCGGCATCACCCCGTCCGTCACCCTCTACCACTGGGACCTGCCGCAGGCGCTGCAGGACCGCGGCGGCTGGCCGGAGCGTGACACCGCCCTCGCCTTCGCCGAGTACGCCTCGGTCGTGGCCGGGCGGCTGGGCGACCGCGTCAGCCACTGGGCCACCCTCAACGAGCCCCTGTGCTCGGCGTGGATCGGCCACCTCGAAGGAAAGATGGCCCCCGGCTGGACGGACCTGACCGCCGCCGTCCGCGCCTCCTACCATCTGCTGCTCGGGCACGGCCTGGCGGCCCGGGCCATCCGGGCCGCGGTTCCGGACGCCCAGGTGGGCATCGTCAACAACCTCTCCACGATCCACGCGGCCTCCGGCCGCCCCGAGGACATCGCGGCGGCCCGCCGCATGGACGGCCACACCAACCGCTGGTGGCTCGACCCCGTGCACGGCCGGGGCTTCCCGGAGGACATGCGCGAGGTCTACGGGGTGGAACTGCCCGAGCAGTCCGGCGACTCGGCGGCCATCGCGGCCCCGCTCGACTGGCTCGGCCTGAACTACTACTTCCCGCAGACGGTGGCCGACGACCCGGACGGCCCGGCCCCCTACGCCCGTGCCGTCCGCCGCGAGGGCGTCCCGCGCACCGGCATGGACTGGGAGATCGACGCGAGCGGCATCGAGACGCTGCTGCTGCGCCTGACGCGGGAGTACGGCGCCCGCCGGCTGTACGTCACGGAGAACGGCTCGGCCTTCCCCGATGTCGTCCGCCCCGACGGCACGGTCGACGACCCGGAGCGGCAGGACTACCTCCTCGGGCACCTGGCGGCCTGCGCGTCGGCCGCCCGCCAGGGCGCCCCGCTGGCCGGCTACTTCGCCTGGTCCCTGCTGGACAACTTCGAGTGGGCGTACGGCTACGAGAAGCGGTTCGGTCTGGTCCACGTGGACTACGCGACGCAGAAGCGGACGATCAAGGGGACGGGGCACCGGTACGCCGAGGTGGTCCGCACCCACCGGGGCCGGGCCCGCAAGGCCGCCTGAACCCGGACGCCGGGGTGGGCGGGGCGCGGGAGTCCACGCCCACCCCGGGGCCGCTCCCCAGCGAACCACCGACATGTCAGGTACACGCCATTCACTGCCCTGAGGTACACCGAACCGGAGGAGAGCCATGCCGTCCCGTACGCCCCGCACCCTCCTGACCGCACTCGCGGCGCTCGCGCTGCTGACCGCCGGCCCGGCCTTCGCGGCCCCGGCGCCCGACACGCGGGCCGCGGCCGCCGCCTGGGACACCGACCGCGCGGCGGCCGCCCACGCCGTGAACCCGGCCGCCGTCACGGCGTCCGGGAGCGAGAACGCCGACACGTCCGCCGGCCGCGCCTTCGACGGCAACGGCTCCACCCGCTGGTCCAGCGACTTCTCCGACACCGCCTGGATCCGCGTCGACCTCGGCTCGACGATCCGCGTCGACCGGGTGGTCCTCGACTGGGAGGCGGCCTACGGCAAGCGCTACGTCCTGGAGGCCTCGAAGAACGGCACCGACTGGACGCCGTTCTTCACGGAGACGGCTGGAACGGGCGGCTCGGTCACCGCCCACACCTACCCGCAGGAGGTCACGGCCCGCTACGTCCGCCTGCGTGGCGTGGAACGGGCCACCCCCTGGGGCTACTCGCTCTGGTCGATGAGGGTCTACGGCGGCGAACCGGCCCCCGCGTCCACGACCCGCACCAACCTCGCCCTGAACCACCCGGCCTACGCGAACTACTACCAGCACGCGGGCAACTCCCCGGCGTTCGTGACGGACGGCGGCCGCCCGGCGGACCTGAAGGCCGACATCAGCCGCTGGTCCAGCGACTGGAACGCGAACCGCTGGGTCTCCGTCGACCTCGGCGCGACCGCCACGATCGACACGGTCGACCTGTACTGGGAGGCGGCCTACGCCGTCGACTACGAACTGCAGGTCTCCGACGACAACCGCACCTGGCGCACGGTGTACCGCCCGTCCGCAGCCGAGGTCGCGTCCCGCCGCGCCGACGTGAAGTCCCCCGCGGAGGCGGCCGGCCTGCACGACGCGATCCGCCTCCCGCAGCCGGTCACGGGCCGTTACGTCCGCATGCTCGGCAAGGAACGCCGCTCCTTCCACAATCCGGCCCCCGCCACGGCCCAGTTCGGCTACTCCCTCTACGAGTTCGAGGTCTGGGGCACGGGCGGCAGCGCGGCGGCCGCGTACCCGGCGCTGCCCGCCGAACAGCCCGGCACCTACCGCACCACGTTCTTCGACGACTTCACCACCTCGGGGCTCGACCGCTCCAAGTGGCGGGTGGTGCGCACCGGCACGGAGATGGGCTCGGTCAACGGCGAGGCCCAGGCGTACGTCGACTCGCCGGACACCATCCGCACGGAGAACGGTGCGCTGGTGCTGTCGGCGAAGTACTGCAAGGGCTGCACGCAAGCGGGCGGCGGCACCTACGACTTCACCTCCGGCCGCGTCGACACCCACACCCGCTTCGACTTCACCTACGGCAAGGTCAGCGCCCGTATGAAGCTCCCGGTCGGCGACGGCTTCTGGCCGGCGTTCTGGCTCCTGGGCAGCGACGTGGACGACCCGTCGGTCGGCTGGCCCTCCTCCGGTGAGACGGACATCATGGAGAACATCGGCTACGCCGACTGGACCAGCACCGCCCTGCACGGCCCCGGCTACTCGGCGGACGGCAACATCGGCGCCCGCCAGACCTACCCGGGGGGCGGCCGGGCGGACGAGTGGCACACGTACGCCGTCGAATGGACCCCCACGACGATGCGCTTCTTCGTCGACGACCGCCTGGTCCAGGAGACGACCCGCAACAAGCTCGAATCCACGCGCGGCCAGTGGGTCTTCGGCCACAACCAGTACGTGATCCTGAACCTGGCCCTCGGCGGCGCGTACCCCGCCGGCTGGAACAAGGTGACGACCCCGTACTGGGGCCTGCCGCAGTCCAGCGTGGACCGGATCGCGGGCGGGGGAGTACGGGCGGAGGTGGACTGGGTGCGGGTGGAGCAGAAGGGCTGACGAGCCTCCGGTGGGCGGACCTCGCGGATCCGTCGCTCAGCCGCCCGCCGGCCCGCCCGGTACGTAGTCCGGGTCCACCTGCGCCGCGAGGTCCTCGCCCGCCCGGTCGTTCGCCCAGGCCCGCGCGTTGCGCAGGTGGAACTCCACCGCGTGGCGGTGGAGCCGGTCCCAGTCCCGGACGTGGGCGTCGACCGTCTCGCGCAGGACGTTCAGGGCGTGCTGGTTGTGCGGCTCCAGCTCGCCGCCCGCCCGGCCCTGTTCCGCCGCCCGGACCCAGGGCGACTGGACCAGGTGCGTCAGCAGGTCGTCGCCCACCTGTTCCTTGAGGAAGAGCACGTCGTCCTCGCACGTGACCTTGTTGCCGACGACCGCGACACGGATGCCGAACTGCTCGGCGTGGTCGCGGTACTGGCGGTAGACCGAGACGCCCTTGCGGGTCGGCTCCGCCACCAGGAACGTGAGGTCGAAGCGGGTGAACAGGCCCGACGCGAAGGCGTCCGCGCCCGCCGTCATGTCGACCACGACGTACTCGCCGGGGCCGTCCAGCAGATGGCCCAGGTACAGCTCGACCGCGCCGAGCTTGGAGTGGTAGCAGGCCACCCCGAGGTCGGACTCGTCGAACTCGCCCGTGACCATCAGGGGCACGCCGCCCGCCCGGCCCACGTGCCGGGCGTGCAGCGTGTCGTCGCCCAGGGGGCGCAGGAGGCGGGAGCCGCGGCCCGGCGGGGTGGTCTTGAGCATCGCCTCAGCGGAGGTGATGCGCGGGTTGTCGCCGCGCAGGAAGTCCTTGACGTCCCTCAGGTGCGGGCCCAGGGGAACGGCGGGCCGCTCGACGGGTCCGAGTGCCTCGGCCAGGTGCTGGTTGATGTCGCCGTCCACGGCGAGGACCGGGGCGCCGGAACGTGCCAGGTGGCGGGAGAAGAGCGCCGACAGTGTGGTCTTGCCGCTGCCGCCCTTGCCGACGAACGCGACCCTCACGACGACCGCCCCAACTTGTTGAAAATGAGTGTCATGTGACTAGGTTTTAGGGAGTGATCGTCACCACTGTCAAATCCGGTGCGCCGATCGGGCCTGCCGTCGATGCATAGGATGTGCAAGTGCGTGTAATGAGCAAGAAGAGTCCGAGCCGTGGGCGCCTCCTCCGGGTCCTCGCCGCCCTCGTCCTCGTGCCGGGACTGGCCGGCTGTTTCGTCTCCCCCGACGGGCAGTCGTCGCCGGACGGCGCGGGATCCGGCTCCCGGCTCCGCGTCGCCCTCGCCTTCCCGCCCGCCGAGAACTTCTCGCCCTACGGAGCCGACGCCACGCTGCTCACCCGTCTGGGTGTCACCGAAGGGCTGACCGCCCTGGACGCCAACGGCGCCGCGACCCCCGCACTCGCCCGGTCCTGGAGCCGCGAGGACGACCGCACCTGGCGCTTCACCCTGCGCGAGGCCACCTTCCACGACGGCACCGAGGTCACCCCGTCGGCCGTGGCCGGGGCGCTGACCCGGGCCACGAAGGCGAAGCCCCTGCCCGCCCCGCTCGCCGGAGTCACGCTCAGCGCGCGCCCCGACGGCGACGACGGCGTGCGCGTCACCACCGCCGCCCCCGACCCGGTCCTGCCCATGCGCCTGGCCGGCCCGAGTCTGGCGATCCTCTCCGCGAAGGCGTACCGGGGGCGGGGCAACCCCAGCCCCGTCGGTACCGCCACCGGCCCCTTCGAGCTCACCCGCGTCGACGGCGGCACCTCCGCAACCCTCGACCGTTTCGACGACCACTGGGGCGGCCGCGCCCAGGCCGCCGGCATCGACGCGCGCTTCGTCAGGGACGGCACCGCGCGCGCCAACGCCGTACGCACCGGAGACGTCGACATCGCCGAGGCCCTCCCCGCCGCCCAGGCCGCCACGCTCGACGCGGACAGCCTCCGGGAGGCCGGCACCACCCGGACCACCAGCCTGCACCTCAACACCAGGACCGGACCCTTCAAGGACCCGCGGCTGCGCGCCGCTGCCCGCGCGGCCGTCGACCCCTCCGTCCTCGTCGAGGGCGTCTTCGAGGGACATGCCGACCCGGGCGCCGGAATCTACGGCCCCGCCGTCACCTGGGCCGAGGGGAAGAGGGCCGAGCCGTCGGGGCGTGCGAAGGCCGCCCGGCCCGACGGGACGCCGATCACCCTCGCCACCTACGACAACCGGCCCGAACTCCCCGAAGTCGCCCAGGTCGTGCAGCAGCAGCTCGAGAAGGCCGGATTCGAGGTCCGGTTGCAGGTGCGCGAGTACGCGCGGCTGGAGAGCGACGCGCTGGCGGGGAGGTTCGACGCCTTCATCGGCGCCCGCAACAGCCTCCTGGACACCGGCGACCCCGTCGGCATCCTGGCCGGTGACTACACCTGCGACGGCGGCTACAACCTGGCCCTGCTGTGCGATCCGAAGGTGGACCGGGCCGTCGCGAAGGCGGGCCGGGCCGACGGCACCGGGGAGCGGCAGGACGCCGCCCTGGCCGCCGAGGCAGTGATCCTCGGCACGGACGCGGTCGTGCCGCTCGCCCACCAGCGGATCGTCCTCGGCGTCTCCCCGAAGGTCCGGGGCGTGCTCCTCGACCCGTACGAGCGGACCCTGGTGGGGCCCGGCACGCGTCGCTGAGCGGGCCTCCAGCGTCAGGCCGGCAGACGCGTGTCGACCACGCAGCTGATCTCGATCGCCTGCCCGGGGAAGGTCAGTTCGGTGACGCCCACCACCGTGCTGACCGGGCGGTGCGAGCCGAAGCAGGCGCGGTTGGCCTCCGCCACCACTTCCGCGTTGCGCACCAAATCCACCACGTACAGCGTCTGGGAGACGATCTGGTTGCGGGTGACGCCGAAGTGGGCCAGGACCTTGTCGAGGTTGACGTAGGTGCGCGCCAGCTGGGCGGCGATGTCGTCCTCGGGACCGAAGTCCCCCGCGTCGTCGAAGGCGAGCTGTCCGGAGACATGGATCAGCTCGCCGGACCTGATCGCCTGCGTGTAGCCGAAGTGCTTCTCGGCCGGGATGCCGTGGTCGAAGAGGTCGAGGGTGCTCATGGCCGGCGTCCTTCCGTCGAGCCCGGATCCATCCGTGCTCTCTTGTGGTTACTCGGGAACCATAGGAGAGTGGACTTCGACCTGGAAGAACGCACTTTTCGGTGACAGGGGAACCAGATGGTGACCAAGCAGCTCAGGGACATGCCGGAGAACGCGGACCTCAGGCGGGCGGACTCCCTGGCGCGGGAGATCTTCTCCGACGTGGCCAACAAGTGGGCGCTGCTGATCATCGAGGCCCTCGGCGAACGCACCCTCCGCTTCAGCGAGTTGCGCGACGAGGTCGAGGGCGTCAGTCACAAGATGCTGACCCAGAACCTGCGGATGCTGGAGCGCAACGGCCTGGTCGACCGCAAGGTGCACCCCACCGTGCCGCCCAAGGTCGAGTACACGCTCACCGAACCGGGCCGGGCGCTGCGCGCCACGGTCGACCTGATCTGCGGCTGGACCCACCAGTACCTCGGTCACATCGAGGCGGCCCGGGGGCGGTCCGGCACCTGACCGGGCCGGGGGCTGTCAGCTCGCGACCAGTTCCCGGACCGGACGCGGCGCCGGGGGCTGTTCGGCCCGAGAGGTCCGGTACAGCCACAGCACGTCCCGGCCGAACGACCACACCAGCAGCCCCAGGGCGAGGGCGGCGACACCGAAGTTGACCGCGTACGGCAGCAGACCGGCGCCCGCGAGCAGCAGGAGCACGCCCTGCAGCGCGGCGACCGTCTTGCGGGCCGTGCTCGGCGGCAGCGCCGCGGTCAGCCAGGGCCACACCCGGGCCGCGGCGACGAAGACGTACCGCATGCCGCCGATCAGCAGGACCCAGGGGCCCAGCTCCATCGAGACGTACACGCTGAGCACCAGGATCAGGAACGCGTCGACCTCCATGTCGAAGCGCGCGCCCAGCGGGGTGGAAGTGCCGGTGCGGCGGGCGACCTTGCCGTCGACGCCGTCGAGGATCAGTGCCACCGCCGTCAGGCCGACGAACAGCGACACCGGCGGCGAGCTCTGGAACGAGTCCGCGACCAGCGCGGTGACGCCGCCGACGAGCGTGGCCCGGCCGAGGGTGACCCGGTTCGCCGCGCCGAAGGAGCGCAGCCGGGAGCGGTGCAGGGCCCGGGAGAGCACCGCCCAGGTGGCGATCGCGAACGCGAGGCCGCTCAGCCAGCCCGCCGGCCCCATCCCGATCGCCGTGCCGATCAGGGCCAGCAGCAGGACCTGCGCCCCCGCCCCCACGGCGGTCTCCTGCTGTACGAGCCTCGCGTCGTAAGTGTTGTTCAGGGCCACCGAACACCCTCCGGCCGTGTGACAGAGTCGATCAACGCCGCTACCTTGTGCGCGGCCTGTGCACCCCTCGGTACGCAAGCAGCTTCCCGATCGTTCAGGAGGACTTCGATGAAGCACACCGGACGCGCTTTCTGGATCGACTCGCCTGGCCGAGGTGCGATCCGGGACGTCGCCCTGCGTGCGCCCGCAGAGGACGAGGTGCTGGTCCGTACGCTGTTCTCCGGCGTCAGCCGCGGCACCGAGACGCTCGTCTTCCGCGGCGGCGTGCCCGAGAGCCAGCACACGGCCATGCGGGCCCCCTTCCAGGAGGGCGACTTCCCGGGCCCGGTGAAGTACGGCTACCTCAACGTCGGCGTGGTGGAGGAGGGGCCCGAGACGCTCACCGGCCGTACGGTGTTCTGCCTGTACCCGCACCAGACCCGGTACGTCGTGCCGGCGAGCGCCGTGACGCCCGTTCCGGACAGCGTCCCCGCCGAACGGGCCGTGCTCGCCGGGACCGTGGAGACCGCCGTGAACGCCCTGTGGGACGCCGCGCCCCTGATCGGCGACCGGATCGCCGTGGTCGGCGGCGGCATGGTCGGCTGCTCGGTCGCCGCCCTGCTCGCCCGCTTCCCCGGCGTCCGCGTCCAGCTGGTCGACGCCGACCCGTCCCGCGCGAAGACCGCCGAGGCGCTCGGCGTCTCCTTCGCCACCCCGCAGGACGCCGACGGCGACCGCGACCTGGTCGTCCACGCCAGCGCCACCGAGCAGGGCCTCGCCCGCTCCCTGGAACTCCTCGCCGCCGGGGGCACCGTCGTCGAACTGAGCTGGTACGGCGACCGCAAGGTGAGCCTGCCGCTCGGCGAGGCCTTCCACTCCCGGCGCCTGACCATCCGCTCCAGCCAGGTCGGCACCGTCTCCCCGGCCCGCCCGGGCCGGACCTACGCCGACCGGCTCGCCCTCGCCCTCGACCTGCTCGCCGACCCGGCGCTCGACGCCCTCGTCACCGGTGAATCCGCCTTCGAGGACCTGCCCGACGTGCTGCCGCGCCTCGCCTCGGGGGAGATCCCCGCCCTGTGCCACCGCGTCCGTTACGACGAGAGCGATCGACGCATCGGCTGACGATTCGTTCCATCCGGTACGGCATCGGCGGGGCAAGAGCGCCTGACCTGAGAAAAGACGTAGCCGACGCTGAACGGGGGAAGGGAAGCAGCCGTACTACTCGGCATCCCCGGCAGCCATCAGCGGGGGAGCAGACGCGCCGCACCTGGAGGGTCGTCCGTTGTTCAGCATCACCGTCCGCGATCACATCATGATCGCCCACAGCTTCCGCGGCGAGGTCTTCGGACCGGCGCAGCGCCTGCACGGCGCCACGTTCCTGGTGGACGCCACGTTCCGGCGCGAACAGCTGGACGAGGACAACATCGTCGTCGACATCGGGCTGGCCACGCAGGAACTCGGGGCCGTCGTCAGCGAGCTGAACTACCGCAACCTCGACAACGAGCCCGACTTCGCCGGGGTCAACACCTCCACGGAGTTCCTCGCCAAGGTCATCGCCGACCGGCTCGCCGAGCGCATCCACAAGGGCGCGCTGGGCGAGGGCGCCAAGGGCATCGCCGGCCTCACCGTCACGCTGCACGAGTCGCACATCGCCTGGGCGAGTTACGAGCGTGCGCTGTGACCGACACGACCATCGAGCGGCCCGGGCCGGCCGGACCGGCACCGGCGCGCCTCGACTACGTGCCCGTGCAGCACGCCGCCCTGAAGAACGCCGAGATCATCCCTATGTCCCTGCGCACCGTGCACTTCGTGCTGCCGGGCGGCGTCGACGACCCGGCGGCCCCGAGCGGCGGCAACGCCTACGACCGGCGGGTGTGCCTGGACCTGCCCGGCTTCGGCTGGCAGGTGAGCAAGCACGCCGTGGCCGGTGAGTGGCCCCGGCCCGGGGCCGCCGCCCGGACGGAACTGGCCCGTGCGCTGGCCGCGTTGCCCGACGGCGCCGTCGTCCTGCTCGACGGGCTGGTCGCCTGCGGCGTCCCGGAGATCGTGGTGCCGGAGACGGAACGGCTGCGCATGGCCGTCCTCGTGCACCTCCCGCTCGGCGACGAGACCGGGCTCGACCCGGCGGTCGCCGCCGAACTCGACGCCAGGGAACGGGCGGTACTGCGGGCGGTGCCCGCGGTGATCGCCACCAGCGACTGGGCGGTCCGCCGTCTCGTCGCCCACCACGGCCTGCCTCCGGAGCGGGTGCACGTCGCCGCCCCCGGCGCCGACATCGCGCCCCTCGCGCCCGGCACCGACGGTGTGTCACGGCTGCTGTGCGTGGCCGCCGTGACCCCGCGCAAGGGACAGCACCGGCTGGTGGAGGCACTGGCCGCGATCACCGACCTGCCGTGGAGCTGCGTCTGCGTCGGGGCCCTCACCCAGGACCCCGAGTACGTCGCCCATCTGCGGTCCCTCATCGCGCGGCACGGCCTCCAGGACCGGCTCGAGCTGGCCGGGCCGCAGTCCGGCGCGGCCCTGGACGCCAGTTACGCCACCGCCGACCTGATGGTCCTGACCTCCTACGCCGAGACGTACGGCATGGCCGTGACCGAGGCGCTGGCCCGGGGCATCCCGGTGCTGGCGACCGACGTCGGCGGCCTTCCCGAGGCGGTCGGCCGTGCCCCCGACGGCGGGGTGCCCGGCATCCTCGTGCCGCCGGAGAACCCCGCCGCCATCGCCGCCGAACTGCGCGGCTGGTTCGGCGAGGCGGACGTACGGCGCCGCCTGAAGGCCGCCGCCCGCGGCCGCCGCGCGGCCCTCGACGGCTGGGCGACGACCGCACAGAGCCTGGCTGCGGTCCTGCGCCGGCTCCCGACCGAACCCCGGAGGGCCGCATGACGAACCCGGCGACGACGAAGCGGGGCGGGCCGATCCCGGCCCGGCCCGGACCCGCCCGGGCCGTGGAGTCCACGGGCGGCGTGCTTCCCGGGCCGGTGCCCGGCGCCGCCGCCGGCCCCACGGACCCCTCGGGCGTGAGGGCCGACGGCAGCGCCGGAGCGGGCCCGGCCACGGCCACGGGTGCCGGCTCCGCGACCGGGCGGCACGTCGGCGAGACGGACGCGGGTGCCGACCCCCGTGGCGCGAACGGACCGGGCAGCCCGGCCGGCCCGGTCCCCGCGCGGACCGGTCCCGGCGGCCCGCCCGGACCCGTCCACGCCCCCGGCGCGGTCATCCCCGGCGCCGGCCCCACCGCCGCACCCGGCGCGCGGCCGACCGTGAAACTGCGGGAGGCCTCGCCCGACGACCCGCCCCGTTACGCGCCGGAGTGGCTGGAGTTGCGGGAGCCGGCCGATGCCGCCGCCCGGGCGCACGACCTGCTCGATCCGCTGCGGATCCGGCTCGCCAACCTGCCGGGCAGGCCGGGCGGCGTCGTCATCCACGACCTGGGCTGCGGCACCGGCTCGATGGGCCGCTGGCTCGCCCCCTGCCTGGACGGCGCGCAGCACTGGATCCTGCACGACCGCGACCCCTACCTGCTGCACTTCGCCGCCGTCGCCTCCCCGCGGTCGGCCGCCGACGGCAGCCGGATCAGCGTGGAGACCCGGCGCGGGGACGTCGCCCGCCTCACCGCCGACGCCCTGCACGGCGCCTCGCTGGTGACGGCGTCCGCCCTGCTGGACGTCCTCACCCGCGAGGAGATCGACACGCTCGCCGCCGCCTGCGCGGGAGCCGGCGCCCCCGCCCTGCTGACGCTGTCCGTCGCCGGGCGCGTCGACCTCACCCCGTCCCACCCGCTCGACGCGGAGATCACCCAGGCGTTCAACGACCACCAGCGCCGCGACGGCCTGCTCGGTCCGGACGCGGTCACGGCGGCGGCGGAGGCGTTCTCCGCGCACGGCGCGACCGTACGCCTGCACCCGAGCCCCTGGCGGCTCGGGCCCGAGCAGGCCGCCCTCACGGAGCAGTGGCTGCGCGGCTGGGTCGGCGCCGCGGTCGAGCAGCGTCCCGAACTGCGGGCCGAGGCGGAGGTCTACCTGAACAACCGCCTGCGCCAGTGCGCCGCGGGCGAGTTGCGCGTCACCGTCCACCACACCGACCTGCTGGCTCTGTGCCGCCCGGCGGGCGGAGCGTCATGAGCCCCCGGGCGACGGGCACGCGCCTCCGGCCGTCCACCCCGGCCGGCCCCCGATCGACGGTGGCCGACGGCACCGCGGCCGGTCCTGGTCCGACGGTGCCGGGGGCTCAGGCCCAGGCGGCCCAGACGGCCGGGGCGGCCCCGTCGTCCTCCGAGCCGACGCGCCGTCACGGGGACCGCACCGGGGTGGCGGTGGTCGTGACCCCGGCCGGGTCCGGCCCCGCGGCGGCGCCAGGCATCGTCTCCGTGGTCCCCGCTGTCCCCGCTCAGGGCGCGGCGCGCGGGCGCGTCCCGCGCCGTGCCGAGGGCGCGAAGGCGGCGCACTCCGCCGGAGGGCCGGGTGCCCGCCCCGCCGCGCAGGGCCCCCTGCGCGGCCTCCTCGCCCGGCTCGGCTCCCGCAAGGCCCGCACGCGGCTCGGCACCCTCGCCGGGATCCTCATCGTCGGCCTGCTGTTCTGGCGGCTCGGCACCGGGGCCTTCCTGGACGGACTGCGCCGGATCGACGCCGTGACGCTGCTGCTCGCGCTCGGGATCGGCGCCGTCACCACCGTGTTCAGCGCGTGGCGGTGGGCCCTCGTCGCCCGGGGCCTGCGCATCCGGCTGCCGTTCGGGCCCGCCGTCGCCGACTACTACCGCGCGCTGTTCCTCAACGCGGCCCTGCCCGGCGGCGTCCTCGGCGACGTCCACCGGGCGGTGCGGCACGGACAGAGCGAGGGGGACCTGCGGCGCGGTGTGAAGGCCGTGGTCCTCGAACGGGCCGCCGGACAGCTCGCGTTGTTCGCCGCCGGTGCCGTGGTCCTGCTGACCATGCCGTCCCCGGTGCTCGACCGGGCCCGGCACATCGCCCCGCTCGCGGCCCTGGCCGGACTGGGCGCCCTCGCCGTGCTCCTCGCCCTGCGCATGAACCGGGCCACGCCCTCCCGCCGGGGCGGCAAGGTGCGCGCGGTGCTCGCCGAGGCGCGGGAAGGGCTGCTGTCCCGCCGCAACGGACCCGGAGTGCTTGCCTCCTCCGTGGTCGTCCTGGCAGGTTACGTCGCCATGTTCGTCCTCGCCGCCCGCGTCGCCGGGACCACCGCCTCCGTGGCCGTGCTGGTGCCGCTCGCGGTGCTGGCCCTGCTGGCGATGGGACTGCCGCTGAACGTCGGCGGCTGGGGCCCGCGGGAGGGCGTCACCGCCTGGGCGTTCGGTGCCGCCGGGCTGGGTGCCGGGCGGGGACTGGCCGTCGCGGTCGTCTACGGGGTGCTCAGCCTGGTGGCGAGCCTGCCCGGCCTGGTCGTGCTCGTCGCCCGCTGGTACGCGGGGACGCGGGCCGGCGAGCGGTCCCGGGCCGCCGCCGCGGCGGATCCGGACGCCGGGCCCGCGCCCCGGAGCTCCTACGTCTCGGAGGTCAGCAACGAGAAATACGCCCCGAAGGAATCCGTGAGGCTCGCCAGGAGTTCCTTCCCCTTTTCCGCCGAACCCAGTGAAGGACGGCCGATGACACCGGAATCGGTATAGCCGGACATGCCGAGGGTGAGCAGATGACGACGGTCGTCAGCGACGAAATCGGAGGACTCGTAACCGGGTCGGAGCATTTCGGGATGAGCGTGCAGAAGGATGGAGGTCTCTATTTCCCCCGCGTGCATGTCGGTGAGCAGCGAGGTGACCACACCCGCCCGCTCGCGCGCCGCCTCCCAGTCCTCGGCGGCCGGGAAGAGCGCCATCCGCTCGCCGCGGGCGGAGGACTCCTGGACGACGTTGCCCAGCACGTAGTTGCCGCCGTGCCCGTTGACCACCACCAGGGCGTCGACCCCGGACCGGCGGAGCGAATCCGCTATGTCCCGTACCACCGCATGAAGGGTCACCGAGGAGATGCTGACGGTCCCCGGCCAGGCCGCGTGCTCGTGCGAGCACGAGATCGTCACCGGAGGAAGGAGGTGCACCGGGTACGCGCCGGCTATCTCCCGCGCGACGGCACAGGCGACGAGCGTGTCGGTCGCCAGGGGGAGATACGGACCGTGCTGCTCGAAACTCCCCACGGGAAGCACCGCGACCTGCCGTGAGACATCGGCGCCCCGCGTCCGTACGTCTTCCGTGGTGTCCGCCGGCACCAGATCACTCATCACGTCACGGCCTTTCGTCTCTGCTTAGGAACTCGAGAATCATGACAGAAAAAATAGGCGTACTCGGCAAGAAGGCACCGCAGCGGACCGGCGTGGAACGCGTCGTGAATGCACCCCTGCCCACCGTGTACGGGGAATTCCAGGCGATCGGCTACATGGATCACGACCGCGGTGACGAACAGGTCGCGCTCGTCCATGGTGAACTCGGCACCGACGACGTTCTCGTCCGGCTGCACTCGGAGTGCCTCACCGGTGACTCCTTCGGCTCCCAGCACTGCGAATGCGGTGACCAGCTGGACGCCGCCCTGCGCGCGGTGGTCGCCGAGGGTGCCGGTGTCGTCGTCTACCTCAGAGGGCACGAGGGCCGCGGCATCGGCCTGCTCGCCAAGCTGCGCGCGATGGCCCTGCAGGCGGAAGGCCTGGACACCGTCGAGGCCAACCTCGCCCTCGGCCTGCCGGTCGACGCCCGGGACTACGGCGTGGCCGCCCGCATCCTGGACGACCTCGGCGTGCGCTCCGTGCGCCTGATGTCCAACAACCCGCGCAAGCGCGAGGCGCTGGTGGACCACGGCATCCGTGTCGCCGAACAGGTGCCGCTGCTGATCCCGCCGTGCGAGAGCAACATCACCTACCTGCGCACCAAGCGGGAGCGTCTCGACCACCACCTGCCGCATCTGGACGCGGTGGTCAGCTCCTCCTGAGGGCGCCCGGGCCGGATCCGGCCCCGCGCGACGTGACCTGGGCGAATCCGTACGCGACCCGTGGCCGGGCCGCGTACGCTTCGTGCACATCCGCCCCTTGAGCGCCGGCCCGCCCGAGGCCGGCGCCTCACGTCCGGAGGCCCACCCGGTATGACCGAGCTCCACCTGTGGCTGCGCCACGAGGCCCGAACGACCGAGCGCCGCACGCCCGTCGTGCCCGACGACGCCAGGCGGCTCGTCGAGCACGGAGTCGCACTGACCGTCGAGGAGTCCCCGCAACGGGTCTTCCCCGTCGAGCAGTACGAGGCGGCCGGCTGCCGCGTCGCCCCGGCGGGCTCCTGGGTGTCGGCCCCGCGGGACGCCGTCGTGCTGGGGCTGAAGGAACTGCCCGACGCACCGCCCGAGCTGACGCACCGGCACATCTTCTTCGGGCACGCCTACAAGGGCCAGCCGGGCGCGGCGGACCTGCTGCGCCGCTTCTCCGCGGGCGGCGGGACGCTGTACGACCTGGAGTACCTGGTGGACGACTCCGGGCGGCGCCTCGCCGCCTTCGGCTTCTGGGCCGGCTACCTGGGCGCCGCCCTGGCGGTGCTGCGGCACCGGGGCCGGCTGCGCACACCGCTGGTGCCCACGACCAAGGACGAGCTGGACGAGACCCTCAAGCCCGCCGGCTCCGGCGCCGACTTCACGGGCCTCGTCGTCGGCGCCCTGGGGCGCAGCGGCCGCGGCGCCCGCGTGGCCTTCGCCACCGCCGGTGTGGACCCGACCTGCTGGGACCTCGCGGAGACCCGCGACCTGGACCGCGCCGCCCTGCTGCGCCACGACGTGATGGTGAACGCGGTGCTCGCCACCAGCCCCGTGCCGCCCTTCCTGCGCGAGCAGGACCTCGACAGCCCGGACCGCCGCCTGCGCACCCTGTGCGACGTGACGTGCGACGTGGGCTCGCCGCTCAACGTCCTGCCGGTGTACGACGAGACCACCAGCTGGGACGAGCCGGTACGGCCCCTGCGCGCACAGCCGCCGCTCGACCTGATCGCCATCGACAACCTGCCCTCCCTGCTGCCGCTGGAGTCCAGCGCCGACTTCTCGGCCGCCCTGCTGCCCCACCTGCTCGACTTCGGTGTGAGCGGGCCCTGGGGGCGCTGCCTCGACCGGTTCCGTGAGGCCGCCCGGGAGCACGGCGGGCGGGACGCCTGACCCGGACGACAGGCCCTAGCCTGCGGCCTCGTCGGTGAGGGCCTCGTGGACCAGCCGCTTGAGGTCCTTGAAGACCGTGTGCGGGGTCCGGGGCCGTACCTGCGTCATGAACTGCACCGTCAGGTCGCGGCCCGGGTCCACCCAGAACGTCGTCGTGGCGACCCCGCTCCAGCCGAAGGCACCGAGCCCGGAGGGCACCTGCGTACGGTCCGGATCGATCACCACCGAGCAGTTGAAGCCGAAGCCCATGCCCTCGTTGCCGGGCTCGTCGTGGGCGGGGCGGCTGCCGAAGGCCCGCAGGTCGGCGCCGCCCGGCAGGTGGTTGCGGCTCATCAGCCCCACGCTGTCCGGGGTGAGGAGCCGGACGCCGTCCAGTTCGCCGCGGCGCCGCAGCAACTCCATGAAGCGTTGGTAGTCGTGGGCCGAGCACACCATGCCGCCGCTGCCCGACAGGAACCGCGGCCGGCCCCGCAGCGGCAACCCGGGGATCGGCTCGATGCCGCCGCCCTCCTTCTCGCCGTACATCTCGGAGAGCCGCGGCGCCTGTTCGTCCGTGACGTGGAAGCCCGCGTCGGTCATGCCCAGGGGGCGGAAGATCCGCTCCGCGCAGAATGCGTCGAGCGGCCGGCCGGAGACGACCTCGATGACTCGGCCCAGCACGTTGCTGGCCACCGAGTAGTTCCACTCGGTGCCCGGCTCGAACTGCAAGGGCAGGCTCGCGTACACCTCGACGGTCTCGGCGAGGTCGGCGCCCGGCGGCACGGAGGACTCCAGACCGGCCCTGCGGTACAGGGCGTCGACCGGGTGGGAGTGGTAGAAGCCGAAGGTGAGGCCCGCGGTGTGGGTCAGCAGGTGCCGGACGAGTATGGGCCCGGAGGCCGGGCGGGTTCTCACGTCGTCCGCCGAGCCGCCGGTGTAGACCCGCGGTTCGGCGAAGGCGGGCAGGTGGTCGGCGACCGGGTCGTCCAGGGACAGCAGGCCCTCCTCCACGAGCAGCAGCGCGGCGACCGCGGTGACCGGTTTCGTCATGGAGTAGACCCGCCACAGGGTGTCGGGTTCGACGGGGAGACCGGCCGCGAGGTCGCGCGCGCCGTGCGTGGCGAGGTGGGCGACGCGTCCGCCGCGGGCGATCGAGACGAGGAAGCCGGGCAGCCGGCCCTCGTCGACGAACCGGGCGAAGTGCCGGTCCAGGCGCTCCAGCGCCTTCGGGTCGAGCCCCGCCTCGACCGGTTCGACCTCTTCTCGCAGCTGTGCCATGGCTCTTCCTCCGTCGCGCTCTTCGAGGTGAGATCCGGCATACCCCGCACGGACCGCCTCCGATCCCATCCTGCTGCAGGAACCCTTCATGATCGCGCAGGAACGGGTGGCGAACGCGACGGCGTCACAGGGGGCGTGGGGCCCGCGGCCGGCCCCACGCCCGCTGCCCGGCGGCTGCGGCCGCCGGACGACCACCCCGGTCGCCGGACGGCCGCCGGTCCGTCAGGCGGTCACCTTGTCGGCCCGGGCCGCCGGACGCACGGCGCGCTCGCCCAGCGCCTCGGTGGGCACCCGGTGGGTCTCCCGCGCCGTCACCGCCGCGATCACCGGCGGCACGCACAGGGCCGCCGTGAACAGCGCCACCGCCGACCAGTCGTCCCCGCCGGGACCGGCGATCCGCGCCGCGAACGTGACGGCGAACCCGGCCGCCGCGAACCCGATCTGCGTGCCGATGGCCACGCCGGACAACCGCACCCGGGTCGCGAACATCTCGCCGTAGAAGGCGGGCCACACCCCGTTCGCCGCGCTGTAGACGACACCGAAGCACAGCACGCCCGTGAGGAAGGTCAGCGGGTAGGAGCCCGTGGAGATCGCCCACAGGTAGAGGACCATCGTCACCGCGCTGCCGGCCGCGCCGACCAGGAACACCGGCCGGCGCCCGATCCGGTCGGAGAGCGTGGCCCACAGCGGGATCGCGGCCAGCGCGACCACGTTGGCCAGGGCGCCCACCCACAGCATGGACGTGCGGGACATGCCGACCGCGTCGCTCGTGGCGTACGCCAGCGCCCACACCGTGAAGATCGTGCTGACGGAGGCGATCAGGGCCCCCGCGATCACCCGCAGCACGTCCGCCCAGTGCTCGCGCACCAGCACCAGCAGCGGCATCTTCACGACACCCTCCTCGGCCGCCTGCTGGGCGAACGCCGGCGTCTCGTCCAGCTTGCGCCGGATGACCCAGCCCGCGACGGCGACCGCGACACTCAGCCAGAACGGCACCCGCCAGCCCCACGACAGCAACTGCTCCTCGGGCAGCGCGGCGACCGGGATGAAGACCAGGGTGGCCAGCAACTGGCCGCCCTGCGTGCCGCTGAGGGTGAAGCTGGTGAAGAAGCCGCGCCGGTCCGGCGGCGCGTGCTCCAGCGTCATGGAGTTGGCGCTGGCCTGCTCACCCGCGGCCGAGATGCCCTGCAGGACCCGGCACAGCACCAGCAGCACCGGGGCCAGGGTGCCGACCTGCTCCCGGGTCGGCAGACAGCCGATCAGGAAGGTCGACAGACCCATCAGCATCAGCGTGAAGACCATGATCTTCTTGCGGCCGAGCCGGTCGCCGAAGTGGCCGAGGACCAGCGCGCCGACCGGGCGGGCGGCGTACGCGACGCCGAACGTGGCCAGCGACAGCAGCGTCGCCGTGGCCGGGTCGGACTCGTCGAAGAACACCTCCGGGAAGATCAGCGCGGCGGCGCTGCCGTAGATGAAGAAGTCGTAGTACTCCAGGGCACTGCCGATCCAGGCGGCGGTGGCGGCTTTCCTGGGCTGGCCGGGCGGGGCGGCGGCCCCTGCGGGCGTGGCGGGGACGGACACGGCGGCTCCTTCGACGGCTCCACCCTGGGCGGAGCGGGACACGGACGAACAGAGGGGGACGGGCCGGATCGCGGCTAATTAACCCACTGGGTAGTTAGTAGGGGGATGGCCAGTGATGCTGCGCTCGCGTGTCACCGGTGTCAAGGGGTCGCGCGCCGGGCGTTCAGTCCGCCGCGCGCTCCGCGGTCAGGTAGGCGATCACCATGTCGCCGAGCATGGCCCGGTAATGCGCGCGCTGCTCGGGGTCGAGCAGGTCGCGGCCGAACAGGGCGCCGAAGGTGTGCCGGTTGGAGACCCGGAAGAAGCAGAACGAGGAGATCATCGCGTGCAGGTCGACGGCGTCCACGTCGGCCGTGAACAGGCCCGACTCGCGTCCGGAGGCCAGGATGCGGCGGATCACGTCCAGGGCGGGGGAGCCGATCGTGCCGAGCCGCTCGGAGCCGGCGATGTGGTGCGCCTCGTGGATGTTCTCGATGCTGACCAGGCGGATGAAGTCGGGGTGCTGCTCATGGTGGTCGAAGGTCAGCTCGGCCAGGCGCCGGATCGCCGCGACGGGGTCGAGGTGGTCGACGTCGAGCTGCTGCTCGGCCTCCCGGATCACGCCGTAGGCCCGCTCCAGCACGGCCGTGAACAGCTGTTCCTTGCCGCCGAAGTAGTAGTAGATCATCCGCTTCGTGGTGCGGGTGCGGGCGGCGATCTCGTCGACGCGGGCCCCGTCGTACCCGGCCCGGGCGAACTCCTGGGTGGCGACGTCGAGGATCTCGGCCCGGGTGCGGGCGGCGTCACGGATGCGCTCGCCGGGGCGTGCCGGTTCTTCGACGCTGGTCATCAGGTTCCTTCGGGCGGAGGGGCCGGTGCCGGTGATTGTAGAAGCAGGGGCCCGGCCGCCCGGGGTCTTCCCGAGTCGGAACGCGGCTGATATAGCTAACGTACTAGTTCGTACATTAGTGAGCCGCTCGGGAGGCGCGCGTGGCCAAGGACTCGTATCTGACCGGACTGATCGGTTCCGGCATCGGACCGTCGCTCAGTCCGGCGCTGCACGAGCGGGAAGCCGACCGCCAGGGTCTGCGTCTGCTGTACCGGCTCATCGACATCGACCCCCTCGGGGTGCCGCCCGAAGCGGTGGGCGACCTGGTGCGGGCCGCCCGTGACCTGGGTTTCGACGGGCTCAACATCACCCACCCGTGCAAGCAGCTGGTCCTGGCGCACCTGGACGCGCTCGCCCCCCAGGCCGAGGCGCTGGGCGCGGTCAACACCGTCGTCTTCGAGCACGGCCGGGCCGTCGGCCACAACACGGACGTCACCGGCTTCGCCGCCTCCTTCGCCCGCGGCCTGCCCGACGCGCCCCTGGACCGGGTCGTGCAGCTCGGGGCCGGCGGCGCGGGCGCGGCCGTCGCGCACGCCCTGCTCACCCTCGGCGCCGGGCACATCACCGTCGTCGACGCCCTGCCCGACCGGGCCGCGGCGCTCGCCGCCGCCCTCAACCGCGCCTTCGGCGAGGGCCGGGCGGCCGCCGCGCCCGCGGACCGGCAGGCGCGGTTGCTCGCGCACGCCGACGGCCTCGTCCACGCCACCCCCACCGGCATGGCCGCCCACCCCGGGCTGCCGCTGCCCGCCGGACTGCTCCACCCCGGCCTGTGGGTCGCCGAGGTGGTCTACCGGCCGCTGGAGACCGAGCTGCTGCGCACCGCCCGGGCGCTGGGCTGCGCCACCCTCGACGGCGGCGGCATGGCCGCCTTCCAGGCCGCCGACGCGTTCCGCCTGTTCACCGGCCGGGAACCCGACGCCCCGCGGATGCTGGCCGACCTGACCGAACTGGCCGGGGCCGTCGGCGCGCCTCACTGACAAGGAAGGGACACCGACGTTGCGTACGTCCATCGCCACCGTCTCCCTCAGCGGTTCCCTCACCGAGAAGCTCGACGCCGCCGCCCGGGCCGGCTTCGACGGGGTGGAGATCTTCGAGAACGACCTGCTGGCCAGCCCCCTCACCCCCGAGGAGATCCGGGCCCGCTGCGCCGACCTGGGCCTCGGCATCGACCTCTACCAGCCGATGCGGGACATCGAGGCCGTCCCCGAGGAGGAGTTCGCGCGGAACCTGCGGCGCGCCCGGCACAAGTTCGAGCTGATGCGCAGGCTCGGCGCGGACACGGTCCTCGTCTGCTCCAGCGTCTCCCCGCAGGCGGTGGACGACGACGCCCTCGCCGCCGAGCAGCTCAGCCGGCTCGCCGACGCCGCCCGTGACTCCGGCGTCCGGGTGGCCTACGAGGCCCTGGCCTGGGGCCGGCACGTCAGCACCTACGAGCACGCCTGGCGCGTCGTCGAGACGGCCGGGCACCCGGCGCTCGGCACCTGCCTGGACAGCTTCCACATCCTCTCGCGCGGCTCGGACCCCAGGGGCATCGAGGACATCCCCGGCGAGAAGATCTTCTTCCTGCAGCTCGCCGACGCCCCGCTGCTCGCCATGGACGTCCTGCAGTGGAGCCGCCACTACCGCTGCTTCCCCGGCCAGGGCGGCTTCGACGTCGCCGGCCTGGTGCGGCACGCGCTGCGCGCCGGCTACACCGGACCACTCTCCCTCGAGGTCTTCAACGACGTCTTCCGGCAGGCCGAGGCCGGCCCGACCGCCGTGGACGCCCGGCGCTCCCTGCTGCTCCTGGAAGAGGCCGTGGGCCGGGCGCCGCTGCCGCGGCCCGTCGTCCCCACCGGGGTCGCCTTCGCCGAGCTGGTCACACCCGACGCCGAGCCGCTCACCGCGCTGCTCGGTGCCCTGGGCTTCACCCGCACCGCACGCCACCGCGGCAAGCCCGTCGCCCTGTGGGAGCAGGGGCAGGCCCGGATCCTCGTCAACACCGGGCCGGCCGTGCGCCGCGACGGGGCCCAGCTCGCCGCCGTCGGGCTGGAGTCACCGGACCCGGCCGGAGCGGCCCGGCGCGCCGAGGCCCTGCTCGCGCCCGTGCTGCCCCGCCGCCGGGCGTCCGAGGACGCCGCGCTGGAGGCGGTCGCCGCCCCGGACGGGACGGAGCTGTTCTTCTGCGCCACCGGCCGGCCCGGAGTGCCCGACTGGCGGGGCGACTTCGAGGACACGGGCCGGCCCGCGGCCGGTGCGGGCGTCCGGGGCATCGACCACGTCGCCCTCACCCAGCCCTGGCACCACTTCGACGAGGCGGTTCTGTTCCACCGGGGCGTGCTCGGCCTGGACGCCCGCGAGAGCGTGGACGTCGCCGACCCCTACGGGCTGCTGCGCAGCCGGGCCGTCGCGAGCGCCGACGGCGGTGTGCGGATCGTCCTCACCGTCGGCGCCGCCCCCACGGACGACACGGTCCACGCCCAGCACATCGCCCTCGCCGCCGACGACGTGGTGTCCGCGGCCCGCCGCTTCCGCGAGGCCGGCGGCAGCCCGCTGCCGGTCCCGGCGAACTACTACGACGACCTCGCCGCCCGCTTCACGTTCGCCGACGGAGAGCTGGAGACCTACCGCGAGCTCGGCATCCTCTACGACCGGGACGCCCACGGCGTCTTCCGCCACTGCTACACCCGCACGGTGGGCCGGGTCTTCTTCGAACTGGTCCAGCGCGACGGCGGCTACCGCGGCTACGGCGCCGCCAACGCGCCGGTGCGGCTGGCCGCGCAGCACGCGGTGCGGGCGCTCACGGGCGGCTGACGGTCCGGGTGACGCCGGTGACGACCGCGGTGGCGAGGATCCAGCCGGTGAGCACCAGCGCGTAGGAGAGCCACTGGTGCCAGCCGGTGGGTGCGAACGCCCCCTCCTGCCCGAAGGAGATCACCGGCAGGAGCAGGTCGAGGGTGTAGAAGACCGGGTTGAACTCCGGGGCCTCGTCCGGCTTCAGGGCCCGGGGACGGTGCAGTGCGTAGGCGAGGGAACCGAGCACCAGCAGCGACACCAGCCAGCCCGCGGCGCGCAGGGGACGGAAGCCGTAGCCGACGGCCGCGTCCTGGACGTGGCCCCACCAGCGGCCGGGCCACGGCAGGGTGGCGCGCCGGCGGCGCTGCTTGGCGAGCTGGACGACACGGGCGGCGTCGTCGTCGCCGATCCGGCGGTAGGCCGCGGTCAACTGCTCGTAGGCGTGCGGGACATAGCCCTCGCGGTCCCGTTCCAGCATGGCCAGGCGCCGCTCGGCGGGTTCGTGCGGGGTGAGGGAGGTGTAGACGAGGCTGTCGAGCAGGACCTCCCCCGGCACCGACTCCGGTGCCAGGAAGAGGACGTCCACCTGGGCGCGGCGCAGGTTCAGCGCGCCCGAGACGGGCGGGCCCTCGCGCAGCCAGAGCTCCCCGAGTGTGCAGCTGCTGGCGCGCAGCGCCGTCCCGCCGGGGTTCGCCAGGCGGGCGCGGGAGAAGTCCAGGCGCCCGGCGACGCGGGCGCCGCGCAGTCCGATCCAGCCGCATACCTCCGCCTCGCGCAGCAGGACGTCGCCCTCCACCGTGAGGGTGACCGCGTCGAGGGCGGCGGCGCCGGGTCCGGCGTCCAGGCGGGCCCCGGCCAGGTCGATGGTGCCGGTGGTCGACGCGCCCGTCAGCCGGATCTCGCCGCGTGTGCGCAGGCCGGGCGCCGACAGGCCGTCGCCGACGGTGACGTGGTTGAGCTGGAGCGCGGGCTGCCCGGCGGGCGGTGCGCCGACGTCGGCACCGTCCAGGAACAGCGCCCCGGTGATCTGCGCCCCGGCGAGCCGTACGGGTCCGCCGAACCGGCAGCCCGACAGGCGCAGCACGCCGTCCACGCGCAGGTTCTCGGCGTGCAGGGCGGGCAGGACCGAGCCGCGCAGGTTGAGCTGCCGCAGCCGCGCCGCGTACAGCACGGGCGGGTCCTCGAAGAAGCAGTCGCTCAGGCGCACCGCGTGGTCGATGTCGGCGTACTGGAGGCGCAGCTCGCCGGTGATCCGCGCCCCCGCCAGCCGCAGGGCGGCCGTCTCCCCGTCCTCCTGCGGGGCGCTCAGCAGCAGCGCCCGCAGCACGGCCGCGCGGACGGTCCGTTCGGGTCCCGGGCCGGCACCGCGCGCCGGATCGTCGGCGGGGTCGCGGAAGTCCACGTCCTCCCCGCGCGGGAAGGCGCGCCAGACCCGTTCCTCGGCCGGTGTCATGCTGTCGATCCGCATCAGCGGGGACTCTGGCGGGACCGGCCGGAGGCTGTCAACCCGCCTCCGGCCGGGGCCGGTCACGCCCTGGTGTTCCACTCCGCGATCACGGGCCGGCCGTGCTCGGTGGACAGCCGGCAGACGGTGCCCGTCTCCAGCCGGAACAACCGCCCCTCCGACGGCGGCAGGCCCAGCCGGCGGGCCGTCAGGACGCGCAGGAAGTGGCCGTGGGCCACCAGCAGCACGTCACCCGCGGCCAGCGCCCCGGCCGCCCGGGCCAGCACCCGGTCGGCGCGCTTGCCGACCTCCTCGGGGGACTCCCCGGGCCCGTCGGGCCCGGGCGGGGCACCGTCGGTCCACAGGTCCCAGCCGGGGCGGGCGCGGTGTATCTCGTCGGTGGTGACGCCCTCGTAGGCGCCGTAGTGCCACTCGTGCAGGTCCGGGTCCTGCTCGGTGCCCGTCAGGCCCGCGAGGGCGGCGGTGCGCACCGCGCGGGCGAGGGGGCTGGTGAGGACCAGGGCGAAGGGCCGGTCCGCCAGGAGCGGGGCCAGCGACCCGGCCTGCTCCTCACCGCGGGGGGTGAGGGGCAGGTCGGTGAAGCTGGTGTGCTGTCCGCTCCGGCTCCACTCCGTCTCGCCGTGGCGGACCAGCAGCAGATCGCCCACGGTGTCACGCCTTCTTCGCGGACTCGACGGCGTGGCCGCCGAACTGGTTGCGCAGCGCCGCGATCATCTTCATCTGCGGCGAGTCGTCCTGCCGCGAGGCGAACCGGGAGAACAGCGAGGCCGTGATGGCGGGCAGCGGAACGGAGTTGTCGATCGCCGCCTCCACGGTCCAGCGGCCCTCGCCGGAGTCCTGGGCGTAGCCGCGCAGGTTCTCCAGGTGCTCGTCCTCGTCGAGCGCGTTGACCGCGAGGTCGAGCAGCCAGGACCGGATGACGGTGCCCTCCTGCCAGGAGCGGAACACCTCGCGGACGTTGTCCACGGAGTCGACGGCCTCCAGCAGCTCCCAGCCCTCGGCGTAGGCCTGCATCATGGCGTACTCGATGCCGTTGTGGACCATCTTGGCGAAGTGCCCGGCACCCACCCTGCCCGCGTGGACGTAGCCGTAGGGGCCCTCCGGCTTGAGCGCGTCGAAGATCGGCCGCAGCCGGTCGACGGTCTCCTTCTCGCCGCCGACCATCAGGGCGTAGCCGTTCTTCAGGCCCCACACGCCGCCCGAGACGCCGGCGTCGACGAAGCCGATGCCGCGCTTGCTCAGCTCCTCGGCGTGCTTCTCGTCGTCCGTCCAGCGGGAGTTGCCGCCGTCGACGACCGTGTCGTACGGCTTGAGCAGACCGGCGAGCTGGTCGATGACGTGCTGGGTGGGGCCGCCGGCGGGCACCATGACCCAGACCGTGCGGGGCGCCTCCAGCTGGTTGACGAGGTCGGCGAGGCTGGAGACGTCCGACTTCTCGGGGTCGGTGTCGTAGCCGATGACGGTGTGGCCGGCGTTGCGCAGGCGCTCGCGCATGTTGCCGCCCATCTTGCCGAGACCCACAAGACCGATCTGCATGTCAGTTCACTTCCCGGAGATTGCGGTAGGCGGCCACCAGCGCGGCCGTGGACGGGTCGAGACCGGGGACGTCCGCGCCCTCGGTCAGGGCGGGTTCGACGCGCTTGGCGAGGACCTTGCCGAGCTCGACGCCCCACTGGTCGAAGGAGTCGATGTTCCACACCGCGCCCTGCACGAACACCTTGTGCTCGTAGAGGGCGACCAGCTGGCCGAGGACCGACGGGGTCAGCTCGGTGGCCAGGATCGTGGTGGTCGGGTGGTTGCCCCGGAACGTGCGGTGCGGCACCTGCTCCTCGGGCACGCCCTCCGCGCGCACCTCGTCGGCGGTCTTGCCGAAGGCGAGCGCCTGCCCCTGCGCGAACAGGTTCGCCATCAGCAGGTCGTGCTGGGCCTTCAGTTCGTCGCTCAGTTCGGCGACCGGCCGGGCGAAGCCGATGAGGTCGGCCGGGATGAGCTTGGTGCCCTGGTGGATCAACTGGTAGTAGGCGTGCTGCCCGTTGGTGCCGGGCGTGCCCCAGACGACCGGGCCGGTCTCCCATTCGACGGCGCGGCCGTCGCGGTCGACCGACTTGCCGTTGGACTCCATGTCGAGCTGCTGGAGGTAGGCGGTGAACTTGGACAGGTAGTGGCTGTAGGGGAGCACCGCGTGCGACTGGGCGTCGTGGAAGTTGCCGTACCAGATGCCCAGCAGGCCCATGATCAGCGGGGCGTTGGCCTCGGCGGGAGCGTTGCGGAAGTGCTCGTCGACGATGCGGAAGCCGTCGAGCATCTCCCGGAAGCGGTCCGGGCCGATGGCGATCATCAGGGACAGGCCGATCGCGGAGTCGTAGGAGTAGCGGCCGCCGACCCAGTCCCAGAACTCGAACATGTTGTCGACGTCGATGCCGAAGGCGGTGACCTTCTCGGCGTTGGTCGACAGCGCCACGAAGTGCCTGGCGACCGCCTTCTCGTCGCCCCCGAGCCCCTCCAGCAGCCAGGAGCGCGCCGAGGTGGCGTTGGTGATGGTCTCGATCGTGGTGAAGGTCTTCGACGCGACGATGAACAGCGTCTCGGCCGGGTCCAGGTCCCGGATCGCCTCGTGCAGGTCCGAGCCGTCCACGTTCGACACGAAGCGGAACGTCAGCGAGCGGTCGGTGAACGGCCGCAGCGCCTCGTAGGCCATGGCGGGGCCCAGGTCGGAGCCGCCGATGCCGATGTTGACGACGTTGCGGATCCGCTTGCCGGTGTGGCCGGTCCACTCGCCGGAGCGCACCCGGTCCGCGAACGCGGCCATCTTGTCGAGCACCGCGTGCACACCGGGCACCACGTTCTCGCCGTCGACCTCGATCACCGCGTCCCGCGGGGCCCGCAGCGCGGTGTGCAGCACGGCCCGGTTCTCGGTGGTGTTGATGCGCTCGCCGCGGAACATGGCGTCCCGCAGCCCGAACACGTCGGTCGCGGCGGCCAGTTCCTGGAGCAGGGCCAGCGTCTCGTCGGTGACGAGGTGCTTGGAGTAGTCGATGCGCAGGTCACCGACGTGCACCACGTAGCGCTCGGCGCGGCCCGGGTCCGCCTCGAAGAGCCGGCGCAGATCGGGCTGCGGCAGCGCGTCCGAGCGGTGGTCCTCCAGGGCGGCCCACTCGGGCCGCCGGGTGAGCCGGGGCGAGCCGGCGGAAGTGTCAGACATGAGCGGGGGTCTCCTCGGTTGCCTCGCCGTTCAGGGCGATGGCGTACATCTCGTCCGCGTCGAGGCGCCGCAGCTCCTCGGCGATGAGTTCGGAGGTGGCACGGACCTTCAGCGCGAGCGTGCGGGACGGCTGGCCCGGCAAGCTCAGCGTGGCCAGCGGCCCCTCGGGGCGGTCGATGACGATCTCGCCCTGCCGGGTGCCCAGGCGGACGGCCGTCACGACCGGTCCGGCGGTGACCACGCGGTCGACCCGGACGTGCAGCCGGGCCTCCAGCCAGCGGGCCAGCAGTTCGGCGGCCGGGTTCTCGGCCTCGGCCTCGACGGCCGCCGAGGTCACCTTCGCGCGGGCCTGGTCCAGCGCGGCGGCCAGCATCGAGCGCCAGGGCGTCAGCCGGGTCCAGGCCAGGTCGGTGTCACCGGGCGCGTAGGCGCGCACCCGCCTCTCCAGGGTGCCCAGCGGGTCCTCGACCGCGTACAGGTCGGTGATCCGCCGCTGGGCCAGGGCGCCGAGCGGGTCCTTGGAGGGCACGTCCGGGGCGTCCACCGGCCACCACACCACCACCGGCGCGTCCGGCAGCAGCAGCGGCAGGACGACCGAGTCGGCGTGGTCGGACACCTCGCCGTAGGTCCGCAGGATCACCGTCTCGCCGGTACCCGCGTCGGCGCCCACCCGGACCTCGGCGTCCAGCCGGGAGGACTGGCGGTCGCGGGGGGTGCGGGCGTGCCGCTTGATGACGACCAGGGTGCGCGAGGGGTGCTCGTGCGAGGCCTCCTCGGCGGCCTTGATCGCGTCGTAGGCGTTCTCCTCGTCCGTGACGATCACCATCGTCAGGACCATGCCCACGGCGGGGGTGCCGATGGCGCGGCGGCCCTGCACCAGCGCCTTGTTGATCTTGCTTGCCGTGGTGTCGGTCAGGTCGATCTTCATGGCCTGCGCCAGCTCCGTCCGTCTCGTGCGAGCATCTCGTCGGCTTCCGCGGGTCCCCAGCTGCCCGCGGCGTACTGCGCGGGCCGGCCGTGCGTGGCCCAGTACTGCTCGATCGGGTCGAGGATCTTCCAGGACTCTTCCACTTCCTGGTGACGCGGGAACAGGTTGGCGTCGCCCAGGAGGACGTCCAGGATCAGCCGTTCGTACGCCTCGGGGCTCGATTCGGTGAACGACTCGCCGTAGGCGAAGTCCATCGTCACGTCCCGGATCTCCATCGACGTGCCCGGCACCTTGGAACCGAAGCGGACCGTCATGCCCTCGTCCGGCTGGACGCGGATGACGATCGCGTTGGCACCGAGCTCCTCGGTCGCCGTGGAGTCGAAGGGGGAGTGCGGGGCCCGCTGGAAGACGACCGCGATCTCCGTCACCCGGCGGCCCAGCCGCTTGCCGGTGCGCAGGTAGAACGGCACGCCCGCCCAGCGGCGGTTGTCCACCTGGAGGCGGATCGCGGCGTAGGTGTCGGTGGTGGAGGACGGGTCGATGCCCTCCTCCTCCAGGTAGCCGCACACCTTCGCGCCGCCCTGCCAGGCCGCCGCGTACTGCCCGCGCACGGTGCCCTGCCCGAGGTCCTGCGGCAGCCGCACGGCCTTGAGGACCTTCAGCTTCTCGGTGAGCAGCGACGGGGCGTCGAAGGCGGCCGGCTCCTCCATCGCGGTGAGCGCCATCAGCTGCAGCAGGTGGTTCTGGATGACGTCACGGGCGGCGCCGATGCCGTCGTAGTAGCCGGCCCGGCCGCCGATGCCGATGTCCTCGGCCATGGTGATCTGCACATGGTCGACGAACGACCGGTTCCAGATCGGCTCGAACATCTGGTTGGCGAAGCGCAGCGCCAGGAGGTTCTGGACCGTCTCCTTGCCCAGGTAGTGGTCGATGCGGAAGACCTGCTCCGGGTCGAACACCTCGTGCACGATCCGGTTGAGCTCCTCGGCCGACCGCAGATCGTGCCCGAACGGCTTCTCGATGACCGCGCGGCGCCAGGATCCCTCCGGGGCGTCGGCCAGCTTGTGCTTCTTCAGCTGCTGGACGACCTTCGGGAAGAACTTCGGCGGCACCGAGAGGTAGAACGCGTAGTTGCCGCTGGTGCCCCGGGAGGCGTCCAGCTCCTCCACGGCGGAGCGCAGCTGCTCGAACGCGTCGTCGTCGTCGAAGTCGCCCGGGATGAACCGCATGCCCTCGGCGAGCTGCTGCCAGACCTCCTCGCGGAACGGGGTCCGGGCGTGCTCGCGCACCGCGTCGTGCACGACCTGCGCGAAGTCCTGGTCCTCCCAGTCCCGGCGGGCGAAGCCCACCAGGGAGAAGCCGGGGGGCAGCAGACCCCGGTTGGCCAGGTCGTACACGGCCGGCATCAGCTTCTTGCGGGACAGGTCGCCGGTCACGCCGAAGATGACGAGCCCGGAGGGGCCCGCGATCCTGGGCAGCCGGCGGTCCTGCGCGTCGCGCAGGGGGTTGATGAAGTCGGTGTCGGCGGGGTCGGTGCCCGGTGCGGCCTCCGCCGTGCCGCCGTCGCCGGTCCGCCCGTCCCCGGACGGTTCGGTGCCGCTCACCCCCGTCTGCTCGACCCCGGCCGCCTCCTGGGCCGCCCGGGCCTCCTTGTCCTCCTTGGTCCCCTTCGTCTCCTGCTCGGCCGTCCGGTCGATGCCCTCGCTCATTCCGCGTCAACTCCCTCGCTGTTCAAGGACTTGGTGACCGCGTCCAGCAGGTCCTGCCAGGCCACCTCGAACTTGGCCACTCCCTCGTCCTCCAGTTGCCGCACCACCTCGTCGTATGCGATGCCGAGCCGCCCGACGGCTGCCAGGTCCGCCCGGGCCCGGTCGTAACCGCCGGTGACCGTGTCGCCCCGGACGTCGCCGTGGTCGGCGACGGCGTTCAGCGTGGCCTCCGGCATGGTGTTGACCGTGCCGGGGGCGACCAGTCCGTCCACGTACAGGGTGTCCTTGTAGGCGGGGTCCTTCACACCGGTGGAGGCCCAAAGGGGGCGCTGGGGGTTCGCCCCGGCCTCCGCCAGGGCCTGCCAGCGCGGCCCGGCGAAGACCTGCTCGTACGCCTCGTAGGCGAGCCGCGCGTTGGCCAGGGCCGCCCGGCCCTTCAGGGCGAGGGCCTCGTCCGTGCCCAGCAGCGTCAGCCGCTTGTCGATCTCGGCGTCCACGCGGGAGACGAAGAAGGACGCGACCGAGTGGACGGCCGACAGGTCCAGACCCGCCGCCCGCGCCCGCTCCAGGCCGGCGAGGTAGGCGTCCATCACCTCGCGGTAGCGCTCCAGGGAGAAGATCAGGGTCACGTTGACACTGATACCCGCGCCGATCACCTCGGTGATCGCGGGCAGGCCCGCCTTCGTCGCCGGGATCTTGATCATCACGTTGGGGCGGTCCACCAGCCAGGCCAGCTGCCGGGCCTCGGCGACGGTCGCCGCCGTGTCGTGGGCCAGCCGGGGGTCGACCTCGATGGAGACCCGGCCGTCCCGGCCGCCCGTCGCCTCGTACACCGGCCGCAGCACGTCGGCGGCGGCCCGCACGTCGGCGGTCGTCATCATCCGCACGGCCTCGTCCACGGTCACGCCCCGCACGGCCAGGTCGGCGAGCTGCTCCTCGTAGCCCTCGCCGGAGCCGATGGCGGCCTGGAAGATCGAGGGATTGGTGGTGACGCCGACGACGCCCTTGGTCCGGACGAGTTCCGCCAGGTCACCGGAGTCGATCCGCCGGCGGGACAGGTCGTCGAGCCAGATGGACACGCCCTCGTCGGACAGGCGCTTGAGGGCTCCCGCGCTCGCGGTTGCTTCGGTCACAGTGATCATCTTCCTTCGTGCGGTCGGATCAACCGCGTGCGGCGGTGAGGGATTCCCGGGCGGCCGCGACGACGTTCCCGGGCGTGAAGCCGTACTCGGCGAACAGGGTCTTCGCGTCGGCGGAGGCCCCGAAGTGCTCCAGGGAGACGATGCGTCCCGCGTCCCCCACGAAGCGGTGCCAGGTCAGGCCGATCCCGGCCTCGACCGCGACCCGGGCCTTCACGGCCGGCGGGAGCACACTGTCGCGGTAGGCGCGCGGCTGCTGCTCGAACCACTCCACGGACGGCATCGACACCACGCGTGTGCCGATCCCGTCGGCCTCCAGCGCCTCGCGCGCGGCGACGGCGAGCTGCACCTCGGAGCCGGTGGCGACGATGACCACGTCCGGCACCTCGGTGGAGGAGTCGGCGAGGACGTAGCCGCCGCGCGCCGCGTCGGGGTTCGGCTCGTAGGTGGGCACGCCCTGGCGGGAGAGGGCGAGGCCGTGCGGGGCCGGGTCGCTGGTGTGCCGGCGCAGGATCTCGGCCCAGACGACCGCGGTCTCGTTGGCGTCGGCGGGCCGTACGACGTTCAGGCCGGGGATCGCCCGGAGGCTGGCCAGGTGCTCCACCGGCTGGTGCGTCGGGCCGTCCTCGCCGAGGCCGACGGAGTCGTGCGTCCACACGTACGTCACCGGCAGCTGCATCAGGGCCGACATGCGCACGGCGTTGCGCATGTAGTCGGAGAAGACCAGGAAGGTGCCGCCGTAGACGCGCGTGTTGCCGTGCAGCGCGATGCCGTTCATCTCCGCCGCCATGGAGAACTCGCGGATGCCGAAGTGGATCGTGCGGCCGTACGGGTCGGCCTCCGGCAGCGGGTTGCCCTCCGGCAGGAAGGACGACGACGTGTCGATGGTGGTGTTGTTCGAACCGGCCAGGTCGGCCGAGCCGCCCCACAGCTCGGGCACGACCGCGCCGAGCGCCTGGAGGACCTTGCCGGACGCGGCGCGCGTGGCGACCGCCTTGCCCGGCTCGAACACCGGGAGGGCGTCCTCCCAGCCGTCGGGCAGTTCGCCCTTGCTGACGCGGTCGAAGGTCGCGGCCCGCTCGGGGTTCCCGGCGCGCCACGCGGCGATCCGCTTGTCCCAGGCGGCGTGCGCCTCGGCACCCCGGTCCAGGGCCTGGCGGGTGTGGGCCAGCACCTCGTCGGCGACCTCGAAGCTTCGCTCCGGGTCGAAGCCGAGGACGCGCTTGGTGGCGGCGACCTCCTCCTCGCCGAGCGCCGAGCCGTGGGAGGCCTCGGTGTTCCGCGCGTTCGGCGCGGGCCAGGCGATGATCGTGCGCATGGCGATGATGGAGGGCCGCTCGATCTCGGCCTGCGCCGCCCGCAGCGCCGCGTACAGCGCGCGCACGTCGATGTCGCCGTCCTCCTGCGGCTCGATCCGCTGCACGTGCCAGCCGTAGGCCTCGTACCGCTTCAGCACGTCCTCGGAGAACGCGGTCGCGGTGTCGCCCTCGATGGAGATGTGGTTGTCGTCGTAGAGGAAGACCAGGTTGCCGAGCTTCTGGTGGCCGGCGAGGGAGGAGGCCTCGGCGGAGACGCCCTCCTGGAGGTCGCCGTCGGAGACGATCGCCCAGACGGTGTGGTCGAAGGGCGACTCGCCCCGCGGGGCCTCCGGGTCGAACAGGCCGCGCTCGTAGCGGGCGGCCATCGCCATGCCGACCGCGTTGGCGACACCCTGGCCCAGTGGCCCGGTGGTGGTCTCCACCCCGGCGGTGTGGCCGTACTCGGGGTGTCCGGGCGTCTTCGAGCCGTGCGTGCGGAACGCCTTCAGGTCGTCCAGCTCCAGCTCGTAGCCCGCGAGGTACAGCTGCGTGTAGAGGGTCAGCGAGGTGTGGCCGGGGGAGAGGACGAAGCGGTCACGGCCCGTCCACTCCGGGTCGGCGGGGTTGTGCCGCATCACCTTCTGGAAGAGCGTGTAGGCGGCCGGCGCCAGGCTCATGGCGGTGCCGGGGTGCCCGTTGCCGACCCGCTGGACGGCATCGGCCGCCAGGAGACGGGCGGTGTCGACGGCACGCCGGTCGAGATCGGTCCATGCGAAGCTGTCCGCTGTCTGCGTGCTCATCTTCAAGAAGTCCTCGAGTAGGAGCGAAGGGGCTGACTGACGCGTTCAAAACTAAAAGTCTGACTTTTTCGCCGGAAGGTCCCCGTGTGCCAGCCTGTGGTGAAAGTGGGACACCGGCGGGCGGTACGAGGCGGACATGGCGGACAGAAGCATCCAAGGCGGCGACGGGATCAGAACGTTCCCCTTCCCGGTCGAGCTGAGTGTCGGCGGTGTCGGCATGCAGGTGGGCCCGATGGGCACCGGACGCACCTGGCACGCCGAGGCGCCGCTGGAGCGCGTGCACCGCATCGACTTCCACGTCGTGATGCTGTTCGGCGAGGGCCCGGTCCGGCACATGGTCGACTTCACCGAGTACGAGGCCGGCGCCGGGGACCTGCTGTGGATCCGCCCCGGGCAGGTCCACCGCTTCTCGCGGACGAGCGAGTACCGCGGAACCGTGCTCACCATGCAACCGGGCTTCCTGCCCCGCTCGACCGTGGAGGCCACCGGCCTGTACCGCTACGACCTGCCGCCGCTGCTGCACCCCGACGCCGCCCGGCTCGCCGGACTGCGCGCCGGGCTCGCCCAGTTGCGGCGCGAGTACGAGGACACCGCCACGCTGCCGCCCGGCCTGCACACCGCCGTCCTGCGCCACACCCTGACCGCGTTCCTGCTGCGCCTCGCGCACCTCGCTACCAGCTCGGCCGAGGCGCGGCGGCAGCAGACCGACTCGACGTTCACCCTCTTCCGGGACGCCGTGGAGCGGGACTTCGCCCGCAACCACAGCGTCAGCGCCTACGCCGACGCGCTCGGCTACTCCCGCCGCACCCTGGTCCGCGCGGTCCGCGCCGCCACCGGCGAGACGCCCAAGGCCTTCATCGACAAGCGCGTCGTCCTGGAGGCCAAACGTCTCCTCGCCCACACCGACCTGCCCATCGGCCGGGTGGGCGCGGCGGTCGGCTTCCCGGACGCCGCGAACTTCTCCAAGTTCTTCCACCAGCACACGGACCAGACGCCGGCGGCGTTCCGCGCGGAGCTGCGCTGAGGGCAGCGCGAAGGGGCCCCACGCACGCGTGGAGCCCCTTCGCCGGGCCGGATCAGCGCCCGAACGTGAACCAGTTCACGTTCACGAAGTCCGCCGGCTGACCGCTGGTGAAGGTCAGATAGACGTCGTGCGTGCCCGTCACGGAACTGATGTTGGCGGGGACCGTCCGCCAGGACTGCCAGCCGCCGGTGCTGCCCACCGCGAAGCTGCCGATCGGCGCGTTGCCGCGGCTGTCCAGCCGCACCTCGACCAGCCCGCTGACGCCGTTCGCGGCGCCGCTCGCGACCCGGGCGCTGAACTGCCGGGCCGCCGTGGAGCCGAAGTTCACGCCCTTGAACTGCAGCCAGTCGCCGTTGGCCAGCGCGCCGACGTTCTGGCCGCCGCCGGAGTCGGTGGTCGTCTCGGTCATGGCGCCTGACTGGGCGTCGAAGGACTCGGCCTGGATGGTGCCGTAGGCGTCACGGTTGCCGGTGGGCGGCGGCGTGGTGCCACCGCCGCCCGAGGACAGCACCTGCACGTAGTCGACGACCATCGCGTGCCCGGGCTGGGTGCCCGCGTCCGGGCCGCCGCCGAACGCGTCGGGGAAGCCGCCGCCCATCGCCACGTTGAGGATGATGAAGAAGCCGTGGTCGGTGGCGTTGCGCCAGGTCGTCGCGTCGACCTGACTCGCCCGCACGGTGTGGAAGTTGACGCCGTCGAGGTAGAAGCGGATCTCCTCGACGCTCGTGGAGCGGTCCCACTCCATGCGGTAGGTGTGGAAGCCGGCCTGGCAGGAGGTGCCCTGGCAGGTGGTCGAACCGCCGATGCCGCTGGTCTCGTTGCAGGGTCCGCCCGGCGAGGTGCCGCAGTGCATCGTCGCGAACACCGTGTTCATGCCCTGGGTGTTCTCCATGATGTCCAGCTCGCCGACCGCCGGCCAGTTCCAGTAGTTGCCGCGGTAGGGGGCGCCCAGCATCCAGAACGCCGGCCAGTAGCCCTTGGCGGCGGCTCCGGTGACGTTCGGCACCTGGATGCGCGACTCGACGCGGAGCTTGCCGCCGGCCGGGGGCTGGAAGTCGGTGCGGTTGGTCTCGATGCGGCCCGAGGTCCAGTTGCCGGCGGCGTCCCGGCGGGGCGTGATGCGCAGGTTGCCGTTGCCGTCGAGGGAGACGTTGTCGGTGCTGCTCGTCATCGTCTCGATCTCGCCGGTGCCCCAGTTGGCGGGGCCGCCGGGGTAGCCCTTGCCGGTGGCGTACTGCCAGTTCGAGGTGTTGACGCCGCTGCCCGCGGGGCCGGTGAAGTCGTCCAGGAAGACCTGTGTCCAGCCGGACGGGGGCGGCGGGGCCGAGGCGTTGGCCGCCGGGGTGGCGACCGCGGCGGCGGCCGCCGCGAGGCCGAGCGTGCTGACGACGGCGACGAACGCCCGCCTCCAGGGGCGGGGTCTGCGGGAGGTGCTCGAGGTTCCGCTCATGTGGGGCCTCTCGGGGGAAGGGGAGGGGTGAGAGCGCTCTCAAGGTGCCGCCAATGTGCTGCACCGGCCCCGGGCCGTCAAGAGGTGAAGCCAGGTGGGGTAAAAGGTGCTGACGGGTGCGCGTCCTGAACCGGGCTCGGCGCAGGGGGAGTTGAGGTCCGTGGCCGGGTGGGGCGGCAGGCAGGTGAGTGATCCGGTCCGGTACGGCGGTCGCAGGTGTGGAGAATCTGTGTGGGTCCCGGCGGTGCCGGGGTGCCGAGAGCGGGCGAAGCGCCCATTGCGGATGCCGCAGCACGCCCGCCAGGGCGGGGAGTTGGCCGGAATACGCTCCCGTGGGGCACGGTCCGCGCCCTCAAGTGCCCACCGAAAAGCGGACATTCACGCCGCGAGGAGCCCCGGAGTGCTCCTGCACCCGGCATATGCAGGCCCGGCATGGCCGGATTTCCCTATCACTCCTTCGGGCAGCGGCGCCTACTTCGCGACGACATCGCGCCTTCGCCCCGGAAACCAGCTCGAGCGATCGGTTCGGCCCACCGGGTGACTAGCATGGCGCTCCTAGGTCGGAGGGCGCTGTCCAGTCGGCGCTCCAGTGCGTGACCTGCGGCCGTCCCATGTCGGTCGAACCATGCCTCCTTCTCTCCACGACCGGGGGACCGCGAACATGTCAGTGCCTGCACCGCCCAGTCAGCACCGGCCGGCGACGTCACCGAGGACCTCGCCGACCGCGCCCCTGGCCGTGCTGACGGTGAGTGCCGCGGCGGCGGCCGGTGTGGCGGCGGCGGCTCCGGACCGGGCGCGGGCATGGACGCTCGGCGCTATCGCCGGCGGCTGGCTGTGCCTGGCCGTCACCGTCCTCGTCAGCACCCTGCTGATCCGCAGGGCCCGCCGCTCGGCGGCACAGAGCCTCGCCGAGGCCGACCGGCACATGGCCCAGTGGGCGCAGGTCTCCGCCGAGACCGGCCACCTGGTGAACGTCACGCTGCCCGCGATCGCGAGCCGGTTGCGGGACGGCGTGCGCGCGAACGACGTCCTGGCCACGGCGACGCCCCCGTCGGACCCGCAGCTGCGCCGTCTCCTGCACACCTTCGCCTCCGCCATGGACGAGACCACGCAGTACGCGGCCGCCCTGGACACCAAGTGCGAGAACCACCGGCGGGAACTCGAAGAGGCCGCCGCGGAGGCGGAACGGCTCACCGCGGACACCCTGCCCACCGCCGTCGCCCGGCTGCGCGAGGGCCAGCCGGCCGACACGGTCCTCACCGCGCTCGACTGGCCGCGGTCCCCGCTGCTGCGCGCGCCCGTGGAGTCCTTCGTGCGGGAGCTCGCCCTGAGTGAACGCCGGGCCGCCGCCGCGCAGGCCGCCTCGGCGAAGGCCCTCAGCCGGGTGCAGGCCAAGGCCGTCAGCATGCTGGCCGACCTGCGGGACATGCAGGAGCGGTACGGCGAGGAGGTCTTCGGCGACCTGCTCAGGCTCGACCACGCCACCTCGCAGCTCGGTCTGATGACCGACCGGCTCGCCCTGCTCATGGGAGGCCGTTCCAGCCGCGCGTGGAACAAGCCGATCGTGATGGAGAGCATCCTGCGCGGCGCGGTCGGCCGGATCGCCGCCTACCAGCGCGTGCGGCTGCACTGCTCGACCACGGCGGCGATCTCCGGGTTCGCCGCAGAGGGCGTGATGCACCTGCTCGCCGAACTCACCGACAACGCCGCCAACTTCTCCCCGCCGATCGACGAGGTCCACGTCTACGTCGAGGAGCGCAGCGCCGGGATCGTCGTCACCATCGAGGACAGCGGCCTGAAGATGGCCGCCGCCGCGATGCGGCGGGCCGAGGAGGCGGTGTCCGGGCGCGTGACCGACCTCGCCTCACTGCAGGGCACGCGGCTGGGCCTCGCGGTCGTCGGACGGCTCGCCGTCAAGTACGGCATCAGCGTCAACTACCGCCCGTCGTCGCGGGGCGGCACCGGCGTCGTCGTCCTGATCCCGCCGCAGCTGCTCGCGCAGCGGCGCGAACCGGCGCCCGCGCAGACCCTGCGGGGAACCGCCGCCGCGGTACCGACGCCCGGCCCCGCCGCCGCGGAGCCCAGGCCCGCCCCCGCCGCCGCGGAGCCCGCGCCCGGCCCGGCCCTCCCGGCGCCCGGGTCCGACGCCGCCGTACGGGCACCCGAGCCGGAACCGCACGCGCGGCCCGCCGCCCCGGAACGGCACGCGGCCCGCGCCGAGACGCCCGAGCCGACCCGCGCACGCCCGCACGAACCCGCCGCGGACGGACCCGCGCCGGACGGGCCCACGCCCAACGGTCTGCCCGTCCGCACCCCCGGACGCGCCATGGCCCAGGCGGAACGCGAGCGCGAGCAGCGCCGCGGCCCCGCGCGGCCCGCCCCGGCCGGGGAAGGCCGTGCCCCCGCGCGCGACGCGGGCTCCAGCTTCGGCGCCTTCCACCGCGGGCGCCTGAGCGGACGGGACACCGGCCGGACGGACGCCCGGCCCGAAGGGGAGCCGGAAGCGCCGACCGCCCCGTGATCCCCCGCCTCGTCTTCCGGCGCCGTGCACACGGCGCCCCTTCCCTCGCCTGAGTTCGTGAGATTGGAGGAACGGGCCGGTGACCGGTCACCCGGACACCACCGTCCCACTACCCACCATGCAGACCACCGACAACAGCCTCACCTGGCTACTGCAGTCCCTGCTGGAGCGCACACCGGGGACCCGGCACGCCCTGGTGCTGTCCCGGGACGGCCTGAAGCTGTGCTGGACCGAGCACCTGACACAGGACCAGGCCGACCAGCTGGCGGCGATCTGCTCCGGCATGCAGGCCCTCGCCCAGGGCGCCTCTGTCGAGTTCGGTGACGGCACCGGCGGCGTCCGCCACTCGATGACCGAGTTCCACGGCGGCCTGCTGTTCATCGTGGAGGCCGGCGAGGGAGCCCATCTCGCGGTCGTCGCCGAACAGAACGCCGACCCCGGTGTGGTCGGCCATCAGATGACCGAGCTCGTCGAGCAGATCGGCGACCATCTGCGTGCCGAGCCACGCCAGAGCGCCGCGGGGAGCGCCGGCTCGTGATCCGCAGGCCCGTGGACACCGGTGACCCCGACCGGCTCTACACGGTCACCGGCGGACGCAGCCGCGCGGACGACGAGTTCGACCTGGTCACCCTGATCGTCAGCGAATCCGAGCCGACGACCGGCATGCAGTCCGAACACGCCCGGATCCTCGAACTGTGCCGGCACCCCACGGCCCTCGTGGAGATCGCGGCGGAACTCAAGCTGCCGATCACGGTGGTCCGGATCCTGCTCGGCGACCTGCTCGCCACGGGCCGCATCACCGCCCGCCACCCCCGCGCGGCCCGGTCCGCCACCTCGCTCCCCGACTCCGCCCTTCTCAAGGAGGTGCTCCATGGGCTCCGCAACCTCTGAGCTGCCCTCCCGACGCACACCCCTGGCCGACGCCGCCGAGACCGGCCTGAAGATCGTCATCGTGGGCGGGTTCGGGGTCGGCAAGACCACCCTGGTCCGCTCGGTCAGCGAGATCCGGCCCCTCAACACCGAAGAGGTGATGACCCAGGCCGGCATGGGCGTCGACGACACCCGGCAGATCGCCGGGAAGACGACCACCACGGTGGCGTTCGACTTCGGTCGCATCAGCCTCAGCGAGACCATGGTGCTCTACCTGTTCGGCGCGCCCGGGCAGGAACGCTTCTGGTTCCTGTGGGACCGCCTGTTCTCCGGCACCCTCGGCGCGGTCGTCCTGGTCGACACCCGCCGCATGGACGACTCCTGGTACGCCATCGACCGGCTGGAACACCACGGGACACCGTTCGTGGTGGCCGTGAACCGGTTCGACGGCGACTCCGCGCGCCACTCCCTGGAGGAGATCCGGCAGGCCCTCGCCCTGCCCGGCCACGTGCCGATGATCGACTGCGACGCCCGGGTGCGGCAGTCCGGCAAGGACGTCCTGATCACCCTCGTGGACCACCTCTACGCACTGGCCACGGCCCAGGAGGCGACACTGTGACCGGCACCGGACCCTCTTCCGCCGACACCCCGCCCCCCGGCTGCCCCGCCCATCCGGGCGCGGTGCGCCTGGGCGGACTGGAGTACCAGCAGACGCCGTCCCAGCTCTACCGCACCCTGCGCCGGGAGCACGGACCCATCGCGCCCGTCCTGCTCGACGGGGACATCCCCGCCTGGCTGGTGCTCGGCTACGCCGAGGTCAGCTACGTCACCAGCCACGACGAGCTGTTCGCGCGGGACTCCCGGCGCTGGAACCAGTGGCCGAACATCCCCGAGGACTGGCCGCTGCTGCCGTTCGTCGGCTACCAGCCCTCCGTGCTGTTCACCGAGGGCGAGGAACACCAGCGGCGCGCCGGGGTGATCACCGAGGCCCTGGAGGGCGTGGACCAGTTCGAGCTGGCCCGGGACTGCCAGACCATCGCCGACGAGCTCATCTCCTCCTTCGCGGGCAGCGGCCGGGCGGAGCTGATGAGCGCCTACGCGCACACGCTGCCGGCCCGGGCCGTGGTGCAGATGTGCGGCATGCCGCTGGGCGGCGAGGACACCCACCGGCTCGTGGACGACCTGCGGATCTCCCTGGACGCGGCCGAGGGCGAGGACCCGATCGCCGCCTACGGCCGGGTGGGCGCCCGGCTGACCCAGCTGGTGAAGGAGAAGCGGGAACGCCCGGGCCCGGACGTGACCACCCGGATGCTGCAGCACCCGGCGGGACTGACGGACGAGGAGATCGTCCAGGACCTCATCTCCGTGATCGCGGCGGCCCAGCAGCCCACGGCCAACTGGATCTGCAACACGCTGCGGCTGCTGCTCACCGACGAGCGCTTCGCGCTGAACGTCTCGGGCGGGCGGCTCAGCGTGGGCGAGGCGCTCAACGAGGTGCTGTGGCTGGACACGCCCACACAGAACTTCATCGGCCGCTGGGCCGTGCGGGACACCCAGCTCGGCGGCCGGCGGATCGAGGCCGGCGACTGCCTGGTGCTGGGCCTGGCCGCGGCCAACACCGACCCGCAGATCTGGCCGGAGTCACACGTCGGCGCGGAGAACGCCGCGCACCTGTCCTTCAGCAACGGCGAGCACCGCTGCCCCTACCCGGCACCCCTGCTGGCGGACGTCATGGCGCGCACGGCCGTCGAGACCCTGCTGGAGCGGCTGCCGGACCTGGTGCTGGCGGTGGAGCCGGAAGAACTGACCTGGCGTCCGTCGATCTGGATGCGGGGCCTGACGGCGCTGCCCGTGGAGTTCACCCCCGTCGTGCAGTAGGGCGGCGCGCCCGGGGCCCCGGTGCCGGGACCCCGGGCGTCACCGGGGGCCGTCAGGAGGCGACCGGTGTGAACCGGACGGGCAGGCTCTGCGGGCCACGGGTGAAGACGCCCTGCTCGACCGGGTCGAAGCCGTCGGCGAGCCGGATGTCGGGCATGGCGTCCAGCAGCTGGTTCATGCCGATCTCCACCTCCGCCTTGGCCAGCAGGGCGCCCACGCAGAAGTGCCGGCCCAGGGCGAAGGCGAGGTGGTCGGCGGCGGCCGAGAAGGCGTTCTTCGTGGTGAGGTCCTCGCGGAAGATGTCGAACCGGTCCGGCTCCGCGAAGCGGCTCGCGTCCCGGTTGGCGGCCCCGATCAGGCACGTCACGGTGACCCCGGCGGGTATGGTGCCGCCGCTCAGCTCCACCTCCGTCGCCGACTGGCGCATGATCATGTGCACCGGCGGGGTGTAGCGCAGCGTCTCCGCGAACGCCCGCGGGATCAGCGAGCGGTCCCGCTGCACGGCGGCGAGCTGGTCGGGGTGGAGCAGCAGATTCGCGAAGATCCCGGCGATCGCCTTGTCGGTGGTCTCCCCGCCCGCGGCGAGCAGCAGACTGCAGAACGCCTTGATGTCCTCGTCGCTCATCCGCACGCCGTCCACCTCGGCCGCGCACAGCGTGGAGAGCAGGTCGTCACCGAGGTGCTCCCTGCGCCGGCGGATGATCGGCAGCATGTACTCGGCGAACTCCACCCGGGTCCGTTCCCCCGCCGCCGTCACCTCCGGGTCGCCCGAGAGGTTGCCGAGGAAGGCGATGACCGAGGTGTACCAGCGGTGGAAGCGGGCGTGGTCGGCCTTGTCCAGGCCCAGCATGTCCGCGATCACGTTGACCGGGAAGCGCGTCGCGTAGTCGGTGACCAGGTCCGCGGAGCCCTGGTGGCGGAAGGCGTCGATCAGCTCGCGGGAGTTGCGCTCGATCACCGGCAGGAACTTCCGCTCCAGGTCGCTGCCCCGGAAGGCCGGGGCGACCAGGGCCCGCCGCACGGCGTGCTCCCGGCCGCTGAGCTGCAGGATCGTCCTGCCGTGCACCGGCTCGATCTGCCAGTCGTAGTTGTCGGTGGTGAACTGGCCTTCCTTGTCCTTGAAGACCCGCTCGACGTCCTCGTAGCGCGAGATGATGTAGCTCTGCGTCGCCTCGTGCCAGATGAGGGGAGCGCTCTCACGCATCACGCGATAGGCGGGGTAGGGGTCGGCGGCGAACTCGGGCGAGAGGATGTCGGGGACCTGCTGCGCGGTGGACACGGGGCTCCCAGAAGTCGGTAACGGGTGTACCGCACAAGGTTATTGATCATTCGTCATACGCGACAGGGGGCCGCCCGGTCCGCCGCCGGACGCACCGGGCCCGGCCGGTGCGCGCCCCGCCCGGTCCCGTCGGTCCGGTCCGGTTCGCGCCGCGCTGTTGAACGGGGGCATGTGGGGGCACTCGGGACCCACGACCCGCTCGAGGCAGCAGGAGGTATCCGTGGCCGTACGCCATCACCTGATCCGCGTTCCCCCGAGCGCCGTGTGGGACGTCCTCGCCGACGGCAACCGCTACGGGGAGTGGGTGGTGGGGACCTCCGAGTCCCACCCGGTCCGCGGGAACTGGCCGCACAAGAACGCCGCGATCCGCTACCGCGTCCGGCTCGGTCCGGTGCACCTGGACAACGAGACGACCGTCCGCCTGTGCGAGGAGGGCACCCGGCTGGAGCTGGAGGCCCACGCCGGCGCGCTCGGCACCGCGCGCATCGCCATCGAGCTGCGGCCCTGGGGCGAGCACTGCCTGGTCATCGTGGACGAGCACCCCCTGCGCGGCGCGGGCGGCCGGCTGCACAACGTCGGCTTCGAGGCGCTGATCCAGCTGCGCCACCGCGCCATGCTGGCCCGGCTCGCCCGCCTGTGCGAGGAAGAGGCCGGCGTCGGGAACGCCGCGGGCGGGCGCCGCGCCCTGGGCCAGGTCACCGTGTCCGACGCGGACGGGGGCCGCCATGCCTGACGCCGTGGTGATCGGCGCGGGACCCAACGGCCTGGTGGCCGCGAACCTCCTGGCGGACGCCGGGTGGAGTGTCGAGGTGGTGGAGGAGCAGCCCGAGCCGGGCGGCGCCGTGCGCCACGACCGGGGCGTGGACCCCGCCTTCGTCAACGACCTGTTCAGCTCCTTCTACCCCCTCGCCGCCGCCTCGCCCGTCCTGGCCTCCCTGCGCCTGCAGGACCACGGGCTGGCCTGGAGCCACGCGCCCAGCGTGCTGGCCCACCCCCTCACCGACGGCAGCTGCGCCGTCCTGGACCGGAACGTCGACGCCACCGCCGCGTCCCTGGACGCCTTCGACCCGGCCGACGGCGACGCCTGGCGGCGGCTGCACGACGTGTGGGAAGGACTGCGCCCCGACCTGCTGGACGCCCTGTTCACGCCGTTCCCGCCGGTCCGCGCGACGGCCCGGCTGGCCCGGCGGCTGCGCGCGGCGGGCGGCCTGCGCATGGCCCGCTCCCTGGTGCTGCCGGTGCGCCGCCTGGGGGAGGAGGAGTTCCGCGGCGAGGGCGGCCGGCTGCTGCTGGCCGGCAACGCCCTGCACGCCGACCTCGCCCCCGAGTCGTCGGGCAGCGGCGGCTTCGGCTGGCTGATGGCCATGCTGGGGCAGACGTACGGCTTCCCGGTCCCGGCGGGCGGCTCCGGGGCGCTGACCTCGGCCCTGGTGCGCCGCCTGGAGAGCCTGGGCGGGCGGGTGCGCTGCGGGCAGCGCGTCGAGCGGGTCGTGGTCCGCGGCGGGCGGGCCGTGGGGGTGCGCACGGCGGCCGGTGACGCGGTACCCGCACGCCGGGCGGTGCTCGCGGACGTCTCGGTGCCCGCCCTGTACGGCGAGCTGGTCGAGCCCGAGCACCTGCCCGCCCAGGTCCTGGAGGACCTGCGGCGCTTCCAGTGGGACTTCGCCACCTTCAAGGTCGACTGGGCGCTGGACGGCCCGGTGCCCTGGCGGGCCGGGCAGGCGGCCGGGGCCGGGACCGTGCACCTGGCCGACGGCATGGACGAGCTCACCCGTTTCGCCGCCCAGATCGCCATGCGGCAGGTCCCGGACCGCCCCTTCGTGATCTTCGGCCAGATGACCACCTCCGACGCCGGCCGCTCCCCGCGGGGGACCGAGTCGGCCTGGGCCTACACCCACATCCCGCACGAGATCCGGGCCGACGCGGGCGACGAGGGCATCACCGGCGACTGGACCGCCAAGGACCGGGAGCTGATGGCCGACCGCGTCGAACGCCAGGTGGAGCGGTTCGCGCCCGGCTTCCGTGACCTGATCCGGGCCCGCCGCGTCCTGGCGCCCCCGACGCTGGAGGCCATGGACGGCAATCTGGTGGGCGGCGCCATCAACGGCGGGACGACCGCCATGCACCAGCAGCTCGTCTTCCGCCCCCTGCCCGGCACCGGCCGCCCGGAGACCCCGGTGCGCGGCCTGTACCTCGCCTCCTCGGGCGCCCATCCGGGCGGCGGGGTGCACGGCGCGCCCGGGGCCAACGCCGCCCGGGCCGCCCTGCGCCGCAACGTGCCGCCCGGCCTGGCCCGGGCGCAACGGCTCCTGGCCCGCCGCGACCGCACCGGAACCAGGCGCTGAAGCCGTAACCCAGCGAGTCGGAAGGAGGGCGGCCCGTGCACAGCAGTCCGCTCGCCGGCCGCACGGTCGTCGTCACCGGGGCCGCCCGTGGGGTGGGTGCCGCGCTGGCCCGTGAGGTGTCCCGGCGCGGCGCCCGCGTGGCGCTGCTCGGGCACGAGCAGGCCGCCCTGGAGGAGGTGGCCGCGTCCCTGCCGGGTCCGGCGCTGGCCGTGCGGGCCGACGTCACCGACCTGCCCGCCCTCCGGGCGGCGGCCCGTACCGTGCGCGACGGTCTCGGCCGCCCCTCGGCGGTGGTGGCGAACGCCGGGGTCGCCGAGGGCGGCGCCTTTCTGGACACCGACCCCGACCTGTGGCGGCGGGTGATCGACGTCAACCTCACCGGCAGCGCCCACACGGCCCGGGCGTTCCTGCCGGACCTCCTCGGCACCGCGGGCTACTTCCTCCAGGTCGCCTCCCTGGCGTCCATCGGGGCGGCCCCGCTGATGAGCGCCTACTGCGCCTCCAAGGCGGGCGTCGAGGCGTTCACGCACGCCCTGCGCGCGGAGGTGGCGCACCGGGGCGTGGGCGTCGGCATCGCGTACCTCACCTGGACGGACACCGACATGATCCGCGACGCGGACCGCTACGACGTCCTGCGGGAGCTGCGCGCCCACATGCCCCCGCCGGCCCGCCGCGTGTACCCCGTGGACGTGGTGGCCGCCCGCATGGCCCGGTGCCTGGAGCGCCGCCGCACGGCGGTGTACGTGCCCGGCTGGCTGCGGCTGACGCAGCCGGTGCGCGCGGCCCTGCCGCCGGTGGTGCTGCGCGTGGCCCGGCGCGAACTGCCCCGCCTGGAGGCCACCGACCTGGTCCGCCGCACCGGCCTGCTCGGCGCGGGCGGCCGCGCCGACAGCACGGCGGCGAAGCCCCGGCGGTGAGGACGCGTGCGCGGGGCGGGTGCTGGTCGGCGGGCCGGGGGGGCGGTCCACGGGCCCTGGCCGGTGCGTATGGCTGCCGGCCGGCGGCGCGGGGAGGGCCGCCTGGCCGGGGCTGGTGCGTATGACGGGCAGGGGCCGGCGCCCCGGCCGGGCCTGTGGGCATGGCGGGCACGGGCCGGTGGCACCGACGGGCCGTCCCGGTTGAAGCCCGGGCGCATGGCGGACACTGGTCAGCAGGGAAGGGAGGCCGACCGTGCTGACCGGAGTCCGAGAGCAACTGGGCCAGGCCCTGTTCCGCCGGGTCGCGGGCCCCGGCGGGCCGCAGACGCGCGCCCGCATCCACCACACCCCCGGGCCGCGCTGGTTCGGGCCCGACCGGCCGATCCGGACGGTCCACGGCGACGCCTCCATGTTCATCGGCGGGCTGACGGCGCTGCTGCTGCAGTCCCTGCACCCCCTCGCGATGGCGGCGGTCGCCGGGCACTCCGGCTACCGCGGTGACCCGTGGGGCCGCCTGCAGCGCACCAGCACCTTCCTGGCCGTGACCACCTACGGCACCGCCGAGGACGCGCGGCGGGCCGTCGAGCACGTACGCGGCATCCACGAACGGATCCGCGGCACCACCGCCGAGGGCGAGCCGTACCACGCGGCCGACCCGCACCTGCTCGCCTGGGTGCACGCCGCCGAGACGGACAGCTTCCTGCGCGCCCACGAACGCTACGGGGCCCGGCCCCTGGACGCCGCCGGCTACGACGCCTACGTCGCCGACACCGCCCGCGTCGCCGAGGCCCTGGGCGCCGAGGACCCGCCGCGCGACCGCCGCGAGCTGGCCGGGCGGCTGACCGCCTACCGGCCCGAACTGCGGGCCACGCCCGAGGCCCGTGCCGCCGCCCGCTTCCTCCTCTTCCAGCCGCCCCTGCCCCTGGCCGTGCGGCCCTTCTACGGGGGCCTGGTCGCCAACGCCGTCACGCTGCTCCCGCCCTGGGCGCGCGCCATGCTGTGGCTGCCGCGGGTGCCGCTCGTCGAGTCCCTCGCCGTCCGCCCCACCGGGCAGGCGCTGACCCGGACCATCCGCTGGGCGATGGCCCCCGGCCGGGAGACGTCAGGGCCGCCACCCCAGCGCACGTGAGATCCCCCGGGCCGCCAGCCGCACCGCCGGGACCAGCACCGGGACCCGCGCGTCCGCGTGGGGGACCACGACGGACACGGCGGCGGTGACGGCACCGTCCGGCCCGCGGACGGGGGCGGCCACCGACAGGGCGTCCTCCGTCACCTGGCGGTCGCTCACGGCGACCCCCGACCGCCGCACCTCGGCCAGAACGCGCCGCAGCCGGGCCGGGGCCGTGATGGTGTACGGCGTGAAGGAGACGAGTTCGCCCGCGCAGTACTCGTCCTGGAGTTCCGGGCCGCCGTGCGCCAGCAGGACGAGCCCGACCCCCGTGGCGTGCAGGGGCCAGCGGGCGCCGACGCGGATGTGCACCCCGACCGCGGAACGCCCCGACAGCCACTCGGTGTAGACGACGTCCCGGCCGTCCCGTACGGCCAGCTGCACGTTCTCGTGCGTCGCCTCGTACAGGTCCTCCAGATACGGCAGGGCGATCTGCCGCAGGGCGAGCCCGCGCGGGGCCAGCGCGGCGAGCTCCCACAGCCGCAGCCCCACGTGGTAGGCGCCGGAGTCGTCCCGTTCCAGGGCGCCCCACTCGGTGAGCGCCCCGACCAGCCGGTGCGTGGTGGTCAGGCTCAGCCCGGCCCGCCGGCTGATGTCCGTCAGGCTCAGGGCCGGATGCTCGTGGTCGAAGGCCGCGAGCACGGACAGCAGCCGGCCGGACGCGGTCCGGGCGGTCATGGCCGGGCGTCTGAGGGGTGGGCGAGGTCGTGGGGACGGGGGTAGGCGGCCGGACGGTAGGGGACGAAGCGGGGCGCGGCCGCCGGATCCGCCTGCCGGGCGCGGGAGTTGAGCGCACCGGACGAGGCGTCCCAGCGGCCGGTGTCCAGGCGGTGTTCCAGGGTGCGCAGGGCGGCCAGCGTCTCGCCCGTGGTGAACGTGCAGTGGCCGGGGCCGTCGACGTACGCCTGCCGCAGCAGGTGCGCGGAGCCCGCCGCACCCGCCGCCCGCCGGTGGGCGCTCTCGGCCTCCACCGGGATCAGTGCGTCTCCGGTCGTGTGGATGTTCAGCTGCGGGTCGGTGAGCCGGCCCGAGAGCACGCTGGTGTTCCGCATCCACCGCACGGCAGGCGGGTCGGCGGGGACCCGGGGCGCCCGGTCCAGGGCCGACAGGTCGGTACGCAAGGACAGTCCCGCCTCCTTGTAGAGCTCGGTCACCTCTTTGTACAGCGGCGACCGGGCCAGCAGGGCGGTGTAGTCGACGCCGGTGTTCCAGGACGGGTTCCCGCCCGCCCGGGCCTCGGCCTCCTGCCGCCAGCTGAACGCGGGCATCTGCAGCAACCCCCGCACGGCGGTGTACTGGTTGGCCTGGCGCGCCTGCCAGTCGGTGGGGCCTGGTTCGGGCTGGGACGGGTCGTTGTGGCCCGGGATGCCGTGCAGGGCGGCGGCGAGGGCGATGCGGGCCCGGCCTTCCGGAGTGCGCTGGGCGGCCTCCACCTTCGAGGTGAGGGAGGTGGCCGCGGCGACCGCCTCCGCCTGGTCGGCGAAGCCCGCGAGCCGGATGCCGGAGCCGGGCGCGAGCAGGGTGCGCAGCGCGAACACCGGGTCCAGGGTGCTGTTCCAGTTGGCCACACCGCCCTGCACCAGCCCGCACATCGACACCGAACCGTCGAACCGGGCGGCGTGCCGCTCGGCGAGCACGGTGGTGACGAAGCCGCCGTACGACGTGCCCCAGGCGAGGGTGCGCCGGGCCGCCCCGAACCTCTCGGTGAACAGCTCCAGCGTGGCGAGCTGGTCGGGCACGGCCTCGGTGACGGCCCAGCCGGTCGTCGCGTAGGAGGAGCCGATCAGCGCGTACCCCTCGGCGAGCAGGGTGTCGCGCACGGCCGGACCGGGCGTGTTCCGGGCCGGGTTGGGGGCGCCGGCCGGGGTGTAGCCGTGGCTGTAGAGCAGCACCGTGCCGTTCCAGGACGCCGGGACGTCCATCACGTACGCGGCTCCCGAGGGGAGCCTGCCCTCCAGGCGGGTGTCGTCCAGGGCAGCGGCCCGCGCGGGCAGGGCGGTCGCCGCGAGGCAGAGGCAGGCGGTCAGCAGGGCGAGGCGGATCCTCAACGGGGGGTCCCTTCCAGGGCGGGGGCGGTGGCGGGGGAGTCCAGGGCGTCCGTGTGGGTCTCGCGCAGCCGCCACACGGTGAGGGCGGTGATCGCGGCGCCCGCGCACAGCAGCAGGGACACCGGGGTGCTGCCGCCGCCGGCCGAGGCGACGAGACTGCCGGCGATCAGCGGGGAGAACCCGGCGCCGATCAGGGTCGCGCCCTGGTAGCCGAGGGAGGCGCCGGTGTAGCGGACCCGGGTGCCGAACATCTCGGTGAGCAGGGCGCCCAGCGGCCCGTACATCGTCGACTGGGCGACGCCGTGGCCGAGGGCGAGCGCGAGGATCAGCAGTCCCGGGGAGCCGGAGTCGACCAGCGCCAGCACGGGGAAGGCGAGCGCGGCCGAGGCGACGGCACCGGCGAGGACCACGGGCCTGCGCCCGACCCGGTCCGACAGCGCGGACGCGGCGGGCAGCACGGCGAGGGCCACGCAGGAGGCGACGGTCACCGCGGTCAGCACCTGCGGGCGGGTGTACCCCTGGTCGACGGCGTAGGAGATCATGAAGCTGGTCAGCAGCGACTGGGCGGTGAAGGCGCCGATGCCCACACAGGCGGCGAGCAGCACGGGCTTCGGGCGGCGCAGAACCTCCAGGATCGGCGGCCGGTCCGCCGGCTCCCTGCGCACCTGCGCGAACAGCGGGCTCTCGGCGACCCGCAGCCGCACGAACAGCCCGACGGCCAGCAGCACGATGCTCAGCAGGAACGGCACGCGCCAGCCCCAGGAGCGGAACTGCTCGTCCGGCAGGGCGGCGACGAGGGTGACGACACCGGCCGACAGCACGGACCCGAGCGGGGCGCCGAGCTGGGTGAAGCTCGACCACAGGCCGCGCCGGGAGCCCTGGGCGTGCTCGGCGTGCTCCACGACCATGAGCATGGCGCCGCCCCACTCGCCGCCGATCGCCAGGCCCTGCACCACGCGCAGGGCGACCAGCAGCACCGGAGCCCAGACGCCGATCGCGTCGTAGGTCGGCAGCAGGCCGATGAGGAAGCTGCCCGCCCCCATGAGCACCATGGTCAGCAGCATCATCGACTTGCGGCCGAGCCGGTCGCCGAAGTGGCCGAAGACGATGCCGCCGAGGGGGCGGGCGAGGTAGCCCGCGGCGAACGTGCCGAAGGCCGCGACGGTGCCGACGGCCGGATCGGCGCGGGGGAAGAACAGGTCGCCGAAGACGAGCGCGGCGACCGTGCCGTAGACGAGGAAGTCGTAGAACTCGACGGTCGTGCCCAGCAGGCCGGACGCGGCCACGCGGCGCAACTGCCGTGGATCGGGGGCGGGTCGGCCGGGCTGGGTGGCTGACGGGGATGACTGCACGGTGGGCTCCCTGGGGACGGGGCGCGGTTGGCCGTGAAGTTATGCATCCATCATGCAGCCGTCAATCATTTGCACAACATCAGTGGGGGCCGGTCAGGTCAGGCCGTCCTCCGCGATCCGCAGCAGCAGCGCGTGCAGCGTCGCGCGTTCGGCAGGGTCCAGCGGGCCCAGCAGTTCGCCGGTCACGCGCAGGCCGGCCTCGTCGGTGTCGCGCAGGAACGCGCGCCCGGCCCCGGTCAGGACGACGATCCGGCTGCGGCGGTCGTCGGGGGAGGGGCGGCGCTCGGCGAAGCCCAGCTTCTCCAGGTCGTCGACCAGGCCGACGATCGCGCTCGGGTCGTAGCCGAGCCGGGTGCTCAACTCCCTCTGCAACGCGCCCTCGGTGGTCGCGAGGAAGCGCAGCACCGCGTAATGGCGCAGGCGCAGGCCCGACTCCTGCAGGCAGGCGTTGAAGAGCTGCCCCGAGCGCAGGCCCAGGCGGTACAGCAGGTAGCCCGTGTCGGCGTGCAGTCCCCGCATCCAGGGCTCGTCCGCGTCGATGGGCTTCGGGGTGGCGTTCTGGCGTGTGATGGCGGGCTCCCTGTGCTCGGTGCGTCCTGGAGATTCCAGCATCCCGCACCCATGGATCACAACAACTATTGACAACAACAATTATTGCTCTTAGCTTCGATCTCGCACGCCGACCCGTGCGCCCGCACCGAACCCCCGTGTGAAGGGATCCCCCGTGCCCAGCATCGATCTCTCCGGCAAGGCCGCCGTCGTCACCGGCGGCGGCCGGGGCCTCGGCCTCGCCTACGCCCACGCCCTGGCCGCCCACGGCGCGTCCGTCGTCGTCAACGACATCGACGAGGCGGTGGCCGCGGCGGCCGTGAAGTCCATCGAGGAGGCGGGCGGCAGGGCCGTCGCCGAGGTCGTCCCGGTCGGCACCTCGGAGGCCGCCGAGCGGCTGGTGAACCGGGCCGTCGAGGAGTTCGGGCGACTGGACGTCCTGGTCACCAACGCGGGCATCCTGCGCGACAAGGTGCTGTGGAAGATGTCCGACGAGGACTTCGACGCGGTGATCACGACCCACCTCAGGGGCACCTTCACCTGTGCCCGTGCCGCCGCCGTGCGGATGCGCGAGCAGGGCGAGGGCGGCACGCTGATCCTGGTCGGCTCCCCGGCCGGCCAGCGCGGCAACTTCGGCCAGACGAACTACGCCGCCGCCAAGGCCGGCATCGCCGCCATGGCCCGCACCTGGTCGATGGAGCTGGGCCGGGCGGGCATCACCGTCAACGCGGTCGTGCCGGTCGCCGCGACCGCGATGACCGAGACCATCCCCGCCTTCGCCCCGTACGTCGACGCGATGCGGAACGGCGAGCCGCTGCCCGGCTTCCTGCGCAAGGGCGAGGGCTTCGGCACCCCCGAGGACTGCGCGGCCCTGGTGCCCTTCCTCGCCTCCGAGGCCGCGCGCGGCGTGACCGGCCAGTGCATCGGCATCGGCGGCGACAAGGTGGCACTCTGGTCGCATCCGCAGGAGATCAGGGCGGCCTACGCCGACGGCGGCTGGACCCCCGGCGCCCTCGCGGACGCCTGGTCCACCTCGGTCGGGGCCGAACTCCAGTCGGTCGGCATCCCGGCGCCCCGGCTCCCGGAGGCGTGATGTCCCGCTCCATGAAGGTCGAGGACCTGGTCGCGATCGACGTCCACACCCACGCGGAGGTGTCGTCGAAGGGGCACTCCTCCCTGGACGACGACCTGCACGACGCCTCCTCCGCCTACTTCAAGGTCGAGGGCGAGCGGAAGCCGACCCTTCAGGAGACGGCCGCCTACTACCGCGAGCGGAACATGGCCGCCGTGATCTTCACGGTCGACGCCGAGTCCGCCACCGGCACCCCGCCCGTGCCGAACGAGGAGGTCGCCGAGGCGGCCGCCGCCAACGCCGACGTCCTCATCCCCTTCGCCTCCGTCGACCCCTTCCGGGGCAGGGCGGGCGTGAAGCAGGCCCGGCGGCTGGTCGAGGAGTACGGGGTGAAGGGCTTCAAGTTCCACCCCAGCATCCAGGGGTTCTTCCCCAACGACCGCGCCGTCGCCTACGGCCTGTACGAGGTGATCGAGGAGACGGGCGCGATCGCCCTCTTCCACACCGGGCAGACCGGCATCGGCGCCGGCCTCCCCGGCGGGGGCGGCATCCGGCTGAAGTACTCCAACCCGCTCCACGTCGACGACGTGGCGGCCGACTTCCCGCACCTGAAGATCATCCTGGCGCACCCGTCCTTCCCCTGGCAGGACGAGGCGCTGGCCGTCGCCACGCACAAGCCGGGCGTGCACATCGACCTGTCCGGCTGGTCCCCGAAGTACTTCCCGCCGCAGCTCGTGCAGTACGCCAACACCCTGCTGAGGGACAAGGTCCTCTTCGGCTCCGACTTCCCCGTCCTCACCCCCGACCGCTGGCTCGCCGACTTCGGCAAGCTGACGATCAAGGAGGAGGTCCGGCCGAAGATCCTCAAGGAGAACGCCGCCCGCCTGCTCGGGCTGGCCACACCATAAGGGGCGTGACATGCGCAACGAGGGAATCGGGTCGTGGCCCGCCCGCCGGGCCCGCAAGACCCCGCACCGCACCGCCCTGATCCACGGCGAGCACACCGTCGACTACGGCACGCTGCACGCCCGCACCACGCGCCTGGCCCACGCCCTGCGCGCCCGGGGCGTGCGCCGCGGCGACCGCGTCGCGTACCTCGGCCCGAACCACCCCTCCTACCTGGAGACCCTGTTCGCGGCCGGCACCCTCGGCGCGGTGTTCGTCCCGCTCAACACCCGCCTCGCCGGACCGGAGATCGCCTACCAGCTCGCCGACTCCGGAGCGAAGGCGCTGGTCCACGGCCCCTCCCACACCGGCCTCGTCGCGGGCCTGCCCGGCGGCACGGACGTCCGGCTCCACCTGGAAACCGGCGCGGAGTACGAGGCGGCCCTCGCCGGGGCGTCCGCCGAGCCGGTCGACGAACCCGTCGGACCCGATGACACCTGCATCATCATGTACACCTCGGGCACGACCGGCCGGCCCAAGGGCGCCATGCTCACCCACGGCAACCTCACCTGGAACGCGGTCAACGTCCTCGTCGACACCGACCTGATCGCCGACGAACGCGCCCTGGTCTCCGCCCCGCTGTTCCACACCGCCGGCCTGAACATGCTGACCCTGCCGGTGCTGCTCAAGGGCGGCACCTGCGTCCTGGTCGAGGCGTTCGACCCGGAGGCCACCCTCGAGATGATCGAACGGCACCGGATCACCTTCATGTTCGGCGTGCCGACCATGTTCGACCAGATGGCCAGGCACCCCCGCTGGCCGGACGCCGACCTGTCCTCGCTGCGCATCCTCACCTGCGGCGGCTCCCCGGTCCCGACCCCGCTGATCGCGACGTACCAGGAGCGCGGCCTGACCTTCCTCCAGGGCTACGGCATGACCGAGGCCGCCCCCGGCACACTGTTCCTGGACGCCGAGCACGCCGTCGGCAAGGCGGGTTCGGCGGGCGTGCCGCACTTCTTCAGCGACGTCCGCGTCGTCCGGCCGGACCTGACCCCGGTCGGCGTCGGGGAGGTCGGCGAGGTCGTGGTGCGCGGACCGCACGTGATGCCCGGCTACTGGGGACTGCCCGAGGAGACGGCCGCGTCCTTCGCCGACGGCTGGTTCCGCAGCGGCGACGCCGCCCAGGTCGACCAGGACGGCTACGTCCACATCGTCGACCGCCTCAAGGACATGATCATCTCCGGTGGCGAGAACGTCTACCCGGCCGAGATCGAGGACCGGCTCCTCGCCCACCCCGGCATCGCCGAGTGCGCGGTGATCGGCGTGCCCGACGACACGTGGGGCGAGGTGCCGCGCGCGGTCGTCGTCCCCCGCGAGGGCGCCGAGCTGGACCCCGACGAGGTGCTCGCCTCGCTCGCCGGGCGCCTCGCCAAGTACAAGATCCCGAAGTCGGTGGTCGTCGCGGACGCCCTCCCGCGCACCGCCTCCGGAAAGCTCCTCAAGTCCCGCGTCCGTACCCGCTACGGCAACCCGTGAGGAACCGCATGAGCATCACCGTCAACGGCCTCGGCGAACTGAAGAAGCTCGCCGGCGGCGACCTCGGCACCAGCGAGTGGATCGAGGTCACGCAGGAGCGCATCGACACCTTCGCCGACGCCACGGGCGACCACCAGTGGATCCACGTCGACCCCGAGCGTGCCAAGGAGGGCCCCTTCGGCGCCCCCATCGCGCACGGCTACCTCACGCTCTCCCTGTTCATCCCGCTCTTCACCGAGCTGCTGGACGTCCGCGGCGTGACGACGAAGGTCAACTACGGTCTGAACAAGGTGCGTTTCCCGTCCCCCGTGACGGTGGGCTCCCGCATCCGCCTGACGGCGCGGCTCACCGAGGTCGAGGACGTGCCGGGCGGTGTGCAGATCACGGTCGAGGGGACCGTCGAGATCGAGGGCGGCGGCAAGCCGGCGGCGGTGCTGCAGAGCCTGTCCCGGTTCTACGCCTGAGGCCGCACCGGCACCAGGTCGAGAAGGCGCTCGGCGGCCGCGCGGGCGAGGGGCGAGAGCCGTTCGTGCACGGTCCGGAACGTCTTCTCGGCCTGCTCCGCCGGCCAGTCGTCCGGCAGGTGCTTCACGGGCAGCCGCGGATCCCGCCGGACGATCCGCAGCCACTCCGTCTGCAGGCGCAGGCGCAGCACCAGCGCGTCGTCGGCGTCCGGCAGGTCGTCCTCCCAGGGCTTCCAGCGCCGCACGAACCCCTCGTAGCCCGCGGCCAGGTCGGACAGCTCCCAGGTCTCCTCGATCATCCGGCCGATGTCCATCCCGGCGTCCGCGTGCGCCCGGAAGATCTTCACGTGGGCGGACAGGCCGAGTTCGGCCACCAGGGCCGACACGTCGATCTCGCCCGGCGCGATCCACAGGCCGTTGAACAGCGGGCCGAAGCCGCTCCAGGTCAGCCGCGAGCGCAGGTCGTGACGCTGGCGCTGCCAGGACTCGGGCAGCGAGAAGCCGAGCAGCGTCCAGGTGCCGTCCCAGTGCCGGTTGACCGCGCCGGTCTGCCAGATGCGCCGCTCGCCGTCGCGCAGCACCGCCTCCGCGCGCCCGGTCAGCCCGAAGTACATCCGGCGGCCCTCGCGCTGCCGGCGCAGCAGGTCCCGGCCGGCCATGCGGGTCAGCGTGGAACGCGTGGCCTGCTCGCCGATGCCGGCCCGGGCGAACACGTCGATGACGCTGCCCGAGTACACGCACACGTCTCGGCCGAGCACCTGGTCGCCCAGGAACGTCAGCATGAGGGACTGGGGCCGCAGCGCCTCTTCACCGGTCACGCGGCCCACCGTACCTCCGCCCCGATCAGTCCGTGACCTGCCCGTACGCCGGGGAGGAACCCGCCACGTCGACGAAGACGGGGTTCGAGTAGAACCACGTGTCCGTCCACGGGCCGCCGTCCCCGGGCGCGTGCGGCACCGGCCCGTGCGGGTCGACGGCGGCGCCCAGGTACCCGGTGCCGTGCCGGTTGCCGTCGCTGCCGCGCAGCCGGACGTAGAACGACTCGGCGCCCGAGGTCAGCGGGGCGCGCAGCGTGCAGGTGCCGGTGCGGCCGGAGACGTCGGCCGTCCGGACGACCCGGGTGCCGGGGGCCTGCCAGCCGTCGCGGTCGGCGGCCGGTCCGCGCACCGCGCCGCGAGGCGCTCGTCACGGTGATGTGCAGGGTCAGCCGCTCGCCCGCCCGTAAGCGCCCGAGCAGCGCGGTCGCCCGCAGGACGCCGCGTCTGCCGGCGCCGGCCGGGGGCGCCGCGCCCGGGTCGTCGTCGTGCGACGTGCACACGGGTGCTCCAGTGAGGACGACTGGGACGACGATGGGAAAGGGGGAGCAACTCAGAGGGCGCGCAGGGTCCAGCTCCAGCGGTGGACACCGGTGGGCACCAGGTAGGAGGCGAAGGTGTCGGGCCCGCACGAGGCCGTGCCCAGGCCGCGGTGCGCCGCGTCGATGTGCACCACGCACCCCGCCCGCGGCACCAGTTCGTCGTGGTGCGCCGCGGCGGCGAGATCGGCCGCGCGGTGCCGTGTCACCGAGACCTGCCGGGGCCGGTCCAGCCGCACCGCGAGGCCGGTGGCGTCCGGCGCGGAGAGCGTGAACCGCCGCACACCGTGCCGCCCGCCGCTCTCCTGCGGCCGCAGATACGGCGTGAACAACTCGTCCACCGGCAGCGCGTGGTGACCGACGGGCGCGCCCGCGGCCCGGTCCGGATACGACTCCCAGGGGCCCTGCCCGAACCACTCCCACAGGGTCAGCCCCGGGACCGTCTCGAACACCGACCCGACCCGGGCCACGTCGTACAGGGTCTCGGGCAGCTCGGCGCACTCCTCCACGAGCAACCCGTCCCCGACCGCCGTGAACACCTGCTCGTGCCGGACGGTCCCGCCCGGGAAGAGGTGGTCGGCGACCACCGCCACCCGGCCGGACTCACGCCGTACGGCCACGACCTCTCGGGTGGGCCGGTCCAGGCCCCAGTCCCGCCAGCGGTCCGCCGTGCCGCCCAGTTCGTCGTTGTCGGTGGGCGCCCGCCACAGGGACAGGGCCGGAGCGGCCGTCAGCAGCGGATGGACCAGCAGCCCGTCCTCGTCGACGTCGACCGCGCGGCCCGCGACCGGTGCGCGCGTCACGGGCGACGCCGCCCGCAGCCGCACCTGGGGCAGGCACACCACGGTGCCGCGCGGCGCCCACGGCTCGTCGCCCGCCGTCGTCACCCGCAGGGTCAGCCACGCCTCCCCGCCGTCCTGCGGCAGCGCGAACGGCAGCGGCACCACCGCCGTCTCACCCGGCCGCAGATCCGGCAGCCCGGCGGGGGCCGTCAGGGTGGGGCCGTCGGCGAGGGACAGCTCCCACTCGCCGGCCAGCCAGTCCAGGCCCCGGAAGTGCTGGTGGTTGCTCAGCACGACGCCCTCGTGCCGGAAGCAGGCGATGCGCACCGGAGCGGCGATCTCCCGGTGCTCGTACAGCACGGGCTTGGGGGTGCGGTCGGGGAAGACGACCCCGTCGGCGATGAAGGCGCCGTCGTGGTCCGTCTCGCCGAAGTCGCCGCCGTACGCCCAGCGGTACCCGGGCGCGGCGACACCGCTGTCGTACAGCCCGGCGCCCGCACGCCCGGCCGGTCTGCCGTCGTTCACACGCTGCAGGATGCCGTGGTCCCAGAACTCCCAGATGAACCCGCCCTGAAGACCCGGGGTGGCCTCGATGGCCGCCCAATGGTCCGCCAGTGTGCCGTTGCTGTTGCCCATGGCGTGCGAGTACTCGCACTGGATCAGCGGCTTGGTCTGCTTCCCCGACAGGGCGTGCGCGACGCACTCCTCCAGCGGCGCGTACATCGGGCAGGCGATGTCGGAGGCCACGTCCGGGTCGGCCCAGCCGAGCCTGGCCGCGCCCTCGTACTGCACCGGCCGGGTCGGGTCGTGCCGGCGCACCCAGCCGGCGGCGGCGTCGTGGTGGGCGCCGTAGTCGGACTCGTTGCCCAGCGACCAGACGACGACGCAGGGGTGGTTCTTGTCGCGCAGCACCATCCGCGCGACCCGGTCGACGAACGCGCCCAGGTAGCGCGGGTCGTCGGCGATCTCGTGCGCGTGGTCGTGCGACTCGATGTCCGCCTCGTCGACCACGTAGAAGCCGAGCTCGTCGGCCAGGTCGTACAGGGCCGGGTCGTTCGGGTAGTGCGCGGTGCGGATCGCGTTGAAGCCGAACCGCTTCAGCAGGACGAGGTCCGCGCGCATGTCGTCGTACGACACCGTCCGGCCGGTCAGCGGATGGAAGTCGTGCCGGTTGACGCCCCGGATGAACACCCGCTCGCCGTTGACCAGCAGGTCACGGCCGCTGATCTCGACGTCCCGGAAACCGACCCGGTGCCGGGAGGTGTCGGCGACGGAGCCGTCGGCGCGGTGCAGGCGGACGGTCAGCCCGTACAGCTCGGGCGTCTCGGCGTTCCAGGTGCGCACGTCCGGCACGGTGGCACGCAGCCGTGCCTCGCCGAGGAAGGCGGAGACCCGCTCGTCCTCGGCGTTGGCCCGGTCGAACTCCGCGTCCCGCGTGAGCGGGTGCCCGTCCAGCTCCCCGCTGACGTACCAGCCCCCGGGCAGCGCCCCGGCCGCGTCCCGCACCCGGCAGTCCACCCGCAGGTCCCCGTCCCGCCGGGCCCGCACGGTCACGTCCGCCAGGTGCAGCGGGCCGGTCGCGTACAGCAGCACCGAGCGGGTGATCCCGCCGTGCCACCACTGGTCCTGGTCCTCGATGTGCGAGGCGTCGGACCACTTGACGACGGTCAGGCGCAGCACGGCCCGCTCGCCGGGGCGGACCAGGTCCGTCAGGTCGAACTCGGCGGCCAGGTGGGAGTCCTTGGAGATCCCGGCCGGGTGCCCGTCCACGTGCACCAGCAGCACGCTCTCGGCGGCCCCGACCTGGAGCACGATCCGCCGGCCCGCCCACGCGGCCGGCACCTCGACGTCACGCTCGTACACCCCGGTCGGGTTGCCGGCCGGCACGTCCGGCGGGAACTCGTCGAAGGGCATGCGGACGTTGAGGTACCGCGGGAGGTCGTCCGTGTCCTGCAGCGTCCAGACACCCGGGACGTACGACGAGGACCAGACCTCCCCGGGCGGCGCGCCGGGCGCGGGCAGCAACTGGAAGCGCCAGTCGCCGTCGAGGCGGACGGCCCCGGGGCGCCGGTCCACGGCGTGCATCGGCAGCCGCCGCCAGGAGGTCACCTCGGGCGCGTGCCAGGGGCGCAGCGCCAGCAGCGGGTCGCTCGTCATCCGCGCACGGCTCCCTTCGCGAGGTCGCCGATGATCTGCCGGGCGCCGATGGCGAAGACGATCAGCAGGGGGACGAGCGCGAGCAGCGCGCCGGTCATCACCATGCCGTAGTCGGTCGTGCCGTGGGTGCCGTTGAGCTGGGACAGCGCGACCTGCAAGGTCACGTTGTCCGGATCGGTGAGCGCGATCAGCGGCCAGGCGTAGTCGTTCCACTGGCCCATGAAGGTGAAGATGCCGAGGAACGCCAGGCCCGGGCGGACCACCGGCAGCGCCACGTGCCAGTACTGGCGCAGGAACCCGGCCCCGTCGAGCCTGGAGGCGTCGATGAGTTCGTCGTGGATGGCGCTCTTCATGTACTGGCGCATCCAGAAGATGCCGAACGCGTTGGCCGCCGCCGGCACGATCAGCGAGGTCATCGACCCGATCCAGCCCAGCTTCGCCATGATCACGAACTGCGGGATGGCCTGCAGCTGCATCGGCACCATGAAGATGAGCATCAGCAGCGCGAACAGCACCCGCTTGCCGGGGAAGGCGAACTTGGCGAAGACGAACGCCGCGAGCGAGTCGAAGAAGAGCACCAGCGCCGTGACGGACACGGCGACGAGCAGCGAGTTGAGCATCGAGCCGAAGAAGTCGACGGTGCCGAAGAGGTTGCGGACGTTCTCCGTGAAGTGCGAGCCCGGCAGCAGCTTCGGCGGGTAGGAGAAGATCTCGGTCGACGTGTGCGTCGACATCACGACCGCCCAGTAGAACGGGAAGGCCGACAGCAGCAGGCCGCACACGAGGACCGCGTGCAGCGCGAAGCCCCGGCCGCGCTGACCCTTGAGGGATGCCATGGTGACCCTGCCTTCCTAGTCTTCGCCCCGGCGCCGCACCAGGCGCCAGTTGATGATCGAGAAGAGGACGACGACGAGGAAGATGCCCCAGGCCACGGCGGCGCCGTAGCCGAAGTCGTTGTTGTCGAACGTCTGCTGGAAGAAGTAGAGGACCATCGTCCGGCCGGCGTGGTCGGGGCCGCCCGAGAACGTGGACTCGTTCGCCGTGGTCTGCAGCAGCACCTGCGGCTCGGCGAAGCTCTGCAGCCCGGTGACCGTCGAGACGACGAGCACGAACAGCAGGGTCGGCCGCAGCAGCGGCAGCGTGACCCGGAAGAAGGTCTGCGCCGGCCCGGCGCCGTCGATCCGCGCCGCCTCGTACATCTCGCCCGGGATCGTCTGCAGGCCCGCCAGGAAGATGATCGCGTTGTAGCCGGTCCACTGCCAGGTCATCAGCGTCGCGATGGCGACCTTGATGCCCCACGGCGTGTTCAGCCAGGCCACCTGGTCCAGTCCGACCGCCTGCAACAGGGCGTTCATCAGGCCGAAGTTCGTAGAGAACACCGAGCCGAAGACGATCGCGACGGCGACGATCGAGGTGACGTTGGGCAGGAAGTACGCGAACCGGTAGACGTTCTTGAAGCGCACCGCGGAGTTGAGCATCACGGCCGTCACCATCGCCAGGAAGATCATGGGGAAGGTGGCCAGCGCCCAGATGACCAGCGTGTTGCCGATGGAGCTCCAGAAGTCGGTGTCGCCGATCAGGTAGCGGAACTGCGCCAGGCCCGCCCACTCCATCGCGCCCAGCCCGTCCCAGCGGTGGAAGGACAGGTAGAGCGAGAAGCCGACGGGGACCAGACCGAAGCAGAGGAAGAGGAGGTAGAACGGGGAGATCGCGGCGTACAGCCGCCAGTGGCTCAGGACGCCCTTCCTCCGGTGGACGGCCGGGGCCGTGGCCGCCGGGGGCTCGTCGAGCGCGGGAACGGTGGCCATCAGTACGTCACCCCCAGGTGGTCCGCGATGCGCCGGCACTTGCCCATGGCGTCCCTCCAGGCCTTCGCCGGGTCCTTGCCGAGGACGCCGACGTTCTTGATCTCGTCGCGGACGGGCTGCCCGAGCGCGATGTCGTACGGGCTGTTGTAGGCCACCGGGATCCTCTCGGCCGCCGGGCCGTAGACGTCCATGGTGATCTGGCCGCCGAAGAACGGGTCCGGCTCGCGCAGCTTGCTCATCGCGTACGAGGCCGGGGTCGACGGGAAGAGGCCCGCGTCGACGAAGCCCTGGGCCTGGTTGTCCGCGTCGAGCATCCAGGTGATGATCTCGAAGGCACGCTCGGGCTCCCGGCACGCCTTCGTGATCGCCAGGAACGAGCCGCCGACGTTGGACGGGCCGCCCGGGCAGTCGGCCACCCGCCACCGGCCCTTCGTCCTCGGCAGGCCGAGCTTGAGGTCGCCGGCGGCCCAGGAGGCGTTGAGCTGGCTGGGCAGCAGTCCCCGCTCGGCGGCCGAGTTCCAGTCCGGGGTGCCGCTGACGATGTCCGACACGAGTCCGCGCCGCTTGGCCTCGACGGCCCGGTCCCAGCAGGCACGGACGTGCGCGCCGTCCCCGATGAAGTTCCGCTCCCTGTCGACGAACCGGGTGGTGCCCTGCCCGAGCGACATCTCGAAGACGCTGCCCACGTCGGTGAGCAGGAACGACCCGGGCACCCGCTTCCTCAGCCGCTCGCCCGCGGCGAAGAACCTCTCCCACGTGCCCAGCTCCCGGGAGACGTCGGCCGGCGCGTACGGCAGTCCGGCCCTCTCGAAGACGGCCGGCTGGTAGTAGTGCACGACCGGGCCCACGTCGATGGGGAAACCGACCAGGCTGCCGTCGTCGGCGACGCCCTGCTGCCATTTCCAGTCCAGGTACCGGCTCTTGAGCTTCCCGGCACCCAGGGTCCTCAGGTCCACGAACTGGTCGGCGTTCGGCAGGTAGGAGGCCATGTCCTCGCCCTTGAGTCCCGCGATGTCGGGGATGTGGGCCCGGCCGGCCAGGGTGGTGATCAGCTTGGAGCGGTAGTAGCCGCCGATCTGCTGGGCCTTGAGGTCGACGTCCTCGCCGTAGCGGGCCTTGGCGTTCTTGACGACGGTGTCGCTCAGCCCGCCGCTCCAGTACCACAGGACCATGGTCCGGCCCGTCGAGCCGGCCGGAACGGCGCACCCGGTCGCCAGGCCGCCCAGCGCCGTGGCGGCCGTACCGGCCAGGCCCGCGCGCAGCAGGCCTCTTCGTGAGAGCCGCACAGCTCCCACCGCCTTTCGGATCTGTTCGTGACTTCGCTTGAGAAGGGACACACAAGGGCGTGGGGGGAGTCAGTGCCGCCGTGCGGGAGGCGTGACGGGGGCGTACGCGACCGGCGGCCCGGGGTCCTCGGGGAGCCGGTCCGCGAGGAAGCCGTACGTCCGCCTGAGCGCGGGGTCCGTCAGCGAGCGCCACCAGCGGTCGACGCCGTACCAGCCCGGGGCGGCCAGCGCCCCGCCGTGGTGGCGGACCGACAGCCCGGCGGCGAGGACCGCGAAGCGCAGCCGCTCCTCCAGCGGCCAGCCGCCGAGCGAGGCCGCGACGAAAGACGCGCCGAAGACGTCACCGGCGCCGGTCGCGTCCAGGGCGTCGACGCCGAGGGCGGGGACCTCCGCGTACTCGCCGGTGAGCTGGTCGACGGCGAGCGCGCCGTCCCGGCCGCGGGTCACCACCGCCACCGGCACCCGCTCGGACAGGACGCCGAGCGCCGCCGCCGGGGTGCCGGTGCGGGTGTAGGCCATCGCCTCGGTCTCGTTGGGCAGGAAGGCGTGGCACAGGGCGAGCTGGTCCAGCAGGTCCCGTGACCACTCCTGGGTGGGGTCCCAGCCGACGTCGGCGTAGATGCGGGTGCCGTTCGCCGCGGCCTTGGCCGTCCACGCGCGCGGCTCGGCCTCCAGGTGGACCAGGGCGGTGCGCGCCGGGGGCGGGTCGCCCATCAGCGCGTCCTGCGAGAACGGCGGTTCCTGGCCGTGGGTGAGCAGGGCCCGGTCGCCGCCGTACGCGACGGAGACGGTGACCGGGGTCGGCCAGCCGTCCGCCGTGCGGGAGAGCGAGAGGTCGACGCCCTCCTGGCCGGCGAGGACGTCCCGGCAGTACGCGCCGTAGAAGTCGTCGCCGAACGCCGTGGCGAGCGAGGTGCGCAGGCCGAAGCGGGCGGCGGCCACGGCGAGGTTCGCGATGCCGCCCGGGCCGCAGCCCATGCCCTTCGTCCAGAGCTCCTCGCCCGGGGTCGGCGGCTTGTCCAGGCCCGTGAGCACGAGGTCGTAGAAGAGCAGCCCGGTCAGCAGCACATCGGGCCGGTCGTCGTCCTCCACGGAGGCGTCCTCTCGCTGGGGGTCTCGACGGAGATCGTCAAAACCCTTCATTTCCGTGAGCGGAATCGTGCGCCGCTCCACGAGATTGGTCAATACCTGCGCAGAAATGAGCATGGCGATGATTGGAGATGACGAGTAATGTGCACGACGTGCTGGCAGAACGACGACACCAACTCATCCTGCGGGCCCTGCGCTCGGGCGGCCCCGCAGCCGTGACCGACCTCTCCGAGCAGCTGGGCGTGAGCCCGGCCACCATCAGGCGCGACCTGGTGAAACTGGAGGAGGACGGCCTGCTGACCCGAGTCCACGGCGGCGCCGTGGTCGAGGAGGGCGACCAGCCCTTCGCCGAGGTCGCCGAGGTGCGCGTCGCCGAGAAGGACGCCATAGCCGAGCGCGCCGCGGCCATGATCGGCGACGGCCAGTCGGTGCTGCTGGACATCGGGACGACCGCCTACCGCCTGGCCCGGCAGCTGCACGGCCGCCGGCTCACCGTCATCACCAGCAACCTGGTCGTCTACGAGGAACTCGCCGACGACGAGGGCATCGAGCTGGTCCTGCTCGGCGGCATGGTCCGGCGCGAGTACCGCTCCCTGGTCGGCTTCCTCACCGAGGACAACCTGCGCCAGCTGCACGCCGACTGGCTGTTCCTCGGCACCAGCGGAGTGCGGCCCGGCGGCCAGGTCATGGACACCACGGTCGTGGAGGTGCCGGTCAAGCGGGCCATGATCCGGGCCGGGGAGAAGGTCGTGCTACTCGCCGACGCGGCGAAGTTCCCCGGGCACGGCATGGCGAAGGTCTGCGGTCCCGAGGACCTGGACGTGGTGGTGACGAACGAGCCGCCGGACGCGGCGACGCGTGCCTCCCTGGAGGAGGCGGGCGTCGAGGTCGTCGTGGTGGGAAGGGTCCAGGAGTGAACCCCTCCCCGGCCGAGGCGGGAGGGCCGCCCACCCGGGCCGCCCGGCCCCCCGGCGCGCGGCGGGGTCGCACGCCCTGGGCCGCCGGGCCCGAGCGGGCCCGGCACGGAACGAAGCGAACGAGGCGGCGTGTGCCCGGTGCCCCCGGCGCGCCGCGCGCAGCCTACGGAGTCGGAGGAACCCGGTGAAACTGACGATTCTGGGCGGCGGAGGTTTCCGCGTCCCCCTGGTGTACGGGGCGCTCCTCGACGACCACGCCGAGGGCCGGGTGACGCACGTCGTCCTGCACGATCTGGACGCCGGACGGCTGTCGGCGGTGACCCGGGTCCTCGCCGAGCAGGCGGCCGGCGTCCCCGACGCGCCCGGGGTGAGCGCCACCACCGATCTCGACGAGGCGCTGCGCGGCGCCGACTTCGTGTTCTCCGCGATCCGCGTCGGCGGCCTGGAGGGCCGCGCCGCCGACGAGCGCGTGGCCCTGGCCGAGGGCGTCCTCGGCCAGGAGACGGTCGGCGCGGGCGGCATCGCCTACGGGCTGCGCACGGTGCCGGTCGCCGTCGACATCGCCCGGCGGGTGGCCCGGCTCGCGCCCGAGGCGTGGGTCATCAACTTCACCAACCCGGCCGGCCTGGTCACCGAGGCCATGTCCCGCCACCTCGGCGACCGCGTCATCGGCATCTGCGACTCCCCGGTCGGCCTCGGCCGCCGCATCGCCCGTGTGCTCGGCGCGAACCCCAAGGAGGCGTGGATCGACTACGTCGGCCTCAACCACCTCGGCTGGGTGCGCGGCCTGCGCGTCGCCGGCCGGGACGAACTCCCGCGCCTGCTCGCCGACCCCGCCCTGCTCGGCTCCTTCGAGGAGGGCAGGCTCTTCGGCGCCGACTGGCTGCGCTCCCTGGGCGCGGTCCCCAACGAGTACCTGCACTACTACTACTTCAACCGCGAGGCCGTCCGCGCCTACCAGCAGGCCGAGAAGACCCGCGGCGCCTTCCTGCGCGAGCAGCAGGCCCGTTTCTACGCCGAGATGCGCGACCCCGACGCCCCCGCGTGGAAGGTCTGGGACGACACCCGCGCCGAGCGCGAGGCCACCTACATGGCCGAGAACCGCGAGACGGCGGGCGCCGGCGAACGCGACGAGGACGACCTGTCCGGCGGCTACGAGAAGGTGGCCCTGGCGCTCATGCGGGCCATCGCCCGGGACGAGCGCACCACCCTCATCCTCAACGTCCGCAACCGGCACACCCTGTCCGTCCTCGACACGGACGCCGTCATCGAGGTGCCCTGCCTCGTCGACGCCAACGGCGCCCACCCCGTCGCCGTCGACCCGCTGCCCGGGCACGCCACCGGGCTGGTCTGCTCCGTCAAGGCCGTCGAGCGCGAGGTCCTGGCCGCGGCCGGCTCCGGCTCCCGCGCCACCGCCGTGAAGGCCTTCGCGCTGCACCCGCTCGTCGACTCCGTGGCCGTGGCCCGCCGGCTGGTCGAGGGCTACACCGAGGTGCATCCCGGGCTCGCGTACCTTAGGTGAGCGCCGCCCAGTAAGCGCTTTCCCGCCTGCTCCTCCCGCCCCCTGGAGACCCGCCCATGCACGACGAAAGCCGCCGGATCGAAGAGCGCGTCCAGCGCCTCCACGACCAGCGCATCAAGACCGCGATCCACTCGGCCACCGTCCCCTTCCAGGTGGAGGCCTGGCAGGCCCCGGGCGAACCGGTGCCCTTCGAGGAGGCGGCCGCGGCGTCCTACGAGCCGTTCACCATGGGCACCCCGTGGGGCCCGCCCTGGGGCACCACCTGGTTCCGCATGCGCGGGCGGGTGCCCGAGGAGTGGGCGGGCAAGCGCGTCGAGGCCGTCATCGACCTCGGCTTCACCGGCGACTGGCCCGGCAACCAGGCCGAAGCCCTGGTCCACCGCACCGACGGCACCCCGCTGAAGGCCGTCAACCCGCTCAACCAGTACGTGGCGATCGCCAACCCCGCGCGGGGCGGTGAGACGGTCGACTACCTCGTCGAGGCCGCCTCCAACCCGGACATCCTCGCCGACGACTTCGCCAGGCCCACCCCCCTGGGCGACAAGCGCACCGCGGGCGACCGGCCCCTCTACACCTTCCGCAGCGCCGACATCGCCGTCCTGGACGAGCAGGTCTGGCACCTCGACCTCGACGTCCAGGTCCTGCGGGAGCTGATGCTGGAACTCGGCGCGCACGACCCGCGCCGGCACGAGATCGCGCACGCCCTCGACCGGGCGATGGACCTGCTCGACCTCGACGACGTCTCCGGCTCGGCCGCCGCCGTGCGCGAGGCACTGAAGCCGGTGCTGTCCAAGCCCGCGCACGCCAGCGCCCACACCGTCTCCGGCGTCGGCCACGCCCACATCGACTCCGCCTGGCTCTGGCCGATCCGCGAGACCAAGCGCAAGACGTCCCGCACCTTCTCCAACGTGACGTCGCTGGCCGACGAGTACGAGGACTTCGTCTTCGCCTGCTCCCAGGCCCAGCAGTACGAGTGGGTGCGCGACCACTACCCCAAGGTCTGGGCCCGCATCCAGGAGTCGGTGAAGAAGGGACAGTGGGTGCCGGTCGGCGGCATGTGGGTCGAGTCCGACGGCAACCTGCCCGGCGGCGAGGCGGTCGCCCGCCAGTTCGTGCACGGCAAGCGGTTCTTCATGGACCACTTCGGCATCGAGACCAAGGGCGTCTGGCTGCCGGACTCCTTCGGCTACAACGCGGCCTACCCGCAGATCGCCAGGCTCGCCGGCAACGAGTGGTTCCTCACCCAGAAGATCTCCTGGAACCAGACCAACACGTTCCCCCACCACACCTTCTGGTGGGAGGGCATCGACGGCACCCGCATCTTCACGCACTTCCCGCCGGTCGACACCTACAACGCCCGCTTCAGCGGCGAGGAGATGTCCCGCGCGGTCCGCAACTACCGGGAGAAGGGCGGCGCCTCCCGCTCCCTGGCCCCCTTCGGCTGGGGCGACGGCGGCGGCGGCCCCACCCGCGAGATCATGGAACGCGCCCGCCGGCTGGCCGACCTGGAGGGCTCCCCCAAGGTCGTCGTCGAACACCCCGACGACTTCTTCGCCAAGGCCCGCGCGGAGTACCCGGACGCGCCCGTGTGGGTCGGCGAGCTCTACCTGGAGCTGCACCGCGCCACCTACACCTCCCAGGCCCGCACCAAGCAGGGCAACCGCCGCTCCGAACACCTGCTGCGCGAGGCCGAGCTGTGGGCGACCACGGCCGCGCTGCACGCGCCGGGCTACGCCTACCCGTACGAGAAGCTGGACCGGCTGTGGAAGACGGTGCTGCTGCACCAGTTCCACGACATCCTGCCCGGCTCCTCCATCGCCTGGGTGCACCGCGAGGCGGAGGCCGAGTACGCGCGCGTGGCCGGGGAACTGCACGCGCTGACCGCCGAGGCGGTGGCCGCGCTCGGCGCGGGCGGACCGCGCGTGTTCAACGCCGGACCCTGCGACCGCGCCGAAGTGATCCGCACCGCCGACGGCGCACCGGTGTACGTGGACGTGCCCGCGAACGGCTCCGCGCCCCTCACCGCGGCCCAGCCGCCCCACCCCGTGACGGTGGACGGCCTCACCCTCGCCAACGGACTGGTCCGTGTCGAGGTCGCCGAGGACGGCACCCTCGCGTCGGTGTACGACCTGCGCGCCGGCCGCGAGGTCCTCGCCGAGCCGGGCAACCTGCTGCGCCTGCACACCGACCTGCCCAACCACTGGGACGCCTGGGACATCGACAAGCACTACAAGAACCGCTACACCGACCTCCTCGACGCCTCCGCCGTCACCGTCGTCGAACAGGACCCGCTGCTCGGCGCCATCCGCGTCGAACGGGACTTCGGCCAGGGGTCGAAGATCACCCAGACGATCACCCTGCGCGCCGGCAGTCCCCGCATCGACATCGAGACCGACCTCGACTGGCACGAGACCGAGAAGATCCTCAAGGCGGCCTTCCCGGTCGACATCCGCGCCGCGCACTCCTCCGCCGAGATCCAGTTCGGCCACGTCCAGCGCCCCACCCACACCAACACCAGCTGGGAGGCGGCCCGTTTCGAGGTCTCCGGCCACCGCTGGGTGCACATCGGCGAACCCGGCTACGGCGTCGCCGTCGTCAACGACTCCACCTACGGGCACGACGTCTCCCGCACCGTCCGCGAGGACGGCGGAACCACCACCACCGTCCGCCTCAGCCTGGTCCGCGCCCCGCGCATCCCGGACCCCGAGGCCGACCAGGGCCGCCACCGCTTCACCTACGCGCTGCTGCCCGGCGCGCGCATCGAGGACGCCGTCGCCGAGGGCTACGCCCTGAACCTCCCGCTCCGCGTGGCCGACGCGGCGGGCGCCCCGGAACCTGTCGTGTCCGTCGAGGGCGAGGGCGTCACCGTGGAGGCGGTCAAGCTCGCCGACGACACCTCGGGCGACGTCGTCGTCCGGCTCTACGAGTCCCGCGGCGGCCGCGCCACCGGCGTCCTGCGCACCGGGTTCCCGCTGGCCGGGGCGCAGATCACCGACCTGCTGGAGCGCCCGCTGCAGGACGCGGACCTCACCGGCGACGGGGTCGCCGTCGCGCTGCGGCCGTTCCAGATCCTGACCCTCCGCCTGCGCAGGAGCTGACCGGCATGGCCGTGCAACCGTGGTTCACCGACGCCAAGCTCGGCATCTTCGTCCACTGGGGCGTCTACGCCGTCGACGGCGTCCAGGAGTCCTGGTCGTTCTACGACGACCTCGTCCCCTACGACCGGTACATGTCCCAGCTCGACCGGTTCACGGCCGCGCGCTACGACCCGCGCGACTGGGCGAGGCTGTTCGCCAGGGCCGGGGCGAAGTACGCCGTGCTGACCAGCCGCCACCACGACGGGATCGCCCTGTGGGACACCGCCCACGGCGACCTGAACGTGGGCCGCGACCTGATCGGCGGCTACGCCGACGCCCTGCGCGAGCAGGGCCTCAAGGTCGGCCTCTACTACTCCCACTCCGACTGGAGCCACCCCGACTACGCCTCCACCCGCAAGCCGGGCCGCCCGCCGGAGCTGGCGGACAACCGCTACTCGGAGGTCGCCGCCGAGGACGAGGACCTCGCCGCCTGGGAGCGGTATCTGGCCTACCGCGACGGCCAGATACGGGAACTCACCAGCCGCTACCGGCCCGACCTGATGTGGTTCGACGGCGAGTGGGACCGCAGCGAGGAGCAGTGGCGCATCCGCGAACTGGCCGCTCTCATCCGCTCGGAGGTGCCGGACGTCGTCTTCAACGCCCGCATGCTCGGCGAGGGCGACTACGCCACCCCCGAACAGGGCGCTCCGGTCGTCCCGCCGGACGGGCCGTGGGAGCTGTGCCTGACGATCAACGACTCCTGGGGCCACCAGCACCACGACCGCCACCACAAGTCGGTCGACCAGCTGATCCGCTACTTCACCGAGACCATCGGCGGCGGGGGCAACCTGCTCCTCAGCGTCGGCCCGCGCGAGGACGGCACGATCACGCCCGAGCAGCGGGAGCGGCTGGAGGGTCTCGGCGACTGGATCGCCCGGCACGAGCAGGCCGTGTACGGCACCGAACGCGGGCTGCCGCCCGGCCACCACTACGGGCCGAGCACCCTCTCCCAGGACCGCCGCACCCTCTACCTGATCCTCTTCGACGCCCCGCGCGCCGCGCTCAACGTCCGGGGCCTGCTCAACGGGGTCCGCCGGGTCTCGGTCCTGGGCAGCGGCAGGGAACTCGCCCACGAGGTCACCGGAGGCCTCCACGAGACCCCCGGCGTCCTGTGGATCCAGCCCCCCGCCGCGGCCGACCTCGACCCGCACGCCACCGTGCTGGCCCTCGAACTGGAAGGGGAACTGGAGCTGTACCGCGGCGCCGGCCGGTTCTGACGCAGATGCAGGCAGGACCGCCCGCAGGGCCGGTCCGGACCTGGCACCGCCCCCACGCCCGAGGAGACCGGCACAGGCGTGGGGATGCCGCGTGGAGCGGTCAGAGAGGCAGAGCCTGAGCGGCGGTGGCCGGTGCGGGCGCCACGGGGCCGACCGGGTCGACCGGCACCGCCGGCAGCGGCTCCGCCTGTGCCTGTGCCTGCGCCTCGGGACGCTGCTGCGGCAGCGACACCGGCCGCAGCGGACGCGGCCCCGACACCACCGTGTAGTCCTGCCCGAGGAACGGCGGGACCACCTCGCCCGGGTCCTCGCCCAGCGCCAACTGCACGGCGGCCCACGGGGCGTTCACACCGCACAGGGACAGCTGGTGCAGCCCACCGGCCGGACGCGTGTTGACGTCCATCAGGACCGGCCGGTCGCCGAACATCCGGAACTGGATGTTCGACAGGTAGTGCAGACCGAAGCCCTCGGCGATCCGCCGTGCCGGGTCCAGCCACTGCTCGTCCAGCGTGAAGCCGCGGCGGCGGCCGTTCTTCGTGCGGCCGACGGCCAGCCGGATCCGGTTGTCCGTGCCGGTCAGGCAGTCCACCGACACCTCGGGCTGCTCCAGACGCGGCATCACCAGCCAGTCGACCGGCTCCTCGGCCTGCCGCAGCGCCTCCAGTACCAGGTCGAGGGGCACGTACGGGCTCGGGAACCCGTTCAGGTGCACCATCGAGAAGGGCGAGCGGGTGATCACGCGGAAGCCGACCCCGCCCGCCCCCGACGCCGGCTTGAAGCACGCCTTGTGCCCGGCGGCCTCCAGCTCCTCGACGGCGGCGATCAGTTCCTCGGCCGAGCGGACCCGCCACCACGGCGGCACCGGCACCCCGATCGCCTGGACCGCCTCGTACGCGATCACCTTGTCGTGGAAGACCGCCACCGCCTCGGGCGGCGGCGCCAGCACCGCCGTACCGGCCGCCTCGAACTCGGCGCGGTGCGCCACGATCGCCGACTGGTGCAGCCGGGGCACGAACACGTCGATCCCGCGCCGCGCGCACTGGTCCAGCGCGTACTCGACGTACCCGGCCGGGGACAGGCCCTCGGGCTCCAGCTCGGCCGTGTCGGCGGCGGCCAGCACGGGGGAGTCGGGGTCGCCGTGGGTGGCATGGATCTCGACGGCCCGGTCGCTGGGATTTCTCCGCAGCTGATCCATGAAGAACACGTTCTCCGCGTACGTGCGGTTGAGCCAGACGCGTACGCGAGAGACCATGCAGGCCGCCTTTCACGGTTCGCGGGCAGGGCGCAGCAGCCCGTGCCCGGGCAGGATGAATGGAGGGACACCAAACCGCCCCTGTGAAAGGGAAGTTTCGTAGCGGTGGTGTTGGGGCAGATCATACGGCTTCGGCGGGCCGTCGCGTGCAACGCGCGTGTTACGGATTCCCGGGGCCGCCCCGGGCCGCCCTTGTCCCCGGCGCGGGTATGTGATCTCTTGGGGGAGGCGTGCGCGAGCGCGGAGGGGGCGAGAGGTGACGTCGACGGCCGGGGGAGCCGCACAACTGCTGGCCATCAGCGATCTGCACATCGGCTACCCGGAGAACCGCGCCCTGGTCGAGGAGATGCGGCCCGGCACGGACGACGACTGGCTGCTCGTCGCCGGGGACGTCGCGGAGACGGTCGCCGACATCCGCTGGGCCCTGAAGACGCTCGCGGCCCGCTTCCGCAAGGTCGTCTGGGTGCCCGGGAACCACGAGCTGTGGACCCACCCGAGCGACCCGGTCACCCTGCGCGGCGTCGCCCGGTACACGCACCTGGTCGAGCTGTGCCGGGAACTGGGCGTGACGACCCCGGAGGACCCGTACCCCGTGTGGCAGGGCCCGGGCGGCCCCGTGGCCGTCGCCCCGCTGTTCCTGCTCTACGACTACTCGTTCCTGCCGTCCGGGTGCGCCACCAAGGAACAGGGCCTGGAGTACGCCCACGGCACCGGGATCGTCTGCACCGACGAGTACCTGCTGCACCCCGACCCCTACCCGAGCCGGGAGGCCTGGTGCCGGGCCCGGGTCGAGGAGACCGAGCGCAGGCTCGCCGGACTGCCCGCGGACCTGCCGGTCGTCCCCGTCAACCACTATCCGCTGCACCGGCATCCGATGGACGTCCTGTGGCACCCCGAGTTCGCCATGTGGTGCGGAACCGCCCTGACCGCGGACTGGCACCGCAGGTTCCCGGTCCACACGATGGTCTACGGCCATCTGCACATCCCCCGGACCACCTTCCACGACGGCGTGCGGTTCGAGGAGGTCTCGGTGGGCTATCCGCGCGAGTGGCGCAAACGGCCCGGGCCGCCGGGGCGGCTGCGGCGCATCCTGCCGAGGGAGGACGAACAGCGGTGATCGAGGAACTGCTGCCGGAGACGGTGGTCACCGTCGAGGCGTACGGGTACGACGAACCGGACACGCCGCTGTACCCCGAGGAGGCCGCCCTCGTGGCACGGGCGGTCCCCAAGCGGCAGCGGGAGTTCGCCGTCGTCCGCTCCTGCGCGCGGCGCGCCATGGAGAAGCTCGGCGTGCCGCCGCGGCCGATCCTGCCCGGGGAGCGCGGCGCCCCCGGCTGGCCGGCCGGGCTGGCCGGCAGCATGACCCACTGCGACGGCTTCTGCGCTGCCGCGCTGGTCCGCGCGGGCGACCTGGCCTCCCTCGGGATCGACGCGGAGGTCCACGCGCCGCTGCCCGACGGCGTCCTGGCGTCGGTGGCCCTGCCGGGCGAGGTGGAACGGCTGCGGCGGCTCGTGGCCGAACACCCCGGCGTCTGCTGGGACCGGCTGCTGTTCAGCGCGAAGGAGGCCGTCTACAAGGCGTGGTTCCCGCTGACCGGGAAGTGGCTGGACTTCATGGAGGCCGACATCGAGATCGGCCCCCACGGCGGCTTCCAGGCCCGGCTCCTCGTCCCCGGACCGCTGGTGGGCGGCCACCGCCTCGACCGCTTCGAGGGCCGCTGGACCACGGCCCGCGGGCTCGTCGCGACGGCGGTCGTCGTGCCGCATTCCGAGCCCGCGGCCGGCGTCACGCCTTCCTGAACGCCGGCCGGCGTCACGCCTCCCTCAACGGCGGCCGGCGTCACGCCTCCTGAACGGCGGCCGGCGGCCCGGCCCGCGCACGGGCCGGCGAGCCGGGCCCGGCTCAGCCGTCCGGCGCGCCGGGAGGGGGCATGGCTCGGCCTGCCCCCCGGACCCCGCTCAGGGCCCCGGTTCCGGGCACCAGCTCTCCAGCAGGCGGAAGAACGCCTCCTCGTTGCCCGCAAGACCCGCCCGCTCCAGGGCCTGTTCCGCGTCGGCCAGGACGGCGGGCGGGACGACCGGCGGACCGGCCTCCCGGTCGAAGGCGGCGCGGACGGTGTGCAGCAGCCGCAGATAGGCCTGGACGGCGGTGCGCTCGCGGTCGGTCAGTACGGCGGTGGGCATCGGTCGGCTCTCCCCGTGTCGGCGTCGTCGCTCCCCGCGCCTCGCGGCGCGCACGCCCCGCACAGCCGGGACGCCCCTCCAGCTTGCCGCCCACCACTGACAATCCGGCCCCGTCGCCCGCCGGTTCGCCCGCCCGGCGCAGGCCGGACCGCTCCGGTGCCCCGGGGACGATGGAGTTCAGCTCTGCGGCCCCCGGTAGCCCAGCGACGCCTCGATCCGCCCGGCCAGGTGGTCGCGCTGCACCGGCCCCCTGGCCGCCGAACCCGACAGCCACGCCCGGCACTTGCTGGCGAGCAGCAGACCGAAACTCTCGGCCTCCTTCTCGTCGTCGAGGTCGAAGCCCGTGCGGGCGGCGACCTTCAGCACGGTCGCCTCCAGATCGGCGCCCTCGTCGAGCAGCCGGGCCGCGACGGCCGCGCCCTCGACGTGGTGGGAGCAGTGCCCCGCCTTCATGTGCCACAGCTCATGGCCGAGGATGACCAACTGGTGCTCCGGGGCGGTGCGTTCCTCGATCACGACGAGGTCCTGCTCGGCCATGTCGAGCCAGAGCCCGCTGGCGGTGCCGGGTGGGAAGGCGGCGGTACGGAAAAGGACGGGACGGCCCCGGCGTCTGCTCATGGCGTCGCACAGGGCGGCGTACAGCTGGTCGGGCCGTGCCGGCGCGGGGAGGGTCAGCTCCGCGACCAGCTCGCCGCACAGGCGGCGCATTTCCTTACCGATGCCCACAGTTCTCCCCACGGTCACGACTCGGGCCGCTTGACGCTCTCCAGGAGCATGTCCAGCCACTCGGCGACCTTGTCGCGGTGCTGGTCGGTGGGCAGCTGCGCGGCCCGCCAGGCGATGCCGCGCACGCCGTGGTCCTGCAGCAGCCGCTCCAGCGGGTCGTCGGCCGCGGCGGCCGCCTCCCGCTCCCGGTCGGCGAGCCGCTGCAACAGCTCCTGCTCGGTGTGCTGGAGGGCACTGACCAGCGCCTCGGGGTCCTCGGCCGTGAGGAAACCGGCGTGCACCCGGAAGAACCGCTGCAGGGCGTCGCAGTGCTCCATGGTCGGACGGCGGTCGCCGTTGATCAGGGCGCCGGCCTGCTGCCGGGACATGCCCGCGCCGTCGGCGATCTCCTGCTGGGTGTACTTGCGGCCGTTGGGTTTGAGCCGGGTCCGGCGCAGCAGGTCCAGTCGCTGCAGGAAGCGGGCCTGCACATCGGGCTCGCCCGCGGGCCGGCCGCTGAGCAGGGCCTTGACCACCGGCTCCGGGACCCCCGACGCGACGGACAGCCGGCCGGTGTCGAAGACCTCCGCGTGCGGCACGCCGAGCCGGTCGGCGAGCGCGGTGACGCGGGAGACGACGGCCGGCAGCACGACCGTCCGCGTGGCGCCCGGACCCTCGACGAAGCCACCCGTCACCGACGATTCTCCTACGTCTCTCACAGGCTTCTCACAAGCGGATGCCGTGACCTACCCGGCGTGAACTTCCCGGAGCGTAGCCGGTGCCTCGAACTCACATCCAGGTCTCGCCACAACTGTGGCCAATTTCAGCCGTCAACAGGCACGAAATGCCACGATAGTTGACACGCCTCAGCCCGGGGCACCAGGATCGGGGCGCCGCGTCAAGGCCGCACAGGCAAGAGGGGTGACCTCCCGATGGCATTTCAGGCAGGAGGGCAGCGGCCGGCACCGCGGCCCGTCCCCGAGACTCCAGAGGCCCAGGCCTACCTGGAAGACTGCGCCGGGCTTCTGGAGGCCGTGTCCTTCCCCTCGCTCGTCGTCGACCACTGCTGGGACGTCGTCCTCGCCAACAGCGCCTTCCGGTCACTTTTCCGCGGCGTCGGCCCGCACCCCACGGCCATGCCGGACGGCAACTTCCTGCGGTTCGTGCTCTTCCACCCCGACGCGCCCACGGTGCTCGGCGAGCACGAGGCGAGCTGGTGCCTGCCGATGCTCGCGCACTTCGCGCGCGCGGTGGAGAGCCACGGCCCCGACCACGGCCTGCAGGCCATCCGCCGTGAGATCGCCCAGGACCCGATCATGGAGGCCGCCTACCGGCACGGGCTGCCGCACTGGATCCGTGTGGTCGGCGAGGAGGCCGCCGAGATCGACGGCGCCGTCCGGCCGGTGCTGCACCCCGACCCGCGCTGGGGGGCCACCGACTGCCGGGTCGTCGTCGAGACGTCCCGGACGCTGGAGGAACTGGGCTGCACCCGGCTCACGTTCGTCCTGCGCGAGGCCCGCCGCGCCCCTTCCCGGGAACGCAGGACGCGCCGCGCCAACTCCCATCTGAGGGTCGTACCGGCGGCCGGCTGACCGCCGCGCGGCCGGCCGGCCCGTCGGCGCCGCGCTCTTCCCGGACCGTGTGCTGTGTGACATAGTACTGGCGTGAGCATGCCGCTGACCTGCGACGTCGTGGTGATCGGCGCCGGAGCGGTGGGCGCCGCCTGCGCCCTGTACGCGGCCCGGGCGGGTCTGGACACCGTCGTGGTGGACCGGGGCCCGGTGGCCGGCGGGACGACCGGCGCGGGGGAGGGGAACCTCCTCGTCTCCGACAAGGAACCCGGACCCGAGCTCGACCTGGCCCTGCTCTCCGCCCGCCTGTGGGCCGGCCTCGCCGCGGAGGGACTGGGCCGGGCCGTCGAGTACGAGGCCAAGGGCGGAGTCGTCGTCGCCGGCACGGACGCGGCCCGGGCCGGTCTCGAGGAACTCGCCGCCGGGCAGCGCGCGGCCGGGGTCGAGGCGGTGGCCGTGCCCGCCGACCGGCTCACCGATCTGGAGCCCCACCTCGCTCCCGGCCTGGCCGGCGGCGTGCACTACCCGCAGGACGCCCAGGTGATGCCCGCCCTCGCGGCGGCACACCTGCTGCGCGCCTCGGGCGCCCGGCTGTGCACCGGCCGTGAGGTGACCGGGGTGCTGCGCGGCCCGGGCGGGACGGTGTGCGGGGTGCGTACCGACCGGGGCGATCTGCACGCGCCCGCGGTCGTCAACGCGGCCGGCACCTGGGGCGGCGAGGTGGCGGCCCGGGCCGGCGTGTCGCTGCCCGTGCTGCCCCGGCGCGGCTTCGTCCTGGTCACCGAGCCGCTGCCGCCGCGCATCCGGCACAAGGTGTACGCCGCCGGCTACGTGGCCGACGTCGCGAGCGACGCGGCGCGGTTGCAGACCTCCCCGGTGGTGGAGGGGACGCCCGCCGGACCGGTCCTCATCGGCGCCAGCCGCGAACGGGTCGGCTTCGACCGCTCGGTCTCGCTCCCGGCGCTGCGCGCGCTCGCGGCGGGTGCGACCCGGCTCTTCCCCTTCCTCACCGGGGTGCGGGCCCTGCGCGCGTACGCCGGGTTCCGGCCCTACCTGCCGGACCATCTGCCCGCGATCGGTCCCGACCCCCGGGTGCCGGGGCTGTACCACGCCTGCGGCCACGAGGGCGCGGGCATCGGCCTGGCCCCCGGCACGGGGCAGCTGATCGCGGCACTGCTGACCGGGCGGACGCCCGCCCTGGACCCCGCGCCGTTCCGGCCGGGCCGCTTCGCCGAGGAGGCCGTGTGAACCCCCTGGACCTGGCGGCGGCGCGGCCCGGACCCGCCTTCACGGTCACCTTCGACGGGCGGCCGGTCGAGGCACTGCCCGGGCAGACGGTCGCCGCGGTGCTGTGGGCGGCGGGCATCACCTCCTGGCGCACCACGCGCGGCGAGGAGCGGCCACGCGGGGTGTTCTGCGGCATCGGCGTCTGCTTCGACTGCCTGGTGACCGTCAACGGACGGCCCAACCAGCGTGCTTGCCTGGTGCCGGTGCGGCCCGGGGACGCGATCGGCACGCAGCGCGGCACGGGGCACGAGGAGGTGGGCCGTGGGCACTGACCACCACATGACCGGCGCCGGACCTGCGGGGGCGCCCCTGCGGGCGGGACGCGCCGGGACCGGCGGCGGACACGGAGGGCCGGGCGTGCGTGACCTCCGCGGGACGGGCACGCGGCGGGCGGCGCCGGCCGCGCGGACCTCCTCGGCCGGAACCCGCCGGGGACAGGGAAGGCGGGGCCGTGCGGACTGAACTCGCCGTGATCGGGGCAGGGCCGGCCGGGCTCGCCGCCGCGCTGGCCGCCTCCGCGCGCGGCGTGCGGGTCGTGCTCGTCGACGCGGCGCCCGCGCCGGGCGGTCAGTTCTACCGGCAGCCCGCCGCCGGGCTCGGGGCAGGGCGGCCCGAGGCGCTGCACCACCGGTGGCGGACCTGGCAGCGGCTGCGCGACGGACTCGCCGCCGGTTCCGTGCGCACGCTGACGGACCACCACGTGTGGTGCGTGGAGCGCACACCGGACGGTTTCACCGTGCACGCGCTGACCGGGCCCGGCCAGGAGGAGCCGGCCGAAGTGCGCGCCCCGGCCGTGCTCCTGGCCACCGGCGGCTACGAGACGGTGCTGCCCTTCCCCGGCTGGACGCTCCCGGGCGTGGTCACCGCCGGGGGAGCGCAGGCCATGCTCAAGGGCAGCCTCGTGGTGCCGGGGCGCCGGGCCGTCGTCGCCGGGTCGGGGCCGCTGCTGCTGCCCGTGGCGACCGGGCTCGCGGCCGCCGGGGCCGAGGTCGCCGCGCTGGTGGAGTCCACCGCCCCCGGGCGCCTGGTCCGCCACGGACGGGCCCTGGCCGGCCACCTCCCGGAGGGCGCCGGGTACGCCGTCCGGCTGCTGCGCCACCGCGTACCGGTGCTGGCCCGCCACACCGTCGTACGCGCCCACGGCGACGACCGGCTGACCGGGGTGACGGTCGCCGCCCTCGACGCCGACGGCCGCCTCCGGCCGGGCACCGAACGGCACCTGGCCTGCGACACCCTCGCCGTCGGGCACGGCATGCTCCCGCACACCGACCTGGCGGAGAGCCTCGGCTGCCGCCTCGACGGGCTCGCCGTGGCCGTCGACGACGAGCAGCGCACCGACGTGCCCGGCGTGTGGGCGGCCGGCGAGGCCACCGGCGTCGGCGGCGCCGCCCTCGCCCTCGCCGAGGGGCACATCGCCGGCTGCTCCGCCGCCGCCCGCCTGCGCGGCACCGCCGCCGACCCGGCACCCGCCGCCCTGAAGGCCCGTACGCGGCTCCGCGGATCCGCCGCCGCCCTCGCGTCCGCCTGCGCACCGCCCCCGCACTGGGCCGGGCAGCTCACCGACGACACCGTGGTCTGCCGCTGCGAGGAGGTCACCGCCGGAGCCGTGCGCGAGGCCCTGGACCTCGGGGCGGGCGACGAGCGCACGGTGAAACTGCTGACCCGGGCCGGAATGGGCTGGTGCCAGGGCCGGATGTGCGCCACCGCGGTCGCCGGCCTCGCCGGACACGCCCCCACCCCGGCCCGGCGGCCGCTCGCCCTTCCCGTACCGCTCGGCGTCCTCGCCCGGCACCACCCCCAGGAGGGACTGTCATGACCGACCACCGCCCCTGGCGCGGCGTCCTCGTCGCCACCGCGCTCCCGCTGCACGACGACCTGTCCGTGGATTTCGACCGGTACGCCGAGCACTGCGCCTGGCTGGTCGGGAACGGCTGCGACGGCGTCGTGCCGAACGGCTCCCTCGGCGAGTACCAGGTGCTCACCCCCGGGGAACGGGCCCGGGTCGTCGAGACGGCGGTGGCCGCGATCGGCGGGGAGCGCGTCATGCCCGGCGTCGCCGCCTACGGCTCCGCCGAGGCGCGGCGCTGGGCCGAGCAGGCCGCGGAGGCCGGCTGCCGGGCAGTGATGCTGCTGCCGCCCAACGCCTACCGCGCCGACGAACGCGCCGTCCTCGCCCACTACGCCGAGGTGGCGAAGACCGGCCTGCCGGTCGTCGCGTACAACAACCCGGTCGACACCAAGGTCGACCTCGTGCCCGAACTGCTCGCCCGGCTGCACGGCGAGGGGCTGATCCAGGGGGTCAAGGAGTTCTCCGGCGACGTCCGGCGTGCCTACCGGATCGCCGAACTCGCTCCCGGCCTGGACCTGTTGATCGGGGCGGACGACGTCCTGCTGGAGCTGGCCGTGGCCGGTGCCAAGGGCTGGGTGGCGGGGTATCCGAACGCGCTGCCCCGGGCCTCGGCCGAGCTCTACCGGGCGGCCGTCGGCGGCGACCTCGGCACCGCGCTGCCCCTGTACCGGCAGCTCCACCCGCTGCTGCGCTGGGACTCGCGGGTGGAGTTCGTCCAGGCCATCAAGCTGTCCATGGACCTCGTCGGCCGTCACGGCGGCCCCTGCCGCCCGCCCCGGGTGCCGCTGCTGCCCGGGCAGGAGGCCGCCGTCCGGGCCGCCACCGAGAAGGCCGTCGCCGCCGGACTCTCCTAGCGAAGGACCGATCATGCGCAGCCAACTCGTCCTGCACGCCGTCGACTCGCACACCGAGGGCATGCCGACCCGCGTGATCACCGGCGGCATCGGCACCGTCCCCGGCGCCACGATGAACGAACGGCGGCTGTGGTTCCGCGAACACCGCGACGACGTCAAGCAGTTGCTGATGAACGAACCGCGCGGCCACTCCGCCATGAGCGGCGCGATCCTCCAGCCGCCCACCCGGCCCGACTGCGACTGGGGCGTGCTCTACATCGAGGTCTCCGGCTATCTGCCGATGTGCGGCCACGGCACCGTCGGCGTGGCCACCGTGCTCGTCGAGACCGGCATGGTCGAGGCCGTCGAACCCGTCACCACCATCCGGCTCGACACCCCGGCGGGCCCGGTCGTCGCCGAGGTGGCCGTCGAGGACGGCGCCGCCAAGGCGGTCACCCTGCGCAACGTGCCCTCGTTCGCGGTCGCTCTGGACCGCGAGGCCACCCTCGCCGACGGGCGGACGGTCACCTACGACCTGGCCTTCGGCGGCAACTTCTACGCCATCCTGCCGCTGGAGCGGTTCGGCCTGCCCTTCGACCGGTCCCGCAAGGACGAGATCCTCGCCGCCGGCCTGTCCCTCATGGCCGCCGTCAACGCCGAGGACCCGCCGGTCCACCCGGAGGACCCGTCCATCCACGGCCTGCACCACGTCTACCTGGCCGCGCCCGGTTCCACCGCCCGGCACTCACGGCACGCCATGGCCATCCACCCCGGCTGGTTCGACCGCTCGCCCTGCGGCACCGGCACCAGCGCCCGCATGGCGCAGCTGCACGCGCGCGGCGAACTCCCGCTGCACACCGAGTTCGTGAACGAGTCCTTCATCGGCACCCGGTTCACCGGCCGGCTGCTCGGCACCACCGAGGTCGCCGGGCGCCCGGCCGTCCTGCCCAGCTTCACCGGGCGCGCCTGGATCACCGGCACGGCCCAGTACCTGCTCGACCCCGACGACCCGTTCCCGGCCGGGTTCGTCCTGTAGCCGCACGTCCACCAGGAAAGGAAACCCCGACCGTCATGGCCCCGCAGCACACCCCCGCCCTGCCCGTGCTCGGCAGCAGGAAGCCCAGCCACCGGGAGCGGGTCGCCGACGCGCTGCGGGCCGCCCTGATCGCCGGCGAACTGCGCCCCGGCGAGGTCTACTCGGCACCCGGCCTCGCCGCCCGCTTCGGTGTCTCGGCCACCCCCGTGCGCGAGGCGATGCTCGACCTCGCCAAGGAGGGCCTGGTCGACACCGTGCCCAACAAGGGCTTCCGGGTCACGGCCGTCTCCGACAAGCAGCTCGACGAGTACACCCACATCCGCGCGCTCATCGAGATCCCCACCACGGCCGGCCTCGCGGCCACGGCCGACCCGGTCGCCCTGGAGGCCCTCCGGCCGGTGGCCCGGGAGATCGTCTCCTCGGCGGCGGCCGGCGACCTCATCGCCTACGTCGAGGCCGACCTGCGCTTCCACCTCGGCCTGCTGGCCCTCGCCGGCAACGACCACCTCGTCGACGTCGTCCGCGACCTCAGGCGCCGTTCCCGGCTCTACGGGCTGACCGCGCTGGTGGAGCAGAGGCGTCTCGAGGCCTCGGCGGAGGAGCACCTGGAGATCCTGGACGCGCTGCTCGCCCGGGACGAGGACGCCGTACGGGCGGTGATGACGCGGCACCTCGGGCACGTCCGGGGTCTGTGGGCAGCGCCCTGACCAAACTCTTTGCGCGATTACGCAAGCTGCTTGCGTAACTTGCGCTACGCTTGCGGGCATGACGCGACGACTTGCCGAGGTGGCGAAGAAGGTCGGGGTCAGCGAGGCCACCGTCAGCCGGGTGCTCAACGGCAAGCCGGGTGTCTCCGAGCCGACCCGGCAGGCGGTGCTCTCCGCCCTGGACGTGCTGGGCTACGAGCGGCCCACCCAGCTGCGCGGCGAGCGCGCCCGGCTGGTCGGCCTGGTCCTGCCCGAGCTGCAGAACCCCATCTTCCCGGCGTTCGCCGAGGTCATCGGCGGTGCCCTGGCCCAGCTCGGGCTGACGCCGGTGCTGTGCACCCAGACCCGGGGCGGTGTCTCGGAGGCGGACTACGTGACGCTGCTGCTCCAGCAGCAGGTCTCCGGCGTCGTCTTCGCCGGCGGGCTCTACGCCCAGGCCGACGCGCCGCACGACCACTACCGGCAGCTCGCGGAGCGGAACATCCCGGTCGTGCTGGTCAACGCGCCCATCGAGGACCTGGGGTTCCCGGGGGTCTCCTGCGACGACGCGGTCGCCGTCGAGCAGTCCTGGCGGCACCTGGCCTCGCTCGGGCACGAGCGGATCGGGCTGGTGCTCGGCCCCGGTGACCACGTCCCCTCCGCGCGCAAGCTGGCCGCCGCACGGGCCGTCGGGCACGTCCCGGACGAGTTCGTCGCGCGCGCCATGTTCTCCATCGAGGGCGGCCACGCGGCGGCGGCCCGGCTCATCGACCGGGGCGTCACCGGCTTCATCTGCGCCAGTGACCCGCTCGCCCTCGGCGTCGTGCGGGCCGCCCGCCGCAAGGGACTCGACGTGCCCTCGCGGATCTCGGTCGTCGGCTACGACGACTCCGCGCTGATGAACTGCACCGAGCCCCCGCTGACCACGGTCCGCCAGCCCATCGAGGCCATGGGCAAGGCCGTCGTGGAACTGCTCAACGCGCAGATCAGCGGCAGCGCGGTGGCGGCCGAGGAGCTGCTGTTCGAGCCGGAGCTTGTGGTGCGGGGGTCGACCGCGCAGGCACCCCGCAGCTGAGATCCTCCCTGCTGTCGAATAATTACAGATTCTGCGCGACATCTTGCGGACCGATGTCGCCGGTGCTTGAGTGTGCGGCGCCCCCGCTCCTTCGTGAGGCGTCCACTCGCTCCAGCCCTAAGGGGTCCACCGATGAGAAGCACCGGGATCCGCCGTACCGTCGCCGCGCTCGGCGCCGGCGTCCTCGCACTCACCGCCTGCGGCGGCGACGCCGACGAGTCCGCAGACGGCAAGACCCGCATCACGGTCAACTGCATGCCGCCCAAGAGCGCCAAGACCGACCGCGCGTTCTTCGAGGAGGACGTCGCCGCCTTCGAGAAGCAGAACCCGGACATCGACGTCGTCCCGCACGACGCGTTCCCCTGCCAGGACCCGAAGACCTTCGACGCGAAACTCGCCGGCGGCCAGATGGAGGACGTCTTCTACACGTACTTCACCGACGCCCGGCACGTCGTCGACATCAACCAGGCCGCCGATCTCACCCCCTACGTCAAGGAGCTGAAGAGCTACGGCACCCTGCAGAAACAACTGCGCGACATCTACACCGTCGACGGCAAGGTCCACGGCATCCCGCGCACCGGCTACTCGATGGGCCTGATCTACAACAAGGCGCTCTTCGAGAAGGCAGGGCTCGACCCCGGCAAGCCGCCGGCGACCTGGGCCGAGGTCCGCACCGCCGCCAAGAAGATCGCCGGCCTGGGCGGCGGCACCGTCGGATACGCCGACTACAGCGCCCAGAACCAGGGCGGGTGGCACTTCACCGCCGAGCTGTACTCCCAGGGCGGCGAGGTCGTCAGCCCCGACGGCAAGAAGGCCACCGTCGACACCCCCGAGGGCCGGGCCGTCCTGAGGACCCTGCACGACATGCGCTGGACCGACGACTCGATGGGCAGCAAGCAGCTCCTCGTCATCAACGACGCCCAGCAGATGATGGGTTCGGGCAAGCTCGGCATGTACCTCGCCGCCCCCGACAACATCCCGATCCTCGTCAAGGAGAAGGGCGCCGACTACGAGGACATCGCCATCGCCCCGATGCCGGGCGGCAAGGCCACGCTCGTCGGCGGCGACGGCTACATGGTCAGCAAGAAGGCGAGCCCCGAACAGATCCGCGCCGCGCTCAAGTGGCTGGACCACATGTTCCTCACCCCCGGCGACGGCTTCCTCGGCGACTACGCCCGCGCCAAGAAGCACGACGCCCCGGTCGGCCTGCCCGAACCGCGCCTGTTCACCGGCGCCGCCGACGCCGAGGACCAGCGGGTCAAGCAGGCCAACGCCAACGTCCCGGTGGAGAACTACCAGCCCTTCCTCGACGGCAACCAGCGTCTGGAGATGAAGATCGAGCCGCCGCACGCCCAGCAGATCTACTCCGTCCTCGACGGGGTCGTCTCCGCCGTCCTGACCAAGGAGGACGCGGACATCGACCGGCTGCTGAAGGACGCGTCCGGCAAGATCGACGGCATCCTGGCCCGGGGCTGAGCCCGATGAAGCTCCCGGGGCCGATCCCGACGAAGACCGCCGATCGCCGGCCCCGCCCGGCGATCGAGGTCCGCCCGGTGCAGGCGCCGCCCCCGGCAGGGGACCGGAGGCGGCGCCGCCTCGCCGACCAGGGCCGCGCCTACGCCTTCCTGCTGGGCGGGCTGGTCTGCTTCGCCCTGTTCTCCTGGTACCCGGCGATCCGCGCGGTCGTGATCGCCTTCCAGAAGTACACGCCGGGCACGGACGCCGAGTGGGTCGGCACCGCCAACTTCACCCGTGTCGTGCAGGACCCCGAGTTCGCCGCCGCCTGGCGCAACACCCTCACCTTCACGCTGCTCGCCCTGCTGATCGGCTTCGCGATCCCGTTCGTGCTGGCCCTCGTCCTGAACGAACTCCGGCACGCCAAGGCCTTCTTCCGGGTCGTGGTCTATCTGCCGGTGATGATCCCGCCCGTGGTCAGCGCCCTGCTGTGGAAGTGGTTCTACGACCCCGGCGCCGGACTCGCCAACGAGGCGCTGCGGTTCCTGCACCTGCCCACCTCGAACTGGTCCAACGGCGCCGACACCGCCCTGGTCTCCCTCGTCATCGTCGCCACCTGGGCCAACATGGGCGGCACCGTCCTGATCTACCTCGCCGCCCTGCAGTCCGTCCCCGGCGAGCTGTACGAGGCGGCGGAACTGGACGGGGCGAGTCTGCTGCAACGCGTCCGGCACGTCACGATCCCGCAGACCCGGTTCGTCATCCTCATGCTGATGCTGCTGCAGATCATCGCCACCATGCAGGTGTTCACCGAACCGTTCGTCATCACCGGCGGCGGCCCGGAGAACGCCACGGTCACCGTCCTGTACCTGATCTACAAGTACGCCTTCCTCTACAACGACTTCGGCGGCGCCTGCGCGCTGAGCGTGATGCTCCTGCTGCTGCTCGGCGCGTTCTCCGCCGGCTACCTCCGGCTCACCCGGACCGACGGGGAGGCAGCGTGAGCAGCACCCGCACCCTGGTCTCCCCGGCCGTCCTGGCCCGCCCGCGCGGCCGGGCCGTCTACTGGAGCGTCTTCACCGCCGTCGTCCTGCTCTTCGCGCTCGCCTTCCTCTTCCCCGTCTACTGGATGGTCACCGGCGCGCTGAAGGCCCCCGACGAGGTGACCCGGACGCCGCCCACGCTGGTCCCGGAGGACTGGCGCCTCAGCGGCTACACGGACGCCTGGGACCTCATGCAGCTGCCGACCCATCTGTGGAACACGGTGGTCCAGGCGGCCGGCGCCTGGCTGTGCCAGCTGGTGTTCTGCACGGCCGCCGCCTACGCGCTGTCCAAGCTGAAGCCCGCCTTCGGCCACGTGATCCTGGGCGGCATCCTGGCCACCCTGATGGTCCCGGCGCAGGCCCTCGTCGTACCCAAGTACCTGACCGTCGCCGACCTCGGCCTGCTCAACGACCCGCTCGCCATCTGGCTCCCGGCCGTCGCCAACGCCTTCAACCTCTACCTGCTCAAGCGGTTCTTCGACCAGATCCCGCGCGATGTGCTGGAGGCCGCCGGGATGGACGGCGCCGGACGGCTGCGGGTGCTGTGGTCGATCGTGCTGCCGATGTCCCGGCCCGTCCTCGGCGTCGTCTCGATCTTCGCGCTGGTCGCCGTCTGGCAGGACTTCCTGTGGCCGCTGATGGTCTTCTCCGACACCGGCAAGCAGCCCATCAGCGTGGCGCTCGTCCAGCTGTCGCAGAACATCCCGCTGACCGTGCTCATCGCCGCCATGGTGATCGCCAGCATCCCCATGGTCGCGCTGTTCCTCGTGTTCCAGCGGCACATCATCGCCGGGATCAGCGCGGGCAGCACGAAGGGCTGACCCGCCGACCCCCTCCGACGAAAGGCACCGACCGTGGGACAGCCCACCCCCGCCTCCCCGACCTCAGCGCACCCCGCGCGCGACGACTGGTGGCGCGACGCCGTCATCTACCAGGTGTACGTCCGCAGCTTCGCCGACGGCGACGGCGACGGCACCGGCGACCTCGCGGGCGTCCGCGCCCGGCTGCCCTACCTCGCCGACCTAGGCGTGGACGCCCTGTGGTTCACGCCCTGGTACCTGTCCCCGATGAAGGACGGCGGCTACGACGTCGCCGACTACCGTGCGATCGACCCGGCGTTCGGCACCCTGGCGGAGGCCGAGAAACTCATCGCCGAGGCACTCCAGCTCGGCATCCGCACCATCGTCGACATCGTGCCCAACCACGTCTCCGACCAGCACCCGTGGTTCCGGGCGGCACTGCGGGGAGGCCCGGAACGGGAGCTGTTCCACTTCCGTCCGGGGCGCGGCGCCGACGGTGAACTCCCCCCGAACAACTGGCGTTCCGAGTTCGGCGGCCCCGCCTGGACCCGGCTGGCCGACGGCTCCTGGTACCTCCACCTGTTCGCCCCCGAACAGCCCGACCTCAACTGGGCCCACCCGGCGGTGCGGCAGGAACACGAGGACATCCTGCGGTTCTGGCTGGAGCGGGGCGTCGCCGGCGTCCGCATCGACTCGGCCGCCCTGCTGGTGAAGGACCCCGCCCTGCCCGACATGACCGAGGGCCGAGGCCCCCACCCCTACGTCGACCGCGACGAACTCCACGACGTCTACCGCTCCTGGCGGGCGGTCGCCGACGAGTACGGCGCCGTCTTCGTCGGCGAGGTCTGGCTCCCCGACTCCGAGCGCTTCGCGCGCTACCTGCGCCCCGACGAACTGCACACCGCCTTCAACTTCTCGTTCCTGACCTGCCCCTGGAACGCGGGGCGGCTGCGCCGCGCCATCGACGAGACGCTCGCCGAGCACGCCCCGGTGGGCGCCCCCGCCACCTGGGTGCTGTGCAATCACGACGTGACCCGCACGGTCACCCGCTACGGCCGCGAGGACACCGGCTTCGACTTCGCGACCAAGGCCTTCGGCACCCCCACCGACCTGGCCCTCGGCACCCGCCGGGCGCGCGCCGCCGCCCTGCTGTCCCTGGCCCTGCCCGGCGCGGTCTACGTCTACCAGGGCGAGGAACTGGGCCTGCCCGAGGCCGAGATCCCCCGGGACCGCATCCAGGACCCGATGCACTTCCGCTCCGGCGGCACCGACCCCGGCCGGGACGGCTGCCGGGTCCCGCTGCCGTGGACGGCGGAAGCCCCGCACGCGGGCTTCGGCGGCGAGCCGTGGCTGCCCCAGCCCCGGGACTGGCCCGATTACGCCGCCGACCGGCAGGCCCGGGACCCCGGGTCGATGCTGAGCCTGTACCGGGAGGCGATCCGGCTCCGCCCGGCCCTCGGCGACGGCCCGCTCACCTGGCTGCCCGCCCCGGACGGTGTCCTCGCGTTCCGCCGGACCGGCGGAATCTGCCTGGTGAACCTCGCCGACACCCCCGCCGCCCTGCCCGCCCACTCCGGGCTCCTCCTCGCCGGCGGCCCGCTGGACGCCGACGGGCGGCTGCCGAAGGACACCGCGGTCTGGCTGCGCGCCTGAGACCGCACCGCTGTCCCCGTACCCCCACCACGAAGGGATCAGCACATGCACACCCGCAGATCTGTCAGGAGCATGACAGCAGTGGCCGCGGCCGTCGTCATGGCCGCCGGCACCCTGGTCGCCCTGGCTCCCGCCCCGGCGCACGCCGCCGCCGGTGCCACCGTCCCCTTCACCTCGGTCGAAGCCGAGTCGGCGAGCGGCACCGGCACCCGGATCGGCCCCGACCACACTCAGGGCACCCTCGCCTCCGAGGCCTCCGGACGCCAGGCCGTGCGGCTCTCGCCCGGGCAGCGCGTGGAGTTCACCGTGCCCCGGGCGGCCAACGCGGTGAACGTCGCCTACAGCGTCCCGGACGGCCAGTCCGGCTCGCTCGACGTCCACGTCAACGGCCGCAGGCTCGCGAAGACGATCCCGGTGACCTCGAAGTACTCCTACGTCGAGACGCCCTGGATCCCCGGCGCCAGGACCCACCACTTCTACGACAACGCCCGCCTGCTGCTCGGGGAGAACGTCCAGGCCGGTGACAAGGTCGCCGTCCAGGCCACCAACGTCCAGGTCACCGTGGACGTCGCCGACTTCGAGCAGGCGGCCGGGCCTGCCTCCCAGCCGGCCGGGTCGGTCTCCGTGACCTCCAAGGGCGCCGACCCGAGCGGTCAGGGCGACTCCACCCAGGCCTTCCGCGAGGCCATCGCCGCCGCGCGAGGCGGGGTGGTGTGGATCCCGCCGGGCGAGTACCGGCTCACCTCGTCGCTCAACGGCGTGCAGGACGTCACCCTCCGGGGCGCGGGACACTGGCACTCCGTCGTGCGCACCTCCCGCTTCATCGACCAGTCGAGCTCCTCGGGCAACGTCCACATCCGGGACTTCGCGGTGATCGGCGAGGTCACCGAGCGGGTCGACTCCAGCCCGGACAACTTCGTCAACGGCTCGCTGGGGCCGAACAGTTCCGTCTCCGGCATGTGGCTGCAGCACCTCAAGGTCGGCCTGTGGCTCACGGGCACCAACGACAACCTGGTCGTGGAGAACAACCGGTTCCTCGACATGACCGCCGACGGCCTCAACCTCAACGGCCACGCCCGCGGCGTCCGCGTCCGCCACAACTTCCTGCGCAACCAGGGCGACGACGCGCTCGCCATGTGGTCGCTGAACGCGCCCGACGTCGACAGCAGCTTCGAGAACAACACCGTCACCCAGCCGAACCTCGCCAACGGCATCGCCATCTACGGCGGCACGGACATCGCCGTGCGGAACAACCTGGTCTCCGACACCAACGCCCTCGGCAGCGGCATCGCGATCTCCAACCAGAAGTTCCTCGACCCGTTCCACCCGCTCGCCGGCACGATCACCGTCGACGGCAACACCCTCGTGCGCACCGGCGCGATGAACCCCAACTGGAACCACCCGATGGGCGCCCTGCGCGTCGACTCCTACGACAGCGCCATCGAGGCCCAGGTGCGGATCACCGACACGACGATCACCGACAGCCCGTACAGCGCCTTCGAGTTCGTCTCCGGCGGCGGACGCGGGTACGCGGCGAAGAACATCACCGTCGACGGCGCGACCGTGCGCGGCACCGGCACGGTCGTGGTCCAGGCCGAGACCCAGGGTGCCGCCGTCTTCCGCGGCGTCACCGCGACCGGCGTCGGCGCCGCGGGCGTCTACAACTGCCCCTACCCCAGCGGCTCCGGCACCTTCACCCTCACCGACGGCGGCGGCAACTCCGGCTGGAGCAGCATCTGGTCCGACTGCTCGACCTGGCCGCAGCCGGGCCAGGGCAACCCCGGCCCGGACCCGGGCCGCAACCTCGCCGAGGGCCGCCCGGCCACGGCCACCGGCTCCCAGGACGTCTACACACCCGCCAAAGCGGTCGACGGCGACGCGCACACCTACTGGGAATCCGCCAACCACGCCTTCCCGCAGGCGCTGACGGTCGACCTCGGCGCCCGGGAGGCGGTCCGCCGGCTGGTGCTGAAGCTGCCGCCGCAGAGCGCCTGGCAGGCCCGGACCCAGACCCTGTCCGTGCAGGGCAGCGCGGACGGATCGGCGTGGTCGACGCTGGTCGCGGCGAAGGACTACCGCTTCGACCCGGCCGGCGGCAACACGGTCACGGTCGCCCTGCCCGACGGCACGAGCGTGCGCCACCTGCGGCTCCAGGTGACGGCCAACACCGGCTGGCCTGCCGCCCAGTTCAGCGAAGTGGAGGCTTATCTGTCCTGACCGCCCCGGACGCCCCGCGCTTGGCCGCCCGGACCTGCTCGTACACGCGGGTCCGCAGCTCGGCGAAGCGCGGGGCCACGCGCGTGTGCACCTGGTCCCGCTCGGCCGGCAGATCGACCTTCAGCTGCTCGAGCACGACGGTGGGGGAGGCGGACAGCACGATCACCCGCTCACCCAGGTACACGGCCTCGTCGATGTCGTGGGTGACGAACAGGATCGTGATCCCGCGCTCCCGCCACAGCCGCCGCACCAGGTCCTCCAGGTCGGCCCGGGTCTGGGCGTCCACCGCCGCGAACGGCTCGTCCATCAGCAGCACCTCGGGCTCGTAGGCGAGCGCCCGGGCGATGGCCACCCGCTGCTGCATCCCGCCCGACAGCTGCCACGGATACGCCCCGGCGGCGTCGGCGAGCCCCACCGACTCCAGCGCGTCCGCGACCAGCGCGCGGCGCCGCTGCCTGCCCAGCCTCTTCTGCCTCAGCGGCAGTTCGACGTTCTGCCCGACCCGCATCCACGGAAACAGGCTGCGGCCGTACTCCTGGAACACGAACGCCATGCCGGGCGGCGGCCCGTCCACCGGGCGGCCCGCGAGCCGCACCTCACCCGCGGTCGGGGCCAGCAGACCGCCGACGCACTTCAGCAGGGTCGTCTTGCCGCAGCCCGACGGGCCGACGACACAGACCAGTTCCCCCGCCTGCACCGAGAAGGTCAGGTCCCGTACCGCCTCGGTCCGCCGCCCGGACCCCTCGTAGACCTTGCGCAGGCCGCGTACGTCGAGCATGAACCGCCCTTTCCGGATCTCACGGGGACCGCCGTCCGGCCTCGCGCAGGCCGTGGTACCAGCCGAGCACCCGCCGCTCGGCCAGCCGGAACAGGAGCGACAGGAGGAAGCCGAGCAGACCCAGGAGCAGGATCCCCGTCCACATGTCCGGGAGGGCGAAGCCGCGCTGGAACTGCACGATGGTGAAGCCGAGGCCGTTGCTGGCCGCGAACATCTCACTGATCACCATGAGGATGATCCCGATCGACAGGGCCTGGCGCAGACCCGCGAAGATCTGCGGGCTCGCCGAACGCAGCACCACCTCACGCAACCGCGTGAGGCCCGTGATGCCGTAGGAGCGGGCCGTCTCCGCCAGCACCGGGTCGACCGCCCGGACACCCTCGGCCGTGTTGAGCAGGACCGGCCAGACGCAGCCGCCGGCGATCACCGCGATCTTCATCGTGTCGCCGATGCCGGCGAACAGCATGATGACCGGCACCAGCACGGGAGGCGGCACCGCGCGCAGGAACTCCAGGACCGGCTCGCACAGCGCCCGCACCCGCCGGCGGGAGCCGACGAGCGTGCCGAGCGCCACCCCGACGACGGCCGCCACGCCGTACCCCGCGGTGAGCCGCAGCAGGCTGGGCAGCAGGTCCCCGCGCAGCCGCTCGGCCGTCCACACGTCCGGGAACGCCGCGACGATCGTGCGCAGCGGCGGCCAGTAGACGTTCGTGCTGCCCTCGGACGCCGCCCACCAGACCGCCACCAGCACCGCGGGCAGCGCGAGCGCGAGCACCAGCCGCCGCAGCATCGCGCGCGTGCGCCTCACACCGCCACCTCCCCGCGCACCGACTGGTGCCAGGCCAGGGCCCGCCGCTCCACCGTCCTCGCACCCGCGTTGATCAGCAGCCCGAGCACACCGGTCACCACCACGAGCGCGTACATCTCCGGCACGGCCTGCGAGGTCTGCGCCACCGCGATGCGGGCGCCGAGCCCCGGCGCGCCGATGACCAGTTCGGCGGTGACGGCGAGGATCAGCGCCACCGCCGCGGCCAGCCGCACCCCGGTCATCACGTACGGCAGTGCGGTCGGCCACAGCACGTGCCGGACCCGCGCCCAGGTGCCCAGGCCGTACGAGCGGGCCGTCTCCTCCGCGACCGGATCGACGTCCCGCACGCCGTACAGGACCTGGACGAGCACCTGCCAGAACGAGGCGTACACGACGAGCAGCAGCACCGAGCGCAGCTGCGTGCCGTACAGCAGCACTGCCAGCGGGATCAGCGCGACCGACGGGATCGGCCGCAGGAACTCGATCGTCGAGGCCGTCGCCTCGCGCAGGTACGGCACCACGGAGATCACCACGCCCGCGACGACACCCGCGCCCACCGCGATCGCCAGACCCAGCGCCCAGCCGGTGAGGGTGTCGCCGAGCGCCGACCAGAAGGCGCTGTCGGCCAGCTCCCGGCCGAGCGCCCCGGCGATGCGGGCGGCCGGCGGGAAGTAGTCCTCGTCGACCAGGCCGAGCCGCGGCACCGCCTCCCCGAGGAGGAGGAACACCGCGAGCCCGGCCGCGCCGAGGGCCGCGTCGCCGCCCCTCACGGCAGCAGCTCGTCCAGGTCCGGTGCCTTGTCGAACAGGCCGTCCCGCTCCCCGAGTTCGGCCAGCCGCTCGATCGACGGCCGGTCCGGCTCGGCCGGGTAGCGGGGCAGGGTCAGCTGCTCCAGCAGGGTGGTGGGGATCTTCGTGTAGGTGGTGAGGATCTGCCGGACCTCCTCCGGATGGCTGTCGGCGTACTTCAGCGAGGCGACCGTCGCCTCCCGGAACCTCTTCACCACGCCGGGGTTCTTCGCGGCGTACTGCTGCGAGGTGAAGTACATGGCCACGGTGAGGTCGGGGGAGACGTCGTGGAAGTTCGACGCGATCTCCTTGCCGCCCGCGGCCTTGACGGTGGCCAGGGCAGGCTCCGGGGTGCAGGCCGCGTCGACCCGTCCGCCGTCCAGTGCGGCGGGCATCTGGTCGAAGGGCATCTCGACGAACTCGACCCGGGACGGGTCGCCGCCGTCCTTGCGGACGGACTCCTTGATCGAGGTGTCGCAGATGTTGTTGAGGGTGTTGACCGCCGCCTTCTTGCCCTCCAGCTGCTTCGCGGAGGTCAGGGGTGAGCCTTTGCGCACGGTGATGGCGGCGAAGTCGGCACCGTCCTCGCCCGTGGACGCGGCGCCATTCACCACGGCCTTGACCGGCACGTTCTTGGAGCGCGCGACCAGCAGCGAGGTGGTGTTGCTGAAGCCGAACTGGAACTGGCCGGAAACGACCCCCGGCACGATCGCCGCCCCGCCCTGCGCGGGTGACAACTCCAGCTCGATGCCGCGGTCCGCGTAGAAGCCCTTCTTCTCGCCCAGGTAGATGGGGGCGACGTCCAGCACGGGCACGATCCCGACCTTGACGGTGGTGGTGCCGGACGGGCCGGCCCCGTCCTGCCCACCGGAGCCGGACGAGCCGCAGGCCGTGACGGCGGCCAGGACGGACAGGGCCGTGAGGCCGACGAGCAGACGACGCATGGCTCCCCCTGTGGGACCGGCTGAGGTGCTCCGACAGGCTGTGCGCAGGCAGTGCGGTGGTGCTCAGCGGGAACCTAGAGCCCGCCCGGAGCCATGGTCAATGCACATGCGGTGAAGGCTCGTTGAAAGCGGCACGTTCGGGTCAGAGGTCGAGCACGAGCCGCCCGCCGCGGCAGCGGGAGACACAGATCAGCATGGTCTCGCCCGCCGCGCGCTCGGCGTCGGTCAGGACCGAGTCCCGGTGGTCCGGCTCGCCTTCCAGCACGTCCGTCTCGCAGGTGCCGCACGTGCCCTCGGTGCAGGAGTACAGCACCTCCACCCCGGCGGCGCGCACGGCGTCCAGCACGGACACGTCCGGCGTGACGGTGAGCGTCCTGCCGCTGCGCGCCAGCTCCACCTCGAAAGCGGTGTCGCCGCCGGTCTCCCGCTCCCTGGGCCGGAACCGCTCGACGCGCAGCACTCCGGACGGGCAGCGGGCCTCGGCCGCGTCCAGCAGCGGCCCGGGACCGCAGCAGTAGACGAGCGTGTCGGCGGGCAGGCCGTCCAGCACCGACGGCAGGTCCAGCAGGCCCGTCTCGTCCTCGGGTGCGATCGTCACCCGGTCCCCGTAGCGGGCCAGTTCGCCGGTGAAGGCCATTGAGCCGCGCGTGCGTCCGCCGTACAGCAGCGTCCACTCGGCGCCCGCGGCCTCGGCCGCCGCCAGCATCGGCAGGATCGGGGTGATGCCGATGCCGCCCGCGACGAAGCGGTAGCGGGGAGCGGGCTCCAGACGGAAGGAGTTGCGGGGACCGCGCACCCGCACCTTGTCGCCTTCGCCCAGGTGATCGTGCACGTGGGCCGAGCCGCCCCGCCCGGCGGGCTCGCGCAGCACCGCGATCCGCCAGGCCGACCGGTCCGCGGGATCGCCGCACAGCGAGTACTGCCGCTCCAGGCCGGGACCGAGCACGACATCGAGGTGCGCGCCCGGCTCCCAGGCCGGCAGCGGCTCGCCCAGCGGATGGCGCAGGGTGAGGGCGAGCACGCCGTCGGCTGCGGACTCCCGCCGCCGCACGACGAGTTCGCCTGTGTACTCGCTCATGGACGGTCCTCCCGCGCGTCGCCGGTCGTGTGTCCCCGGGGATGGGCGAGCATCCATTCCCACATCTCGACCGGGTCCTGCGCGGTGTGCTCGCGTCCGCAGTGGCAGGTGCCGTGCAGCAGGTCGGTGCCCGGCAGCCAGTCGACGCGGTAGATCTCGCCCGTGGATCCGCTCACCGCACCCGCTCCACGGGCTTGGCGCCCTCCTCGACCAGCCGGGCGAGGATGCGGCGGGCGGCCAGGCCGCCGGTGTCGATGTTGATGCTCAGCTCCTGGTAGCCGGTGCGCTCGGTGCCGAGCGACTTCTGCAGCAGGTTGAGCGCGGTGACGTCCTGCATGACGACGGTGTGGTTGTTGCCGCGCAGGAACTCGCTGACCTCGGCGTCGTCCGTGGCCCAGTCGCGCGAGACGGCCCAGAAGTCGTACACCGTGCCCTCACCGGAGGGGGTGATGGCGTACGTGATCTCGGTGTGGAAGCCGTGCGGGTCGCTGCCGTCGGCCTCGGGCAGCACGCCGACGGGGGCGATGCGGCTGTGCAGCAGGTACAGGCACGGCGCGTGGTACTCGATGTCCTGCCAGCGGGTGATCCGGCCCTCGATACCCGTGGACCGGGCGTAGAACGGCGGGCACTCGGCGTCGTCCATGTGCCGGCTCACCCGGACGATCCCGGCGCCCTCGTCGACCTCGGTGGTGATGGGCGTCTCGGCGACCTCCGGGGTGCCGATGTATCCGCCGTGCAGGTACGTCTCGTGCGACAGGTCGAGCAGGTTGTCGACGAGCAGGCCGTAGTCGCAGTCGATGGGCTCCATGCCGCGCACGGTGACCCAGCCGGGGGAGTCCAGGTGCCGGGCCCGGGGGACGGCGTGCGGGTCGGCGAGCGCCGGGTCGCCGATCCACACCCAGACGAGCGAGTCCTGCTCGACGACCGGGTAGGAGGCGATCCGGGCGGTGCGCGGCACCCGTTTCTGGCCCGGCACGTACACGCACGTGCCGGTCGTGTCGTACGTGAAGCCGTGGTACCCGCACACGATCCGGTCCCCGTCCAGCCGCGTCGGCGCCTCCGACAGCGGGTAACGGCGGTGCACGCACCGGTCGTGCAGCACCACGGGCGTGCCGTCGTCCTCGGTGCGGTAGAGCACGAGCGTCTCACCGAGGACGGTCCGTCCGAGCAACTCCCGGCCCACTTCGTGACTGTAGGCGGCGACGTACCACTGGTTCCTGGCGAAGGCGGTCATGTGCGGCATGAGGCTTCCCGTCCCTGTCGGCGGGGCGCCGTCGCCCCGCGTGCCGTGGTCGGAACCAGGGTCGGGACGACGGCGGCCGGCGCGCAAGGAGTCTTCCGCCGGGCGGAAGCGAGGGGGACGGTGTTGACATGTCCGCCCGCCTCTCTACCATCCGTGACGCACGACTTCTCGAATGCGGTTCGACATCACGAACAGGAACCGGGCGATCCCGGTCCTGTCATGAACCTGATAAGGAGTCCCGGTGCTCGGACGTCCAGGCAGACGACTGCTCCACGCCCTCACGGCCGCCGCGTTGACGGTCACCGCCGTGACGGCCTCCACCCACTCCACCGCAGCCGCGCCCGGCAGTCCGGCGCTCACCCCGCCGCTCGGCTGGAACAGCTGGAACAGCTTCGGCTGCGGGATCACCGAGGCGCAGGTACGGCAGGCCGCCGACGCGATGGTGTCCTCGGGGATGAAGGCCGCGGGCTACCAGTACGTCGTCGTCGACGACTGCTGGTTCGACCCCCAGCGCGACGCGGCGGGCAACCTGCGGGCCAACCCGACCAAGTTCCCCAGCGGCATGAAGGCGCTCGGGGACTACATCCACAGCAAGGGCCTGAAGTTCGGCATCTACCAGGCACCCAACGAGAAGACCTGCGCCCAGGGCGTGGGCACCTACCCCGGCGCCACCGGCAGCAAGGGCCACGAGGCCCAGGACGCCGCCACGTTCGCCTCCTGGGGGGTGGACTACCTCAAGTACGACTGGTGCTCCGGCAGCGGCACCCTCAGTGAGCAGGTCGCGCGGTTCACGCTCATGCGGGACGCCCTGCGCGCCACCGGCCGCCCCATCGTCTACAGCATCAATCCGAACAGCTTCCACGCCCCCACCGGTGACAAGTACGACTGGGGCCAGGTCGCCGACCTGTGGCGCACGACCGAGGACCTGCTCGACATCTGGCAGAACGGCAACGTCAACAGCTACCCCATGGGCGTCGGCAACGTCCTGGACGTCACCGCTCCGCTGGCCGCGCAGTCCGGCCCGGGCCACTGGAACGACCCCGACATGCTGGTCGTCGGACGCCCCGGCCTGTCACTGACCGAATCGCGCTCCCACTTCGCCCTGTGGGCGCTGCTGGGTGCCCCGCTCATGGCCGGCAACGACATCCGCACCATGTCCGCCGACGTCAGCGCCATCTTGCGCAATCCGCGCCTGCTGGCGGTGAACCAGGACCCACTGGGGGCGGGCGGGCGCCGGGTGCGCGACGACGGCGCCACCGAGGTGTTCGCCAAGCCCCTGTCCGACGGGTCGGTCGCCGTGGGCCTGCTCAACCGGGGGAGCAGCACCGCGACGGTCACCACCACGGCCGCGCAAGTCGGCCTGACCGGCGGGCCGTTCACGCTCACCGACCTGTGGACCGGAGCCGCGTCGAGCACGTCCGGGGCGATCTCGGCGAGCGTCCCCGCGCACGGGACGGCCGTCTTCCGGGTCAGTGGGGGCAGCCCCGTGGCCGCCACCACCTCGCGGCTGCGCGGCACCGCGTCCGGCCGCTGCGTGGACGTGGACAACGGCTCCACGGCGGCCGGGGCCACCGTCCTGCTCTGGGACTGCCACACAGCCGCCAACCAGCTGTGGACCACCTGGGCCGGCGGCGAGGTCCGGGTCTTCGGCGACAAGTGCCTGGACGCCTACGAGCAGGGCACCACGAACGGAACCCGGGTCATCACCTGGCCCTGCAACGGCCAGAACAACCAGAAATGGACCACCGGCCCGGACGGTTCCCTGCGGAACGTCCATGCCGGGCTGTGCCTCGACACGGACGGGGCCGGCACCGCCAACGGGACCCGGCTGGTGCTGTGGACCTGCAACGGGCAAGCGAGCCAGAAATGGGCCCGTGCGTGAGGTGCGCTGAGCGGGAGCCGGTGAGGCGCCCGCAGGTGCACCACCACGGCACCCGGCGGACGCTGCCACGCACCAGGGGAACAGCGGGACCCGCCACAGGATGATGCCGTAGACGAAGAGCAACGCGTACAGGAGACGCGCAGCGCCTCGGGCAGGTCCGGCCCGGGGTGCTGCGCTGCTCGGCGCCGCGGGCCTCCCGCGCCCCGCCGGAGCGAGAAGCCGACGTCGGGGCCGCGAACTCGCGGTCCGTGGACGGGCGTTGCGGCGGCCGCGCGAGGACGAGGACGACCGGGGGCCGGCCCACCCGCCGCCGTGCGGGCCCGGGATCAGCCCGGCCGGCAGGCTGTCGCCGCCCATGAGCAGCCCCCGGCGGGCGCGGGAAGGCACCCCGGCACGCGCACCGGCACACCTCACGTACCGGCGACTTTCACACCCCCGTCACGCGCCCCTTCCTTGTCGTTTGGTGTCCCTGAAACACTCCTTCCGCGCAGAATCCGTCACGTTCCGGCCATCCCGCACCTCAGGATGAGAGGTCTGTCCTACATGTCCGAAGTCAATCGGCGCCGCTTTCTCCAACTCGCGGGTGCCACCACGGCCTTCAGCGCCCTGTCCGCCAGCATCCAGCGTGCCGCCGCGCTGCCGGCCAACCACCGCACCGGGTCGATCCAGGACGTCGAGCACATCGTCGTCCTCATGCAGGAGAACCGCTCCTTCGACCACTACTTCGGCACCCTCAGAGGCGTCCGCGGCTTCGGCGACCCCCGCCCGGTCACCCTCGGCAACGGCAAACCGGTCTGGCACCAGGAGAAGGACGGCAAGGAGATCCTTCCGTTCCACCCGGACGCCGACGACCTCGGCATGCAGTTCCTGGAGGGCCTGCCGCACTCCTGGCCCGACGGCCAGCAGGCCTACAACGGCGGCAGGTACGACCGGTGGGTGCCCGCCAAGGGCACCACGACCATGGCGTACCTGACCCGCGAGGACATCCCCTTCCACTACGCCCTCGCCGACGCCTTCACCGTCTGCGACGCCTACCACTGCTCGTTCATCGGCTCCACCGACCCCAACCGCTACTACATGTGGTCCGGCTACACGGGCAACGACGGCAGCGGCGGCGGCCCCGTCCTGGACAACGCCGAACTCGGCTACGGCTGGACGACCTACCCCGAACGCCTGGAGCAGGCCGGCGTCAGCTGGAAGATCTACCAGGACATCGGCGACGGCCTGGACGCGGCCGGCTCCTGGGGCTGGATCCAGGACGCCTACCGCGGCAACTACGGCGACAACTCCCTGCTGTACTTCGACAAGTACCGCAACGCCCAGCCCGGCGACCCCTGGTACGACAAGGCCCGCACCGGCACCGACGTCAAGAACGGCGACGGCTACTTCGACCGGCTGAAGGCCGACGTCAAGGCGGGCAAGCTGCCCCAGATCTCCTGGATAGCCGCCCCCGAGGCCTTCTCCGAGCACTCCAACTGGCCCTCCAACTACGGCGCCTGGTACATCGCCCAGGTCCTCGACGCCCTCACCTCCAACCCCGAGGTCTGGTCGAAGACGGCCCTGTTCATCACCTACGACGAGAACGACGGCTTCTTCGACCACGTCGTGCCGCCGCTGCCGCCGAAGGACGCCTCCCGCGGCCTGTCCACCGTCGACGTCACCCCCGACCTCTTCCCCGGCGACGGCCGCAGGACGGCCGGCCCCTACGGCCTGGGCCCGCGTGTGCCGATGCTGGTCGTCTCCCCCTGGAGCAAGGGCGGCTACGTCTGCTCCGAGACCCTCGACCACACCTCGATCCTGCAGTTCATGGAGCGCCGCTTCGGGGTGCGCGAGCCGAACATCTCGCCGTGGCGCCGGGCGATCTGCGGTGACCTGACGGCCGCGTTCGACTTCTCCCGCAAGGACACCCGCCCCGCACCGCTGCCCGGCACCGACGCGTACGAACCACAGGACCGCGAGCGTCACCCCGACTACAAGCCCACCCCGCCCGCCGACCCGCGCATGCCCCGGCAGGAGCGCGGACTGCGCCGCTCCCGGCCGCTGAAGTACGCCCCGCACGTCGACGCCTCCGTCGACGCGGCCGCCGGGAAGCTCACGCTCACCTTCGCCTCCGGACCGAAGGCGGGCGGCGCCTTCCACGTCACCTCCGGCAACCGCGCCGACGGCCCCTGGATGTACACCACCGAGGCCGGCAAGACGCTGGAGGACACCTGGAACTCGGCGTACTCCGCGGGCTCCTACGACCTGACCGTGCACGGCCCGAACGGCTTCGTGCGCGTCTTCAAGGGCTCGAACAAGGCGGCCGGCTGCGAGGTCACCGCCCGTCACCGGGGCGACGACATCGAGCTGACCTTCACCAACAGGGGCTCCGGCACGGCGCGGCTGCGCGTCACCGACGGCTACGGCGGCAGGCCCTCGTCCGTCACCGTCCGCCCCGGCGCGACCGTGCGGCGGACCGTCGACCTCACCAGGAGCCGCCGCTGGTACGACCTGACCGTCACCGCCGAGGGCGACCAGGCCTTCCTGCGGCGGTTCGCGGGACACGTCGAGAACGGGCAGCCGGGCGTGAGCGACCCGGCGATCATCACCGCGTAGCCGTGCTGAGGTGCCCCGGATCGTGCGGCCGGGGCACCCACGCCGCTCCGGCCGCGGCCGGTTCCGGCTCCAGCGCCAGGACGGCGGCCACCGGACGGTCGTCGTCCGCCGGTTCCTCCCGGAGGGCCGGCCTGCTGAGCAGGACCACGCCCCAGGAGGCCAGACCGGCCCCCGCGAGCGCCAGCAGCACACCCGCCGGGCCGCCCTGGAGGCGCTCGCCGAGCAGCGACAGGCCGATCACCGCGGCGGCCAGCGGATTGGCCAGGGTCACCATGGCCAGCGGCCCGCCCAGGCCGCCCCGGTAGGCCGTCTGCGACAGCAGCAGCCCACCGGCCGCGAACGCCGCCACGAGCAGCGCCACACCGGCCACCTGGAGGCTCAGTACCGGACCCGACCGGTCCGTCGCGGCCACCGTCACGGTCTGCGTGAGGGCCGAGGCGACCCCGGAGGCGACGCCCGACGCTGTGGCGTGCCGCAGGCCGGGGCGGGTGCCCGGCCGGGACAGCACCCCGATGAGGGCGGCCGTGGCTCCCGCCACCACCAGCGCCTCGGGCACGCTCAGCACGTCGCCGGGCGCCGGTCCCGAGGCCGTGACCAGGATCGCGCCGAGGCCCAGCAGGGTCAGGCCGGTGCCCTTCCACTCGACCGCGGTCACCCGCCGTCCCGCCATCCGCGCCCCCAGCGGAACGGCCGCGACCAGGGTGAGCGCGCCGAGCGGCTGCACCAGCGTCAGCGGCCCGTACCGCAGCGCCACCACGTGCAGCAGCGCGGCCGCCGCGTTCAGCCCGACCGACCACCACCAGGCGCCCCTGGCGAGCAGCCGCAGCGCGCCCGCGCCGGGGGAGCGGGCGGCGAGCCGCTCCTGGGCGACGGCCGCGGCCGCGTAGGCGACGGCGGAGACGAGGGACAGGGCGACGGCGACGAGCACGGCGTTCACCGGCCCGCTCCGGCCAGTGCGTGCTCGTCCCGCCGCGCGGGCACCGAGCCGCCCGGTGCGCGTCCGGCCGTGGTCACCGTGCGGTGCGGCAGGTGGAGGGCCGCGAGCACCAGGCCCAGCAGGGCCGCAGCCACGATCGCGTCGAGCCAGTAGTGGTTCGCGGTGCCGACGATCACCAGCAGCGTCAGCAGGGGGTGCAGCAGCCACAGCCACCGCCACCGCGAGCGGGTCGCGGCGATCAGGCCGGCCGCCACCATCAGCGCCCAGCCGAAGTGCAGCGAGGGCATCGCCGCGAACTGGTTCGACACGGAGTCGGTCGCCGGATCGCCGTACACCGACGGCCCGTACACCCGCGCGGTATCCACGAGCCCGGTCGCGGCCAGCATGCGCGGCGGGGCGAGCGGGACCAGCAGGTGCAGCGCCAGGGCGGCGGCGGTCACGGCGGCGAGGACCCGGCGGGCCCACACGTAGTGGGCGGGGCGGCGCAGGTACAGCCAGATCAGGAAGGCGGCGGTGGCCGGGAAGTGGACGGCCGCGTAGTACGTGTTCGCGAGCTGTGCGAGCCCGTCACCGTGCAGCAGCAGGGACTGCACCGCCGTCTCGCCGGGCAGGTGGGCCGCCCGTTCGAGGTCCCACACGCGGTGCGCGTTGCGGAAGGCCTCACCGGTGTGACCCGTGGCCAGCTGCCGGCCCAGCTTGTAGACGAGGAAGAGCCCTGCGACGAGCAGGAGCTCCCGGACGAGCGGCGGTCGCGCTATCGCGTCGGACCCCGCCGGCGCAGGCTCGGTGCGGGCATTCATCCCCCGGCCCCTTCGGTGACGGTGGTGCGTTATCGGTACGAGTGCGTACCGATACGCCAGTGTACCGATACGGTCGTGTACCGGTAGACTGGCGTATCGATGGACGTTCGACACAGCACCGGCCGGGACACACCGGCCGCCGACGAGAGCCGGGAGCACACGCCCATGACGTCGCAGGCTGCGGACCGACCCGAGCAGGTCGGCACCTCGCGCCGCTCCAAGATCACGCCGGAGCGTGAGCAGGAGTTCTTCGACGCCGTGCTGGAACAGCTCCGCGAGTGCGGGTACGACGCCCTGACCATGGAGGGCATCGCCGCCAGCACCCGCTGCAGCAAGTCCACGCTCTACCGCCAGTGGAAGACCAAGCCGCAGTTCGTCGCGGCGGCGCTGCGGTCCCACCGGCGCACGCGCTGCGTCGACACCGGCTCCCTCGCCGGGGACCTGCGGGAGGCCGCCCGCGCGCTCGGCGACCTGTCGGGCCGCGACACCAAGCTGCTGCACGCGCTCGCCCACGCCGCCACGCAGGACCCGGAGCTGCAGTGCGCGCTGCGCGAGGCGGTGGTGGAACCGGAGATCGCCGCGCTGAAGGAGATCGTCCGGCGCGCGGTGGAGCGGGGCGAGGTGCCGGCCGGCCACCCGGCGCTGCCCTACCTGCCGGCCCAGATGCTGGGCGTGCTGCGGCTGCGGCCCGTCCTGGAGGGCCGGCCCGCCGACCCGGACTACCTCGTACGGTTCGTGGAGGCCGCGGTGCTGCCGGCCCTGGGCCTGACCTGAGACCCGGGCCGCCGTCCACGGATGACCGGACGGCGACCCGACCGCGCCGACCCGTGGGGACGGGGGCGGCGCGCACCCCCCGGCCGGGTGGGGTGCCCCTGTGAGCGGCGGGGGCGCCCCACTCGGCCGACCGGTGTCCCGGCGGCGGGGCGCCGGGTGTCAGACGTCCTGGCCGTTGCCCCGGCCCGTCGACACCTTGATGCCGCGGGTGATCTCGTCCAGGACGGACTCCTTCTGGTCGGCATCGACGCCGAACCGGACGACGACCATCAACTCGGCGTTCGCGGGCGACGGGAACGCCAGCGACTCCACGATGCCGTCGGCGCCCTTGCTCGTGACGGCCTTCCAGCGGACCAGGTAGCCCTTCTGACCGGCCACGGTCACGGCCTCGGAGGCCAGCACGTCGTGGGAGGTGATGCCGCCGTAGGCCTTGCCGCCGTACGACTCCTCGGCGTTCGCCGCGATGTCGGCCTTGGCGATCTCCTCGGGGGTGTCGCCCTTGGTGCCGAGGGCGATGGCCGGTGCGGAGTAGGCGCCGCCCTTGGTGCAGGTGGAAGCGGTGTCGCCGGGGCACTTGTAGGACTCCTCGGACGTCACCTGCGCACCGGCCTGGCCCTCCTGCCCGTACCACCCCTCCGGGATCGGCAGGCTGATCCCGCCGACCCGGTCGGTCACAGAGCCGCTCCTGATCTTCGGCGGCTCGGGCTGCCGGGGCCCCGGACTCTGCCCGTCGGATCCACCGGACCCGCCGTCACCGCGGGGGCTCTCCTGGTCACGGGGTGCGCCGGGCCCACCCGGCGCCTGCGAGGTGGCCGAACTGCCGCCGCTGTCGTCCGTCAGCGCGTAGACCCCGACGCCGACACCGGCGAGCACGGCGACGGCCGCCCCGACGGCCACAGCCGTCCGCAGCCGCCGGGAGCGGGGAGCAGCGGGCGGGGGAGCGGCGGGGTACCCGGGCATGCCCGGGTGGCCGCCGGCGGCGAAGTACCCCGCACCGGCGGACTGACCGGGGTACCCGCCCGGGTGACCGGCTGCGCCGGGCGGCCCGAAGGCCCCGGCGGCACCGGGGAAGGCCCCGGCGGCCGGATGGCCCGCCGGGGCGGAGTGACCGTCCCCGGCAGGGCTTCCGCCGGCACCCGCGACACCGGCACTCCCCCCGGCGCCCGGAGGCCCGACCGGGCCGGGGCCGGTGGCCCCGCCCGGGGCCGGATCGGCGGGGCCCGTCGTTCCGCCGGCGCCGGACGGGCTTGAGCCGATCGGGCCGGTGGTTCCGCCGGTGGCGGCCGGGTTCGCGTCAGCGCTCGGACCGTCCGGCGCGGCCCGCGTCCCGGCCGGGGACGAGTCCGCGACGGCCTCGGCTTCCCCAGCGCGCGCCGCGCTCCGGTCGGCTTCGGCTTCCCCGGATTGCGTTGCGTTCGCGTCGGCTTCGGCTTCGCCGGCGTGTGCCGCGTTCCCGTCGATCGTGGCTTCCGCGGCCGGTGTCGCGGTCCCGTGGGCCGGGACTTCCCCGGCGCGTGCTCGGTCGGTCTCGGATGCCCCGGCGCGCGGGGCGTTCCCGCCGCCCGCCGCTGCCGCCGGGACGGCCTGGCTCCCGGGGGCGGGTGCGTCCGCCCCGGGGCCCCGCTCGGTCGTGCCGGAGGCGCCGGCGTCTCGCGCCGCTTCCGCGGCGGCACCCGGGCCCGCCGGAGCGGCCTGCCTGGCGGCCGGGGACGAGTCCGCCGCGCCGCCGGGTGCCCCGCCATCGCCCGCCTCGTCGCCGGGTATGCCCTCCACCGGCCCGGCCCCGGTCCCGGCCGGGGCCGGGTCCCCGGGGGACATGAGGTCCGCCGGGCCACCGGAGCCACCCGCGCCGGGCGCCTCGGCCGCCGTTCCCGCCCCGGGCGTACCGGCCCCGGGGCGCTCCTTCGGCCGGATGTACGGCGTCCAGGCCTTGCCGTCCCACCAGCGCTCCGTGGCGGGGCCGTCCGTCTGTCCGGGGTCCGGGTACCACCCGGCGGGAGTCTCGCGCGTCATGCCCCCACCGTATGAGGCGTCGGTGAAAGAGGCATGAGAGGACCCGGAGTCAGCTGTTCCGGTGACAGGCCGCGGCTGCCTCGCCGGGAGTCTCCGTGCCCGGGCCGGTCGCCGAGACGGCCGAAAAACGCCGCTCCGGCGGGGTGGGAGGACAGCGCGGGCACGCATGAGGCGTACGCCTTCACCGGTCCCTCGATCGCACCGCCGCGCTCCGGTGTTGGGGAACCGCGCGGCGATGATCGTCGCGGAGTGGCCGCGGCCGCCGGAGTCCTACCACGCGGCGAGGTCGCCCACGGGCCGGGCGAGCGGCGCCCGCCGGCCCCCGCCGCGTCCGCCCGGCTCGGTGAGGGAACGTCAGCTCCCTTGCAATTGCACGTCGTTGACCGGAAGGCGGCTGGTGACGGCCCGGGCGCGTCGTCCGGCCGTACCCCGTGTCACCCGTCACGGCAACAGGTGCCGCGACCGTCCTCCACTCGGGCAATCGGACGGCTACGCTCGACGTCTGTACGTCGTTCGGGCGACTTGGGGAGGTAACGGGATGACGGAGGTACGGCCCACGGCCGCCGCCTCGGCTTCCCTGTGGGAGCGCGACGAGGAAGTCGCCGCCGTCACGCGGGCGGTCGACCGCCTGTGCGCGGACCGCTCCTCGACCGGCGGACTGCTGGTCTTCCACGGCGACGCCGGACTCGGCAAGACCGCGCTGCTGGCCGAAACCCGCCGCATCGCCGAGACGCGCGGCTGCACCGTCTGGTCGGCCCGCGGCGGCGAGACCCTCAGGTCGGTCCCCTTCAACGTGGTACGGCAGTTGCTGCAGCCGGCCCTGGTGTCGATGCTGCCGGAGGAGGCCCGCGAGTACCTCGGCGACTGGTACGACATCGCCGGACCCGCCCTCGGCATAGCGGACCCCGGCGACCGGCAGGCCGACCCGCAGGGCGTGTGCGACGGCCTGGTCGCGGCCGTGCGGCGGCTCTCCCGCCGGGACTGGCCGCTGGTGCTGCTGATCGACGACGCCCACTGGGCCGACCAGGAGACCCTGCACTGGCTCGCGGGGCTGGCCGGGCGCCTGGACGAGATGTCCGTCCTGGTGGTGGTCGCCCGCCGCCCGGGCGGCCTGTCCGGCGCGAGCGCCCGTCACCTCGACGCCGTCGCGGCCGCCGCCGACGGCGCCGTCACCACCCTGAGCGCCCTCACCCCGGACGCGACGGCCGGCCTCACCCGCGCCACCCTCGGCCGGCACGCGGACGCCGCGTTCTGCCGCGAGGTCTGGGCCGTCACCGCCGGCAACCCCTACGAGGCCGTCGAACTCCTCGCCCGGGTGCAGGACAGCGAACTCGACCCGGTCGAGGCCCGGGCCGGGGAGCTGCGCGAGCTGAACCGCTCGGCCCGCGGCGGCGGGCTCGTCGCCCGCCTGGAGGAACTCGGCATCGACGCCACCCGGTTCGCCTGGGCCGCCGCCATCCTCGGCACCGGCATCTCCGTCGGCCTGGTCGCCAAACTCGCCACGCTCAGGCCCGAGGACGCCCGCCGCTGCGCCGAACTGCTGCGCACCGCCCGCATCCTGACCGAGCCGGACCCCGCCACCGGCCGCGGTGCCGAGGGCGACCTGGAGTTCGTCCACCCGCTCATCGCCACCGCCGTCTACAACTCCATCCCCGACGCCCTGCGCACCGCGATGCACGGCATCGCCGCCCGCATCGTCACCGACGAGGGACACGGTGCCGCGGCCGCCGCCCGGCACCTGCTGGAGGTCCACCCGGACGACGACGAGGAACTCGTCGGGCAGCTGCGCGAAGCGGCCCGCGAGCACCTGGCCGTCGGCGCCCCGGACGCCGCCCGCCGCTGCCTGGAGCGCGCCCTGAGGGAACCGCCCCGGCCCGAGTCCCACCCGCACGTGCTCTACGAGCTGGCCCAGGCCACGTTCCTCACCGCGCCCGCCCGCACGATCGGCCATCTGCGCACCGCGCTGTCCATGCCAGGCCTCGACGGCGACCAGCGCGTGGACGCCGTCTTCCGGCTCTCCCAGGCGCTCCTGCACAACGACCAGCTGGAGGAGGCGGTCCGCACGGTCGAGGCCGAGGCCGCCCGGCTCGGACCCGGGCCCGCCCGGATGCGGCTCCAGGCCGTCCACTTCATGTGGGAGGGCATCCACGCCGGCGAGGCCACCTCACCGGGCCGCTCCCAGCGCCTCGCCGACCTGGCGCGCACCTGCACCGGCCGGGACAACTCCGAACGCGCGCTGCTCATCCTGCGCGGCTTCGACGCCCTCATGCACGGCGAGAACGCCGAGGAGGTCGCCGAACTGTGCGACCGCGCCCTCGTCAACGGCCGCCTGGCTCCCGGCCTCGGCTGGACCGACACCGAGTGGGGCATCGAGCTGCTGCTGATGCTGGCCAACGCGTACGCCTTCACCGACCGCCTCGACCGCGCCGAGGCCCTCTACAACGAGGCCCTGCGCGCCTACGAGACGGCCGGCTGGAGCGGCGGCCACCTCGCCCTGGCTCACGCCTACGTCGGGCTCGGCCACCGCAGGCGCGGCCGTCTGAAGGAGGCCGAGGCGTCCCTGCGCGAGTCGCTGCGCGTCGCCGAACGCGTCGGCCGGGGCCTGCCCCTGTACTGGTCGGCGACCTGCAACCTCGTCGACACGCTGCTCGCCCGCGGCCGGGTCGAGGAGGCCTGGGACGTCGCCGAACGGTACGGCTTCGCCCCGCCCTACCCGTCCACGATCGTCCTGCCCGACCCGCGGTCGGTGCGCGGCCGGCTGCTGCTGGCCGTCGGCCGCACCAAGGACGGCATCAACGAACTGGAGGCCGCCGAGAAGGCCGCGGCGGCCCGCGGCCACCACAACCCGGTGCTCGTGCCCTGGGCGACGGACCTCGCCCGCGCCCTCAGCACCGAGGACCCGGCGCGCGCCGCCCGGCTCGCCGTGGACGTCCGCCGCCAGGCCGAGCGCTTCGGCACGGACACCGCCATAGGGGAGGCCCTGCGCTGCGCCGCCGCCCTGGAGACCGGCCAGCGCGCCGTCCGCCTCCTCGCCCGGGCCGTCACCTACCTCGAGGCCTCGCCCTGCCAGTACGAGCACGCGGCGGCCCGCATCGAGTACGGCGTCGCCGCCCGCTCGGCGGCCGACCTCCGGCGCGGCCTGGACCTGGCCCTGTCGTGCGGTGCGGACGGCCTGGCGGCCCGGGCACGCGAGGAACTGGCCTCGGGCGCCGGCCCGGCCTGAAGCCGGGCCCGCGCGGCTCAGGCGCGGATCAGCTGGTCCGTCACCGCCGCCAGCCGGGCCCGCACCGCCGGGTCGTACGCCGCCTCGTGGGCCCGTGCCGGGCGCTTCCCGTCGAAGTACCGGCCGCTGCCCGCGTCCCGCGTGGCCAGGGCCAGCACGGCGGCCGCCCCGTCGGCGACCGTGCTCCAGGGCGTGACGCCCGCCTCGCGGACCATCGCGGTGTCCATGAACGTCGCCGGGTGCAGCACGTTCACCGCGACACCGGTGCCCGCCAACTCCTCCGCGAGGGCGAAGGTGTGCGCGGCGAGCGCGAACTTGCTGCGGCGGTAGGCCGCCGTCCCGTCGTAGCCGCGGCCCGACTCGGGATCCTCGAAGACGAGCGGTTCCTGCCCGGCCGAGCCGACGTTGACGATCCGGGCCGGGGCGTTCGCGCGCAGCACGGGCAGCAGGGCCCGGGTCAGCACGACCGGCGCAAGGTAGTTGACCGCGAGCCGCAGCTCGTGCCCGTCGGCGCTCAGCTCACGGCCCGCACCCGGCGTACCGGAGCCCACCCCCGCGTTGTTGACCAGCACGTCGAGTTCCGGATGCGCGGCGGCGACATGCCCGGCCAGCTCGCGCACCTGTGCCAGCGAGGCCAGGTCCGCGACGAACGCCTCGGCGTCCCCCTCGGCGCGCAGCTCCCCGGCGAGCCGTTCGGTGCGCCCGGGGTCCCGGCCGTGGACGAGGACGACGTGCCCGGCGCGGACCAGCTCGACGGCGGCGTACCGGCCGAGCCCCGAGGTGGCGCCGGTGATCAGGATGGTGGACATGCCCCCACCGTAGGCACGCCGTCCGGGGCCGGGCGAGCTGCTGCCGTGCGTACGAACGGCAGGGTCACCCTCGCGAGCCGTCCTCCTCGGCGAGCACCCGCTGGGCCGTCGCGAACGCCGCGTTCGCCGCCGGCACCCCGCAGTACACCGCCGTCTGCAGCAGCACCGCACCGATCTCCTCGGGGGTGAGCCCGTTGCGGCGGGCCGCCCGGACGTGCAGGGCCAGCTCGTCGAGGTGGCCGTGCGCGACCAGCGCGGTGAGGGTGATCATGCTGCGCTCGCGGCGCGACAGCGTCGGGTCGGTCCAGATCTCGCCCCACGCGTAGCGGGAGATGAAGTCCTGGAACCGTGCCGTGAAGGGTGTCTGCCGCGCCTGCGCCCGGTCCACGTGGGCGTCGCCGAGGACCTCGCGCCGCACGTGCATCCCCCGCCCGGCGGGCCGGCCGAAGTGGGACCGCAGCGCGGCCAGCACCGCCTCCGGGCACTGCGCGGGCGCCAGGTGCGAGGCGCCCGGGATCTCCACCAGTGCCGCGCCCGGTACCGCGTCGGCGATCTCCCGCAGGTGCGCGGGCGGTGTCGCCGGATCCTCCCGGCCGGCGACCAGCAGCGTGGGCACGGCGATCTCCGGCAGCCGGTCCCGCAGGTCGAACGCGGCGAGCGCGTCACAGCAGGCCGCGTACGCCTCCGGGTCGGCCCGGCGGTGGTCCGCCACCAGCTCCGGCACGGTGAAGCCGGGCGTGAACCAGCGCGCGTCGGCGTTCCCCGCCAGTTCGTCCAGCCCCTCCCGCCGCACCCGCGCGGACCGTTCCTCCCACGGCGCGGCCCCGTTGAAGTGCGCCGACGAGCAGATCACGGCCAGCGACGACAGCCGCTCGGGGTGGTGCACCGCGAGGTGCAGCCCCACGGCGCCGCCCAGCGACACCCCCGCGTAGGCGAACCGTTCCACGCCGAGCGAGTCGGCGAGCGCCAGCACCAGCCCGGCCAGGTCGCCGACCGTGGCGCCCGCCGTCAGCAGGCCGGCCGCCGAACCGCCGTGCCCCGGCAGGTCCCAGCGAATCACGCGATGGGTGACCGACAGCTCGGGTGCCACCTTGTCCCACAGGGCGTACGAGGTGCCGAGGGAGGGCCCGAGCAGCAGCGGGGGAGCGCAGGCGGGTCCTTCGGCGAGGTGATGCAGCAGGGTCAACGTCGCTCCAGGGCACGGTCGGTGAGGGTTCCGGCGGAGCCGGTGTAGTGCGTGGGGTCGAGGTCGGCGTCCGCGAGCTCCGGCGCCTCGGCGAGCGGACGCCCGTCCGCCGCCAGCCGGGTGAGCAGCTCCTTGGCCCGGGCGCGGCCCAGCACCTCGGCCAGCTCCGCCGCCAGCCGCTCGGAGACGATCGCCCCGCCGGTCAGGTCCAGATGGGCCCGCATGGCCTCGGGCCTGACCCGCAGGCCCTCCGCCAGCTCGGCGACGTCCCGGGCGGCGCCGCCGGCCAGCCGCAGCAGGTCCCGCAGCGGCTCCCACTCGGCGTGCCAGGCGCCGGCCGGGCGTTCGTCCTCCGCCGCCATCGCCCCGTACAGCGTCGCCGCGAGGTGCGGTGCCCGCCGCGCGGCGGCGGCGATCAGCGTGGACCGTACCGGATTGGCCTTGTGCGGCATGGCGGACGAGCTGCCGCCGCTGCCCTCGGCGACCTCGGCGATCTCGGTGCGCGACAGGGTCAGGACGTCCGCCGCGATCTTGCCGAGAGCGCCCGTGGCGAAGGCCAGGCATCCGGCGAGATCGGCGACGGGCGTGCGCAGGGTGTGCCAGGGCAGCTCCGGCGCCCGCAGGCCGAGTTCCCGGGCGTACGCCGCCGGCAGCGCGAGCGGATCGGCCGCGCCGTACGCGCCGAAGGCCGCCAGCGTCCCCGCCGCGCCGCCGAGTTGCACGGGCAGTGTCTCGCGCACCGCCCGCACGCGGTCCCGCGCGTCGAGCACCAGCGACCGCCAGCCCGCGGCCTTCAGGCCGAACGTCGTGGGCACGGCGTGCTGCGTGAGCGTCCGCCCGGGCAGCGCCGTGTCACGGTGCTCGGCGGCCAGCCGGCCGAGGGCCCCCTCGGTGCGGCCCAGGTCGGCGAGGACGAGCTCCAGGGTGCGTGCGGCGACCAGCATGGCCGCGGTGTCCAGGATGTCCTGGCTGGTCGCGCCCCGGTGGACGCAGGGGCCGTACGGGTCGCCGACGGCCTTCGTCAGATCGGCGACCAGCGGGATGACCGGGTTGCCGCCGGCCCGTGCCCGCGCGGCCAGCGACCGCACGTCGAAGGCGCCGGAGCGGGCCGCTTCGCTCACCGCCGCGGCCGCCTCGGCCGGGACCAGGCCCAGGGCCGCCTGGGCCCGGGTCAGCGCGGCCTCCGCGTCGAGCAGGGCCCGCAGATACGCGTCGTCGCCGGTCGCGGCCGCGGCCGCCGAGCCGGCCCAACCGGGGGCGAGCAGGCCGGTGTCGCCGAGCGGAGATGTCACTGGAACTCCAGGAAGACCGTCTCGCCTTCGCCCTGAAGGCGGATGTCGAAACGGTACGTGCCGTCCGGCTCCCCGGTGGCGATCAGCGTGTCGCACCGCTCGTCCGCCAGGCGCGACAGCAGCGGATCGGCCGCGAGGACGGCGTCGTCGCCCGGCAGGTAGATCCGCGTGTACAGGTGCACCAGGAGCCCGCGCGCGAAGACGCACACGCTGAGGTACGGGGCGTGCCGTCCGCGCGCCCCGGGCCGCAGCGTCCGGGTGTACCAGTGGCCGTTCGCGTCGGTCTGGCTGCGCCCCCATCCGGTGAACTCCACGCCGTTGCGCCCCAGGAAGCCGCCCGAGGCCGGGTCGCGCCGCATCGAGCCGTCCGCGGTGGGCACCCGGCCCCGCGGGTCCGGGCCCCACACCTCGATCAGCGCGTCGGGCAGCGGCGCGACCGCGCCGTCGGTGACGTACCCGTGCACGGTGATCGTGTCCGGGTGCCCGGCGGGTGCGATCTCCTCCCCGCCGCGGAACGGCAGGGCGTGGCCGTAGAACGGCCCGACGGTGTGCGAGGGCGTGGGCAGCACGCTCTCCGGACGGCTCGTGTCGATCCTCGTCATGGCAGCTCAGCGCCCTTCTTCGAGCCAGGTGGCCCGCGGTCCGTCCAGCACGATGTCCCAGTGGTAGCCCATCGAGAACTCCGGCACCGACAGGCTGTGGTCGTAGGTGGCGACCAGCCGCTGCCGGGCCGCGTCGTCCGTCACCGACTGGATGATCGGGTCGTACGGGAACAGCGGGTCGCTCGGGAAGTACATCTGCGTCACCAGCCGCTGGGTGAACGCCGTGCCGAAGAGCGAGAAGTGGATGTGCGCCGGACGCCAGGCGTTGAGGTGCTGGCGCCAGGGGTAGGGGCCGGGCTGGACGGTGGTGAAGTGGTAGCGGCCCCGGTCGTCGGTGAGGGTGCGGCCGACACCGGTGAAGTTCGGGTCCAGCGGGGCGTCGTGCTGCTCGCGCTGATGGGCGTAGCGGCCCGCCGCGTTGGCCTGCCAGATCTCCACGAGCTGGCCGCGCACGGGGCGGCCGTCCCGGTCCAGGACCCGGCCGGAGACGGTGATGCGCTCGCCGATCGGCTCGCCGGGGTGCTGCCGGGTCAGATCGTTGTCGATCTCGGTGATGTCCCGTTCCCCGAAGGCGGGGGAGGTCAGCTCCACCAGCTCCGGGTCCTTGCTCACGTCGATGGTGACCGGCGGCTGCTTGGGGTGCCGGAGCACCGAGGAGCGGTACGGCGCGTAGTCGCGGCGCGGCTGGTGCTCGACGGGGCCTCCGTCGGCGAGCCGCTTCTCGTACGCGGCGCGTTCGGCCGCGATCTCCTGGTCGATGTCGTGCTGTGTGAGAGTCATCAGGTCCCCTGGAAGGTTCTTCCGTATGGTGCGGGAAGGGGCACGCGCGATCAGCCGCACGCGGCCCGCAGCCGAACGCCTAGCGTTCCAGTACGAGGGCGAGTCCCTGGCCCACCCCGATGCAGAGGGCGGCGACCCCCACCCCGCCGCCGCGCCGGGCCAGTTGATGGGCGACCGTGCCGGCCAGCCGGGCCCCGGACGCGCCCAGGGGATGACCGAGGGCGATCGCACCCCCCTGCGGATTGAGGATCGCCGGATCGAACTCGGGCCATTCGGCCACACACCCCAGCACCTGCGCCGCGAACGCCTCGTTCAGTTCCAGCACGGACAGGTCGCCGAATCCCCGGCCCGCCTTCGCCAGCGCCCGGTTCACGGCCTCGACGGGCGCCAGCCCGAACCAGTGCGGGTCGGTCGCGGAGACACCCGTCGCCCGGATCCGGGCGAGCGGCTCGCGCCCCGTGGCCCGCAGCCCCTCCTCGTCGACGAGCAGCAGCGCCGCCGCACCGTCGTTCAGCGGCGAGGCGTTGCCCGCCGTCACCGTGCCGCCCTCCGCCCGGAACGACGGCCTGAGCCCGGCCATCGCCGCCGGGGAGGCGTCCGGGCGCACGCACTCGTCGGCGGCGAACCGCACGGGCTCGCCCTTGCGCTGCGGCACGTCGACGGGCGCGATCTCGTCCTCGAACAGGCCCTGCCGCCGGGCCGCCGCGGCCTTCTCGTGACTGCGCAGCGCGAACGCGTCCTGCTGCTCGCGACTGATCTCGTGCTTGTCCGCGATGAGTTCGGCGCTCTCGCCCAGCGGAACGGTCCACTGCGGCTCCATGCGCGGGTTCACCATCCGCCAGCCGAGGGTCGTGGAGTACAGCTCGGTGTGCCCGGCGGGGAAGGGCTTGTCGCTCTTCGGCAGCACGTACGGCGCCCGGGTCATCGACTCGACCCCGCCCGCGAGCGCGATCGAGGCGTCGCCGACGGCGATGGCGCGGGCCGCCTGGACCACGGCCTCCAGGCCGGAGGCGCACAGCCGGTTCACGGTCACGCCCGGCACGGAGGTCGGCAGGCCCGCGAGCAGGGCGGCCATGCGGGCGACGTTGCGGTTCTCCTCACCGGCGCCGTTGGCGTTGCCGACGTACACGTCCTCGATCCGCGCCGGGTCCAGCTCCGGCGTCCGCGCGAGGAGTTCGCGGATGGCGTGGGCGGCCAGGTCGTCCGGGCGCACGCCCGCCAGACCGCCGTTGTAGCGTCCGATCGGCGTGCGGACCGCGTCGACGAGGTAGACGTCCCTCACTTCAGAGCCTCCGGCACGGTGAGAGCGGCGCCGGTCCCGGCGACGACCTCGTCGGCGCTCACGCCCGGCGCGGTCTCGACCAGGACGAGCCCGCCGCCGGTGACGTCGAGGACGCCGAGGTCGGTGATGACGCGGTTCACGCAGGCCCTGCCCGTCAGCGGCAGCGTGCACTCGGAGAGGATCTTGGGCGAGCCGTCCTTCGCGGTGTGGGTCATGACGACGACGACCGTGCGGGCGCCGTGCACCAGGTCCATCGCCCCGCCGATGCCGGTGACCAGCTTGCCGGGGACGGCCCAGTTGGCGAGGTCGCCCTTCTCGGAGACCTGCATGGCACCGAGCACGGCCACGTCGATGTGCCCGCCGCGGATCATCGAGAAGGACAGCGCCGAGTCGAAGAAGGAGGCGCCCGGCAGCACGGTGACGGTCTCCTTCCCGGCGTTGATGAGGTCCGGGTCGACGGCGTCCTCGGTGGGGTAGGGCCCGGTGCCGAGGATGCCGTTCTCCGATTCGAGGACGACCTCGACGCCCTCGGGCAGGTGGTTGGGGATCAGCGTGGGCAGGCCGATGCCGAGGTTGACGTACTGCCCGTCCCGCAGTTCACGCGCCGCCCGCGCGGCCATCTCCTGGCGTGTCCAGGCCATCAGGAACTCACCGTCCGCTGCTCGATCCGCTTGTCCGCCGCCTGCTCCGGGGTGAGTGCCAGGACCCGCTGCACGAAGATGCCGGGCAGGTGCACCGCGTCCGGGTCGATCGCGCCGGGCTCCACCAGTTCCTCCACCTCGGCGATCGTGACCCGGCCGGCCATCGCGGCCAGCGGGTTGAAGTTCCGGGCGGACTTGTTGAAGACCAGGTTCCCGTGCCGGTCGCCCCGGGCGGCCCGGACCAGGGCGAAGTCGGTGCGGATGCCCCGCTCCAGCACGTACTCCGTGCCGTCGAACTCCCTGACCTCCTTGGGCGGAGACGCCAGCGCGACCCCTCCCTGCCCGTCGTAGCGCCACGGCAGACCGCCGTCGGCGACCTGGGTGCCCACCCCGGCGGGCGTGTAGAAGGCGGGGATCCCCGCGCCGCCGGCCCGCAGCCGCTCGGCCAGCGTGCCCTGCGGGATCAGCTCGACCTCCAGCTCCCCGGCGAGGTACTGCCGGGCGAACTCCTTGTTGGCGCCGATGTAGGAACCCGTGACCCGGGCGATCCGGCCGGCGGCCAGGAGGACGGCGAGCCCCGACTCCATGGCCCCGCAGTTGTTGGAGACCACCGAGAGACCGGACACGCCGCGCTCGTGCAGCGCCTGGATCAACACGTTCGGCACCCCGCTGAGCCCGAAACCGCCCACCGCGAGCGACGCGCCGTCCGGCACGTCGGCCACGGCCTCCAGGGCCGTGGCGACCACCTTGTCCATCCGAGAAGCCCCATCTCTGCCGCGCGACCCGACCGAATTAGTCAGGGCACTGAGTATTTTGGCGAGCCGGATCTCACGCTGCCATCGTGCCTCTGGAGCGTCAAGACCCTGTCAGATACGCCTTCGGGGCGGCAGACAGTCTCGCCCCGGTTCGACTATCGTCAGTGCACCGATGAAATCGACCGAGGGGTGCACATGGCGGCGGCGGACCTCACCACCCACCCCGGGCACCTGGCCCGGAGACTCCAGCAGGCGCACTACCTGCTGTGGAACGCGATGGTCTCCGAGGAGATCACCTCGCCGCAGTACGCGGTCCTCAACACGCTCGTCGACGAACCCGGCCTGGACCAGCGCACGGTGGGGGAGCGGGTGGGCCTCGACCGGTCCACCATCGCCGAGGTGATCAGCCGGCTCAGCCGGCGCGGGCTGCTCGACAAGGTCCGCGACCCGCAGGACGGCCGCCGCTCGCTGCTGCGCCTGACGGAGGAGGGCACGCGCACGCACCGCAGGCTGACCGTGCGCACGGCCCGGATGAACCAGGTCTTCCTCGCCCCGCTGTCCGCCGGCGAGCGGACGGTGTTCTTCGACCTCATCCGGCGGGTGGCCGACGCGGCCGAGGGGCTGCGCCATCCCGAGGAGCCCCTGGCGGCGCCCCGCTGACCCCGCCGCCGGGTCAGGAGGCCCTGGCGTACACCACCCACACCTGGCCCTCCGCGAAGCGCACGGGGGAGCCGTCGCCGGTGGTGAACGCGGTACCGTCCGTGGCCTTCGGGCGCTTCCACTTCACGTCCCAGGCCCGGCCGTCGCGCAGCACGGTCGCCCTGCCCGAGCCCACCGTCTCCGTGTACGGCGAGTTGTTGCCGAGGAAGTCCCGGAAGCCGGACTCGCGGATCCGCACGTACTGCACGACGACGGTCGCCGCCGCCATCCGTGTGCCGCCGGACGTCGTGGCGGGGGCACCGTCCATGCCGACCAGCCAGCGGTCACGGGCACCGGACCAGGTGAAGGTGAAGCGGGCCGCCGGGTAGCGCACGGTCCGCGAGGCCGTCTCCGTACCGCCGGCCGGGGCGGAGCCGTAGCGGAAACCGGTGGTCAGGGCCGCCCGCCCCGGCGCCTCGGGTGCGATGTCCCGGGCGCGCAGGAAAAGGTTGTGCGGGGCAGCCCGGTCGCCGCCGCGGTAGAAGGCGCCGGGCGCGTCGGACGGGGTCACCGCCCGCAGGGGCGCCTCGTCGATCAGCGGCAAAAGTTTCCTCTGCGCCCCGGAGAACACCAGCGTCGGCCGGTGGAACTGGCGCAGCAGCTCCAGGTCGGACTCGCGGGCGCTGCGCACCGGGCCCACGGTCTTCGGCACCCGCGTGGCGTACACCGCCATCAGCCGGCTCAGCCCGCCCTCGACCTGTTCCACGTACACCACGTCCGCGGCGTCGACGCCCGTGTGCGGACGTGCGGCGCTCGCGTTGTCGAGTTTGACGGCCAGCGCGGAGGGGCCGTTCGCCGACGGCGAGGCCCCGCGCTCCGAGGCGCTGGACGAGCCCCGTCCGTCGTCGGGCGTGCCGCCCCCGGCGCCGCACCCCGCCGCCAGGGCCGCCGTCACCGTGACGGCCAGCAGTGCCGCCGTCGTCGTGGCGCGCCGTCCGCGCGCCCTTCGCACCCTGCCCACCGTCGCCACCGCGCCCCAGTCGTCGATGTGTCTTGATTGTGCACTTATCTGACCATCTACGGCCAGGCCCGGTCTTTTCTGGCGGTGCGGTGTCCCGGCCGTGTCCGTCGATCGGCGCAAAGGTTCAGCGCGGGCCGCCCGGGTACCCGGACCCCGCCGACCGACCGACGCGCACGCCGACGGAGGGAGCGCGCAGCGATGAGGGCAGTGACCTGGCAGGGCAAGCGGGACGTGCGAGTGGAGAACGTGCCCGATCCGGGCATCCAGGAACCCACGGACGCGATCATCCGCATCACCTCGAGCGGCCTGTGCGGATCCGACCTGCACCTGTACGAGGTGCTCACCCCGTTCATGACCCCGGGCGACATCCTCGGCCATGAACCCATGGGCATCGTCGAGGAGGTCGGTGCGGGCGTCCCGGACCTCCAGGTGGGCGACCGGGTCGTCGTCCCCTTCCAGATCGCCTGCGGCAACTGCTGGATGTGCCTGACCGGCCTGCCCACCCAGTGCGAGACCACGCAGGTCACCGGCGAGGGCATGGGCGCCGCCCTGTTCGGCTACACCCGCCTGTACGGCGCCGTACCCGGTGCCCAGGCCGAGTACCTGCGCGTCCCGCAGGCCCAGTACGGCCCGATCAAGGTGCCCGAGGGCCCGCCCGACGACCGTTTCGTCTACCTCTCCGACGTGCTGCCCACCGCCTGGCAGGCCGTCGCCTACGCCGACGTGCCGCAGGGCGGCAGCATCGCCGTACTGGGCCTCGGCCCCATCGGCGACATGGCCTGCCGGGTCGCCCAGGTCAAGGGCGCCGGGCGGGTGTTCGGCATCGACCTGGTCCCGGAGCGGCTGGCCCGGGCCAAGGCGCGCGGGGTGGAGACCTTCGACCTGAGGTCCTTCGACGACGAGAAGGAACTCGTCGCCGCGATCCGTGACGAGACCGACGGCCGCGGCCCGGACGCCGTGATCGACGCGGTCGGCACCGAGGCCCACGGCAGCGCGGTGGCCCGCCTGGTGCAGAACACCGCCGCGCTGCTCCCGCGCAAGCTGAGCGGCCCGATGTCCGAGCGGTTCAGCGTCGACCGCCTCGCCGCCCTCTACACGGCCATCGACCTGGTGCGCCGGGGCGGCACCATCTCGCTCTCCGGCGTCTACGGCGGCATGGCCGACCCGATGCCGATGCTCACCCTGTTCGACAAGCAGGTCCAGATGCGGATGGGCCAGGCCAACGTGCGCCGCTGGAGCGACGAGATCATCCCCTACCTGACCGACGAGGACCCGCTCGGCGTGGACGACTTCGCGACCCACCGCGTGCCCCTGTCGGAGGCGCCGCACGCGTACGAGATGTTCCAGCGCAAGCAGGACGGCGCGGTCAAGATCCTGATGCAGCCCTGAGCGGCTCCGGCCTCACGGGCCGAGGATCTCCGCCAGGTCGTAGCGGACCGGCTCCTCCAGCTGGGCGTAGGTGCAGCTCTCGGGGGTCCGGTCCGGGCGCCAGCGGCGGAAACGGGCGGTGTGCCGGAAGCGCTGCCCGTTCTCCATGTGGTCGTACGCCACCTCGGCCACCCGCTCCGGCCTGAGCGGCACCCACGACAGGTCCTTCCGGCCCGACCAGCGGCTCGGCGCCCCCGGCAGCCGCGCCGACTCGTGCGCGGCCTCCTCGGACCAGGCCGCCCACGGGTGCCCGGAGACGTCGTCCATGCGCAGCGGCTCCAGCTCCCCGACCAGCTCCGCCCGCCGCTTCATCGTGAAGGCCGCGGACACGCCCACGTGCTGGAGCGTGCCCCGGTCGTCGTACAGGCCGAGCAGCAGCGAGCCCACGACCGGGCCGCTCTTGTGCAGCCGGTACCCGGCGACCACGACGTCCGCCGTCCGCTCGTGCTTGATCTTGAACATGGCCCGCTCGTCGGGGCGGTAGCGCCCGGCCGGCGGCTTCGCGACGACACCGTCCAGCCCCGCGCCCTCGTACTGCTCGAACCACTGCCGCGCCACCTCGATGTCCGTGGTCGCCGGAGCCAGGTGCACCGGCGCCGTCACCCCGGACAGCGCCTCGGCCAGCCGCTCCCGCCGCTCGGTCAGCGGGGCGCTCATCAGCGACTCGTCCCCGAGCGCCAGCAGGTCGAACGCCACGAGCGAGGCCGGCGTCCGCTCGGCCAGGGTCCGCACCCGCGAGTCCGCCGGATGGATCCGCTCCGACAGCGCGTCGAAGTCCAGGTGCCCCTCGCGCGCGATCACGATCTCCCCGTCCACCACGCACCGCTCGGGCAACCGCTCCCGCACGGCCGCCACCAGCTCCGGGAAGTACCTGGTCAGAGGCTTCCCGGTACGGCTGCCGAACTCGACCTCGTCCCCGTCGCGGAACACGATCGCCCGGAACCCGTCCCACTTCGCCTCGTAGTGCATGTTCGCGGGGATCGCCGCCACGGACTTGGCGAGCATCGGCAGGACAGGGGGCATCACCGGCAGATCCATGGCTCGATTCTGCGCGCGCCCGCAGCGATACGCCCGATGTGCGAGGTATGCGGGCTACGCCTACCGTGACGGACATGGGTGACGCGGTGGAACTGGAGGTGGACGGCCGGACCGTACGGCTGTCCAGCCCGGACAAGATCTTCTTCCCCGAGCGCGGTTTCACCAAGCTCGACCTCGCCCGCTACTACATCGCCGTCGGCCCGGGCATCCTGCGCGCCCTGCGCGACCGGCCCACCACCCTGGAGCGCTACCCCGAGGGCGTCGCCGGCGAGAACTTCTTCCAGAAGCGGGCCCCGAAGAACATGCCCGACTGGATCCCGACCGCGCACATCACCTTCCCCAGCGGCCGCAGCGCCGACGAGATGTGCCCCACCGAGGTCGGCGCGGTGGTGTGGGCCGCCCAGTTCGGCACGCTCACCTTCCACCCCTGGCCGGTCCGCCGCGGCGACGTCGACCGCCCCGACGAACTGCGCATCGACCTCGACCCGCAGCCCGGCACCGACTACGACGACGCCGCCCGCGCCGCCCACGAACTACGGGCCGTGCTGGACGAGTTCGGCGGACTGCGGGGCTTCCCCAAGACCTCCGGCGGCCGGGGACTGCACGTGTTCGTGCCCATCGAGCCGCGCTGGACCTTCACCCAGGTCCGGCGCGCCGCCATCGCCGTCGGCCGGGAGATGGAACGGCGGATGCCGGAGCAGGTCACCATCAAGTGGTGGAAGGAGGAGCGCGGCGAGCGCATCTTCCTCGACTACAACCAGACGGCCCGCGACCGCACGATCGCCTCCGCCTACTCGGTACGCCCCCGCCCGCACGCCCCCGTCTCCGCGCCCCTGCGCTGGGAGGAGGTCGGCGTCGCGCACCCGCGGGACTTCGACCTCGCGACCATGCCCGCGCGCTTCGCCGAACTCGGCGATGTGCACGCGGACATGGACGACCATCGCTACTCACTGGAGGCCCTGCTCGACCTCGCCCGCCGTGACGAGCACGACCACGGTCTGGGCGACCTGCCGTACCCGCCCGAGTATCCGAAGATGCCGGGGGAGCCCAGACGGGTACAGCCGAGCAGGGCCCGCAAGCAGGCGCCTCCTACAACTCCTTGATCCGGACGTCGCGGAACGAGACCACGTCCGTGGTGCCGTGGACCTGGAGCCCGATGTAGCCGGAGGCGAAGCGCCGCCCGTCCGTGCCCGGGTCGTCCGAGCGCGGGGGAGTGAACTCCTGGCCGCCGGTGTTGTCGAACTCGTTGATCAGCACGCCGTTGCGGAAGACCGAGTAGTGCTGGCCCTCCACCCGGATCTCGTAGTCGTTCCAGGTGCCCTTCTGCGTCACGCCCGCGCCGGCCAGGCCCACGCGGTCGAAACCGTAGATCGAGCCCGTCTTGTACATGTCGCCGTCGGGCCGGTCGAACACCTGCACCTCGTGGCCGTACTTGATGGCGACCCACTCCGGGCGCGACTCCTCCGGGTGGTCGTGGACCCAGGGGAAGCGGACGAAGACACCCGAGTTGGTGTTGCCGGTGCCGGGCGCGTCGTCACGCCACTGCAGCTTCAGCGAGAAGTCGCCGTACTTGCGCTGCGGGAACCACAGCATGCCCATGCCCGGCGTGGTGGTGCTGGAGGTGATCGTCCCGTCCGGGTTCAGCCCGAACGAACCGCCGCCCACGTGCTGCCACTTGGCCAGGGACTCCGCGCTGCCGTCGAAGATCGCCCGGTAGCCCTCGGTCTGTCCCGGCTTGCCGATGCCCGACTGGCGGGCGGCCTTGCGGATGGCGTTGTACTCCCGCTGGTCGATCACGCCTTCCTTCAGCAGCGCGTCCAGGACGGACGTGACGTGCTTGAGGAACAGCGCGTGGGACGTCCACTCCTTCTCGTCCTCGATCAGCTCGCCGATCCGGCACCGGTTGTCGGTCACCCGGTTGCGCACCCCGGAGTCCACCGTGCCGACGAACACCGTCAGCCGCTCGTCGTACTCCGGGCAGTCGGGCGCCGGCACCCCGCCGGAGACGACCGTGAAGGTCACCGTGCGGGCCGCCGAGGTGTTGCCGGCCTTGTCGGTCGCCCGGTACGCCACGGTGTGCGCACCGGCCCGGTCCACCACCACCGGCGCCGAGTACGCCAGATACGGCCCGCCGTCCAGCGAGTACTCGATCCGCTCGACGCCCGAACCGTGCGCGTCGGTCGCCGTGACGGTCACCCGCGCGCTGTTGACGTACGCCCCGTCGGAGTTCTTCGTGCCCTCCACGGTCACGCCCGTCACCGGCGGGGTCGTGTCCTGCGGCGGCGCCGCGACCACCGTGAACCGCACGTTCTTCTCGGCCGCCACGTTGCCCGCCTTGTCGGTGGCGCGGTAGCGGACGGTGTGCTCGCCCACCTGGTGCACCATCACGGGAGCGGTGTACGGCTGCCAGGCGCCGGAGCCGATCGCGTACTCGATCGAGTTGACCCCGGAGCCGGTGTCGGACGCGGAGACGGTGACCGTCGCCATGTCGATGTACGCCCCGTCCGCGTTCCGCTCGCCGGTCACCGTCGCCGAGGTCTCCGGCGCGGTGGTGTCGTCCGACTGCGGTGCCACCACCGTGAACGCGGTGCTCTTCTCGGCGGAGACGTTGCCCGCCTTGTCGAACGCCCGGTAGCGGACCGTGTGATCACCGACCTGGTCGACCACGACCGGCGTGGTGTACGGCTGCCAGGCACCCGTGCCGCCGAGCGCGTACTCGATCCGGTCCAGACCCGAACCGCCCTCGTCGGTGGCGTGCAGCGCCACGCTCGCGGAGCCGACGTACTGGCCCTGTGTGTTCTGCGTGCCGCTCACGTGCGCCGAGGCCTCGGGCGCGGTGGTGTCCTCACCCGTGCCCTCGGTCACCGTGAGGATGCCCTGCATCTGGCCGTGGCCGGGGATGGTGCAGTGGTAGAAGTACCGGCCCGGCGTGAGCGTGACCTGGGCGGTGTGCTTGCCGCCCTGGGCGTCGTTCGGGTTGGCCAGGAGGTTCAGCTGCACATCGCTGTTGAACTCGGGATCGCTGGTCACGAACGTCAGCGTGTGCGGCATGCCGGTGGTGTTGCCGGTGGCCGCGCTGTTCTCGAAGACGATCGTGGCCTGGCCGGCGACCGCCGTCTTCGGCGCCGACAGGTACTTGTCGATGTCGTTGCCGGCCGTCCAGGTGAGTACCTGTTCGGCGGCCGGCGCCTGTGCCTGCCCGGCCGCGGGCATCGCCTGCAGGCCGAGCATCACGAGCAGGGCGGCCAGCAGGGCGGCCCAGATTCTTCGGTGCGCCAGATGCCGGATCACTCGGTCCCCCTCGCCAGCTGACCGGCGGCCGGGGTCGGCCCGCCGCCCTTGTAGACGACCCGCCACAGGGCCGACTTGGAGTCGGAGGTGAAGAAGCCGCGGCCGTAGTCGAGGACGTACAGCGCGCCATCCGGACCGAACTTCCAGTCCATCAGGTTCTTGATGCCGTCGTTGCCGATCGGCACGATCTTCTTCAGCGACTCCGCGTGCACCGGCAGACCGCCGTCTCCTTGCGTCTTCGGTTCCATCAGCACCGCGTGGCGCGGCTGGTCGGCGTCGTAGAAGTCGCCGACGAACCACTTGCCGTCCCAGTAGGCCGGCCACTTGACGGTGCTGTCGGCCGCGACCGCGTCGGACCGGTACACCGGCCCGTTCATGGCCGCCTGTCCGCCGCCCTTGAGCCAGGGCAGCCGGTACGTGGCCTCCTCCGGCTTGTACGACGGGACCCCGTTCGCGTCCCGCGGGTAGTCCGGCGCGCCGCCCGAGGGCGAGTACCAGATGTTGTTGCCGGTCACCGGCGGCAGGTTGACCAGGCCGTCGTTGTTCGGCGACTCGTTCTTCGGATGGTCGCAGTCGTACCAGCCCAGCGGCTTGGACGGGTCCGGCAGGTTGCGGTCCCGGTAGGGCTGCTTGTTGCCCATGCAGTACGGCCAGCCGCGGTTGCCCGCCTTCGTGATGGCGGCGAACGTGTCGTACTTGGCCGGACCCCAGGTCGTCGAGGGCGAACCCGCGTCCGGGCCGACCCAGCCCGCGTAGAGCACGTCGGTCGACTTGTCGACGAAGATGCGCGCCGGGTTGCGCACGCCCATCACATAGATCTCGCCGCGCGTCTTGCCGCCGCCCTCGGCGGTCTCCTTCCCGGTGAAGAGGTTGCCCTCGGGCAGCGTGTACGTGCCGTCCGGCTCCGGGTGGATGCGCAGGATCTTGCCGTTGAGGTTGTTGGTGTTGCCGGCGGTGCGGCGCGCGTCCGCGAAGGAGACGCCCTTGTAGTTCGGCTCCGGGTTGTTGCCGGAGTAACCGCCGCTGAAACCGCTGGAGTTGTTGTCACCGGTGGCGATGTACAGGTTGCCCTTGGAGTCCCAGGCCATCCCGCCGCCCGCGTGGCAGCAACTGTGGATCTGCACCGGCCACTTCAGCAGGACCTTCTCACTGGCGAGGTCCAGCTTGTTCGTGGCCTGGTCGAGCGTGAACCGGGAGACCCGCCGCTCCGCCATGCGCGTCTCGCGGTTGATCCGCTCGTGCGGCGTGTAGTGCAGGTACACCCACCCGTTCTGCGTGAACTCCGGGTCGAGTTCGATGCCGAGCAGGCCCTCCTCGACCTTGACCAGTTCGTCGCCTCCGCCCTTGTTGCCGAAGACGGTCAGCGCGCCGGCCAGGGTGACCTGCTTGGTCTTCGGGTCGTAGACGTGGATCTCGCCCTTGCCCTTGCCGATGTCGGGGTCGTTCCAGTCGGTGATCACCGGCTGCGAGGAGTCGGCCCCGCCACGGCCGATGTAGAAGACCCGGCCGTCGGGCGCGGTGACCAGCCCGTGCGGCTCGCCGATCTGGTCGTTCTGCCCCGGCTGGTTGGGCTTGGTCAGCCGCTCCGCCGCGTAGTTGGCGTTGATGGCCGCCTTGCAGTCGGCCTGCTCCAGCCGGGTCGTCCACAGCAGCGCGCCGCGCAGGTGGGCCCGGAAGTCGGCCTCGTCGTACGACGACACCGTGCCGCCCATGCCCGTGTAGAAGGAGCGTCCGCCGTCGTAGTCCCGGCACCAGCTGACCGGGTGGTCCGAGCCGTTGGCACCCGTGCCCGGCTGGTACGTCGACTCCCGCACCCGGGCCACGGTGTGGACCTCGCCCGACGGGTTCTTCACCCAGTTCAGCCACTTGTCCGGCCGTTTCCACTGCACCGGCAGATCCTTGGTCGCCGGGTGCCGGCGGTCGCCGACCTCCACGGTCGCCCGCTGCACGGCCGCCGGGCTCGACGCGGCCGGGCGGGCACCGACCAGACCGGTGAACCAGTCCGAGTACGGCTCTGCCCGCGCGGCGTCATGGATGCCGAGGAACCCGCCGCCGGCCTCCATGTACGCCTCCAGACCCGCCTCCTGCTCCGGGTCCAGGACGTCGCCCCCGCCGGTCAGGAACACGACCGCGTTGAAGCGGCCGAGCCTCGTCTCGTCGGTGAACACCGAGGCGTCGCCCGTCGCCTGCACCTTGAAGCGGCGGTTCGTGGGACCGGTCAGCCCGATGTCCTCGACGGCCTCGATCGCGGCGTTCACGACCGGGGACTCCTCCCCGGCGGCCGAACCGTGGAAGATCAGCACCCGTACGTTCGCGCCGCCCGGCGGCGACTTGATCGACATCGTTGTCAGAGGTGGTTCCGGATACGGCCGCGCACTCGCGGCGGGGCCCGTCAGCAGCCCCGCGGTCACGACACCGGCGGCCACGGAGGCCGCCCAGACGCGTCTTCTCTTGCTCAGCCCTCGTAAGTGCATGGGCACCTCCTCGGTCACGGCAACACCGCCAAGGAAGCTAAACCCCTTTGCCCGTCCCGCCAATACCTATGACCGTGATGGCACCAACTTTGTCTTGAGTGTGGATAAACGGGAGCGTGGCCGGTACCGTCTCACCGGTTCATCACAGGTACGCCTCCGTAAAAGCCTTACCAGGGTGGGGAGTTCCGCATGGACAGACGCAGCTTCAACCGGAGTGTGCTGCTGGGCGGCGCGGCCGTCGCGACATCGTTGTCCGTGGCGCCGGAGGCCATCAGCGCCGACGGGCCGGCGAAGACGGCACCGGCCGGCGGCGAGGTGAGGCGCATCAGGATGTACGCCGAGAAGCTGGCGGACGGTCAGATGGGCTACGGCCTGGAGAAGGGCAAGGCCACCGTCCCCGGCCCGCTGATCGAACTCAACGAAGGGGACACCCTGCACGTCGAGTTCGAGAACACCATGGATGTGCCCGTCAGCCTGCACGTGCACGGCCTGGACTACGAGATCACCAGCGACGGCACGAAGATGAACCGCAGTCACGTCGAGCCGGGCGGCACTCGCACCTACACCTGGCGCACCCACGCCCCGGGCCGCCGCAAGGACGGCACCTGGCGGGCGGGCAGCGCCGGCTACTGGCACTACCACGACCACGTCGTCGGCACCGACCACGGCACCGTCGGGCTGCAGAAGGGCCTGTTCGGGCCGGTCATCGTCCGCCGCAAGGGCGACGTGCTGCCGGACCGCACCCACACGGTCGTCTTCAACGACATGCGCATCAACAACAAGGCGCCGCACTCCGGGCCGAACTTCGAGGCCACGGTGGGTGACCGGGTCGAGTTCATCGTGATCACGCACGGCGAGTTCTACCACACGTTCCACATGCACGGTCACCGCTGGGCGGACAACCGCACCGGCATGCTGACCGGCCCCGACGACCCCAGCCAGGTCATCGACAACAAGATCACCGGCCCGGCCGACTCCTTCGGCTTCCAGGTCATCGCGGGGGAGGGGGTCGGCGCCGGCGCCTGGATGTACCACTGCCACGTGCAGAGCCACTCCGACATGGGCATGGTGGGGCTGTTCCTCGTGAAGAAGCCGGACGGGACCATCCCCGGCTACGACCCGCACGAGCACGAGGGGCACGAGGGGCACGAGGAGGCGCCGGCGGACGGCGGACACGACCACTGACGGGCGCGCGACGACTTCACCCCAGGGGCGAGAGCGCTCTCACCCGGCGGTGCGCCCAGGGCTATCCTGATCCGCAGCCGCAGGTGAGGAGCCCCGAAGTGACCGACACAGCGCCGCGTCCCACCCTGGAGGCCGTGGCCGCCCGGGCCGGTGTCTCACGGGCCACCGTCTCCCGCGTGGTCAACGGCGGCGACGGCGTGCGCGCCACGCTCGTCGAACGGGTCCGCCAGGCCGTGGACGAACTCGGCTACGTGCCCAACCAGGCGGCCCGCTCCCTGGTGACCCGGCGGCACGACGCGGTCGCGGTCGTCGTCGCCGAACCGGAGAGCCGCGTCTTCGCCGACCCGTTCTTCGCGCTCCAGCTGCGCGGCATCAGCAAGGAGCTCACGGCCCACGACAACCAGCTCGTGCTGCTCCTGACGGAGGGCCGCGACGACCACGCCCGGGTCGCCCGGTACCTCGCCGGCGGGCATGTCGACGGGGCGCTCGTCTTCTCCCTGCACCTCGACGACCCGCTGCCGGAGCTGATCCAGCGGGCCGGTGTCCCCACCGTCTTCGGCGGGCGGCCCGGCTGGAGCGGTGACCGGCGGGACGTGGTGTACGTCGACAGCGACAACCGCGGCGGCGCCCGCGACGCCGTCCGTCATCTGGCGGGCCTCGGCCGGACCCGGATCGCGCACATCACCGGTGCCCTGGACCAGACGTCCGCGGTGGACCGGCTGGACGGCTACCGGGACGTCATGGCCGGCGCCGACCCGCGGCTGATCGCCGAGGCCGATTTCACCCCCGGCGGGGGCGAGCGGGCCATGCGCGAACTCCTCGACCGCTGCCCCGGCCTGGACGCCGTGTTCGCCGCGAACGACCTCATGGCCTCCGGCGCCCTGCGCGTACTGCGCGAGTCCGGCCGCCGCGTCCCCGACGACGTCGCCGTCATCGGCTTCGACGACATGCAGCCCGTCGCCGAGCAGACCGACCCGCCCCTGACGACGGTCCGCCAGGACATCGAGGAGATGGGCCGGCTGATGGCCCGCCTGCTGCTGCGCGGCCTCGACCGCGGCACCCCCGACGAGGACGACGCCGCCACCCCGGCGGGCGTGGTCCTTCCGACGACGCTGGTGCGGCGCGGGTCGGCGTAGGCCGGGTCCGCGCGTCGTGCGCGTCAGGTCGCGGGCCGGTCCGCAGGGCCGCCCTGCCCCTGCGCCGGCTCCGTCCGGATCACCGCGAAGCGGGCACCGCAGGGGTCGGTGAGCCGGGCGACACGGCCGACGTCCGGCAGGTCCGTGGCGGGCACGCGGACGGTGCCGCCGTGCTCCTCGGCGACGGCGGCGACGGCGTCCGGGTCGGCGGCCTCGAAGTACGGCAGCCAGTGGGGCTCGTGCTCGGCCGGGTCGTCGGCGAGCGCCACGACACCGCCGAACATGGCCTCCTCGCCCTCCCCGGCGGGGCCGAACGTCGTGTAGACGCCGCCGGGCGTGTCGACGCCGTAGGTCTCCAGGCCGAGCACGGAGTGGTAGAACGCGGCCGCGGCCGGCACGTCCGCCGTGTACAGCTCGGCCCAGCACAGCGAGCCGGGTTCCCCGACGACGTCCAGGCCCTCGGTCCGTCCCGGCTGCCACAGCCCGAAGGGCACCCCGGCCCGGTCGGCGAGGATCGCCGTCCGGCCCTGGCCCTGGACGTCCAGGGGCTGCAGCAGCACCGAGCCGCGCGCCTGCCGGGCCGCCTCGGCGGTGGCGTCCGCGTCCGGCACCCGGAAGTACACCGTCCAGGACGGCGGCCCCTGCTCCGGCGTGGTCCGCATGCCGCCGGCCACGGTGCGGCCGTCGAGCTGGAACAGGCCGTACCCGCCGGCCTCGGGTCCGCCCGGCCGGAACCGCCAGCCGAACAGAGCCGCGTAGAAGGCCGCCGCGCCGTCGATGTCGGGGGTGCCGAGATCGATCCAGTTGGGAGCGCCGGTGACATAACGGGTGGTGAGCATCCTCGCCCTCCTCGCACAGGGGCCCGTCCGCCTGCTCTGCCGAGTCTCGCACCACCGGCGCGCGCACGCCGGGGCGCCGCGCGGCCCGGCCGATTCCGCCGGACCGCTTCCCGTCCCGCGCGCCGCCGTGCGCCGGGACCTTCCGGCGGGCGACGATCTCCCCCGGCCGGAGGCCCGTGAACGCGGCGTTGATCCCGCGTTGATCGAACGTTTTGCACCGGCCGGAACGCTTCAGGTCATGCACATCGACACGATCACCTCGCCCGAGCTCGCCTGGCAGCAGGAAGCGTTGTGCGCGCAGACCGGGGCGGAGTTCTTCTTCCCCGAGCCCGGCAGTTCGGTGCGGGAGGCGAAGCGGATCTGCGGTATGTGCCCGATCCGCACGGCCTGCCTGGAGTACGCGCTCGCCCACGACGAGCGCTTCGGCGTCTGGGGCGGCCTGTCGGAGAAGGAGCGGCTGGAGCTGCGCCGGGCCTCGCGGTAGCCGTGCCGGTGCCGCCGCGCCGGGCGCCGGTACCGCCGTACAGGCGGCGCCCGTACTGCCGTGTCGGCGGCGCCCGTACCGCCGTGCCGGCCGGCGCGGCGGTTTCGTACCGGCAGGCGCGAGGCCCCCGGCCGCGCGGGGCGGCCGGGGGCCTCGGTCAGCGGGGTGGGGCAGCCGTCAGGCGCCGGCCCGGGCCGCCATGCGGGCCTTGCGCGCGGCCAGCTTCTCGTCGAACTTGGCGGCCTCCGCGTCCAGGCCGCCCATGAACAGGCCGAGCTCCTCCTGCGCCTTGCGGCCCTCGGGGCCCAGGCCGTCGATCTCCATGACCTTCAGGAAGCGCAGCACGGGCTGCAGCACGTCGTCGTGGTGGATGCGCAGGTTGTAGACCTCGCCGATCGCCATCTGCGCGGCGGCGCGCTCGAAGCCGGGGATGCCGTGCCCGGGCATCCGGAAGTCGACGACCACGTCGCGGACGGCCTGCATGGTCAGGTCGGGGGCGAGGTCGAACGCCGCGCGCAGCAGGTTCCGGTAGAAGACCATGTGCAGGTTCTCGTCGGTCGCGATGCGGGCGAGCATGCGGTCGCAGACCGGGTCGCCGGACTGGTGGCCGGTGTTCCGGTGCGAGATGCGGGTGGCCAGCTCCTGGAACGCCACGTAGGCGATCGAGTGCAGCATCGAGTGGCGGTTGTCCGACTCGAAGCCCTCGCTCATGTGGGACATCCGGAACTGCTCCAGCTTGTCCGGGTCGACGGCGCGCGAGGTGAGCAGGTAGTCGCGCATCACGATGCCGTGCCGGCCCTCCTCCGCCGTCCAGCGGTGCACCCAGGTGCCCCAGGCGCCGTCACGGCCGAAGAGGGAGGCGATCTCGTGATGGTAGCTGGGCAGGTTGTCCTCGGTCAGGAGGTTCACGACCAGCGCGATGCGGCCGATCTCGGTGACCTTGGACTGCTCCTTCTCCCAGGCCTCGCCGTCCTCGAAGAGGCCGGGGAAGTTGCGCCCGTCGCTCCACGGCACGTACTCGTGCGGCATCCAGTCCTTCGCGACCTGCAGATGCCGGTTGAGCTCCTTCTCGACCACTTCCTCCAGGGCGTACAGCAGCTGAGCGTCGCTCCAGGCGCCGGCGGGGCTGCCGAGGTGGGGAGTGGTGATCGTCATGGACTCTCCAGGGGGACATGCGTACGAGCGGTGAGCAGTAACCTACGGCATCGTAGGCTACGTGTCCGTAGGTTACGAAGCCGTAGGTTAAGGACGCTGTAAAGGCCGCTGGTCAGCGATGTCGTCCGGCTGGGTGCCCGGGCCGCGGACGCGCAGGTCGGTGGCGGGGCGGCCGGCTCCGTCTCCGCTCAGACGTACAGCTCCCGCAGCCGGACCGAGAGGCATGTCACACAGCCTTCGAGCTTCTCGAACTCGCTGATGTCCACGACGACCGGTTCGTACCCGAGGTCCGAGAAGAGCTCCGCGGTCTTCGGGGCGCTCGCCGCCATCAGCAGTTTGTCCCCGCCGAGCAGGACGACGTGGGCTCCCGCCTCCTCGGGTACGGGCAGGAAGCGGGCGAACAGCGACGGCGTGTCCATCTTCGGGATGTGGCCGATGACCGTCCCGTCGGGCAGGGCCGTGACCGCCGACTTCAGGTGCAGCACCTTGCTCACGGGCACGGCGACGACCCGGGCGCCGAGCGGCTCGAACGCGGCGCGCAGCTGCTGGACGCCGGCGGCGTTGGTGCGCCCGCCGCGGCCCACGTAGACGGTGTCGCCGACCTTCAGCACGTCCCCGCCGTCCAGCGTGCCCGGCTCCCAGATCCAGTTCACCGAGCAGCCCAGACCGGCCACGGCCTCCTCGACCCCGGCGGTCTCCTCGCGCCGGGAGCCGGCGCCCGGGCGGGCGATCAGCGCCACGTTCCGGTACATCACGACCGTGTCCTCGACGAACACCGAGTCCGGGCAGTCGTCGGCGGGCTCCACCTCGATGGTCTCCCAGCCGTGCGCCCGCAGGGCCCGCACGTACGCCTCCCACTGCTCGCCCGCGAGGTCCACGTCGATCCGCTCCCGCTCGATGTGCGTCACCAGCCCTTCGGCGAGGCGCGGGCTGGGGCGGCGGACGAGGGCCTTCTTGCTGGGCACGAGGGTGACTCCGTATCGGACGGGACGTGTCTGGACCACACCGACCGGGTTCCCGGGATCGACCGGAACCGATCGGGCGTCGGCCGACCATCATGCAGGGCGAAGGGGGGAGAGAACACCCCCGGACGGCAGCCGCGGAACCGGGCCGGGCCCCGGACGACCGCAGCCCTGCGCGCCCCGGGTGGGCTTCGACAGCAACGTCGCAGAGCCGGTGCACGTGCTCCATCCGCAACCCCGACGCCGGCCCTCGAACGGCACGCCCCGGACGCCTGGGGGTGCGCGCGACACCGGAGCAGCCGTGCGCTGCGATGTCCGGTCACCGACATGGAACCGCTGTGCCCGAGGCGTTCCGATCATCTTCCCCGGCGGGCCGGCAGGCCGGCCGCTTCTCCGCCGACCGGACGCACACCGGCCCCCGGCCGCGTGACCCGCCGCAGGTGCTCCCCGGTGAACGATCCGGGCGCCTCCAGGAGCTGCCGCGGCGTCCCCTCGAAGACGACCAGGCCACCGTCCCGGCCGCCGTCCGGGCCGAGGTCGATCACCCAGTCGGCCCGGGCGACCACGTCCAGGTTGTGCTCGACCACGACGACCGTGTTGCCCGCGTCGACCAGCCGGTCCAGCAGGGCGATCAGACCCGTCACGTCCGCCATGTGCAGGCCGGTCGTCGGTTCGTCCAGCACGTAGACCGCGCCCGTCCGGTGCAGCCGTGTCGCCAGCTTGATGCGCTGCCGCTCACCCCCCGACAGCGTGGACAGGGGCTGGCCGAGTGTCAGATACGTCAGCCCGACGTCCCGCAGCGCGCGCAGCCGGCGCCGTACCGCCTCGTCCTCGAAGAAGCCGAGGGCCTGCTCGGCCGTCATCTCCAGGACGTCGGCGATGGAGTTGCCCCGCACGGTCAGCCGCAGCACGTCGTCCTTGAAGCGCCGCCCCTCGCAGTCCTGGCAGGTCTGCGTCACCGGGTCCATGAAGGCGAGGTCGGTGCAGATCAGCCCCCGGCCCTCGCAACCGGGGCAGGCGCCGGTGGAGTTGAAGCTGAACAGGCCCGCCTCCGCACCCGTCTCGCGGGCGAAGATCTTGCGGACCGTGTCCATGATCCCCAGATACGTGGCCGGCGTGGAGCGGCCCGAGATGCCGATCGACGACTGGTCGACCACCACGGCCTCCTCGTGCGCGGCGGTGAACTCCCCGACCAGGCTGCTCTTGCCCGACCCGGCGACCCCGGTCACCGCCGTGAGCACCCCGGTGGGGAACCGCACGGTCACGTCCCGCAGGTTGTGCCGGCCGGCGCCCTTGACCCACAACTCGCCGCTGGGCCGCCGCACCTCCTCCTTGACCGCCGTGCGCCGGCGCAGGCAGCGCCCGGTGAGCGTGTCCGACGCCGCCAGCTCCCGCGGCGTCCCCTCGAACACCACCGTGCCGCCCCCGGTCCCGGCGCCCGGTCCCATGTCCACCACGTGGTCGGCCAGCGCGATGACGTCCGGGTCGTGTTCGACGACCAGCACGGTGTTGCCCTTGTCGCGCAGCCGCAGCAGCAGATCGCCGAGGCGGCCCACGTCCCGCGGATGCAGCCCCACGCTCGGCTCGTCGAAGATGTACGTCATCCCGGTCAGGCTGGAGCCCAGGTGCCGCACGGTCTTCAGCCGCTGCCCCTCCCCGCCGCTGAGCGTGGCGGTCTCCCGGTCGAGGCTGAGATAGCCGAGGCCGATCGCCTCGATCCGCTCCAGCGCGGCCACGGCCGCCCCGGCGACGGGCCGGGCCACCGGGTCGTCGATCTCCTTCAGCACCGTGATCAGATCCGTGACCTGCATGCGCGTGCAGTCGGCGATCGACCGGCCGCCGATCCGCGTCGCGAGCGCCGCCGCGTTGAGCCGTGCTCCCCGGCAGGCCGGGCAGACCCCCTCCACCAGGAACTCCCGCACCAGGTCACGGGTCTTCTGGCTCATGGCCGACAGGTCCCGCTTCAGGTACAGCCGCTCGAAACGGTCGGCGAGGCCCTCGTAGTCGGTGACCCAGGTGCCGCCGCTGCCGCTGACGGTGACCTTGCTGCCGGGCCGCCCGCGCAGCAGGAACTCCCGCTCGGCGGCGGTGAATTGTCCCACGGGCTTGTCCGGGTCCAGGTCGTCGCTGTTGGTGTAGGTCTGGCCCTGCCAGGTTCCCGCCGCGAAGGGCGGGAAGCGGACCGCGCCGTCCGCGAGCGAGCGGTCCGGGTCGAGGATGCGGTCCCAGTCGGGCCGTACCGTACGGCCCAGTCCGTCGCACGTGGGGCACATGCCCGACGGGTCGTTGAACGAGTACGCGGTGGCCGGTCCGGCGCTCGGCGTGCCGTGCCGGGAGAACAGGACGCGGATCACCGAGTAGACGTCCGTCATGGTGCCCACCGTCGACCGGGAGTGACCGCCGACCGGCCGCTGGTCGACGACGATCGCGGGGGTCAGGTCCTCCAGGGTGTCCGCGTGCGGCCGCTCGAACTTGGGCAGCCGGTTGCGCACGAACCACGGATACGTCTCGTTCATCTGGCGCTGGGACTCCACCGCGATCGTGTCGAAGACGACCGACGACTTCCCCGATCCCGAAACGCCGGTGAACACGGTCAGCCGGCCTTTCGGGATGCGGAGGGTGACGTCCTTGAGGTTGTTCTCACGGGCTCCGGTCAGGGTGATGAATGCGGGCATGCACCCGACGCTAGGCGGTAAACCCGACAGCTTCTGGCGTGATTTCCTTCAGTTCTCCGTCCTCCAGCAGCAGCCAGCGCGTGATGCCCACCGACTCCAGGAACGGCAGATCGTGACTGGCCACGATCAACGCCCCCTCGTACGACTCCAGGGCCGAGGTCAGCTGCCGCACGCTGGCCATGTCCAGGTTGTTGGTCGGCTCGTCCAGCAGGAGCAGCTGCGGCGCCGGCTCGGCGAGCATCAGGGCGGCGAGAGCCGCCCGGAAGCGTTCGCCGCCCGACAGCGTCGCCGCCTTCTGGTCGGCCCGGGCGCCCCGGAACAGGAAGCGGGCCAGCCGCGCCCGGACCCGGTTGTTGGTGGCGTCCGGCGCGAACCGGGCCACGTTCTCGGCGACCGTCCGCTCCCCGTCCAGGACGTCGAGCCGCTGCGGCAGGAACCGCAGCGGGACGTGCGCCGTCACCTCGCCCGACTCCGCGGGCAGCTCCCCGGTGATCGTGCGCAGCAGCGTGGTCTTGCCCGCGCCGTTGCGCCCGATCAGCGCGACCCGCTCGGGACCGCGCAGGTCGAGCCCGCCCGTCACCCGGGCGCCGTACCGCAGCACGAGGTCCTGGAGGGTCAGCACGGTACGCCCCGGCGGCACGGCCGTGTACGGCAGGTCGACGCGGATCTCGTCGTCGTCCCGCACGGCCTCCACCGCCTCGTCGAGCCGCTCCCTGGCCTCGGCGAGCTTCTCCTCGTGCATGATCCGGTGCTTGCCCGCCGACTCCTGCGCCGCCCGTTTGCGCGCCCCCATGACGATCTTCGGCTCGCGCTTCTGGTCCCACATCTTCTGCCCGTACCGCTTGCGGCGGGCCAGTTTCACCTGAGCGTCGGTCAGTTCGCGCTTCTGCTTGCGGAAGTCGGCCTCGGCGACGCGCACCATGCGCTCGGCCGCCTCCTGCTCGATCTCCAGGGCCTCCTCGTAGGCGGAGTAGTTCCCGCCGTACCAGGTGATCGCGCCGGAACGCAGGTCGGCGATCTGGTCGGCCAGGTCCAGCAGTTCCCGGTCGTGGCTGACCACGACCATGACGCCGGGCCAGGACCGCACGGCCTCGTACAGCCGCCGCCGGGCGTACAGGTCGAGGTTGTTGGTCGGCTCGTCCAGCAGCAGCACGTCGGGCCGGCGCAGCAGCAGCGCGGCCAGCCGCAGCAGCACGGACTCGCCGCCCGACACCTCGCCGATGGTGCGGTCCAGACCGATGTGGCCGAGGCCGAGCTCACCGAGCGTGGCCAGGGCGCGTTCCTCGACGTCCCAGTCGTCGCCGACGGTCCCGAAGTGCTCCTCGGCCACGTCGCCCGCCTCGATGGCGTGCAGTGCCGCACGCCGCGCGGCGATGCCGAGCGCCTCGTCGACCCGCAGGGTGGTGTCGAGCGTGACGTTCTGCGGCAGGTAGCCGACCTCGCCCGCGACGCGGACGGTGCCGTCGGCCGGTGCGAGTTCACCGGCGATCAGCTTCAGCAGGGTCGATTTGCCCGACCCGTTGACACCGACCAGACCGGTCCGGCCGGGGCCGAACGCGACGTCCAGCCCTTCGAAGACGGGCGTGCCGTCGGGCCAGGTGAACGACAGGGAGGTGACAGTGATGGAAGTGGACATGGTGGCCTCACTCGCGGTTGCTCGGAGCAGACAGGGGCAAACGCGTGTCGAGACACCTGCGACCAGGGAGGAGACTCCACGGGCATGAGAAGAGCCCTGCACCGGGGGACGGCTCGAACGCCGAGGTCGCACGCAGCGCACACACCTCACGGGTGCGGCGCGGTGTCTCAGGACCTCAGACGAGCAACGTCCTTCTCCAATCGACGGCAACAGGACCGCTGTACACCGTAGGAGGGGGTAGGGGGCCTGTCAACGCATTAACCGAAGCCGATCGTCCCGTCCAGGAGGCCCCGTGTCCCACGATCCGCTCACGCTGCCGGCCCGGCTGTCGCTGCTGGCCTGGGACACCGCCGGGCCCCCGTCCGGCGGCAGGCCCCACCCGCCCGGTCCCGCGCGGGCCGGTGCCCTGGTCGACCTGGCCCGGCGCGGCCTGCTCACCGACCGGGACGGCATCGCCACACCGGCCGACATGGACTCCCGGGCCGGTGACGCGGTCCTCGACGGACTGCTGGAACTCGTCCACGAGTCGTGCCCGCACTCCTGGCGCACCTGGGTGACGCTGCGGGCCCGGGTGACCGCCGACGCCGTGCGGGAGCAACTCGTGGCCGGCGGCTACCTGCGGGCGGAGAAGAGACGCGTCCTCGGTGTGTTCCCCTCCGTGGAGTACGCCCTGGAGCGCGCCGCGGCGGCGAAGGTGCTGCGGGAGGAGACCCGGGAGGTCCTCCTCGGTCCGCTGCCGGCCGCGGCGGTCGCGGAGCGGGACGCGGCGGTCGCCGTCCTGGCCGACGCGGCGGACCTGCTCGGAGCGCGCACGGACCGCCGGCGCGTGGAGGAACTGGCCGAGCGCGCCGGGGCGCCGGTGCCCGGGCTCGCGAGGATCGTCCACGAGGTGCGCGCGGCCGTGGCCGCGACCGTGCCGGTGCCGGCGCCTCTCTGACCGTCCGGCCCCCCTCACGTCCCTGGCGCGTTCCCGCCGACGGGCGGGCCTGGGCGGCCGCCCGGGTCGCCGCCCTGACGGACCACCACCCGCGCCCCTGCCTTCCGCGCCCTGCCCCTCCCGGCGCCCCGCTGGTCCTGCCCGACGCCCGGCCGGAGAGCAGGGGCCGTTGCCCGTACCGTCCGTGACGTGGTCGCCGTCGGGGCGGTGGGCGCGGACGTCGAGGACGTGGGCCACGGCGCCGGGGGAGGGGACGTCACCCGGGAGCGGGCGGGCCGCGGCCTTCCGTGCCGTCGGCGCCGACGGGGTCGTCGTCCCCGGGGCCGTCGACCCGGAAATCCTCGCGGAGTCCGTCGCCGACGCCGCCAGGTCGCTCAACGTCCGGCGGTCCCGGCGCGCCACCGCTGCCCGTACCGGCCGCCCCAGCCGTCGCCCGCGTCCACCTCAGCCCAGGACTGCCCCCGGGCCGCGCCCGCCCTGGTCCGCCGCCGGCCCGCCGCGCCGCGCGGGAGCTGCCGGGGGCGGGCCCGTACCCGTCGCCGACCGGCGCGCTCGATCACGGCGAGGCAGGTGAACGCCCCGCCGGGTCCGGAGCGCTGACGGCTCAGCAGGCGTCCCGCATCAGCTCCGCCAGGTCGTGGTCCAGATCCAGCTGGAGGTGTTCGAGGCCGACGGGCACGAGTTCGCTCGTCGCCTCCAGGAACGTGCGGATCTCGCTCGACCGGACATGCACCACGGCGGTGCCCTCGGGGGCGTGGAACTCCAGCACCGTGCGGTCGTACCCGTAGGGCCGCACCCGCACGTCGCCGTGCCCCTCGGGCTCCTTCATCCCCGCGGCGAGCAGTTCGCGGGAGAAGGTCCAGCACACCTCGACGCCCTCCAGCGTGGCCGGGGCGGGAAAGGTCATGCGGACGGCGAACGGATCGCGCCGGTCGTAGCGCAGCGTCGCGGGAATGCTCGGCATACGCGGCGCGGCGGCGACGAGGCGGGCCTCCACGGGCTGCTCGATGACGATGGACAACGCCTTGCTCCCTTGTGACGGCTGGACGGACACGTCCGGGCGGATGAGGCCGGGCATGGGAAGAGACGACGGAATCGGCCCATCCGTGCACACGCACTGCGAGTGACCTCTGTCACCGCGTTCATGCACCGGAGTGACATGGCTCTCCCCGTGTGCCCCGAAGGGCTCGTGTGACGCGCGCCCGGGCCCCACGCCCGCCCGCGAGGCCCTCTGGACGGCACCCGGGCGGTGGGCTAGCTTCCCCGGCCATGAGGCGCATGGGGAGCACGCGACGGACGGGACGGACACGGCGCGGCGTGATCGCGGCGGCGGCGTGCGCGGCGGCCCTGGCCGCCCTGACCGCCGGGCCGGCGGGGGCGCGGGAACCGCAGGAGCGCCGGACGCCGCACTGGGAACTCAAGGACACCGGTACCCCGGACGTGCGGTTCCGCGGCCTGGCCGCCGTCGGCCGCGCCACCGCCTGGGCCGCCGGAACCGCCGGCACCGTGCTGCGGACCACGGACGGCGGGAGGAGCTGGCGGAACGTATCGCCGCCGGGCGCGGGGGAGTTGCAGTTCCGGGACGTCGAGGCCTTCGACGCGCGCCGGGCCGTGGTGCTCGCCATCGGCGAGGGCGAGGCCTCCCGCGTCTACCGGACCGACGACGGCGGAGCCACCTGGACGGAGTCCTTCCGCAACACCGACCCGAAAGCCTTCTACGACTGCCTGGCCTTCTTCGACCACCGTCACGGCCTCGCCCTGAGCGACCCCGTGGACGGGAAGTTCCGCATCCTGTCGACCGCTGACGGCGGCCGCACCTGGACGGTGCTGCCGGACCGCGGCATGCCACCCGCGCAGGACGGCGAGGCCGGGTTCGCCGCGAGCGGCCAGTGCCTGGTCACGTCCGGCCCGAAGGACGTCTGGCTCGCCACCGGCGGGGCCGCGCACGCGCGTGTGCTCCACTCCGCCGACCGGGGACACACCTGGACGTCCGCCGGCACGCCCCTGCCGGCGGGCGATCCGGCCCGAGGGGTCTTCGCGCTGGCCTTCCGCGACCGGGCGCACGGCCTCGCCGTCGGCGGCGACTTCCGCCCCGGCGAGCCGTCGCCCCGCGCCGCGGCGCGCACTTCCGACGGCGGCCGCACCTGGCGCCCCGCGGCCGCCCCTCCCACCGCCTACCGCTCCGGCGTCGCCTGGCTTCCGCACAGCCGGACCGCCGCCCTCGCCGTCGGCCCCACCGGAACCGACCTCACCACCGACGCCGGCCGCACCTGGCGCACGGTCGACACCGGCTCCTACGACACCGTCGACTGCGCCCCGGACCACGGCTGCTGGGCCGCCGGTGAGAAGGGGCGGGTGGCCCGCCTGGAGCAGTGAGCGAGCGGGGTGCGGTGAGGGTCGGCAGTGTGGGTACCCGTTCACTGGACGTGAAAGGAAGTGAGCGAGAATGCCACGCGGTTCGAGCTCCAAGCGGGAGCGTCAGTACGAGCACATCAAGGAGAGCGCGAAGGACCGGGGCGAGAGCACCGGCCGCGCCAAGGAGATCGCCGCACGGACGGTGAACAAGGAACGCGCCCGCTCCGGCGAGTCGAAGACGGCCAGCCGCACCTCCACGAAGGACATGTCGTCCGGCAAGCGCGGCGGCCAGCGGTCGGGGCAGGGCTCCCAGGGCCCCACCTACGACCAGCTGTACCAGGAGGCCAAGCGCAAGGGCGTCGAGGGCCGTTCCAGCATGAACAAGAGCCAGTTGCAGCGCGCACTGGGCAAGTGAGGCGCACACCCGGCGAGGCCGGCGGGACACCCTGGTCCCGCCGGCCTCGGCGCTGCCCGTAGGCTCGCAACACCATGACGACCGTACGCATCCCCGAGGACTGGCCCGCCACCGAGGAGCAGGCCCGCGCCGTCCAGGACGCCCTGCGCGCGCGGGTGATCCTCGACGAGGCGGGCCCGCCGCCCGGAACCGGCCGTGTGACGGGCGTCGACGTCGCCTACGACGACGAGCGGGACGTCGTCGCGGCGGCCGCGGTCGTCCTGGACGCGGCGAGCCTCGACGTGGTCGCCGAGGCCACCGCGGTGGGCCGCATCTCCTTCCCCTACGTGCCCGGGCTGCTCGCCTTCCGGGAGATCCCCACGGTCCTGGCCGCCCTCGACGCCCTGCCGTGCGACCCCGGCCTGGTCGTCTGCGACGGCTACGGCCTGGCCCACCCCCGCCGCTTCGGCCTCGCGAGCCACCTCGGCGTCCTCACCGGCCTGCCCACCATCGGCGTCGCCAAGAACCCGTTCGCCTTCACCTACGACGACCCGGACACCCCGCGCGGCAGCACCTCGCCGCTGCTGGCCGGCTCCGAGGAAGTCGGCCGCGCCCTGCGCACCCGGGAGGGCGTCAAGCCGGTCTTCGTCTCCGTGGGGCACCGCGTGTCCCTGGCCGGCGCCTGTGCCCACACCCTCGCGCTCACCCCCGCGTACCGCCTCCCGGAGACGACCCGCAGGGCTGACGCACTGTGCCGCGCGGCGCTCCGGGCGGCCTACCCGGCCTGATCCTCCACCCACCAGCGGCCCACCTCGCGGTACTCCGAGTCGTGCACCGCCGACCCGTCACCGGGGGCGAGCGCGTAGTGGCGCAGATTGCCGCCCCAGTACCTGAGGATCCGGCCGAGTTCGCCCGCCGGGTCCTTCGCCAACGCCGCGTCGTCCAGGGAAACTTCCAGAAGGAATCTCATGCCTTCAAGGATTTCATTGCAGTCCTTGTTGGGACTTTCACCGCGGCCACGCAGGCTGGAGACGGAGAAAGTCTCAAGGCGGGGGAGAGGGGCGGAGCGGGCGGGGGCGGGTCCGGGCGCCGCGTGAGGGGAGAACGAAACCGGATCTGAGTACCGCCTCTGAGTACGCGTACGGATGTCCGCCCGCCGCCCCCTCGGCAGGCTGGGGCGCATGACGACGCACCGCGCCCCCAAGCCAGCGGCCGGCCCGACCCAGCACGTCGAGCGGGCCGTCACCATCGGACTGATCCTCGCCGTGCTGGCGGGGCTCGGCTGGATAGCCGGGATGATCTACACCATCGCCGAGTGGCCGCTGTAGGCCACCCGGCGACCGCTCAGCGGACCGACGCCACGCGGAAGCGGATGCCCGCCGCCCGCAGCCGGTCGACGAGTGCGTCGCCCATGGCGACCGCCGTGGTGACCTGACCGGCCGTCTCCGGCAGTTCGTCGAAGGCCAGGCAGAGCGCCGACTCGGCCAGCATCTTCGCCGTCTCGCCGTAGCCGGGGTCGCCGCCCGAGACCTCCGTGTACACCCGCCGGCCGCCGCCCTCGCCCACGAAGCGCACGGAGAACCAGCTCCTGGCCCGCTTCTCCGGGCCCGGCCCGTCCCCGGGCTTCAGCCGGCCCGACAGCCAGCGCCGCGCGGGCGGCACCTGAGCCGCCGCCACCAGCGCGCCCACCGCCGCGACCCCGCCCACCGCGACCGGAAGCCGGCGGACCGCCGCGTACTGCCGGTAGCGGAAGTCGGGCCCGTACCGGTCCAGCGCCGCGGCCGAACGCCGCACGATCTGCGGGTCGATGGTCGGCATGGGCAGCGCCCACGCCCCGACCTCGGTGGCGAACCGCGGCCCGCCCAGCGGCGCGGAGGCCCGCCGGCCCACCAGCCGCGGCTCGTGGCGCCGCCGGTCCCGCGCGGCCGCCGCCATCTCCCGCCGGCGCGCGATCTGGTTGAGCGCGGAGGCGAACGTCCCGCCCGAGAAGGTCGCGTCCGCGGTCACGAACCCCTCGACGCTCAGGGGCACGTCCTCGGGAAGCTGCCGCACGGTGAAGTACACGCCCAGGTCGTGCGGGACGGAGTCGAACCCGGCGGCGTGCACCAGCCGTGCCCCGGTCTCCCGCGCGCGGGCGTCGTGCCGGACGTACATCAGGTCCACGAACTCCGGCTCGCCGCACAGGTCCAGGTAGTCCGTCCCGGCGTCCGCGCAGGCGGCGACCAGCTCCTCCCCGTACGTGACGTACGGTCCGACCGTCGTGGCCACCACACGCGCCTGTCCGGCGAGGGCGCGCAGGGAGGCCGGGTCGGACGCGTCCGCCCGCAGCACCCCTGGCTCCCCGGGCAGCCGCTCGCGCAGCCGTGCCAGCTTCTCCTCGCTGCGGCCGGCGACGGCCCAGCGCAGTCCCTCGGGAGCGTGGGCGGCCAGGTACTCGGCGGTGAGCACGCCGGCGAAACTGGTGGCTCCGAAGAGCACGATGTCGTACGGACGGTCCGTCCTGTTTTGCCTGTTCATGACACCCCTCGGTCGTGCAGCCCGTGCCGCGGTCGGTGGCCGAGGCTAGCGTGAACGGTGCGGAGCCCTGACGGCGAGCCCGCCGCCACGGCACCGCCGGGCGGCGGAGCTGGACGCGGGCCGGCCCGTACGGCACATTGCTAAGCGCTTGCTCGTTCTGCTCTTGTGCGGAGTGGAACGTGTTCTTAGCATCGCTGGTGTTACATCACTTGTGTCACAGCACTGGGGGCTGGATGACCACGGCAAGCACGCCCGGACACGGCCCGCTCACCGGTGTGCGCGTCGTCGAGCTGGCCGGCATCGGGCCCGGCCCGTTCGCCGCCATGCTCCTGGCCGACCTCGGCGCCGACGTCGTGCGCGTGGACCGGCCCGGCGGACCCGGCCTCGGCATCGACCCGGCGTACGACGTCACCAACCGCAACAAGCGCTCGGTGGTCGTCGACCTGAAGGCCCCGGACGGCCCGGCCACGGTGCTCGGCCTGGCCGCGCGCGCCGACATCCTGATCGAGGGCTACCGCCCCGGCGTCGCCGAACGCCTCGGCGTCGGACCCGGTGAGTGCCACGCCCGCAACCCGCGCCTGGTGTACGGGCGGATGACCGGCTGGGGCCAGGACGGCCCGCTCGCGCCGCGCGCCGGGCACGACATCGCCTACCTCGCGCCCACCGGCGCCCTCGGCATGATCGGCCGCCCCGAGGAGCCGCCGCCGGTCCCCGCCAACCTGCTCGGCGACTACGCGGGCGGCTCCCTCTACCTCGTCGTCGGCGTCCTCGCCGCCCTCCACCACGCGCGGGCCACCGGCACCGGGCAGGTCGTGGACGCCGCCGTCGTCGACGGCACCGCCCACCTGACTACGATGATCCACGGCATGCTCGCGGCCGGCGGCTGGCAGGACCGCCGCGGCGCCAACCTGCTGGACGGCGGCTGCCCCTACTACGGCACGTACGAGACCGCCGACGGCCGGTACATGGCCGTCGGCGCCCTGGAGCCGCAGTTCTACGACGAGTTCCTCGCCCTCCTCGGGATCGAGGACCGGGGCGCCGCCCGCAGGGACGTCACCCGCTGGGGTGAACTGCGCGAGGAGGTCGCCGCCCGCTTCAAGAGCCGCACCCGGGACGAATGGACGGCCGTCTTCGACGGCACCGACGCGTGCGTGGCGCCCGTACTGTCCCTGCGCGAGGCCCCGTGCCACCCGCACCTGGCCGCCCGCGGCACCTTCACCGACCACGACGGCATCACCCAGCCCGCCCCGGCCCCCCGCTTCTCCGCGACCCCGACCTCCGTCCGCGGCGGCCCGGCCCGGCCGGGCGCCGCCACGGCGGACGTCGCCCGGGAGTGGGACGTTCCCGGGCTGCTCCCAGCGTCCCGAAACCCTCAGTGAAAGGCCTCCCCGTGAGCACCGAAGCGTACGTGTACGACGCGATCCGCACCCCGCGCGGGCGCGGCAAGGCCAACGGCTCCTTGCACGGCACCAAGCCCATCGACCTGGTCGTCGGACTCATCCACGAGATCCGCGCCCGGTTCCCGGACCTCGATCCGGCCGCCGTCGACGACATCGTGCTCGGCGTCGTCGGCCCGGTCGGCGACCAGGGCTCCGACATCGCGCGGATCGCGGCCATCGCCGCGGGCCTGCCCGACACCGTCGCGGGCGTGCAGGAGAACCGCTTCTGTGCCTCGGGCCTGGAGGCCGTCAACCTGGCCGCCGCCAAGGTCCGCTCCGGCTGGGAGGACCTGATCCTCGCCGGGGGCGTCGAGTCGATGTCCCGCGTGCCGATGGCCTCCGACGGCGGCGCCTGGTTCAACGACCCGATGACCAACCTCCAGGTCAACTTCGTGCCGCAGGGCATCGGCGCCGACCTCATCGCCACCATCGAGGGCTTCTCCCGCCGGGACGTCGACGAGTACGCCGCGCTCTCCCAGGAGCGGGCCGCCACCGCCATGAAGGACGGCCGCTTCGACCGTTCCGTCGTCCCCGTGAAGGACCGCAACGGGCTCGTCGTCCTCGACCGCGACGAGTTCCCGCGCCCCGGCACCACCGCCGACTCCCTCGCCAGGCTGAAGCCGTCCTTCGCGGACATCGGCGAACTCGGCGGCTTCGACGCCGTCGCGCTCCAGCAGTACCACTGGGTGGAGAAGATCGACCACGTCCACCACGCGGGCAACTCCTCCGGCATCGTCGACGGCGCCTCGCTCGTCGCGATCGGCTCCCAGGAGGTCGGCGAGCGCTACGGCCTCACGCCCCGCGCGCGGATCGTCTCCGCCGCCGTCTCCGGCTCCGAGCCCACCATCATGCTCACCGGCCCCGCCCCCGCCACCCGCAAGGCCCTCGCCAAGGCCGGGCTGACCATCGACGACATCGACCTCGTCGAGATCAACGAGGCGTTCGCGGCGGTCGTGCTGCGCTTCGTGAAGGACATGGGCCTGTCCCTGGACAAGGTCAACGTCAACGGCGGCGCGATCGCGCTCGGCCACCCCCTCGGCGCCACCGGCGCGATGATCCTCGGCACCCTCGTCGACGAACTGGAGCGCCAGGACAAGCGCTACGGCCTCGCCACGCTGTGCGTCGGCGGCGGCATGGGCGTCGCCACCATCGTCGAGCGCATCTGACCCCCTCCCGACGGATCACACGGAGCACCTCCACATGAGCACTGAGCCCACCACCATCCGCTGGGAGCAGGACCGTACCGGCCTCGTCACCCTGGTCCTCGACGACCCGAACCAGTCCGCGAACACCATGAACCAGGCGTTCCGCGACTCCCTCGCCGCGGTCACCGACCGGCTGGAGGCCGAGAAGGACTCCATCCGCGGCGTCATCATCACCTCGGCCAAGAAGACCTTCTTCGCCGGCGGCGACCTGCGCGACCTCATCCGCGTCACGCCGGAGACCGCCCAGGAGCTGTTCGACGGCGGCATGGCCATCAAGCGGAACCTGCGCCGCATCGAGACCCTCGGCAAGCCCGTCGTGGCCGCGCTCAACGGCGCGGCCCTGGGCGGCGGTTACGAGATCGCCCTGGCCTGCCACCACCGGATCGCCCTGGACGCGCCCGGCTCGAAGATCGGCTGCCCCGAGGTGACGCTCGGCCTGCTGCCCGGGGGCGGCGGCGTCGTCCGCACCGTCCGTCTGCTGGGCATCGCCGACGCCCTGCTGAAGGTCCTCCTCCAGGGCACCCAGTACAGCCCGCGCCGCGCCCTGGACAACGGCCTCGTCGACGAGGTCGCCGACAGCCAGGAGGACATGCTCGCCAGGGCCAGGGCCTTCATCGACGCCCACCCCGAGTCGCAGCAGCCCTGGGACAAGCCGGGCTACCGCATCCCGGGCGGCACCCCGGCCCACCCCAAGTTCGCCGCGAACCTGCCCGCCTTCCCGGCCACCCTGCGCAAGCAGACCAACGGAGCCCCCTACCCCGCCCCGCGCAACATCCTCGCCGCGGCCGTCGAGGGCGCCCAGGTCGACTTCGAGACCGCACAGGTCATCGAGGCCCGCTACTTCGTCGAACTGGCCGCGGGACAGACCTCGAAGAACATGATCCAGGCGTTCTTCTTCGACCTCCAGGCCGTCAACTCCGGCGCCAACCGCCCCAAGGGCGTCGAGCCCCGCAAGGCCGGCAGGGTCGCCGTCCTCGGCGCCGGCATGATGGGCGCCGGCATCGCCTACTCCTGTGCCCGCGCCGGCATCGACGTCGTGCTGAAGGACGTGTCCCTGGAGGCGGCCCTCAAGGGCAAGGCCTACTCCGAGAAGCTGTGCGCCAAGGCCGTCGCCAAGGGCCGGACGACCCAGGAGAAGGCCGACGCGCTGCTCGCCCGCATCACGCCCACCGCCGAGGTCCAGGACCTGGCCGGCTGCGACGCGGTCATCGAGGCCGTCTTCGAGGACACCTCCCTCAAGCACAAGGTGTTCCAGGAGATCCAGCACGTCGTCGCCCCCGACGCGCTGCTGTGCTCCAACACCTCCACCCTGCCCATCACCGCCCTCGCCGAAGGCGTCGAGCGGCAGGCCGACTTCATCGGGCTGCACTTCTTCTCGCCGGTCGACAGGATGCCGCTCGTCGAGATCATCAAGGGCGAGCGCACCGGTGAGGAGGCGCTGGCCCGCGCCTTCGACCTGGTGCGGCAGATCAGCAAGACGCCGATCGTCGTCAACGACTCGCGCGGCTTCTTCACCTCCCGCGTCATCGGCCACTTCATCAACGAAGGCGTGGCCATGGTCGGCGAGGGCATCGAGCCCGCGTCGGTGGAACAGGCCGCCGCCCAGGCCGGCTACCCGGCCAAGGTCCTGTCCCTCATGGACGAGCTGACGCTGACCCTGCCCCGCAAGATCCGGGCCGAGACGAAGCGCGCGGTCGAGGAGGCCGGCGGCACCTGGACGCCCCATCCCGCCGAGGCCGTCATCGACCGCATGGTCGACGAGTTCGGCCGCACCGGCCGCAGCGGCGGCGCCGGCTTCTACGACTACGACGAGGACGGCAGGCGCGAGCGCCTCTGGCCGGGACTGCGCGAGCACTTCACCCGGCCCGGTCACCGGATCCCGTTCGAGGACATGCAGGAACGCATGCTGTTCTCCGAGGCGCTGGACACCGTCCGGCTGCTGGAGGAGGGCGTGCTGACCTCCGTCGCCGACGCCAACATCGGCTCCATCTTCGGCATCGGCTTCCCCGGCTGGACCGGCGGCGTGCTGCAGTACATCAACGGCTACGAGGGAAGCCTGCCCGGGTTCGTGGCCCGCGCCCGGGAACTCGCCGAGCGCTACGGCGACCGGTTCACCCCGCCCGCCCTGCTCGTCGAGAAGGCGGAGAAGGGGGAACGCTTCGGCGACTAGTCCGCGGCCGGCCCGCCGGCCGGGCGGGTCAGCCACTCGCCCAGCTCTTCCTTGAGCGAGCGCTGGAACGCGGTGAGCAGCGCCTGCACCACCAAGGGGTGCATGTGCGCCGACAGGGACCGCACGTCCCGCGCGTCGCGCTCGGCGACCTCGCCGCGGAAGAGCTGGGAGAGTTCCCGGGCAGCGGCGCGCGCGTGCTCCAGGAGGACCTTGCGCGCCGCGAAGATCGCCTCGGGGGAGAGCGGCACGTCCAGCAGCCCGGCGCCCAGCCGGAGCAGGCCGAGATCGGCCTCGTAGCCGCCCGGCGCGGGCCGGACCACGCCCATCGCGACGAGCCGCTCGACGTCCTCCTCGCCCAGGGGCCGCCCGGCCCGCCGCGCCAGCTCCTCCCGGGTGACCGTCTCCACGGTGTCCGGTGCCCAGGACGCCACCACCGCCCGGTGGACGGCCAGGTCGTGCGCGCTCACGTCCGGCGGCAACTGCCGCAGGTACCGCTCGATGCCGGCCAGCGTCATGCCCTGCCGCTGCAGCTCGTCGATCAGCGCCAGCCGGGCCACGTGCTCCCGTCCGTAGTGGCCCACGCGCCGGGGACCGAGCACCGGCGGCGGCAGCAGCCCCTTCGTGCCGTAGAAGCGGACCGTGCGCACCGTGACACCGGCCCGGGCCGCCAGCTCGTCGATGGTGAGGGTCGGCTCCTCGGCGTCGGTCGTCATGTGCAGCAGTATCGCTGTCCCACCAGTGCTGTGAAACCCGCGGCATCGATCGTGAAGGCAGTGTGAGAAGCAGCGCCGTGTGACGTGTGCCATCGCGTGAGCCGCGCGGCGTGGGGGAAGGTGGCCCCTTGGTCTGTGCCCTGACAGAGGGCGCAGGCCTTGTGCACGTCCGCAAGCCGAGCGTGACCCGCTCGGGCGCACCAGAGAGTGGATCCACCGTGAGCAAGGACGCCGTGAACACGGCTGCGGCCACGCCGCGTACCGATGCGGCCCAGGCGCCCGCGGACGCGGGCGACGCCGGCTACAGCAAGGACCTCAAGGCCCGCCACGTCAACATGATCGCCATCGGCGGGGCGATCGGCACCGGACTCTTCCTGGGTGCGGGCGGCCGTCTGCACAACGCGGGCCCGGCGCTGGCGATCGCCTACCTGGTCTGCGGCATCTTCGCCTTCTTCGTCGTGCGGGCCCTCGGCGAGCTGGTCCTGTACCGGCCCTCCTCCGGCTCGTTCGTGTCGTACGCGCGCGAGTTCCTCGGCGAGAAGGGCGCCTACGTCGCCGGCTGGATGTACTTCCTGAACTGGTCGACCACCGGCATCGCCGACATCACCGCGATCGCGCTCTACACGCACTACTGGAGCCTGTTCACCGACATCCCGCAGTGGGTGCTCGCGCTGATCGCCCTCGCGGTGGTGCTGGCCGTGAACCTGATCTCGGTGAAGATCTTCGGCGAGATGGAGTTCTGGTTCGCGATCATCAAGGTCGCGACGCTGGTCGGCTTCATGCTCATCGGCATCTTCCTGCTCGCCACCCAGCACGAGGTCGGCGGCCGGACCCCGGGCCTGAGCGTCATCACGGACAACGGCGGCGTCTTCCCGCACGGCATGATGCCGGTCGTCCTCGTGATGCAGGGCGTGATCTTCGCGTACGCCGCGCTGGAACTGGTCGGTGTCGCCGCGGGCGAGACCGCCGAGCCGGAGAAGGTCGTCCCGCGCGCGGTCAACTCGATCATGTGGCGCGTCGGCCTGTTCTACGTCGGCTCGGTCGTCCTGCTGGCCCTGCTGCTGCCCGGCTCGGTCTACTCGGCCGACCAGAGCCCCTTCGTCACGGTCCTGTCGAAGATCGGCGTCCCGGCCGCGGGCGACGTGATGAACCTGGTGGTCCTCACGGCCGCCATGTCCTCGCTCAACTCGGGCCTGTACTCCACCGGCCGCATCCTGCGCTCCATGGCGATGGCGGGCTCCGCGCCGAAGTTCACCGCCCGCATGAACCGCAGCCAGGTCCCCTACGGCGGCATCCTGCTGACCTGCGGAGTCTGCGTGCTCGGCGTCGGCCTGAACTTCCTCGTCCCGGCCCAGGCCTTCGAGATCGTGCTGAACGTCGCCTCCCTCGGCATCATCAGCACCTGGGTGATCATCATGATCTGCCACCTGGTCTTCGTCCGCCGCGCCAAGGCGGGCCTGGTCGCCCGCCCCACCTTCCGTCTCTTCGGCAGCCCGGTCACGGAGATCGCCACGATCGCCTTCCTGCTGGCCTGCCTGGGCATGATGTGGAACGACCCGGAGGTCGGCCGCAAGACCCTCCTGCTCATCCCGCTGATCGCGCTGATGCTGGTGGCGGGCTGGTACGGCGTCCGCCGCCGGGTGTCCCGGACGGCCGACCAGGAGCTGTCCCGGCTGACGAAGTAGCGGCGCGGGGCCACTGTCGGTGGCCCCGTCCACGGTGGCGTCATGTCGGAGATCGAGTGTGGGTGGCCAACATGATCGGCCAGCACGGGACCAGGACCGGCAGCAAGGGCGTGCCCGTGCGGTACGAGGCGCTCGGTGGCAGATGGTCCCGGATCGAGCCGCTGGTCGAGGAGCGGCTGGTGCGCCACGGCACACCGGTGACCGTGTACGACCACGGACAGGGAGAACGCGGGGACGTGCGGGGCGGGCTCAGTCCTCGCCGCCGAAAGCCCCGGCCAGGCAGTCCGCGAGGCGCCGGGTGAGGGTGCCGTCGGGGTCCAGCCGGGGGTTGAAGATCGCCACGTCGAGGCCCACCGCCGCCCCGGAGGCGAGGGCCGTGCGCAGGATCGTCTCCAGTTCCTGCCAGCTCAGGCCGTCCGGCTGGCGGTAGTCGACGGCGGGCATCAGCGCGTCGTCCAGCACGTCGACGTCGAGGTGCACCCAGTACCCGGCGCCCGCCCCGGCGCCGTTCAGCAGCCCGACCGCCCGCCGGGCCGCCTCGGCCGCCCCCAGGGCGCGCACGGTGTCCAGCTCCATCGCGTGCAGCGCGTCCGGCAGCGGCTGCATCCCGGACGCCGCGGACTCCTCCGCGTCCCGGAACCCCAGGGCGACGACGTCCTCGTCCCGCACCAGCGGGCCCCGGCCCTCCAGGTCGGCCAGGACGCGCGGGCCGCGCCCGGTGGCCAGGGCGAGTTCCATCGAGGCCACCTCGCCGGCCGGCTCGGCCTCCGGCTGGTAGAAGTCCGTGTGCCCGTCGAGGAACAGCAGCCCGTGCCGGTCCCGGCGGCGCAGCGCGAGCAGGTTGCCGAGCAGCACACTGCAGTCGCCGCCGAGCACGAGCGGGAACCGGCCGCCGTCGAGGACGCCGCCCACGGCGTCGGCCAGCGCAGCCGAGTACGCCGCGATGCCGTCCGGGTTCAGCACCCCGGTCGCCGTGTCCCGCTCCGGGGCGTACGGCGGCGGCTCGACCCGGCCCGCGGTCCGCGCGCCGAGCGCCTCGGCGAGACCGGCGCCGAGCAGCGCCGACGGCAGGTCCTCGACCCCCGTCGGGCGCAGGCCGAGCACGGACGGTGCCTCGATGATCGCCACGTTCCGCACGCCAGGCACCTCCGTCGGCAGTCTCCGCGTCACGCCGCCGGGCCCATACGCCCGTCGCGTATGGGCCCACCGTAGACCGCGGGGCGGGAGGCGGCGCGTCAGTGCCGGTGCCCGGTGCCCTCCGTGCCTCCGCCGTGCTCGTGCACCCCGTTGGTCGCCGCGATCCGCTTCCACGACTTCGGCTGCGGCACCGTCTTGGCCGCCTTGGCGACCGCCGCGGCCCGGGCGGCCGGCACGCCCGGCTTGGACGGCTGGAACAGCCACGTGTCGAACAGGGCGGCCAGCGGCTTGCCGGACACCTCCTCGGCGTAGCGCTGGAAGTCGGCGACGGACGCGTTGCCGTGGGCGTACTTCTGCGGCCAGCCCTTGAGGATCGTGAAGAACGCCTCGTCACCGATCGCGTTGCGCAGCGCCTGCACGGCGAGCGCGCCCCGGTCGTAGACCGCGATGTCGAACTGCTCGTCCGGGCCGGGGTCGCCGGGCCGCACCGTCCAGAACGGGTCGTCCGCGGGGTGGGAGGCGTAGACGTAGTCGGCGAGTTCCTGCGTCGTGCCCTCGCCCTCGTGCTCCGACCACAGCCACTGCGCGTACCGGGCGAAGCCCTCGTTGATCCAGATGTCCTTCCAGCCCTTGAGGGACACCACGTCCCCGTACCACTGGTGGGCCAGCTCGTGGACGACGACGGACACGTTCGATCCGTTCGCGAAGTTCCGTGGGCTGTAGAACGGCCGGGTCTGGGTCTCCAGCGCGTAGCCGGTGTTCGTGTTCGGGACGTACCCGCCGAGCGCGTTGTACGGGTAGGGGCCGAAGTATCCGCTCAGCCAGTCCGCGATCTCGCCGCTGCGCTCGATGCTCGCGCGGGCGGCGCCCGCGTGGTCGCCCAGATCCTTGCTGTAGGCGTTGACGACCGGGATGCCGCTCTCGGTCGTGCCGGTGGTGAGGTCGAACTTCCCGACGGCGAGCGTCGCGAGGTACGTGGCCTGCGGCTTGTTGGAACGCCAGTTCCAACGCGTCCAGCCCAGCCGTGAACTGGTCGACTGCAGCGTGCCGTTGGAGATGGCCTGGGTGCCGTCCGGGACCAGCACGGACACGTCGTAGGTGGCCTTGTCCAGCGGGTGGTCGTTGCTCGGGAACCACCAGGCGGCCGCCTCCGGCTCGTTGGCCGCGACACCGCCGTCCGGGGTGCGGTGCCAGCTGGTGAAGCCGTAGGCCCGCTTCGACGACGGCACGCCGTGGTAGCGCACGACCACCGTCACGGCCGCGCCCTTGGCCAGCGGGGTCTTCGGCGTGATCTCCAGCTCGTGCTCGCCGGAGGTGGTGAACGACGCCTTGGCCCCGTTGACGCGCACCTCGTCGACGTCCAGCAGGAAGTCGAGGTTGAAGCGCGACAGGTCCTGCGTGGTGCGGGCCAGGAGGGTGGCCGTGCCCTCCAGTTCGTCCGTGGCCGGCTGGTACTTCAGCCGGAGGTCGTAGTGGGAGACGTCGTATCCGCCGTTGCCGTAGGCCGGGTAGTAGGGGTCGCCGATGCCCGGCGCGCCGGGGGAGTGGGGAGCGGCCGATGCCGGGATCGCCAGCAGGAGGACGGCCGCTGCCAGGGCTCCCGGCGCGATGATTCTGCGGTGCACGCAAGGCTCCAAGTCGTAGGTGCCGAAGTCTGTCCGGAGCCTATTGACTCCCTGTGCCACTGGTCATGTCCATGGCCTCCCTTGTCACACGATCGCCATTCGGCCGACATGGGACGCCCGTCCCGCGGGCCGTCCGCCAACACGCCGGTCCGTCAGCTGCCCTCTTCTGAACAGGAGTTCACCGATGTACCGTCCGGCGCATGCCGAAACGCACGCGCTTCACGACCTGGAGACCGCTCGCGACGGCGGCCACGGCCGCCCTGATGGCCACCTTGCTCACCCCGGCTGCAGCCCAGGCCGCCCCCCGCGGGAGCGAGCCCGTCCACTCCTACGAGAACGCCATCCGCGAGGCCGTCTGGGTGGACACCGGACTCGACGGCGACGGCGACGGAAGGAGCGACCGGGTCGCCGTCGACATCGTCCGCCCCCGCGAACCCGCCGCCCGGGGCCGCAAGGTCCCCGTCATCATGGACGCCAGCCCGTACTACTCCTGCTGCGGGCGCGGCAACGAGAGCCAGAAGAAGACCTACGACGGACACGGCGACGTCACGCAGATGCCGCTGTTCTACGACAACTACTTCGTCCCGCGCGGCTACGCCGTCGTCGGTGTCGACCTGGCCGGAACCAATCGCTCCGACGGCTGTGTCGACGTCGGCGGCCGCTCCGACGTCCAGTCGGCCAAGGCCGTCGTCGACTGGCTCAACGGCCGCGCCAAGGCCTACACCACCCGCACCGGCACGACCCGGGCCACGGCCGGCTGGACCAACGGCCGCACCGGCATGATCGGCAAGAGCTGGGACGGCACCATCGCCAACGGCGTCGCCGCCACCGGCGTCGAGGGCCTGGAGACCATCGTCCCGATCAGCGCCATCTCCTCCTGGTACGACTACTACTTCCAGCAGGGCGCCCCGCTGTACGACTCGGGCCCCGACTGGCTCTCCAACTACGTCAACAGCCCCGACGCCCGTGCCAAGTGCGGAGCCGTGCAGCGCAAGCTCGCCGACGGCGCCCCGCGCAGCGGCGACCTGACCCCGCTGTGGGCCGAGCGCGACTACGTGAAGGCCGCGCGCAAGGTCAAGGCCAGCGTCTTCCTGGTCCACGGCCTGCAAGACCTCAACGTCCGCATGAAGCACGTCGGCCAGTGGTGGGACGCCCTCGCGAAGAACGGCGTCGACCGGAAGATCTGGCTCTCGCAGACCGGCCACGTCGACCCCTTCGACTTCCGGCGCGCGGCGTGGGTCGACACCCTGCACCGCTGGTTCGACCACGAACTCATGGGCTACGACAACGGCATCGACCGCGAGCCCATGGCCGACATCGAGCGCGCGCCCGACCGGTGGGCCACCTCCGCGACCTGGCCGCCGAGCGGCACCCGCGCCGCCACCCTGCGCCCCGGCCCGGGCACCCAGGACGGCGTCGGCACCCTCGGCCTGCACCGCCGCCACGGCACCGGGACCGTCACCGACGACCCCGCGCTGAGCGAGACCGACTGGGCCGCGAGCATCGACAAGCCGACACCGGAGAAGGCCGGCTTCGTCACCGGGCCGCTCACCCGCGACCTGCGCCTGTCCGGCTCCTCCGAGGTCACCGTCACCGCGACGCCCTCCACCCCGACGGCCCACCTCTCCGCCGTCCTGGTGGACGTCGGACCCGCCACCATCCGCGACTACGCCGACGCCGGAGAGGGCATCACCACCCTCGCCGACCGCACCTGCTGGGGCGCGAGCACCGCCGGCGACAGCGCCTGCTTCAAGGAGACGAAGGCGAAGACCGCCGACGTCGGCTACACCATCGTCAGCCGCGGCTGGGCCGACCTCGGCAACCACGCCTCCGAGGCCGAGGGCGAACCGCTCACCCCGGGCAAGCGGTACACGATCACCCTCGACCTGGCCGCCACCGACCACGTCGTACCGAAGGGCCACCGCCTCGCGCTGATCGTCGCGGGCACCGACAAGGACCTCATCGACCCTCCCGCCGACCGGCCGACGCTGAAGCTCGACCTCGCCCGCACCTCGGCACGCGTGCCGTTCGCCGGCGGAGCCACCGCCTTCGCCCGCGCCACCGCGGGTGCCGCGTCCGCCGCGCCCGGCGCCTCGCTCCTGGACGGCGTCCGGGAGCCGCGCACCGCCCACCGCGTCCCGGGGGAAGCCCGGTGAGCCGCGTCCACGCCCTGACCCTGACCGCCGCGGCGCTCACCGCCTCCCTGATCGCCGTCCCGGCCGAGGCGGCGGCCTCGGACCCGCCGCCGCGCACCGGCTTCGAGCTGACGCACGGCGCCCGCTGGACCACCCAGCCCGAGGAGCAGGACTTCCTGCGGGCCGTCGACCGGGGGAGCAGCCGTGTCTCCGTGTCCCGCTTCGGCACGACCGGGCAGGGCCGCCCGCTCCAGCTCGTCCGGATCGGCAACCGGCCCGGTCCGAACAAGGTGCTGCTCGTGTGCAGCCAGCACGGCGACGAGCCCTCCGGCCGCGAGGCCTGCCTCACCACGATCCGCGACCTCGCCTACGCCCGGGACAGCCGCACCCGGCGCTTCCTGGACCGCACCACGGTCCTCGTCGTGCCCACCGCCAACCCCGACGGCCGGGCCGCGAACACCCGCGGCAACGGCGACGGCGTCGACATCAACCGGGACCACCTCGCGCTGAGGACCGCCGAGGGCCGCGCCCTCGCCGGCGTCCTGCGCGACCAGCGCCCCGACCTCGTCTACGACCTGCACGAGTACGGCGCCACACCCCCGTACTACGACAAGGCCCTGTTCGACCTCTGGCCGCGCAACCTCAACACGCACGACGCGGTCCACGAGGAGGCCCGGACCCTGTCCGAGGCGTACGTCCGGCCCGCCGCACAACGGGCCGGCCACTCGACCGGCACCTACGGCATCTGGACCGACCCGGACACGGGCGAGCCGATCCGGCAGGTCGCCGGGGACGGGCAGGAGCGCATCCTGCGCAACATGTCCGGGGTGAAACACTCCGTCGGCCTGCTCATCGAGAGCCGCGTCGACCCGCTCACCGACGCCGAGAAGGCGGACGAGGCGCTGAACAACCGGCGCCGGGTGACCTCGCAACTGGCCGCGTTGGAGGGCCTGTTCGCCTACACCGAGGAGCGTCGTGGCCGGATCGAGGCGGCCACGGGCCGGGCCCGTCTCGCGGGTCACGCCGCCACCGGCCCGGTCTACGTGGGCGGCGCCGACAACGACCCGCCCGAGCCGGCCGACGTCATCGCGGACCCGCCCTGCGGCTACCGGCTCACCGCCGCCCAGTACGCCGAGGTCGGCGACGAGCTCGCCCTGCACGGGGTGCGCGTGCACCGGGACGCGGAAGGCGTGCTCGTCCCCGTGCGCCAGACCCTGCGGGCCCTCGTCCCGCTGCTGCTGGACGACCGGGCCGAGTACCACCTCACAGAAGGTTCACGCGAAACCGCGTGCTGAGGGGGTGAAAATCCGCCACACGTGGTAGCAGCGTTACGGAGGAACCGATTCTCCCCGCTGTTTCGATGAAAGGTGCCGCCTGTGACGCAAGAACGACCAAGCGACAAGGACTCCCACGAAGGAGCCGCGCTGCCGGGGTCGGAAGCGGGCCTGCCCGGCCAGGACCGGCCGCGCACCGACCGCATCGTCTTCGGCGTCACAGCGGTGCTCACCCTCGCCTTCGTGGTCTGGGGCGCCGCGGCGACCGACTCGCTCGAGGACGTCTCCACCAGCATGCTCAGCGGCCTGATGCACAACGGCGGCTGGGCGTTCATGCTGGCCGCCTCCGGCTTCGTCGTCTTCGCGCTCTGGCTGGCGATCAGCCGCTACGGCCGGATCCACCTGGGCGCCGAGGGTGAGGAGCCGGAGTTCCGCACGGTCTCCTGGGTCGCCATGATGTTCAGCGCCGGCATGGGCATCGGCCTGATGTTCTACGGCGTGAGCGAGCCGCTGTCGCACTACGGGACGCCCCCGCCGGGGTCCGACCCGGCCGACTCCGGCGAACGCATGGAGACGGCCATGGCGACCACCCTCTTCCACTGGACGCTCCACCCCTGGGCGATCTACGCCGTGGTGGGCCTCGCCATCGCCTACAGCACCTTCCGCAGGCGCCGCCGGCAGACCATCAGCGCCGTGTTCACCCCGCTCATCGGTTCGAAGAACGCCAACGGCGCCGCCGGCCGGGTCATCGACATCCTCGCGATCGTCGCGACCGTCTTCGGCTCCGCCGCCTCCCTGGGGCTCGGCGCGCTGCAGATCGGCTCCGGTGTGCAGGAGCTGGACTGGATGGACGAGGTGAGCACCGGGCTGCTCGTCACGATCATCGCGGTGCTGACTCTGGCCTTCGTCGCGTCCGCGGTGTCGGGCGTGGAGAAGGGCATCCAGTGGCTGTCCAACACCAACATGGTGCTGGCGCTGGTGCTGGCCCTGTTCGTGTTCGTGGCCGGGCCGACCATCATCGTCCTGGACCTGCTGCCCACCTCGGTCTTCGCCTACCTCGGCGACCTGCCCCAGCTGGCCGGACGCACCGAGGCCAGCGGCGGCGAGGGCGTGGCGGACTGGCTGGGCAGCTGGACCGTCTTCTACTGGGCCTGGTGGATCTCCTGGACGCCCTTCGTCGGCATGTTCATCGCCCGCATCAGCCGGGGCCGCACCATCCGGCAGTTCGTCGGCGGCGTCATCCTCGTGCCCAGCACGGTCAGCCTGATCTGGTTCGCGATCTTCGGCGGCTCAGCGATGAAGATGCAGGAGCAGGGGCAGCTGGGCAAGGAGACGACCCCGGAGGGCCAGCTCTTCGGCGTGCTCCAGCAGTTCCCGATCGCCACCGTGACGAGCCTGCTCGTGATGATCCTGGTCGGCATCTTCTTCGTCTCGGGCGCCGACGCCGCCTCGATCGTCATGGGCACCCTGTCGCAGAAGGGCGCGCTCGAACCGGGCCGGCTGGTCGTGGTGTTCTGGGGCGTGGTCACCGGCGCCGTCGCCGCGATCATGCTCATGGTGGGCAGCGGCCAGGGCGACGCCCTGACCGGCCTGCAGAACCTCACGATCCTCGCGGCGGCACCGTTCGTCGTCGTCATGACGTTCATGTGCGTCGCCCTCATGCGCGACCTGCGCCGCGACCCGGTCATCGTGCGGGAGCAGATGGGCTCCGAGGCCGTCGAACTGGCCGTCATCGAGGGCCACAAGAAGTACGACGGCGAGTTCGAACTCCGCGTCGGCCCGGGCCGCGGCCCGGACGTCGAGGGAGACCCGATCGGCAAGCACTGACGGATCGGCGCCGGCCGAAGGAACCAGGGCGCCCCGGGCCTCCCGCCCGGGGCGCCCTGCCGTCGCACGCCCGGTTCAGCCGGTGACCAGGCGCGCCGCCTCCCGCGCACACCCCCACGCCACCGTGACGCCCGCGCCGCCGTGGCCGTAGTGGTGCACCAGCAGCCGGCCGTCCGGCAGGGCGTCGCGCTCCAGGCGGACCGCCGGGCGGGCGGGCCGCAGACCGACCCGGTGCGCCAGCACCTTCGCCCCGGCGACCTCCGGCCGCAGCGCCGCGCAGCGCGCGACGATCGCCTCGGCCGTCGCGGGGTCGGGCTCCAGCGACCAGTCGTCCTCCTCCGCCGTGCCGCCCAGGACGAGACCGCCGGGCTGCGGGAACAGGTACGCGTACCGCCCGGCCGCGTCGACGGAGACCAGCCATGTGTCGATCCCGGGGTTCTCCACGACGACCAGCTGCCCGCGCACCGGCCGCACCGACGGGTCCGGCACCAGCTCCCGCGCCGCGAGACCCGTGCAGTTGACCACCACTGGCGCGTCGGCCTCGGCGAACGAGGACACCGCACGCGCCTCGACCACCCCACCCGCCGCTTCGAACCGCTCCCGCAGCCACGCCAGATGGGCCGGCATGTCGATCAGCGGCAGCCGCGCCCGCACCCCCGTCCCCGCGTACTCGCCGGCCGTGCTCGCCCGCAGCCCCGGCACCCGCCCGGCAAGCCACCCGGCCACCTCGTCGAGCCGGGTCTCGCCCAGTACCCCTTCGACCATGCGTACGCCGGTGGATCCCGGCCGTCCGGCCAGTTCCGCGTACACCTCCAGCGACCGCAGGGCCCACGCCCGCGCCGCACCGGCCGGCTCGATCCGGTACGGCCACCACAGCGCACCGGCGACGGCGGAGGTGGTGGCCCCGGGGGCGTCCCGTGTCCACAGCCGCACCCGGCGCCCGCCCTCGGCGAGCACCACCCCGGTCGTCAGCCCGACGACCCCGCCACCGACCACCACGATCTCGTCGCTCGCTCCGCCTGCCATGGCCGGACGGTAGCGGAATCCGTCATGCCGTGCTCACATCACGCCCGGTGTGGGGATACTCACTCCATGTGTGCCGAGTACACGACCTTCGGCCTGGCACCCGCGACGCGGGCCGGCGGAGTCCTCAACGGTGGCTACCAGGTCCACCGGGACTTCCTGGACTTCATCGTCGACGGACGCCCGCTGCTGTTCCAGCTCTCCGACCTCGACGCGGTCTCCCCGCTCGCCTCCGACGTCCCACCCGCGATCTTCACCGCCCAGGTGCGCAGCCTGCTCCTGGAGAACCCGGCCCCGCTGCCCGGCGGCCGGTACGTCGTCTACGGCTGTCCGGAGTGCGAGGACCTGGCCTGCGGCGCCGTCACCGCGGTCATCCGCCGCGACGGCGAGGACGTCATCTGGCGCGACTTCGCCTGGCAGACCGAGGAGCACGCCGACCTCGAACGCAACGGCTACCACGGCATCGGGCCGTTCCGCTTCCGCGGCGGCGAGTACCGCACGGCCCTGACCGCCCTGCTCGGCGGTTCCGCCGCCGATCCCCGCCGCCGCGTCCTGCTGATCGGCGACCGCGCCGCCGTCCTGCCCCGGCTCGCCGCCGCGCTGCGCACCATCGGGGTCGGAGCCGACATCGCCCCCGGCGCCGCCGGTGTGCCCGCCGACGAACTGCGCCGCTACGGCGCCGTCGCCGTCGCCCCCGGCACGGGCGAACGGGAACGCGCCGCGGTGCGCCGCGCGTTCGAGCAGGCCCGCGTGCCGGTCGCGCACGTCGACGGCCTCGCCCCGATCGTCCCGCTCCTCGTCGCCCAGGTCGAACACGCCCTGGACCGCAGCCCCGCCGGGCAGCGCCGTCTCACCGGCCTGACCGCCGACGGCGGCGGAGCGGACGTCGAGGTCACCTCCACCTGCCGGGTCACCCTCACCGCGTACCGCCTCGACCGGCTCTCCCGGACCCACACCCACGACCTGTTCGACGGCGTCCTGGAACCGGGCCGCCACCGCCTCGCCCTGGACCCGAAGGCCGTGAAGGGGCGGTCCTACCTCGTCGCCCGCACCACCGGCAGCGTCCTGGCCACGGCCGTGGCCCACGGGACGGCCCACTAGGATCGGCGCTCTGATGACTGCCACCCTCGTCGCCAAGAACCTCGCCGCCGGCCACGGCGACCGCGCCCTGTTCACCGGGCTCGACCTCGTCGTCGCGCCCGGCGACGTCATCGGCCTGGTCGGCGCCAACGGTGCGGGCAAGTCCACCCTGCTCCGGATGCTCGCCGGCCTCACCGCTCCCGAGCAGGGCGAACTGCGCCTGTCCCCGCCGGCCGCCACCGTCGGCCACCTGCCGCAGGAGCCCGACCGCCGCCCCGGCGAGACCGTACGGGCCTTCCTGGCCCGCCGCACCGGCGTCGCCGAGGCGCAGCGGCGCATGGACGAGGCGACGCAGGCCCTGGTCGACGGGGCACCCGGCGCAGACGACGCCTACGCCACGAGCCTGGAGCGCTGGCTCGGCCTCGGCGGCGCCGACCTCGACGAACGCGCCGAGGAGGTCGCCGGCTCCCTCGGTCTCGCCGTCGACCTGGACCAGCCGATGACCTCCCTGTCCGGCGGCCAGGCCGCCCGCGCCTCACTCGCCTCCCTCCTGCTGTCCCGCTACGACGTCTTCCTCCTCGACGAGCCGACCAACGACCTCGACCTGGACGGCCTGGAGCGCCTCGAACGCTTCGTCGGCGGTCTGCGCGCCGGCACGGTGGTGGTCAGCCACGACCGCGAGTTCCTCACCCGCACGGTCACCAAGGTCCTCGAACTCGACCTCGCCCAGGGCGAGATCAACCTCTACGGCGGTGGCTACGAGGGCTACCTGGAGGAGCGGGACGTCGCCCGCCGGCACGCCCGCGAGGAGTACGAGGAGTACGCCGACAAGAAGGCGGCCCTCCAGGGCCGCGCGCAGATGCAGCGCTCCTGGATGGACAAGGGCGTGAAGAACGCGCGCCGCAAGGCGGGCAACGACAACGACAAGATCGGCCGCAAGTTCCGCAGCGAGGCCAGCGAGAAACAGGCCGCGAAGGCCCGCCAGACCCAGCGCATGATCGAGCGCCTGGACGTCGTCGAGGAGCCCCGCAAGGAGTGGGAGCTGCGCATGGAGATCGCGTCGGCGCCCCGGTCGGGCGCCGTCGTCGCGACCCTGCGGGACGCCGAGGTGCGCCGCGGCGGCTTCGTCCTCGGCCCGGTGTCCCTCCAGATCGACTGGGCGGACCGGGTCGCGGTGACCGGCGCGAACGGCGCGGGCAAGTCCACGCTGCTCGCCGCCCTGCTCGGCCGCGTCCCGCTGGACGCCGGACACGCCGCGCTCGGCTCGGGCGTCCTGCTCGGCGAGGTCGACCAGGCCCGCAAGCTGTTCCACGGCGAGGAGACCCTGCTCGACGCGTTCCGCGCGGCCGTCCCGGACACCGAACCGGTCGAGGTCCGCACCCTCCTGGCCAAGTTCGGCCTCACGACGCACCACGTCCTGCGCCCCGCGGCGACCCTCTCCCCGGGCGAGCGCACCCGGGCCGCCCTGGCCCTGCTCCAGGGCCGGGGCGTCAACCTGCTGGTCCTCGACGAGCCGACCAACCACCTGGACCTGCCGGCCATCGAGCAATTGGAGTCGGCCCTCGACGCCTACGAGGGCACTCTCCTGCTGGTCACCCATGACCGCCGCATGCTGGACGCCGTGCGCGTCACCCGCCGCCTGGAGGTGGCGGACGGCAAGGTGACCGAGCGCTAGACGGCCGCCAGCCGCCGCGCGAGGGAGGGGTAGTCGACGACGAACCCCTCCTCGTCGACCTCCAGGTCGCTGCGGAAGTCACCGGAGGCGTACCGGACCCGCCCGGGTGCGAGATACGTGTACGTCTGCCGCGACGGCCGCACCGCCAGGTCCGGCACCGACACCCAGGCCATCAGGAACTCCAGCTCGCCCGGACCCCGGTGCAGCCCGTGCCGCAGCACGGGCATGGTGTTGGTCAGCGGGCACAGCCCGAGATCGCAGTCGAGGGCTCCGTCCACGTGCGGGAGCCGCTCGCCGTCCGCAGTCCAGCCGCCCCCGCCGTCGTGGAGCAGATCGAGCGTGCGGCTGCCGCCGGCGGAGTCGACCGTCACCCGCAGCCGCCGGGTGACGAACCCGTCGGCGGTGTCCAGGTCGTACGTGACCCAGTAGGGCTCCGGGTCGGTGCCGACGGCCCGCCCACGCGCCCGCAGCATGCCGTCCCGCACCTGGACCCAGGCGGTCTCGACGCCCCGGCTCGCGGACACTTCCCAGGTGAGGACGCGTGCGGCAGCCATGACGCCAGTCTAGATCCGCCCCTGCGAGGGCGCGGGGCCGTGGCCGAGGTGCGGCTGCCGCCGCGGGGGCGCGACCAGCCACAACGGACGCGCCCCCGCGGCGGCCCCGGCGGAAAACTCAGCGACGGCCGTTCTTGGGATCGACCAGACCGGCCCTGCGCAGCGCGTCGGCCATCGCACTGTTCCCCGGCGCCGCCGCCTGACGCGACCCGCCGCCCTGGCCCCCGCGGCCACCGCCCTGACCGCCGCGGCCGCCGCCACCGCCCTGCCGCTGCTGCGGCGGGCGCCCGCCCCGCCGGCCGCGCTCGCGCTCGCCGGAGCCGCCGTTCGGCCCGTCCTGCGGGGCCGCCTCGTCGTCCAGGCGCAGCGTCAGCGAGATCCGCTTGCGCGGGATGTCGACGTCGAGGACCTTCACCTTGACGATGTCGCCGGGCTTGACCACGTCCCGCGGGTCCTTGACGAACGTCCTGGACATCGCGGAGACGTGCACCAGACCGTCCTGGTGGACGCCGACGTCGACGAACGCCCCGAAGGCGGCGACGTTCGTCACCACGCCTTCCAGGATCATCCCGGGCGCCAGGTCGGAGATCTTCTCGACGCCTTCCTTGAACGCGGCCGTCCTGAACGCCGGACGCGGGTCGCGGCCCGGCTTCTCCAGCTCCTTGAGGATGTCGGTCACCGTCGGCAGACCGAACGACTCGTCGACGAAGTCCTGCGGCCTGAGCGAGCGCAGCACCGCCGTGTTGCCGATGAGCGCGGCGACTTCCTGCCCGGCCGTCTTCACCATGCGCCGGACCACCGGGTAGGCCTCCGGGTGCACGCTGGAGGCGTCCAGCGGGTCGTCGCCGCCGCGGATCCGCAGGAAGCCCGCGCACTGCTCATAGGCCTTGGGGCCGAGCCGCGCCACCTTCTTCAGCTCACCGCGGGACCTGAACGGCCCGTTCTGGTCGCGGTGCGCCACGATGTTCTCGGCGAGGCCGGAGGTGATGCCGGAGACCCGGGCGAGCAGCGGCGCCGAGGCCGTGTTGACGTCCACGCCCACGCCGTTCACACAGTCCTCCACGACAGCGTCCAGCGAGCGCGACAGCTTCACCTCGGACAGGTCGTGCTGGTACTGGCCGACGCCGATCGACTTCGGGTCGATCTTGACCAGTTCGGCGAGCGGGTCCTGCAGCCGACGGGCGATCGACACGGCGCCGCGCAGCGACACGTCCATGTCCGGGAGCTCCTGGGAGGCGAACGCGGACGCCGAGTACACCGACGCGCCGGCCTCGGAGACCATCACCTTCGTCAGGTTCAGCTCGGGGTGCCTGGCGATGAGTTCCCCGGCGAGCTTGTCCGTCTCGCGCGAGGCCGTGCCGTTGCCGATGGCGATCAGCTCGACCGCGTGCTCCTTCGCCAGCCGGGCCAGCTTGGCGATGGCCTCGTCCCACCGGTTGGCCGGGACGTGCGGGTGGATGACGTCCGTGGCGACGACCTTGCCGGTCGCGTCGACCACGGCGACCTTCACACCGGTACGGAAGCCGGGGTCCAGGCCGAGCGTCGCGCGCGTGCCGGCCGGGGCGGCGAGCAGCAGGTCGCGCAGGTTCGCCGCGAAGACCCGCACGGCCTCGTCCTCGGCGGCCGTGCGCAGGCGCAGCCTGAGGTCGATGCCGAGGTGGACGAGGATGCGGGTGCGCCAGGCCCAGCGGACCGTGTCGGTCAGCCACTTGTCGGCGGGGCGGCCCCGGTCGGCGATGCCGAACCGGTGCGCGACGATCCCCTCGTACGAGGACGGGCCGTCGGTCGGCTCCTCGGGTTCCAGGACGAGGTCGAGGACCTCCTCCTTCTCGCCGCGCAGCATCGCCAGCACGCGGTGCGAGGGCAGCTCGGTGAACGGCTCGGCGAAGTCGAAGTAGTCGGCGAACTTGGCGCCCGCCTCCTCCTTGCCCTCGCGCACCTTGGCGACCAGCCGTCCGCGCACCCACATGCGTTCGCGCAGTTCGCCGATCAGGTCGGCGTCCTCGGCGAACCGCTCGGTGAGGATCGCCCGGGCGCCGTCGAGGGCGGCCTGCGGATCGGCCACGCCCTTGTCCGCGTCGACGAACGCGCCGGCCGCGGCGAGGGGTTCGACGGCCGGATCGCCGAGCAGCCCTTCCGCCAGCGGCTCCAGGCCCGCCTCGCGCGCGATCTGTGCCTTGGTGCGCCGCTTGGGCTTGAACGGGAGGTAGATGTCCTCCAGGCGCGCCTTGGTCTCCGCGCCCCGGATCCGGGCCTCCAGCTCCTCGGTGAGCTTGCCCTGCTCGCGCACCGAGTCCAGGATTGCGGCCCGCCGCTCCTCCAGCTCCCGCAGGTAGCGCAGCCGCTCCTCGATCGTGCGCAGCTGCGCGTCGTCGAGCATCTCGGTCGCTTCCTTGCGGTAACGGGCGATGAAGGGCACCGTGGAACCGCCGTCGAGCAGTTCCACGGCGGCCCTGACCTGCCGCTCCCGTACGCCGAGCTCCTCGGCGATCCTGCCTTCGATGGACCCTGCCTGGATGGACCCGTTGGACCCGGGTGTCGTCACGATCCCGTACCGCCTTCTCCACTGAGGTTGCGCGGCAATTGTGGCAGGTGACACCGGCACCCGGGGATCAGGGCGGCACGCGGCGGGCCGCCGGTCCGGTCAGGCCCTGCGGCTGCGGGTGGAGGACGAGGCCCCGCCGAACAGCCGGGCCAGGGCCCGGAAGGGCAGCGTCACGACGGTGGCGATGGCCCCGCCGATCTGGCGCAGCACGTCTGCGATAGCACGGAACACGAAAATCCCCTTTCTCCGCTCCCGGCCGCGACGGCCGGTACGGAACGGGTACCGCGCAGACGCCTCACCATGCGTGACGGCCGGACACACGTGCCCGGCCGGGTCCCGGGTGAGGGGGAGGGGCCTGCCGGTCACGCCCCGGGGGAGAGGGGAGACCTGCCGGAACGTCCCGTCAGCCCTTGCCGATCAGGTCCGCCGGGAACGCCCCCGCCAGGACCGCGGCCCGCGCGAACCCTCCGCCCAGCTCGGTCAGCCGGGCCACGCCCTCGGGCCCGAGGTGCTCGTACGGGGCCCGGTCGAGCCGGTCCGTCTCCTGCTCGATCTCGTTGCGCAGGGCGGCGCCCCGCTCGGTGAGTTCGCCGCTGCCGTCCAGCAGGCCGCGCTCGCGCAGCCGGTCCGAGGCCGCGTCCCAGTCCTCCCGGCTCCAGCCCCGGGTGGTGAACACCCACTTCGGCGTCATGCCCTTGCCCGTGGCCGTGTGCGTCACCAGCGCCTCGAGGCCGTCCAGTCCGGCGGACATCAGGGCGGCCAGATGCCCGTCGCCCCGGTGCTCGCGCAGCAGGGTCGCCGCGTGCCAGTACGCGAGGTGCGGCTCCTCGGGGACGGGCAGGTCGGCGTGGGCCGCGTACAGCGGCCGGGCCTCGCGCGTACAGGCCTCGGCGGCCCGCAGGGCGAGCCCGGCGGCCTCGGCCATCTCGGCCGACGCCAGCGCCTCGGGCCCGAGCAGCCGGCGCAGGGTCGCGTCCACGGCACGCGCGCGTGCGGCCAGCACCCGGCCGGGCGCCGCGGTCTGCCACACCGCGGGCACGTGCCGGGCCACCAGCTCGTACTTGTAGTTGTAGAAGGCCGCCGCGACGGCTCCGGCGCCGACCGGCCCGAAGGCGGCGGCGCGCACGGCGAAGTTCACGGCCCTGGGGTCGGTGATCCCGACGGTGCCGGCTTCCCGGCCCAGGTCCGGCGAGAAGTAGTGCGTCGCGTGCAGGGAGTTGAGCACGTTGTGGCAGCGCCGGCCGGCGCGCGGCTCCAGAGCGGCAGTCGTCATGCCGCGCAGGTTACCAACCGCTTGGTATGACCTCCATGGCTGCGCCGGCCATGGCAGGAAAGGTGGGGGACTCGTCATTGCGGCCACCCCTCGCACCCGCGCACCATCGACGGCATGGCCCAGCGCACGGTTCTCGCCGTCCTCTACGACGGCGTGCAGAGTCTCGACGTCTCCGGACCGGTGGAGGTCTTCGCGGGCGCGGAGCTGCTCGCCCCCGGGACCTACCGGATCCGCACGGCGTCCCTGGACGGCGCGCCCGTGCGGACCACCAGCGGCCTGACCCTGGTGCCCGACACGCCCCTGGCCGCCGCGCCGGACCCGGACGTCCTGCTGGTCCCCGGCGGGACGGGCGGGCTGCGGCCGGACCCGCGGCTGGTCGGCTGGGTGCGCGAGCACGGACCGCGGGCGGGGCGGCTGGTCTCCGTGTGCACCGGCGCGACGGTGCTGGCGGCGGCCGGGCTGCTGGACGGCCGGCGCGCCACGACCCACTGGGCGTACTGCGACCGGCTCGCCCGGGACCATCCGGCCGTCGAGATCGACCCCGACCCGGTCTACGTGCGCGACGGGCCCGTCGCCACCTCGGCCGGGGTCACCGCCGGCATCGACCTCGCCCTGGCGCTGGTCGAGGAGGACCTGGGCCGCGAGGTGGCCCTCACCATCGCCCGGCACCTCGTGGTCTTCCTGCGCCGGCCGGGCAACCAGGCCCAGTTCAGCGCCCAGCTCGCGGCCCAGACCGCCCGGCGGGAGCCCCTGCGCGAGGTGCAGCGGCACATCGCCGACCGCCCCGACGCCGACCTCTCCGTCACGTCCCTCGCCGCCCGGGCCCGCCTCTCGCCCCGTCACTTCGCCCGTGCCTTCCGCGCCGAGACCGGCATGACGCCCGGCCGCTACGTGGACCGGGTCCGCCTCGAACACGCCCGGCGCCTGCTGGAGGACACGGCCGACGGCGTGGAGGAGATCTCCCGCGCCAGCGGCTACGGCACCCCTGAGGCCATGCGCCGCGCCTTCGTCAAGGCCCTGGGCACACCCCCGGCGGAGTACCGCCGCCGCTTCCGCCCGGCGACCGCGCCCTGAACCCGGGGCGAGCCCGACACCGACACGAAAGGGCCCCATGCAGATCGCCATCGTCCTCTACGACCGCTTCACCGCCCTCGACGCCGTCGGCCCGTACGAGACCCTCGGGCGGCTCCCGGGCGCGCAGACCGTCTTCGTCGCCGAGCAGGCCGGTCCGGTGCGCAGCGACACCGGCAGCCTCGCCCTCACCGCCGACCGCGCCCTGGCCGACGTGCCGGACCCCGACATCGTCGTCGTGCCCGGCGGCCCCGGCCCGCTCCCGCTGGCGGCGGACGGCCCTGTGCTGTCCTGGCTGCGCTCCGCCGACGCCACCAGCACCTGGACGACGTCCGTGTGCACCGGCTCCCTGCTGCTCGCCGCCGCCGGGCTCCTGCGGGGCCGCCGCGCGACCTCCCACTGGCTGGCCCTGGAGGAGCTGGCACGCCTCGGCGCCGAACCGACGGGGGAGCGGGTGGTCACCGACGGCAAGTACGTCACCGCCGCGGGCGTCTCCGCCGGCATCGACATGGGACTGACCCTGCTCGGCCGGATCGCGGGCGACGACCACGCCCGCATCGTCCAGCTCGCCACCGAGTACGACCCGCAGCCGCCCTACGACGCCGGTTCGCCGGAGAAGGCCCCCGCGCACCTCGTCGACCTGGTGCGCAGCCACGCCGGGCTCATCCTGACGTAGGCACCCTCCAGCCGAACCGCGGCTGCCGGCGCTCCAGGAACGCGGCGACCCCCTCGGCGGTGTCGCCGCTCCCGCGGGCCTGCCCCGCCCAGTGTGCGTCCCGGTCGGTGCGACCGTCCGCGAACTCCTTGGCCGCCGCCTGCGTCAGCTGCGAACGGGACACCAGGACCCGGGCGAACCCGGCGACCCGCTCGCCGAGTCCGCCCTCGGGCAGGACCTCGTCGACGAGGCCGGTGCGCAGCGCCCGCTCCGCGTCGATCAGCTCCCCGGAGAACAGCAGGTACTTGGCCGTGGCCGGCCCCACCAGGGACACCAGCCGCCGGGTCGAGGACGAGGGGTACACGATGCCGAGCTTCGCGGGCGTCACCCCGAACAGCGCGCCCTCCTCGGCGAACCGCAGATCGCAGGCCGCCGCCAGCTGGGCGCCGCCGCCCACGCAGTGCCCGCGGATCGCCGCGAGCGTCGGCTTGGGGAACGCCGCGAGCGCCTCCTCGGCGTCCACGGCCAGCCCCTGCGCCTCCTGCGGCGAGCCCCGCAGCGTGGAGATGTCGGCCCCGGCGCAGAACGTCCCGCCCTCTCCGGTGAGCACCAGGACCCGCACGGCGGGGTCGTCCGCCAGCCGGGCGAGCAGCGGCGGCAGGGCGCGCCACATCTCGGCCGTCATGGCGTTGCGCTTCTCCGGGCGGCGGATGACGACCGTCGCGACCGACTCGGCCACACGGTGCTGCAGCTGCGGGATCATGCGCCGGATGCTATCCGCAGCGCAAACCCGTACAACCCGAATAGTTCGCCGAGACGGCACAACAAGGACAGGACCAGTCCCACAACTGACCGTGTCATACGCCAACGGTCAGAAGTGCTCGATACCTGCTGACTTCTGTTCAGCCCCGGGGGCGGGAGCGCATCGTTACCAACACTCGACGTGTGGCGACAATCGAGCGCGAGGGTGGCGACCGGACGATGGACGACGACGGGCGTGGGTTCGGCCCACGCCCAGAGGGCGGCGCGGCGCCCCTCGGTGCCGGGCCCGCGGATCCGCTGCCGTACGAAGGGGTCTGGCGGTTCACCGCACCGGCCGTCGACGCCTCGGTCCCGCAGGCGCGGCACGCCGTGCGGGACCTGCTGCGGCGCCAGCGGGTACCGGTCCCGGACGACCTGGCCCAGGGCCTGCTGCTGATCGTCTCGGAACTGGTGACGAACGCCGTCAAACACGCGGCCGTGCTGTCACCGACGATCACGGTCGAACTGGCCGTCGGCGCCGAGTGGCTGCGCGTGTCCGTCGAGGACAACCATCCGTACCGGCCCACGGCGCTGGAGACGGACCACGGCCGGACCGGCGGCCGCGGCCTGCTCCTGGTCCGCGAGATCACGCGCGAGGCGGGCGGTGTGTGCGAGGTCGAGCACACCGCGAGCGGCGGCAAGGTGATCTGGGCCGCCCTGCCGCTCCAGCCCGCCCGTCCCTTCTAGACCCCGCCGGCGCGCCCTGGTCTCACCAGCCCGCCGAGGCGCCCGTCAGCTCCCTGATCGCCGGGCGGGCCGCGTCCAAGACCGTCATGAACCAGGACGAGAAGGTGTCCCTGGCGTGCCGCTCCGCCAGCTCGGGCGGCGTCACGAACGCCGTCGACGCCACCTCCTGGGGGTCCGGCCGCAGCACGGCCTGCACCATGCCGACGAAGAGGTGGTTGTACTCCTGCTCCACCAGCCCCGACTCCGGGTCCGGGTGGTTGTAGCGGACCGTGCCCGCCTCGGCCAGCAGGGAGGGCGAGGCGCCGAGCTCCTCGAAGGTGCGTCGCGCCGCCGCCGCGAAGGGCGCCTCACCCGGATACGGATGGCCGCAGCAGGTGTTCGACCACACGCCGGGGGAGTGGTACTTGCCCAGCGCGCGCTGCTGGAGCAGCAGCCGCCCGTACTCGTCGAAGAGGAACACGGAGAACGCGCGGTGCAGCTGTCCGGGCGGCTGGTGGGCGGCGAGCTTCTCCGCGGTGCCGATCGTCACGCCGTCCTCGTCGACCAGTTCCAGCAAAATCGCCTCTGCGGTGCCGCTCGACGGGCTGTGCGTCGCGGTGGCAGGTGTGATCGGCATACCCATCCTTCACATCGGTCTTCGCGCCCCAAGTCTGCCGTACGAATCCGGCACTCCCGGCACTTCGCTGCCGCCCGCATGTCCCGCGCGGCGGCGCGGGGGAGCGCGGCCGGCGCCGCTGGGACGCCGGGACAGGGACCCAGGTAGGGGATCGTGCCCGGCCCGATGGGCCGAAAATCGTCCTCGCCGGCCCGGTGAGAGCCCGGGCGCGGGCGCGCGCCGGAGGGCTGTGTACCCCGGCGCACACCGGTGGCCGCGCGCCCCACCGGTCCCGTCAGTGGCACAGGTGCGCCTCGTGCTCCGCGTGCCCGCCCGGCTCCAGCTGGAAGGTGCAGTGCTCCACGTCGAAGTGGTCGCCCAGGCAGTTCTGCAGCTCGTGCAGCATCTTCTCGTGGCCCGTGGCGCTCAGCGCCTCCGAGTCGACCACCACGTGCGCCGACAGCACCGGCATGCCCGAGGTGATCGTCCAGGCGTGCAGGTCGTGGACGTCCTGCACCCCGTCCGTGGCCAGGATGTGCGCCCGCACCTCCGCCATGTCGACGCCCTTGGGGGCCGCCTCCAGCAGCACGTCGAGGGTCTCGCGCAGCAGCTTCAGGGTCCGCGGCACGATCATCAGCGCGATGACCAGGGAGGCGATCGGGTCGGCCGCCTGCCAGCCCGTGAGCATGATCACCCCGGCGGAGACGATCACCGTGACCGACCCCAGCGCGTCCGCCGCCACCTCCAGGAACGCGCCGCGCACGTTCAGGCTCTCCTTCTGGCCGCGCATCAGCAGCGCCAGTGACACCAGGTTCGCGACCAGGCCGATCGCACCGAACAGCAGCGCCAGCCGGCCCTCGGTCTGCGCCGGGGTGAGGAAGCGCTGCACCGACTCGTAGACGACGTACCCGCCTGCTCCCAGCAGCAGCAGGCAGTTGGCCAGGGCGGCGAGGATCTCGGCGCGCGCGTAGCCGAACGTGGCCCGCGCGCTCGGCGGGCGGTTCGCGAAGTGGATCGCGAGCAGGGCCATGGCCAGGCCCAGCGCGTCCGTCGCCATGTGTGCCGAGTCCGCGACCAGCGCCAGCGAGTCGGCGAGGACACCGCCGACGATCTGGACCGCCACGACGCCGAGCGTGATCGCCAGCGCGACCCGCAGCCGGCCCCGGTAGGCCGAGGTGGCCGTACCGCCGCCCGGCCCGCCGTGCGCGTGCCCGTGATCGTGCCCAGCCCCCATGAAAAGCCACCCTCCAGCATCCGTCCGATCGTGCTCGGGCCCCCCAGTGAACTACGGGGAGGGGGTATGCGCAACGCGGCACTGAACACCGTTGTCATGTGCCCTGACCTGCGGAAACGATGCGCAGGTCAGGGTGCTCTCAATGGGCCGGAGCGCTCTCGGTGGGCCGGGAGCCGTGGTGCAGCAGCCAGCCCCGCCACGCCGACTCGGCCATCTCCCGCACGCCGCGCCGGGCCGTCCAGCCGAGTTCCGCGGCCGCCAGGGACGCGGAGGCCACCGCCCGGGGCGCGTCCCCGGGACGGCGCCCCTCGACCACCGGGGGCCGCCGGTCGCCGGTGACCTCGCCGATCACCGTGATGAGTTCGCGCACCGAAACCCCCTCACCGCGGCCGATGTTGACGGTCAGGTCACCCGTGACACCGTCCCCGGAGAGCCGCCGTGCCGCCGCGAGGTGCGCCTCGGCCAGGTCGGCCACGTGGATGTAGTCACGGACGCAGGTGCCGTCCGGGGTCGGGTAGTCGTCGCCGAAGATCCGGGGCGCCTCGCCGCGGGTCAGCCGGTCGAAGACCATCGGGACGATGTTGAACACCCCGGTGTCCGCCAGTTCGGGTGCGGCCGCCCCGGCCACGTTGAAGTAGCGCAGGCACACGGTGGAGATCCCGTGCGCCCGGCCCGCCGCCCGCACCAGCCACTCCCCGGCGAGCTTGGTCTCGCCGTACGGGTTCACCGGGGCGCAGGGCGCGTCCTCCGTGATGAGGTCCACCCCCGGGTCGCCGTACACCGCCGCCGACGACGAGAACACGAACCGCCGGATGCCCGCCCCGGCCACCGCGTCCAGCAGCGTCGCCAGGCCGCCCACGTTCTCCCGGTAGTACCGCGTCGGCTGCGCGACGGACTCGGCGACCTGCTTGCGCGCCGCGAGATGCACCACACCCGTCACGCCGTGCTCCGCGAACACCCGCTCCAGCAGCGCCCCGTCGAGGGAGGAGCCCCGCACGAGCGGGACGCCGGACGGCAGCCGCGCGGGCACCCCGGCCGAGAGGTCGTCCAGGGCGAGGACGCGCTCCCCGGCCTCCGTCATGGCCCTGGCCACATGGGCCCCGATGTAGCCGGCCCCGCCGGTGATCAGCCAAGTCATGGTCGCCCACCCTATGCCGCCACCGCCGCGCACGGCGCAATGTCCCCGATGTCCGGTACGGGAGGCGGAGTTTGTGGGGCGACCCCCGGATCCCCGATGATGATCGCGGCAAGGGCTTGGGCGAACTGCGTCGATCCGCCTGCCGAACGGGTGGTGAACACGCCCTTCCCGGCATCCGATAGCCTCTGCCGACAGCCGCCCGGGAGCCACCGGCGCGGGCGCCCCCATCGTGCACATCACCGGCGCGGACACGCCGGTACCAGGGAGTGAATTCGGTTGTCGACCGCCATCCTCACCGGTCAGCCGGTCCCCGGATCGTCGATCGAGGGCGACCTGCGGTCCCTCGGCTTCGACGTCCGGGTCGCGGCCGACGCCGCCGAGGCCGAGACGCTGCTCGCCGAGGTGCCGGGCGACGAGCGGGTCGCGCTGGTCGACGCCCGGTTCGTGGGGCACGTGCACGCGCTGCGCCTCGGCCTCACCGACCCCCGCTTCCCGCTGGCCGCGATCCCCGGCGTCGTCACCGCCCGCCCGGCCGGCCGCCAGGCCCTCACCCGGGCCGTGGCCCGCGAGAACTCCGCGGGCGGCACCACCACCGTGGCCGTCAGCCTCGCCGACCGCGTCCTCACCGCCCTGGACGCCGACGGCGCCGAGGTGCACCGCCCCGAGCTGGGCACCCTGGTCGCCGCCGTCCCCGCCGACCCGCAGGCCCGCAACGAGGCGCGGCAGGCGGTCGCGGACGTCGACGACGAGGCCGTACGCCTGAAGTCGGCCGTGAAGGCCCGCGACGGCTTCTTCACCACCTTCTGCATCAGCCCGTACTCCCGCTACATCGCCCGCTGGTGCGCCCGCCGCGGCCTCACCCCCAACCAGGTGACCACGGCCTCGCTGCTCACCGCCCTCATAGCGGCGGCCTGCGCGGCCACCGGCACCCGCGGCGGCTTCGTCGCGGCCGGCGTCCTGCTGATCGCGTCCTTCGTGCTGGACTGCACCGACGGCCAGCTCGCCCGTTACTCCCTGCAGTACTCCACGCTCGGCGCCTGGCTCGACGCCACCTTCGACCGGGCCAAGGAGTACGCCTACTACGCCGGCCTCGCCCTCGGCGCCGCCCGCGGCGGCGACGACGTCTGGGCCCTCGCCCTCGGCGCCATGGTCCTGCAGACCTGCCGGCACGTCGTGGACTTCTCCTTCAACGAGGCCAACCACGACGCCACCGCCAACACCAGCCCCACCGCCGCCCTCTCCGACAAGCTCGACAGCGTCGGCTGGACGGTCTGGGTCCGGCGCATGATCGTCCTGCCCATCGGCGAGCGCTGGGCCATGATCGCCGTCCTCACGGCCGTCACCACGCCCCGCGTCACCTTCTACGCGCTGCTCATCGGCTGCGCGTTCGCGGCGACGTACACGACGGCGGGACGGGTGCTGCGCTCCCTGACCCGCAAGGCCCGGCGCACCGACCGTGCCGCCGCCGCGCTGGCCGACCTGGCGGACAGCGGGCCGCTGGCCCAGGGCTTCGCCGAGGCGCTCAAGAAGCCCGCCCGCGCTCTGCCGGGCTTCACGGCGCCCGCCGTCGCCCTCCTCGGCGGTCTCGCCGTCGTCCTCACCTCCGCGCTGACCGGCTTCGGCGGACCCTGGCCGGTCGTCGCCGCGCTCGCCTACGCCCTGACCTCGGGCCTCGCCGTCGCCCGCCCCCTCAAGGGCGCCCTCGACTGGCTCGTCCCGCCGTTCCTGCGCGCCGCCGAGTACGGCACCGTCCTCGTCCTGGCGGCGAAAGCGGATGTGAACGGGGCCCTTCCTGCGGCTTTCGGGCTGGTGGCCGCGGTCGCCTACCATCACTACGACACGGTGTACCGCATCCGCGGCGACGCCGGAGCGCCCCCCGCCTGGCTGGTGCGTTCCATCGGGGGGCACGAGGGACGGACGCTGCTCGTCACCGTCCTCGCCGCGCTGCTCACCGCCTCGCAGTTCACGGTCGCGCTCACGGTCCTCGCCGTGGCCGTGGCCCTGGTGGTGCTCGTCGAGAGCATCCGCTTCTGGGTCGCCGCCCACCAGGGCGGCGCACCCGCCGTACACGATGAAGGAGAACCCGCATGATCGGCCTCGTGCTGGCGGCCGGCGCCGGACGGCGTCTTCGCCCCTACACCGACAGCCTTCCCAAGGCGCTGGTGCCGGTGGGGCCCGCGGGCATAGAGGGCGAACCGACGGTTCTCGACCTGACCCTCGCCAACTTCGCCGAGGTCGGCCTGACGGAGGCCGCGATCATCGTCGGCTACCGCAAGGAGGCCGTCTACGCGCGCAAGGAGGCGCTGGAGGCGACGTACGGCCTCAAGCTCACCCTCATCGACAACGACAAGGCCGAGGAGTGGAACAACGCCTACTCCCTGTGGTGCGGGCGTGACGCCCTCAAGGACGGCGTCATCCTCGCCAACGGCGACACCGTCCACCCGGTCTCCGTCGAGAAGACGCTGCTCGCCGCCCGCGGTGACGGCAAGAAGATCATCCTCGCCCTCGACACGGTGAAGCAGCTCGCCGACGAGGAGATGAAGGTCGTCGTCGACCCCGCCCGGGGCATGACGAAGATCACCAAGCTGATGGACCCCGCCGAGGCCACCGGCGAGTACATCGGCGTCACCCTCATCGAGGGCGACGCCGCCCCCGAGCTGGCCGACGCGCTGAAGACCGTGTGGGAGACCGACCCGCAGCAGTTCTACGAGCACGGCTACCAGGAGCTGGTGAACCGCGGCTTCCGGATCGACGTGGCGCCGATCGGCGACGTCGACTGGGTGGAGATCGACAACCACGACGATCTCGCCCGTGGACGGGAGATCGCATGCCAGTACTGACCCGGCTGATCCCCTCGCCGCTCGTCGTGGACATCCGCCCGGGTGCCCTCGACGACCTGGCGTGCGTCCTCGCCGACGAACGCATCTCCCACTCCGGCCGCCTCGCCGTCGCCGTCAGCGGCGGCTCCGGCGCCAAGCTGCGCGAGCGCATCTCGCCGAGCATGCCCGGCGCCACCTGGTACGAGGTCGGCGGCGGCACCCTGGACGACGCGGTCCGGCTGGCGAGCGACATAAAGGCCGGCCACTACGACGCCGTCGTCGGCCTCGGCGGCGGCAAGATCATCGACTGCGCCAAGTTCGCCGCGGCACGCGTCGGCCTGCCCCTGGTCGCCGTGCCGACGAACCTGGCGCACGACGGCCTGTGCTCGCCGGTCGCCACCCTCGACAACGACGCCGGCCGCGGCTCCTACGGCGTGCCCAACCCGATCGCGGTCGTCATCGACCTGGACGTCATCCGCGAGGCCCCGGTCCGCTTCGTCCGCGCCGGCATCGGCGACGCCGTCTCCAACATCTCGGCGATCGCCGACTGGGAGCTGGCCAACCGGGTCAAGGGCGAGCGGATCGACGGCCTGGCCGCGGCCATGGCCCGCCAGGCCGGGGAGGCCGTCCTGCGGCACCCGGGCGGCATCGGGGACAACGACTTCCTCCAGGTGCTGGCCGAGGCGCTCGTCCTCAGCGGCATCGCCATGTCGGTGTCGGGCGACTCGCGGCCGTCCTCCGGGGCGTGCCACGAGATCAACCACGCCTTCGACCTGCTCTACCCGAAGCGGGCCGCCGCCCACGGCGAGCAGTGCGGTCTCGGCGCGGCCTTCGCGATGTGGCTGCGCGGGGCGCACGAGGAGTCGGCGTACATGGCGGAGGTACTGCGCCGCCACGGCCTGCCCGTGCTGCCGGACGAGATCGGCTTCACGACGGACGAGTTCGTCAAGGCCGTCGAGTTCGCCCCGGAGACCCGGCCCGGCCGCTACACCATCCTCGAACACCTCGACCTGAACCCCGAACAGATCAAGGACACCTACACCGACTATGTCAAGGCCATCGGTAGCTGAACTACGCCCCGTCGTTCACCCCGCAGGGGTGAAGGACCGGCGCAGCGGTGAGCACTGGATGGGACGCCTCTACATGCGCGAGGTGTCCCTGCGGGTCGACCGCTACCTGGTCAACACCAGGGTCACACCCAACCAGCTCACGTACCTGATGACCGTCTTCGGTGTGCTCGCGGCCCCGGCACTGCTCGTGCCGGGGATCCCGGGCGCCGTCCTCGGCGTCGTCTGCGTGCAGATGTACCTGCTGCTGGACTGCGTCGACGGCGAGATCGCGCGCTGGAAGAAGCAGTACTCGCTCAACGGCGTCTACCTGGACCGCGTCGGCGCCTACCTCACCGACGCTGCCGTGCTCACCGGCTTCGGCCTGCGCGCGGCCGACCTGTGGGGCACCGGCCGCATCGACTGGCTGTGGGCCTTCCTCGGCACCCTGGCCGCCCTCGGCGCCATCCTCATCAAGGCCGAGACCGACCTCGTCGGCGTCGCCCGCCACCAGGCCGGCAAGCCGCCGGTCAAGGAGGCCGCGGCCGAGATGCGCTCCTCCGGCATGGCCCTGGCCCGCAAGGCCGCCGCCTTCCTGAAGTTCCACCGCCTCATCCTGGGCATCGAGGCGTCCCTGCTGATCCTGGTCCTGGCCATCGTCGACCAGGCCCGCGGCGACCTGTTCTTCTCCCGGCTCGGCGTGGCCGTGCTGGCCGGCATCGCCCTGGTGCAGACGCTGCTGCACCTGGTCTCCATCCTCGCTTCGAGCAGGCTGAAGTGAGCGGCATGAAGGTCGGCGCGGTCATCATCACGATGGGCAACCGCCCCGACGAGCTGCGCGCCCTCCTCGACTCGGTCGCCAAGCAGGACGGCGACCCCGTCGAGGTGGTCGTCGTCGGCAACGGCTCGCCCGTCCCGGACGTCCCCGAGGGCGTCCGCACGATCGAGCTGCCCGAGAACCTCGGCATCCCCGGCGGCCGCAACGTCGGCATCGAGGCCTTCGGCCCGTCCGGCCGGGACGTCGACGTGCTGCTCTTCCTCGACGACGACGGGCTCCTCGCGAGCCACGACACCGCCGAGCTGTGCCGCGAGGCGTTCGAGGCCGACCCGAAGCTCGGCATCATCAGCTTCCGCATAGCCGACCCGGACACCGGCGTCACCCAGCGCCGCCACGTCCCCCGGCTGCGCGCCGCCGACCCGATGCGCTCCTCCCGGGTCACCACCTTCCTGGGCGGCGCCAACGCCGTCCGCACCCGCGTCTTCGCCGATGTCGGAGGACTCCCGGACGCGTTCTTCTACGCCCATGAGGAGACCGACCTGGCCTGGCGGGCCCTCGACGCCGGCTGGATGATCGACTACCGGTCCGACATGGTGCTCCACCACCCGACCACCGCCCCCTCGCGGCACGCCGTCTACCACCGCATGGTCGCCCGCAACCGCGTCTGGCTGGCCCGCCGCAACCTCCCCGCGCTCCTCGTCCCCGTCTACCTCGGCGTGTGGCTGCTGCTCACCCTGCTGCGCCGCCCCTCCCGCCCCGCCCTGCGGGCCTGGTTCGGCGGATTCCGCGAGGGCTGGACCACTCCGTGCGGGCCCCGCCGCCCCATGAAGTGGCGTACGGTGTGGCGGCTGACCCGACTGGGCCGGCCCCCCGTCATCTGACAAGCTCGTACCGCGAGAATCCGGGAGTACCGGAGGGGCCGTACCCTGGCCCCCGGCTCATGCCAGGCCCGCACAGGCCGCGCATCTCGAAGACGAAAGTTTCCACTAGTGAGTGAGACAACGCACGACGCCACGGTCGCGGTGAGCGCGCCCGCGGCGCCCGACGAGGGCCTCACGGCGAGGGAGCTCGCCGCCAAGTACGGGCTGAGCGTGAGCGGCGCCCGGCCGTCCCTCATCGAGTACGTCCGTCAGTTGTGGGGACGGCGGCACTTCATCCTCGCCTTCTCCCAGGCGAAGCTGACCGCCCAGTACAGCCAGGCCAAGCTCGGCCAGCTGTGGCAGGTGGCCACGCCGCTGCTCAACGCGGCCGTGTACTTCTTCATCTTCGGCCTGCTGCTGGAGGCCGACCGGGGCATGTCCCGCGAGGTGTACATCCCGTTCCTCGTGACGGGCGTCTTCGTGTTCACCTTCACCCAGAGCTCGGTGATGGCGGGCGTGCGCGCGATCTCCGGGAACCTCGGCCTGGTCCGCGCCCTGCACTTCCCGCGCGCCTCCCTGCCGGTCTCCTTCGCGCTGCAGCAGCTCCAGCAGCTGCTGTTCTCCATGATCGTGCTGTTCGCCGTCGCGATCGGCTTCGGGCACTACCCGGACCTGTCCTGGGTGCTGATCGTGCCGGTGCTCGTCCTGCAGTTCTGCTTCAACACCGGCCTCGCGCTGATCATGGCCCGGGCGGGCGCCAAGACCCCCGACCTCGCGCAGCTGATGCCGTTCGTGATGCGGACCTGGATGTACGCGTCCGGCGTGATGTTCTCCATCCCGATCTTCCTCCAGGACAAGCCGGCCTGGATCGCCAACGTCCTGCAGTGGAACCCGGCCGCGATCTACATGGACCTGATGCGCTTCGCCCTCATCGACGACTACGGCTCGCAGTACCTGCCCGACCACGTCTGGGCGGTCGCGGGCGGCTGGGCCGTGCTGTTCGCCCTCGGCGGCTTCGTGTACTTCTGGAAGGCGGAGGAGAGGTACGGCCGTGGCTGAGCAGCACGCCGAGCGGACGGACGACGCGCGGATCCCCACCGTCATCGCGGACGACCTGCACATCGTCTACCGCGTCAACGGCGCCAAGACCGGCAAGGGCAGCGCCACCGCCGCCCTCAGCCGCATCCTCAAGCGCGGCTCCGACGACGCCGCCCGCGGGGTGCGCAAGGTGCACGCCGTGCGCGGGGTCTCCTTCGTCGCCTACCGGGGCGAGGCCATCGGCCTGATCGGCTCCAACGGCTCCGGCAAGTCGACGCTGCTGCGCGCCATCGCGGGCCTGCTGCCCGCCGAGCGGGGCAAGGTCTACACCGACGGCCAGCCCTCGCTGCTCGGCGTCAACGCGGCCCTGATGAACGACCTCACCGGCGAGCGCAACGTCATATTGGGCGGGCTCGCCATGGGCATGTCCCGCGAGGAGATCAAGGAGCGCTACCAGGACATCGTCGACTTCTCCGGCATCAACGAGAAGGGCGACTTCATCACCCTGCCGATGCGCACCTACTCCTCCGGCATGGCGGCCCGGCTCCGGTTCTCCATCGCCGCGGCCAAGGACCACGACGTCCTGATGATCGACGAGGCGCTGGCCACCGGCGACCGCAAGTTCCAGAAGCGCTCCGAGGACCGCATCCGGGAGCTGCGCAAGGAAGCCGGCACGGTGTTCCTGGTCAGCCACAACAACAAGTCCATCCGCGACACCTGCAACCGCGTCCTGTGGCTGGAGCGCGGCGAGCTGCGCATGGACGGCCCGACCGACGAGGTGCTCAAGGAGTACGAGAAGTTCACCGGCAAGTAGCCCGGCGCGGCCAGGGCCCCGGCGGAACTGTTCCGGCGGGGCCCGGCGTCTGCAAAGGAAACGTCAACTCCGGGCCTTTCCAGGAAGCTTGGGGCCGATCGGTGTGTTCTCGTGATGTGCAGGACACCCTGGCGAACCCCGATGCGCTGTACAACGTAAGCTGGACCGGTCCCGAAACACGGCAATCAGGGCGATAATGCGCGACACCGCTCGTCGGCCCGCCGTGCGGACGGCCGGGCGGCGTGTCCGAAATAGTGTGTATTGGGTCGGCAGTGTAGAACGGGAGATGTGACGGCGATGGCTACGGAAACTCCCCAGCTCCTCGCAGCACGTGCCGTCCCCGCGCGGGGCAGCCGGCGGTGACGGGAACCGGCACGGCGCGCGCCCTCGACCCCGAGCGCGGCACCCTCGACAAGGCCGCCGGCGAGAACTTCCCGGTGGCCCCGTTCTTCCTGCCCCGGGCCTGGCGCACCGATCTCATGGCCGTCTACGGCTTCGCCCGCCTCGTCGACGACATCGGCGACGGCGACCTGGCCCCCGGCGGGGCCGACGCCCGGCTGCTCGGCGTCTCCCCGCGGGAGGCCGGCGACCGGCTCGTCCTGCTCGACGCCTTCGAGGCGGACCTGCGCAGGGTCTTCGGCGCCACGCCCCGCCATCCGCTGCTGCGCCGCCTCCAGCCGACCGTGCGCCGGTGCTCGCTGACCCCCGAGCCGTTCCTCGGGCTGATCGCCGCCAACCGCCAGGACCAGCTGGTCGGCCGCTACGAGACCTACGACGACCTGCTCGCCTACTGCGAGCTCTCCGCCAACCCGGTGGGCCGTCTGGTCCTCGCCGTGACCGGCACCTCGACACCCGAGCGGATCCGCCGCTCCGACATGATCTGCACCGCCCTGCAGATCGTCGAGCACCTCCAGGACGTGGCCGAGGACCTCGGCCGCGACCGCGTGTACCTGCCCGCCGCCGACATGAAGCGTTTTCACGTCGAGGAGGCGGATCTCGCCGCGAAGACGGCCGGAGCGCCGGTCCGTGCGCTGATCGCGCACGAGGCGCAAAGGGCCCGGAATCTCCTGAATGAAGGCGCCCCCCTGGTGGGTAGCGTCCACGGCAGGCTGAAGCTGCTGCTCGCCGGGTTCGTGGCGGGAGGAAGGGCGGCTCTGCACGCGATCGCCGCCGCCGACTACGACGTACTTCCCGGCCCGCCCAAGCCCGGCAAGGTCCGGCTGCTGCGTGAGGTGGGCGTGACCCTGCGAGGAGAGGGGTGATCCGGACCGTGGAGTCGGAACCACACGCGTCCCCACCGGTACTCGCCGCCTACAGCTACTGCGAGGCCGTCACCGGGCGGCAGGCCCGTAACTTCGCCTACGGCATCCGGCTGCTGCCGACGGCCCAGCGCCGGGCGATGTCGGCGCTGTACGCGTTCTCGCGGCGCGTCGACGACATCGGCGACGGCGCGCTCGCCGGCGACGTCAAGGTCGCCCGCCTGGAGGAGACCCGGGCGCTGCTCACCCGGATCCGCGAGGGCGGCGTCGACGAGGACGACACGGACCCGGTCGCGGTCGCCCTCACGCACGCGGCCGGGCAGTTCCCGATCCCGCTGGGCGGCCTGGACGAACTCATCGACGGCGTCCTCATGGACGTCCGGGGCGAGACCTACGAGACCTGGGACGACCTGAAGGTCTACTGCCGCTGCGTGGCGGGCGCCATCGGGCGGCTCTCGCTCGGCGTGTTCGGCACGGAACCGGGGGCGCGCGGCGTCGAGCGCGCGCCGGAGTACGCCGACACGCTCGGCCTCGCGCTCCAACTCACCAACATCCTCCGGGACGTCCGCGAGGACGCCGAGGGCGGGCGCACCTATCTGCCCGCCGACGACCTCGCGAAGTTCGGCTGCTCGGCCGGCTTCAGCGGGCCGAAGCCACCGGAGGGCTCCGACTTCGCGGGCCTCGTGCACTTCGAAGTGCGACGGGCCCGCGCTCTTTTCGCCGAGGGCTACCGGCTGCTGCCCATGCTCGACCGGCGCAGCGGCGCCTGCGTCGCCGCCATGGCAGGCATCTACCGCCGGCTGCTGGACCGCATCGAGCGCGACCCCGAGGCCGTGCTGCGCGGCCGGGTCTCGCTGCCCGGCCGCGAGAAGGCGTACGTCGCCGTGCGCGGGCTGTCCGGCCTGGACGCCCGGCACGTCACCCGACGGGCCGTCAGGAGGCGCGCATGACCGGGCGACCGGCCGCTCCGGGCGAGAACCGGCGGGCAACCCTCCGGCCGGCCCCCGCGTCCCTGACGGAGACGGCCGGCCGTGCGCGGTCCGGACAGCACGGCCGCCGCGCAGGGGAGGGTACGCGATGACCCACGGCACGCGGTCGCACGGACCGGTCGCGGACGGGCGGCACACCGTCGTGGTGGGCGGCGGGCTCGCCGGTGTCACCACCGCGCTCGCGCTCGCCGACGCCGGTGTGCGCGTCACCCTGCTGGAGGGCCGGCCCCGGCTCGGCGGCCTGGCCTTCTCCTTCCAGCGCGGCGACCTCACCGTCGACAACGGCCAGCACGTGTACCTGCGCTGCTGCACCGCCTACCGCTGGTTCCTCGACCGCGTCGACGGCGCGGAACTGGCCCCGCTGCAGGACCGGCTCGACGTCCCCGTCGTGGACCTCGCGCGGCCCGCGGGCAAGCGGCTGGGCCGGCTGCGGCGCGACGCGCTGCCCGTGCCCCTGCACCTGGGCCGCAGCCTCGCCACCTACCCGCACCTGTCGCTCGCCGACCGTGCCCGGGTGGGCCGGGCCGCGCTCGCGCTCAAGGGGCTCGACCTCGCCGACCCCGCGCTGGACACCCGGGACTTCGGCAGCTGGCTGGCCGCGCACGGCCAGTCGCCGCGCGCCGTCGAGGCCCTGTGGGACCTGGTCGGCGTCGCCACCCTCAACGCCGTCGCCTCCGAGGCCTCCCTGGGGCTCGCCGCGATGGTGTTCAAGACCGGCCTGCTGTCCGACCCGGGAGCGGCCGACATCGGCTGGGCGCGCGTGCCGCTGGGCGACCTGCACGACCGGCTGGCCCGCAAGGCGCTCGACTCCGCGGGCGTGCGCACCGAGGTCCGCGCCCGCGTCACCTCCGTCTCCCGGAACGGGAACGGCGGCTGGAGCGTCGAGGTGCCCGGCGAGACGATCGAAGCCGACGCCGTCGTGCTCGCCGTACCGCAGCGCGAGGCGCACGGCCTGCTGCCCCGGGATGCCCTCGACGCGCCCGAGCGGCTCCTGGAGATCGGCACCGCGCCGATCCTCAACGTCCATGTGATCTACGACCGCAAGGTCCTCGCCCGGCCCTTCCTCACCGCCCTCGGCACCCCGATCCAGTGGGTGTTCGACCGGACCGAGGCGTCCGGACTGCGCTCGGGGCAGTACCTGGCCCTGTCCCAGTCGGCGGCGCAGGACGACATCGACGCGCCCGTCGCCGCGCTGCGCGAGCGCTACCTGCCCGAGCTGGAACGGCTGCTGCCGCTGACGCGGGGCGCCGGGGTGAGGGACTTCTTCGTCACCCGGGAGCGCACCGCGACGTTCGCTCCCGCCCCCGGCGTCGGGCGCCTCAGGCCCGGTGCCCGCACCAAGGCGTCCGGCCTGTACCTGGCCGGAGCGTGGACCGCCACCGGGTGGCCCGCGACCATGGAGAGTGCGGTCCGCAGTGGTGTGAGCGCGGCGGACGCCGTGCTGGCCGCCCTGGGCCGGCCCCGCCCCCGCCACCTCTTCGAGTTCGAGGAGGCGGCGTGACGCCGGCCCCGGCCGGCGCGGCGGGCGGCCCCCGCACCTCCGGTACCGCAACAAGAGGAGAGACTGTGCCCACTGTGCCCCCGGCCTCGACGACTGCCGAGGCGGTGGACGTGACCGCGCTGCTGGAGCGCGGCCGGACCCTGGCCACTCCGGTGCTGCGGGCGGCCGTCGACCGCCTGGCGCCCCCCATGGACACGGTCGCCGCCTACCACTTCGGCTGGATCGACGCCCAGGGCAGGCCCGCCGAGGGCGACGGCGGCAAGGCCGTGCGCCCCGCCCTCGCGGTCATGTCCGCCGAGGTCATGTCCGCCGCCCCCGAGACCGGTGTCCCCGGCGCCGTCGCCGTGGAACTGGTCCACAACTTCTCCCTCCTCCACGACGACCTCATGGACGGCGACGAACAGCGCCGCCACCGCGACACCGTCTGGAAGGTGCACGGCCCCGCCCAGGCCATCCTGGTCGGCGACGCCCTGTTCGCCCTGGCCAACGAGGTGCTGCTGGAACTCGGCACCGTCGAGGCCGGCCGCGCCACCCGCCGTCTGACCACCGCCACCCGCGCCCTGATCGACGGCCAGGCCCAGGACATCTCCTACGAGCACCGCGACCGCGTCAGCGTCGAGGAGTGCCTGGAGATGGAGGGCAACAAGACCGGGGCCCTGCTCGCCTGCGCCAGCTCCATCGGCGCGGTCCTCGGCGGTGCGGACGACCGCACCGCCGACACGCTGGAGAAGTACGGATACCACCTGGGCCTCGCCTTCCAGGCCGTCGACGACCTCCTCGGCATCTGGGGCGACCCCGTCTCCACCGGCAAGCAGACCTGGAGCGACCTGCGCCAGCGCAAGAAGTCCCTGCCGGTCGTCGCCGCGCTCGCGGCCGGCGGCCCCGCCTCGGAGCGGCTCGGCGAGATCCTCGCCGCCGACGCCAAGGCCGGCGACGTCGAGAACTTCTCCGAGGAGGAGTTCGCGGCCCGCGCCGCCCTGATCGAGGAGGCCGGCGGTCGCGCGTGGACCGCCGACGAGGCACGCCGTCAGCACACCATCGCCATCGAGGCCCTCGACGCCGTGGACATGCCCGACCGGGTGCGGGAGCAGTTCACGGCGCTCGCGGACTTCGTCGTCGTACGGAAGAGATGATCACTATCGGCCGAATAACCCTCGCGTAGTCGCCGGCCGGTGCCGCGAGCCAGCACGGAGCACCGGCCGACGGCGGACCCACAGCAGCTGCACACCTTGCACCACTGCACGAAGGGGAAGCCATGACAGCGACGACCGACGGAAGCACCGGGGCCACTCTGCCGCCCCGCGCCGCCGCGGCCAGCGACATCCAGACCCCCGGGGCGGCCGGGGTAACCGAAACCGCCGCCCGCGCCGCCCGGCGCGCCACCGACTTCCTGCTGTCCCGCCAGGACGCCCAGGGCTGGTGGAAGGGCGACCTCGAGACCAACGTCACGATGGACGCCGAGGACCTGCTGCTCCGCCAGTTCCTCGGCATCCTCGACGAGAAGACCGCGCACGCCGCCGCGTTGTTCATCCGCGGCGAGCAGCGCGAGGACGGCACGTGGGCCACGTTCTACGGCGGCCCCGGCGAACTCTCCACCACCGTAGAGGCCTACGTCGCCCTCCGCCTGGCCGGGGACGCGCCCGACGCCCCGCACATGGCGAAGGCCTCCGCCTGGATCCGCGCGCAGGGCGGCATCGCCGCCGCCCGGGTCTTCACCCGCATCTGGCTGGCCCTGTTCGGCTGGTGGAAGTGGGAGGACCTGCCCGAACTCCCGCCGGAACTCATTTTCTTCCCGAAGTGGGTGCCGCTCAACATCTACGACTTCGGCTGCTGGGCCCGGCAGACCATCGTCCCGCTGACGATCGTCTCCGCGAAGCGCCCGGTACGCCCCGCGCCCTTCCCGCTGGACGAGCTGCACACCGACCCGGCGCACCCGAACCCGGTCAGGCCCCTGGCCCCGCCGCTCAGTTGGGACGGCGCCTTCCAGCGCATGGACAAGGCCCTGCACGCCCTGCGGAAGATCGCCCCGCGCGGACTCCGCAGGGCCGCCGTGAACAGCGCCGCCCGCTGGATCATCGAACGGCAGGAGAACGACGGCTGCTGGGGCGGCATCCAGCCCCCGGCCGTGTACTCGATCATCGCCCTGCACCTGCTGGGCTACGACCTCCAGCACCCGGTGATGCGCGAAGGGCTCGCCTCCCTGGACCGGTTCGCCGTCTGGCGCGAGGACGGGGCCCGGATGATCGAGGCCTGCCAGTCGCCGGTGTGGGACACCTGCCTGGCCGCGATCGCGCTCGTCGACGCCGGACTGCCCGCCGATCACCCGCAGTTGGTCAAGGCGGCCGACTGGATGCTGGGCGAGGAGATCGTCCGGCCCGGCGACTGGTCGGTACGGCGGCCCGGACTGCCGCCCGGCGGCTGGGCGTTCGAGTTCCACAACGACAACTACCCGGACATCGACGACACCGCCGAGGTGGTCCTCGCGCTGCGCCGCATCGCCCACCACGACCCGGAGCGGGTCGACCGGGCCATCGGGCGCGGCGTGCGCTGGACCCTCGGGATGCAGTCGAAGAACGGCGCGTGGGCCGCCTTCGACGTCGACAACACCAGCCCCTTCCCGAACCGGCTGCCGTTCTGCGACTTCGGCGAGGTCATCGACCCGCCGTCGGCGGACGTCACCGCGCACGTCGTCGAGATGCTCGCCGTCGAGGGCCTCGCCCACGACCCGCGCACCCGGCGCGGCATCGACTGGCTGCTGGCCGAACAGGAGCCGGACGGCTCGTGGTTCGGACGCTGGGGCGTCAACTACGTCTACGGCACCGGCTCCGTCGTCCCCGCCCTGGTCGCCGCCGGCCTCCCCGCCGCGCACCCGGCGATCCGGCGGGCGGTGGCCTGGCTGGAGTCGGTGCAGAACGACGACGGCGGCTGGGGCGAGGACCTGCGCTCCTACCGGTACGCCGCCGAGTGGAGCGGCCGGGGCGTCTCGACCGCCTCCCAGACGGCGTGGGCGCTGATGGCGCTGCTCGCGGCCGGGGAGCGGCACTCCAGGGCCGTCGAACGCGGCGTCGAGTGGCTCGCCGCCACCCAGCGGGCGGACGGCTCCTGGGACGAGCCGTACTTCACCGGCACCGGCTTCCCCTGGGACTTCTCGATCAACTACCACCTCTACCGCCAGGTGTTCCCGCTCACGGCGCTCGGCCGCTACCTCCACGGGGAGCCCTTCGCCGACCGGCGCGAGGGGAGCTGATGAGCCCGCATCCCGCTTCCGTCCCGCTGCTGATCGCCTGCGCGCTCGGCATCGAGCAGGTGGCCCTGCGCGCGGGCGCCCGGGGCGGCGCCGACGGCCCGGTCACCGTGCTGCGCACCGGCATGGGGCCGGCCGCGGCCGGGCGGTCCGTCACGCGGATGCTGGCCGACCCGGCCCTGCGGGACGCCGCCGTGCTGGCCACCGGCTTCTGCGCGGGCCTCGCCCCCGGCATGCACCCCGGCGACCTGGTCGTCGCCGAGGAGACCCGCGACCCGCGCTCCACGACCCCCTGCGTCGGGACGGAGCTGCTGGTCGAGGCGCTGGGGCGGGCGGTGCCCGGGCGGACCGTGCACACCGGGCCGCTGACCGGCTCCGACCACGTCGTGCGCGGACCCGAGCGGGCCGATCTGCTCGCGACCGGCGCGATCGCCGCCGACATGGAGTCGGCGGCCACGCTCCTGAGCGCCGTGCGCGCGGGCGAGCGCCCGGTTGCGGCCGTCCGGGTGGTCGTGGACGCTCCTGAACATGAACTCGTCCGGATCGGCACGGTGCGCGGTGGAATATCAGCTTTCCGTGTTCTTCGTTCGGTCCTTCCCGCTTTCTTCGAATGGCACCGTTCCTTGCTGCTCCCCAGGAGGTGAGCCAGATGGCCATGCCGCTCCGACAGTCCATCAAGGTCGCTACGTACTTGGCTGAACAGAAGCTCAGGCGGCGGGACAAGTTCCCCCTGATCGTCGAGCTGGAGCCGCTGTTCGCCTGCAACCTCAAGTGCGAGGGGTGCGGCAAGATCCAGCATCCGGCCGGGGTGCTCAAACAGCGAATGCCGGTCGCCCAGGCCGTGGGCGCCGTCATGGAGTCCGGTGCCCCGATGGTGTCCATCGCCGGCGGCGAGCCGCTGATGCACCCACAGATCGACGAGATCGTGCGCCAGCTCGTGGCCAAGCGGAAGTACGTCTTCCTCTGCACCAACGCCATGCTGCTGCGCAAGAAGATGGACAAGTTCACGCCCTCGCCCTACTTCGCCTTCGCGGTGCACATCGACGGACTGCGCGAGCGGCACGACGAGTCCGTGGCCAAGGAGGGCGTGTTCGACGAGGCGGTGGAGGCGATCAAGGAGGCCAAGCGGCGCGGCTTCCGGGTCACCACCAACTCGACCTTCTTCAACACCGACACCCCGCAGACCATCATCGAGGTGCTGAACTTCCTCAACGACGACCTCCAGGTCGACGAGATGATGATCTCGCCCGCCTACGCCTACGAGAAGGCTCCCGACCAGGAGCACTTCCTCGGCGTGGAGCAGACCCGCGAGCTGTTCAGGAAGGCCTTCGCGGGCGGCAACCGGCGGCGCTGGCGGCTCAACCACTCCCCGCTCTTCCTGGACTTCCTGGAGGGCAAGGTCGACTTCCCGTGCACGGCGTGGGCGATCCCCAACTACTCGCTCTTCGGCTGGCAGCGCCCCTGCTACCTGATGAGCGACGGGTACGTGCCGACGTACCGGGAGCTGGTCGAGGAGACCGACTGGGACAAGTACGGCCGCGGCAAGGACCCGCGCTGCGCCAACTGCATGGCGCACTGCGGCTACGAGCCGACCGCCGTGCTCGCCACCATGGGGTCGCTGAAGGAGTCCCTGCGCGCGATGCGCGAGACGGTCTCGGGGAACCGGGAGTGATGTCATGACCGCCATCGAACTGGGCGTCCCCGAGGTGCCCGTCCGGCCGGTCGCCGCCCGGCGCGCCTCGCGGCGGATCCAGGTCGGCCCGGTGCCGGTCGGGGGCGGGGCCCCGGTGTCGGTGCAGTCCATGACCACGACCCGCACCTCGGACGTAGGCGCCACGCTGCAGCAGATCGCCGAACTCACCGCGTCCGGCTGCCAGATCGTCCGGGTCGCCTGCCCCACGCAGGACGACGCGGACGCGCTGGCGACCATCGCCCGCAAGTCGCAGATCCCGGTGATCGCGGACATCCACTTCCAGCCCAAGTACGTCTTCGCGGCCATCGAGGCGGGCTGCGCGGCCGTGCGCGTCAACCCGGGCAACATCAAGCAGTTCGACGACCGGGTCAAGGAGATCGCCCGGGCGGCCCGTGACCACGGCACGCCGATCCGGATCGGTGTGAACGCCGGATCGCTGGACCGGCGGCTGCTGCGGAAGTACGGCAGGGCCACCCCGGAGGCGCTCGTGGAGAGCGCCCTGTGGGAGGCGTCCCTGTTCGAGGAGCACGACTTCCGCGACATCAAGATCTCCGTCAAGCACAACGACCCGGTCGTGATGATCGAGGCCTACCGGCAACTGGCCGAGCAGTGCGACTACCCGCTGCACCTCGGCGTCACGGAGGCCGGCCCGGCGTTCCAGGGCACCATCAAGTCGGCGGTGGCCTTCGGGGCGCTGCTCTCCCAGGGCATCGGCGACACGATCCGGGTGTCGCTGTCGGCGCCGCCGGCCGAGGAGGTCAAGGTCGGCATCCAGATCCTGGAGTCCCTGGGGCTGCGGCAGCGCCGCCTGGAGATCGTCTCCTGTCCCTCCTGCGGCCGCGCCCAGGTCGACGTGTACAAGCTGGCCGAGGAGGTCACGGCCGGTCTGGAGGGCATGGAGGTGCCGCTGCGCGTCGCCGTCATGGGGTGCGTGGTCAACGGCCCCGGCGAGGCGCGGGAGGCCGATCTGGGGGTGGCCTCCGGCAACGGCAAGGGGCAGATCTTCGTCAAGGGCGAGGTCATCAAGACCGTCCCCGAATCGAGGATCGTCGAGACGCTCATCGACGAGGCGATGAAGCTCGCCGCGCGGATGGAGCAGGACGGCGTGGGGCCGGGGGAGCCGGCCGTCACCGTGAGCTGACCACAGCACGGAATGCGAAGGGGGTCCGAGCGTGACGATTCTGGAGACCATCCGGCAACCACGCGACCTGAAGGCGCTGTCCGAGGCCGAACTGGGGGAACTGTCAGGCGAGATCAGGGAGTTCCTGGTGCACGCGGTCGCCAGAACCGGCGGCCACCTGGGACCCAACCTGGGCGTGGTCGAACTGACCGTCGCCCTGCACCGGGTCTTCGAGTCGCCGGCCGACCGCATCCTGTGGGACACCGGCCACCAGTCCTACGTCCACAAGCTGCTCACCGGGCGCCAGGACTTCTCCAAGCTGCGCGGCAAGGGCGGCCTGTCCGGATACCCCTCACGCGAGGAGTCCGAGCACGACGTCATCGAGAACAGCCACGCCTCCACGGCCCTCGGCTGGGCCGACGGGCTCGCCAAGGCCCGCCAGGTGCAGGGCGAGAAGGGGCACGTCGTCGCGGTCATCGGCGACGGCGCCCTCACCGGCGGCATGGCCTGGGAGGCCCTGAACAACATCGCGGCCGCCAAGAACCGCCCGCTCATCATCGTCGTCAACGACAACGAACGCTCCTACGCCCCGACCATCGGCGGCCTCGCCAACCACCTCGCGACGCTGCGCACCACCGACGGTTACGAGCGGGTCCTGGCCTGGGGCAAGGACGTCCTCCAGGGCACGCCCCTGATCGGCACCCCCCTCTACGAGGCCCTGCACGGCGCGAAGAAGGGCTTCAAGGACGCGTTCGCCCCGCAGGGCCTCTTCGAGGACCTGGGGCTGAAGTACGTCGGGCCGATCGACGGGCACGACATCGGGGCCGTGGAGTCCGCGCTGCGGCGCGCCAAGCGCTTCCACGGGCCGGTCCTCGTGCACTGCCTCACCGAGAAGGGCCGCGGCTACGAACCGGCCCTCGCGCACGAGGAGGACCACTTCCACACCGTCGGTGTGATGGACCCGCTGACCTGCGCGCCCCTCTCGCCCGCCGGCGGCCCGTCCTGGACCTCCGTGTTCGGGGAGGAGATCGTCCGCATCGGCGAGGAGCGCGAGGACGTGGTGGCGATAACCGCCGCCATGCTGCACCCGGTGGGGCTCGGCGCCTTCGCCGAGCGGTTCCCGGACCGGGTGTGGGACGTCGGGATCGCCGAGCAGCACGCGGCCGTCTCCGCGGCGGGGCTGGCGACGGGCGGCCTGCACCCGGTCGTCGCCGTCTACGCCACCTTCCTCAACCGCGCCTTCGACCAGCTCCTGATGGACGTGGCCCTGCACCGCTGCGGGGTGACCTTCGTGCTGGACCGGGCCGGGGTCACCGGTGTCGACGGGGCCTCCCACAACGGCATGTGGGACCTGTCCGTGCTGCAGGTCGTCCCGGGGCTGCGCATCGCCGCGCCACGGGACGCGGACCAGCTGCGCGCCCAGCTGCGCGAGGCGGTCGCCGTCGACGACGCGCCGACCCTGGTGCGCTTCCCGAAGGAGTCGGTGGGGCCGGAGATCCCCGCCGTCGGCCGCGTGGGCGGACTGGACGTGCTGCACCGGGCTCCCGAGCCGCGGGTACTGCTGGTGGCCGTGGGCGTGATGGCGCCCGTCTGCCTCCAGGCCGCCGAGCTGCTCGAAGCACGCGGCATCGGCTGCACCGTCGTCGACCCGCGCTGGGTCAAACCCGTCGACCCGGCGCTGCCGGGCCTCGCCGCCGGGCACCGCATGGTCGCGGTCGTCGAGGACAACAGCCGGGCCGCCGGGGTCGGCTCGGCCGTGGCGCTGGCCCTCGGCGACGCCGACGTCGACGTACCCGTGCGGCGGTTCGGCATCCCTGAGCAGTTCCTCGCGCACGCCAAGCGCGCGGAGGTGCTCGCCGACATCGGCCTGACCCCCGTCGAGATCGCCGGACGGATCAGCGCGAGCCTGACCGTCAGGGAAGAGCTGTGCAAGGAGTCACAGGAATGACAACCGCCGAGTCCGCGCCGGAGTCGTCGCAGGCCGGGGAGTTCGACCTCGGCAAGCTGCTGGCCGAGCGCGGGGCCGAGCGCTACGAGCTGCACACCCGGTACCTCAACCACCAGCTCCCGCGCATGCTGCACACCATCGGCTTCGACAAGGTCTACGAGCGGGCCGAGGGCGCCTACTTCTGGGACGCGGACGGCAACGACTACCTGGACATGCTCGCCGGGTTCGGGGTGATGGGCCTCGGCCGCCACCACCCCGTGATCCGCAAGGCGCTGCACGACGTCCTGGACGCGCAGCTGGCCGACCTGACCCGGTTCGACTGCCAGCCGCTGCCCGGTCTGCTGGCCGAGAAGCTGCTGGCACACAGTCCGCACCTGGACCGGGTGTTCTTCGGCAACAGCGGCTCCGAGGCCGTCGAGGGCGCCCTGAAGTTCGCCCGGTTCGTCACCGGCCGTCCCAGGGTGCTGTACTGCGCGCACGCCTTCCACGGCCTGACCACCGGCTCCCTCTCCGTCAACGGCGAGTCCGCCTTCCGGGACGGCTTCGCCCCGCTGCTGCCCGACACGGCCGTGCCGCTCGGCGACCTCGACGCGCTGGAGCGGGAGCTGCGGAAGGGCGACGTCGCCGCCCTGATCGTGGAGCCCATCCAGGGCAAGGGCGTGCTCCAGGCCCCGCCGGGCTACCTGCTCGCCGCCCAGGAACTGCTGCGCCGGCACAAGGCGCTGCTGATCGCCGACGAGGTGCAGACGGGCCTCGGCCGCACCGGCGACTTCTACGGCTACCAGCACGAGGACGGGGTGGAACCCGACCTGGTGTGCGTGGCCAAGGCGCTGTCCGGCGGCTATGTGCCGGTCGGCGCCACCCTCGGCAAGGACTGGATCTTCAAGAAGGTCTACTCGTCCATGGACCGGGTGCTGGTCCACTCGGCGAGCTTCGGGTCCAACGCGCAGGCCATGGCGGCGGGCCTCGCGGTGCTGTCGGTGATGGAGAACGAGCAGATCGTGGCCAACGTCCGGGCCACCGGGGAGCGGCTGAGGTCGCGGCTCGCGGCGCTGACGGACCGGTACGAGATGCTCGCGGACGTCCGCGGGCGGGGCCTGATGATCGGCATCGAGTTCGGCCGCCCGAAATCGCTGAAGCTGCGGAGCCGGTGGGCGATGCTCCAGGCCGCGCGCAAGGGACTGTTCGCGCAGATGGTGGTGGTGCCGCTGCTGCAGCGCCACCGGATCCTCACCCAGGTCTCAGGCGACCACATGGAGGTGATCAAGCTGATCCCGCCGCTGATCATCGGGGAGCGGGAGGTGGACCGGTTCGTCGACGCGTTCACGGCCGTGATGGACGACGCCCACGACGGCGGACTGGTGTGGGACTTCGGCAAGACGCTCGTCAAGCAGGCCGTCGCCCAGCGGTGAGAGCGGGCGGCCAGGGTTTGCCTGTGAGGCAAAAAATTTGCCGCTGAGGCAAGACTTCGGCTGAATGGAGGCATGAGCTCCTCCGAGACCGAGCGGCCCTCCGGGGCCGGCTCGCCGGCCGATCCGGCCGATCCGGCCGATCCGGCCGATCCGGCCGGTGCGCTGCCGGCGGTCGCGCCGCAGCTGCGGGCCCTGCGCCGCCAGGCCTCCCTGACCCTGGAGACCGCGGCCCGGGCCGCCGGACTGTCGCCCGCCCACCTCTCCCGGCTGGAGACCGGGCAGCGCCAGCCCTCGCTGCCGATGCTGCTCACGCTCGCCCGTGTCTACGGTACGACCGTCTCCGAGCTGCTCGGCGAGACGGTCGCGGGCCGGGACGCCGTCGTGCGCGCCGCCGACATGGAACCTACCGCGGCGGGCGGCTGGACGTACTGGCAGGCCGGCGCCTCCGGCCGCGGGATGCAGGCCCTGCGGGTCCACGTCCCCTACGGCTCCCAGGGCGACATCGTGCGCGTCCACCCCGGCGAGGAGTGGCTGCACGTGCTGCGCGGGCGGCTGCGGCTGCGCCTCGGGGACGCCACCCACCGGCTGGCGGCCGGCGACAGCGCGCACTTCGACTCGCTCACCCCGCACCGCATCGCCGCCGAGGATCACGACGGCGTCGACCTGCTCTTCGTCCACACCCTGCTGCAGAGCCCCACGGCCGCACTGTGCCTGGGCCCGACCCCCGGAGACGCGTCATGAGAGACATGGAGGAGAAGTTCCCCCGCGCCCTGTGGGTGCGGCTGTTCATCTACCTCGTCCTGGGCCACGTCTTCGCGGCCTTCGTCTACCTGCTGTTCGAGGTCGGGGCCAAGTAGGCGCCGCCCCGCGGCTCAGTCGAGGAGCCGCTCGCGCAGCTGCTCCCGGGTCCGCGGGGAGAGCTTCAGCCCCTGCTCCAGGTAGGGGTCGACGCCGCCCCAGGTCTCCTCGATCGTCTCGAACGCGGCCGTCAGGTACTCGGCGCGGGCGTCGAACAGCGGGCTGAGCAGCTCCATCACCTCGGGGGAGTAGGCCGAGGCGGAGGAGCTGCTGCGGTGGACCTTGTAGCGGCGGTGCTTGGCGTTCGACTTCAGGTAGTCCTCGACGATGGCGTCACGCTCGACGCCGAGGGCGAGCAGCGTCACCGCGATGGACAGGCCCGCGCGGTCCTTGCCCGCCGCGCAGTGCATCAGCGCGGGGACGCTGTCCTCCGCGAGCGCGTGCAGCACCCGGGAGTGCTCGGCGGTGCGGTCCTTGATGATCATGCGGTACGAGGCGATCATCCGGTCGGCGCCCTTGCCGTCCGCGAGGATCGAGCGCAGCTGGTCCAGGTCCCCGTCGCGGACCATCCGCCAGAACTCGGCGCCGTCGGCCGGGTCGCTCAGCGGCAGGTTCACATTGCGCACGCCCGGCAGCTCGATGTCCGGTCCCTCGAGCTTCTGGTCGGCGGCGTTGCGGAAGTCGAAGACCGTGTGCAGGCCCAGTGTGGCCAGGAAGGCGGCGTCCTCCCCGGTCGCGTGCGCCAGGTGGCCGCTGCGGAACAGCACGCCCTGCCGCACCCGCCGCCCGTCCACGGTCGGCAGTCCGCCCACGTCGCGGAAGTTGCGCACTCCGGCCAGCTCGGGCTCGGTCGACGGGACCTGCTGTGTCACGTGGGCTCCTCCCCATCGGCGCCGCCGGCGCGGGCTCGCCGGCGGGCACCACTCGACCATACGACATGGGTGCCAGGGGCAATGAAGTGTCCACAGGCGTTGCCCGGAGCGCCCGCCGCCCCCGATGATGTTGCCGCGTGATCGCACCTGTTCGCGGTTGTTCGAACCTGTGGGGGCTCGATGATCGACATCTCCGAGGACGGCCGCACCTGGGTGCTGTCCGGGCCGGCCGGCAGCTACGCCGTCCACGTCACCGACCGGCACGAACTGCTGCATCTGCACTGGGGCCCGCGCATCACGCTCGCCGACGCCGAGGCCCTCGCCGCCCGTCCGCTGCCGGAGTACCGGCCCTTCGAGTCCCCGCTCGACGGCCGCGAGGAGTACCCCGTCGAGGGCGGCCCCCGGTTCGTCCGCCCGGCCCTGTCCGTGCGCACCGCCGGGCGGCGCGGCACCGAGTGGGTCTTCGAGGGGCACGACACGCCGGACGGCGAACTGCGCCTGCGCTTCCGGGACGGCGGCCTGACGATCACCCTGCACTACCGGATGCGCCCCGGCGCCGACGTCGTCGAGCGCTGGGTGACCCTGGACAACCGCGGGCCCGAGACCGAGGTGCTGCGCGCCGACTCCGCCGCCTGGACCCTGCCCGACCGCGGCACCTGGCGGCTGTCCCAGCTGCACGGCCGCTGGGCGGCCGAGTCCCGGCTGGTGCGCTCCGAGCTCACCTACGGCGAGAAGGTGATCGGCAGCCGCCGCGGCCACACCGGCCACCAGCATCTGCCCTGGGTCGCCCTCGACACCGACGCGACCGAGGAGCACGGCGAGGTCTACGGCTGCGCCCTGGGCTGGTCCGGCTCGTGGCGGATCTGTGTGGCCCAGCTCCCCGACGCGCGCGTGCAGATCACCGGCGGCGCCGGCCACGACGACTCGGGTCTGCTGACTCTGGGCGCCGGGGAGTCGTACACGACCCCCGTCTTCGCCGGGCTGTGGAGCGACGGCGGCTTCGGCGGGGTGAGCCGCGCCTGGCACGCCTGGCAACGGAAGTACGTGATCCCGGACGCCGGGCGGGACCGGCCGGTGCTGTTCAACTCCTGGGAGGCCACCGAGTTCGACATCTCCGAGGAGCAGCAGCGGGCGCTCGCCGAGCGGGCCGCGGCCCTCGGCGTCGAGCTGTTCGTGGTCGACGACGGCTGGTTCGGGGCGCGCACCAGCGACCGGGCGGGGCTCGGGGACTGGACGCCCAACCCCGACCGCTTCCCCGGCGGGCTGAAACCCCTCGCCGACCACGTGCACGGCCTCGGCATGCGGTTCGGCATCTGGGTCGAGCCCGAGATGGTGAACCCCGACAGCGACCTGTACCGCGCCCACCCGGACTGGGTGCAGTACCAACCGGGACGAAAGCGGACGGAGTTCCGCAATCAGCTCGTGCTCAACCTCGCCCGGCGGGATGTCCAGGAGTATCTGTGGGGACAGCTGGACGGGCTCCTCTCCAGCGCCCCGATCGACTACGTCAAGTGGGACTTCAACCGCTGCTTCACCGACGCCGGCTGGCCGGAGGATCCGTATCCGCAGCGGCTCTGGGTGGACCACGTCCGCGCCCTGTACGCCCTGCTGGACCGGCTGCGGGCCGCACACCCGGGTGTGGCCTTCGAGTCCTGCTCGGGCGGCGGCGGCCGGATCGACCTGGGCGTGCTGAGCCGCACGGACCAGGTGTGGACGTCCGACAACACCGACCCCCTGGACCGGCTCGCCGTCCAGCACGGCTTCAGTCAGATCCACCCCGCGCGCGTGATGGCCGCCTGGGTCACCGACAGCCCCAACGCCATGCTCAACCACCGGGCCAGTTCCCTGCGTTTCCGGTTCGTCAGCGCCATGGCCGGGGTGCTCGGGGTCGGCGGCGACCTCACGCGGTGGACGCAGGAGGAACTGGCCGAGGCGCGGGAGTGGGTGCGGCTCTACAAGGAGATCCGGCCCGTGGTGCAGCGTGGCGACCTGTACCGGCTGCGACCCCCGGGGAGCGGCCTGAGCGCCGTGCAGTACGTCCTCGGCGACGAGACGGTCGTCCTCGCCTGGCTCCCGGCGCAACGCTACGGCGAGCCCGGTCCGGCACTCCGGCTCCGCGGCATCGATCCGGCGGCGACGTACGAATGCCTCGAAACGGGCGAACTTCACCGAGGGGGCGTGCTGCTGCATCACGGACTGCGGGTCGGTCTGCGTGGCGACCTGGACGCCGCCGTGGTCCGCCTTAAGCGGAAGTAGTGCTTCTTGTCCGAATAAGGCGCTTAGGCCGGTTCGCCATAACGTGCCCTGGTCGTACAGGAGATGGGGGCAAGGTGCGTGACCATCGTCATACCGGTGACGATGTGTTGTCGCCATGTGCACGTAATCAGGGTGTTTCGCGAGGCCATTGAGGAAAAGGCAAGATCGGAAATCCACGCTCGGTGACGGGAAATGTGTCGACGCGTCGAGGAAAAAGGCCGCACGGGCAACCGCAAGCTTGTCCCGCCGCGTCCTGGTCGCTTACGTTCCAGTCCACTCCGGACGGACGCCTAATCCTGCCGCCGCCCGGAGCCCGCACACCCACTGACCCGACGTACGGCAGGAGCGGGGGACCCACAGGTAAGACGCCTGTTCCGGTTCCCGGAACGGGCTTGGGGTTGAGCCGCGCCTCGGCGCGGCCGGGCATCTCCAGCCCGCACCCGACAGCTCACCTCGCAGGCGACGGAGAGGAATGCGCCATGCCCGCGAAGGGTAAGCACCGCCGTCCCAAGACTCAGCGTTTCACCCGCTCCATCGCCGTCGCCGGAACCGGCGGAGCCGCTCTCGCCCTTCCCCTCATGGGTGCCGCCGGCGCCCACGCCGCCCCCGCCCAGTCGGCTCCGGAAAAGGCCGTCCAGGCGGCTCCGGCCGCCGGGAAGAAGGCCGCCGGAAAGGCGACCGGCGCGCGTACCTACACCGTGAGGGCGGGCGACTATCTGGCGAAGATCGCCGACGACCAGAACGTCAGCGGCGGCTGGAAGAAGCTCTACTCGGACAACCGCGACGCCGTCGGCGACGACCCGTCCCTGATCCACCCGGGCCTGAAGCTCTCCCTGGGCAAGAAGGCCGCGGCGAGCGCGCCCGAGGCGCCGTCCGCGCCGAAGGCCTCCGCCGAGGAGCCGGCGAAGGGCACCGCGAAGAAGCCCGCGAAGAAGTCCTCGTCCGCACCGGCGAAGGCGGAGACCGCCGCCGAGCCGGCCGCCGCCCAGCCCGCCGCGCAGAGCAACGCCAGTGGCTACAGCTCCCCGGTGGACGGTGCCACCGTCGGCACCCCGTACCGCATGTCCGGCAGCATGTGGTCCAGCGGTTACCACACCGGTGTCGACTTCGTCGTCCCGACCGGCACCTCCCTCAAGGCCGTCGGCGCGGGCACGGTCGTCTCCGCCGGCTGGGGCGGCGCGTACGGCAACCAGGTCGTCGTCAGGCTGAACGACGGTCACTACGCCCAGTACGCCCACCTGTCGCAGCTCTCGGTCTCGGCCGGCCAGACCGTGACCGCCGGACAGCAGGTCGGCCTGTCCGGCGCCACCGGCAACGTCACCGGACCGCACCTGCACTTCGAGATCCGCACCGCGGCCGGCTACGGCTCCGACATCGACCCGGTCGCCTTCCTGCGCTCCCACGGCGTCTCCGTCGGCTGACCCGATCGCACGGCCACCCGCCTGACACGCCACCGAAGGCCGGACCCGGCACCCCGGGTCCGGCCTTCGGCGCGGGACGGCGGCAACACTCCCGTCCGGTCGGCTATTCCACAGTTGGCGAACACTTTGGCAGTGGCTTATCTCACCGCCCGTCAACCCCTTCCTACGGTCGCGTAGGTCACATTCGAGGGTGAATCATGAGCGGCTGTGGCAGACGATTCGAAGAGTGACAGCAGAGCAGTGATCGGGTCGTACGTGGCGGTGGGGGACAGCTTCACCGAGGGCGTCGGTGATCCCGGCCCCGACGGGGCGTTCGTCGGCTGGGCCGACCGGCTCGCCGTCCTGCTCGCCGACCTCCGGCCCGAGGGCGACTTCCGGTACACCAACCTCGCCGTGCGCGGGAAACTCCTCGACCAGATCGTGGCGGACCAGGTGCCGCGAGCCGTCGAGATGGCCCCCGACCTCGTGTCCTTCTGCGCCGGGGGCAACGACATCCTGCGGCCCGGCACCGATCCGGACGAGGTGGCCGAGCGCTTCGAGCGGGCGCTCGCGCGGCTCACCGCGGTGGCCGGGACGGTGATGGTGACGACCGGGTTCGACACCCGTGGCATGCCCGTGCTGAAGCATCTGCGCGGCAAGATCGCCACGTACAACGGGCACGTCCGCGCCATCGCCGACCGGTACGGCTGCCCGGTGCTCGATCTGTGGTCGCTGCGCAGCGTGCAGGACCGCAGGGCCTGGGACGCCGACCGGCTGCACCTGTCTCCCGAGGGGCACACGCGGGTCGCGCTCCGGGCGGGGCAGGTGCTCGGGCTCGACGTGCCGGCCGACCCCGAGCAGCCGTGGCCGCCGCTGCCGCCGCGGGGCACGCTGGAGGTCCGGCGGGACGACGTGCACTGGGCGCGGGAGTTCCTGGTGCCGTGGATCGGGCGCCGGCTGCGGGGGGAGTCCTCGGGCGACCATGTGACGGCCAAGGGGGCGTTGTCGCCGGACGACATCCGGATGCGGATCGCCGCCGTGGCGTGAGACGCCCGCACTCGGTGGGGGTGGGGCCTTCGCCCGTCGCCCCCGCCGAGCCGCGCCACGCCCCGGGCCGTTACGCCGAGTTGCTCATCGGCGGGGGCAAGGGGGCGGCGGCCAGGCCCAGTTCGCGCGTCAGGGTCTCCTCCGTCCACTGCTGGGCCCGGGCGCGCGGCAGCGCCCCGGGGTAGGACGTCAGCTGGACGGCCAGGCCGTCGAGGAACGCGGTGAGGCGGAGGGCCGTGGCCCGGGGGTCGGGGCAGGGGAACTCACCCGCCGCGACCCCCTCCGCGATCACCTCGGCGAGAGCCGCCTTCCACTGGCGGTCGAGGTCCTGCGTGACCTCCCGCAGCGCCGGCTCGCGCAGGGCCGCCGCCCAGCCCTCGATCCACAGCCGCCAGCCCTTGGCCTGGCCGGTCGGGGCGTACCAGCGCACGGCCGAGCGCAGGCGCCGCAGCGCCGACGTCCGGCGGCCGAGCAGCTTGCGCAGGTGTGCGAGGTCCGCCTCGGCCGCGTGCCGGAACGCTGCCGCGACCAACTGCTCCTTCGACGCGAAGTGGTAGAGCACCAGCGCGTTGCTCACCCCCAGCGCCGAGGCCACGTCGGCGATCCTGACCGCCGCCACGCCCCGGGCCTCGATCTGCTGCACGGCGGCGCGCAGCAGTTCCTCACGCCGCTCAGCCACGCTCAACCGGACTCTCGCCACGCCGTCACCCTACCCACGCGGCGGTCCCCTCCCGACGTGCGGATCCGGCCGGTCCGGCGTGCCTCAGCGGTACCAGCCGTACCGCCGGGCGATCAGCGGCAGCCGGTCGGCGGCGATCGCGTGGGCGGCCGCGCGAGGAGTCGTCCCGTCGGTGCGCGCCCGGGTGAGCATCAGCTCGACCAGGGCCCGCATCGAGCGGCGCGTGTACGCGAACGCCTCCTCCGCGTCGGCGCCGACGTCCCCGAACAGCGTCCACCACCACCAGGCGTTGGTCGCGGAGTTCACCACCACGTCCGGCAGTACGGTCACCCCGCGCGCGGCCAGCAGCGCCTCCGCCTCCGGACGGACCGGCATGTTGGCCGCCTCGACGATCCAGCGGGCCGTGACGTGAGCCTGGTTGGAGGCGTCGACGGCGTACGACACCGCCGCCGGCACCAGCACCTCCGCGTCGGCCGACAGCCACGCCTCGCCCGGGAGTTCGAGGTCGTCCGGGCGCAACGCCGAGCGGTCCACCGTGCCGTGGGCGTCCCGCGCGGTGAGCAGCCGCTCGACGTCGAGTCCGGCCGGGTTGGCGATCGTGCCCTTGAGGTCGGCGGCCGCGACGATCGTGAGCCCGGCGCGGGAGAGGAAGCGCGCGGTGGCACCGCCCATGGTGCCCAGCCCCTGGAGCGATACCCGGGTCCCCCCGCGCGGGACACCGGCCCGGTCCAGGGCCGTGAGGGCCGCCTCGGCGACGCCGCAGCCGCCGACCAGCTGGTCGAGCCCGATGCCGTCCACCTCGACCGCGAACGCGTCCGCGAGCCGGCGGCGTGCCCCGGCCTCGTCGTCCAGCAGCGGATACACGGCCTGGACGGTGGAGACCAGCCCCGCCTCGGCCGCGGCCCGGTCCACCAGGTCCTGGGACAGACCGAGGTCCTCGCCCGTCGTCCACTGGCTCTCGACGTAGGGCCGCATCGCGCGCAGGTAGCGCACCAGGAGCGGGTAGGCCTCCGGGTCGCGCGGGTCGCAGTCGATGCCGCCCTTGGCGCCGCCGAGCGGGACGTAACGGTTCGCCGGGTCGTAGTGCAGGGCCTCCTTCATGGTCATGCCGCGCGCCAGGCCGGTGACCTCGTCCAGGGTGCAGCCGGGACGCATCCGCAGGCCGCCGCTGGCGACCCCGCGCACCAGCCGGTCCACCACCAGGAAGCCCTGCCGGCCGGTGACGTGGTCGGTCCAGGTGAGGGACAGCAGGGGGCTGGGCATGAGGGCTCCTTCGCCGGGTCGCCGAAGCGTGTACTGAATCGCCGGTCAGTATCGCGCCCGTGGGACGGCCCGCGCACCGGCGGTCGCGGAGGCGCCGACCATAATGGAAAGCCTGACCGACTCCACCTGGAGGTACCGTGGCCGGTTTCCGTTCCCTCAGCTCCGGGCTCCGCGCACTGCGGCCCGAGGCGTTCGGCGCGGACCCACGCGGTGAGCGCATGGCGCGCATCCGCAGATCGCCCCACTTCAAGGACGGGGTCTTCCAGAACCCCGGCGGCCCCGCGCGGACCCGGCCCTCGGGCTCGGCCCTGGACTTCGCGAAGGTCTTCTTCGACAAGGACACCCGGCCACGCCGTGCCCCCGGGGGCACGGTGCCGGTGCACTCCACCACCCTCGCCGACATCGCCCGGCCCCCGGCGACCGGCCTGCGGCTGACGTGGATGGGGCACTCCAGCGTGCTCGCGGAGATCGACGGGCGGCGCGTGCTCTTCGACCCGGTGTGGGGCGAGCGCTGCTCCCCGTTCCCCTTCGCCGGGCCCAAGCGGCTGCACCCCGTGCCCGTGCCGCTCGCCGCGCTCGGCCCGGTCGACGTCGTCGTCATCTCGCACGACCACTACGACCACCTCGACCTGCCCAGCATCAAGGCCCTGGCCGGCACGGACACGCTGTTCGCCGTGCCGCTCGGCGTCGGGGCGCACCTGGAACGGTGGGGCGTGCCGGCCGACCGGCTGCGCGAGCTGGACTGGCACGAGTCGACGAAGATCGCCGGTCTCACCCTCACCGCGACCCCGGCCCGGCACTTCTGCGGCCGGGGCCTGCGCAACACCCAGCACACCCTGTGGGCCTCCTGGGTCGTCGCCGGAGACGAGCACCGGATCTACCACAGCGGGGACACCGGCTACTTCGAGGGCTTCAAGGAGATCGGCGCCGAGCACGGGCCGTTCGACGCCACGATGATCCAGATCGGCGCGTACTCCGACTTCTGGCCCGACATCCACATGACCCCCCAGGAGGGCGTGCGGGCCCACCTCGACCTGCAGGGCGGGCCGGAGCACGGCCTGATGCTGCCGATCCACTGGGCCACCTTCAACCTGGCCACGCACCCCTGGGCGGAACCGGGGGAGGGGACCCGCTCGGCCGCCGGTGCCGTGGGCGCCCGGATCGCCCTGCCCCGCCCGGGCGAGCCCTTCGAGCCCACGGCCGGAACCGTCCCGTCCGCGCCGTGGTGGCGCGGGGTGGCGCTCGATCCGGCGGGCGGTTCGGCGGCGGGCGGTTCGGCGGCGAGTGGTTCCCCGGCCGGTGACGCCGTTGGCGGCGTCGCGATCAAGTCCGCCTCCGACGCGGCAGCCATGGCCCAGGCCGACACGGTGAGTGACGGTCACGGGAGGGCGGCCAAGGGTACGGAGGACTCCGAGGCGCTTCCGGCGGGCTGATCCGAGGCGCGGGCGAAGCGACGGCGAGGGCCGGGGAGCGAGAGGCTCCCCGGCCCTCGCCGTCTGCGTGTGACCGTTCCTGACCAGGTGAGATCAGTTCTCTTCGTCGATGGCCGGTTCGGCGGCGGGGTTATCGGTCTGTCGTACGAGGCCTCATACCAGAGCGGGACGCTCACCGTATGAGTTTGTCAACTGCCCACCGCACATGATGCGCTGGCGACTACTGTCAGTGGCCGTCGGAGAACAGGACGGACAGGGAGTGGGGGCCGGTACGTGCAGGCGCAAGGCGGACGAGGGAGCCGACGCGAGGGCGATCCCCGCTGCCCGCGTACCACCGACGCCGGCCCGGGCGCCGCACCGGCACCCGGTTCCGGGCGGCCCGCCGACCCGGTCCGGCCGGGTGCAGACCGGTCCACGGCTGAGGGCCGGCCGGGTGGCGAGCGGTCCACGGCTGGGGGCCGGCCGGGTGCCGAGCGGCTCACCGACGGGGGCCGGCCCGGTTCCGAGCGGTCCACTCCTCCGGGCCGGACGGGCACCGGGCGGCAGCGTGGGGAGGCCGGACGGACGGCCCGCGGCGCGCGCAGGCGGCCGCGGGAACCCGGCCGCGTCCCGGCGAGCCCCCCTGGCACCCAGGCCCGACGGACCAGTACGAGGACACCGATGTCTCACCTCCGCGCCCCGGCCGCACGAGCGGACCGCCGTGAGGGCGCGCGGCACGGGCGGCCCGCCGCCCGCCCCGCCCCCGCGCTGCCCGAGACCCACATACGGCCCCAGCTGATGCGGCTCGCCGTCCTGCCGCCCGTCGCCGTCGCCCTCAGCGGCTGCGCCGCCGTCCTCTTCACGGTCCGCTCCACCGGAGCCCGGCCGGGAGCGACCCTGTGGGCCGTGCTCGGCGGCGCCGTCTTCGTGACCCTCGTGGGCATCGCCGTCGCCGCCGTGGCCGCGGGCCGCGCCGCCCGCTCCGTGCACGACCGCATCGGCGTGCTGCGCCGGGCCACCGCACGCCGCGAGGCCGATCTGCGCGCCCTGGTCGAGACGCTCCGCCGGGGTGACGGGCCCCCGCAGCTCGCTCCGGACAGCCGGCGGGGCGGACCCGGAGAGGACGCCGACGACTTCGATCTCCTCGCGGGCGACCTCGCCCGGGCGCACGACGGTGCCGTCACCGCCGTCGTCCAGGCCTCGCAGCTCTCCAGCCAGGCGGGCAGCGAACAGAAGCTCGAAGTGTTCGTCAACCTCGCCCGGCGTCTGCAGTCGCTGGTGCACCGCGAGATCTCCATCCTCGACGAGCTGGAGAACGAGATGGAGGACCCCGACCTGCTCAAGGGGCTCTTCCACGTCGACCACCTCGCGACGCGCATCCGCCGCCACGCCGAGAACCTCGCCGTGCTGGGCGGAGCCGTCTCCCGCCGCCAGTGGAGCAACCCGGTCTCCATGACCGAGGTGCTGCGCTCGGCCATCGCCGAGGTCGAGCAGTACTCGCGGGTCAAACTCGTCCCGCCGATCGACGGCACCCTGCGCGGCCACGCCGTCGCCGACGTCATCCATCTGCTGGCCGAACTCGTCGAGAACGCCACGGTGTTCTCCGCCCCGCACACCCAGGTGCTGCTGCGCGCCAACCTCGTCACCTCCGGGCTCGCCGTCGAGGTGGAGGACCGCGGGCTGGGCATGCCGCTGGAGGAGCAGACGCGGATGAACGCGCTGCTCGCCGATCCCGACCAGGTGAACGTCGCCCGGCTCCTCGCGGACGGCCGTATCGGGCTGTTCGTGGTGTCGCAGCTCGCCCGGCGGCACGGCATCACCGTCCGCCTGCAGAGCAACATCTACGGCGGCGTGCAGGCGGTGCTCGTCGTGCCCCAGGCATTGCTGGGGGCCGAGGCCGGGACGCCCGCTTCCCCGGCCGCGGGAGTGGGGCAGGACGGGCGGGCACCGGCCGGTGGCACGGGGGTGGAGGGCGGGAGCCGTTCCGCTGCCGTGGGCGGTGCCGGTTCCGGCGGCGGGGCGGGTACGGACTCCGGAGCCGGAGGGCGCGACACGTCCGTGGAGCCCGGCACGTCCGCGGCACGGGCCGCAGGCCAGGGCATGTCCGGAACCGTGTCCGCCTCGGCGTACACCCCCGGGTCCGTCACCGCCGGCCCGTCCGGTACGGGGTCGTCGGCGGACCGGGCCCAGTCCGACGCGTGGCCCGTGCCCCCGGGCCCCGCGCCCCGGGGACGCCATCACGCGCCCGAACCGGCCCCGGACGGGGGCCGGGCCCCGGGCCGCCCCGCGCCGCTGCCCGTGCGCGGCGCCCACCGGGAGCGGCCCACCCCGGCCGAGGCGCGGCCCGGCATCAGCGACGACGACCGGCGCGTCCTCGCGGAGAACGTGGCCGCGGTGCCCACCCCCCGCAACGGCGCCGTGCGGGGCACCATGGGCAAGCCTCAACTGCCCCGCCGCCGCGCCCAGGAGCACATCGTCCCCCAGTTGCGCGACGGCCCGGTGCCCCGTCAGGACTCCGAGGTCCTCGTCGGTCACGATCCGGGTCTGATGGCCGCCTTCCAGCGCGGCATCAGCCTCGCCGAGGCCCAGCAGCACATGGAGGCGGAGTCCATGGGCGCCGCCGACCCGGACGGCTCGTCCATGGACTCCGCGCACACGGCCGCCTCCTCCAGGCAGTCCGCCCCCACGGAGTCCGCCCACCGGGACCCGACCCGCGTGCCGCCAGCCCACCCGGAGGCGCTCCCCACCGAGCTGACCTCCTCGGCCGTCCCGGCCCGCGGGGACGCGTCCCGCCCCGACCGCACCACCACCCGGCACGACGGGAGCGCACCCGCCGGATGACCACCCCCGTTTCCACCCCCACCCCCAGCGCTCCCGCAGACCTTCGTAACCCAAGGAGTCGATCCACCATGGCGAGCGATGCGCCGACCGCCCACGTTTCCGATCTCGACTGGCTGATGAGCGGCCTCGTGCAGCGCGTACCGCACACGACCGCCGCCGTGCTGCTGTCCTGCGACGGGCTCGTGAAGTCCATGCACGGCCTCGACCCGGACAGCGCCGACCACATGGCCGCCCTGGCCTCCGGGCTCTACTCCCTCGGCCGCAGCGCCGGGGTCCGCTTCGGCGACGGCGGCGACGTACGGCAGGTCGTCGTCGAACTCGCCTCGACCCTGCTCTTCGTCACCACCGCCGGTTCCGGCACCTGCCTGGCCGTGCTCGCCGGACGCGAGGCCGACGCGGCCGTGCTCGGCTACGAGATGGCGATGCTGGTCAAGAGCGTCCGCCCGTACCTGGTCACCGCTCCCCGCCAGCAGTCCGTCGAATCCCCGGCGATGAGGGCTTGAGCGTGACGGCGGCCGGCGACGGGCCCTGGCTCGACGACGCGGCCGGGCGGCTGGTGCGGCCGTTCACCGTCAGCAACGGCCGCACCCGTCCCACCGTCGCGCTCGACCTCATGTCGCAGGTGATGGCCACCGGGGCGACCCCCCTCGGCTATCTCGGCCCCGAACACGCGCAGGCGCTCGAACGGTGCCGCGTGCCCGTCGCGGTCGCCGAGGTCGCCGCCCATCTGAAACTGCCGGTGGCCGTCACCAAGGTGCTGCTGGCGGACCTCGTCGACTGCGGGGCGTTGACGACCAAGCCCCCCGCGTTCCACCACAACCCGACGGACCGGGCTCTTCTGGAGGCAGTGCTCGATGGACTACGACGACAGCTCTGACTACGCCGGCGGCACCGACCGCGGCGCCGACCCGTTCCCGACCGCGCTGAAGATCCTGGTGGCGGGCGGGTTCGGCGTGGGCAAGACGACCTTCGTCGGCGCGGTCAGCGAGATCGCGCCGCTCAGCACGGAGGAGCTGCTCACCACCGTCAGCGCCGCGACCGACAACCTCGACGGCATCGAGAACAAGGTCGAGACGACCGTGGCCATGGACTTCGGCCGCATCACCCTCGACCGGGAACACGTGCTGTATCTGTTCGGCACCCCCGGCCAGGAGCGGTTCTGGTTCATGTGGGACGAGTTGTGCGAGGGGGCGCTCGGAGCGGTCATCCTCGCCGACACCCGCCGGCTGCAGGAGTGTTTCGCCGCCGTCGACTTCTTCGAGCAACGAGGCCTCGACTTCATCGTCGCCGTCAACGAGTTCGACGGCGCCTACCGCTACGACCCCGAGGAGGTGCGCGGCGCCCTCGACCTGTCCGACGACGTGCCGGTGGTGTGCTGCGACGCCCGGATCTCCAGCTCCGGGGTGCAGACCCTGCTGACCCTGGTGCGTCACCTCATCGCCCACACGCCGGCCACCCCGACCGGGTACGGCGCCCACATGTGACATCCCACCACCCGCCAGGGAGACCCTGTATGACACCAGCCCACACCCCGGGAGCACGCCCATGAGCTACGACCCGCCGCGCCCGGCCGGTCGTCTGCTGCTCACACCCGAGGACAAGGAGGCCCCCGCCCGCGCTCGCCGACTGCGCGGGATGGGCCTGGGAGAGCGCCCCGAACCCGCCCTCGACGCCTTCGCCCAGCGCCTCGCCCAGCTCACCGGGGCGCCGTACGCCATGGTCAACTTCCCTTGCGAGCAAGGGCAGTTCTACGCGGGCCTGCACGTGCCGGCCGTCACGCCGGTGGTGCGCGGCGACGGCACCGGTCCGCGCCTCGGCCGCGTCCTGCCGCGCGACCACGGCTTCTGCCCCCATGTGGTGGCGCGCCGCAAGGCCCTGGTCCTGGAGGACGTCGGCGACTATCCCCGTTTCGCCGGCAATCCGGTGGTCGACGAGTTCGGCATCCGCTCCTACCTCGGGGCTCCGCTCATCGACGGCACCGGCCTGGTGCTCGGCACGGTGAGCGTGGCCGACGTCCAGCCGCGGCCCTGGGGGAAGGCGGGCCTGACGGCCATCAAGCAACACGCCGCCGAACTGGTCGTGCACCTGGAGGGCGGAGGCGGCCTGCTGCCCTGGTGAGTCGCACCGGGCCTTTCACCACCGCGGCTCCGGCCGCTCGCGCCGAGGGCGTGAAGGAAAGCTGAGGCGGCGCTTAAGAAATCCTCGATGGACCGGTGCGCCGTCGTACGGCAGATTGCTGTGCGATTCCACTCCTCTCCCGGCCCAGGGGCCCCTTCGGCATGCCCGCAGCCGGGACTCACCCCCCAGGAGCCGTAGCGGTGAAGGCGCTGGTCAAGCAGAAGGCGGAGCCCGGCCTGTGGCTCGCGGACGTCCCCGAGCCGGTGATCGGTCCCGGCGACGTCCTGATCAAGGTGCTGCGCACCGGCATCTGCGGCACGGACCTGCACATCAGGGCCTGGGACGGCTGGGCCCAGCAGGCGATCAGCACCCCGCTCGTGGTCGGACACGAGTTCGTCGGCGAGGTCGTCGAGACCGGGCGGGACGTCACGGACGTCTCCGTCGGTGACCGCGTCAGCGGCGAGGGTCACCTGGTGTGCGGCAAGTGCCGCAACTGCCAGGCGGGCCGCCGGCACCTGTGCCGGGCCACCGTCGGGCTGGGCGTGGGCCGCGACGGCGCGTTCGCCGAGTACGTCGCGCTGCCCGCGGGCAACGTGTGGGTGCACCGGGTCCCCGTCGACCTGGACGTGGCCGCCATCTTCGACCCGTTCGGCAACGCCGTGCACACCGCGCTGTCCTTCCCGCTCGTCGGCGAGGACGTGCTGATCACCGGCGCCGGCCCGATCGGCCTGATGGCCGCGGCGGTGGCCCGGCACGCGGGCGCCCGCAACGTGATGATCACCGACGTCAGCGAGGAGCGGCTGGAACTGGCCCGCAAGATCGGCGTCAGCCTCGCGCTCAACGTCGCCGAAGCCGGCATCGCCGACGGCCAGCGCATGCTCGGACTGCGCGAGGGCTTCGACATCGGCCTGGAGATGTCCGGCCGCCCCGAGGCGCTGCGGGACATGATCGCCAACATGACGCACGGCGGCCGCATCGCCATGCTCGGCCTGCCCGCGCAGGAGTTCCCCGTCGACTGGGCCCGGATCGTCACCTCGATGATCACTGTCAAGGGCATCTACGGCCGCGAGATGTTCGAGACCTGGTACGCGATGTCCGTGCTGCTGGAAGGCGGCCTCGACCTCGCGCCGGTGATCACCGGCCGGTACGGCTTCCGCGACTTCGACGCGGCGTTCGCCGATGCGGCGAGCGGCCGCGGCGGCAAGGTCATCATCGACTGGACGGCGTAACTCCCCTTCTCCGCAAGCACCTTAGGAGCTTCCTGATGTTCGACTCCGTGCGCGACGACCTGCGCGCCACCCTCGACGAGATCCGCGCCGCCGGACTGCACAAGCCCGAGCGCGTCATCGGCACCCCGCAGTCCGCCACCGTGAACGTCACCGCGGGCGGCCGCCCCGGTGAGGTCCTCAACTTCTGCGCCAACAACTACCTCGGCCTCGCCGACCACCCCGAGGTGATCGCCGCCGCCCACGAGGCCCTGGACCGCTGGGGCTACGGCATGGCCTCGGTGCGCTTCATCTGCGGCACCCAGGAGGTGCACAAGGAACTGGAGGCGCGGCTCTCGGCGTTCCTCGGCCAGGAGGACACGATCCTGTACTCCTCCTGCTTCGACGCCAACGGCGGCGTCTTCGAGACGCTGCTCGGCCCCGAGGACGCGGTGATCTCCGACGCGCTCAACCACGCGTCCATCATCGACGGCATCCGCCTGAGCAAGGCGAAGCGCTTCCGCTACGCCAACCGCGACATGGCCGACCTGGAGGCGCAGCTCAAGGCCGCCGGCGACGCCCGGCGCAAGCTGATCGTCACCGACGGCGTCTTCTCCATGGACGGCTACGTCGCCCCGCTGCGCGAGATCTGCGACCTCGCCGACCGCCACGGCGCGATGGTCATGGTCGACGACTCGCACGCCGTCGGCTTCGTCGGCCCCGGCGGCCGCGGCACCCCCGAGCTGCACGGCGTCATGGACCGGGTCGACATCATCACCGGCACCCTGGGCAAGGCCCTCGGCGGCGCCTCCGGCGGCTACGTCGCCGCTCGCGCCGAGATCGTCGCCCTGCTGCGCCAGCGCTCCCGGCCGTACCTGTTCTCCAACACGCTCGCCCCCGTGATCGCCGCGGCGTCCCTGAAGGTCCTCGACCTGCTGGAGTCCGCCGACGACCTGCGCGTCCGGCTCGCCGAGAACACGGCCCTGTTCCGCCGCCGCATGACCGAGGAGGGCTTCGACGTCCTGCCCGGCGACCACGCCATCGCCCCGGTGATGATCGGCGACGCGGCGCGGGCCGGCCGCATGGCCGAACTCCTGCTGGAGCGCGGCGTGTACGTGATCGGCTTCTCCTACCCGGTCGTGCCGCAGGGACAGGCGCGCATCCGCGTCCAGCTGTCGGCCGCGCACTCCACGGACGACGTGCACCGCGCGGTGGACGCCTTCGTCGCCGCCCGCGCGGAGCTGGAGGGCTGAAAACCGCCGGTGACCTGAGAGAATCGGTCACATGATCGAGGCGCGGCGGCTCCACATCCTCCGTGCGGTGGCCGACCACCGCACGGTGACGGCGGCTGCCGCCGCGCTGTACCTCACCCCGTCGGCCGTCTCCCAGCAGCTCGCCGCGCTGGAACAGGAGACCGGCCACCGGCTCGTCGAGCGCGGCGCCAAGGGCGTGCGCCTGACCCCGGCGGGCGAGATCCTGCTGAACCACACCAACGCGGTCCTCGCCCAGCTGGAGCGGGCCGAGGCGGAACTCGCTGCCTACAGCTCGGGCGCGGCCGGCACGGTCACGGTCGCGTCCTTCGCCACCGGCATCGCCCTGGTGGTGGCCCCCGCGGTGGCCCGCCTCGCCGCGTCGGCGCCCGGTATCCGCATCCGCGTCCAGGACGCCGAGGGCGACGCCAGCCTGCCGATGGTCCTGGACCGGCAGGTCGACGTCGCCGTGGCCGTCGAGTACCGGGGCGCTCCGCCCGCCGACGATCCGCGCCTGGCCCACGTCCCGCTGTACGCCGAGCCCTTCGACGCGGTCGTGCCCGTCAGCCACCGGCTGGCCGACGCTGCCGAGGTGCCGCTCGCCGAACTGGCCAAGGACCCCTGGATCGGCCCGTACCCCAACAACCCGTGTCATGACGTGGTGGTGCTGGCCTGCGAGAGCGCCGGCTTCCAGCCCCGTATGGAGCACTCCTCGGACGACTTCCGGGCGGTCGTTGCGCTCGCCTCGGCCGACGCCGGGGTGGCGCTCGTGCCGCGGTCGGCGCTGCGCGGCATGGAGCTGGCCGGTGTGGTGGTCCGCCCCGTCGACGGCACCGCCCCCACGCGCCGGGTCTTCGCCGCCGTGCGCCGGGGCGCGGAGGAACATCCCCTGATCCGCCCGGTGCTGGACGCGCTCGCCGCCGCGGCCCGCGTGTGAGCACTCCGTAACCCGGTTGTCTCATATCCGGGATAGCGTCCCGGATATGAGAAGCGACGAAATGGACCCCGTCGACACCAGGCTGGGCGCCCGCCTGGCCGAGCTGCGCACCGAACACGGCTGGTCCCTGGAGGAGCTGGCCGAGCGGAGCGGCGTGAGCAGGTCGACCCTCTCGCGGGCCGAACGCGCCGAGACCAGCCCCACGGCCTCCCTCCTGAACCGTCTGTGCGCCGTCTACGGGCGCACCATGTCCCAGCTGCTCAGCGAGGTCGAGGCCGCGCCGGACGCCGTCGTGCGCGCGGCGGACCAGCCCGTGTGGCAGGACCGGGCCTCCGGCTTCCTCCGCCGGTCGCTCTCCCCGCCGCACCCCGCCCTGCGCGGCGAACTCGTCGAGGGACACCTCACGGCCGGCGCCGACATCGCCTACGACCGCCCGCCCGTGGCCGGTCTCGAGCAGCACGTCTGGATCCTGGAGGGGGCGCTCCGGGTGACCGTCCAGGACGCCGAGCACCACCTCGGCACCGGCGACTGCCTGCGCATGCGGGTGTGGGGACCGACCCGCTTCCGGTGCGCGGCCCCCGAGGGCGTCCGGTACCTGCTGGCGGTGGTGCGGCCGTGATCCGCCTCGACGAGACCCGGCTGCCGGGCCACGCCGGGGCGCTGGCGGACCTGCTGGCCGCCACCGTGAACGGCGGCGCCTCGGTCGGCTTCCTCGCCCCGCTCGGCCGTGCCGAGGCCCTGGCGTGGTGGCGGGAGCGGGCCCGCGAGGTGGCCGCGGGCCGGCTGGCCGTCTGGGCCGCACCCGACGGCGACCGGGTCCTGGGCACCGTCAGCCTGGCGTTCCCCGCGAAGCCCAACAGCCGCCACCGCGCCGAGCTGGTCAAGCTCATGGTGCACCCGGACGCCCGCGGGCGCGGTCTCGGCCGCCGGCTCCTGGCCACCGCCGAGAACGCCGCCGCGGCGGCCGGCATCACCCTGCTGCACCTGGACACCGAGACGGGCAGCCCCGCCGAGCGGCTGTACCGGTCCGCCGGCTGGACGCCCGTCGGCGTGATACCCGACTACGCGGCCCGCCCCGACGGCGCGCCGGCTGCGACGACCATCTACTACAAGCGCGTACCGCAAACGGCTCCCACCAGGTGATTGTCAGTGGCGGCCGCTACGGTTCCTGCCATGCCGGACGCCGAAGACGTACGCCGTATCGCCCTGTCCCTGCCGGACACGACGGAGAAGACCGCCTGGAGCATGCCCACGTTCCGGGTCGCGGGAAAGATGTTCGCCACGCTGCCCGAGGACGAGACCTCCCTCGCCGTGCGCTGCCCCAAGGAAGAGCGCGACGAACTGGTGCTCGCCGAGCCGGGCAAGTTCTGGATCGCCGGCCACGAGGCGCAGTTCGCCTGGGTCCGGGCCCGGCTCGACGCGCTGGAGGACGAGGCCGAGCTGCGCGACATCCTGGCCGATTCGTGGCGCCAGGCGGCCCCGGCCCGGCTGCTGGAGGCGCATCCGCGGCTCGGCCTCCCGCCGGAGTGACACCCGGCGGGTCTCACCCGGACGTCGCCGCCCCGAGGAACCCCCCGATCCGCTCCCGCAGCGACCGGGCGTCCAGGCCGTGGGCGGCGGCGTGCTCCTCCACCTGCCCGTAGCGGCGCAGCTCCCGGCGCCCCACGCCCAGGCCCAGGACCCGGTGCGGCACATCGGCCAGGGCGTTGTTCGCCGCCGCCGTCGACGTGCCCGCCAGATAGGGCTCCACCAGGACGACGTCCGACCCGGCCGTCTCGGTGGCCCGGCGCAGGGCGGCCCCGTCGAAGGGGCGGACGGTGGTCGCGTAGAGCACGGTGACGTCCAGGCCCTCGGTCGCGGCGAGCGCGGCGTCCAGCAGCGGCCCGACGGCGACCACGACACCGGAGCGCCCCTCGCGGACGGTGCGGAACCGCTCACCGTCCACGGGCAGCCCCTGCTGGTTGGACTGCACGGAGAGCCGGACGTACACCTTGTCGTCGCCCGCGGCGATCGCGTGCCGCAGCAGGGTCTCGGCCTCGTCCGGATGGCCCGGGACGTGGACGGTCCAGCCGTCCAGGGTGTCGAGCAGCGCCACGTCGCCGGGCGCCATGTGGGTGTAGCCGCCCGCCGGCCAGTCGAAGGAGGCCGCCGCGCTCACCAGCACGGCGCCTGCGTCCTGGTGCCCGAGGTCCAGCTTGACCTGCTCGAAGGGCCGCTCGACGAGGAAGCTGGCGAAGGTGTGCACGACGGGCCGCAGCCCGGTCAGCGCCAGTCCCGCCGCCGCCCCGACCAGGAGCTGCTCGCGGATACCGACGTTGACGACCCGCCCGGGGTGCCGGCGGGCCGCCTGGGCGAAGCCGTCCACGCCGATCTCGGCGAGGACCACCGCCACCCGGGGATCCTCGTCGAGCAGCCGGGTCACGACGGGGGCGAAACGGTCACGCATGGTGTCCATGGGAGTGAGGATTCCTTTCCGGTTTCCGGTCGGTGGGAAGGTCAGGCGGACTTCGGCTCGACGCGCGCCACCACCACGTGCGGGCGGCCCGGATGCGGTGCGGTGAAGGCGGCGTACAGCGCCTCGTGGTCACGGCCGTCGACGGTGAGCGCGGACCAGCCGGCCGCCTCGAAGCGGGCGGTGATCCCGCCCGGCCGCGCGTGGCTCGCGGAGGAGTTGTCGACGACGACGGTGTGCAGCCGCTCCAGCCCGGCGGGCCCGGCGAAGGCGATCGCCTCGTGGTTGCTGCCCTCGTCCAGCTCGGCGTCCCCGATCAGCGTCCACACCCGCGGCTCGTCGAGCCCCTGGGCGCGCAGTCCCAGTGCCGTGCCGACGGCGATGGGCAGTCCGTGCCCCAGGGACCCGCTGCCGATCTCCGCCCCGGGCACGAGTGTGCGGTCGGGGTGGTGGCCGAGCGGGGAGTCGTAGGAGCCGAAGCCGGGCAGCCACTCCACCGGCAGGAAGCCCTTGGCGGCCAGGACGGCGTAGTACGCCATCGGCCCGTGCCCCTTGGACAGCAGGAAGCGGTCCCGCTCCGGGTCGGTCATCCGCTCCGGGCCGACCCGCAGCACCCGGTCGTAGAGCACCCACAGCACGTCCAGCGTGGACGTCGCGGCCGGGCCGTGCTTCTCGTCCCCGGTCATCAGGCCCATGAGTTCCGGCAGGTCGGCGTACGTGTACGTGAGTGTCGTGTTGGTCATGGACACGAGCGTGCAACCTCAAGCAATGTTGAGGTCAAGCGGTGCGCCCGGGAAACGGATGCGCGATCACCAGCGCGAGTGCGGTATTGTTTCCCTGCGCGTTCGGCCGGGGGAAACCCCCAGGTCAGACGGGTAACGGGACGTGGCGCAGCTTGGTAGCGCACTTGACTGGGGGTCAAGGGGTCGCAGGTTCAAATCCTGTCGTCCCGACAGTACGGAACGCGAAAGCGGGTCCACCGGCATCGGCGGACCCGCTTTTCGTCGTCGTGGCGGCGTGACGGAGACCGCGGGCGGCGAGGAACCCCGCCGCCCGCGCCCCTCCGCGCGTCAGATCGCACACCCCGCATGGGCCAGCGCCTGCTTCAGCAGCACCCCGTGGCCGCCCGGCATCTCGCTCTGCACCGCCGCCGAGACGGCCTCCTGCGGGCTGAACCACACGAGGTCGAGCGCGTCCTGCCGGGGCCGGCAGTCGCCCGTCACCGGCACGATGTAGGCGAGGGACACCGCGTGCTGGCGCGGGTCGTGGTACGGCGTGATGCCCTGCGTCGGGAAGTACTCCGCGACCGTGAACGGCTGCAGCGACGCCGGCACGCGGGGCAGCGCGACCGGGCCCAGGTCCTTCTCCAGGTGGCGCAGCAGTGCGTCCCGGACGCGTTCGTGGTGCAGCACGCGGCCGGAGACCAGCGTCCGGCTGACCGTACCGTCGGGCCCGATGCGCAGCAGCAGGCCGACACTGGTGACTTCGCCGCTGTCGTCGACGCGGACCGGGACCGCCTCGACGTACAGGATCGGCATGCGGGCGCGCGTCGACTCCAGTTCGTCGGAGGACAGCCAGCCGGGCGTGGTTTCGGTCATGTCAGACATCGCTTGATCATACTTTCAGCCGTTCGGACTTCCTGGGTAGCCGCTCCAGAAGAACTGTGACCGGCCGCACGCCCGTTCAACCGTCCTCGCGCGATCGGCGCTCGTCAGGGCTTCACGGCCACCGCGCCGTACTGCGGCACCAGGACCGACGCGCCGGGCTCGGCGCGCCATTGACCGCACGAGACCAGGCCCGGTTCGAGCAGGTCGAGCCCTTCGAAGAACGCCGCGATGTCCGCGCCGCTGCGGGCGGTGATCGGGGGAGTGGCGTTCTCGTTCCAGAACTTCATCGCGGGGATCTGGCCCGCGCCGCCCAGCGCGTCGTCGAAGGTCGGGTGGGTGAGCACCAGGTGGCTGCCGGACGGGACCGCGGCCATCACGCGGTGCGCGATCTCCCGGGCCTTGGCGGTGTCCAGGACGAAGTTGAGGATGCCCAGCATCATCACCGCGACCGGCTCGGTGAAGTCCAGGGTGCCCGCGGCCCGCTCCAGGATGGCGTCCGGGTCGTGCACGTCGGCGTCGATGTAGGCGGTGACGCCGTCCTGGGTGCCGGTCAGCAGGGTGCGGGCGTGCACCAGCACGATGGGGTCGTTGTCGACGTAGACGATGCGGGAGTCGGGCGCGATCCGCTGGGCGATCTCATGGGTGTTGTCGGCCGTGGGCAGGCCCGTTCCGATGTCGAGGAACTGCCGCACTCCGCGCTCGCCGGCCAGGAAGGACACGGCCCGGCCCAGGAAGTCCCGGTCCGCCCGGGCGATGTCCCGGATGATCGGGAACATGCCGGCGACGTGCTCGCCGACCTGCTGGTCGACCTCGTAGTTGTCCTTGCCGCCGATCCAGTAGTTCCACACGCGCGCGTTGTGCGCCACACCGGTGTTCAGCCTCGCCGAGCCGCTCGGCGGGGTGTGGCTCTCACTCACGTCTCTTCCTCTCCTCGCCCGTGCGGCCGCGACCGGCCGCCGCCGTCATTGTGCCGCCCCGATGATCACGTTGTCCCGGGAATCGGCAGGGCGGGGCGGGGTCCGGCGGGGAGAGGCCCGGCGGGGACGGAGGCCCGGGCGTACCCTACTCGATCTCGCTCGGGTTCGCCGCGGGTGTCTTGCCGGCCAGTACGTCCTTCAGGCGCTGGGTGCCGAGCTTCGCCGCCTGCCTGACGGAGTCGTCCTCGCCGCCGTCGAGCCCGCCCGCCGTGACGGTGACGGCGTCGTCGCCGACGCGCACGGCGGCGACGTCCAGGGTCAGCGTGGCGGCCGTGCCCCCGGTCGTGCCCCGGACCGTCACCCGCACGGCCTCGCGGGCGTCGCCCACGGCGGGCAGCGAGGCGTCGACGACCTGGACGGTGCGCTGCTCGCCGTCGTCGGTCGCCGTGAACTGGTCGCACTTCTCCGGCAGGGCCGCCATCCAGTTGAGGGAGTCCTGCGGGTCGGTCCGGTCGTAGGAGGCCACCTGGTACAGCAGGCGCGAGTCGCCCTGCTCGAAGCCGCGCAGTTCCGAGGAGCCCGACGGCCTGCCCAGCAGGTCGTCGTCGAAGAGGGAGTCGAGCAGCCGCTGGCAGTCGGCGGCCTGGGCCTTGGCGGTGAGGAAACCGGAGACGTCGACCGTGCCGATGAGCAGGCTGTCGTGCCAGTTCCCGGCCTCGGTGTCCTTGACCTGGGTCCAGTCGTCCTCGATGTCCGCCTCGGTGATCAGCGCGGCCCGGGCGCCGTCGGTGGAGAGGGTGGCGGTGGGGGAGGGGGTCTGGCGCGCCGGCTGCTTCTTCCCGGCGACCTGGGAGGCGGCGACGCCGGGGACGCGCGAACCGTCCGTGCCGCCGTCGTCCGAGCAGGCGGCGGTGGCCAGCAGCGCGCCTGCCGCCACGGTGGTGGAGAGGGCTCGGACGAGGGGGGACGGACGACCGGTCATCAGGGGTGCCTCCTGGGAGCGTGACGCATGCCCCCAGCGCACCACCGGCCCGGACGGGCCACCACCGGCACCGGACTGTTCGGGTGAGGCCGGTGCCGGGCCGGTGGAGGGACGTCCGGGCCGGTGGGGTTCCGGCGGTCCGCGCCTAGCCCTTCAGCGGGTCGTGCCCCAGCGTCATCAGCCGGTGCCGGCGGCGGGTGTCCTCGGCCGTCGTCTCCGGCTCGGGCTCGTTCTCCAGGTCGGCCTGGTCCATGACCGTGTCGACGACCTTCCGCATCACGCGCAGATCGTCGCCGGTCAGGTCCGTCCGCCGCTTCTGGAGGATCGCCAGGACGTGCTGCCCCGTGGGCGTGCCCGCCTGCTCCGGCAGGGGTTCGGCCGCCTCGTCGGCGTCCCGCACGCGCAGCCAGGCCGCGAGTTCCTGCGAGGTCATGTTCACCACGCGGTGGAAGTCCTCCCACAGCGCGTCGAGTTCGAGGGCGTCGGTCATCGTCTGCCCCTTCCGTGCGTACGTCGCGTGCTCGGTGCCGGATCCGCGCGGGGTCAGGTGCCGCGGGGGAAGTTCTCGGCGTCGAACATCCAGCGCTGCTTCTCCAGTTCCGCCGTGACGGCGATCAGCAGGTCCTGGGTGACCGGGTCGGCCGTCTCGGTCGCCTCGATGCGCTCGCGCAGCCGGCCGATCGCCTCCTGCAGCGACTCCACCATCACCTGCACGGCGTCCTCGTCGCGCACCCAGCCCTCCTTCGGGGCGGGCAGCGTGAAGGCCTTGGCGACCGTCTCCGGGCGGCCGTCCGGCGGCACACCGAGCGCCGCGGACCGCTCCGCGACCGTGTCGGCGAAGTTCCGCGCGGCCGTCACCACCTCGTCCAGCTGCAGGTGGATGGACCGGAAGCGCGGGCCGACGATGTTCCAGTGCGCCTGCTTCGCGGTCAGCGAGAGTCCGAGCAGATCCACCAGGGTGTCCTGGAGTGCCTCGCAGGCGACCTTGCGGGCGTCGTCGGGCAGTGTGCTCCTCACAGCCGTCATAGGGCGCTTCTCCTTCTCGCGTCGTCTCTCGTGGTCCGGAGCAGCGCGTCGCGTTCCTCCTCGCAGGTGCCGCCCCACACGCCCGCGGCCTGACCACTGCCGAGCGCGAAGCTCAGGCAGTCGTCGGTCACCGGGCAGCGCGCGCAGATCCGCTTGGCGGCCGTCACGTCCCGCAGGGCGGGACCCGCGGTGCCCACGGGAAAGAACAGCTCGGGGTCCTCGTCCACGCAGGCGGCGCTCCGCAACCACTCCATGACCGCGCGGGTGCCCACCGCACCTGCGGGCAAACGCGCCGCCACACCCGCCCGGTCACTGTCCCGGCCTGCGAGAACATCATCCAGCGGGCCGTGGCGCCACCGAAACCTTCCCAGGGGCGGGGTGAGGGTCTATCATTCGAAACTAGCAGTGCTAATTAAGCGGTGTGAGGAGCCTCTCGTGCGTCCCGTCCACTTCGCGGCCGCCCGCCGCACCCCCATCGGCAAACTGCGGGGATCCCTCTCCTCGGTACGGCCCGACGACCTCGCCGCGACCGTCGTCCGCGCCCTCGTCGGCGACGTGCCCGCGCTGGACCCCGCCCGCGTCGACGACGTCTACTGGGGCGCCGCCAACCAGGCCGGCGAGGACAACCGCAACGTCGCCCGCATGGCCGCCCTCCTGGCCGGCCTGCCCGAGACCGTGCCCGGCGCCACCGTGAACCGGCTGTGCGCGTCCGGCCTGGAGGCCGTGACCACCGCCGCCCGCACCATCGCCGCCGGCGAGGCGGACATCGTCGTCGCGGGCGGCTCCGAGTCGATGAGCCGCGCCCCCTTCGTGCTGCCCCGCCCCGACGAGGCCCTGCCGCACCGCATCGAGACCGTCGACACCCGCCTCGGCTGGCGTCTGGTCAACCCGGCGATGAAGGAGCTGCACGGCCTGCTGTCCATGGGCGAGACGGCCGAGGAGGTCGCCGCCCGGTACGGCATCCCGCGCGAGCGCCAGGACGAGTTCGCCCTGCGCAGCCACCAACGTGCCGCCGACGCCCGCAAGAACGGCCACTTCGACGACGAACTGCTGCCCGTCGAACGCCCCGACGGCGTGGTCGTCGACACCGACGAGTGCGTCCGCGAGGACACCTCCTACGAGAAGCTGGCCCGGCTCAAGCCGGTCTTCCGGCAGGGCGGCACGGTCACCGCGGGCAACGCCTCCCCGATGAACGACGGCGCCGCCGGACTCCTCCTGGTCAGCGAGGACGCCCTGAACGACCTGGGCCTGGAGTCCCTCGGCCGTTACGTCGCCGGCGGGTCCGCCGGCGTCCACCCCGACGTCATGGGCATCGGCCCGGTCCCGGCCACCCGCAAGGTCCTTGCCCGGGTCGGATGGGACGTCGGGGACCTCCAGGAAGCCGAGTTCAACGAGGCGTTCGCGGCCCAGGCGCTCGCCTGCGTCGACCAGCTCGGCATCGACCCCGAGCTGGTCAACCCGAGCGGTGGCGCCATCGCCCTCGGCCACCCGCTCGGCTGCTCCGGCGCCCGCATCCTCACGACGCTGCTGCACCGCATGCGGCGCACCGGGGCCGCCAAGGGGCTGGCGACGATGTGCGTCGGGGTCGGGCAGGGCAGCGCGGTGCTGGTCGAACGGCCCTGAACCGGACCGGCCAGGACGCCCGGCAGGCGAGACGGCGCTGACCGCACCGGTTCGTTGCACATAGCATCGGTGTTCGCATGAACACCATGACGCTCTGGCACATCACCGGCTGGGAGTTCGCCGCCCTCGCCTTCGCGGCCCTGCTCGTCGGCTTCTCCAAGACCGCCGTGAGCGGGGCCAACACGGTCAGCCTCGCCGTCTTCGCCGCGGTGCTGCCCGCCCGCGCCTCCACCGGCGTGCTGCTGCCCATCCTCATCGCCGGGGACCTGCTCGCCGTCGCCACCTACCGGCGGCACGCGCACTGGCCCACGCTGTGGCGGCTGTTCCCGGCGGTCGCCGCGGGCGTCGTCGTCGGCACGGTGTTCCTGCTGTGGGCGGACGACGGGGTCGTACGGACCTCCATCGGCGCGATCCTGCTGCTCATGGCGGCCGTGACGGTGTGGCGCCGGCGTACGGCGGACACGGAGGAGGAACCGGAGTCGGTCACCACCCGCTCGGGCCGCCTGAAGGCCCGTTCCTACGGCGTGCTGGGCGGCTTCACCACCATGGTCGCCAACGCCGGCGGCCCCGTGATGTCGATGTACCTGCTGTCGGCCGGTTTCCGCAAGCTCGGCTTCCTCGGCACCTCGGCGTTCTTCTTCCTGATCGTCAATGTGTCCAAGCTGCCCTTCAGCGCCGGCCTCGGCCTGATCGACGGCCGCTCCCTCCTGCTCGACCTGGCGCTCGTCGGGTTCGTCGTGCCCGGCGCGCTGCTCGGCAAGTGGGCGGTCGACAGGATCAACCAGCGGCTGTTCGAGCAACTCGTCATCGCCGCGACCGTCGTGGGCGGGCTTCAGCTACTGCTGCGCTGAACCCCGCAGCAGGACGGGAAGGTCCGCGAACGCGTCGATCACGTGGTGGGGCGTGCCGTCGGCGGCGTCGAGCGTCTCCTGCTGGAACTTGCCGGTCCGCACCAGCACGCCGGTGATCCCGGCCCGTTGCGCCGCCAGGACGTCGGACTCGACGTCGTCCCCGACCATCACGGCCTCGCCCGCGCCGACACCGAGCCGGGTCAGGGCCGCCTCGAAGAACGCCCGGGCCGGCTTGCCCGTGATCTCGGCCTCCACGCGCGCCGCCCGCTCCAGACCCGCCAGGAACGCGCCCGAGTCCAGCCTCAGCCCCTCGGCCGTACGCCAGTACAGGTTGCGGTGCATCGCCACCAGCCGTGCCCCGCGCTGCAGATGCGCGAAGGCCCGGTCGAGCGCCTCGTAGCCGAACTCGGGGCCGGCCCCGCCGACCAGGACCACATCCGGCACGGCGTGGCCGTCCGCCGGGTCGGCCAGCGTCACCCCTTCCAGGTCCGCCGCGATGTCGCCGCTGTTCAGCAGGGCGCACCGGGCACCGGGGGAGTGCTCGGCGAGGTGGGCGGCGGTGGCCGCGGGCGCGGTGAGGATGTCCTCGGCGGACACCGGGAATCCCGCGTCCGCCAGGGTGCCGGCGATCGACGCCCGCGTCCGGGAGGTCGTGTTGGTGACCAGCAGGACCGCGAGCCCGGCCGCCCGGATCTCCCGCAACGCCTCCACGGCACCGGGCAGCGGCCGCCAGGAGACGGTCAGCACCCCGTCGATGTCCACGAGCACGGCACGCACGGACCTCATGCCAGGACCATAACCATCCCGGGCCGCGCCTGCCGGTCCAGCGGCCCGGGGCTGTGTCGGGGCTGTGCCTGCCGGGCCGGCCGCCTGGGCTGTGTGCGCGGGGCTGGCCGCGAGGGCTGTGCCTGCCGGTCCGGCCGCTCGGGGGTTTGCTTGCTGGTCCGCGGCCCGGGGCTCTGCAGGCCGGGCCAGCCGCCTGGGTTGTGCCTGCCGGTCCAGCACCCTGGGCTGCGCCTGCCGGTCCGGCCATCCTGGGCCGTGGCCGTCGGTCCAGCTGCCCTGGGCCGTGCGCGCTGGTCCAGCTGTCCGGGGCCGTGCGAGCCGGGCCCGTCGCCCCGGCCTGTGTCCGCCGGGCCGGCCACCTGGCTGCGCCTGCCGGTCCGGCCATCCTGGGCCGTGGCCGCTGGTCCAGCTGTCCGGGGCCGTGCGAGCCGGGCCCGTCGCCCCGGCCTGTGCCCGCCGGGCCGGTACCCCTGGCCGCGCCTGCCGATCCAGCCCCCCCGGGCTGTGCCCGCAGGTTCAGGCCTCCCGGGCCGAGCCCCGCAGGTCCAGCCCCCCGGGCCGTGCCCACAGCCCCAGCCCCCCCCCGGGCCGTGCCCGCCGGCCCGTACCCGCGTCGCCGAGCGCCGTAGGGGACCTCGTACGCTCGACGCCGTGTCCCCTCATGTCCTGATCCTCGGCGGCACGGCCGAGGCCCGTGTTCTGGCCACCGCGCTGTGCGCACGCCCCGGTGTCCGGGTCACCACGTCCCTCGCGGGGCGGGTGGCACGGCCGGGCGCGGTCGACGGGGACGTGCGCGTCGGAGGCTTCGGCGGCGCCGAGGGGCTGGCCGCGTGGTTGCGGCGGGAAGGCGTGACCGCGCTCGTCGACGCCACGCACCCCTTCGCCGAGTCGATCACGGCCAACGCGGCACGGGCCGCGGCGGCGACCGGCGTGCCGGCGATGGTGCTGCGCCGACCGGGGTGGCGGCCGGGGCCCGGGGACCGCTGGCACCCGGTCCGTTCCCTGGACGCGGCGGCGGACCTGCTGCCCCGTCTCGGCCGCCGCGTGTTCCTCACCACGGGACGCCTGGGACTCGCCTCGTTCGCACACCTGGCCGACCTCCACTTCGTGGTGCGGTCGGTGGATCCCCCCGAGCCGCCGCTGCCGCCCGACACGCACGTGCTGCTGGCCCGGGGCCCCTTCACGGTGCCCGGCGAGACGGCCCTGCTGCGCGAGCACCGCGTCGACGTGCTGGTGACCAAGGACAGCGGGGGAGCGGCCACGGCGGCCAAGCTGACCGCCGCGCGGGACCTCGCGCTGCCGGTCGTGGTGGTCGGGCGGCCGCCGCTGCCGGAGGGCGTGCCGGCGGTTCCCGACGTGGCGGGGGTGCTGGAGCGGCTGGGCCCCGCCGCGCTCTGAGTGCCCCGCGCCCGCCGTCCCGGAGGACCCGGGGACTCGGCACTCGGGGACAGGACCTGAGCCGGGCGCGTCACGCCCCGCTCGTCACCGGCGTCCTCGCCGGCCCGGTCGGCAGTCCGTGGCTCAGGTCCTCCACCAGCAGCCGTTTCGCGATCGCGTCGACCGCGATGCGCAGGTCGGCGTCCGAGGGGCGCCCGATGTCCTGCCCCAGCCGGTCCTCCAGCCACGCCGCCCACGCCCTGCTGATGACCGCGGCCTCCCGGGCACCGGCCTCCGTGTGGGACAGCACCGACCCGTGGCGGGTCAGGAACCCCTCCTCGACCATCCGCTCGAAGACCGGCAGCAGCACCTCCGGCGGCATCCGGCGCCGCGCGGCGATCAGCCCGAGGCTGGCGTGCCCGACCAGCCGTGTGAACAACTCGACCTGCATCACGGCCCACGCCCCGGCCACGTCCAGCCGGGTGTCGGACTCCTGCACGATCCGGCGGGCGGTGTCCAGGTCCGTCCGGCCGATGATCTTCCCTACGGCGGCTTCCAGCACCCGCTGGGAATCCGCGCCGTGCGGCGAGGCGAACCCCTCGCCGAGGTCGGTCGACCCGGTCCGCGCGGTGTCGCGCAACCGCACCTGCTTGAGGAACAGGGCGACGAGGAAGCCCAGGACCGCGACCGGAACGGTCCACAGGAACACCGTCTGCAGCGTGTCCGCGTAGGCGTCGATGACCGGGGCCGCCGTGGCCGACGGCAGCTCGTGCACGCCCTCCGGGCTGGTCGCGGCCCTGCCGAGGCCGGCCGGGTCCACCTCACCGGCCCGCGCCGCCTCGGCGACTCCCTCGCGCAGGTTGGGCGCCAGCGCGTTGGTGTAGATCGTGCCGAACACGGCCGTGCCGAACGAACTGCCCAGCGTACGGAAGAAGGTGACGCCGGAGGTCGCGGTGCCGAGGTCGGCGTAGTCGACGGTGTTCTGCACCGCGATCGTCAGCACCTGCATGCTCAGCCCGATGCCGGTCCCCAGCACGAACATGTACAGGGACTCCAGCCCCGCGCCCGTGCCCGGCCCCATCAGGGACATCAGGTACAGGCCCACGCCCATCACCAGCGAACCGACGATCGGGAACAGCCGGTAGCGGCCGGTCCTGCTGACCACCGTGCCGCTGAACACCGACGCGATGAGCAGCCCCGCCACCATCGGCAGCGTCCGCACGCCGGACACCGTGGCCGAGTCGCCGTCGACGTACTGCAGATACGTCGGCAGGTAGGTCAGCGCGCCGAGCATCGCGAAACCGACGATGAAGCTCAGCACCGAACAGACCGTGAACACCGGGTTGGCGAACAGCCGCATGGGCAGCATCGGTTCGCGCGCCCGCGACTCCACCCGGCAGAACACCCCGAGCGCGACCACACCGCCCACGAACAAGCCGATGATCACCCCCGAGCCCCAGGCGTACTCGTTGCCGCCCCAGCTCGTGGCGAGGATCAGCGCGCTGGCGCCGACGGCGACGAGCGCGATGCCCAGGTAGTCGATGACGGGCCGGACCGCCGACTTCACCACGGGGATGGTCCGGGCGGCCGCCACGACCACCACGATGGCGATGGGCACGTTGACGTAGAACGCCCAGCGCCAGGTCAGGTGGTCGGTGAACAGCCCGCCCAGCAGCGGCCCGACGACGGTGGCCACGCCGAACACCGCCCCGATCGCGCCCTGGTACTTGCCGCGCTCCCGCAGCGGGATCACGTCCGCGATCAGCGCCATGGACGTGACCATGAGCCCGCCCGCGCCGATGCCCTGCATCGCCCGCCAGGCGATCAGCAGCGGCATGTTCGTGGCCAGACCGCACAGGAACGACCCCGTGATGAACACGATCGCCGACACCTGGAAGACCAGCTTGCGGCCGAACAGATCGCCGAACTTGCCCACCAGCACGGTCGCGACGGTCTCCGCGAGCAGGTACGAGGTGACCACCCACGACATGTGCTCGGCGCCCCCCAGGTCCGAGACGATGGTCGGCAGGGCGGTCCCGACGATCGTCTGGTCGAGCGCCGCGAGCAGCATGCCGAGCATGATCGTCACAAAGACGACGTTGCGGCGGCGGGTGTCCAGCACCGGCGGCTGGGAGGCGGGCGGGGCGGTTTCCTCCACGACGGTCACGTCGTCACCTTCACACCTGTGGGCTACGTGCGCATGCCAGAACGTCCGCACGGGTGCCCGGTGTCGTGCGCCCCAGTCGTGTCAGTCGCGCGGGTTGCGCCGCAGCAGATACGTGTCCATGATCCAGCCCTTGCGCTCACGCGCCTCGGCGCGCAGCCGCTCGATGCGCGGGGCGGCCTCGGCGATCGGGCCGGAGACCAGGATCTCGTCCGGCGTGCCGATGTAGGCGCCCCAGTAGATGTCGACGTCCTCGTCCGCGTACCGCCGGAACGCCTGGTGCGCGTCGAGCATCACGACCACGTCGTCCACGCCCTCCGGGAAGCCCTCCGCGAGCCGCCGGCCCGTGGTGATCTGCACCGGCCGGGCGACGCGGTTGAGGCCCGTGCGGTGCCGGGCGACCAGCGCGGAGACGCTGCTGATGCCGGGCACGACGTCGTACTCGAACGCCACGGTGCCGCGCTCCAGCACCTCCTCCAGGATCGCCAGGGTGCTGTCGTACAGCGCGGGGTCGCCCCACACCAGGAACGCGCCGGTCTGCTCCGCGCCGAGCTCCTCGGTGATCAGCCGCTCGTAGATGTCGGCCCGGGCGCTGCGCCAGTCCCCGACGGCGGGGGAGTAGGCCGCGCCGCCGGCCCGCCGGTCCCGCTCCGGGTCACGGGCTTCGACGACCCGGTAGGTGCCCTCCTCGACGTGCGTGCCGAGCATGTCCCGCCGCAGCGCGGTGAGGTCCGACTTCACCTCGCCCTTGTCCAGGATGAAGAACACGTCCGTGCTCCGCAGTGCCCTGACCGCCTGGAGCGTGAGCTGGTCGGGGTCGCCCGCGCCGATACCGATGACATGAATCTTTCGCACGCCCCGAGTCTGCCGCACGCGCGGAGGCGGCCCTGCACCGCGTCCCGGGTGGGCCGGTGCCGGTGCCGGTGCCGATGCCGGGTGAGCCCGGCTTGGACGGCCGTTGCCGGTGCCGGGTGGGTCGGTGCCGGGGTGGGGCCGGGTCAGGTCGGCTCAGGTGGACGGCCCGCGCAACCGGGGTGCCCGCGCTCCCGCGTCCACGGCCCGGCCCTCCCGCTCGACCTCGCGGGCCAGCTCCCGGGCCCAGGCGGCGACGGTATCGACGTCGATGCCGTGCGGCCGGACGCGCCCGGAGCCCGACACCCACGTCTCCGCCGCGCTCGCGCCCCGCCGCAGCAGCCGGGCACCGCCCGTGAGGTTGCCGCGGGCGGCGTGCGTGAGGCCCACGGCGAGCTGGGCGAGCCCTCGCCACAGCTCGCGTTCCTCATCGGGGCCCGACTTCCACGCGTCCTCGAACACCTCGTGCGCGTGGAACGGTTTCCCCTCGTCGAGCAGTCGCTGCGCCTCGGCGACGGTCTCCTCCGGCGTACGGACCACGCCCTCCGGCTGGCGCGGCACGCCGTCCGCGCCGTACGGCAGGGGACGGCCGAGCCCGTCCCGCGGCCGGGCGTTGCGAGCCCGGCCCTCCGCGTCGCGGTCCCGCGCGCCGCCGGGCCGGTCCGAGTAGGTCTCTCCTGTGCTGCCCATACGCCGATTGTCCCGCCCGGGCCGCTTTCGGCACGGCCAGGGGTGTGGGGTAAAGTGCTGTTCGCGCGATCACGCGGTTCACCGCGGGTGGCGCGCACCGGGACGTGGCGCAGCTTGGTAGCGCACTTGACTGGGGGTCAAGGGGTCGCAGGTTCAAATCCTGTCGTCCCGACGGTGCGAGAGGTCCCCGCAGGCGGATGCCTGCGGGGACCTTTTCCGTCAGGCGACGGGCGCTCACGGCACGCGATGCCCGTAGAGCCAGTCCAGCCGGCGGTGGTACACGCGCGGCGCCAGCTTCCCGAGCAGCCACAGGGGCACGTGGGCGAAGCGGCCCTCCCGGTGGAAGCGCTGCCCGTTCTGCCGGGAACCGGCCTGCACGCGTGCGGTGCGCGGACGCCTTGCGGCGGCGTACGACCGCAGTGCCCCCGGTACGTCGTCGATGTGTTCGAGCCGGTCGGCCAGGACCCGCGCGTCCTCCAGGGCCATGGTGGCGCCCTGCGCCAGGTAGGGCAGCATCGGATGGCACGCGTCACCGAGGAGCGCGACCCGCCCGTCCACCCACGTCTCCAGCGGATCGCGGTCGAACAGCGCCCAGCGGAAGTGGGTCTCCGCCTCCCGCAGCGCGGTGGTCACCGTGGGGTGCCAGCCCGCGAAGTCGGCCAGCGCGTCCTGCCGGGTGCCCCGCTCGGTCCAGGACTCGCCCCGCCACGCGTCGCGCTCCACCACCGCCACCAGGTTGGCCAGGGTCCCGCCGCGCAGCCGGTAGGTGATGGCATGCCGCCGCTCACCCACCCAGAGGCACGCGGTGGGCGGCGGCGCGTCCCGGCCCAGGCGCTCGACCGGGACGGTGACCCGCCAGGCGACATGGCCGGTGAACCGGGGTGCGCCGGCCCCCAGCATCCGCTCGCGGATCGCCGAATGGATGCCGTCCGCCCCGACGAGCAGGCTCCCGCCGATCCGCTTGCCCGAGTCGAGGACCGCCGTCACGCTCCGCGGCCCCTGCTCGTAGCCGCGCACGGCCGACCCCGTCAGCAGCGTGATGTCCGGACCGCCGCCGGCCGTCCCGGCGAGCAGGGCGTCGAGCAGGTCGGAGCGGTGGACGTGCAGGTAGGGGGCTCCCCACCGCCGTACCGCGGTCTCGGCGAGTTCGACGCGGAAGACGCGCCGGCCGGAGCGGCCGAGCCGCATCTCGACCGCCTCGGGCCGGAACGTCGTGGGCAGCAGCTGTTCCAGCACGCCGAGGGAACTCAGCACCCGCACCCCGTTCGGGCTGAGCTGGATGCCCGCGCCGATCTCCCCGACGGCCGCCGCACGCTCCAGCACCGTCACCCGCCAGCCGGCACGGCCGAGGGCGAGCGCGGCGGCCAGTCCGCCGATCCCGGCCCCCACCACGAGCGCGTGCCGCGCGTCCCGGTCCGCTTCCATGAGCCCTCCCCCGTGAGACGCAGCGGACCGTCGCCGTCCGCTGCCCGCCGTCCCCACCCCGCGGCCCGTCGCCGGGGGCCCGTGGAGGGCAGGCTCCCACTGTCCTCCGCCGCACCGGGCGGCGGGCAGTCGCAGACCCGTCACGCTCGGGACGCCGCACCCGGGCGGCCTGAGGATGGTAGAAGCGGACATGACCTTTTCGATCTTCCCGCGCCACCGCCGCCCGGCCGGTGCCCGATGACCGCCGGCATCGACACCCCCGACCGCAGGGGCCGCACCGGACTCGACCGCACCGGCCGGGACCTCACCGGCAACCCACGCGTCAGGGTGCGCGACGTGAGGCTCCTGTCCAGCCACTGGTACGTCGAGCGGACCACGACCTTCGACTACCGGCACGCCGACGGCACCTGGAGCACCCAGGAACGCGAGACGCACGACCGCGGCAACGGGGCCACGATGCTGCTCTACGACGCCGAACGCGAAACCGTCCTGCTCACCCGCCAGTTCCGCTTCCCGGTGTACGTCAACGGGCACCCCGACGGCATGCTCGTGGAGACGCCGGGCGGCCTGCTCGACGACGAGGACGAGCACCCGGAGATCGCCGTACGGCGCGAGGTCGTGGAGGAGACGGGCCACACCATCGGCGAGGTGCGGCACGTCTTCGACGTCTACATGAGCCCCGGCTCGGTCACCGAACGGGTCAGCTTCTACGCCGCCGCCTACGGTCCGTCGACCCGCACCCACGAGGGAGGCGGCCTCGGCGAGGAGGGCGAGGACATCGAGATCCTCGAACTGCCCTTCCGCAGAGCCCTGGAGATGATCCGCACCGGCGAGATCGCCGACGCCAAGACCATCATGCTGCTGCAGTGGGCGGCGCTGGAGGGGCCGTTCGCCCGCTGACGCCCCGCGTCCTTGACTTCGAGCGCTCTTCAACAGGAAGACTCCCGTGCGTGCCCCGAGGCCCGGGGCGCGCACGGGAGGAGCATCCATGAAGTACCGCACGATCGGCACGGACCCGCGCACGCGCCGCGAGGTGAGCGTGCTGGCACTGGGCGCCATGCTGTTCGGCTCGGTGACGGACGAGGCGACGTCCTTCGCCCTGCTCGACCGCTATGTCGAGGCCGGCGGCACCTTCATCGACACGTCCGACAACTACGCCTTCTGGGTCGACGGCGGCCAGGGCGGCCAGAGCGAGGAACTGCTCGGGCGCTGGCGGCGCAGCCGCGGCGTCGGCGACGAGATCGTCGTCGCGACCAAGCTCGGGGCCCGCCCCCTGGCCCCCGGCACGAGCTACACCGACAATCCCGAGGGCCTGTCGGCGAAGGTGATCCGCGAGTCGGCGGAGCGCAGCCGCGAGCGCCTCGGCATGGAGAAGCTGGACCTGCTGTACGCGCACATCGAGGACCGCACCGTCCCCCTCCAGGAGACCGTCGAGGCCTTCGGCGCGCTCGTCGCCGAGGGCACGGTGGGACTGCTCGGCGCCAGCAACCACGCCACCTGGCGCGTCGAGCGGGCCCGGTCCCTGGCGGCCGCGGCCGGACTGCCCGGCTACGAGGTGCTCCAGTACGCGCACACCCACCTGCGGCCCCGCACGGACGTGCCCGACGACCTCTTCCCGGACGGCAGCCTCGGCCACGCCGGCCCCGACCTGCTCGGCTACCTGAGGGCCGAACCCGCCCTGACACTGGTCGCCTACTCACCCCTGCTGAAGGGTGCCTACAGCCGCCCGGAGCGGCTCCCCGCCGACTTCGACCACCCCGGCACCCCGGCCCGACTGGCGGTACTGCGCGAGGTGGCCCGGGAGACCGGGGCGACCGTAAACCAGGTGGTGCTGGCCTGGCAGATCGGCGGCGACCTGCCGATCGTCCCGCTGGCCGGGGTCTCCTCCCTGGCCCAGCTGGAGGAGAACCTGGCCGCGGTGGACCTGGAACTGACCGAGGAGCAGCGGGCCCGGCTCGACGCGGCGCACTGACAGCCGTGGGACGGTGGAGGGGTACGGTCCTCCGGCCTCCCGGACCCCGACAGGTGTGGACCGGTCCACTCCGGGAGGCGCGGACCCTCGCGAACCGCCTGCGCGCGAAGGAGACACCGGCCATGACCACCCACCCGGCCCACCCCGCCGCCCGGTCGATCACCACCACCCCCGAAGGCCTCCTGTGGGAGCCCAGCGAGCGCTGGGTGCGCGGCCGCAAGGGCGACGTCACCGTCGTCGACAGCCGCCACCCGGTGCTCGTCTGGGAACCGGGCCTGCCCGTGCCCCAGTACGCCTTCCCGCACGCGGACGTCCGCACCGACCTCCTGCGCCCGGCGGCCGACCCGCCCACCGGCACCCACACCGGCTCCCAGGTCTTCTACGACCTGGTCGCCGACGGCGAGACACGCCCGAACGCGGCCTGGACCTTCCCCGCCGACGACCTGGCCGGCCACATCGCCTTCGAATGGTTCCGGCGCACCGACACGGGCCTCGACCACTGGTACGAGGAGGACGAGGAAAGCTTCATCCACCCCCGTGACCCGCACAAACGCGTGGACGCGCTGCCCAGCAGCCGCCACGTGCGGATCGAGGTCGACGGGCACCTCGTCGCGGACACCCACGCGCCGGTCCTGCTCTTCGAGACGTCCCTGCCGACCCGGTACTACCTGCCGCGCGAGGACGTACGCCTGGACCTCTTCGAGCCCACCGACCACCACACCGGGTGCCCCTACAAGGGCACCGCCTCCTACTGGACCTGGCGCGGCGAGGGCGACGTGCCGCCGGACCTGGTGTGGACCTACCCCGACCCGCTGCCCGCGGTGGCGGCGATCCGCGGACGCCTCGCCTTCTTCAACGAGGTCGTGGACATCACGCTGGACGGGGAGCGGCTGGAGCGGCCGGAGACGCCGTTCAGCGGGATGCTGCGGAAGGCGGGCCGCCGCCGCTGAAGCCGTCGAGCAGGGCGTCGAGACCGGCCGCGAGACCCTCGGGCCCACCCCGCTCGGCGAGCGAGGCGGCCGTGTCCCGCAGGGTCGGCAGCTCCTTGGGGGACAGCCGGTGCAGCCCGAGCCGGAAGGCCGGATCCGTCTCATCGGGGTTGTCGACCATGGGGCGCAGTTCCACGGTCACGTAGCCCAGCAGCCAGGCGGTGAAGGCGCGGAACACGGCGGAGGCGGTCGTCTCGCCGAACCCGGCTCCCCGCAGCAACGCGAGCACCCGCTCGTGGTCGCGCAGCACGGCGGCGGGACGGCGGGCCAGGGGGACCGCGAGCAGACGGGTGGCGAGCAGGGGCACGGCCTGGGGATGGGCCAGGCATACGTCGTAGGTCGCCCGGGCGATTTGGTGCAGCCCGGCCCGCCAGTCGGCGACCGACTCGCCGGCCGGTGGCAGCCGGTCCTCCAGCTCCAGGTACAGGGCCTCGACGAGGCCGTCGAGGAGGGCGTCCTTGTTCGAGGCGTACCGGTACAGCGCCATGGCCTCCACGCCGAGCTCACTGCCGAGGCGACGCATGCTGAGGGCGGAGAGGCCTTCCCGGTCGACCAGGTCCAGGGCGGTGGCCAGCACCCGGCCCCGGTTCAGCCGGCCGTAGCGGCCGCGGTCGCTGGCGCGACGCGCCGGGCCGTTCCTCGAACTGTTCGCCATTCGTCTCTCCTCACGGTGCTGCCGAGTCCTCCGTGACCGCGTATGGGAGGTAAACACGGCCCGTCCGCCTCCGTCTTGACGGGCTGTACCACCCGTAGCAGGCTGGACGTAAACGTCGTAAATATACGACGGAGGAACATACTCCCATGACTTCCGTGCCCGTCTTCCTGTACCACGCCGTCACGGACAATCCGCCGGCCTGGATAGCGCCGTTCACCGTCCGGCCGGCGAGGTTCGCGGCACAGCTCGACCGGCTGACGGCCGCCGGGCGTACGGTGATACCACTTGCGGAACTGGTCGCTGCCATGCGTCACGGGACGTCATTGCCGTCGCGTCCCGCAGTCCTCACCTTCGACGACGGCTTCGCAGACTTCTGGCGTTCGGTGTATCCCCAACTCGCCACCCGTGGTTTTCCCGCCACCCTCTACATCACCACCGGGGCGGTGCGCACTCCCGGCGGGAGCGCCGGAGAAAGTCTGTTGCCGCCCGCCGACATGCTGAGCTGGCGGCAGATAAGAACGCTGGACGTCGCAGGGGTGGAAATCGGCGGCCATTCCCGCACTCATCCGCAGCTGGACACGTTTCCGCGGCGCAAGCTGGTCGACGAGATCGTCGGCTGCCGAGAGACGCTGGAGAACGAACTGGGTCACCGGGTCTCCACGTTCGCCTATCCCCACGGCTACTCCGACGCCCGAGTCCGGCGCGACGTCCACGCAGCCGGGTGGGGCTCGGCCTGCGAGGTCGGCAACGCGTTCAGTTCACCGCGTGACAACCCGTTCCGGATCTCCCGCTTGACGGTTCGCGCCGACACGCCGATCGGTGTCTTCCAGGACTGGGTCGACGGCCGAGGCGCCCGGACCGCACCCTTCCGTGAGCGCCCGCGGACCAGGGCATGGCGTCTGTATCGCCGTGCACGGTCCCGGCTGGGCACCCCGGTCGGGGGGCCACCGTCCGAGCCTCGCCGCAGCCTCAGCGAAGCAGGAGGACGGTCGTGAGGATAAAGGTCGTTTCCCCGGCCGATTTGAGGCCCGCCGAGGTGGCCGCTTGGCGCGACATCCAATCGGAGTCATCGCAGTACGCCAATCCGTTCCTCGGCCCCGATTTCGCTCGAGCTGTCTCTGCCGTGCGTCCGCGAGTCCGCGTCGCCGTGGCGGAACAGGCGGGGGATTCCGTGGCGTTCTTCCCCTTCGAGCACGGGGCGCTGGGGGTGGGTTGTGCTGTGGGGCTGGGGGTCTCCGACTGTCAGGCCGTGGTGCAGCGCCCCGGGGCCGTACGTGAAGCCGAGCCTCTCCTGCGGGCCTGTGGGCTCACGGTGTGGGAATTCGACAATCTCGTCGGTGACGCACCGCCTTTTTCTCCTTTCGCTCGCAGGTTCCACCCGTCCGCCGTCATGGATGTGAGTGACGGATACGAACAGTACAAGGCTCGGGTGTCGCAGAACTCCAAACGGTTTCTTGGTGACATGCGACGATTCACTCGCAAGCTGGCACGAGAAGTTGGGGACATCCGTTTCGTCTTCGATGAGAGGGATCCGGAGCAGTTGCGTACGCTGATGCGATGGAAGTCCGCACAGTACCGCAGAACAGGGCGTCGGGACCGCTTCGCGAAACCCTGGATAGCCGAGTTGTTGAGGCGACTGCACGCGGCCCGCTGCGAATCGTCACCGGTTGGCGTTCTGTCGGTCCTTTATGCCGGCGGGCAGCCCGTCGCCACGCATTTCGGGCTGTGGTCGGAACGGGTTTTCGCCACGTGGTTTCCTGCTTATGACACACACTTCGCCAGGTACTCGCCGGGAATGCTGCTCTATCTGAGGATGGCGGAGGAGGCCGCTGGGGCGGGCGTGGCCTACCTGGACCTGGCGCGTGGCGCGAGTCAGTACAAGGACACGCTGAAGACCAGGGATCAGACCGTGGCGGAGGGGTGGGTGGCGCTGCCGTCCGCCGGCGCCGTGACCCACTGGCTGCGCCGGGTACCGGTCGGGATCGCTTACGACGCCGTGCTGGAGAGGCCGTACCTGCGCCAGGCGGCCCGCAGGACGCTGAACGGCGTCGGTGCCTTGCGGACGCGATGGACCGAGTCCCCCGTCACCTGATCGAGGACGTCCTGCTCGCGCTTCCTGACGGCGTCCCGGCAGAGGGCGCGGCGGGAGGAATGGTGTGACGAATGAACTCACCCTATTACTGCCGCAGCACGAGCTGAACGCCGGGAGAAAGCGGCCCGCCGTGATAGACAGACTGCATATGAAACCTGAGGATCGTCAGCGCATTTTGCCGCCCCGGCAGAGGGGGGTCGCCTTCTCCCCGGCCGCGTCGAACGGGTCGCGAGAAATCCGCTCCGTGCGCCTGTTCGCTTACGTCGCCCTCCTTGCCGCGGTGGCCACATGGCTACTTTCTCTGCGCAATGTGAATGTGGAGGGGATGGGCGTCTATGGCCTCGTGGAGGTGCTACCGATCTCCTTTTGGGTGGCGGCTGCCCTGCTGGCTTTCGGTTTCTGCGCGGCCCTTTCAGACCGGCGTACCCGGGACAGGCTCTACGCGGGATATGTTCTGGCGCTCATCGCGATGCTCCATGCCACAGCCCCCATCGCCTACGGCCGTCTGAGCGACAACTGGGCGTGGAAGCACGTGTCGATGATCGACGTATTGCTTCGCGTCGGCGAGCTGCCTGTCGTCGACGATCGCGGGCTCGATCTCTATCACCATTGGCCGGGCTTCTTCGCCCTGAACGCCGTGGTCGTCGAGGCGACCGGTATCGATTCGGCACTCTCCTATGCCGCCTGGGGTTCCGCGGTCGCCGACGCTCTGCTGCTCGCCCCGCTCATCATCCTGTACCGATCATTTTCCCGCAGCAGGAGACTGTCCTGGGCGGCGGCCTGGGTGTTCTACACCTGCCTCTGGGTGACGCAGGATTACTTCGCCCCCCAGACACTGACGTTCCTGTTGTACGTGACCGTTCTGGCCATCGTCGTGAGGCGCCTCCCCCACTCGAGACAGGCACCGGGTGGCGCTGGGGGAGCGGCTGGTGGGCGCCCGTCGATCCGCTGGATGCTGCTGGTGTTGTGCATCGTTGCGGCGATCACGTGCTCGCATCCCCTGACGCCGGTGATGCTGATCATCACTCTGGCCGCCCTGGCCCTGCCGAGGCGGAACCGGCCGACAGTACTGCCGATCCTGGTCGGGACCGTCGCCCTGAACGTGGCCTGGGGTCTCACGGTGGCCAGGCCGTTCTTCTCGGCCAACGCCCAGGAGATGATCCAGGGCGTCACACAACCCGAGTCGAACGCCAGCGCCGGTCTCCTCGACCTCGCCGGCGCGACCGATGCGCAGGTACTGGTCGCCTGGACGGACCGCGCCCTGTCGGGCACGGTGTGGGTGCTCGCGGCAGCGGCCCTGCTTCTCCGGCCGTCGCTGCGTCGCACGCCGCTTCCACTGCTCGCGGGCGCCCCGTTGGTGCTGCTCGCCCTCAACAGTTACGACGGCGAGATGCTGTTTCGCGCCTACATGTTCTCCCTGCCGGCGATGGCCTTCGGCGCCACCGCGATGCTCGCCGCGCCACGCCCGCGGAGAGTCGCACGCCGACTGGTGCTGCCGGTGGCACTGCCCGTGCTCTTCGCAGGTTTCACCATCTGCTACTTCTGCAACCCCGACGGGGCGACGGCTCTCTACTTCACACGCTCCGAGGTGGCGGCCAGCCGCTGGTTGTTCGATCACGCGCCCCGCGGTGCAGTCGTGACCGCTGTCACCGAGGACGTTCCTGCCGGTTACACCGACTACGACCTGCATCCGAGCGTGTGGATCGAGCTGCAGGAAGAACCCGACAAGAAGCGATTCGCGACCGATCCGGCAGGCACACTCGCATCGCTTGTCGCCGGGCGGGAGGGCCCCGTGTACCTGATGCTCAACAGGGCGCAGGAAGGCAGGATCCGGGCAACGGGACTCATTCCTGCCAGCATGTCGAAAGTCGACGGCATGCTCGCCGACCATCCGGCTTTCCGCATGGTGTTCCAGAACAAGGACGCCAAGATCTACCTCTTCACTCCGGCGGAGACCCAGGAGAACCGATGAACCTCTGGGCCCGCTCTGCGATTCTGATTCTTGCCGCGTGGTGTGCGCCGGCCGCCCTCGAACTGCCTGCCGGGAGCGCTCTGCGTGTGGTCGTCGTGATGGGAGGGATGTTGGTGTTCCCGGGCCTCCCGCTGGCACTGCGACTGCCGTCCGAGCGACATGCCGGCCGAGGTGTGCCTGGCAGGACCGCGCAGCACATGGCCGTACTGACGGGAGCAGTCAGCGTGTCCAGCGCTCTTCTTGTCGCCATGACCCTGACGCTGACCGGAGCCCTCACGGCACAGCGGGCTCTTGTGATCGTGGCGGTGGTGTCGACGGTGGCGACACTGGCTCCGCCCTGGCGCCGCGCCGGCCACTCCGGACCGGGGGATGGATGATCATTCCTGCCAGGCGCGAACGTAGTCCACCCGCATGTCCGCCGGGAGTTTCGTCGGCCCGCCGACCTCTGGCTGAATCGAGTAGTTCAGCATGAACCACTGCGGGACGTCGGTGACTCCTTCCGTGACGGCACCGACGAGCTCGCCGTCGTAGTAGTACTCCACACGCCCGGGCTGCCAGTTCGCCCCGTAGGTGTGCCAGCCCGTGAAATCGCCCTTGGCGCACCCACCCTTTTCGCCCCCGTCGCCCGGCGCCGAGCGAAAGTGGAAGCAGGCACGGCCCAGCAATCCCTCCATCACGTCGTTCTCCCCGTCTTGTGGCCACTCCGCCCCGACCTGCCAGAACGCCGGCCAGTTCGCGATCACTCCGGGTGCCGCCGCCGGAAGGTGAATACGGGCCTCCACGGCTCCGAACCGCTGCTGGAAGTGATCCCGCGTATTCACCATCCCGGAGGCGTAATCCGTCGTCCTCCCTCCGCAGGTGACGCGCTTTCTCTCGGCCCGGATGTTCAGCGCCCCGTCGGACACCGCCACCAGAGCGGAGTCGTAGCACTGCAGTTCATCGCTGTTGACGGGCTCGGTCACATCGACACCGCCGCTGCCGTAGGGACTTCCGACTGTCCACTTCTCCTCGTTCAGCCCGGTGCCGTCGAACTCATCGCTGAACACGAGGTGCCAGTCGCCCGGCATTCCTTCGGGGCGTGGCGCCTCCTCGGGGGCCGAGCAATTGGCGGTGGTGAAGGTGGCGGCGATACCGATCAGGACGTTCGCGAGAGACGTGTGTCGCGAGGGGCGTTTCCGGGAGAAGGGTCGGAGCATGGCGGCATCGTTCTCCAGCGGGTCGTTCGGGGGTCCTCAAGCGGTGGAGGAAAGGAGACCGGCGGTCACCGTCCGTATCAGCCGTCGAGATCCGCGGAGCAAGGCGTACCCATTCGTGAGCGCGCGGTCTGCGGCGTAACGGCGAGTGACCCTCCGTCCGTCCACGAGTTGTTCGAATTCCTGGAGAGAGGTGCTGCGTCGCACCGTGACTCGTTTCAGAGCGTAAGGTCCCTGGGATGGCCGAGCCAGCGCATTGCCCACGGAGAGTGACTGCGCGAAGCCTGCGGCTCGCACCACCCTGCGGACCCGATGGCTGGAATAGCCGTACGGGTAAGCGAACGAGACGGGTGCGGCGCCGAGCTCTTCGCCGATGATGTCCCAGCACCTCAGCACCTCGAGCCACAGGTACGCATCGGCGAGCTGGTCCAGCTGGGGATGGGTGTGGCTGTGACCGCCGATCTCGGTTCCGGCCGCCGCCAGTTCGCGTACCTGCCGCCAGTCGAGCATGGTGTCCAGGGCGCATGCCGTGTCGTAGGGGCCCCGCAGCCAGCCGGTCGAGACGAAGAGAGTCGCCGGGAATGCGTGCCGGGCCAGCAGAGGAAGGGCATGGCGATGGACACCCTCGTAGCCGTCATCAAACGTGATCAGTACGGGATGGAGGGGAAGGGGCGGGCCGCCGCGCCATGCCGCTGCCAGCCGCGCCGTGGTCACAGGAGCGCAGCCGCGGTCGGCCAGGAGCCGCATCTGGTCCGTGAACGCCCGCGGTGAGACGGACAGAGCGTGCGTCGAGGGCCGGGGGTCATGGGCCACCGCGTGGTACATGAGAATGGGAACGGACTGAGTCACCGCGACCTCCCTCGATGAAGCGTTCGGACGGCAGTGGCGAAGCGCCGCCCGGAACCGGGCCTGCGGGGAGGGTGGGCAGCTCCGAGTCCACCGACACTGGTCCGGCACGCCGGACGGCCAGACTGCCGACGAGATATCCGCTCGCCGCCGAAGCCAGGCCGGCCACGATGGCGCAGGCCCTGCCCACGCCGCCCGGCTGCCCGGACAGCGCCTGGCTCAGATGGCGCGCAGCCCCCGAGGAGAGGACACGTGCGGTGTAGCGGCGTTCGGACTGCAGGCCCATGCCCGCACCGACGCTGCGTGCCACGCGTGCCTTCGACAGCCCCTCGGCATAGGTGCGACGGCGGAAGTAGGCGAAGCGCTCCCGGGAGGCGGGGACCTTGTGGTGGATCACCGCTCGGTCGTCGACCAGAAGTACCGCGTGGGGGGCGGCGCGGGTCAGGCGGATACAGAGCTCTGTCTCCTCGCATCCCAGCGGGTGCTTGCCACCGTCTCTGCCGATACCGGTCGCGAAGCCACCCACGAGGTCGAAGGCCGCGCGGCGGAAGGAGGCGTTGCCTCCGAACACGTTGCGCACCGGGACCCGGCCCCGCGGGAAGCCCACGTACGTACAGCCGACCACCCAGTCGAACTCTGCCGGGAACCAGGACGGCCGGTGCCCGGAACTCCATGCCGGCACCGTGCGTCCGCCGACCGCCATGACCCGCGAGTCCGTGTAGGCCGTGGCGAAGTGCAACAACCAGTCCTCTTCGGCCACCGCGTCGTCGTCGAGGAACGCCACGACCGAGCCGCGGGCGGCGGCGATGCCGGTGTTGCGGCCCGCCGACAGGCCGGGTGGCCCAGCGTTCGCCATCACCCGTACCGTTGCCCCGGCTTGACCGTACCGCCGGAGCAACCGATCGAGCAGGGCCGGGTTGTGGTCGACCACCAGTAGCGTCTCCAAGGCCGGAAGCGACTGGATCCGTACCGAGGACACCGCCGCCAGGATGTCCTCCCACCGTTCCTCGGTGTACACGCAGATCACCACGGAGATGTCGACGGAGTTCGCTCTCCGCGTCTCGCTGCGGCCGGGCGCGGTGCTCATGGCAGCGGCTCCGAGCGGTGGGGCAGCCAATGCGACCGCCAGATCAACAGGTACAGCGCCAGTACGGACTGGGACGTGAGCCAGGCGACACCCGCACCACTCAGGCCGAGCACCGGCAGGAGCAAGGCGGCGAGGCCCATCACCGCGACGCACAGGGCGAACTGAAGTCCCACCACCATGCGCATGTTCCGACGGGCGCGGGCCACATCGACCGCCAGGCTGACCACCAGGTTCGGCAGCGCGGAGAGGGCCACAAGCCGCAGCAGTGTCGTTCCGTGCAGGCTGTACTCCGGACCGAACAGCGACAGGATCCCGGGCGCGAAGACGATCGTGCCGCCTGCGGCGAGTGCCAGCAACACGCCCGAATGACGCAGCATCCGGTCAGCGTGCGCGGGCAGTCGCGCGGGGTTGCGCACGGCCTCCACGATCAGCGAACTGCCCATGTTCGTCGTCACCAGATAGAGCATGAAGCCGACGACCCATGCCAGCGAGAAGTAGGCGCTCTGCTCCGCACCCAGGCTGTTGAGCACCAGTAGCGGCGCGAATGTGTAGGCCGCCATGCGGAAGAGCGAGCCGACGTAGTCCGCGGCCGCGTATCCGACCAAGCGGGGCGGGCGGGCGGTTTCCGGAGCGCCCTGCTCATGACGGGGCACCGCGCGCCGCATGAGGTAGACGTTGACCACGAAGAAGGAGACGGCGAAGGCGCCGGCCCAGGACAGCAGGATGCCGCTGAACACGGCGAGGGCTGCGCCTACGGCCAGCAGCACGTTGCGCACCACGGCGAACATCAGGTTCTCCGCCATGACCCATGAAGGGCGCCTCACTCCGGTCAGAGCGCCGTCCTGCAGGATGAACATGGCATAGCCGACCGTGGCCGCCACGAAGCAGAAGCCGGTCCAGGGAGTCAGCAGGAAACCGAGGTCGGGCGCGATGTGGGGCACCAGCAACAGGAAGGCCACCGCGGCCAGCACGCTGCAGGCGGTGCCCGCCGCATAACAGGTGAGGATCAGCCCGCGGGTGTGCCGTCCCGCGGACGGTACGAACCGGACGAGGACGTCGGAGAGGTTCAGTTGACCGACGCAGGCGAGCAGCGTGACGGCGGAGAGAGCGGAGTAGCTGAGACCCACCGCCCGGTCGTCGTACCAGCGTGAGGCGCAGATCCAGAAGACGGCTCCCAGTGCGGCGTTCGCCAGGGAGGCGACGGCCAGGAGGTGTCCGTTGCGCAGCAGTGGATCCCGAGGGAGGGCGGCGGAGATTCCGGCTCGCAGTCCGGCGACACCCGCTTCAGGTTGCGCACGCACGGCTGCTCCAGGCGAGGTGACGGCGACCGCGTAGATATCCCACCGGTCCGTATGCCAGGCCTTCGATCTCGAGCAGGGCCAGCCGCCGCGACCAAGCTGCGTCCTCACGGCGGGCACGTGTGCGGGACCTGGCGGCCGCGTACCGGATGCCGCCGGGGAGCCTGCGCAGCAGGGCGGGCAGCATGCCTGGATGGTGGGCGAGCGCTGCGGTCAGATAAGCCCCGAAGCCGGCGCCGTACCCGAAGGCCTGGGCGGGCAGGGCGTCTGCGGTGCGTCGGTGACGGTGCCAGACGATCGCGTCGGGCCGGTAGACGAGGGTACGGCCGCTGACCACCACCTGGAAGAAGGCGAGCAGGTCCTCCCCGCCGTGCGCGGGTGTCCCCGGGCCGGTGGCCGGGTCGAATCCGCCGAGGGCCCTCAGCACGTCGGTGCGGAAGGCCATGTTGGCTCCGGAACCGAAGTGGCCCGCCGCGAACGGGAAGAGAGGATCGTCGGGTGGATCCCGCAGCGACCAGGAACGGGGACTGAACCCCTTGCCGAAAGCGCCGTGCCGTTCCAGGGCGGCCTGAGCATCGGTCTGCAGCTCGGCGGGCACGATGAGGCCCGTCACGCAACCGATCCGCCGGTCTCCCGAAAAGGCCTGGGCGAGCGCTGACAGCCATCGGGCGTCGACCAGGGTGTCGTCATCCGCGTACGCCACCAGAGTGCCGTGGGAAGCGGCCAGCCCGCGGTTGCGCGCTCTGGCCCCGCCCACGACGGGTTCTCTCAGGTACCGGACCCGGTCGCGGTATGCCGTGTGGACGAGATGCTCGGCCGCCGCGTTCGCGGGGGCGTTGTCCACCACGATGATCTCGAACCGCGAGCTCGGGTACTCCGCTCTCAGCAGGGAGTCCAGGCACTGGCGCAGCAGACCGCAGCGATTGTGGGTGGGGACGACCACGCTGATGTCGGGCGTGTCACCGGTCCCGCCCCCTGCGGGCGGATCGGGGGGCGCAGCGAGTTCGTGGCGGGACGACTCGGCAAGGGTGCGCCACAGTTCCGCCGGATCGGCGCCGCTGCTCGACACCAGGCCCAAAGGATGGCCCTGCCGTCGTACGAGTGCCAGGACGCGGCCCCGGGGATGGATGTGCGCCCGGCTGCCGGGAGGGCTGAACCTGCCCGGCTCGGCCAGGTCGATGTCGACGACTGTCGCCGGGCCGTCACCGGGGAGGAGCGGCGCGGGCCCGATCACAGTCATGGACTGCTCCGTCCGGGCGGAGCCGACCGTGCTCCGGGCCGTTCCGAGAGGAGTACGCGCAGCACACGCCGTCCGTCGGACAGGGCGTGCAGGTGGGAACGGCCGCTGCGGCGAGGCGACTCGAGACTCGGGACCTCTGCGATCCGCAGTCCGGAGCGGAGTGCGTGGGTGATCATCTCGGTCTCGATCTCGAAACCGGAGGAGTGGAGGTCGAGGTCGTCCAGGAAGCTTCGGCGGAAGGCGCAGAAGCCATAGCACAGATCGGTCAGTGACGTGTGATAGAGGTGGTTGGCGGCCGCCAGCAGAGTGCGGTTGCCCAACCGCCGGAAGCGCGTGATGTCGAGAGAGCCCCCGCCGGCGATGAATCTCGAGCCCTTCACGAAGTCATAGCCGTTGTCCAGGAAGTGCACATAGTGAGGGATTTCGGCCGGGGTCATGCTGCCGTCCGCGTCCAGCATCACGATGTAGTCGCAGGTCGCTGCACGGAAGCCCGTACGCAGCGCGTTGCCCTTGCCGGGACCGCTCTGTCGGACATGGCGGACGGCGGGCAGGCAGTGCCGCGCCATGTGCACGGTGGCGTCCCGGGAATCGCCGTCGACCAGAATGACCTCGTCGACGCAGTCCGGGATCTGCTCGAAGACCCAAGGGATGTTGCGTGCCTCGTCGCGTGCGGGTACGACGAGGCTCACGGTCGCACGTGGCGGGGGGCGATCCTCCGCCCGGCGCAGGGGGTGAGCGGGGCGCTGGGAGGACGGGCGGGGCGCGACCCTCGAGGGAACGGGGCCGCTGGAACCGGGCATGGGAGCGAGAACGGGGTCGGGCTGAGGGGAGGGGCTGGAGTTCATGGTGCCTGTGTCTCCGGGAGTCGATGCGGCGGCGTCCGTGATGCTCCTCGCGGGTGGAGACGTCATACGTTTACTTCGTATACGTACATGTTCGTCCGTTTCGGGTCGTCTGGTCAAGTGCGGGGATACGCGGCGAGGACGACCGTCGAGTGGACCGGGAGGAGCGATGCGCTGCCGCACCTCGGCTGCGCATCGGCCGCGAGGGCCGTACGGTGGAGGGGCGGCACAGTGCATGACGGCGTACTCCCGATCATGAGTCCACCCATCGAGGATTACGCGCTGATCAGCGACCTGGAGACCGCCGCCATGGTGGGCAAAGACGGGTCCGTGGACTGGCTGTGCCTGCCCCGTTTCGACTCGCCCGCCTGCTTGGCCGCCCTGCTGGGCACGCCGGACCACGGGTTCTGGCGGGTCGCTCCTGCCGCCGGGGGACGTTGCACACGTCGCGCCTACCGGTCCGACACACTCGTCCTGGACACGGAATGGGAAAGTGCCACCGGTGCCGTGCGGGTCACGGATTTCATGCCACCACGCACTCAGTGGCCGTGCGTGTTCCGCTTGATCGAAGGCCTGCGCGGCTCGACACCCATACGCAGCGAACTGCGGCTGCGCTTCCACCAAGGGCGCGTCGTGCCGTGGATCAGGGCCACCGAGTGCGGCACGGTGGCCGTCGCCGGGCCGGACTCCGTCTGGCTCAGTGCCTGCGGGCCGATCCGAACCTCCGGCCGGCAGGGCTCCACGGTGCTCGAGCAGACCGTCTCGGCCGGGCAGCGGCTGGCCTTGACGCTGGTGTGGTCGCCATCGCACCTGCCCGAGGCGCCCGCGCCGCTGTTCCTTCCCGCGGAGACGGCGTTGAAGGAGACCAGCGATTTCTGGCGGCGATGGACCGCCCAGTGCTGCTACCGGGGGCAGTGGAGGGAAGCCGTGGTGCGCTCCCTCATCACGCTCAAGGCGCTCACCTATGCCCCCACCGGCGGCATCGTCGCGGCGCCGACCACCTCGCTTCCGGGAAGTATCGGAGGGGAGCGGAACTGGGACTATCGCTACTGCTGGCTGCGGGACTCCACTCTGACCCTGTCCTGTCTGCTGCGCAGCGGGTACCGCGACGAGGCGATCGCGTGGCTGGACTGGCTGGTGCGGGCCATCGCGGGAGCTCCCGCCGATCTCCAGACGGTCTACGGAGTCGGGGGCCAGCGGCTCCTGACGGAGACCGAGGCGCCGTGGCTGCCGGGGTACGAAGCCTCACGACCGGTCCGGTTCGGGAACTCGGCGGTGAGCCAGTTCCAGCTGGACGTGTACGGGGAAGTCCTGGACACGCTCTGCCTGTCGTTGCAGGAGGGGATTCCCCTGCCTGCGCGCGTGTGGAGCCTGGCGGAGGCATTGATGGGGCACCTTCACCAGCACTGGCGGCAGCCGGATCAGGGCTTGTGGCAAGTGCGAGGGCCGCGACGGCAGTTCGTGCACTCCAAGGTCATGGCGTGGGTGGCTGCCGACCGTGCTCTGCGGATGGGGAGGCTGCTCGGCAGGAACGGGTCCTCGGGAAAGTGGCGCGCCATGCGGGACGAGGTGCACCGCGAAGTCTGCCGAGAGGGCTGGGACGCGCGGCAGGGGAGCTTCGTACAGTCCTACGGCTCATCGGCCCTGGACGCCTCGGCACTGCTGATTCCCAGACTGGGCTTCCTGCCGGCCGAGGACGAGCGGGTCTGTCGCACGGTGGAGGCCATGGGGCGGCTGACACACGGCGGATTCGTCCGCAGGTACGGTCGAGGCGGACAGGGTGTGCACCGGGTGGACGGTCTGCGGGGTTCCGAGGGTACGTTCGTGTCCTGTTCGCTCTGGTACGCCGACGCACTCGCCGCGACCGGGCATCTGCAGCAGGCCAGGCAGGCCTTCGAGCGGGTTCTCGCCATCCGTAACGACGTGGGCCTGCTCGCCGAGCAGTGGGACCCGGACGCGGGGCGTCAACTGGGCAACGCACCGAAGGCGTTCAGCCACATCGCGTTGGTCGAGACGGCGTTCGCCTTGTCGGCTGCGTCGGAGCGGCGTTCCCGTGGTGCGGCGGTCCGCGCCCGCTGCTGACCGCCGGCCCGGAGGTGGCCCCTCACTCCAGCCGGTCCGGCCGTCCACGGCCGCGTGAGTGAGGCTCGGGCCCCCGCGCGCCCGCCTACTCCTTGCCTCCCGGCCGCCGCGCGGAGTCCACGTATCCGCTCGGGTTCAGCTGCTGGAACCGCCAGGCGTCCCGGCACACGTCCGCGAGGTCCCGGGTCGGGCGCCAGCCCCAGGCGCGTCCCACGGCCGAGGCGTCGGCGATCAGTTCCGCCACGTCCCCGGGGCGGCGGGGCGCTACGTCGTAAGGGATGGGTCTGCCGCAGGCGCGGGAGAATGCGGTCACGACCTCGAGGACGGAACTGCCCGCGCCCGCGCCCAGGTTGTACACGTGCATGCCCGGCGCGTCGCCCAGGTGGTCCAGCGCGGCGCGGTGCGCCTCGACGGCGTCCATGACGTGCAGGTAGTCGCGGATCGCGGTGCCGTCACCGGTCGGATAGTCGTCGCCGAACACGGAGAGCCGCTCGGACCGTCCCACGGCCACCCGGGCGAGGTGCGGCATCAGGTTCTCGGGCGGGTGGCGCGGATCCTCGCCGAGGAGCCCGCTGGGGTGCGCCCCGGCCGGGACCGGGTAGCGCAGGCACACCACCGCGTAGGCCGGGTCGCGGTGGCACACGTCCGCGAGGATCTGCTCGCAGATCCACTTGGAGGACGCGTAAGGGGTTCCCGGCCGTGCGGGGGTGGTCTCGTCCAGCGGGCCGCGGCCGGCGTCGCCGTAGACCCAGCACGAGGAGGCGTAGACCAGCCGGCGCACCCCGTGGTCGTGCATGGTGTGCAACAGGGCGGTGGTACCGCCGACATTGGTGTCGTAGTAGGGGACGGGCATCCGCGTCGACCTGCTCCCCGCCTTGTGCGCGGCAAAGTGCACGACGGCGTCCACGGAGTGTCGGTCGAAGACGGCGGAGAGGGCGTGCCGATCACGGATGTCCAGTTCGTACACCGCGCCGACGAAGCGGCCGGCGATCCGTTCCACCCGGGCGAAGACCTGGGGGGTGCTGTTGGCGTAGTTGTCGACCACGATCACCTCGTAGCCGTGGTCGAGCAGTTCGACGCAGGTGTGGCTGCCGAGGAAACCGGCCCCGCCGGTGACGAGGACGGTCGAGGGCGCCCATGAGGATCCAGCTCCTCGAGCGGTCGGCGACTGGTTCCTGCGCGCCATGCCAGGACTCCCGAAGGGCGGTGAGGACCGTACGTTTACGGCGTATATGTACGACTTTGCACCGCCGTCGGGGTGCGGTCAAGCCCTCACCAGCAACTGGAAGTCGAACGTGTACCGCGAGGCCGGGTAGATGTGTCTCCCGTACTCCACCGCCCGCCCCGTGTCGTCGAACGCCGTCCGCTCCATCGTGAGCAGTGCCGCCCCCGCCGTCTCCTCCAGGCGGGCCGCCTCCTCCCGCGTCGCCGCGCGGGCGCCGACCGTCTGGCGGGCGCTGTGCAGGGTGATGCCCGCCGTGCGCAGCATGCGGTACAGGCCCGTCGACTCCAGGCGGGCGTCGTCGAGGGTCAGCAGGGACACGGGCAGGTAGTTGCGCAGCAGCGCCACCGGGCGGCCGTGCGTGCGGCGCAGGCGTTCCACGGCGGCGACCTCGCTGCCCTCGGGGACGCCGAGCGCCGCCGCCACCTCGCAGGGGGCCGGGACGACCTCGTTGCGCACGAGCTGCGTGGTCGGTGCCTGCCCGGCCGCCTCCAGGTCGTCGTAGAGGCTGCTCAGTTCCAGGGGGCGCCGGACCCTGCTGTGCACCACCTGCGTGCCCACCCCGCGCCGCCGGACCAGCAGCCCCTTGTCGACGAGGGACTGGATGGCCTGGCGGACGGTCGGGCGGGACAGGCCGAGGCGGACGGAGAGGTCGACCTCGTTGCCCAGGAGGTTCCCGGGGGTGAGGACCCCGCCCTCGATCGCCGCCTCCAGCTGCTGGGCGAGCTGGTGGTACAGCGGAACAGGACTGATCCGGTCCAGGGCGAAGTCCAGTGCGGTCAGTGCCGGGGCGGGCGCCGTGCGGGCCCGGGGCCCGTCACGTTCGTGGTCACGGTCACCGTCACCGGTCTTCGCCATGGGACCAGACCTCTTCCGGCGTCAGGAGTTGCTCGGGAAACCGAGGTTGATGCCGCCGTCGGACGGGTCCGGCCAGCGGGTGGTGACGACCTTGCCCTGGGTGTAGAAGGCGATGCCGTCGTTGCCGTAGATGTGCAGGTCGCCGAAGAGGGAGTCCTTCCAGCCGCCGAAGGAGTGGTAGCCGACCGGGACCGGGATCGGGACGTTGACGCCGACCATGCCGGCCTTGACCTCCAGCTGGAAGCGGCGGGCCGCCCCGCCGTCCCGGGTGAAGATCGCCGTGCCGTTGCCCCAGCGGGAGGCGTTGATCAGCCGGATCGCCTCGTCGTAGGTCTCGGCGCGGACCACGCACAGCACCGGGCCGAAGATCTCGTCCCGGTAGGCGTCCGACGTCAGCGGCACCCGGTCCAGCAGGGAGACGCCGAGGAAGAAACCGTTCTCGTGGCCCTCCACCGTCAGGCCCGTGCCGTCGACGACGACCTCGGCGCCCTGCCCGGCGGCCGACGCCACGTACGAGGCCACCTTGTCGCGGTGCTCCCGGGTGATCAGCGGGCCCATCTCGGAGGCCGGGTCGGTGCCCGGGCCGATGCGCAGGGCCTTGGCCCGTTCGGCGATCTTCGCCACCAGTTCGTCACCCGTGTCGCCGACCGCCACCACCACCGACACGGCCATGCAGCGCTCACCCGCCGAGCCGTACGCCGCGTTGATCGCCTGGTCGGCCGCGAGGTCGAGGTCGGCGTCGGGCAGTACCAGCATGTGGTTCTTGGCCCCGCCGAGCGCCTGGACGCGCTTGCCGTGCTCGACGGCCTTGAGCTGGATGTACTTCGCGATCGGGGTCGAGCCGACGAAGGAGACCGCCTCGACGTCCGGGTGCTCCAGGATGCGGTCCACGGCCGTCTTGTCGCCCTGCACGATGTTCAGGACGCCCTCGGGCAGGCCCGCCTCGGTGGCCAGTTCGGCGAGCCGGAAGGAGGCCGACGGGTCCTTCTCCGACGGCTTCAGCACGAAGGTGTTGCCGCACGCGATCGCCAGCGGGAACATCCACATCGGCACCATCGCCGGGAAGTTGAACGGCGTGATGCCCGCGACGACGCCCAGCGGCTGGCGGATCGAGGCGACGTCGACCCGGGAGGACACCTGGGTGGACAGCTCGCCCTTCAGCTGGACCGAGATGCCGCAGGCCAGCTCCACGATCTCCATGCCGCGCGCGACCTCGCCGAGCGCGTCGGAGTGCACCTTGCCGTGCTCGGCGGTGATCAGCGCGGCGATCTCGTCGCGGTGGGCGTCCAGCAGCTCGCGGTACTTGAACAGGATCGCCGTGCGCCTGGCCAGCGAGGACTGGCCCCAGCTGCCGAAGGCGGCCTTGGCGGAGGCGACCGCGGCGTCCACCTCCTCGACGGTCGCGAAGGCGACCTGCTTCTCCTGGGCGCCGGTGGCCGGGTTGTAGACGGGGCCGAAACGGCCGGAGGTGGACTCGACGGGCTTGCCGTCGATCCAGTGGGTGATGGTCTGCATGGTGCGAAGGGGCCTTTCCGGGGGGCAGGGGGAGCCGGGGAGGAGGAACGGAGGGGGGTCAGAGGTGGCGGCGGCGGTCCGCCGCCTGGCGGTCGTAGCGCTCGCGCGCCGCGACGGCTGCCTCGCGGGAGGCGGTCTCGGCGACCGGCACGTCCCACCAGGCCTCGGCCGGGGGAGCGGTCGGGGCGGGGTCGGTCTCGACGTAGACGCAGGTCGGACGGTCCGAGGCGCGGGCCGCCGCCAGGGCCTCGCGCAGCTCGCGCACCGTCTTGGCGCGCAGCACGTCCATGCCGAGGCTGGCGGCGTTCGCGGCCAGGTCGACGGGGAGCGGGGCACCGGTGAAGGTGCCGTCGGCGGCCCGGAAGCGGTAGGCGGTGCCGAAGCGCTCACCGCCGGTCTCCTCCGACAGGCCGCCGATGGAGGCGTAGCCGTGGTTCTGGATGAGGACGACGTTGAGCGGCAGGCCCTCCTGGACGGCCGTGACGATCTCCGTCGGCATCATCAGGTAGGTGCCGTCGCCGACCAGCGCCCACACCGGCGTGCCCGGTGCGGCCTGCTGGACGCCGATTCCGGCCGGGATCTCGTAGCCCATGCAGGAGTAGCCGTACTCCAGGTGGTACTGGCGCGGGCTGCGCGAGCGCCACAGCTTGTGCAGGTCGCCGGGGAGCGAGCCGGCCGCGTTGATCACCACGTCGTCGTCGCCGACGGCGGCGTCCAGCGCGCCGAGCACCTGCGTCTGGGTGGGGACGGCGCTGTCGTCGTCGGCGCGGTAGGCGGCTTCGACGACTTCGTCCCAGCGGGCCTTGCCCGCGCGGTACCCGGCGACGTACTCCTCGCTCACACGGTGGTCGGCGAGCGCCTCCCGCAGCAGGTCGAGGCCCGTCCGCGCGTCGCAGACCAGCGTGCGCGCCGCCAGCTTGTGCGCGTCGAAGCCGGTGATGTTGAGGTTGAGGAACCGTACGTCCGGGTTCCGGAAGAGGGTGCCGGAGGCCGTGGTGAAGTCGGTGTAGCGGGTGCCGACGCCGATCACGAGGTCGGCGGTGCGGGCCAGTTCGTCGCTGACGGCGGTGCCGGTGTGGCCGATGCCGCCGAGGTCGGCCGGGTGGTCGTGACGCAGCGCGCCCTTGCCCGCCTGGGTGGAGGCGACCGGGATCCCCGTGGTCTCCACGAACGCCCTCAGGGCCTCCTCCGCCTCGCTGTGGTGGACGCCGCCGCCCGCCACGATCAGGGGACGTGCGGCGGACCGGATCGCCTCGACGGCGGCGGTCAGTTCCACCGGGTCCGGCGCGGGACGCCGTACGTGCCATACCCGCTCGGCGAAGAACTCCTCAGGCCAGTCGTACGCCTCCGCCTGCACGTCCTGGGGGAGGGCCAGCGTCACCGCTCCCGTCTCGGCCGGGTCGGCCAGGACGCGCATCGCCTGGAGCGCGGAGGGGATCAGCGCCTCGGGGCGGGTGATCCGGTCGAAGTAGCGGGAGACCGGGCGGAGGGTGTCGTTGACCGAGACGTCAGCCTCGACCGGGTGCTCCAGCTGCTGCAGCAGCGGGTCGGCCGCGTGCGAGGCGAAGTAGTCGCCGGGCAGGAGCAGCACCGGGAGGCGGTTGATCGTCGCGAGCGCGGCGCCGGTGACCAGGTTGGTGGCGCCGGGGCCGATGGAGGTGGTCACCGCCTGCGCGGACAGGCGGTTGAGCTGGCGGGCGTGGCCGACCGCCGCGTGCACCATGGACTGCTCGTTGCGGCCCTGGTGGAACGGCATCACGTCGGCGTACTCGACCAGCGCCTGGCCGACCCCGGCGACGTTGCCGTGGCCGAAGATGCCCCAGGTCCCGGCGATCAGCCGGCGGCGCACGCCGTCCCGCTCGGTGTACTGGACGGACAGGAACCGCACCAGGGCCTGGGCGGTCGTGAGGCGGCGGGTGCGGGCGCTCATGCGGAGGCCTCCGGGGCGGTGTAGAGGGGGAGCCGGGGGTCGGCCGGCTGGTCCGGCCAGGTGTCGCGGACCCAGGCGTGGCCGGGGTGGTCGCAGATCAGCCAGGCGCGCTCGTCCTCCGGGCCCGCCATGACGTTGAGGTAGTACATGTGGTGGCCGGGCGTGGCCATCGACGGGCCGTGCCAGCCGTCCGGGATGAGGACGACGTCGCCGTCGCGGACCTCGGCGAGCACGTCGGTGTCGCGGCCCGGGCCCGAGGGGGTCACGCGCTGGTAGCCGAGGCCGGGGACGCCGTCGTGGGCGGCGAACTCGAAGTAGTAGATCTCCTCCAGCACGGACTCCTCGCCCGGCCGGTGCTCGTCGTGCTTGTGCGGCGGGAACGACGACCAGTTGCCGCCGGGGGTGATCACCTCGACCGCGATGAGCTTGTCGCACTCGAAGACCCCGGCGGCGCCGAAGTTGTTGACCTGCCGCGAGCAGTTGCCGGTGCCGCGCAGCTCGACGGGGACCTCGGCGGCCGGGCCGTAGCGGGCGGGCAGGCGGCGCGAGCAGCGGGCGCCGGTGAGCGCGAACCGGCCGCCGGCCGCGGACGTCACGGTGGCACGGGCGTCGCGCGGCACGTAGGCGAAGTCACTGACCGCGCTGAACACGTCCGGGCGGCCGTGCAGGTCGAAGGTCTGCCGGCCGGAGTCGTCGGCGCACGCGACCGAGCAGGCGCCGCTGAGCGGGACGACGATCCATTCGCTGTCGCCGGTGTCGAAGGTGTGGGAGCCGCCGGGCGGCAGCTCCAGCACGCGCAGGGAGGAATGGCCCCAGCCGGCCTTCTCGGGCGTGACGTCGACGGTGTAGGGGCCGCCGAGCGCCTGGCCGGCGGGAAGGTGGTACCTCATGGCGTCCTCCGCGATCACAGCAGGCCGACGGCCGTGTCCACCGCTTGCTCCACGCTGCCCTCGGCCGGGTAGAGCAGCGACCGTCCGACGACCATGCCCTGGACGGTGGGCAGGCGCAGGGCCTTGCGCCAGCGTTCGTAGGCGCCCTCCTGGTCGTCGCCGACCTCGCCGCCGAGCAGGACGACGGGCAGCGTGGAGGTCTCCAGCACCTCGGCCATGTCGTCCGGGTCCTCGGTGACGGGGAGCTTCAGCCAGGTGTAGGCGGAGGTGCCGCCCAGGCCCGAGGCGATCGCGATCGACTTGGTGACGGCCTCGGCGGACAGGTCGTTGCGGACCCGGCCGTCGACGCGCCGGGACAGGAACGGCTCGACGAACAGCGGCAGGCGCAGGGCCGCCATGGCGTCGATCGCCCGCGCGGTGGACTCCAGCGTGGTCAGCGAGCCGGGGTCGTCGTAGTCGATGCGGAGCAGCAGCTTGCCCGCGTCGAAGCGGAGCCGGGCGATGTCCTCGGCGCGGTGGCCGGTGAAGCGGTCGTCCATCTCGAAGGCCGCCCCGGCGAGGCCGCCGCGGTTCATCGAGCCCATGACGACCTTGTCCTCCAGCACGCCGAGCAGGAGCAGGTCCTCCAGAATGTCGGCGGTGGCGAGCACCCCGTCGACACCGGGCCGCGACAGCGCGGTGCACAGGCGCTCCAGCAGGTCCGCGCGGTTGGCCATGGCCAGGCGCCGGTCGCCGACCCCCAGGGCGCCGCGCGCGGGGTGGTCGGCGGCCACGATCATGAGCCGGCCGCTGTCGCCGATCAGCGGGCGGCGTGCCCGGCGGGCGGCCGCCTCGGCGACGGCCTCGGGGTGCCGGGCTCGCACCGTGGCGAGGTCGGGGATGCCGATGTTCAAGGAATGCTCCGTTTCAGTGGCTCGGGCTCGGCGACGGCACCCCGGCGAGGAGGTGCTCGACCTCGGACGCGGTGGGCATCGCCGAGGAGCAGGCGAGGCGGGAGGCGACGAGGGCCCCGGCGGCGTTGGCGTGGCGCATGGTGCGCTCCAGGTCCCAGCCGGCGAGCAGGCCGTGGCACAGGGAGCCGCCGAAGGCGTCGCCCGCCCCGAGGCCGTTGACCACCTCGACCGGCACGGGCGGCACCTCGGCCCGGGTGCCGTCCCGGTGCACGGCCAGCACGCCCCTGGGGCCCTGCTTGACCACGGCCAGCTCCACGCCCGCCTCCAGCAGGGCGTCCGCGCAGGCCTGCGGCTCGCGCACGCCGGTGGCGATCTCGCACTCGTCGAGGTTGCCGACGGCGACCGTGGCGTGGCGCAGGGCCTCGCGGTAGTACGGGCGGGCCTGCTCGGGATCGCGCCAGAACATGGGGCGCCAGTCCAGGTCGAAGACGGTGATGCCGGCCCTGTCGCGGGCCTTGAGGGCGGCGAGCGTGGCGGAGCGGCTGGGCTCCTCGCTCAGGCCGGTGCCGGTGATCCAGAAGATCCGGGCGCCGCGGACGGCGAAGAAGTCCAGCTCGTCGGTGTGGATCTCCAGGTCGGGGGCCTTGGGGCGGCGGTAGAAGTACAGCGGGAAGTCGTCCGGCGGGAAGATCTCGCAGAAGGTGACGGGCGTCGGGTGTGCGGCGACCGGGGTGACCCAGCGGTCGTCGACGCCGAAGGCCCTCAGCTCCTGGTGCAGGTACGTGCCGAAGGGGTCGTCGCCGGTGCGTGTGATCACCGCCGTACGGCGTCCGAGCCGGGCGGCGGCGACCGCGACGTTGGCCGCCGAACCTCCCAGGAACTTCCCGAAGCTCTCCACGTCGGCCAGGGGGACGCCGGTCTGCAGGGGATACAGGTCGACCCCGATGCGGCCCATCGTGATCACATCGAAATACTGGGCTGGCCCGGCCATGCACGACCTCCTGGGGAAGCTGGGGATGCGGGTCCCGGGACGCCCTGACACGGTGGGGGCGTGGCGGAACGGGATCTGCCGCCTCCCAGGTGTAGGTCCCGGAGGACGGCGCTGTCAATACTTTGTACTTACATTCGGACCTGCTTGTGAAATGATGTCTTAACAAAGTATTGACAGCGGGCGCGGCAGGGACTTGTATCCCGTGCCATCGCAACAGTCGGTTTGCGGCATCATGATCCGGACTCCGTAAGGCTCCGGGACCACGGATCCCTTCGTGATCCCTTCCTTTCCCCCGCAGTAGCACAGTGAGGTGCCAGGAAAGATGGACCGCTCTTCTCACCCCCGCTCTCGCAGGTTCGCGCCCGTCGTCGCCGTCGCCGCGGCAGCGGCCCTGACCCTCGCCGGCTGCTCCAGCAGTTCCGGGGGCAAGAAGTCCGAGGAAGGCGGCGCGAACGCCTCGGCCGGCAAGGCCACCACGCCGCGCATGACCGTCGCCCTGGTCACCCACCAGGCGCCCGGCGACACCTTCTGGGACACCGTCCGCAAGGGCGCCGAGGCCGCGGCCGCCAAGGACAACATCAAGCTCATCTACTCCGCCGACCCGAACGCGGGCAACCAGGCCAACCTGGTCCAGAACGCGATCGACCAGAAGGTCGACGGCATCGCGGTCACGCTCGCCAAGCCGGACGCGCTCAAGGGCGTCGTCGGCAAGGCCGAGAAGGCCGGCATACCCGTCGTCGGCCTCAACTCCGGCCTGAGCGACTGGAAGGACCTCAACCTGCTGGAGTTCTTCGGCCAGGACGAGTCCGTCGCGGGCGAGGCCTTCGGCAAGAAGCTGAACGAGGTCGGCGCCAAGAAGGTCCTCTGCGTCATGCAGGAGCAGGGCAACGTCGGCCTGACCCAGCGCTGCGACGGCGTGGCCAAGACCTTCGAGGGCGAGGTCGACCCGCAGAACGTCAACGGCACCGACATGCCGTCCGTGAAGTCGACGATCACCGCCAAGCTCAAGCAGGACCCGTCGATCGACTACGTCGTCACCCTCGGCGCCCCCTTCGCGCTGACCGCGGTGCAGTCGGTCGCCGACGCCGGCAGCAAGGCGAAGATCGCCACCTTCGACCTCAACAAGGACCTGATCAAGTCCATCAAGGCCGGCGACATCCAGTTCGCCGTCGACCAGCAGCCCTACCTGCAGGGCTACCTGGCCGTCGACGGTCTGTGGCTCTACAAGAACAACGGCAACTACAGCGGCGGCGGCGAGCAGCCCGTGCTGACCGGCCCGGCCTTCGTCGACAAGTCCAACGTCGACAAGATCGGGGAGTTCGCCGCGAAGGGCACCCGGTGATGAGCATGACCCAGCAGGCCACGCCGGCGGTGGACACACCGCCGGCCCCCGGCCCCAAGCAGTCCGACGGCCGGACCCGGCAGCGCCCGCTGGCACTGCGGCTGCTCGCCCGGCCCGAGGTCGGCGTCTTCCTCGGCGCCGTCGCCGTGCTCGTGTTCTTCCTGTTCGCCGCGCCGCCGGTGCGCGACGGAAGCTCGATGGCGAACATCCTGTACCAGTCGTCGACCATCGGGATCATGGCGCTGCCCGTGGCCCTGCTGATGATCGGCGGAGAGTTCGACCTGTCGGCCGGTGTCGCCGTCATCACCTCGGCGCTGACCGCGTCGATGCTGAGCTACCAGCTCACCATGAACGTCTGGGTCGGCGTGATCGTCGCCCTGCTCGTCTCGCTGGCGATCGGCGCCTTCAACGGCTGGCTGCTGGTGAAGACCGGACTGCCGAGCTTCCTGGTCACCCTGGGCACCTTCCTGATCCTCCAGGGCGTCAACCTGGCGATCACCAAGCTGGTCACCGGCAACGTCGCCACCGACGACATCAGCGACATGGACGGCTTCGCCCAGGCGCAGAAGCTCTTCGCCTCGACCTTCGAGGTCGGCGGCGTCAACGTCAAGATCACCGTGGTGTGGTGGCTGGTCTTCGCGGCCCTGGCGACCTGGGTGCTGCTGCGCACCAAGTACGGCAACTGGATCTTCGCGGTCGGCGGCAACAAGGACTCCGCGCGGGCCGTCGGCGTGCCGGTGACCTTCACCAAGATCTCCCTGTTCATGCTGGTCGGCTTCGGCGCCTGGTTCGTCGGCATGCACCAGCTGTTCTCCTTCAACACCGTGCAGTCCGGCGAGGGCGTGGGCCAGGAGCTCATCTACATCGCCGCGGCCGTCATCGGCGGCTGCCTGCTCACCGGTGGCTACGGCTCCGCGATCGGCCCGGTCTTCGGCGCCTTCATGTTCGGCATGGTGCAGCAGGGCATCGTCTACGCCGGCTGGAACCCCGACTGGTTCAAGGCCTTCCTCGGCGTGATGCTCCTCGGCGCCGTCCTCATCAATCTGTGGGTCCAGCGCACGGCGACCCGGAGGTGACCGCGATGACCAGCAACGAAACCGGCACCCACGGTGCCGTCCTGAAGGACACCCCGGCCGACGGCCGCCCGCTCGTCGAACTGCGCGGCGCGGGCAAGTCCTACGGCAACATCCGCGCCCTGCACGGCGTCGACCTGGAGGTGTACCCCGGCAAGGTCACCTGCGTCCTCGGCGACAACGGCGCCGGCAAGTCCACCCTCATCAAGATCGTCTCGGGGCTGCACCAGCACACCGAGGGCGAGTTCCTCGTCGACGGCGAACCGGTGCGCTTCTCCACTCCGCGCGAGGCCCTCGACAAGGGCATCGCCACCGTCTACCAGGACCTCGCGGTCGTCCCGCTGATGCCGGTGTGGCGCAACTTCTTCCTCGGCTCCGAGATGACCAAGGGCCCCTGGCCCGTGCGCCGTCTCGACATCGAGCGGATGAAGAGGACCGCCGACGAGGAGCTGCGCAACATGGGCATCGTCCTGGACGACCTGGAGCAGCCCATCGGCACGCTCTCCGGCGGCCAGCGCCAGTGCGTCGCGATCGCCCGCGCCGTCTACTTCGGCGCCCGCGTGCTCATCCTGGACGAGCCGACCGCCGCCCTCGGCGTCAAGCAGTCCGGTGTGGTGCTGAAGTACATCGCCGCCGCCCGCGAGAAGGGCCTCGGCGTCATCTTCATCACCCACAACCCGCACCACGCCTACATGGTCGGCGACCACTTCAGCGTCCTGCGCCTCGGCACCATGGAACTCTCCGCCTCCCGCAGCGACGTCTCCCTCGAAGAGCTGACCAACCACATGGCCGGCGGCGCCGAACTCGCCTCCCTCAAGCACGAGTTGGCGCAGGTCCGCGGCGTCGACGTCGAAGAGCTCCCCGAGGAGGGGGACCTCACCGCTCCCGTAGCACCGTCCTCGGAAGGAAAGTCCTGACATGGCCCTCGCGCTCGACCGCATCCGGGTCGGCTCCGCCCCCGACTCCTGGGGCGTCTGGTTCCCCGACGACCCCCGGCAGGTGCCCTGGGAACGCTTCCTCGACGAGGTCGCCGAGGCCGGCTACTCCTGGATAGAACTCGGCCCCTACGGCTACCTGCCCACCGACCCGGCCCGGCTCACCGACGAGGTGACCCGGCGCAACCTCAAGGTCTCCGCCGGCACGATCTTCTGCGGACTGCACCGCGGCCCCTCCGAGTGGGACTCCACCTGGGAGCAGGTCAGCCGGGTCGCCGCCCTGACCCAGGCCATGGACGCCAGGCACCTGGTCGTCATCCCGTCCTTCTGGCGGGACGACAAGACCGCCGAGATCCTGGAGCCGCCGGAGCTCACCGTCGAGCAGTGGCGCCACCTCACCACCGGCATGGAGCGCCTCGGCCGCGAGGTGAAGGACCGCTACGGCCTGGACATCGTCGTCCACCCGCACGCCGACACCCACATCGACACCGAGGAGCACGTCGAGCGGTTCCTCGACTCGACCGACTCCGAACACGTCAACCTCTGCCTCGACACCGGGCACTACGCCTACTGCGGCGGCGACAGCGTCAAGCTCATCGAGACCTACGGCGAGCGCATCGGCTACCTGCACCTGAAGCAGGTCGACCCGGAGATCCTCGCCGACGTCGTCAAGAACGAGATCCCGTTCGGCCCGGCCGTCGCGCGGGGCGTGATGTGCGAACCGCCCGCCGGCGTCCCCGAGCTGGGCCCGGTCCTGACGGCCGCGCAGAAGCTCGGCGTGGACCTGTTCGCCATCGTCGAGCAGGACATGTACCCCTGCGAGCCGGACAAGCCGCTGCCGATCGCGGTCCGCACCCGCAAGTTCCTGAGGTCCTGCGGCGCCTGACGACCCGAAAGGACGGCCATGACGGAGCGCGCCCCCCTGGGAGTCGCGGTCATCGGTACCGGACGGATGGGCGCCGACCATGTGCGCCGCATCCACGAAGTCACCAGCGGAGCCCGGGTGGTGGCCGTCGCGGACGTCGACGCGGAGCGCGCGAAGGCCGTCGCCGCCCGCGTCGACGGCTGCACCGCCCACACCGACCCGGCCGCCGCCCTGGCGGCCGACGGCGTCGACGCCGTGCTGATCGCCTCCCCGGGCCCGGCCCACGAGGCCACCCTGCTCGCCGCCTTCGAGCGCGATCTGCCCGTGCTGTGCGAGAAGCCGCTCACCCCCGACGCGGCCTCCGCCCTGCGGGTCCTCGAAGCCGAACTGCGCCTCGGCCACCGCCGCGTCCAGGTCGGCTTCATGCGCCGCTACGACCCCGAGTACGCCAAGCTGAAGGCCCTGCTGGCCACCGGCCAGCTGGGCCGTCCGCTGATGCTGCACAACCGGCACCGCAACGTCGCCAGCCCGCCCTTCTTCACCAGCTCCATGCTCGTCACCGACTCCGTCGCCCACGAGGCCGACGTGACGCGCTGGCTGCTGGGCCACGAGATCACGGCGGTCACGGTGCTGCGCCCGGCCCCGTCCGCCAACGCCCCGGACGGTCTGCAGGACCCGCAGTTCGTCGTCTTCGAGACCGGCGGCGGCGCCCTCAGCGACGTCGAGATCTTCGTCAACTGCGGCTTCGGCTACCAGGTGCAGGCCGAGCTGGTCTGCGAACGCGGCACCGCCCGCATCGGCGACGGCCACGCCCTGGTCACCCACATGGCCGGCCGCTGGGGCGGCACCATCGCCCAGGACTGGACGGAACGCTTCGAGGCGGCCTACGACCGCGAGGTCCAGGCCTGGGTCGACGCCACCCGCCGCGGCGAGGTCACCGGCCCGAGCGTCTGGGACGGCTACGCGGCGGCGGCCGTGTGCGAGGCCGGGGTGCGGGCGCTCCAGGACGGCGGCCGGGTGGAGATCGACCTGGTGGACCGGCCGGCGCCGTACGCGTGAACGGGGGCCCGGGGCGTGACCCCGGGCCCCCGTGACGTGCGCGGTCTCAGACGGCGGTGCGCGGCCGGGGCTCCAGCCCGGCCTTCCGGTAACAGGCGTCGACGAGCCGCATCGTCGCCACCGCGTCGTCCGCGTCCAGCGGCAGGGGCGCCCCGTCGCGCACCCGGGCGGCGAACGCCTCCAGCTGGTACGTGTACGACGAGCGGGTGCCCAGGTGCCCGGTGCGCTCGCCCGCGGCCGTGCGGACCACGACGCGGTCGTCGAGGTGGGGCAGGACGAAGTTCGGGGCGGTGGCCTCGCCCCGGGAGCCGACGATCCGGATGCTCATGTCGAGTCCGTCGTACGCCATGTGGCAGCGGGCCGTGCCGGTCGCGCCGCCGGGGAACTCCAGCTCGGCGTCCAGCCACTCGTCGACACCGGGGGCGCCCGCCCGTTCCCCGGCCCGGGCCGCCACCGGGCGGGGCGCGCCGCCCGCCCAGGGCGCGAGCGTGCGCAGGGCGTGCAGGCCGTAGCAGCCCAGGTCCATCAGGGCGCCGCCGGCCAGCGGCAGCGACCAGCGCGGGTCGCTCTGCGGCGGCGCGGCGATCGCGACCCTCGCCTCCACGTGCCGCAGTTCGCCCAGTTCGCCCGAGGCCAGCAGGTCGTGCAGACGGCGGGTGACCGGGTGGAAGAGGTAGTGGAAGGCCTCCATGAAGACCGTCCCGGCCCTCTCCGCGGCCGCCCGCACCTCAGCCGCCTCCTCGGCGTTGCTCGCCGACGGCTTCTCCGACAGCACGTGCTTGCCCGCCGCGAGGGCGGCGAGGTTCCACGGGCCGTGCAGGCCGTTGGCGAGCGGGTTGTAGACGACGTCGACCTCCGGGTCGGCCACCAGCTCGGCGTACGAGCCCACCACCCGCTCCACGCCGTGCGCGGCGGCGAACGCCTCCGCCCGGGCGCGGTCGCGGGCGGCCACCGCGACGAGGCGGTGGCCGGTCTCCCGGGCCGGGCCGATCAGGGAGCGCTCGGTGATCCGGGCGGCGCCCAGCACGCCGATGCGCAGCGGTTCCCGGCCCTGTTCGCTCATGCCTGCCGTACCTCCGCGATGGTGACGGGGCGGTGCTCGTGCAGGGACAGGGTGCACGCGTCGGCGATCCAGCCCGCCTCCAGGGCGTCCTCGATCGTGCAGGGGGAGGGGCGGGTGCCGGCCACGACCTCGGTGAACGCGGTCAGTTCGGCACGGTAGGCCGCGGTGAAGCGGTCCATGAAGAAGTCGTGCGGGGTGCCCGCCGGGAAGGTCACGCCCGGCTCGACCGAGCGCAGCGGCAGCTTGTCCTCCAGCCCGACGGCGATGGAGTCCTCGAAGCCGTGGATCTCCATACGGACGTCGTAACCGCGGGCGTTGTGGCGGGAGTTGGAGACCACCGCGAGGGTGCCGTCGTCGAGGGTGAGGATCGCGCCGGTGGTGTCGGCGTCGCCCGCCTCCTTGATGTACGCGGCGCCGCGGTTGCCGCCCACGGCGTACACCTCGGTCACCTCGCGGCCGGTCACCCAGCGGATGATGTCGAAGTCGTGCACCGAGCAGTCGCGGAAGATGCCCCCGGAGGCGGCGATGTACGCGGCGGGCGGCGGCGCCGGGTCCAGCGTGGTCGAGCGGACCGTGTGCAGCGTGCCCAGTTCGCCGCTGCGCACGGCGGCGCGTGCGTTGACGAAGCCGGTGTCGAAGCGGCGGTTGTAGCCGATCTGGATGGGCACGTCCGTGCCCCGGACGGCCTTGAGCACCTCGACGCCCTCGGCCATGGTCCGGGCCACGGGCTTCTCGCAGAAGACCGGGATCCCGGCCTCGACGCCGGCCAGGATCAGCGCGGGGTGGGCGTCCGTGGCGGCCGCGACGACGATCCCGTCGACCCCGGCGGCCAGCAGCGCCTCCGGCGAGTCCACGACCTCGGCGCCGAACCGCTCGGCGGCGGCCTTGGCGGCCTCCGCGAACGGGTCGGTCACCACGAGGGAGTCGACCGCGTCGAGGCCGGAGAGGGTCTCGGCGTGGAAGGCGCCGATGCGGCCGAGGCCGAGAATTCCGATACGCATGAGGGTGTTGCTCCTAGAAGAGGGGGAGGGTTTCCTGGGGGAGGGGTCAGTCGAGTCCGCCGAGCACGTTCTGGTCCCAGTCGATCACCGACCCGGTGACCACACCGGAGCGGTCCGACAGCAGGAAGACCACGAAGTCGGCGATCTCGTCCGGCTGGCCCAGCTTGCCCATGGGCAGCTTCGCGGCGGCTTCCTCGCGCCAGTCGTCCCCGGCCCCGTGGAACGCCTTCTGGGTGGCGTCCTCGCCCTCGGTCGCCGTCCAGCCGATGTTGAGGCCGTTGATGCGGACCCGGTCCCAGCGGTGGGCGTGCGCGGCGTTGCGCGTCAGGCCGATCAGCCCCGCCTTGGCGGCGACGTACGGCGCGAGGAAGGGCTGCCCCCCGTGCGCCGACGACGTGATGATGTTGACGACCGTGCCGGGTGCCTCGCGCGCCACCATGTCCGCGACGGCCGCCTGCATCGCGAAGAACGGCGCCTTGAGATTGATCGCGATGTGCTGGTCGAACAGCTCCGGCGTGGTGTCGAGCAGCGTCCCGCGGGAGGTCAGCCCGGCCGAGTTCACCAGGCAGTCGACCCGGCCGTACGTCCGCACGGCCTGGGACACGGAGGCCTTGGCCTGGTCCGCGTCCGCCAGGTCGGCCCGGACGAACACGGCCTCGCCGCCCGCGGCGGTCAGCTCCGCCACCAGCGCCTCACCCGGCTCGGGGCGCCGTCCCGTGACGGCCACGGCCGCCCCTTCGCGGACCGCCGCCCGCGCGATGGCCGCGCCGACGCCCTGGCTGCCGCCGTTGACCAGCACGACCTTGTCGTCGAGAAGTCCCATCATGTCCTCAGCTCTCCCGCCGCCCGGCGGCGGCTCGCAGTTCCGTCCGGAACATCTCCGGCGTCCACTCCTCGTGCAGCGCCCGCCGCATCAGGTCCGCCTGCGAGGGCGGCGCCAGCCCGTCGACCGGCGGATCGCTGTCCAGATTGGTGGGGAAGGGGTAGCCCTCCGCGCTCGCCGCGACCACGTTGTCCAGCCACGCCCGGTCGGCGCCCTCGGCCTTGCGCCTGAGCAGCACGGGATACACGGCGTTCGCCACGGCCTGCCGGTCCACCGTCTCCATCGCGCGCCCGAACGCCGACGACACCTGCAGCAGGTTGGCCATGCGGCGGATGTCCGCCGAGCGGTTGGTCCCGGCGGCGTGGAACAGCGCCGGGTTGAAGAACACCGCGTCGCCCTTGGCCAGCGGCAGCTGCACGTGCCGCGCCTCGAAGTACGCCCGGAACTCCGGCAGCCGCCAGGCGAGGTAGCCCGGCAGGTACTTCTGCGAGTGCGGCAGGTACATCGTCGGCCCCGACTCCACGGGCATGTCGCAGTGCGCGACCGCGCCCTGGAGGGTCAGCACGGGGGAGAGGCGGTGCACGTGCGCCGGGTAGGCGGCCGCGGTCTCGTTCGAGAGGAAGCCCAGGTGGTAGTCGCGGTGCGCGGTCTGCGCCGCGCCGCCCGGGTTGACCACGTTGAGCTGGGAGGTGATCTGGTAGCCGGGGCCCAGCCAGGCCGTGCAGACCAGGGCGAGGAGGTCGTTGGCGTAGTAGTCGGCGAACGTCTCCGCGTCGTAGAGGGCCGCCTTCTCCAGCGCGTTCCACACCCGGTCGTTGGCGCCCGGCTTGGCGAAGTGGTCGCCGGCCGTCGCGCCGGAGGCACGCTGTTCGGCGATGAGCCCCTCGAACACGGCGGTCGCCCGGTCGACGACCCCCGGGTCCGGGAAGGCGCCGCGGAAGACGACGATGCCCGGGCCGTCGGCGAGGGCCCGCACCAGCTCGGCCTGGACCACGCGGTCGCCTTCGAGGAGGCCGGCGTCGTAGACCGGCACGTTCCGCTCGACGGCGGAGGCGTGCGGGTAGTCGGCGGGATCGGTCGCCTGCTCGACCAGCGCGCGGAACGCGTCGAGGTCGCAGTCCTGTTCGGACAGCCAGGCGCGGTGGTGTACGGAGGTGAAGGACATCGTCGTCCCCTTCGGGGGTCACAGAGCGACGCAGCCCTGTCATTCTTGTCAGTACAAACCCCTCGAACAACCAGCAGCGAGCCATCAAAAACCCCTCAAGGAGCCGACGCGTGGGACATCCCTTCCCGATCCGGGAGATCGCACGTCAGGCGGGTCTGAGCGAAGCCACCGTCGACCGCGTCCTGAACGGCAGGGGCGGCGTGCGCGAGAGCACCGCGCGGGAGGTCCACCAGGCCATCGCCGACCTGGACCGGCAGCGCACGCAGGTCCGCCTGGTCGGGCGGACGTTCATGGTCGACCTCGTGATGCAGGCGCCCGAGCGGTTCACCACCGCCATCCGCGCCGCCCTGGAGGCCGAGCTTCCGGCACTGCACCCGGCGGTGCTGCGCTCCCGCTTCCACTTCCGCGAGACGGGCCCGGTCGGGGAGCTGGTGCGGACCCTGGACCGGATCGCCCGGCGCGGCTCGCAGGGCGTGATCCTCAAGGCGCCGGACGTGCCCGAGGTCACCGCCGCGGTCGGCCGGCTCGCCGCCGCCGGGATCCCGGTCGTCACCCTGGTCACGGACCTGCCGTCCAGTGCCCGCCTCGCCTACGTGGGCATCGACGACCGGGCGGCGGGAGCGACGGCCGCGTACCTCATGGGGCAGTGGCTGGGGGAGCGGCCCGGCAACGTCCTCACCAGTCTCAGCAGCGGCTTCTTCCGCAACGAGGAGGAGCGCGAGATGGGCTTCCGCAGCGCCATGCGGGCCCGGCACCCGGAGCGCACGCTGGTCGAGATCGCCGAGGGACAGGGACTGGACGCCACCCAGTACGACCTGGTCCGGGCCGCCCTGGAACGCGATCCGGACATCCGGGCCGTGTACTCGATCGGCGGCGGCAACATCGCCACGCTGCGGGCCTTCGACGACCTGGGCCGCGACTGCGCGGTGTTCGTCGCGCACGACCTGGACCACGACAACACCCGGCTGCTGCGCGAGCACCGGCTGTCGGCCGTGCTCCACCACGACCTGCGCCAGGACGTGCGCGAGGCCTGCCACACGGTGATGCGGGCCCACGGCGCCCTGCCCCCGGCCGGACCCACCCTGCCGTCGGCGATCCAGGTGGTGACGCCGTACAACATGCCGCCCCAGGCGGCCGTGTGATCGGACCGGGGCGGGCGTGGGTCCGGGGCTATGGCGCCCGGACCCCTACGGTCGGGCCCATGTGGACCTCGCGACCGTACGGCGGACCTGGGAACGGCTGATCCTCGTCCCGCGGCGGGCCCACCCGGGCCGGCGGTTCCTGTCCCGGGCCCGACGGTCGGGCCCGGGACAGGCCTGACGGCTCAGGCCGAGGGCTGATGGCTTCCAGCCGGGGACGGCGGCTCCTGGCCCGGGGCCCACGGCCGGCGCCGTGTCACGCCGGACCGCCCACCTCCGCCCAGGTGCCGCTCGCGGCCGACCGCGCCATCGCGTCCAGCGCGGCCGCACTGTGCACCGCGTCCTCCAGGGTCGCCCCGTGCGGGGTGCCCTCGGCGACCGACCGCAGGAAGCGGTAGGCCTCGATGACCTTCAGGTCGTCGTACCCCATGGCGTTCGCCGCGCCCGGCTGGAACGCCGCGAACTCGCCGTCGCCCGGGCCGGCGTACACCGTGCTGACGGGCTGGTCCTGGTACGTCGTGCCGCGGCTGACCCCCAGCTCGTTCATGCGCCGGAAGTCCCAGAACACCGCGCCCTTGGTGCCGTGCACCTCGAAGCCATAGGTGTTCTGCTCGCCGACCGACACCCGGCACGCCTCCAGCACCCCGCGCGCCCCGGACGCGAAGCGCAGCAGGCAGCTGACGTAGTCCTCGTTCTCGACCGGGCCCAGCTCACCGCCCGCGGCGCGGCTGTGGCCCGCCGTCGCCCCTGCCGGACGGGCCCGCTCCGGCAGGAAGACCGCCGTGTCGGCCGTGAGGGACGTGATGTCTCCGAGCAGGAACCGGGCCAGGTCCGCCCCGTGCGAGGCCAGGTCGCCCAGCACTCCGCTGCCGCCGCGCTCCCGCTCGTACCGCCAGGTCAGCGCACCCTCGGGATGGGCCGCGTAGTCGCTGAACAGCCGGAAGCGGACATGCGTGACCGTGCCGAGTTCCCCGGAGGCGATCAGCTCGCGGGCCGTCTCGACGGCGGGCGCGTTGCGGTAGTTGAAGCCCACCGCGCCCTGCACGCCCGCCTCGGCCACCGCGTCCGCCACCGCACGGGCGTCCTCGGCGGTCAGACCGACCGGCTTCTCGATCCAGATGTGCTTGCCCGCCCGGGCCATGGCGACGCCGATCTCGCGGTGCAGGAAGTTCGGCGCGGTGATGCTGACCGCCCGCACCCGGGGATCGGCGGCCACCTCGCGCCAGTCCCGGGTGGTGGAGGCGAACCCGAACTGCGCGGCGGCCTCCTCCGCCCGGCCCGGCACCTCCTCGGCGACCGTCACCAGCTCCGGGACGAGGGGCAGGTGCGGATAGTGGTGCCGCACGCGCGCGTACGCCTGGGTGTGCACCCGCCCCATCCAGCCGAATCCGACGACGGCGACGCCGAGCGTGTCCACCATGAGAGCCCCTCTTTGGACCGTTCCAGAACCTGTCGAGGCCACCCTGGGCGCCGTTTCCCGGCGGTGTCAACCCTTTGACAAGGCCGCCTCCCGCGTGGAACGGTCCATGGCATGAGACCACCGACCATCCGGGACGTCGCCGAGCGGGCCGGCGTCTCCAAGTCGCTGGTCTCGCTGGTGCTGCGCGGCTCCGACCAGGTGCGCCCGGAGAAGCGGGAAGCCGTCCTCCTGGCCGCCCGCGAGCTCGGCTACCGGCCCAACGCCGCCGCGCGTAGCCTCAGCGAACGGCGCACGCGCACCGTCGGCGTCCTGCTGAACGACCTGCGCAACCCCTGGTTCGTCGAGCTCCTCGACGGCCTGAACTCCCTCCTGCACGCCCACGGCCTGCACATGCTGCTGGCCGACGCCCGCCTGAACCGCCGCACCGGCCAGGATCCGGCCGATCCGCTGCTGGACCTGCGCGTGGACGGTCTGGTCGTGGTCGGCACCCTGCCGGACCCGGCCGCCCTCGGCGGGGTCGCCCAGCGCATGCCGGTCGTGCTGGCCGGTGCCCGCGAGCCGGTGCCGCCGGGCGTGGACCAGGCCGCCGGCGACGACGAGCGGGGTGCCCGGCTGGCCACCGAGCACCTCATCGGGCTCGGCCACCGCCGCATCGCCCACATCGCCGGCTTCGGAGCCGTCGGCGAACTGCGCCGCCGCAGCTTCGAGGCGACCATGCGGGCGCACGGCCTGGCGGACCGGGCCGTCGTCGAGGCAGGCGACATGACCGAGGAGGGCGGCTACCGGGCGGCCGTCCGGCTCCTCGGCCGCCCCGACCGGCCCACCGCCGTCTTCGCCGTCAACGACATCACCTGTGTGGGCGCCCTCTCCGCGGCGGAGGAACTCGGGCTGCGCGTCCCGCGCGACCTCTCCCTCGTCGGCTACGACGACACGCGGCTGTCCCGGCTGCGCCACCTGTGGCTCACCACCGTCGACAACGCCGGGCACGAGGTCGGCCGCCGGGCCGCCCGGTTCCTGCTCGACCGCCTGGAACGGCCCGGGGGAGAGGGGCGGCTCCACCTGGCCCCGCCGACGCTGGAGATCCGCGGGACGACGGGGCCGGCCCCGGTGTGACCCGGCTCGGCTTCTGGGCAACGCCCGTTCGCGCTTCCCGGCCGGCCGCTGCCCTCTTCCATCCTCTTTCCTGACCACAACGTGTGACAGGGCGGCCCGGCGCGGATGCCCGAGGCGCCGGGCGGCAGGGCCCGTATGACCATCGCCCCGCCCGGACTGCCGTCGGACCTCGCCCCAGCCGCGGCAGGCGATCCCGCACGGCGGGACGGCGCCGGCCCAGCGGCTGGTCCGCGGTTGCCGATCCGCTCGACCAGGGCCCCGGGCGTGGTGCGCGAAGGGCCGTGCGTGGAGAAGGCGGCCGTGGCGGCGAGTGACGGGCAACCGATCGGAGCGACCGCCGTCGGCACGCGATGAGCAAGGCCGTGGCCGACGGCGGTCTTCGTCGGCCTCGCCGCGGTCCGCGGCGCGCGGCGGACGACCGCGGGCGGCGCGGAGCGCGCACTCGTCGGCGCGCACTGATCGTGTGCGCCGCAGCAGGGGGCGTGCATGGGCACCGGTCGGCGTGACAGCGCGCGGCCGGTATCCCAACCCGCCGTACGCCCTGGCCGGATGCGCCTCTGGAGCCCGCTTAAGGTGTGCGGCATATGCCGGGGAGCAGCTGCCCGGGCGGACGAGCACGAAGGGGGCCACGGGGTGGACCAGGTGGGGGACCGGCGGGTCCGGCGGGCCGAGGCGGCCGGGGGTGCCGTCACGGCGCTGCTCGCCGTGGCGGCCTGTGCCGGACACGCCACCAAGGCGGAACTGCCCTGGTGGGCCGTCCTCGCGGTCGCCGTGTCGACGGCCGGGCTCGCCGGCTGGACCGGCGCGCGGATGGGCGGCCGGCGCGGGCCCCGCAGTGAACCCCTGCCGCCCGGTGAGCCCGGCCGCGCCGCGTCCGGCACCGTCCCCTGGGAGCACGTCACCGTCCCCGGGCCCGAGCGGCTGAAGCCTCCGTCCCGGATGCGGTAGGGTTGACCTGCGCGATCACGCGGTTCACCCCGTGCGAGGCGCATCGGGACGTGGCGCAGCTTGGTAGCGCACTTGACTGGGGGTCAAGGGGTCGCAGGTTCAAATCCTGTCGTCCCGACTTGCTGAGACAGCAGGTTCGAAGGCCGTGTCGGAGATCGCCGACACGGCCTTTCGGCTATGTCCCGTCCACGGGCCCGCACGGATCCGCGACTCCCAGCGCCACCAGCCGCGGGTCAGGTCCCGCTCCGGCCGGCGCCCGTCGCGCGCCGCTGACGTCCCGCCCGGGCGCGAGCCCTTCCGCGATCCGTTCCAGATACACGCGCACGGACACCCCCTCGGCCGCGGCTGCCGCCGCCAACCGGTCGTAGGCCGAAGCCGAGATGCCCACCCGCCGGGTCTCAGTCACCGGTGGACGGCCTTCCTTCCGCCAGGAGATCGAGCAGTTCCCCGGCCCACGACGGGTCGTAGCGGTCGAGGCGCGGCACGCCGCCCTCGTCGGGACTCTTCGCCCACGCGACATGGGCGCCGGGGTTGTGCACCGCGTACCCACCGGGCGCGAACAGGTGCGGGCTGCCCTGGACGCCGGGGCCCCGGGCGGTGCGGAACTGCTCGTAGATCTCGGCGCGGCCGGCACCGCGCTCCAGGGCGCGGGCCAGGGCCTGTTCGTCGACGTGTTCGCACCGCGCGGCGACATCCAGGATCTCCGAGGGAATGCTGACGCACCGGCTCTCCACATAGAACGCGTGCCGCAGGCCCGCGTCCAGTTCGTCGCTGCCGCGCAGACCGCCGACGGACGGATCCTTGGCGGCCTGGACGGCCTCCATCGCGGGCAGCATCGTCGAGGGATAGTCGTACTCCCGCCCCGCCCACAGGCGCCAGCCCAGATCGGGACGGTGGGCGGAGATCACCACGATCTCGGGCTCCACGATGAACTTGGGCGTCGGCTGGTGGTTGAACAGCTCCAGGGGGAACGCCCGGTGGTCGATCAGGAGATCCTGCCCGCGCTCCCGGGCCGTCGTGCGCAGTGTGTGCAGGGCGAGGGTGGCCCAGGGACACCCCAGGTCCGACCAGACGGTGACGGCCGGTGTGTCCGGGGCAGCGCTCATGGTGTCCTCCTCGGTAGCGGGACCACACCGGGGTCCAGGTCGGCCCGGCCGCGGCGCGGAACTCCATGGTGACGCGGCTGCGGGGCCCGGCGCCCGACGCCGGTGACACTCTGTCAAGTCCCCGCCGCGCGGCCCCGGACGGGGGGTCCGCGGGCCGGGCGGTGGTCCGGGCACCGTTGTGAAAGCGCGTTCCCGGACGGGCCGGCGGGGCGGGAGGGACGCGATGGTGGCCCGGCCACCGCAGCCCGTCACAAGTCCTGTGCTCCGTGTACCTGGGAGCGGTTCCGCGCCTGCCGCACAGTGGACGGGCAGCCCTTCGGATCGTCATCGTCTACTCCCGATGGAGGGTCCGTTCATGAGTGTGGTCGCGCTGAGCCCTGACCAAGCGCAGATCCCGACCATGCAAGAGCCGCCGTACGCACCTCCGGGCACCGTGTCGCTGCCGGAGATGTGCTCACTGCTGTTCGCCTCCCTGCCGCGCAGCGACCAGCGCCGCAAGGGCATGGAGTACATACGAGGTCTACTGGAGGTGAGGGGACGCAAATCGATACGCAACATCGCCGCACTGGTCGGGGGCCAGGCGACGGAACAGAGCCTGCACCACTTCATCAGCGACTCCAGCTGGGAGTGGGGACCGGTGCGCCGCGCCCTGGCCCGGTACGCGGTGAGTGTCGCCCCGCCCCAGGCGTGGGTGGTGCGGCCCATGGTCATTCCCAAGGCGGGCCGGCACTCCGTCGGCGTGGAGCGCCGTTTCTTCCCGGAGCACGGGCAGGTGCTCAACGCCCAGCAGGCGGTGGGCGTCTGGGCGGTCGCCGAGGAGATGAGCGTGCCGGTCAACTGGCGGTTGCAGCTCTCGCCCTCCTGGCTCGCCGAGGAGCGCCGGCGCCGCGCGTCGATACCGGACGAGGCGTCGGCGGAGACCCTCGGCGAATGCGCGCTCCAGGCCGTCCTGGAGACGGCCGCGTGGCGGCTGCCGTCCCGCCCGGTGGTGATGGACGCCCGTGGCGGTGACATGACCTCGGCCGTGCCGAGGCTCCTCGGCCGGGGCATGCCGATGATGCTCAGGGTGGACGACTCCCTGCGGTTGTCGGTGACGGACCCCGCGTTGAGGGGCTTCGACGCCACCCCCCGGCCGGTGCGCCAGATCATGGGCGCGAGCCGGGGCCTGCAGCGGCCGGTGGTGTGGCCGGGCGAGGGCGCGGGGGCGGCCCGGCGCTCCGGGCTCGTCACCGCCGTGCGGGTGGCGCTGCCCGCACCGCCGGGCCGGCCGACGGGGACCGGACCGTGCGACCTGCTGCTGTTCGGGGTGGGCCACCACGACCGGCGCAGGCCGCGGGAGGTGTGGCTGACCGACCTGACATCGTTGCCGCCCGCCTTCCTGATGCGGCTGCGCGGCATGCTCCGCCAAGTCGACGAGGATTTCGCCCGGGGCGCCGACCGGGTGGGGATCCGCGACTTCGCCGGACGCTCCTACCGCGGCTGGCACCGGCACGTCACCCTCGCCTCGGCCGCGCACCTCCTGGCGGCCCTGGGCGACGCGGACGACCTGGAACTCGACTACGCGTCCTGAGCCCGGGCCGTGTCCCCCGCCGGCTCCTCGCGCTCCCGCAGGACCCGCCGTATCCGGGACATCCGGAGCGCGAGCTGGATCTCCAGGGCACGCTCGGGCCGCTGCCAGTCGGAGCCGATCAGATCACCGATCCGTTCCAGCCGGCGGGCCACGGTGTTGGGGTGCACGTGGAGTCTCTCGGCCGCGTAGGTGGGGCTCCCGCCGGTGTCGAAGTAGGCGTGCAGGGTGCGGATCAGCTCCGTCAGCCGCTGCTCGTCGTAGTCCAGCACGGCCCCGATGGTGCTCTGAATGAACCTTTCGGCGTCCACCTGGTCCGACAGCAGCAGCCCCACGAAGCCCATGTCGTGGGTCGAGGCCGAGGTGCCGGTGGCGCCCAGGGCGGTCATCGCGTCGAGGCAGCGGGCCGCCTCCCGGTACCCGTGGAGGACCGCACCGGGGTCCGACACGGGTCCGGAGCCGCTGACCGTCGGCGGGCGGCCCGGCAGGGACGACAGTTCGTCGTGCACCGTCCGGGCGGCGGCCCCCGGGTCGGTGCCCGGCAGCAGCAGCACGATGTCGCCCTCGTGCGTCGTCTGGAGTCCGTTCATACGGCGCGCGCAGGACGACGCCCGGGTCACCGCGTGGGGCTGAGCCTCCCCCTCGGGGCGGGCGATCACGACGACGTGCGGCTGGTCCAGGCCGATGCCCAGCCGGCGGGCGCGCCGCTCCAGCAGGTCCCGGGGCCGGGGCACGCTGATCAGCAGGTCGGCGAGCAGTTCGTCGCGGACCTGCCCCTCCACGACCGTGGCTCCGCCGCCCTCGACGGACAGCAGCACCGCGGCCGCCCGGGCGGCGCTCCGCAGCAGTTCCGCCGTGCCGTCGCCGAGCACGTGACCTGCCTGGACGTACAGGGCGCCCAGCTGGTGGCCGCCGGCGAGGACCGGAACGGCCCAGATGCCGTCGCCGAGGAGGGCGGGTGAGGGATCCCAGGGGGTTCCGGCCTCCTTCGCCGCGCGCGTGAACTCCTCGCGGCTGCGCCCGGCCAGGTCCCCGGCCGCGGCGATCACCGCACCGTGCGGGCCGCACAGCAACACGGGAGCATCCAGTCTCAGACGGCACTCCTCCACCAGCTGCTGCGGGTCACAGCCGCCGAGCGCCAGGTCGAGCAGCGCCCCCTGCGCCGCGAACAGTCCGCGCGCGCCGGCCAGTTCGTCTTCCGCGAGCCGCACCCGGTCCCGCAGCTCCGACATCTCGCCACGGGTCTCGTCCAGGTGCAGGGCCCGGTCCAGGGCGACACCGCCGATCTCGGCGAGCATGTTCACCAGGGCCGTCTCGTCGGCGGAGAAGTGGCGCACGCTGCGGTCCGCCACGTGCAGCGTCCCCTCGGTACCGGCGGCCCGGCTCAACGGCACCGCGAGAACGGCGTGCAGGCCCTCGGCGCTGATCCACTGGTCCAGCTCGCCGGCGTGCAGGAAGCTGTCGTCCGTCAGATAGTCGGGGGTCCACAGCGGCGCACGGTGCGCCAGCACGGCGGCCGCGAGCCCGGCTCCCTCCGGTAATCGCAGCCGCGCGTTCAGCATCGTCACGTGACCGTCCAGCGAGTGCAGCCGGAAGCCGTCGTCACCCTCGGCGGGCAGGGTGACCCAGGAGACGTCGGTGCCGGTCAGCAGCCGGGCCCGGCGGGTGATGATCTTGAGGGTGTCCTCGACGGTGTGCGGGCTGCCCAGGTCGGAGGCCGTGTCGACGAGCGTGGCGAGCGCGGCGCTCCACTGCTGACGACGCTCCAGCCGGGCCTGGATGCCCAGGGCCAGCCGCTTGATCTGCTCGACCATGCGCAGATCGGCGCCGGTCACCCCCTGTCTGCGGGCCTCCTCGACCGCCGCTTCGAAGCGGCTCGCCGGCCCCTCGCCGGCCAGGAGCTCCAGCAGGGCCAGCACGGCTGCCACCGCTTCGTCCTTCTTCTGCGACACGAGGCCCTCCGGTGTCTCGTTCCCCAACCGCCGGCAGTGACGGTGCACGACGGCCGAGTGGCACGGACCACGGCTCCACCGGCGCCACGGGCGGCTCCCCGTGTGCACACCGCGAGCCGTGCCCGCGAACCGAGAGCCACAGCCTCTTCCCCCACATGGTCACCTGGTGGCCTGCGGACCGGACCGGTGCCGGCCCGGTACCGGGCAGGCGCACAGCCCGTTCACTAACCCCCCTGACAATTATGCCAGTTGACGTATGCGGCAAGAGGGCCGGAAAACGCAGGGTGCGCCGTCACACGCACGCGGTGTGACGGCGCACCGGGATCGCGGCCGACCGGGGTCAGAGCGCCAGGAGCGAGACGAGGGCGGGCCCGAAGGCCGCTCCGAGGAGATAGGACAGGTTGAACATGCCGATGGCCGGAGGGCGCTGGTCGTCGGGTACGGCCGAGGTGGCGTGCACCGCGAACGCTCCCTGGCCGGACGCCGCCGCGATCGACGTGAGGGCCTGAGCGGTCAGGAGCACCGCGGCGGAGGTGCCGGCGACCGCCAGCACGACGCCCAGGACCGCGAGACCGGTCAGCGCGGTGACCACCACCCGGCGTCCCGTCCGCGCCGAGACGGCCACGACGAACCACGACAGGGTGCCGCCCAGCAGCAGCGGCCACACCATGGCGACGCCGATCTCGCTGGCCGACCACGAGGTGTGGTCCTCCAGCCGCTCCGGAATCGCGTACATCATGCCGAAGTTGACCACTGCCAGGCAGAACGCGAGGCCCGCCGAGAGCAGGAAGCCCGGGTTGCGGACCAGGACGGCCGGGACGAAACCCCGCGGCCGGGCGCGCACGCGGGCCGCCAGCAGCGCCGCCGCGAGGACGGAGCAGACCCCGGCCGGCAGTGGCTGGTGCGGCACGAAGACCAGGGCGGTGACCAGGGCGGTCAACAGCACCGCCCCCAGCGGGTCGAAGGGCTCGCGGGCGGCCGGGGCACCGGGTGCGCACCGGGCCGCGGCGAAGGGCACGGCCACCGCGCTCAGCACGGGCAGGGCGAGGGTGGCCTGCCAGGACAGCACGTCGTTCACGAGGGAACCGGCCAGCGGGGCCGTCGAACCCACCACGGCGAGCGAGGCGGTGACCAGTCCCATGGCACGCGGCGAGCCGGCGAGGCTCATGGCCGTCGCCGTGAGGCCGGCCGTGCCCAGGCCCATCAGCGCGGTGCCCAGGACGAGGACCGGCAGGACGGGTATCCCGGCCACCAGGCCCGCGCCCAGCAGGACGAGCAGACCGCACGCGGTGAGCGCGGCGCGCGCCCCCCGGCGGTCCAGCAGCCCGGCCAGCAGGGGCGTGCCGACCGCTATGCCCCAGCCGAACGCGGTCACCGTCGAGGTGGCGGCCCCGGTCGAGACGCCGAGGTCCCGCGCGGCGTCGTCCAGGACCAGGGCCGGGCCCGCGATGCCGAAGGACAGCGGGCCGGCCATGAGGGCCAGCCAGAGGGCCGCGGGTCCGTGGAACGGGCCGCGGTCGTCGGAAGGTCGGGGATTCCTGCCCGGCGCGGCGGGACCCGGGGCGCCGGACTCGGCGAGTGAGTTGCTCATCTGTGCTCCCTGAGCGGTCGGTCGTGGCTGGACCACCCTGGCCCGGTCCGGCGTGCAGCCCTTCGGGGGAGAAGGCGCCGGCCGGGCCAGGGAGTCGGGGATCGGGGCGGGAGACGGCGGGGACGGGCGGGCCGGGCGCCGACCGCGCACCCCGCCGCCACCTGCCCGCCGGTCAGCCGTCCAGCGTCGGGTAGTCGGTGTAGCCCCGGTGGTCGCCTCCGTAGAAGGTCTCCGGGTCGGGCGTGTTGAACGGGCCGCCGGCCTTGATCCGTTCGGGCAGGTCGGGGTTGGCGAGCCACAGCGAGCCGATGCTCACCGCGTCGCACAGGCCCTCCTCCAGGACCGCCTCGGCGGCCTCGGGCGTCACCGCGGCCTCCTCACCGGTGGCGTGCGGGTTCAGGATCAGCACGCCCGGCCACGCGCGGCGGATCAGCCGCGTGACCTCACGGGCGCCGAACTCCATCAGGTGCACGTAGGCCAGGTTGAGCGGCGCCAGGGCCCGGATCAGGGCCTCGTACAGAGCGGCCGGGTCCCTCTCCTCGATGCCGTTGGTCGTGTTGGCGGGGGAGAGGCGGATGCCGACCCGCTCGGGGCCGATCGCGTCGCTGACCGCCTGGGCGACCTCGACGGCGAACCGGATGCGGTTGTCGATGCTGCCGCCGTAGGCGTCGGTGCGCAGGTTGGTGTTGTCGGCGAGGAACTGGTGGATCAGGTAACCGTTGGCGCCGTGCAGTTCGACACCGTCGAACCCGGCGTCCATCGCGTACTTGGCGGCCGCGATGTGGTCCTCGACCGCCCGGGCGATGTCCTCCAGGTCCATGGCCCGCGGCGTCGGGTGCTCCAGCATGCCCTCGGGCGTGTACATCGAACCGCCCGAGGCCACCGCCGAGGGGGCCAGCGGCAGCGCGCCGTCGGGGTAGAGGCTGGGGTGCCCGATGCGGCCGGAGTGCATCACCTGCACGAAGATCCGGCCCTGCTTCTCGTGCACCGCGTCGGTGACCCGGCGCCATGCCTCCACCTGCTCGGGCGTGTGCACGCCCGGGGTGTCGATGTATCCCTGCCCGATCACGCAGGGCTGCGTGCCCTCGGTGATGATGAGACCCGCCCCGGCGCGCTGTGCGTAGTACTCCGCCGCCAGCGGGGTCTGCACGCCGTCCCTGGCCCGGCTGCGCGTCATCGGCGCCATGACGAGCCGGTTGGGCAGCGTCAGCTTGCCCAGGGACAGCGGTTCGAAGAAGTGGCTCACGATCTCCTCCATCGGGGAACCGGCTTGATCCCCACCGTAGGAAGGGGGAGGGCAGGACCGAATCAGTAAGATTTCTGAAACCGGATACGTACTTAGGCACGGCCCGCCCACCGGTGGGCCGCGTCACGGGGAGTGGGGGCACCGACGTGCTGTACGGCAGGTCCACCGAGCTGGCCGCCCTTGAGGAGCTGGCCGCCGGAGCCCGCGCGGGACGCAGCGGTGCCCTGGTGCTGCGGGGAGAGGCGGGCATCGGCAAGACCGCCCTGCTCGACCGGGCGGCCGAGTCGGCGTCGGGATCCGGCATGCGGGTCCTGCGCGTCACCGGCGTCGAGCCGGAGGCGGACCTCGCCTTCGGCGGGCTGGTGCAGCTGCTGTGGCCGGTGCAGGACCGGCTGGACGCCCTGCCCGAACCGCAGGCGGAGGCGTTACGGGCGGTGCTCGGCACGGGCCGCACCCGGACACAGGACCGGTTCCTGACCGGGCTCGCCGTGCTCACCCTCCTGGCCGACCTGGCCGAACAGGGGCCGCTGCTCTGCCTGGTGGACGACGCGCAGTGGCTGGACCAGGCCACCGCCGACGCGCTGCTCTTCGCCGCGCGCCGGCTCGCCGCCGAACAGGTGGCCATGGTCTTCGCGACCCGGGACGAGGGGTTCGCCGCGCCCGGGCTCACCGAGCTGCGGCCCTCGCGGCTGGACACCGGCGACGCGGTGAGCCTCCTCGCCGACCTGGGGCTGGCGCCCGCCCTGCGGGACCAGGTCATCGCCGAGTCCGCGGGGAACCCGCTGGCGCTCATCGAGTTCGGGGCCGCTCGCCGCGACGACCCCGGCAGGTTCACGCCCGTGACGGTCGCCGACCGGGTGCTGTCGTCGTACCGGGCCCAGATCGCCGGGCTCCCGGAGCGGACGCGGCTCGCCCTGCTGTTCGCGGCGGCCGAGGGACGCGGTGACCTGCCGCTGCAGATGAAGGCGGCCCGGACGCTGGGCGTGGGCCTGGAGGACCTGGAGGACGCGGAGCGGGCCGGGCTGATCCAGGTGACCGAGAGCACCGTCGTCTTCCGCCACCCGCTGATCGGGACCGCCGCCTACCAGGGGGCCGTGCTGGCCCGGCGGATCGCCGTCCACCAGGCGCTGGCCGACGCCGCCGAGGACCCCGACTGCCGGGCCCGGCACCTGCCGCTGGCCACCACGTCACCCGACGACGGTGTCGCGGCCGAACTCGTGGCCGCCGCCGAGCGGGCCGCCGACCGCAGCGCCTACGCCGCCGCCTCGCTCCTGCACCAGCAGGCCGCCCGGCTCACCCCCGACCGCCGCACCCAGGTCCACCGGCTCACGGACGCGGCGGCCTGCGCGCTGAACGCCGGGCACGCGGGCCAGGCGCGGGAGCTGGCCGAACAGGCCGAGCAGTCGGCCGGTGAACCGGAGGACCTCGCCCGGCTGGCCCCCGTGCGGGCCGCCGTGATGTTCGAGTCGGGGGACCGGCGGGAGGCCGCCGGCCTGCTGCTGGGACGGAGCCGGGCGGCAGGTGCCGGCCAGGGTCCGGGCCTCCTGCGCACCGGCGCCACCTACGGCTGGTTCGCCGGTGACGCGGACTCCGTGCGCGAGGCCGCCCGCCGGCTGGCGTCCCTCGGGGAGGCCGACCCGATGGTCGAGGGCATGGCGTACCTCGTCGACGACGACTACGCCCGCGGGCTGCCCCTGCTGGAGGAGGCCGTCGCCGCCGGCCGGGACGGCTCGGACGCGGCGCGGACCCGCGCCCTGCACAGCGCGATCCTGCTCGGTGACGACGCCACGGCCATGGAACTGGCCGCCGCGGAGGTGGCCCGCTGCCGCGCGCAGGGCCTCATCGGGGCCCTGCCGCAGGCCCTGCACCTGCTGGCCGAACGCCAGGTGCTGGCCGGGGCGCACCGGGACGCGGAGGCGTCGGTGGCCGAGGCCGTGGAGATCGCCCGGGACACCGGGCTGCGCGAGCGCGTCGCCTGGCTCAACGGCGTCCCGGCGCGGATCGCGGCGATCGAGGGCGACGACCGGCGCTGCCGGGACCTCACGCGGGACGTGCCCGACGTCGGCCGGGTGGCCGCCGAGAGCGCCCTGAGCCTGCTCGACCTGGCGCGCGGCGACCACGAGGCCGCGCTCGGCCGGCTGGAGCGTGCCGTCGGCCCCGGGCCGCAGCGCCACACGGCCATGGCCATGGCCACCGTCGCCGACCAGGTGGAGGCCGCGGTCAGGCTCGGGCAGCAGGAACGGGCCGAGGCGCCGATGCGGGCCTTCGAGGCCTGGGCGCGGGCGGGCCGGCAGCCGTGGGCGCGGGCGGTGGCCCACCGCTGCCGGGCCCTGGTCGACGGCCGCGAGGAGGACTACCGCGAGGCGGTCCGGCTGCACGCGCAGGCCCGGCGTCCCTTCGAACGGGCCCGCACCGAGCTGCTGTACGGGGAGTGGCTGCGCAGGGCCCGGCGGCGCAGCGAGGCCCGTACGTCGCTGCGCTCGGCGCTGGAGGACTTCGAACGGCTCCGCGCCGCGCCCTGGGCGGAGCGGGCCCGTGCGGAACTCCGGGCGGCCGGTGACGCGACGACGGGCGCCAAGGCGACCGCGGAGAACGTCCTCGACCGGCTGACCCCGCAGGAGCTGCAGGTGGTCCGGCTGGCGGCGGGCGGCAACAGCAGCCGGGAGATCGCGGCGCAGCTGTTCCTCAGCCGCAGGACCGTCGAGCACCACCTGTACAAGGCCTATCCCAAACTGGGCGTCGGCTCCCGGCGGGAGCTGGCCCGTCTCGACCTGGCCTGAAGCGGGGCGGATCCGACAGACCCCGATCCGATCTGACAGACCCCGATCCGATCTGACAGATCCGCGACGGCGTACGGGCGGCTCGCGGACGCGCACCGGGCCGATTTGCCAGAATCCGTGACCATGATGCGTGCTGCCTACATTGAACAGCTCGGATCTCCGGACGTCATCCGTTACGGTGATCAGCCCACGCCGGAACCGGGGCCCACCGACGTCCTGGTGGACGTCACGGCCGTCTCCGTCAACCACGTCGACACGTTCGTGCGCTCGGGTGCCTGGCGGACCCCGCTCACCTTCCCCTTCGTCATCGGCCGGGACCTCACCGGCACCGTCGCCGCGGTCGGCGCCGGCGTCCACCGGTTCCGGCCCGGAGACCGGGTGTGGTGCAACAGCCTCGGCCACGACGGCCGTCAAGGGGCCGCCGCCGAGCGCGTGGTGGTGCCCGTCGACCGGCTCTACCGCCTGCCGGACGGCGCCGACCCGTACGAGGCCGTGGCGCTGGCCCACCCGGCCGCGACCGCCTACCTCGGCCTGTTCACCCACGGACGGCTCCGCTCGGGCGAGACCGTCGTCGTGGTCGGCGCGGGCGGGAACGTGGGCAGCGCCCTGGTGGTGATGGCCGCCGCCGCGGGTGCCCGGGTCGTCGCCGTGGCCTCCGCGCGGGACGCCGAGTACTGCCGCGGCCTCGGCGCCGACCACGTGATCGACTACCGGGACCCCGACGTACCCGGGCGCATCCGCGCCGCCGCCCCCGCCGGCGCCGACCTCTACCTCGACGCCTCCGGCACCAACGACCTGGAGACGGCGGTGGACCTGCTCGCCGGACGGGGACGGATCGTGCTGCTCGCCGGGCTGCGCTCCCGGCCCGTACTGCCGGTGGGGCCGCTGTACCTGAGGGACCGTTCGATCCACGGCTTCGCCATCTCGCACGCCACCGCCGGGGAGCTCGCCGAGGCAGCCAGCGCCATCAACCGCCTGGTCGCGGACGGGAGGCTGCGGCCCCGGGCGATCGAGCGGATGCACCTGAGCGACGCCGCCGAGGCGCACCGCCTGCTGGAGGAGGGCAAGGTGCGCGGCAAACTCGTGCTGAGCGTGGCCGACGAGGGCTGAGCCCGCCGCGGTGCACGGCGCCGGTGAAATGCGGGAATTCCGACCTGACAAATGAGAAAGCCGCTCTTTGACCGGCGCCGGACGCCCTCGACAGAATTCTGTACATGACTCAGTCAATCATCGACACCTCGCCGCTGTTCGACCTCAGGGCCGACATTCACATTTCCGCGACCCCGCTCGAGGTCTACTCCGTCGTCAGTGATCTGCCGCGCAGTGCCGAATGGAGCCCCGAATGCCGGGGCGGCACCTGGATCTCCGGCGAACCCTCCACCGTCGGCGCCGTCTTCCGGGGCGAGAACCTGCGCAGCGAGGACGTCGTCGCCTGGGCCCCGCTGGTGCGCGGCGTCTGGCACACCGAGTGCCGCATCACCGCCGCCGAGCCCGGCCGCACCTTCCGGTGGATGATGCTCAGCCACGCCCGCGAGGACCAGGAGAGCATCTGGGGCTTCGACATGGCGCCCGCGGACGACGGCAGCGTGCTCACCCACCACTTCCGCATGGGCCGGGCGACCGCCGGCATCCACAAGATCGTCGCCGACCTGGACGAGGACGACCGCAAGCGGTTCATCGCCGACTGGACGGCCAAGCTCGAGCAGGACCTCGACGCCACGCTGAAGCGCATCAAGGACGTCATCGAAAAGCGGTGACAATTCCCCGGTGATCCGTACGGGAGCCTGAATTCACACGGCCCGCCGCACGGCTGAGGAACAGTCACGGCGGATGAGAGGGTGGGCAGATGTTTCTCCAGCGCATCGGAAACAAGGGAATTCGGCTGGGCACGCTGTTCGACCGGGCAGCGGCCCGGTACCCGGCGAATTCCGTGATACTCGACCATGATCTCGACGTGGCTCCGGAGCGCGGGCGCCGCATGACGCTGACGGAGGTCGCCGACCTCGTCGACGACCTGGCCTCCCGGCTGTGGGCGGCGGGCGTCCGGCCCGGGGAGCGCGTCGTCGTCCACAAGACCAACGGCTTCGACATCACGCTGCTCGCCTGCTCGGCGGCGCGGATCGGCGCCGTCCCGGTCCTGCTGTCCCCGAAGCTCGACGGTGCCACCGTGGGCGAGCTGGTGCGCCGCGTGGACCGGCCGCACCTGGTGACCGACCAGGACAAGCTGGACCACCACCTGCCCGCCGAGATCTTCGGCCTGGCCCGGCAGGTGCTCCTGGCCTCCGGCAGCCACGAGGGGGCCGTCGAACTCGCCTCCCTGGCCGGCTCCGCCCGGGTCGAGCCGGTGACCATGCCCCCGGACCACCCGACGCTGGTCACCCACACCTCCGGCACGACCGGGACGCCGAAGCTCGCGGTGCACACCGGGCGCACCTTCCAGGCGCGTTACCGCCCCCAGGGCACGGTGGCCTCGCTGGTGGGCCGCAGCGAGCCGGTGGCCATCCACGTGTCGTTCGTGCACTCGCGGATGTTCACGGCCATGCCCATCACGATCCTCCAGGGACACCCCATGATCATCCTCCGGGACGACGACCCGGAGGTCGTGGCCGAGGTGTTCCGGCAGGCCCCGCCGGGCCTGATCGAGGCGCACCCGAACACGTTCCTGCGCTGGGAGGTGCTGGTCGACGATCCGCGCCGGCCGCTGGCCAACGTCAAGTACTTCAGCAGCACCTTCGACGCCATCCACCCGCGCACCGTGCACCTGATGCTCAAGGCGTCACGGCGCGAGTCGCCGCAGTTCGTGCAGATGTACGGGCAGAGCGAGGTCGGCCCGATCGCCGGGCGCACCTACTCGAAGAAGCGCGGCGCGGACGCCGACGGCCGCTGCGTGGGCTCCCCGTTCCCCGGCATGACGGGCGTCCGCGTGGTCAGCCGGGACGGCAGGCGGCCCACCAAGTCCAACCCCGGCTACATCGAGGTGCGTTCCGACGGGCGGATCGTCACCTATCTCGGCGAGCACGCGCGCTGGGAGAAGCAGGCCGACGGCGAGTGGTGGCGCATGGGCGACCTGGGCTACCGCACCAAGTGGGGCTGCCTGCACCTGCTGGACCGTGAGGTCGACGAGATCGAGGGCATCGACAGCACCCTGGAGATCGAGGACACCCTCTTCGCCCGCATACCGGAGCTCGTCGAGGTCATCATCGTCCCCGACGAGGACGGCAAGCCCCTGCCCGTGGTGTGCACCCGCGACGACAAGCCGCTCGACCTCGCGGCCTGGAAGCGCGCGGTGGCCGGCCTGCCCGCGATGGCGGAGCCCGTGCAGTGGAAGCTCGACGACCTGCCGCAGACCGCCACCACCAAGATCAAGCGGCTGGAGCTGGCCCGGCTGCTGAAGGCGGAGCGGGCGGGAGCGTAACGCCCCGGCCTCCGCGCCGCCGCCCTTCAGGGCGCGGGCTCATCCCCCCCGTGGGCCCGCGCCCCCGTCACCCCCGCACGGCGGCCCGGCGTCATGCGCCGGGCCGCCGTCCCCAGCCGAGGAGTTGCCCCCGATGACGGCACTGCGCGCCTCCCGACGCCGGATCGAGCACTGGGATCCGGAGGACGAGGAGTTCTGGGAGCGCACCGGCAAGCACGTCGCACGACGCAACCTCGTCCTGTCCGTCCTCTCCGAGCACATCGGGTTCTCGATCTGGAGCATGTGGTCGGTCCTGGTGCTGTTCATGTCCCCGGCCATCGGCCTGGGCTTCGCCCCGAGCGAGAAGTTCCTGCTGGTGGTCACCCCCACCCTGGTGGGCGCGCTGCTGCGCCTGCCCTACAGCCACGCCGTGACCCGGTTCGGCGGGCGCGACTGGACCGTCTTCAGCTCGGCCCTGCTGCTCGTACCGGCCCTGCTGGCGCTGTACTTCGTCCAGCGGCCGGGCACCCCCCTGTGGGTGTTCCTGCTCATCGCCGCCACCGCGGGCGTCGGCGGCGGCAACTTCGCCTCCTCGACCACCAACATCGCCCACTTCTTCCCGCGGCGGCACCAGGGCTGGGCGCTCGGCCTCAACGCCGGCGGCGGCAACCTGGGCGTCGCCGTCATCCAGCTCGTCGGGCTGCTGGTCATCGCCACCGCGGGCGACACCCACCCCGCCTACGTGATCGCCGCCTACCTGCCGCTGATCGCGCTGGCCGCGCTGCTCGCGGCGCTCGGCATGGACAACGTCGACACCGGCCCGGCCACGTCCGGCGTGCTGCGCGAGGCGGTCGGCGACCGGCACACCTGGTGGATCTCACTGCTGTACCTCGGCACGTTCGGCTCGTTCATCGGCTACGGCTTCGCCTTCGGGCTCGTCCTGCAGAACCAGTTCGGCTCCACACCGCTGGAGGCCGTCGGCTACACCTTCCTCGGGCCGCTGCTCGGCTCCCTGTCCCGGCCGCTGGGCGGCCTGCTCGCCGACCGCTTCGGCGGAGCGCGGGTCACCTGCTGGAACTTCCTCGCCATGGGCGCCGGCACCCTCCTGCTGCTGGTGGCCTCGGCCCACGACTCCCTCGCCCTGTTCGTCGCCGTGTTCACCGTGCTCTTCGTCCTCAGCGGCCTGGGCAACGGGTCCACGTACAAGCTGATCCCGGTGGTCTTCGCCGGGCAGGCGGAGGCCGCCGTCACCGCCGGCCACGACGCGACCGAGGCCTTCGCCCGCGCCCGGCGCCTGACCGGCGCGGTCATCGGCATCGCCGGAGCCGTCGGCGCGCTCGGCGGCGTCGTCGTCAACCTGGCCTTCCGGGCGTCCTACGGCAGCCAGGGCACGGGTGAGCCCGCTTTCTGGTTCTTCCTCGCCTTCTACGCGGTGTGCCTGACCGTCACCCGCCAGGTCTACCTGCGCTCCCCGCACGGCACCGCGCCGGACGGCGGGCGGGAGGCGCGGCGGGCCGGGCGCGGGACCGCCGAACCGTCGGAGGTCAGCCGTGCCTGACAGCGCGCCGCCCGCCGGCGTGGCCACGCACTGCCCGTACTGCGCCCTGCAGTGCGGCACCCGCCTCGGCCACGACGCCCGGGGCACCACCGTGGTGGAGCCCTCCGACTTCCCCGTCAACGACGGCAGCCTGTGCCAGAAGGGCTGGACCGCGCCCACGCTGCTCGACGTCCCGGACCGGCTGCGCCGGCCGCTGGTGCGGGGCGCGGACGGCCGCCTCGCCCCGGCCGGCTGGGACACCGCGCTGGACACGGTCGCCGCGCGGCTGCGGCGGATCCGCGACGAGCACGGCCCGGACGCCCTCGCGGTGTTCGGCGGGGGCGGCCTGACCAACGAAAAGGCCTACCTGCTGGGCAAGTTCGCCCGGCTCGCCCTCGGCACCAGCCAGATCGACTACAACGGCCGGTTCTGCATGTCCTCGGCCGCCGCGGCCGGCAACGCCGCCTTCGGCCTGGACCGCGGGCTGCCGTTCCCCGTCGCCGACCTCGACGCGGCGGACACGATCCTGCTCGCCGGCGCCAACCCCGCCGAGACCATGCCCCCGCTGATGCGGCACCTGCGCGACGCGGACCTGATCGTCATCGACCCGCGCCGCACCAAGACCGCCGAACGGGCCGCCCTGCACCTGCAATCCGTGCCCGGCACCGACCTCGCGCTGGCGCTGGGACTGCTGCACATCGCCGTGAGCGAGGGCTGGTGCGACAAGGAGTACGTCCAGGAGCGCACCACCGGCTTCGACGCGGCCTGGCGGCGCGCGGTCACCTGGTGGCCCGAGCGCGTCGAACAGGTCACCGGCGTCCCCGTCGCCGAACAGCGCGCCGCCGTCGAGCTGCTGGGCGAGGCGCGCCGGGCCTACGTGCTGACCGGCCGGGGCGCCGAACAGCACAGCAAGGGCGCCGACACCGCCGCGGCCTTCATCAACCTCGCCCTCGCCCTGGGCCTGCCCGGCGTCGCCGGAAGCGGCTACGGCTGCCTGACCGGCCAGGGCAACGGCCAGGGCGGCCGCGAACACGGGCAGAAGGCCGACCAGCTCCCCGGCTACCGCATGATCACCGACCCGGAGGCCCGCGCCCACGTCGCCCGGGTCTGGGGCACCACCCCGGACGCCCTGCCCGGCCCCGGCCGCAGCGCCTACGAGCTGCTCGACGCGCTCGGCACCGAGGGCGGCCCCCGCGCCCTGCTGCTCTTCGGCTCCAATCCCCTCGTCTCCGCGCCCCGTTCGGCCCACGTCGCCGACCGGCTGGCCGCCCTCGACCTGCTGGTGGTGGCCGACTTCGTGCCCTCGGAGACCGCGCGCACGGCCGACGTGGTCCTCCCCGTCGCCCAGTGGGCCGAGGAGGAGGGCACCCTGACCAACCTGGAGGGCCGGGTGCTGCGCCGCCGCCGGCTGCTGGATCCGCCGCCGGGCGTGCGCACCGACCTGGAGGTCCTGCACGGCCTCGCGGTCCGGCTCGGCGAACCGGCCCACCGCTACCCGACCGCGCCGCACCAGGTCTTCGAGGAACTGCGCCGCGCCTCGCGGGGCGGCAAGGCCGACTACTCCGGCATCAGCTACGCGCGCCTGGACGCGGGGGAGGCCCTGCACTGGCCCTGCCCCGAACGCCCCGGCGGACCACCGCATCCCGGGACGCCCCGCCTCTTCCTCGACGGCTTCGCGACCCCCGACGGGCGCGCCCGGTTCGCCGAGGTCGACCACCGCGACCCGGCCGAGACACCCGACGACGACCACCCCCTGTACGCCACCACCGGCCGCGTGCTGGCCCACTACCAGTCCGGCGCGCAGACCCGCCGCGTGCCCGCACTCAACGACGCCGCCCCCGAGCCGTTCGTCGAGGTCCACCCCGACACCGCCGAGCGCGCCGGGCTGCGCGAGGGCGGCACGGCCCGCGTCACCTCGGCCCGCGGCACCACGATCGCCCGGGTGCGGCTGGTCGGCAGCATGCGCACCGACACGGTGTTCCTGCCCTTCCACCACCCCGGGCCCGGCCGGGCCAACCTGATCACCAGCACCGCCCTCGACCCCCGCAGCGGGATGCCCGAGTTCAAGGTCTGCGCCGTGCGGATCGAACCCGGCCCCGACACGACGTGAGGCCCGCCATGCCCGACACGCACCACGTCCTCGTCGTCGGCCACGGCCCCGCGGCCCACCGGTTCGCCGAACGGCTGTCCCGGCTCGGCCACCCGGGCCCGGTCACCGTCCTCGGCGCCGAGCCACGGCCCGCCTACCACCGGGTCCTGCTCACCTCCGTCCTCGACGGCACCCTCACCGCCCGGGACCTGACCCTGCCCGACCCGCCCGACGGCGTGCGCGTCTGGACCGGCGTCACCGCCACCGCCGTCGACCGCGCCCGCCGCCTGGTCCACACCGACACCGGCTCCACGTTCCGCTACGACCGGCTGGTGCTGGCCACCGGCGCCCGCCCCCGCGTCCCGCGCCTGCCCGGCCTGCTCACCGCGGACGGCCGGTGCACCGAGGGCGCCACCACCCTGCGCACCCCCGACGACGCCGAACGGCTCGCGGACGGGCCCGTGGTGGTGCTCGGCGGCGGTGTCCTCGGCACGGAGACCACCCTCGCGCTGCGGCGCGCCGGCCGCGACGTCACGCTCGTGCACCGCGGGCCGCACCCCATGGACGACCGGCTCGACGGCACGGCGGGCGCCCTGCTCGCCTCTCACCTCCGCTCCGCCGGCGCCCGCCTGCTCCTGGGCCGCACCGCCGTGGAGTACCGGCCCGGCAAGCTGGTCCTCGACGACGGCGAGGTCCTGCGGGCCGACGCGCTCGCGCTGTGCACCGGCGCCGCACCCGAGACCGCGCTCGCCCGGCGGGCCGGACTGGCCGTCCGCACCGGGGTGGTCGTCGACCGGCACCTGCGCACCAGCGACCCGCACATCCACGCCATCGGGGACTGCGCCGAGTTCGGCGGCGAGGTCCCCGGACTCGTCACGACCGCCTGGGAACAGGCCGAGACCCTCGCCCGGATCCTCACCGGCCACGACACGCACCACCGCCCCGCCCGGCCCGTGCTGCGGCTGAAGGCGCCCGGCCTCGGCCTGGCCTGCCTCGGCGCGCCCCGACCGCCGCACACCGACCGGCACATCACCCTGTCCGACCCCGCCCGGGGCCGCTACGCCGCCCTCGCCCTGTCCGGGGAGCGCGTCGCGGGCGCGGTCCTCATCGGCCTGCCGCGCGCCACCGCCGCGCTCGCCCAGCTGTACGCCCGCGGCCTGCCGGTGCCGTCCGACCGGTTCGGGCTCCTGCTGGGCCGCGCGGCCGGGGAGGGCACCGCCCGCGTCGAACTGCCGGACGCGGCGGTGCTCTGCCACTGCAACCACGTCACCAAGGCCGACCTGCTCCGCGCCTGGCACGACGGCGCCCGCGACCTGACGGGGATCGCCGCCGCGACCCGGGCCACCACCGGCTGCGGCGGCTGCGCGGACGACGTACGCCTGGTCCTCGCGTCCGCGACCGGAGGGAACAGCGACCCATGACCCGCACCCCGCGCACCCTGGTGGTCGTCGGACACGGCATGACCGGCCACCGCCTGATCGAGCACCTGCGCGCCCACGACCGGCACGGCACCTGGCGGATCGTCGTCCTGGCCGAGGAACCCCGCCCCGCCTACAACCGGGTCGCCCTGTCGTCCTACCTGGAGGGGAAGACCGCCGCTGACCTCACCCTCGCCGGCCACGCCTTCCTCACCGACCCCCTGGTGGAACTGCGCACGGCCGCCCCGGTGACCGGCGTCGACCGCCGGGCCCGCGCGGTCACCACGGCCGACGGCACCGTCACCCGCTACGACGCCCTGGTGCTGGCCACCGGGTCACGGCCGTTCGTGCCGCCCGTCCCGGGCCACGACCTGCCCGGCTGCTTCGTCTACCGCACCTTCGACGACCTCGACGCGCTCCGCGAGGCGGCGCGCGAGACAGGGCCCGGTGTCGTGGTGGGCGGCGGCCTGCTCGGCCTGGAGGCCGCCAACGCGCTGCGGCTGCTCGGGGTGCGCCCCCACGTCGTGGAGCTCGCGCCCCGGCTGATGCCGGTGCAGCTCGACGACGGGGGAGCACGCGTGCTCACCCGGCTCGTCACCGGACTGGGCCTGCGGGTGCACTGCGGCACCGGCGTCCGCGAGGTCCGCGCCGCCGCCGACGGCCGGGTCGGCGGGGTCACCCTGACCGACGGCAGCGCGCTCGACGCCCGGCTGGTCGTGTTCTCGGCGGGCGTGCGCCCCCGTGACGAACTGGCCGGACCCGCCGGGCTCGCGACGGGGGAACGCGGCGGTTTCCTCGTCGACGAGCTGTGCCGCACCGCGGACCCGGCCGTGTGGGCCGTCGGCGAGTGCGCGGCCGTCAGGGGACGCACCTACGGTCTGGTCGCCCCCGGCTACCGGATGGCCGAACTCGTCGCCGACCAGCTGCTGGGCCGCCCCACGACCCCCTTCGCCGACCCCGACACCGCCACCAAGCTCAAACTCCTCGGCGTCGACGTGGCCAGCTTCGGCGACGCGCACGCCGCGACCGAGGGCGCCCTGGAGTACGTCCTGCGCGACGACACGGCCGGCACGTACGCGAAGCTCGTCCTCGACCCGGAGGGGCGGATCCTGCGCGGCGGCGTGCTCGCCGGCGACACCTCCGCCTACCGCACGCTGCGCGCCCTGACCGGCCGGGAACTGACCGCCCCGCCCGACCGGTTGCTGTCCGCGCCGGGCCCCGGCGGAGCGCCGCCCCGCCCTCGCGCGGACGCGGCCTGACTTGACGGAGTAGTGACCGGCGGTTGGCGGCCGGCCCGGCACCGGAGCGACGATCACTGTGCTCCATGGTGCGCGCCGCGCCGCCCTCCGACAACGCCGAGGCGGGAAGTGAGGTTCACCAGATGCCCAGTCGCACAGTGGTCGTCGGCACGACGGCGGGACGAGTGGCGGGGGAGCGGACCGACGGACTCACCGTCTTCCGCGGCGTGCCCTACGCGGCTCCGCCCGTCGGCCCGCTGCGGTTCGCCTCACCCCGGCCGCCCGAGCCGTGGCAGGGCGTGCGGGACGCCACCGCCTTCGCCGCCCCCTCCCTGCAGGGCGACTACCTGCCCGACAGCAGTGAGGACAGCCTGTACGCCAACGTGTGGACCCCGGACGTGGACGGCAGCCTGCCGGTCCTCGTCTACATCCACGGCGGCGGCTGGCTGCTCGGCGCGGGCAGCGAGCCCGACTACGACGGTGCCCGCACCGCCGTCCACGGCCGGATGGTCGTCGTCACCTTCAACTACCGTCTGGGCGCGTTCGGCTGGGGGCTGCACGAGGAGCTCGCCGACCCGCGCACCGGCTCCTGCGCCAACTGGGGCCTGCAGGACCAGGCCGCGCTCGTGCGCTGGGTCCGCGACAACGCCGCCGCGTTCGGCGGCGACCCGGGCAACATCACCGTCGCCGGCACCTCGGCTGGCGGCTCCAGCACCTGGCAGCTGGCCCTGCTGCCCGAACTGCGCGACACCATCCGCAGGATCGTCCCCATCAGCGTCAAGCACGTGTGGGAGCCCGCCAGTTCCACCACCCCCGAGGAGTCCCGCCGGGTCTACGAGCACCTCGCCCGCCGCTTCGGCACGACCGTGCCCGGCCTGCGCGCCGTACCGGCCGCCGAACTGCGGGACGCCTGGGACGAGGTGTACGCGGGCAGCCCCACCGAGCGTTTCGTCCAGGGCGGCCGGGAGTACCGGGGGCCGGTCGTCGACGGGCGGTGGATGCGCGGCTACGACCACGCCCTGCCCACACCCCGCGTCCCCATGATGCCGATCTACTGCCGCACCGAGGGCTCCTTCTTCACCACCGGCCCCGGCTACCCCTACCAGGGCCCCCACCCGGCCGACGACGCCGGACTGCGCGCGGCGGTCCGGGAGGTGCTCGAGAAGGGCGCGGCCAAGGTCACCGACGAGCAGGTGGACGACTGCATCGCCCACTACCGGCGGGCGTCCGGGGCGGAGGGCCTGCCCGTCGACCCGGTGTCGGTGTGGACGCAGGTCTGGGGCGACGGACTGTTCCGCTACCAGATCGTCCGGCTGGCCGAACGGCACGCCCGCCGGGGCGGCGCGGACGCCTCGCCGCAGTACCTGATGGAGTTCGCCCACCCGCTCAGGCCGCCGTACGCGGGCACCACCCCGCACGAGGCCGTCGCGAAGTTCCTCTTCGGCACGTTCACGCTGCCGGTCAACGCGCCCGCCTACGGGGACGGGCCGCTGGAGCGGCGGATCTCCGACGCGCTGATCGACCTGGTGGCGTCCTTCGCCCGCGGTGGGACTCCGAGCAGTGAACACACCCCCGAATGGCCGGTGTTCACCCCGGACCGCCCCTCCGTGATGGTCCTCGGCGGCGAGCGGGTGGCACGGATCGGCACGGTGTCCGCCCAGCCGCACCTGGCGTACTGGGACCGCGCCGGCTGGGTGCCGCGGCCCTGAACACCCCTACCTCCCCGGCCATCCACCACCACAGCAACGAAAGGACTGGGACTTCGATGTGCGGACTCGCAGGCTGGGTCGCCTACGACCACGACCTGTCGGCACACGGCGGGACGGCGTCGGCCATGACCGAGACGCTGGCGTGCCGGGGACCCGACGACCGCGGCGTGTGGATCTCGCCCCACGCGATCCTCGGGCACCGCCGGCTCTCCATCATCGACCTGGAGGGCGGACGCCAGCCCATGCACGTCACCGGCGAGGGCGACGGCCTCCCCGTCCTCGTCTACACCGGCGAGGTCTACAACTACCGCGAGCTGAAGGAGGAACTCGCCGGCCTCGGCCACGCCTTCCGCACCTCCAGCGACACCGAGGTCGTGCTGCACGCCTACCTGGAGTGGGGCGAGCACTTCGCCGAACGCCTCAACGGCATGTACGCCCTCGCCCTGTGGGACCCGCGCACCGAGGAACTGCTCCTGGTCCGCGACCGCATGGGCGTCAAGCCCCTCTTCTACTACCCGACCCCCGACGGCGTCCTGTTCGGCTCCGAGGCCAAGGCCATCCTGGCGCACCCCGACGCCGAGGCGGTCGTCGACCGCGAGGGCCTGGCGGAGATCTTCGCCATCATCAACACCCCCGGCCACGCTGTCTTCAAGGGCATGCACGAGGTGGTGCCCGGCACCGTCGTGCGCTTCCACCGCGGCGGCCACACCACCCGCACCTACTGGCAGCTGGAGGCCCGCCCGCACACCGACGACCTCGACACCACCGTCACGCGGATCCGCGAACTCCTCGAGGACATCGTCGAACGCCAGCTCATCGCCGACGTGAAGGTCGGCACCCTGCTCTCCGGCGGCCTCGACTCCAGCGCCATCACCGCGCTCGCCGCTAAGGTCTTCCGCGACCAGGGCAAGCAGGAACGCATCAAGGCCTTCTCCGTCGACTTCAAGAACAACGAGGAGAACTTCCGCGGCAACGGCATCTGGATGGACCCGGACACCCCGTACGCGGTCGACGTCGCCCGGCAATCCGGCGCCGAGCACGTCATCGTCGAGCTGGAGAACCACCACGTCCTGGACGAGGACGTGCGCGCGCGGGTGCTGCGCGCGCAGGACCTGCCCATCTCCACCGGCGACATGGAGCACTCCCTCTACCACCTGTGCAAGGCCCTCAAGGAACAGGTGACCGTCGCCCTGTCCGGCGAGACGGCGGACGAACTCTTCGGCGGCTACAACTGGTTCTTCGACAAGGAGGCCGTGGAGGGCGACACCTTCCCCTGGTACGACGCCTGGCGCCGGCTCGGCGGCCTGGACACCATGAAGGAGATCGGCCTCTGGGACCGGCTCGGCCTGGACGAGTACGTGGCCAAGCGGTACGCCGAGGCCCTCGCCGAAGTGCCGCGCCTGGAGGGCGAGTCCGCCGGCGAGGCACGTATGCGGGAGCTGTCGTACCTGAACATCAGCCGCTGGGAGAACTTCCTGCTGGACCGCAAGGACCGCATCAGCATGGCCACGAGCCTGGAGGTCCGGGTGCCGTTCACGGACCACCGGCTGGTGGAGTACGTCTTCAACGTGCCGTGGGCCATGAAGACCTTCGACGGCCGGGAGAAGAGCCTGCTGCGGGCCGCCGCCAGCCACGTCCTGCCCGAGTCGGTGCTGGAGCGCAAGAAGAGCCCCTACCCGTCCACCCAGGACGTGGAGTACGTGCGGGCCCTGCGCGCCAAGGTCGAGGCCCTGCTCGACGGTTCCCCCGTCCTCGACCTCGTCCCGGCCGAGGGCATCCGCAAGCTGCTGGACAAGCCCGTCGAGTCCTACGCGGGCCTCGGCGGCCTGTGGGGCATGCGGGCCGTGATGGAGCGCCTGGTCGAGTTCGACGCGTGGGTGAAGGAGTACGACGTCCGCGTGGAGTGGTGACACGCCCACCGGCGCGGCGTGCGGGGCGCGGCGCCCCACCCGGCCCCCGCCCCCCCCCCCCGCCCCCCCCCCCCCCCCCCGCCCCCCCCCCCCGGCGCACAAGGACACACCCCA
>NZ_JBIBUF010000006.1:0-2036 GCF_043079125.1 Streptomyces sp. NPDC015242 | reverse complement strand
CGTGTGCGTGGACGCCGGGGGGGTGCGGTATCCCGCCGGCGGGGTGGTGGGGTCCCCCCCCCCCGGGGGGGGGGGGGGGGGGGGGCCCCGGGCGGGGCCGCCCCCCCCACCGCCGTGCGCACCGACCCCCCTCTCGCACCGGCGGAAGGACTCTCATGGACACCACGCTCATGGACACCTCTGGCCTGCCCCTCCTGGTCGACGACTCCCCGGAGTGGGGCAGCGAGCGTCTCGACCTCGACGCCTACCTCGCCCGCGTCGGCTACCGGGGGCCGCGCGACGCCTCGCTCGCGGCGCTGCGCGCCCTCCACCGCGCCCACCGGGACTCCGTCTGCTTCGAGAACGTCGACATCGCCCTGGGACGCGCGGTCTCCCTCGACATCGACGCCGTCCAGCGCAAGATCGTCCAGGCGGGCCGCGGCGGCTACTGCTACGAGACGAACCTGCTGTTCGCCGCCGCACTGGACCGCTTCGGCTTCCCCGTCACCCGGCTCCTGGTCCGCATCCGCGAGGGCAGCACCAAGCGCCGGTTCCGCTCCCACACGGCCCTGCTGGTGCGGGCGGACGACACGGTGTGGCTGGCCGACCCCGGCTACGGCTACGCCGCGCTCATCGAACCCATCGTCCTGCGGCCCGGAGCGGAGACCACCGTCGCCGGCTGGTCGTGGCGGCTGGCGACCGAGGACGGCCACTGGATCCTGCAGTACCGGCGGCCCGAAGGCTGGTTCGACATCTACGCCTTCCGCACCGAACCCCAGTACGCCGTCGACTTCGAGGCCGCCCACTACGTCAGTTCCACCCGCCCCGCCTCGCCCTTCGTCGGGCAGCTCGTGGTCCAGCGGGCCAATGACGAGGAACGCTACCGGCTGAAGAACACCCAGTTCATGACCGAGTACCGCAGCGGCGAGCAGCGACTGCGCGTCCTCGACCCGCACGAGGCCGTCACGACCGTGCGCACCACCTTCGGGCTCCCGCTCACCTCCGAGGAGGAACGGCTGCTGCACGACTTCCTCGCTGCCCGACAGTGACGGGCGGACCCCCCATGTGAGAACTCCCCGCCTTCGGGCGGGGAGTTCTCACATGGGGGCCTCAGGCTCGCGCCTCCCGCGGGGCCAGCGCCGCGAGCACCGCCTCCACGACACGGTCCGGGGTGCACCCGCTGGTGTCGACCACCGCCCGGGCGACCTCCGTGTACAGCGGACGGCGTGCCGCGGCCAGCGCACGCCACCGCCCCTGCGGATCACCGGCCAGCAGCGGCCGCCCCGGGTCCCGGCCGATCCGCCGGACCGCCTCGCCGGCGTCCACGTCGAGGAACACCACCGGCCGACCGGCCAGCAGCGCCCGGGTCCGCGGATCGAGGACCGCGCCGCCGCCGAGGGCGAGCACGCCGTCGTGCGCGGCGAGGGCACGGGCCACCGCCCGTGCCTCGATCGCCCGGAAGGCGTGCTCGCCCTCGTCGACGAAGATCTCGGCGATGGTCCGGCCCTGTTCGGCGACGATGTCGTCGTCGGTGTCCCGGTAGGCCACCCCGAGCCGCCCGGCCAGCAGCTGCCCGACGGTGGACTTGCCCACGCCCATCGGGCCGACCAGCACGACCAGCGGCCCGCTCATCGGACGGCGAGGTGATCGAGGTACGAGGTGACGTTGCGGCGCGTCTCGGCCACCGAGTCACCACCGAACTTCTCCGCCACCGCGTCGGCGAGGACGAGGGCGACCATGGCCTCGGCGACGATCCCCGCCGCCGGGACCGCGCACACGTCGGAACGCTGGTGGTGGGCCTGGGCGGCCTCACCGGTGGAGACGTCGACCGTCCGCAACGCCCGCGGCACGGTCGCGATCGGCTTCATCGCCGCCCGCACGCGCAGCAGCTCACCGGTGGTCAGACCGCCCTCGGTGCCGCCCGAGCGGCCCGAGGCCCGTCTGACGCCTTCCTCGGTGGCGACGATCTCGTCGTGCGCCTTGGAGCCGGGGACGCGGGCCAGTTCGAAGCCGTCGCCGATCTCGACGCCCTTGATCGCCTGGATGCCCATGAGCGC